>CAYGSD010000001.1:0-530169 GCA_964352625.1 uncultured Roseivirgaceae bacterium
GCAACACTAAAATTGATACCGTGACCGTTTCCTTAGGGTATGTGGTCAGGCAACTCCCAAGAGCCGGAAGAACTGTCAGAATCGGTGACGCAGTGGATCTTTGGATATATCACCCTGACTCACTTGCTCAGGAGAATGCCCAAATGATGGGTCAATAAATGAAACAAATCTGGTTTTTAGTTTTTATAGCTTGGACAACAATCGCTTTGGCACAGATTGAGGTCAAACCCATTGCTAAAAATTCAGGTGAGCAAACAAATCACAGGCAAAGAACCTCTGCTTTCACGACACTTCCCTTTTGGGATGACTTTTCAACGAGTACCAATGTACCGGGCAATCAGTGGGAGTTTAGCAAATCTGTCGAGGTTACAGAAGGACTACCTCTAAATCCTCCCACCTACAAAGCAGCTACGCTAGATGGCGTGGATTCGCTGGGCAATTTTTACAGTGAAACAGAGACCTTCTCAGGACGTACCGATCAGCTCATTTCGAAAGCCATCGACCTGAGTGCCATGACGGGCGATGAATCCATTTATTTATCGTTCTTCTGGGAGGCTGGTGGCAATGGAGAATTGCCGGAGCAGGAAGGAGACTCTCTTCGCTTGCAATTGCTAAATCAGGACAGTGTCTGGGTCACAGCCTGGAAAAAAAACGCCACGGAAGTAACTGATTTTGAAAATTTTAGCCAGGAGATTCTCAAAATAGAATCGAGTTACCGACACGAAGATTTCCGCTTCAAGTTTGAAACCTTCGGCTCGCAGCAGGGCAAATTCGATACCTGGCACATTGACTATGTGTACATGAACACCGGACGAACGGCCACAGACCTCACCTACTTCGATCGAGCATTTACCGGACAATTGCAGTCGTTCGTACACCCCTATCGCGAAATGCCTGCTGAGCATTTTTTTAATGATCCAAGTCTCTATTTGAACTTTCAAAGCGTTACCGCAAGTAATCTGGATAAAGATCCTCACCCCCTGACACTGGACTATGAACTTGCAATTGAAAATACAGGTGAAATCTTCAGTTTTCAGTACGTGAGTGAAGTTTTTCTTTCAAAAGAAATCAAGACACTCACATTCACCGAAACACCAGCCGTACCTCCCATGGCTCCAGCTCCAGATTCTATCGTTTTCACGAACACCATTAGCTCAGATTTTGATGACGACTTGGTTCCCAACAATAATAAAGTCAACGATACTCTACGAGCAACCTTTCTTTTTCAAGACTACTATGCCTATGATGATGGCAATGCCGAGTTCTCGGCAGGAGTAAGAAATCAAGGTTCGGTAGCCATTGAGTTCATCATTGGTGAGCAGGACACACTGACTCATATTGATGTTTTTTTTCCAAAAACAAGCAACAGCTCAGCTGACAAAACACTATCTCTAAAAGTTTGGAAGGAACTGGATGGAACCGATCCATTGGGGTCTGTAAAGTACACCATCAAGGCCGAGGACCTGAATCAGTTCATCAGAGTTCAGTTCGCAAGTCCCATCATCGTCAAGGACACCATTTTTATCGGCTACAAGCAGGATACGAATGATTTCCTGCCTATTGGTTTGGACAGATCCAATCTTGATGCAAAAGAAAAAATGTACTACCTCCAAGACGGAATTTGGCTACCCAATGAAGGAGCAAACGGAATCATGATGATCAGGCCAGTCTTTCGGCCGCTTGGAGAATTGGTACTTGGGAATAAAAAGGTGTCCAGCCTGTCGGTGTACCCCAATCCTACCACGGGTTTGATTCAAATCTCCGAAGAGTACAAGGAAATTCGGGTGTGGTCAATGACAGGGCAATTGCTACAAAAGGAAGACCGACTTCCTCGCCATGACATCAGCCGTCTTACACCAGGCCTTTACGTGCTTCAAGTAGTCAAGTCGAATGGATCATCAGAGACCTTCCGCCTGATCAAGGAGTGATGATCTCCATCACCATGGGGCGTGGGGTGAAGCACAGGACAAAAATGACCAGCGCTATCCAGCCAAGAATTTTTCGAGGGTTCGAAAGCTCCCGATTGTCCATCACCGGTGGATGCTGAATCCCGACGACCCGTCCAAGAAGCACCGCAAAAAGCAACCACCCTTGGTATCCCTGCCAGCCCAAAAATGACGAGAGCATAAACTGCACAGCCAGCATGATGGCTGCAAACATCCATCGGTCTCGCTTGAGCTTGATCATGGAAAAAGTGCAGATATACACGATGTACATGTACACAATGACCTGAAACAAAAAGCTCAGCATGCCTTCGGTGGAGTCGTTCGCCAAATCTTGCATTTTCACCCAGCCGAGTCCCGAATAGAAGATCAAAAGGGTGAAAAGAACGCTGGAAATTCGCTTATGCCACGTTTCTCCCAATAATCCAAAAACCACATGGCCCCCATCTAGCTGGCCAATGGGAAGCAAATTCAAGGCAGTGAAAAACAAGGCGAGATAGCCTGCCAACAACCACGGATAGTGCATCAATTCTTTTGGTCCCGGCACATATCGATCATCTGGCGCGAGGTACTTTCTACCGGCCATCATCAGCAGATTATCCCCAAAGTACAGCGAGCCCAAGCCGATTTGCACCGAATCACCGCTGATCTGGTAATTGTATCGATCAGGGTTCATATCCTCC
Organism: uncultured Roseivirgaceae bacterium; assembly: GCA_964352625.1. Taxonomy (GTDB): domain Bacteria; phylum Bacteroidota; class Bacteroidia; order Cytophagales; family Cyclobacteriaceae; genus JAAEPI01. Next base: position 2,627 of record CAYGSD010000001.1, read on the forward strand.
TTATAAATGACCGTGTCGAGCCCTACCATTTTCTCTTCGAAATTTGGCCCGAGCACCTCATACTCCGGATGAACCTCATAGATGAACTCCGTCTCAGGCAAGTGAGTGAAGCCATACCAAAGCACGGCGATCGCTACCACGAATCCGGCTATTGGACCAGAGATGCCCACATCAAAATAGTGCTTGCGACTCATGATAGCATCCTTGATTCTGATGAAAGCACCCATTGTCCCAAGCGATGGAAACGGGATAATAAATCCAAACCAGAACGGGATGTAGTACGGCAGGGTCACCTTGATTTTGTGACACTGCGCCGTGAAGTAGTGCCCAAACTCGTGCACCGATAAAATGAGCAGAAAGGGAATAGAAAACTGGAGTCCCCAATAGAAATCCTGCCAAGAAATGGTGGTTTCGCCCCAAAACAAAAATCGACTCCAACCCCACTCTACCCCTGCCATGGTGGTGGTGAAGAAGGTCAAAATGAAAAGTCCAATATGAAGAAGCTTACGCCGGTTTTCGCTCATGTGGCGAAGATAAGAAGAACAATACGGTTGATTGAGAATTAACAGCCAGTTGATAAACTGCATCAATTGATACGCCAAATGAAAGCGCAGGTCATCTTTTTGTTAAACCACTTTTCCGAGACCACTCCATCCAAAATCGGACAGTTACTTCGCCGTACCAGCTTATTCAGATATGCCTTTCCACTTACTTTCGGCCGCAACTTTTGTCCTACTTGCCCTTACCCTCAAGGGGCAGAGTTATGATCTCAGCAAAAAATTGCCTGGGTCAATTTTGACCAAGTCCAATGATTCATTGGTGGGGCAGATCGTACTCGACAACAATTGGCAGTCAGTCAGTTTCGTCTCTGATCGCTCCATGCGACAACTCTATGCCCGAGATATAGATAAGGTTTTGCTAGAAGACGGCTACCAGATGATAACCTACCATTCAGTCAAAATAGAAAACCAAGGCGATTACTTCTTGTTTCAAAGGTTGACAGATGGGCCTGTGGTACTCCTCAGATATGCAGGCGAGTTATACAAAGACGAAAAAGAGGCGGGACAATTTTATATTGAATTGGACGATCAAGCTTTCAAATTGCCTTCCGAAAAATCCATATTCAATGTATTTGGCAAATACAAAAAGGAAATGAGAGACTATGCTTTTTCCATGGCTTTTAATCTTGACCTGGAGCGAGATTTGATTCTGCTATTCAACTACTACAACGACACCTTCGGATTAGGTGAAAGCTGAGAATGCTCACTTCCTCACCACCTTATCCCTGATCTCACGCCAAGTCACCAATTGAATAGCATTCTCCTCCAGTAGCTTCTTACATTTCTCACTTGAGAAAAAATCAAAATCGGCCTGTCTCCAAGCCGCACCCCAGTCCGGGTGATCCTTCGTGACGGCATTCATCTCCGTGTCGTCAAAAGCGGCATGAAGAAGAAGACAATTCAGTCCGGGCTTGAGGTTCATCAACGTTTCTGAATAGAAGGCATCAAAATCTCCGTCCAGATGCTCCGGCATGGAAAAGAGCAACGCATCCACGACCACATCCGATTCCACCAAAGGAAGGTCCAAATATTCCACCTGCTCCTTGGTAAGCAAAACAGGAACTTGATAATTTCGACCTAGCTGCACATAGGTAGAGAGAAACTTTGGTCTCATAGCCCCAAACATGTGTGCATCAAAGTGCGTCACATCTATTCCAAAGAGTAGCGCCTTTTCTATTTGATTGGTAAGCTCCATCCGAACCGCATCTACAGATGCCTGCACCCCCATAGTGTCCGTTTCGGCATAGAAATATCCCTTTTCATTGACTAAACTTTTCACTTCTTCTGAGAGAGTCACCGGTCCCCATTTGTAATGTTTCCATTCGCTAGTGAGAGTAAGGTGCAACCCAAAATCCTTATCTCCATTTTCCACAGCGTATCTGGCAATCTCCAGAAACCAAGGACAAGGAACCATGATGCTCGCAGAATTGACCATACCCTCTTCCATGGCTCGGATGGTGGCCATGTTCTCCGAGTGGCTCACGCCTGCGTCATCAGCGTGTATGATTAGCAGCTTTGCATCCGCAGGATAGCCTAGCTTCTCTGCTAAGGTTTGTCCCTCACAAAAAGTGAAAATGGAAAAAAGAATTACGGTGACTAAATGTTTCATATCAATGCAATCGTTTGATAAACTACTAATACCTAGCAATCTCGTTAAAATGAATTAATTCCATCAAACGACCATTATATTAGCCATAGCCTTAACCAAAACATCATGAAAAAGCTCAATCTTTTGGCCCTAGCCAGCCTTCTGGTTTTTAGCTGCAGCCAGCCTACATCTGATAACAATTCTGACATCAATGAATTTGTATTGGCACCTGCCGATTCATACCCTGGTAAAATTGCCGGTTCCACTATTTATGAGGTAAACATTAGGCAACACACGCCCGAAGGAACCTTCAATGCCTTCGCAGAAGATCTTCCCAGATTAAAAGATCTGGGTGTTGAAGTTCTTTGGCTCATGCCCATTAACCCCATCTCAGAGAAAAATAGAAAAGGACCACTTGGCAGCTACTATGCCGTGGGAGATTACAAAGCGGTAAATCCTGAATTTGGGACAGACGAGGATTTCCAAAATCTGGTGAACAAAATTCATGACTTGGGCATGTACGTGATTCTAGATTGGGTGCCAAATCACACCGGCTGGGATCACCCTTGGATTGAGTCTAACCCCGACTTTTACACAAAGGACGAAAATGGAAATATCACTTACGAGGCGGACTGGACAGACATTGCGCTGCTGAATCACTACAACGAAGGCACTCGCGATTCTATGATCGCTTCAATGAAATACTGGGTGACGGAGTTTGACATAGATGGGTTCAGACAAGATCATGCAGCACATGAGATTCCGCTCTTTTTCTGGGAAGAAGCCACTCGAGAACTCGAACCATTAAAAGACCTGCTGTGGCTTGCCGAATGGGACGGAGCGAGAATGCATAAGGAATTTCACATAACCTACGCTTGGCCACTTATGCACCTGCAAAATGAAGTAGCCAAGGGAGAGAAAAATGCACATGACATAGAGCAGTATTTGAGGGACGAAATGCACGAATACGGTCGAGAACCTTTTCGGATGACGATCGCTACCAACCACGACGAAAACTCATGGAACGGTACAGTATTCGAACGATACGGAGAGGGACATCAAACGTTCGCTACGTTCATCTTCACAGCTTATGGCATTCCGATGCTCTACTCTGGACAGGAAGTCGGGCTAGACGAGCGACTGAAGTTCTTCGAAAAAGACACGATTAATTGGAGCGACCCACTAAAGCTTCAGCCCTTTTACAAATCCCTTGTCAGTCTTCATAAAGAGAATGAGGCGTTGTGGGCAGGGCAGTTCGGTGGCACTCCGGTGCGCATCAACAGTGACGATTGGATTTATGCATTCAAACGTGAAAAAGAGGGCAATCAGGTCATCGGGATCCTGAACTTCTCGGATAAAAATCAGGCTTTAAATCTTACCGATACTTCCGTTTCGGGCACTTACACGGATTACTTCACCAAAGAGAAATTTACGCTTGGCAGTGATCCACTAGTGCTGTCTCCATGGCAATATTTAATTTTCGTTTCGAATGAATAGTCATGGATATTGAAGCATTAAAATATCCGATCGGAAAATTTCATCGGCCAGAGTCATTCGATCAAAAAGTCATTTCGGACTTCATTTCCATCATAGAAGAATTTCCATTAAAAATTAAACGCCTGACGGAAAACCTCACTGCTCAAGAATTGAATTATCGTTATCGACCTGAAGGCTGGACTGTGAAGCAGGTTGTTCATCATTGTGCTGACAGCCACATGAACAGTCTGGTTCGTTTCAAATGGACGCTAACTGAAGACACTCCTACCATCAAAGCATACCAAGAGGCCGACTGGGCTATGCTGCCGGACTCGCTGGAAGATGACATTTCTGTTTCATTAAATTTCCTCTCCGCACTTCATACCAAATGGGTTTTTTTAATGAAAAATCTAGCTGACGAAGATTTTAATAGAGCCTTCATTCATCCGGAACATGGAAAAAAAGTTAACTTAAAAATGAATCTCGCCATCTATGCTTGGCATTGCCAACACCATTTGGCACACATAGAGCAAGCACTAAAACATAAAGGCCAGTTTTAACCATAACCACGACCTATGAGTAAATTCAATATCGCGGTGCTCGGACCCATTCCAAGAGACCACATCACTACACACAAAGGTGAGGTTATTGAAAAGTATGGAGGTGTCAATAATCCTGTAATCGCAATCTCCAAATTATTAGAAGACCAAGGGACCGTCTATCCGGTTACTCATGTAAGAAAATCTGATCATGAGCCAATCAATGAAATTTTGAAGCCTTACAAGAATGTGAATCTCGATTTCATCCGATCGGATGCCGACATGGGTGACATCATCAGCCTCACTTTCGTAGATCAAAACAAGCGACTTGAAAAACAGACCGGCCTGATGAATCCCATTCTCCCCGCTGATGTAGAGGGGATTCTACATTGTGATGTATTCGTGTGCGTGCCAATTACGGACTTTGAAATTCCTTATGAAACCATCCGATACATAAAAGAAAATAGTAAAGGAGTCATCATTTTTGATGCACACGGGCCAACCAATAGTTTAACCATTCACGGCGATCGAGTGATACGATTTTGGGCAGACAGAGATGTTTGGCTTCCATTCATCGACGTGCTCAAGATGAACCTTGAAGAGTCCAATGCCTGCTGGTTCAAAAAAGAGTATACAACTGAAGAGCTAGAAAATTTTGATGTAGACAGTCAGGATCATCTGGAAGAATTTGCCAAGCACGTTTTGGATCGTGGCGTCAAAGCACTCATTGTCACGTTGGATGATCGCGGTTGTGTGGTGTTCACCAAAGCAGATGGCAATATCTCTCATGAATTTGTCAGATCCGTATGGGTCGATAATGTTGTCGATACCACGGGTTGCGGTGACTCCTTTGCGGGAGGCTTGGGATTTGGATTATTGGAGGATGGCACAGATTACATCCGAGCCATGCAATACGCCAATGCCTTGGGGGCTCAAAGAACTCAAGGAAGAACCTTCGATGTGTTCAAATCTCGGAAAGAAACTGACGCAATTATTGCAGCCACTTATGCCGAAAACGTTGACGATCAATGATTTAGTTAATTAGTCTGGAAAGCACTTGCTCATGTCAATTATTCCGATCGTTATTTGCGCCACTTACCAATCCTATACACACCTTGCCCTCTATAAAAGCCTGCATTTTTGATCTCGATGGTGTCATCGTAGAAACTAACCATTACCATTTTCTTGCTTGGAAGCGACTCGCTGATGAGCTTGACATTCCCTTTACAGAAAAGGACAATGAGCAGCTAAAAGGTGTAAGCAGGGTCGGATCATTGGCTCACATTCTCAAGCTTGGTGATCGAGAGTTAGGTGAGGCAGAGAAAGAACGTCTAATGACTCAAAAGAACCAGTGGTACCTTGAGTACTTGGAAGACCTTCGACCATCAGATGCCCTACCCGGAGTGGTCAAGTTCCTTCAATCTTTAAAAGCAAGTGGCATTACATCATCTATTGCTTCATCAAGTAAAAATGCACGTTCGATTATTGCGAAGCTTGAACTTGACGATCTGTTTGATGCCCACAAGGATGGCAATGATGTGTCCATTGCAAAACCAAATCCAGACATTTTCTTAAAAGCAGCAGAAGCTTTGAATGAAGAACCAGAAAATTGCATTGTATTTGAAGATGCCCTCGCAGGCATTGAAGCGGCAAAGAGAGCCGGGATGAGATGCGTAGGCGTAGGCGACAAAACCACACTAAAAGATGCGGACTATGTGATTTCATCTTTTGAAGAATTAGATTTAGAAAAATTCAGTGATTTGTTTCACTAAAAAAAACACTCAGATATGAAAGACTACATCAAGCACGACGAATGGAGCATTATCGAAGAAGGCTTCAACCCGCACGTACACAAAGTATCTGAAAGCATATTCAGCATTGGAAACGGGCGATTCGGTCAGCGTGCCAATTTCGAAGAAAAATATAGCGGTGAAACCCTTCAGGGGAATTATGTAGCGGGGGTTTACTACCCAGATAAGACGCGTGTTGGCTGGTGGAAAAATGGGTATCCAGAGTATTTTGCTAAGGTCTTGAATGCAGCCAATTGGATTGGTATCGACGTGAAATTTGGGGAAGAGGAGCTTGATTTCGCCAAATGCGAAGTGGCTGAATTTCGACGTGAACTGAACATGCGCGAAGGGTACTTGGAGCGAAATGCTACGATAAACCTGAAGCAAGGTAAGCTCGACCTGTTTTCAAAACGTTTTTGCAGCATTGTAGACGACAACATTGGAGCCATTCTCTATTCGCTAAAGCCGGACTTTGACGGCACAGTAACTCTCACTCCTTATGTGGATGCGGATGTCGTCAACGAAGATTCCAACTACGATGAGAAATTTTGGATTGACGTTGATAAAAAAGCTGAAAATGGGTTAGGATGGGTCATTGCAGAAACCAAGAAAACAGCTTTTCAGGTATGCACAGGTATGCAATATGAAATCTTCAAGAACGAAGAATCCATAAATTTTCAAGCGGAAACAAGCGAGAAAGACAAGTACGTCTCCAATACTGTCACGATAAAATTTCAGGCAGGAGACGAAATAGTGCTTTGCAAATACGCAGCAAACATTTCTTCTCAAAACGTACCAAAAGACCAACTGAGCACCGTTTGTGAGCAGGAACTTGGAAAGGCCATGGAGAAGGGTTTCGACCTAATGTCCGAAGAGCAAGCCGACGCGTGGGGTAAAAAATGGGAAGGTGGAGACATTCTCATCGATGGAGACGTTTCGGCTCAGCAGGGTATTCGATTCAATATTTTCCAGCTTCATCAAACCTACACAGGAGAAGATGAGCGTTTGAACATCGGGCCTAAAGGATTCACAGGTGAGAAGTATGGAGGAAGTACCTATTGGGATACTGAGGCATACTGCCTCCCCTTCTATCTGAGTACCGCACCGCAGCAAGTCGCCAGAAACCTGCTCGTCTACCGATACAAGCATTTACAAAAGGCAATTGAAAATGCGCAGAAGTTAGGCTTCACGAACGGGGCTGCTCTGTACCCAATGGTGACGATGAACGGCGAAGAATGTCACAATGAGTGGGAAATCACATTCGAAGAAATTCATAGAAATGGTGCCATAGCGTACGCCATTTTCGACTACATCAATTACACCGATGACAAGGATTACCTCACCGAATACGGCCTTGAAGTGCTTATTGCGATTTCAAGATTCTGGGCACAGCGTGTAAACTTCTCAGAAGAAAAAGGTAAGTACGTGATGCTCGGCGTGACCGGGCCAAACGAGTACGAAAACAACGTGAACAACAATTGGTACACCCTGAAGATAGCTGATTGGACACTGAAATACACGCAAGAAGCGATTGCCTATGTGAAGTCTACAGATACCAAAAAGTACGACGCATTGGTGAGCAAAATTTCATTCAACGAAAAGGATGAGGTGGCAAAGTGGAAGGACATTACCTCAAGGCTGTACCTGCCAGAAGATGAGAAGCGTGGCATTTTCTTACAACAAGACGGATTCCTTGACAAGGAGATTCTGCCGATCAGTAAACTCGATCAATCTCAGCGTCCGCTCAACCAAAAGTGGTCTTGGGATAGAATTTTAAGATCTTGCTACATCAAGCAAGCCGACACACTTCAGGGAATTTATCTTTTTGAAGATGAATTTGACCAGGACACCATAAAGAGAAACTTTGACTTCTACGAACCCATCACAGTTCACGAGTCTTCCCTCTCCCCATGTGTTCATTCCATCTTGGCTGCCAAGCTTGGTTACGAAGAAAAAGCTTATGAGATGTATTCGCGCTCCGCACGATTGGATTTGGATGATTATAACAATGACACAGAAGAAGGCTGCCACACCACAAGTATGGCCGGCACCTGGATGTCTGTGGTGAAAGGTTTTGGTGGAATGCGGGTGCGCAATGGCCAACTTCATTTCAATCCGATACTTCCAAAGAATTGGGACGGCTACAGTTTCAAAATAGGATTTAAAGGAAGACTTCTTGAAATCAAAGTGACCAAGAAGGGAACCATTATCCAGAATACTGGAGCCGAAGCGCTGACCATTTTCTTGAATGGTGAAGAAAAAACCTTAGCGCCTGCCTGATAGGCTCAAGAGTTGATCATCGGGAGCTGAAGCCAATTGTCAATTTCCATATTCTGAAAAACCCGAAACCCAAGTTTCTTGGCAGCTTCAATATTGTCGGCTCTATCGTCGATAAACAGGATTTCATCCGGTCTCATCTTTTGATCAGCGATCACTATTTCGTAAATCTCACCATTGGGCTTTCTCATTCCCACCTCATGAGAAAAATAAACCCTATCCACCAGCTCATGCAAAGTCGCTATTTCGTGAGATTGGAAAAGTATCTCATTAAAAGCTCTTTCGTGAATTGAATTGGTATTGCTCAAAATCAGGGTTTTTAAGTTCAACTCTTTAATGGCGTCAATTCTTTGGCTAGAAATCTCTCCAAGCAGCGCATTCCAAATGGATTCAAACTCCCCAGTTTCCAATTTGATATGTAGAATATCGCACATTTCCAGTCGAAACTCCTCCTCACTCATTCCCCCTACCTCAAATCTTTGAAGCACATCGGACGTCACCAGCAAATCCCCTATTTCCTCCATTGAAATTCCTGCCCTTGCCGCTAGCTGACTTGCCGTCCTCTCATAGTGAAGGTCAATAATGACTCCTCCCAAATCAAACAGTATTGCCTTTAATCCCTGCTCCATGTTGTTCATAAAAAGTTGATCAATCTTCTCTTGTAAATTGATTAAGTTGGCATACAATATTCAACATAATATGAAAACTAACCTGACACTATTTTTCTGTTTCGTGGCACTCCTAGGTTTCAGCCAAAAGCTAGACATGGAGCCCTTAAAAAATCTTAAACCAAGGAGCATAGGCCCAGCCGGAATGTCCGGCAGAATCACTGCTATTGATGTTGTTACCGACAATCCAGACATCATCTATGCCGGAGCTGCCTCCGGAGGAGTTTGGAAATCTACAAGCGGCGGAATCAAATGGGAACCTATTTTCAATGATCAGACTACTGCCTCCATTGGCGCCATTGCGATCCAGCAATCTAACCCCTCAGTAATCTGGGTGGGCACAGGAGAAGGCAATCCTAGAAACTCCCTAAACGGTGGCGATGGGGTCTATCGATCATTGGATGCAGGCAAGACATGGAAAAAAATGGGACTTGAAAAAACACGTCACATTCACCGTATCATCATTCATCCTGATGACCCAAATACCGTGTACGTGGGAGCCATCGGATCACCATGGGGTGAGCACGAGGAGCGAGGAGTTTACAAAACAACCGATGGTGGGAAAACTTGGAACAGAATTCTTTTCAACAACATCCGCACAGGAGTAGCAGAGATGGTCATGGACCCCACCAACCCAAATAAACTAGTTGTGGCTATGTGGGAACACAAGCGAGACCCTTGGTTTTTCAAATCGGGAGGTCCCGGCTCGGGGATTTATATCACTTTCGATGGTGGTGACACTTGGGAGCAAAGAACAGACGAGGATGGTTTACCGAAGGGTGAATTGGGCAGAATCGGCTTAGCCATTTCACAGTCGAGACCCAATGTGATTTATGCATTGGTTGAATCCAAGAAAAATGCCCTCTACCGATCTGATGACGGTGGCTTCAAATGGAAAAAAATCAACGACGGCAATGATATCGGCAACCGACCCTTCTACTACGCCGAAATCTATGTCGACCCCATCAATGAAAACAGGGTGTACAGCATCTTCACGTACGTGAATGTGAGCATAGACGGAGGCAAATCCTTCAGCTCATTGATGCCAGCCTATGGCGTATCGAATGGCATTCACCCGGATCATCACGCCTGGTACATTCACCCGACCAATCCCGACTTCATGCTGGATGGTAACGACGGAGGATTGAACATCACCAGGGATCGTGGTGAAACCTGGCAATTCGTTGACAATCTGCCGGTTGGTCAGTTCTACCACATCAATGTGGACAATGAAATTCCTTACAATGTGTACGGTGGCATGCAGGACAATGGCTCTTGGGCTGGCCCAGCTTACGTCTGGAAGGCGCAAGGCATCAGAAATCACTATTGGCAAGAAATATCTTTCGGTGACGGATTCGATGTACTTCCTGACCCTGAGAATTCACGATATGGTATCTCAACTTCTCAGCAAGGATATGCGGCTATTTATGATCGAGTCTCTGGATACAACGAGACAGTTCGCCCAACCTACCCCGATGGAGATGTGGAGCTTCGTTTCAACTGGAATGTGGGGATGAACCGAGACCCATTCGATCCTAAAACCATTTTCTTTGGGAGCCAATTCGTCCACAAGAGCACTGATGGTGGTCAAAACTGGGAAATCATTTCCCCAGACCTCACCACCAACGATCCTGAAAAACAAAAACAAGGTGAAAGTGGCGGACTTACGCTAGATGCCACGGGAGCTGAAAATTATTGCACAGTCATCGTCATTGAGCCATCATCTGTACAAAAAGACCTTATCTGGGTAGGCACGGACGATGGAAATGTACAAGTGACCAAAGACGGTGGCAAAAGCTGGACAAATGTTGCCGCCAATATCACTGGCCTGCCGAGAGGATCATGGATCACTCAGATAAAACCATCGAATAAAAAAGCAGGGGAAGCACTTTTGGTGGCCAACGATTATAGACGATTCAACTACACACCTTATGCGTACCGGACAAGGGATTTCGGGCAAACCTGGGAGAGAATAGTAGACGGAGGTGATGCTTCGAGCTATGCCCTTTCAATTATTGAAGACCCGGAAGAAAGCCGTTTGCTTTTCCTTGGAACGGATGACGGACTATATGTAAGTATTGATGCAGGAGCAAACTGGACGAAATGGGATGCCGAGAATTTCCCTACCACCAATGCCTATGATTTGGTCATTCACCCGAGAGAACACGATTTAGTTATTGGGACCTTCGGACGTGCCATCTGGGTACTCGACGATATTCGTCCGCTACGAGAACTGGCAAGATCAGGGGCCGGTACATTGAAGCAGACCCTAAAAATATTCTCTCCACCTGTCGCCTACGTAAGCTCTACTCAACAGCCCAAAGGCTCACGTTTTGGTGGAGATGCACTCTTTAATGGTGAGAATCGTCAAGATGGAGCCATGTTGACCTATATTATCAACAAACCGGAAGAGAAGAAAAAAGAGGAAACTACAGATTCCGGTAAAAAGAAGAAAAAGAAAGAGGCCGAACCCGAAAAGACGGATGAGACTAAAGATGAAGAAAAGGTCTCATATGATTCCCTGACCATTGAAATTTTGAAGGGCAATGAGGTCATTCGCACCCTCAAAAACAAAAGCCCCGAAGAAAATGGACTTCATCGTACATATTGGGGCATGGAGGAAAAAGGTGTGGATAGAATGCGAAGAGGAGAAAACAGAGGAAATCGAGAGCCAGGAGGAGTCACCGTACTGCCTGGAACATACAAGGTGAGATTCACCTATGGCGATAAAAAAGACTCCACAAATGTGGAAGTGAAGTATGACCCAAGAATCGAACTTTCCAACGCGGCTATTAAGGCCAAATACGATGCAATGAAATCACTCGAGGCGAAAGCAGCTTTAGGTGTGAAGGCAGTCGATCGACTGAAGGAGGCTATCAAAATTGCCAAGGGCATCCAAGGTGACCTGAAGGAAAAAGACAAAGAAGGTTTCAAAGATCAGTTGGAGCTTTGCAAAACCACCATCGATTCGCTGAATTCAATTCTCGAAGTATTCGTTGGCAAAGAAGACGATCGACAAGGCATCACCCGAAATTCTGACGAAAACATTAACACTCGTTATTTTGGTGCCTACAGATATGTCTCCAATGCACTTCATGCCCCGGGCGACACGGAGAACAAGCTCATCACGAAATTCGAAGAAGAGTTCGCCAAGGCACTCGATTTGGTGAATGGCTACTTCAGTGAAGAATGGCCAAAGTTCAGAGAAGAAGTAGAAAAACTCGACACCTCCCCTTTTAAGGATTACGAAGAAATCAAAGACTAAAAAGAATCAAGGCTTGTCACAAAATGGCAAGCCTTACTGTTACCACATGAAAATCAACCTAAGCGAAATCAATCCAAAAGAAATGATCCCCGGTTTTACTGGGACATTCGTGCACACGGATCTATTTACCATAGCCAACTGGGACGTCAAGGCAGGTTCCGAATTACCCGAACACTCACACGTGAACATTCAGACTTCTCACGTACTTGAAGGCAAGTTCGAACTAACAATTGATGGCGTCACGGAAGTCTATGAGCCCGGCTCGGTTGCAGTAGTGCCTTCAAACGCAGTTCATTCGGGAAGAGCTATCACAGATTGCAAAATTCTTGATATTTTCGCCCCTCAGCGGCCAGAGTATAATAACGACTAACTTGCTGAACTAAAGCCTTTTTGGTAGGGTTATTCAACCAAACTCAATACATTTTAATTCACAAAAGACATGGACAATAAGACAAGATTTATGCTATTTATCGGTATCGCCGTTTTCGTCGTTCTTCTGACGGCCGGTAGCCGAATATTCTACAGAGTGGAAGCACACGAACGTGCCGTATTATTCAAATCATTATCCGGAACACTCGAAAAAGACAAAATAATTCAGCCAGGATGGAACATGAAAGCACCTTGGAACGATGCGTATATGTACGAAGTTTCTGAGCAAACTATCGAGGAAAACATGGACGTTTTGGACAAAAATGGACTGAACATCACGGTGGATGTGACGGTGAGATTCCATCCCAAGTTTGATAAGATCGGCGAAATTCAGGAAAATTTCAGAGGTGATTACATGAATCGTTTGGTCATTCCTGAAACTCGATCTACGGTTCGTCAAGTAATGGGACGATACACTGCTGAGGAAATCTATTCAACCAAGCGACCTGAAGTGGAAGCAGCCATTAAAGAAGAAAATCGGTTGGTGCTCGGAGCTCCGGGTAACGAAGTGGAAATGAAAAGTCTTCTTATCCGCTCGATTCGACTGCCTGAGCAGATCAAAGCGGCGATTGAAAACAAATTGAAGCAAGAGCAAGAGGCGCTAGCTTACGAATTCCGACTAGATCGTGAAAAAAGTGAAGCGGAGAGAAAGCGAATTGCGGCAGAAGGAGAAGCAGCAGCCAACAAAATCATCAATAGCAGTTTAACAGATGAACTTTTGAAAATGAGAGGCATTGAGGCTACTACCGAGCTGTCTAAATCACCCAATTCTAAAGTAGTAATTGTTGGAAGCGGAAAAGATGGACTTCCTTTGATTTTGGGAGGAAACTAAGGGATAAATCGTCTTAAAATCAATAAATTCGCTACACTTCTTGAACGTATAATTTGAAATAAACAGATGTCTCAAACAGCAACCATAACCGTCGATGGAAAATCATATGAACTCCCTACTACAGTCGGGACAGAAGATGAAAAAGCCATTGATATAAGTTCTCTAAGAGGACAATCGGGAATTATCACCATCGATCCGGGATTTAAAAACACAGGGTCCACCACTAGCGCCATCACCTTCCTCGATGGTGAAAAAGGTATTTTACGTTACCGTGGTTATCCAATAGAACAACTGGCCGAAAAGTCAACCTTTCTGGAGGTTAGCTATCTTCTGATATATGGAGAACTCCCTACCACTGAGCAGTTAGACGGATTCAAAAAGTCTATTACTCAGCATACGTTGGTCAATGAGGATATCAAGAAGATTCTGGATGGTTTTCCATCTATCGCCCACCCAATGGGGGTTTTGAGTTCATTGGTTACGGCCCAAACAGCCTTTTACCCATTAAGCCTAGACCCAGACGGATCGCCAGATAGTGTCAACCTTGGCATCATTCGGTTGCTAGCCAAAATGCCAACATTTGCCGCTTGGGCTTATAAGAAAAAGATTGGTCATCCAGTGATGTACCCGAACAACAAATTGGATTATTGTGGAAACTTCCTCAATATGATGTTTGGCTTGCCCTCTTCGGAATATCAGCCAGACCCAGTCATAGCCAAAGCACTGGATCAGCTCTTGATTCTGCACGCAGATCACGAGCAAAACTGCTCCACCTCAACGGTGAGAATTGTGGGTTCATCTCATGCTAGTTTGTATGCATCCATTTCTGCCGGAATCAACGCCCTTTGGGGACCTCTTCATGGAGGGGCTAATCAAGCGGTAATTGAAATGTTGGAGGCAATCAAAGCGGATGGTGGAGATACCAAAAAGTGGATGGCCAAGGCGAAAGACAAAGACGATCCTTTCAGATTGATGGGCTTTGGGCACAGAGTGTACAAAAACTTCGACCCAAGAGCTAAGATCATTAAGAAAGCCGCTGACGATGTGCTCAGCAAGCTAGGAGTGGTTGACCCTATTTTAGATATTGCCAAGGGACTCGAAGAAGAAGCCCTGAATGATCCCTACTTCGTGGATAGAAAATTGTATCCAAACGTGGATTTCTACAGTGGTATCATTTACCGTGCATTGGGTATCCCTACCGACATGTTCACGGTGATGTTTGCACTTGGAAGACTCCCAGGCTGGATTGCTCAGTGGAAGGAAATGCGAGAAAATCATGAGCCAATCGGAAGACCGAGACAAGTCTACACAGGCGCTACTGAGCGTGATTACAAAGAAATGACTAAGAGATAATTCGCTTCAAAATCTATTTAAAAAGGCTCCTTAAGGAGCCTTTTTTTTGCACTTGAAAGTCCCCTCGAAGAAAAAATCACTGAGTATCTTAGTCATACCAAAGGATTCCAAAATAATCTAAAATGCGGCACCTAATCTCCCTCCTCCTAACAATTATCACATTGTTCGCTTTCGGTCAGTCCAGCTTGAGTAAGCTGGATAAACAATTGCAAGAACTTCAAGTAGCAACCAAAACCGTCGGCTTCTCTGTAGCAATAGTAAAGGGAAGCGAAATAATTTATGCCAAAGGATTTGGTTATCGGGATTTAAATAAAGATCTCAAAGCGGACGAGAACACCCTCTATGCCATCGGCTCCTCTTCCAAGGCATTTACTGTAGCATTGCTTGGTATCATGGAGGAAGAGAAGGGACTGAAATTCACCGATAGCCCAAGGAAATACTTACCAAATCTGGAGTTCTACAATGATGAGTTAAACACTGAAGTTACCATATTGGATATGATAAGTCATCGCACGGGTTTGCCACGGCATGACTTCTCCTGGTATCTTTTTCCCTCCGATAGTAAGGACAGCCTAATTGCCAGAGTCAAATACCACGAGCCTTTCACGGGCATGCGAGAGCAGTGGTATTATAACAATTTCATGTACTTGGCTCAAGGAGTGATCACCGAAAAGCTGACCGGAAAAAGTTGGGAAGACAACATCAAGGAACGATTCTTCAAACCATTGGACATGTCCACATCAAATGTGAGCATTGCAGAACTGGAAACGCAGACCAATATTTCTAGAGGATATGCTTTACAGGATTTCAAGACGAGTAAGGTGATGCCTTACTACAACATTGCGGCCATCAGTCCTGCTGGTAGTATCAATAGCAGTGTAAAAGAAATGGCCAACTGGGTGAAAATTTGGCTAAACGAAGGAAAGTACAACGACAGACAGGTGTTGCCAGCTTCGTTTGTCAATAAGGCAATCAACCCGTTAATGTTGATGGGCAATGGCATTCAGGATGAAAAGTTTCCAGACATGCACCTAAGCAGTTATGGCTATGGCTGGATGATCTCCTCCTACAAAGGTCACTACAGGCTGGAGCATGGTGGAAATATTGATGGCTTTTCTGCCAATGTATGTTTCTTCCCAACAGATGATATTGGAATCATTGTTCTTACCAACCAGAACGGAAGTGCGCTTCCAAACCTCGCAAGAAACCTCATCTCGGATGAACTACTAGAGCTTGAAAAAACGGATTGGGTCAGCTATTACAAAGAGCGATTAACAAAGGTCATTGAACAAACTGAAAAAGCTAAGAAAGACCTTGCATCCAACAAGGTGGCCAATACCAAACCTTCGCACAGTTTAGTGGAGTACACGGGGAAATACAACCATCTCGGCTATGGTGACTTCACTATAACTTATGATAACGACTCCCTCTGGGCACAGTTCACAAGAAGAAAAACGTACCTCTCCCATACACACTACGACATTTTCAAACCATATTTTGTAGAGGAGAAAAAGGTGGATACCACCTCTAACCTCGGCATCAACTTCAACTTCAAAACCAATGATATCGGTGACATTGCGTCAGTGGATATAAAGCTCGAACCAACACTGGAACCGATTTCTTTTAACAGAACTCCTAGCGCAGTGAGCGTAGGTACAGAGAAGCTTGAAAGCTATGTTGGCGTATACGTCTTGGGAGGTGCTGAATTGAAAGTTTCACTAAAAGGTGACAATCTGATGCTCTTCGTTCCCGGCCAACCCGAGTATACTATGATAGCCACCAAAGAAAGTGAATTTGCAATTAAAGGTCTAGATGGCTACAAAGCACGATTCGACAACAAGGACGGCAAATTGAACCTGATACTCCTCCAGCCTAATGGCACATTCACTGCCACCAAAAAAGACTAATGTCACCGGGGTGCGATCCGTTACAGTCATTGGTTCAGGCATAATCGGATTGACCACTGCAAGTTCATTGCAGGAAGTTGGTTTTCATGTAAGGCTTATTTCAAAGGATAGATTTGACCAAACCTTGTCTCATAAAGTTGGAGCCATTTGGTTTCCATTTGAAGTACATCCAAAGGAAAAAACCAATGTATGGGCCACATTGGCATATAATAAATACGAACAGCAAGTAGGTCTTGCGGAGGGTCTTTCATTTATACCATTTCTCACTTCTTACACTCCAGAAAGTAACACTGAATGGACAGGTCTGCTACCCAAGGGAACCGTTCGTAAGGCTCAAAAAGCTGAACTACCCCAAGGGATTGAAAGAGCCCATATCACTAAAGTTCCGCTTGCAGAACCTCACTACTACATGGCTTACCTATTTGAAAAATACCTGTCAAATGGTGGCTCTTTTGAACTTGGCGAAATTTCAAGTTTGAAGCAAATGAGTGAACTTGATGAAATAGTTCTCAATTGCACGGGTTTGGGAGCAAAGCAGCTTTGCAACGATGAAGACCTCCATCCTATGCGAGGACAGATACTAAGATGCAAAAAAATGAATGTGCTTTCTTTCGCTGAGTCCACAAAAAGAGGAGGACTTAGCTACATTATTGACCGAAGCGAAGACGCCATAGTAGGCGGAACTGATTATGAAAATGATTGGAATGAAGATGCTGAATTGGCGGATACTTATTTGATTTTGAACCGATTAAAAGAAACTGGAATTCAGCAATCTCCAGAAATACTGGAAGTCATGGTTGGCTTACGTCCACGGAGGAGTAGCGTTCGTTTTGAGTTTGATTCTATCTACAAAAATATCTTTCATAATTACGGTCATGGTGGTGCGGGTTTTACAATTGGGTGGAGTTGTGCGATAGAGCTGATAGAACTACTCTCTAATAATTGACGTAGACTCATCCGGTCGGTTCCTTTTTAGTAATGAAGCTATAATTCTCCCGAGAACATTCAAATATGAACAAACAAGTCTGGCTACTTTTTAGCATTTTCTTCATCGCATCCTGCGCATCGGAAAATCCAATCTTGATTAATCAAGATGCGTTTCCACAAGACAAGGAAACGTATCAAAAACGAATTGTTGCACAGCTCTCAGGTGCTACCCAACTGGCGGATGGAAGTCTTCTTGGAGCGCGTTGGTCTGAAGAAGAGAGAAAAAAATCAGCTTCATACCTTAAGAATCTCCTGCTCACCGTAGGCATTGATCCCATAGAACATCATTACAGGTCGCCCAATCTCAACCCCGCAATTGACCTGATTTTGGAACCATTCAAAGGCACAAACATCTATGGCATACTTCCTTCCACTTCGAAGAGTAAAGAATATGTGATCTTAGGTGCCCATTACGACTCTGGGAAACGAAATGCTCCCGGCGCAATCGACAATGCAACTGGCATTGCTTTGATCTATAGTGTGGTGAAGGAGCTTGCTGCGCAAAAGGAGCGCTCAAAAAATAGTGTGATTGTTTTCTTTGATCAGGAGGAAGAAGAGCTGATAGGCAGCAAGGCTTTTGCCCAGTTACTACTTGAAATGGAGTGGAAAATACACTCTGTCCATTGTTTCGATATGGTAGGTTGGGATGAAGACAAAGACTTAGCCATGGAGACGTTTTCGGGCTCAGAATCCTTGTCAAATCTCTATAACAAGGTAGCGATGAAACAAAAAAAGTCGCTGAAGCAAATCATGATCAATCCCGAAGGTCATACTAAAAACTCTACAGACTTTGATTCATTCGTTCGAGCAGGATACCCAACGATTGGTGCAGGAGAGTGCTATTATCACCGAGACTCCACACCGTTTAAGGATACACCCGCTGACACGTACGAAACCGTAGATTTCGATTACTTACTTTCCTGCACTGAAATCATTGAAGAAATCATAAAGGAAATTGTGCTACCATGAAAGACCATCAAAACGAACTGCTGGGTCAGTTGAAGACCTACTGGCCATATGGAGCTTTCATTTTGCTGACATTGGGCTTTTTCCTAATCAAGGGAATCTCATACGCCTTCATTGGAAGTTACGTACCATTACTCGTTATAATAGCCATTTTATTAATGATCGGAATAGGGTTCTCGAAATCCAAAAAGGCTTTTTTTATAGTTATTGGCTTTTGGAGTATTCTCATCATTCTATGGGCTTTAGTAAGATTACTTCTCAGTATGGTTAACCTGTTCGTAAAACCCATCCCTGAAAGCCATGTGAATGAACAATTAGGCATTGTAGGGATAATATTGAGCGCCACTTTTCTGTTTGCCGGATTCTATTTGTGGAGATTCAGGAGGGTACTAAGAGACGGGCATTAGAGTTTGCAGATATCAGTCTATCCGCATGATAAGATGACGATTTAAATAGTATCTTGGTAGTAAGAGAATTAACCAGCCTCTTGCAACGGACCACTTCTTTCCAAAGATTATATGATTTCTTTGAATAATTAATTTTTATATTAATATTGTCCTATAACCTGCTAAAGACAAAACGTATTGAATTCGCGATTAATCGTAGAGCACCTGCATAATAAATATATCGGGGAAAAGTGGATGCTTTCACCTAGAGAGATTTGGAGTAGACATGATAGTTTAAACTCAGCAGACAGGAAGTTTCAAATCGGACCTGTTGAAGACAAGCTAGCCACCACCGGTTACAATCTCTGGTTTGGACTCAAAAGCGGGATCATTTTTGATAGACATGAGTTTCTCCTGGTTGGAGACGCTATGGATGATTTTCATTTCAGCTACGATATTCAATCCAGCGTGAAAAATTACTTGCTCGGGTTTGAAGGATACACGCTTCATTATTTGAATGGGGAAGTCAAGAAAAAAATGACTCTGTCCTTTCAAGAAGTGGCCTTTTTCAAAGAATTCATTGAAGGGTGTGAGCAATTAACTAGCCTTTGGGACTGGGAAGAGGTGTCTGATTTGTAAAGCGCCTCTGCAGCGCCTGAGCGGGACCTGAATGTAATCCCTTATACTCCCTAGATTTTTTACCTCATCGTATAACCTACCGTTTTATATGTCACTCCCTATAATGGCAATAAATTAGTCAAAACCTGATGTGCCTTTTCTAACCATGCATAACTTTAAAGAGTACCAAAGTCTACATCATGAAAAACCTCAGTAAAAAAGACATCCCTCAAGCCGTTTTCAAACTATACGATGACTATGCTCATAATAAACTAGAGCGCAGGGAATTCATGGAGAAATTATCAACCTATGCCGTTGGTGGCATCACAGTCTCCATGCTCATGAGTTTTATGATGCCCAATTACGAGGATAACATTCAAGTACCCAAAGACGCACAAGATCTAAACACCGAAGATATTTTTTATGATTCCCCTAAAGGTGGAGGAAAAATCAAAGCTCAACTCTCTCGTCCCGCAAAAGCCGGTGGCAAGCTACCCGGGATCGTAGTTGTTCATGAAAACAGGGGACTTAATCCGTACATTGCTGATGTTGGTAGGCGTGCCGCACAAGCAGGTTTTATTTCAATGGCTCCAGATGCCCTCACACCGCTTGGTGGCTATCCGGGCAATGATGACGATGGACGAGCACTCCAGCGCAAAAGAGACCGAGACGAAATGATGGAAGATTTCATAGCTGCTTTTAACTATCTAGCGAAACATGAAGAATGTGATGGCAATGTGGGTGTCGTTGGATTTTGTTTTGGAGGCTGGATCTGCAACATGATGGCGGTGAAAGTTCCTACACTAAAAGCTTCAGTCCCATTCTACGGTGGCCAACCACCGTTGGAACTGGTTCCCGACATAAATGCAGCTTTACAGATTCACCTTGGCGAATTAGACGAACGAGTGAATGCTGGCTGGCCTGCCTATGAAGAAGAACTAAAAAAACAAAGGAAAACTTACGAGGCTTTCATATATCCTGACGCCAACCATGGCTTCCACAATGACACCACACCTCGCTATGACGAGGATGCTGCAAAGCTTGCCTGGGAAAGAACGATTGAATTTTTCAGGAATAAATTAGTCTAACAGAATGGTTTGTTTACGATAAGCCTTTGATTATTAAG
Source organism: uncultured Roseivirgaceae bacterium (assembly GCA_964352625.1). Taxonomy (GTDB): domain Bacteria; phylum Bacteroidota; class Bacteroidia; order Cytophagales; family Cyclobacteriaceae; genus JAAEPI01. Next base: position 23,394 of record CAYGSD010000001.1, read on the forward strand.
CGATAAGGTTCTTGACTATTTGTTCAAACTTTGTTAAGTTAGATGTTCACACAAAACTTATCTATCATGAATGCCAAATACCTAATCCCTATTTTGGTAGTTCTGCTCTGTGGCTTTACTACCAAAAACCTGTCAAGTGGTGCGGGCAATGAAACCCTAATCGAAATGATCGAAACTACTGAATCCGTACCCGTTTATCTAATGCCAGGTGCACTTTCAGTTCGAAAACCTACCACAACCGGACTACTCCCAGCAAGTTGCAACGCAATTAGCATTGCGGATGAAGAGCTAGGCAATAGTTATGATGGGGTTCTGCAAACAGTCGTGAATGAGTTAAACAAAACATTCGGTACTGATAAATTCACTGCTGGTGATCTCGCTACGATCCCAACCAAAACAGTCACTGTAATGGGCAATACAGGTGTAATTCAAGATTGGTCGAACTCTTCTGATAAAATCATCGTGTTGCTTTCCATAACTGGCACGTACACATTTTTTCCTGGTGATGGTGTGGTAAAAACCACATATACTGTCGCTGGTAACGCAAAATTTGCAGAAATAACCAATGCCCAGCAGCCCTTAAAATACGTGAATGCATTCGGCTCAGGATTTGGCGCCTCTTCAGATTTTGAAATTGAAGGAGACTGCTATAGTGAAATGTCCGAGTACAAGGAGAAAGTCGACCCAAACAGTCTGGTGGAAGATCTGAGCGGTCAAGTTTCTGGTGCCTTCACCAGATTCTATGAAAAAGAGAAAAAGAAATACGACAAAGCGATGAAGAAAAAGAAATAAAAAAAGGCCCGACCATGTCGGGCCTTTTTTTTGTTTAATGCCTTGGGCACACGGGAAGAACAAAAAGCCCTAACTTCGCCACTTTTTTCATAGAAAGGCATCATGAAACAACTCTTCAGAAACTTTACATTCAATCCCAAAAATGATATTCTCTCAGGCCTGACTGTGGCACTCGCCTTGGTTCCTGAAGCCGTGGCATTTGCTTTTGTTGCAGGCATTGATCCGCTCGTAGGATTGTATGGCGCTTTCATGATGGGCCTTGTTACCTCGCTATTCGGTGGAAGGCCTGGTATGATTTCGGGGGCTACTGGGGCCATGGCCGTGGTGATGGTTCACTTGATTCAGCAAGGAAATATTGTTGGGACTGGCCTAGATCAGCCCATCGAAAATCTTGGTCTTCAATGGTTATTCATCACACTACTATTCGTGGGTGGAATCCAAGCTCTTGCTGGGGTTTTTAGGTTGGGGAAATTCGTACGACTCATTCCTCACTCGGTGATGATGGGGTTCGTAAATGGTTTGGCCATTGTCATCTTCCTTTCCCAACTGGGAATGTTCAAGCGTACAGTCAACGGAAGCGCAGAATGGCTGTCAGGAAACGAACTTTACATGATGCTTGGTCTGGTCGGGCTCACCATGGCCATCATGTTCCTCCTTCCAAAATTGACAAAGAAATTGCCGGCAGCACTCATAGGGATAATAGTAGTAGCGGCTATTACCATATTCGGTGGGCTAAATGTGAGTACCGTGGGTTCATTCATAGTGGATGGCGGAGGTTCGGGACTCGAGGGTTCACTCCCATCCTTTCAGTCGGGCATCTTTGATGTGTTCCATACCCTCGAAGGTCATTGGGGGTTGATTCTTTCTACCGCATTCCTATTGGCAGCTGTTGGTTTGATCGAATCGCTTATGACATTGAATCTGATTGATGAAATGACCGAGACTCGTGGTAGCGGAAACAGAGAGTGCTTGGCTCAAGGAGGCGCAAATATCCTAAACGGTCTTTTCGGTGGAATGGGCGGATGCGCCATGATCGGTCAGTCCATCATCAATGTGAATTCTGGAGGACGAGGAAGGCTATCAGGAATAGTAGCTTCCATGGCACTTCTGTGTTTTATCCTTTTTGGAGCTCCGCTTATTGAACAAATTCCTATCGCCGCGCTAGTTGGAGTGATGTTCATGGTGGTAATTGGCACGTTCGCTTGGAGTAGTTTCAGAATTCTAAATAAGATTCCGAAATCAGATGCCTTCGTTTTGATTACGGTCTCGGCCATCACTGTATGGCAAGATTTGGCCATTGCAGTAATCACTGGTGTCATTATGTCGGCACTTGTTTTTGCTTGGAAAAATGCAACAATGATTCGGGCGAGAAAGCATCTTAAAGAAGACGGCACTAAAGTCTATGAAATCTGGGGTCCACTTTTCTTTGGGTCAGTTCAGGCTTTCAATGCAAAATTCGATGCGAGTGAAGACCCTGAAAACGTAGAGATTGACTTCATAGAATCACGCGTTTCTGACCACTCTGGAATAGAAGCCATATTCAATTTAGCAATCAAGTATCAGGAACTTGGCAAGCATTTGAAGCTAACTCATCTGAGCCCCGAATGTCAAACACTGCTATTGAAAGCAAGTCCGGTCTTTGAAGGAATTATTGAGAGCTCAATCGATGATCCGAGGTATCATGTAGTCACGGATCTGATGGATAAGGAAGTTTGATTCTTGCCAACAATTAAGGCGTAACTTGCGCCACTTATGACATTCGACGATTTAAAGCTGATCCATCCCATCCTTTCTGCACTGAAGTCTGAAGGATACACCACCCCTACTCCCATTCAAGAAAAAGCCATCCCTCTGGTACTGGAGGGTAGAGACTTGCTCGGATGTGCCCAAACAGGCACAGGCAAAACGGCTGCATTCGCCATTCCCATTATTCAACTGCTTGATGGAAGAAAACCAACCAGCGGTCGCCGATCCATTCGCAGTTTGATCTTGACACCAACTCGCGAGTTGGCCATTCAGATTGGTGAGAGTTTTGAAAATTATGGAAAGAACACCCCGCTCACCTATCATGTGATCTTCGGCGGAGTAAATCAGCACAGCCAGGTGCAAGCATTAAAAAGAGGTTTGGATGTGCTTATTGCCACTCCTGGCCGTCTGCTCGATTTGATGGGTCAAGGTTTCATCAGCCTGAAAGACATTGAGTTCTTCGTGCTAGATGAAGCCGACCGAATGCTAGACATGGGGTTCGTACATGATGTGAAGAGAGTGATCAAAGAATTGCCGCATAAAAGGCAGTCGTTGTTTTTCTCTGCGACCATGCCTCCTGTGATCGTAGAGCTTGCAAATACGATCCTTACAAATCCTGTGAAGGTGGAAGTTACTCCTGCGTCAAGTACCGTTGACAAGATCAATCAGGCGATCTACTTTGTGGACAAAGGCAACAAGACCAGGCTACTCATTGACGTGATTAAGGAAAATGAGATGGATCGGGTGCTCGTCTTCACCCGCACCAAACATGGGGCAGACAAAGTGGTCAAACTTCTAAACAAATCTGACATTCATTCTCAGGCCATTCATGGCAATAAATCGCAGAATGCAAGGCAGGGCGCACTTAAAAATTTCAAAGAAGGAACGACCAGGGCATTGGTAGCGACGGACATTGCCGCCCGTGGAATTGATATCGATGACCTGGCTTTCGTGATAAACTATGAGTTGCCAAACATTCCAGAGTCATACGTGCACCGAATAGGACGAACCGGACGAGCAGGAGCAGATGGAATCGCTATTTCATTCTGTGATGCGATCGAGAAAGAATACCTCAGAGACATTGAAAAACTGATTGGGAAGAAAATCAGGGTAGCGGAAAATGTCCTTTATCCGCTGGTGGAACACAATCCAGAAAAACCAAAACAACAACAAAGACCACCTCGGAAGACTCGATCATTTGATGGTAAAGCCGCTAAGCCTTCAGGTTCTGGCAATGCCAATAAGAAAAACTGGAGAGGACGAAGACCGCCGAAGCGGGATTAGCTCTTACCTTTTTTCAGCCCAAAGAATGGATGCAAGAATGGAATTCTACGAATGAGAAATTCGTAAACCAGCCAACTCACGCCGAAAGTTCCGATTATCATTACAAGCATTTTGATACTGTAGTGAATCTCAACGTTCATTACGTAAAAACCAATGGCGACTGTGATGGTCTGATGTAAAATGTAAAAAGGGTAAACAGACTGATTACAATACCCTAAAATCCTGCTTGGTTTGTTAAGATGTACCGCTGCATATCCGAAGATCACCAGAATCCAAGACCATAAATTGGTCACCTTTAAAAAAGCCTCTGTAAAGTGAATCAGGATCGAATCTTCAAAAATCAACCAAATAACCATCAACCCTGAAAAAGAAATCACACCAATTATAAGTGCATACTTCTTAATTCTATCAACAGCCTGCCAAAAAGCATCTTTCAACGAAATCAAAAAGAACCCAAATAGAAAAAGTGATAAGCTGTTGGTAAAATTAAACCAGTCGGCTATAAGGTTTTGCTGGATTGGAAACAGTGGCTCCATCAACGATTCACACAGATAAAGAGGCAAAATAAAGATGTACAAGTAGAAAGAATTCTTTGCCAGATTACGCCTCCACCATTGAAGATTTGAATGATCAGGATGCCTTCTCAAATACAAAAAAACGGGAATGAGAATAATTGAAAAAACCAACAGATAAGGCAAAAACCAAAGGTGATGCCAACTGATATTTCCTATCGGATACACTCCAGTTGTGAAAGCTGGGCCAACTAAAAACTCGAGGTAAGAACCATTGAAATCTCCCGTACTCAATCGTTCAAAATAAACCTGTGGTGGCACAATGAATAACATGCCAAAAACCAAAGGAATCCCCAATCGCTTTGCTCTCTCACTCGCGAACTGGCCACCAGACCTAAATGACAAGGCATATGCCGTTCCCATTCCGGAAATCACAAATAGGATAGGTAATCTCCATTGATTAAGAAAAAGCATGGGATACCTTATCCACCCAATGATCTCGTTATTCTTCACGTGCCAACCCCAAGGCACAAAGAACATTCCCACGTGATAGAATATAAGCAGGCCGAATACTATTACTCTGAGCCAATCAATGTCATGTCTTCTTATTTTATCCATGGCCTCCAAATTTTGAGTTGTCCAAACATACGAGTAAGAATACACTACAATCAATCAGATGTGTTGAATGACAAGGTATTGTTACGAATGACAAACTCAGCGCATCAATTCATCAAAAGAAGGAATATGGGCTCTTGAAACAGGAACTTTAAAATCAAGTTGGCTTACGCTTAATTGGTATCCAGCAGCATTACCTCCAACCTTAAGAAGGTGATGAATATTGACCAAATACGCGCGATGAGTCTTCACAATAAAGTCAAATTCGCTGAGCTGTTCCAAGGTGCTTTGAAGAGATATTCGCTTAATTAGTTTCTCAATTCTACGCTCGTTGATAAGGTAGAATTCACAATAATTACCGTCCGACTTCACGCACAAAATATCTTCTGGATTCACCTGAAAATGATCGGCATGTATGGCCGCTTTTAATTCTAACGTTTCTCGATTCTTTGTAACAACACCCTTCTCGATCAAATCAATTTTTTGAGCGCTCTCCAGAATTTTGCGAGTTTGAAGGTTGAAATTGAAGGTGATTACCAAAAACAAAATCACTGAACCCGACAGATACGCATGCCAAACCTCCTCAATAAGTATTTTCATTTGCCAATTATTTGGATGATCGTAAATCAAGTCGCGAATGATCCATTCGAACAAACCAATGAAGAACAGGAGGAAGAACATTGATATTACTTCTTTATAAACTTTCCAGTCGTCTTGACTAACAAACCAGCTAAGAATCAGAAAGAAAGAGAAGTAGACCAATGCGGCAGTACCCACATGAAAACAACTAATTATCCAATAGGAATAAAGATGCTCTGAAGGATTTCTCTGGAAAGGAATAATGAGATATTCGAATAAGAACCCAATGATCAAAATGAGAATGGTGATTCTGATTAATTGTTTTCCACTGTGCAGAAAAGGATATGGTTCTTTCAGAGCAAACATTCTTTCACGGGATACTATTGCGGCAAAATAATTGCTATAAATTGGCATTTACCTATCAATCAGCAATGAAATTTACACTGCAACTCAGCTTACTCTTGGCAAGTCTTGCCTTATCCTCCCAAACCAATTTTAAATCCAATGTCCGAACCGTTCTAGGACTCGAAAAAAACCTGACTGCTTCGGTATCGGCAGGTGACATTGACGATGATGGAGATGTAGACGTAATAGTGGCGAATGGCCGACACTGGCCGGAGCAAAACCGAGTTTATTTCAACAATGGAAAAGGCGGCTTCACCGTATCCGTAGCACTCAGCTCCTGGGCAGAAACTACCTACGCTGCAGAGCTAGCAGACTTTGATGGAGATGGCTACCTTGACTTGGCTGTGGGCAATGACATGGCCCCAAATTACATTTATCTAAATGACGGCTATGGGAATTTCATCATGGATGGGACCTTCGGGATGGAGTATTCGCCGACTCGAAACATCACCATTGCCGACATTGATCTGGATGGAGACAAGGATATTTTGGTCACAAACAGAGGTACAGAAAATGAAATTTGCATAAACAACGGCAAAGGTAAATTTGACAGTGTGCTGGGATTTGGAGGAAAGGACGACTCCACAATAGATGTGGAAGTGGCGGACATGAATGGGGACGGAAATCTTGACCTCATTCTTGCCAACAGAGATGGCCAGGCCAATCAGGTTTACTTAAATGACGGCAGACAAAATTTTACTAAGAGCGTGAAGTTCGGGACTGGACGAGATGAAACCCGATCAGTGGCTGTTGCAGATTTCAATGAAGATGGCATCAAGGACATTGCGGTCGGTAATATTGGCCAACCAAACATTATTTACTTCGGTGATGAAAACATGACTTTCAGTAAGTCAGTGGTTTTTGATCTGGATAAGTCCAACACGTTTTCAGTTGCGGCCAGTGACTTGGATTTGGACGGGGACATAGACCTAGTCGTGGGGAATTCTGGACAGAGAAATGTAGTTTTCTTCAATGACCGAAGTGGGAGTAAATGGATAAAACAAGAATTGTCCGAGATGGCTTTCGACACCTACGACATTATCACAGTGGACTTGAATGATGACGGAAGACCAGACATTATTGAAGCAAATTCAGGGGAAGTGAATTTGTTTTATTTGAATAGTCAGAATTAATCACCTCCGACAAATACCATTGAAATCGCAGTATTCACATGTCTTGTTATCTTCGGTCTGATCGAAAGGTTGATCCATGCTGAAGACCTCATCGATAAGCGCCTGAAACCTTTCCTCAAAATCGGGCAGGTAGATTCTGGCATCCTCCATTGGTCGTTCATTTAGCGTGAGCCTAAAGTCAAAGTTCTCTTGGAAAAGCTCTCTGATGCCAATTAGTCCCGGAAGGATGACATCTTCCTCCCCATATTTTGTTGCATAGAGCCAAGCGTAAAACATCGTTTGGAAACCTGCCTTGTTTCTACCTTTTTTATAGGTGCTTCCAGGAGCTCGGTCAAAGAGCTTTGGTATAGATTCTATCTCACGCGTATCTCGTCCACTTTTGTAGTCAATGACTCTGACCTTTCCATCCTTTCTGTCCACCCTGTCGATATCTGCACCGAATCGAATTTCCTCCTGCTTTCCGTTTGCGTTGACCGGTAAGGTACGCATGTAATTATCATCCTTCTCCATGCCCACAATATTGAATGGGGCGTATTCTTTGTCATGCTTTAGAATTTCCATGACGTATTTTTTGATGACCTCAGCGATCATCACATTCCGTCCTTTTAGCTCAAACCTCCGTTTGTCTTTGATATTGAAGTGCTGCTTAAAAGCCTTCTCTATCGCCCCATCAACCGAATTCTCTAATTTGAAAAAATCAGATTCCTGAACCAGCTTATCGGGTCTGTCTGCAATCACATCACGGTAAAGTATTTCCATAGTGTTGTGCAGTACATTTCCAAACTCACGCGCATCCAATTCATCATTCAATTGATTCTCAGAAAAACGCTGCAGGACATACTTGAAGTAAAACTGAAGTCTGCACCGGAAGTAAACATCCAACGCGGAAGCCGACAGCTTCGATTTGCCTTCACCCTCATACTCCCGACCATAGCGAGCAACCAGTTTTTCAATGATGTCGGGCGTCTTCTGTACCTCGATGGTCTGGCTTTCTCTCACACCGATCGTGTTGCTCAATTTTTGGTGGTTAATTGCTATCCCACTCTCCTGCTCCACTTGCTGAATGAATCGGCTAATTTCCCCGCTCATTCCAAAATCCGCGTACATGTTGTAGTAGAAATCCAAACGATCCGCATGGTGAAAAAGCCTGTAAAATAAGTACGCATAAATGGCGTCTTGCACCTCGAAGGTCGGCAAGTCAAATGCCTTGCGAATACGGTAGGGAATGAACGATCCATTTCGTTGGGAGGCGGGAAATATGTCTTCGTTGGTGTTCAGCATGAAGACGTGCTTGAAATCCAAATTTCGAGTTTCCAAAACACCCATGATTTGCAGCCCTTCTACCGGCTCTCCACTGAATGGAATCTTGACTGATCTGGTTGCTTTTCGGAAAAGACTCTTGAAGGTTTTTAAATCAACTTCTACAGTCTGCTGCTCCAATATTTCGCTGAGCCGACTGAGCATTTTCTGAAAATGAAAAAGGTATTCTCGCTCAAGACCAAATCGCTCCAGTACCACTTCACCAAGTACCTCGGTGATTCGCTTTAAATACTGCGCCAGATTCTCACCCTTATCAAGTGGACGGAAGATGATATTAAGTGCCGTAGAGTTCACTTCCAAAATGGCAGACTGCAAAACCCTGATCTGATTCTTGGTCTTGATCTGAGTGATGAGCTTGTCCAAAACTTCTCGTTCCTTTTGGTACAAGTATGGGTGACTTAGGACGTCAAGGGTTGGCTTGTGGTAAAAAGTCAGCTCCCGCTCTGAGGTAGTTTGCGCATGCTCCTGCACCTCAATAGCCGCTTCAAGAAGTCCGAACAAAGGCGTTTCCTTCAGGGGATACCCCATGGTCACATTCAGCTTTTCGAGTTTTTCAGGAAGGGCATTCAAGACTGGAAACAACATGTAATCCTGCGGCAGGACGATCACAATCTCCTCCGGTTTTGTACCAATATCCAGTAGCTCTTCCACCCGCTCGCCTATCAACTTGGCCTGTCCAACCTCCAGTGCTACACCAATAGCGGATATATTTTTGTCCGTAGTTAACCGACTCGGAACCTCCATAGGAAACGTATTTCCGAAAACTGAGTCCTTCTGATATTTCCGCAAAAAACCTCCTGCTTCCTGATTGGTATCGTCGAGATAATAAGCATCCACATCCCAGATCATCTCAGCATCATGCTCCGAGACGAAATATTTGATAAGCTGTTCTTCGGCAGGCGTTAGCGCATTGAATCCGGCAAAGATGAGCGGGTTAGTTCCCGGCTTTATGCCGGGACCTCCATCCCCAATTTTCAATGCATCAATATTCTCCACCAATTCACGATAAATAGAAGATGTGTATCCAACCTGTTCCGTTTTAAGCTGCTCTTTAAACGACTTATAAACGGGAGCAAGAATTTTCCACGTATCCACAAACTGGTCTTGCGACTTGGTACTCGTCGGAAAAAACTCCTGCCAGAATCGCTGAATGATTCGCTCTTGCTCTTCGTCTAAAAAATAGAAATCCTCAGCAATCTGTTTGTCACTTTTGATGTGATGGAAAAGCTGATCTGGGTTGACGAGGTAGTGATCTACCTCCTCAAAATCTCTAAGCAGCATCTCACCCCAGAAATAAAAAGCTTCGAAACCTTCGTCGGACTGCTGATGTGTTTTGTATGCCTCAAAGAGCTTGAAAATAAGCGAAAGTTGATCCAGCTTCTTGGTGCCAGAAAAGCGAAAAAGAAAATCCTCCAAGCTGACCACTTCTGGCGACCAGACGGGCTTATCGATTTTCTGAGACAGGTGTTTCTTCAGAAAGAGTCCGGCTCGTCGGTTAGGAAATACGACGGTGCACTCACCCAGTTTATCTGCGTGCTTGGCAAGGAGATGATCAGCGACTTGTGAGAGGAATGTCATAAGGCAACCACCTCCCTATCTTTCAAATACAACAAATAGCCACTGGCCTCATACCCCATACCTTTCAATAATTCGACGTATTCCCTCACTTGTGTCTCGTCACCTTTCTTTGGTTTACCATTTTTGAAATCAATCACTTTGGCCTCTTTATCCTTAATGATTACTCGATCCATTCGCTTAGTTTCACCATCCTTTGGCAGTACCACCACCTCTGTCTTCACCTGATAATCGGAACCAAACCACTCTTTTATCTCTGGGTTTTGCCAGAGTCCATTAATCAATTTTTCGTAGCGCACCTTATCTTCAGCAGCTATGTCATTGCGCTTTTCATAACGATCCAACACCTCAGCAGTCATTTCCCAATGGGTGATTTCAGACAAAATTTGATGAAGCAAAATTCCCTCATTTCGCTGCTTCTCCACCTCGTCATCGTAGAACGCCTTGCCGATTTTTCGAATGGAAAGTTTGGTACTCCACTTATTTGATTGATAGCCTTTCAACTGAACCAAATCATCTGGCAAGTCTCTCGGTAGAACCTCTAAATGTCCTTGCTTGTACACGCCTGATGCCTCATTCCAGCCATCCGGTTTTACCTCTTCCATCACTGACCAAATTAGCTTGGAAGCCGAGCTGTACATTTTATTTTTCTCCTTCGGCGGAGCTTCGCAAAGCGCAAACAGTCCACGCTCAGCACGTGTGAACGCCACATAAAGCACATTCAAACTCTCAAGGTGCCACTTGGCTAGCTCGTCTTTGTAGGCAGAAGAGAATTCTGTTTTGTCAAGCTCCGATTTATAGTCAATGGGCAGTGTTTTGACTTCCTCAAACTGCTCCGCTTTCGGTGCATCATACCACGACGTATGCTGTCTGCTGTCCATATCAAAATTGCAAAACGGGACAATCACGATCGGATATTGCAAGCCTTTGGCCTTATGCGAAGTGATAATCTCTACTGCTCCCAATGCTCCAGTCAACTTTACAGATCTTTTAGAACCAACTTCGTCCCACCACTCTAAGAACAATCGAACGTCTGAGCGATTGTTCTTGCTGAATTCGAGAATTGCATCCTGAAATGCCTGTAAGTAGGCAAACTCCGTCTCGATCTTCGATAAGTCAAAACTGCGGATGATAACTTCCACCATTTCGAAAATAGGAAGATGAAGAAAATGAGCTTTGAATTTCTTGAAGCCATCAGGTAAGCCCTCCTCCGTGAGCATGGAGAAATCATCGTGTGTTGTAAATGACTTTTCACAAACGGCCTCCTGATACTTGAAAACCAGATCGCTCAATATGGTCTTGTCAGTTGGGTAAACCAAATGCTCGAAAGCTGCAATGATCAATTGAACAACTGGGGAGTTTTTGAGGAGCATTCCATCATCCGAAATCACCTCCAATTTTGTCTCGGTTTGCCGCTTATGATTCTGGACATAATCCACCAAATCAGCCGCTTCCCGATTCGTTCGAACAAGCAGAGCAATGTCATTCATATCGTGCCCATCTGCCAGCAACCCTTCGATAAGATCGACTGTGCGGTGCATGGCCGTTTCCTTCCAATTCTCACCAGATTCCTTGGGCAAAAACTCTAGCTGAACCAAGCCTTCAGTCTCTTCATTTTTTGGGGCTGCTGTTTGAGCAACTCCCTCATACGTCTGAAGAAAATCCCTTAATCCACCCGGGTTGAGAACTTCGCTCATTTGCTCAGCTATCAACTTGGCGGCATTCTCAAACAGCAGGTTATTAAAAGCTATAACGTTCTTGGCACTTCGGTAATTGACATCTCCAGACTTCCATCCGGCGTGTGGGAAATCCTCTTGAATACCGCTCAACAACAAAGACGGATCACCACCTCTCCAACTGTAAATGGATTGTTTTGCATCCCCCACCACAATACTCTCCTGGCCTTGGCTTAAGCTTTCCTCCAGCAGCGGTTTGAAGTTTTTCCATTGGAGCTTAGATGTGTCTTGGAATTCATCCAAAAGAAAATGCTTGTACCTGCTACCTACTTTTTCATAAATAAATGGAGAACCCGAATCGTCAATAATCTGCGAAAGAAAATCCGGTAAATCGGAGATCATAATCACCTCTTCCTCCTTCTTGTATTCTTGCAATCTCCTCGCCAAATCAGAAAGCAATCCTAGCGTATAGAGATGCTCTATGGATGCCTTGGCAGTGAAGTATTCCGATTGATTCGATTCATAAAACTCAATTGCTCTATCAACTAGAGGAATGGCATGGTTGCTGGCGAATTGTATGACGGCATCTTTATTAGGATTGGTCTTGGTTGCCCACTTTGTGGGTTCATCCTTTGCAGCAAGTATTGTTTTATTGAATGGATCTTTTAGGTCAGCATCGATCAACCTGTTGAAGAAATTGGGAAGCGTTCGTTTTGATCCGCCCGAAAAGTCATCCAAGTCAATACCTGCCTTCTCCTGATTCGAAAAGAATTCCCTACCAATGTTCGCCAAGCCACCTTCGAATGATCTTTTTACTTCGAGGAGATTTGCCTTCAGCGTTTTTAATTTCGCTTTCGAACTTTCATCAAACTGCTCCTGAGCCAGGCCTTTGAACTCTTCTTGGAATAATTGCTTCGAGAGTTCCCTTATCTCTCCCCGAAATTCATACCCTTCACCCTCACCTAATTTGCTTCCGGCAAATTCGACTAGCCATTCTTTGAGCTGGGGATCTTCAATATCAGTGAAAATATCCGAGGATATAAACTCGGCGACTTTGTCCGAGTCAAGCTCAATCCCAAAGCTTCCCTGCAAGCCGATTTCTCTGGAGAATGCTCTGATTACACGATGAAAAAACGTGTCAATCGTAGAGATGCTAAAGAACCCGTAATGATGCAACAGGTGCGTGAGTGTGTCCTTTGCTCTTTTCGAAACCTCAGCTTCCGATACCTTTAATTCCTCCGCAAACTCAGCAACCAACTCATGTTTTCCTTTTGATATATCAATCAAAAACTCAAGCACACGCTCCTTCATCTCCTGAGCGGCCCGATTGGTGAAGGTTACCGCAAGGATGGACTGATAATAATCTGGGGAGCGAAGTGCTAGACGTAGGTATTCGCGCGCTAGCGTATATGTTTTACCAGAACCCGCAGATGATTTGTAGATGGTAAGAGACACGTAACGAAGCTAGTCCCATGAAGTGTAAATCTCTAGAATTGGAAGAAAAGGTTTTCCACAAATCCCATAATCAGGGAAACACAACCGTTGACAGCTCTCCTATTGGAGCCTGAATTAAAAGTGGCTTTTTGTTTAAATCTAGCCACTTAATTAAATTTTCTAAATCCTGTTTACTCATGGCAGTACACCCAAGAGTAGGACTGAGTGAATTTCGCCAAATATGTAAAAAAATTGCACTTCCTTCACCATGCACAATTGGGTTCTTGTTGTGTCGAACCATGATTCCTAATTCATATAAGTGATCTGATCGACGCATTTTTTCGAATGATTTCCAATATTTTTTGGGATTGTTCGGTTTGCTTTCTGGTATTGACACCAACATATTGTAATCCGAAGAATTTGGATCGTCGATATAATAATCTCTAGTAGTAATCTGCATATACGGGAATTTATTAACGGATTCTAGATTAGGAGAATACCCAAATGAGGTGCTAATATTGAAAGCACCTGCCGGAGCGCGTCCATCTCCTTCCCTTTTTAAACAATCAACCCCTACGTGCACTCCGCTACCCCATGCCATTCCATTTTTTCCCACAACAACTGAAATAGAATCTTGAATTAAAACCCAATTTGAGCTTTGCATTTCATAATATTCTAAAGTTCCAAATTGGTCATCCCAGCCATCCGTATTGACAATAATCAATTGCTGATGTCTTTCAGGAATGTTATCAAAATCAATTTGAAACGCACTTGATGGTAGCGCAAAAAGTGCGAATACAACAATCGTAACTATCCGTACATATGTTACATTAACGACCAAAGTCGTTGTAGTATTCATCATAGTAGTCCTCATAGTTATAAAGCAAATCAATGTTGTATGCTTCTATATCTGTTAATTGTTCTCTTATATCTGTTGACATTGGAATATACCAGTCCTTTGCATCAAATATCCGTCTTATTTTAAGGTTGGTGTAGCTATATCCATGACGAGCATATATCTCATTTCTTATCATTTCAATTTCTTCTGGAAGCAAATTCTCTACTTCAGGAACTTCCAAATATCGCATTGAGGCTTCTGGAAAGTCTCCAACTGATTCATCATACACAAACTCCCTCTTTCGCAAAGAGTATGTTTTGGCTGAAACAGTATTCTTATAAGGTTTCCAACTCCCCTTAAGGATCTTACTTGAAATGTCAATTGAGAAATTGAATTCTCCATCATATTTATCATCACCTGGTTCTCGCATCACGATTGTATACATATCCACTTCCTCTCTTACAATTCTACCCTTTATCGGTCTAAAATTTCCTGCGCAAACACTATGTCCAAATACAGAATCTTCTTTTAATCCTGCAATTGCTATGTTTATTTTGTTCTTACCAAAAGCACCAACCCAGTAGCCAAATAAGGGATTTTCACTTGCCCTTATTTTGTAAATATTATCCTCTATATACTTTTGTCCCTTTGATTTATCTGGGCCTATTTTTCTGGGGTCATTTGCGATTTTTATCATTGAAACGCTCCCCGGCACTTCTACTTTAGAAAGCCTATCTAACTTTGACGAATCACTTTTATCGGTGGGACTGGTGCAAGAGTAGGATGTCAAAACCAAAATGATTGAAGCAAATAAGTATTTCATGATTTCAAAATAAGAATTCCAATTAAAATAGGAATATAAACAACTGTGAAATATATCAAGTCTCTTTCGATCATTCTTCTTCTCTTCTTTAGCGTGCTAATGATTCAAATTACTTTGCCATACCTAGCCTTTAGAGATGATGTAGCATTTCTTAGAATCAAAAGCTCGGTAATTGACAATCAAATCTGGAAAGCGGCTTTCTACCTACATGTATTTTCAAGTTTACTTTGTTTAATTGCCGGCTTCACGCAATTTTCAAAAAGGGTTCTGGTTAGCTTTCCTCAAGTTCATCGCATTTTTGGAAGACTATATATCGTGGTAATAATTCTAATTTCTGGACCTGCTGGTCTTATCATGGCGTTCCACGCGAATGGAGGGATCATCTCTCAAACAGCTTTCATCTTGCTTTCCGCACTATGGATTGCTTTCACGTTGAACGCTTATTTGAGCATCAAAAAAGGTCTGATACAAAGCCATAAAGAATTCATGATTCGAAGCTTTGCTTTGACTTTATCAGCTATAACTCTCAGGGGCTGGAAATGGTTAATAGTTTTAATTTTTAGACCCCATCCAATGGACGCATATATGTTGGTAGCTTGGCTAGGTTGGGTTCCTAATTTATTAATAGCTGAATGGCTAATTTGGTCTATGAAAAGCAATCTTCCTTTTTGGAAAAAAAGAACCCCGTCTTACTAGACGGGGTTCTATTGTCCGAAATAATTGAATTTTTGACCAGTATGAATCTTTGATTATTTGAAGGTGATCTCCTTCACTTTCTCCCAAGGCACATAGACTCGCTGACCGCTTACTTGAACGAGCACGCCTGTGTTCTCTTCATTCACGTCTTGTGCATCCCACAGGGTCAGTTGATCACCAGAGCGCAAGGTGATTTCAGAAGAACTATCATTCCTCGGTGTAATCTTTTTGATATTTCTAAATGGAATCACGTATTCCGAATCGTCCATTTTGCCTTGCAGCACTTCAAAATCCCAGGCCTCATCCAAGTCGAAAACGATTTTGCCAGAATGGCTGTCACCATTTGTAACTTTCACTGTGCCTTCCAGTTCCTTTTGTGTTTTGAAGTCGTCGTACTTCACACCTGACTTAGGTGCAGCACTAAACTCCACCTTGTCAAATTCCTTCCAAGTAATATCGATCCTGCCCACTCCTTCTATTGCCACGATGATGCCCCGATTTTCATTGTTCACATCGTTCGATCCAGATAGGCTCAGCTTTCTTCCGCTATTCAGCACTACCTCCGATCTGCTATAGCCGTCTCTTTCGATAGATGCTATTTTGGAAAATTCAACAGACACCTTTCCATCCTCAGATCGACCGTCCAACTTGTCAGTCCCCAGTCTTTCGTCATGATCCCACTGCACGTATCCGGTGAATTTTCCCTGGTCAGAATACACCGTTCCATAAAGGGGCGCCCCAAATGTTTCCTTCAAACCAGATGGCGTAGACATGAATTCGACAGTTTCTATTCTATCCCAGTCCAGAGAAATTTCGCCAAGCTCTGAATCAATGATTTTTATATCCGACCCTATGTCATTGTATCCCTCACCTTCAACTTCGAATTTTTTTCCATTTTGCATGGTCACGAGCACGTCATTTCCTCTAAGTGATTCTAAGGATTTGATTTCTCCGAATTGACAGCTGAACTGATGCTGGTAGTCATTGTCCGACGAGCTCCAAGTCCATGTCGTATTCCAACGACTGCTGTATTTGTTGCTGACTTTATCTTCTAAATAGGCCAACTCATCGCTAGATAAATAGTCTATGTTTTCATTTTCTTCCTTGGCAGCATTGAACATGTCCGTCCAATACACTTCTTCGTCATCCCAGCGGAGTGCACCCGTGTAGACGTCATTGTCCACTGTAGTTACTTTGCCATAAATGAAGCTCTCAGTCTGTCCGTATGAGAGTGCCGGGAAAAGGCAGATTAGGATTAGGGTAGTAAATTTTGATGTTTTCATTAGTCTTCGATTTTGATCAAGGGTTTTAAATAATCGATTCGAAGAAAGAGGAATGGGATGTGATAATAAAGTGAAATCCGACGAGGCGGGATGTCATTTGACCGAATCGGGAATTTCCAGCACCCAATTATTTGTCCAGCCACGCCTTGAACTGCCGGGTCTTGTCGGCGCTCACTACCAACTCAAGTTCGTTGGTCGGATCAAGTACCACTTTGATTCTGCCTTTGAAGTAGGGATGCAGTTCGGAGATGGATTCAAAGCCTACAATGAACTGACGATTGGCTCTGTAAAACTGATCAGGATCAACCTGCTCTTCGAGTACTTCCAGAGTCACATCTAGGGGCAATCGTTGGCCATCGTAAGTAACCAAATACGTGAGCTTGTTCAGACTATAGAAATAGGCGACTTTGTCTATTCCAACCGCCTTTATCTTCTGCCCAACCTTTATCAAAAACCTTGAGCGATAGGTTTTCTTGGCCTCATTCATTAGTGAAATCAGGCTATCGAATTGACCGGAGTTTTCCCCAGAAAGCCTCCTTTCCTTGATTTTATCAAAAGCTCCCTTTAATTGTTCTGAATCAATTGGCTTGAGTAGATAGTCAATGCTGTTCACCTCAAATGCCTTTATGGCGTAATGGTCGTACGCGGTTATAAAAATGATCGGCACCTTAATTTCCAATTCCTGAAAGAGCTGAAAACTGATCCCATCCTGCAGTCTGATATCGCTGAGGATTAATTCTGGCAGTTCATTCTCCTGAAACCACAGCCGCCCCACCTCGATGGAAGGAATCATCCCAACTACTTCTGCTTCTACAATGTCTTGCAACATATTGCTGAGTGCCTCCGCTGCTAGTTGCTCATCTTCCAGAATTAATACTTTCATATTTCTTCGATTTCAGTTAGTGGGATGGTGACTGTGAATTTGCTTTCCGACTTGTCGACCTTTATTTGGCTATCAGTGAAATAGCTGATTCTATCTCTGATATTTTGCAATCCTGTACCCGATTTTTCGTGAAGGTCGGCTTTCTTTTCAAAAAGCGTATTTGATACGATTACGGTTGATTCACTCGCCTCTATTACAATTTTCAATGGCCGTTCGATTGAGGCAATGTTGTGCTTTACTGCATTCTCGACCAGCATTTGAAGCGTAAGCGGGGGAAGCATTAAATCCAGACAATTGGGCTCAATCTTGAATTCGATTTGAATCGCTTTTCCGAATCGGGCATCCAATAGATTATGATAAGATTGGATGAAATCCACCTCTTCTTCCAGTGAAACCAAATCCTCATTGCTCGACTGGAGCATCTTTCGATAGACCTGCGCAAAGCGAACCAAGAATTGCTTGGAAGCGCCTTTGTCCTTATCTATAAGTGCCGACAGAATGTTGAGGTTGTTGAAAAGGAAATGCGGATCAAGATGGTTCTTGAGGTTTTTTAGTTCGGACTGAATGCTCTCTTTCTGAAATTTCTCTATCTCTACTTGGCTTGTTCTCCAGTAATTCAAGAATTGAAGGGAGAAATACATCGAAAAGGCTGGTATGAATAGAATGGCACCAAAGACGTTGGTGATCATGAGTTGCTCCCCGGATGGAGGAATCTGAGTAAGTAAAATTTTGAGCGCTACGTAACTCACGTTTATGATACCGAGCGATAAAGCATATCCCAGAAATAGGTGAATGAAGAATCTTTTGACTCCATATTCTCTCCAAGGGAATCGTTTATCCAGCAATCTCCAGAGTAGGATATTTCCTCGCCAAAGCAAAAGGCCAACAAGTAAAACCAGGCAGGCGGTGAAAATGAAATAGGACTCGGGAGCAACGAGGTAAGCGATCAGGGCAATTACTAAAATGATCAGGGCGATCAGCGTGAACCAGCGTTTTTTCATCGACGAAATGCTGTTTTAGTCAAGCACAATTTCCTGAACCTGGTCCCAGCGGACATGCTTGGTTTTACTACTCTTATCAATGACGAGGATTCCTGCGTTTCCCGAAGTGACATCTCGCAATTTACCCAAAAGCAAGGTTGTCCCATTCTTCAATTGAATCTCGCTGTATTCACTATTCTTCGGTTCTATGCGACGGATATTGTGAATAGGAATTTTATATTGGATTCCGTCATCCATCCCCTCGATCATCTCATATTCCCAATATTCGTCAAGGTCATAAATCAATTGTCCAGTGTGACTTTCATTTTTGGTATATACCTGTCCAGAAATTCCCTTCGGTCTTTTGAAGTAAGAATACCCTAAGTCAGTTTGCGGCTCTGAAAAATTCACCTGACTAAAATATCTCCAAGGGATTTCTATGAAGCCAATCTCAGGATTCATTACCATGATCCCTCGATTTCCTTCATTCACGTCATTTGAATTCGTTAAATAAAGGGTCCGACCCGAATGCAACGTGACATCACAACCTCTTCCTTCTTTTCTGATGGAGCTGATATTCTTGAAGGGAATCGAAAGATCACGACCTTTTTCATCACCGTCCAGCTTTTCCTCATCCAGTCGCTCGTCATTGTCCCAAATAAGATACCCTTTGAAATTTCCCTTTCGGTCTGTTTGAACTGTGCCATAAAGATGAGTGCCCGCCATTGGTTCCAAATTCCTAGGGGCTTCCTTAAATTCTATTTTTCTGATCTTATCCCAGCTGATTTCAAGCATCCCCAATTCCAAATCATTGATTCGGATATCAGAACCTGCATCATTGTAGCCATCACCATTCAATACGATTGACGTCCCATCCTTCTGAATAAGGGTAAATCGTGACTTGCCAATACCTACAATTTCCTTGATGTTTCCAAACTGACAATTGAATTGATGAATGGTAGTGCCACCTTCCGTCCAAATCTTGGCAAGACTCCACTCATTCTTAACACTGACCTCCTTAGGCTTTTCTACTTTTTCTGCATTGAAAAGATCGAACCAAATGGCTTCTTCATCACCCCATTGCATTTGACCGGTGTACTGACCAGTGTAAGTCGTGACAGTCCCAAAGATGTACGGTTGATCCTGCGCATTCAGTTCATTGGACACAATGATCAGCGCAATCAGGTTTCCAAGTAAGAGTAATATGAGTTTCCTATGCTTTTGCAAGAATTCCATGATGGATGATTCGACAAGACAAAACTCAGGGGTACTCATAGTTCTATGGAGCGAATATCAGAAAAATTGATAGAAGTAGTGACCGAATCGGGCAATAGGAATTCCGAAACGGGAACCAAATGAAATGTGCTAGCGAGATCAGTCTTTTCGGCAAGAAGAATCGAGTACATTTCTAATGTTACCTTAATGTTAACAATATGTTGCGTAATTGGAAATCATTTGTTAACTTTAAGGTAACATTAGGCTTATGATAGCGTAATAAGGATATTAAGAAGAAGGAATTATGAAAAAGATAAAAACAATTTTGATCGCGATGCTACTAATGGTAGCGTATATGTCAACAGCGAATAATGGTGATCCAAAGCCAATGGTTTCTAATTACACTCAGGTAATTAGTCAAATCGAATATCCGATTAATTGCAGAGAAAAAGGAATTGAAGGGACTGTTATGGTGAGTATTTCGGTAGATCGTAGAGGGAATATGAAAAACTATTCTATTCTAGAGTCGCCGTGCAGTGACCTTAAGGAGGCTGTTGAGGCTGTCCTTCCATCCTTGAGCTTTGAGCCAGCCGTTGTAGATGGGAAAGCTGTAAGTAGTAAAATTTTGATACCTGTCGAATTTCGACTCACGTATTAATTGTTTAATTGTAGTTAAACACTCAAGTCCACTTCGGTGGACTTTTTTTTGCTCCGCACTCTACTAAATTTCAATTGACCGTAGATTAGTGTCTATGTTCAAATTCCTTGCCCCTCCTCCAGCAACTGATCCAGTACCTGAAGAACAAGTCAACTCAAAATACAAGAAACTAAGGCTCCAAGTTTTTGGCGGAATCTTCGTGGGTTACGCAGGTTATTATTTGGTCAGGAAAAACTTCGCATTGGTCACGAATGATCTTGTAAATGAAGGATTTAATGAAGGTGAATTAGGTCTAGCAATGTCTTTTCTGGCTATTGCATACGGACTTAGCAAGTTCCTTATGGGCAATGTTTCTGACAGAAGTAATGCCCGAACATTCATGGCTCTTGGTCTTATTCTTTCCGGAATAGTCATGTTTATTTTCGGTTGGTTTCCATTTGCTACTTCCTCGGTCTTCTTCATGGGTTTGCTTCTTTTTGCAAATGGTTGGTTTCAAGGAATGGGCTGGCCACCAAGCGGTCGCGTCATGGTGCATTGGTTTTCAGTGAAAGAACGAGGAACCAAAATGTCTATTTGGAATGTAGCTCACAATATAGGTGGTGGACTTATGGCTCCCTTGGCCATTCTGGGATTTGAGATATTCAACGACTGGCATGCCAAATTTTATTTCCCTGGTATGGTCGCCTTAGTTGTTGCCCTCATTATTTACTTGCTGGTACGCAATTCGCCTCAATCCGAAGGACTGCCATCAGTCGAGGAATGGAAGAATGACTACCCTCCCAATTATGAAAAATCACACGACACAACTTTTACTGCCAAGGAGATATTCACCAAATACATATTACCTAATAAGTTGCTTTGGTCGATTGCTATCGCTAATGCTTTTGTCTATCTCATTAGGTATGGCGTCTCTGATTGGGCTCCACTCTATTTGCAGCAGGCTAAGGAATTCGACTTTAAGTCAAGTGGATATGCCTATGCAGCCTATGAGTTTGCTGGAATTCCCGGCACTATTCTTTGTGGATGGCTCAGCGACAAGGTGTTTGGAGGTAAGAGAGCTCCCGTCAGCATTATCTACCTAGGATTAATTGCGGCTGCAGTCGTGGTGTATTGGATGAATCCAATTGGTAATCCCGGAATTGATCTTGCCTGCTTAATAGCCATTGGGTTTTTAATCTACGGACCGGTCATGCTAATTGGTGTTCATGCTCTTGATCTGGTTCCAAAAAATGCAGCGGGAACTGCGGCAGGTTTGACAGGATTGTTTGGCTATTTTATTGGTACAGCCATTTTAGCGAATGCGGTTGCAGGACAAATCATTGAACGATTCAGCTGGGATGGGTTTTTCATCTTCATACTTGTCGCCTGTGGGTTAGCGATTTTCTTCACTTCCTTGACTTGGCGAAAGGAATAAAAAAAGGCCGGTTAAACCGGCCTTCTAAAATTTCTTAGTAATTCTTACTAGAACGAAATCCCAATGAACGACTTGAAGGCTATTGCCATAAGACCAGTAATGATCATCGTGATACCCAGCCCTTTCAAACCATTAGGAACATGTGAATATTTTAATTTCTCTCTAATAGCTGCAAGTGCAACAATGGCAAGGAAGAAACCCGTTCCGGATCCGAATCCGAATGCCGTAGCTTCAATGACTGTGTAGTCTCTTTGTACCATAAAAAGTGAAGATCCCAAAATAGCACAGTTCACAGCGATCAAAGGCAAGAAAATTCCTAGTGACCCGTAAAGTGCAGGGGATACCTTTTCGATAACCATTTCTACCAATTGCACCATCGCCGCGATTACCGCGATGAAGATGATGAACTGAAGGAAGGTCAAATCTATAGTGGCGTATTGCTCTCCAAGGAAAGACAAAGCTCCTTCTTTTAATACTTTCTCCTGTATGATCCAGTTGATAGGAACTGTAATTGTCAGAACGAAAATTACAGCAGCTCCAAGACCTATAGCTGTTGATACTTTCTTTGAAACAGCGAGGAATGAACACATGCCTAAAAAATAGGCAAAGATCATGTTGTCTATAAAGATTCCCCGTATGGCGATATTAATTGCTTCCATTTTCTTAGTGCTCTACGTATCCGTTTCTAGTTCTTTGAATCCAAATGATGATTCCGAGTATCATGAAGGCTCCTACCGAGTCTACCATGAGACCGTTCGTTTGTAGTGAAGTACCCAGTAGATTTCCAATACCTCCGTATACATCCATCTCAAGCGGAGTACCTACGAACATGGTACCTCCTCCAAATAGCTCTCTGAAGAAAGCCACCGTAAGGATGATCCACGCATATCCAAATCCGCTACCAAATCCATCAAGAATGGAATCGTAAGGTTTGTTCCCCATTGCAAAAGCTTCTAGTCTCCCCATCACAATACAGTTCGTGATGATAAGTCCAACATAAGCTCCAAGTACTTTGTACATGTCGTAGCTATATGCTTTCAGCACCTCACTTACTAGGGTTACCAACGTTGCGATGATTCCCAGCTGAACGATAATTCTGATTCGATTAGGAATGGTGTTTCTCAACAATGAAGTAATCAGGTTCGAGAACACAATTACAAAAACCACCGCAATCGACATGATCAGGGTTGGCTTGAATTGAACAGTCACCGCTAGTGCCGAACAAATTCCCAAAACCTGAACCGTAATTGGGTTGTCGTCACCCAATGGATCCGAGACGATACTTCTTCTTCGTTTTGAAAATAAAGGTTCAGCCGGCTCTTTGGCCTTTATTTCTATTGCTTCTGATTCTATTACTTCCGCCATTTCAGTTCTTTAATTAAAGTGACTGCTTATTTTTTTGGATGAACCCTTGATAATACTCAAGGTAGTTCTCTAACATTTTATTGACTCCCTTGGCTGTCATGGTAGCCCCAGACAATCCATCAACCTGATGAGCACTCAGCCCATCATTTCCTTCTCCTTTGACCATAGAAACAGAAACAAGTTCTGAGCCTTCATAGATAGTTTTTCCTTGAAAGCGAGACTGAACTGCCGCTTCGGTAATTCTCGCTCCTAATCCGGGCGTTTCTTGCTTGTGATCAAAAGCCACACCTTTAATAGTGTTCAGGTCCTTCTCAAGCGCCACAAAACCAGAAATCCAGTCCCATAGCCCGGCTCCAAATGTTGGGAAAATATAAGCTTCTAATTCTCCGGCCTCATTAGAATATTTGAAAACAGGAAACAATCTTTCCTCAGGAGCAATCTTATGATTTTTTCCAATGTCCACCTTTTCAGCAGTTATGTCGGCATTGGTCACTTCATTCCCATCTATATCTACAAGCATGGACTGCACTCTATCATCGTACATCTGCAGCACTTGCTCTGGGGTCATTTCGCTATCAAGCGTAATAACCGCACCTAGAATTTTCTTCTTGGTATCAAGCTCCACTTGCTTATCCTGCAGTGGCTTCAAACCTACTGAGGTGATAGATAGCAATCCTCCCAAAACTATAGTCAGGGCAATCGCAAAAATGATGACGTATAAATTAGACTGTCGCACGTTTTAATCTTCTTTTTTTGTTCGCTTCTACTACGTAAAAATCTATGAGTGGCGCAAAGACATTCATAAACAAAATGGCTAGCATGATACCCTCAGGGTATGCTGGATTTATCACTCGAATCAAGACGGTGATCGCTCCGATCATCAACCCATAAATCCATTTGCCTGATTCCGTCTGAGCGGCTGTCACAGGATCTGTGGCCATGAACACGGCACCAAATGCCAAACCTCCGATTACTAAATGATAGTGTGCCGGCATTTCAAGGAATGGATTTCCACCCACAGCATTAAACAACAAGCCCATTCCGATAGCTCCGGCAAAAACGCTGAAGATAATTTTCCAACTTCCAACGCCTGTAGCTACCAAAATAATTGCGCCAATTATACACATAATGAAGGAGGTCTCTCCAATACTACCAGGAACCGTTCCTATCACAAAATCCATCAGCTGGTTCCCAAGTCGGCCTGCAACATCCACCGTCGAATCTGTGGTGGCCTCTCCTCCTACACCTAAAATAGTAGCTCCAGAGAATCCATCGATTGGTGTCTTGTCTCCCAGATACGTCCAGACCTTATCTCCTGATATCTGAGAAGGATAGGCAAAATATAAGAACGCTCGTGCCGTCAAGGCAATGTTAAGTATGTTCATTCCTGTTCCGCCAAAAGCTTCCTTTGCGATAATTACTGCAAACAAAGTGGCAAGCCCGATTTGCCATAGTGGCATTGTCGGAGGCATCACCAATGGAATAAGCATACCAGAGACTAAGAATCCCTCTTCTACAGGTTTTTGTTTGATCACACAAAATGTGAACTCGGTAACAAGACCCACGCCGTAAGCCACGATCAACATTGGGACAACCTGAATTGCACCAATAAGTACTTTATCTAAGAGTCCTGCCGTCTCGCCGACAGCCAAGAAGTGCTGATGCCCCACGTTCCACATCCCGAAAAGAAGACACGGAATCATAGCTATGATCACCGTGAACATCATTCGCTTAAGGTCTACAGCATCTTTGATTTGCGTACCTGTTTTGGACGTTGTTGCATCCGGAGCGAATAAGATCGTTCTGTGTCCCTCATATATAGGGTAGAACTTTTCCCACTTTCCACCTTTCTCAAAGTGATGGGCTATTTTGTCAAAAGGTTTCTTTAAAAAACTCATCCAGTTTAGCCGTTTCTAACCATTTCAATTCCTTCTCTCAAGATGCTTTGAAGCTCGTGCTTCGACACATCAATAAACTCGCAAAGGGCGACATCCTCCTCTATCACCTCATAGATGCCGAGCGCCTCCATATTTTCAAAATCCTCTGTGATGATTGCCTTGAACAAATGCATTGGCAAAATATCCATTGGCATCACTTTCTCAAATGCACCCGTCATTACAAAGTTTCTATGCTCACCATGCAGATTGGTGTCAACCACTCTTTCCTTGTTTGGACTCAAGAACGATAGTAATCCAAATGTTTTATGGAAGCTCAATTTCTTAGTCGACGGTAAAATCCAACCCAGCAGCTCTTCATAATCTCCCTCAGGGATAACAGATATTTGATTGGAGTAAAACCCCAAGTATCCGTCCTTTCCAACTGACTCCCCAGTCAAAACATTCCCAGAGATAGTTCTGTTGTTACCATCATTTACCATTCCTTCAACGACCTTATTCAGGCAAGCGCCTGAATGCATCCTCACGTAAGCTGGCTCCTTCACTTCAGATCCCGTAACAGCTACAATTTTTGAAGAATCGAAGACTCCTTCACTAAATAATTTCCCGATCTGTGCAACTCCATATGGAGAAGCCGTCCAAACAAGGTCTCCTTTATTTATAGGGTCAGTATGATGGATTTGAACGCCAACATTACCTGCAGGGTGAGGCCCTGAGAATTTATTTACTTGAACGCCATCCAAATTGGCAAACAAAGGAGAAACCTCTGCATTGGCATCTAATCCTAGATGTACAATTCCCTCTGTTAGTTTTTTCAGAATTGACAACCCAACTTGAAAATGCTCTTCCTTGTCTTTTAGAATAAATGGAATATCGGGCGCATTAGGATGCGAATCAAAGGCGGACACAAAAATGGCCTTTGGTGTGGTGGCCGGATCGGCAACTATTCCATAAGGTCTCTGAATAATCTGAGGCCATACGCCGTGCTTAGTCATATGGCTCACCACATCCTCTCTCGAGAGATTGATTATTTCAGAAGCAGAATACTTAGTGAAGCTTTCCGACTCTATCTCCTTATCGGCAAGTATCTTGATTTCAAGAAGTTTTCTCTTTGCACCTCGTTTGATTTCTACAATCTCACCGCTCACGGGCGAACAGAACATTACGTCCTCCATTGTTTTCTCAAAGAAAACAGGAGATCCCATTTTCACATTGTCTCCTTCCTTAACCAGAAGTTTAGGAAAGGCCACATGCGGAAAATCCGTTGGTTTGATTGCAAAAGTTTCAGGTTGCGGAATGTCGGTAATCTTCTTCTCAGGTTTACCAACAATGTTGATATCGAATCCCCGCTTCAGTTTTATGTTTTTGGACATTTGTTTGATTAAGACTAGGACGTCAAAAGCGGTAGCAAATATATTGGTTAATGCGTTTAAACATGAAGGTATCACGGAAAATTCCCAGACTAATTCCTATCTTCATTCACTTCTTGATTAAAGTCGGTTTATGCGGATCAAAATTTCAGATTATCAACTTAAAAAATTGGAAGCTCAGGGCTCGCACACTTTTATAAAAGGAAAAGTAAGCCTAAATGGAAATATCAGGAGCATTGAAATATTCTTCAGAGATAGACTGCAAGAAAAGAAACTTTTTGAAGAAGCTACCATTACTATTGATGGTGAATTAGTGGAGGCAGATGGTTGTCTAAGTATGGTGGAAGCTTCTGTTGCCCATGTCGAACTGCTAATGGAAATTCCCCTTGATTCTTTGAGCATAAAGGACCGATTGAATGCTACTGGACTGATTCATGAATTCAAGGAAATTTTTAGAAGAGATAAAATACGGGCCAGAGAAATTTTAATGGTTCTGGGAGTATCTGAAGATTACGCAGAGGAAATATTACTAAGGAACTCATACATTCTTCCGGATCGTTAGTAATAAATGAACATCCTTACTATCATAAGGGTTATTTATTTCTAATTTTGCAGTACAATACACACCCACGAAAAAACAGGTCCCACTGATGAAGGCAATCAAGAAACTGAATACGACTGAGAAGGCCCTTCAACTAAATCTTGACGAAAATATCTACGGCACCATCGCTGAAATAGGTGGTGGTCAGGAGGTCGCCGGACATTTCTTTGAGGCAGGAGCCGCCTCTGGTTCCATTGCCAAAACCATGTCCGCTTACGACATGAATTTTAGCGATGCGATCTATGGAAAAAGTACACGATATGTGTGTGAAGAAAAACTCATGCTCATGCTAGATAGGGAGTACTCTCTCCTTTCTGAGCGCTTGATCCACCGAGCAAAGCATACCCAGTTTTTTGCCTTTGCCAATACAGTAGAGACGATCAACTTTAACCGAACCAATCAGGGACATGGCTGGATTGGCCTGCGCTTCCAGAGACATCCTGGTTCTTTACCCAATGACTGTATAATCCACGTAATCCTAAAGGACAATCAACCTAGGTGGCAACAGGACGCCTTAGGCAAAGTAGGTGTCAATCTTCTACATGCCTGCTACGCCTTCAATGAGGCCGAAGACATTCTGATGGCACTTCGGGATAACATTCACCACAGCAGAGTCGAGGTGGACATGTTTAGAATCGAAGGACCCGATTTCCACCATGTGGATAACCGCCTGATGACACTCAAGTTGGTGAAAAACCAGCTGACTCATGCCGCCATGTTTGGGCCTGAGGGCGATGTATTACAACCGTCTGAGGTTCTTTACAAGAAAAACGTGCTTGCACTTCGCGGTAGGTTTCGTCCGGTCACATTAGTAAATGTGGACATGATGATCAGCGGATTGCGAGCTTTTAAGAAAGAACCAGGTATAAACAACAAGGAAATAGTTTCGCTGGTAGAGCTTACGCTGAATGATCTTACCATGGCAGGGGAAGATGTAGATGAGCAGGACTTTCTGGATCGAGTTGACTTGCTTTGCTCGCTTGGTCAGACTGTTTTAATATCGAGCTTCCAAGAGCATTATCGCCTTGCTGGTTACTTATCCAATCTTACCAAATCCAGATTGCTTGGGTTAGTAATAGGAGTCAATAACCTTGCGAGGATTTTTGACGAATCTTATTATAGAAATTTAAGTGGAGGGATATTAGAATCCTTTAGCAGGCTTTTTGGAAGCAACGTGAAACTTTACACCTATCCTGCATTGGTCAGTGACACAAAAAAAGTAGTAACATGCAAAACTTTTGAGCCAGCTCCTCATTTGAAACATCTCTACTTACATTTTCTAGAGAATGACCAAATAGTAGATTTAGCAGATGCAAAAACAGAGCATTTGGAAATCATTTCTGACAATGTGCTCGAAATGATTCGAGAGAATGAGCCAGGCTGGGAAAAACAAGTACCCAACCGTGTTGCAGCAGCCATTAAGCAAGAACATCTCTTTGGATTTCCCTATGATAGCAACCAAAGGAGACCCAAGTTGGCAACCAATCGTCAATAAAACCTCAGGTTTTATTTCATATATATATCTTAGGCGCAAAATTTAAGGCATGAGCTCGAGAGGCAATTTTACCAGCAGATTAGGATTTATTTTGGCAGCAGCAGGATCAGCAGTTGGTCTTGGCAACATTTGGAAGTTCCCTTTCGAAGTAGCGGATGGTGGTGGAGCTGCTTTTGTTTTGATCTATCTAGTTTTTGCTTTTATTCTTTGCTTCCCTGTGATGGTTACTGAGGTGGCCATTGGAAGAAAGACAGAAAAAAACCCTGTTGGAGCGTTTGGAGCTCTCGGCTTCAGACGTTGGAAATTCATTGGAGTGCTTGGCATCCTTTGCGGTGTTCTGATCCTCTCCTTTTATAATGTAGTGGCAGGATGGGCATTCGGCTATTTCCTCGAAATGATCATGGGAAACTTTGATATAGGAAGCCGGTTCGGCGAGTACACTAAAGATGTAGCCAAAGTAGGTGGATATGGCATAGTTTTCATGTTCATGACAGCTTGGATTGTCGGTAAAGGCGTGAGTGGCGGCATTGAGAAGCTCTCAAAAATCTTGATGCCAACGTTGATCACGATGATCATTTTCTTAGTCATTTACTCTTTTACCCTCCCACATGCCATGGAGGGTTTGAAGTACTATTTGATTCCCGATTTCTCGAAACTTGGAAACGCATCTACACTTGGCGGAGCACTAAGGCAGGCATTCTTCTCCCTATCACTTGGTATGGGTGCTCTGATCACCTACGGATCATATCTCAGCAAGAAAGAAAACATTGTGACCTCCTCGGCTTACATCACTTTGATGGATGTTGGGATCGCATTTATTGCAGGCCTTATGATGTTTCCACTTGTTGCATACAACTTGGGTGGCAACATGGAAAATGTGCAAGGTGGTGCAGGATTGATCTTCGTGACACTACCAGGCGTTTTCGAGTCTCTTGGGCCAATCCTAGGCGCATTCATTGGAGGTTTCTTCTTTTTACTGTTGTCATTTGCTGCATTGACTTCCACTGTCTCTCTTCTTGAAGTTCCAGTTTCTTACGCTGTAGACGAATACAAGGTGCCAAGAAAAGCAGCTGTTGGGGTAATGGCCGTGATCATATTCCTAGCCGGTATTCCTTCATTGGTTGCTAACGGAGATAGTAATTTCTTCTCCAACCAAATCAACCTACCTGGTCGCTCTGACTTCATGTCGATGATTGGGTATGTCACCGACACACTCCTGATGTTTGGAGGGTTCTGTATTGTCGTTTTTGCGGCGTATGTCTGGAAGAAGGAGAATCTTGAGGAAGAAATTTCTGAAGGGTATCCGGGCTACAAGAGCAGCTTTATTAGAAAATTTCTCAACTTCAGCATCACCTACTTGTGTCCTGCTTTGTTGTTCTTCCTATTTGTAATGGTGGTAATGAGTAACTTCTTCGGAATTTCAATTATTTGATTTCCGAGGCTCAGGCTTCTTAATCACTTTTACTGGGTCATTCTTCCTGATAAGCTCAACTTGCTCTTCATTCAGGATAAGATAATATTCACCATGGGTGAGTGAAGAAATATCAATTTCCTTGCCTACCCCAGAGAGCACATCGAAATTATCTGCATCATTAATGACATAACTGCTGGAACGTGAAAGTGTCAACTTGTTGCCATTTCGTTGAACCGTGATGGGATCTGCATAGAAAACGTGCTCTACTTCCTGACTTACAGTCTCCTCGTCGTTTTCAACGTATCTCACTCGATACTTATTAGGCCCTTCTTCATACACAGGGAAATAGGTATACTGAGCTCCTCCAAAAACGCCCTTTGCCTGAACATTCTGCTCAGGCTCCCAATAGCCAAGGTTGAACTTTTCAACAGTATAGCTTCCATTTTCATGTTCCCCCTTCACTGACCAAACGATAGATGAATCGCTGATAATAACAGTCTTAAAGCCAAAGACACTGTGATGTCTAATGGCGTCAGGATTTACAAGCGATGGAATGCACAGACTATCAGAATACGAAATATGAATGGAAACCGGGCTAAACTCTGTGACATTCTCAAAGTCCAGCATCAGGGCGCTTCGATTGTAGTTAATTTTTACAGCTCGTCCATTGACAATGATTTCCTTAATGCAGTACGTTTTGAGTTGAGGGCTGTAAGGGTTTTGCACAAACAAAGGCTCGCCCCGATATACTCCCGAATAGGAGATTTCATGAGCTTGATTCTGGGCACTTAAGCCTCCAAAAACCAATATCCAGTAGATCAGAACCATGGCGCGAAGCATCGCGATTGAGCTTGTGATTAGTACCATCAAGATAAAGATGTTCCATCGTAATTTCTATCACGGGAGAAAAGAATGAAGCTACGCAAACATTTTATTGTATTATTAGGGGAATTAGTTGATTTATTCAACTAAGAATAGAATCAACACTCACTCATTATGTTATTGGTTTGGTACAATCCCGATTTAGACATCTACGAAAAAGGTTCGCATTCCGAATTTAATATTCGATCTGGCGCCAGTCACAATCAAGATCGTTTTGAAATCATACATCAATTTGAGGAAGCAGAAAAAACCAATAGACTCGCACAAAAATTACTACAGAGCTTAAACCTTCTCAGGACTCAGGACCGTTCGCACAGAGAAATATTTGCATAAGGCCTGCACCTGATTAACTTAGCCTTCATCAAATTTTGTAGATGAAACGGCTTACTGTTCTCGTATTGATTCTTGCCTCCGCCTGCTCCCAACGAGCACTCATTTACTTGAATGAAGAAGGCGCGAAGTTTCAAGATTTCCAGACCTATCGACTGATCAACACCAAACTTGATCGAACCAATCTCAGCAGAGAAGGCAGGGATATCCTCGATATTTTGGAAGCTGCGATTAAAAATGAAATGACCAAACGTGGATATAAGGAGTCCAACCTAAGCCCCGATCTGGTGCTTCGTTACGAAATTTCCACAAGTCGGCACACCGATTCTAGAACAAATAACAGTCCATACGGTGCACCGCCTACTACCCGAACTTTTTTGGAATCACTCATTATCATGGATTTGACAGACACCAGAAGAAGGAAAATGTTCTGGCAAAGCAGCTATGACTTGAGGCAGGAAAGTCGTCAATTAAAAAAGGAGCATGCCACTCAAGATGCCGTTAGTGAAATTTTCTATACCTACCCTTTCCGAGCAGGTGAAAGCGAGCCGGATCCGACGCTCTCCGATAGAAAGGCGAATCGAAAGATTATAAAGGCTCAAAGAAAAATCGAGAAGAAAGAAGCCAAAAAGCTGGAAAAAGAACAGAAAAAGAACAGATGACCGATTACGATTTCTGGTCGGTAATCCCGCCCGTATTAGCCATAATTTTAGCGATTCTTACGCGCCAAGTTATCTTCTCTCTTTTGGTTGGACTTTTCGCTGGATGGCTAATCATCAATAACGGCAATCCGCTTGACGGCTTCCTTGATACGCTCAATGGGCTGGTTTCTGTATTCGAAAGCGGTGGCAACACACGCACGGTTTTGTTTACCTTGTTCATAGGAGCGCTCATTCAGTTGATCCGACACGTTGGTGGTGTATCTGGATTCATAAACGTCATTTCAAGGAAATTTGAAAATGCTAAATCTCCATCGAGCAAGCTGCAGGCAGGTGCTGCGCTCACTGGTTTTTTGATTTTTATAGAATCCAACATTTCGATCCTAACTGTGGGCACTGTCTTCCGGCCTTTATTCGACAAGTACCGAATCAGCAGAGAAAAGCTTGCCTACATGGCCGATTCTTCTTCGGCTCCATCTTGCATTTTATTTCCTGTGAATGCCTGGGGTGCGTACATCATGGGGCTTTTAGCGGTATATGAAATTGATCCACTCAGAGCACTTGTTTTTTCCATACCATTCAATTTCTACGCAATTCTGACATTGATACTCGTTTTCTATATCGGACTAAGCGGGCGAGATTTTGGGCCAATGAAAAATACAAAACCTGTACCTCAGGAAGACATTGAAGAAAGTGGAGCTTCGGGCAAATCAATTAACATGATTCTCCCTCTGCTAACGATGGTGTTGACCATGCCGCTCTTTTTGATCTACACGGGGTGGGATGCTAATCTGACCGGTTCCTTTGGAGAAAAAGTATGGGCAAGCATTGGCAATGGGTCTGGATCACAAGCCGTAATGTATGCGGTCTGCACGGCCATCCTCGTTGCTGCTGTCAAATTTGCTGCGAATGGTCTCATGGACCTCAAAACATTCATAAACCAATCGCTAAAAGGGATGAACGAAATGATGGTGATGGCCATCCTGATGGTATTGGCCTTTGCAATCGGTAATCTGTGCAATACCCTCGGTACGGGTATTTATGTGGCTGACATCACAAAATCGTGGCTATCACCGGCATTGGCACCAGCATTAATTTTTGTAACAAGCTGCTTCATTGCCTTCTCTACAGGAACGTCTTGGGGAACATTTGCTATAATGATGTCCATAGCTATGCCCCTTGGATTTAGCATAGACGCCAATATTTATTTGATTATTGCGGCGGTGCTTGGTGGAGGTGTTTTTGGAGATCACTGCTCTCCTATCTCAGACACCACTTTGATTTCTTCGATGGCTGCAGGTTGCGATCACATTGATCATGTGAGAACTCAGCTACCCTATGCCCTTTTCACGGGAGGAATTTCTGTCGTGCTCTATCTGATTGCTGGCATTTTGTTCTAACAAAAAAAATCCCCGTCTTGCGACGAGGATTTCAAAATTTCTATTTTTTCAGAAGATTACTTGTCTTCTTTTTTCTTGGCAGGAGCCTTTTTCTTAGCTGCTGGCTTTTTCGCCTCAGCCTTTGGCTTCTCTTCCTTTTCTGCTTTAGGAGCCGCTTTCTTGGTTTCTTTCACCTCTTCTACCTTCTCCTCTTTCACTTCTGCCTTAGCTTCAGTTGCTTCTGCTGTCTTCTCAGCTTTAGCTCCTTTTTTTGCAAATTCAGCTTTGATAGCCTCTACGTCCACATTCTGAACGACTGGCGCTTGATTTAAACTTTTGATTCGTTTAA
The DNA here is from genome assembly GCA_964352625.1 of uncultured Roseivirgaceae bacterium. Taxonomy (GTDB): domain Bacteria; phylum Bacteroidota; class Bacteroidia; order Cytophagales; family Cyclobacteriaceae; genus JAAEPI01. The sequence goes on from CAYGSD010000001.1 coordinate 56,994, forward strand.
CTCTTGCCTTAGCTCGTGATTTATTTTTTCTTCCTTTTCTTTCAAGTCTTGTTACAGCCATTTCCAGTCGCCTTTAAAATTTGAGGTGCAAAAATAGAAGATTATATGTAATAATCACAAGCAAATCCCAACCTTCGTTAGACTTCTCTCACATTACATCTTTCTCATTCAGTAGTTTTGTTGCAAAATGATTTTTTGATGTCATCAACAAAACCATCAACACCGAAGGGCACGCGTGATTTCGGCCATGAGCAATCCGCAAAACGCACTTATATCATAGAGGTGATCAAGCGTAATTTCCTGAAATATGGTTTTAGGGAATTAGCAACGCCAGCCATGGAGAACCTCTCCACACTAACTGGGAAATACGGTGACGAAGGAGATCAGCTTTTATTCAAAATCCTGAACTCGGGCGACTTCCTTTCTAAAGCTTCCGAGGATGATAAAAAATCAAGTAAGGATCTCCTACCCAAGATTTCTGAAAAGGGCTTACGTTATGATTTGACTGTGCCATTTGCCAGGTACGTGGCTACTCATCAGCACGAAATCACCTACCCTTTCAAGCGATTTCAGATTCAGCCGGTATGGAGAGCAGACCGACCGCAGAAAGGGCGGTACCGAGAGTTTTACCAGTGTGATGCCGATGTAGTTGGGTCAGATTCCATTTGGAATGAGGTGGAGCTAACCCAGCTAATTCAGGATGTTTTCACTGACTTAAATTTCGACGGGTTTTCAATAAAAGTGAACCATCGGGGGATATTGAAAGCATTTGCTAAATACTGCGGGGTTTCTGGCAATGAGATGGCTTTTTGCGTGGAGCTGGATAAACTAGACAAAATAGGAAGAGAAAAAGTGACCGAGAATATTGTCGGTATTGAAGCAAAAGCTGATCAGGTGAAGGCTTTCATGGATTTCATTCATGCTGACTTAGCTCCTGAATTGAAACTGGCAAGACTGGATGCTCAATTTGGGATCGTGGAGCCTGATTTGGATAAATATTTTGAGTTAATCAAAGCAACTGGCAAGAGCCTTAACCTGGATTTCGACTTGAGTTTGGCAAGGGGACTGACTTACTACACGGGAATGATTTTCGAGGTGAAACCAACGACCATTGAGATGGGCAGTATTACTGGTGGTGGTAGGTATGATAACCTTACCGGAGTATTCGGGCTAGAAGGTGTCTCTGGCGTGGGGATTTCTTTCGGATTGGATAGAATCTACGATGTGCTGGAAGAGGCGCAATTGTTCCCCGAAAAATTATCGGAGAGTGTAGATGTGCTGATCGTTCATTTCGATGATGAATCTTTCATGCATGGAATCGAGGTGATTGGTCAGCTACGCAGCGCTGGCATTTCGGCAGGTATATACCCGGACATTGCCAAGATGAAAAAGCAAATGAACTATGCTGACAAAACGAACGCCAGTCATGTTTTGGTCATCGGATCAGAGGAAATTAAGTCGAAGAAATATTCTTTTAAAAGCATGGCATCTGGAGATCAAAATATGCTTTCCCTTGAGGAGATTATCAAAAGCTTTGACGAAAAGTAAATGTTTTCGACGGATGAGTCGTTTATCAACTAGATGCGCATTCTTCGGTTCATAGGGCTCTTTGTTTCCATTCCACTCCTTAGTCAAGTCAGTGATGAAGGACGGTTCTCTGCTGATTTTGTGGCGGGGTGTGCGCCTTTCACAATCAATCTAACGGAGCTAGTTCCCGTTGGTACGGTTCGTCAATACTCCTACGAAGATCCGGATGAATTCTTTCTCGACTTGACGTACACCTACAATTCCCCCGGCTCCTTTTTTATTGTTCAGATTCACAATGACGATGCTTTTCCTCCCAAAACCGATACCCTCAGAATAGAGGTCCTGGAAGCAACTCCTCCCAACTTCAATTACTATCTCTGCGATGGGCGTGAGGTACTTGTCGAAGTGGACGATACTACCTATGACCAATACGAAGTGACTTTTGCCGGAAGTTCCAGTTCAACAATTAACGACCAAGGGAGTGCAACTTATTCGTACGATGCGAGCGATCCATTATCCATTCAAATACGAGGAATATACAATGGAGCGAAGGATAATTGCGCTACTTCTTCGCTTGTACTGAACAGTGTGATTGACAACCTTGCTGCTCCCGATATTCTATCCGCATCCATTTCCCAAACATGTGAAAATCGCTTTGATCTAAGCTTATCCGCCAACACGGAAGAAAAGGCACTTTACCAAATTGAGTTAGATCAAGGAAGTGGCTATCAGGTTTTGCATGATGGCTCCCTTGAGGATGAATCGGTTTTTGAGATTCCAGATTTCGATGAGTTGGAGGCTCAATTTGATATTAGAATTAATGCGTACAACATTTGTGACGACAGCTATCTCACGGGATCGCCAACCTCAATTATCTTGAACGAGGGGCAATTAGAGCCAATTCGAAACCTTTACAGCACATACCAAGGCAATGCCGTGATCATTTCCCTTGATCCTGTCGATGTTGGCAGGTTCCAAATAGGCCGATCCTTCGATGAAGTCTCCTATTCAAATCACGCTTCAACCTCAGGTTCACACACGGATGATACAGGCTTTCTTGGTCGACAATATTTCTACCAAATAAGCTATCTGGACACCTGTGGTGGATCATGGAATACAAAAAAGACATCCCCTCCTTTTATTCGATCGACAGCATTAGAGCCCAACAAATACCAAATAGAGCTGGATCAAGCGATTTTTCCGGCCAATGAAAGTGTTTCATATTCTGGGATTTTGTCAGGAAATGATAACGAAATAACTATTCCAATTTTGTCCACCTCTTTCGAACTGACGATCCCCCCGACAGTCGGCAGCAGCCCTGTTTTCATTGTGCAGGGTTCTTCTGATTCCTTTGAGTTCGCATCAAATCCATTGACCCTCGCATACGAATTCGTGATTAAGGTTCCAAAAGCCTTCACTCCGAACGGAGATGGACTGAATGACAGGCTGGAATTCTTTGGCATTGACAATTCGCAAGCTGAGTTAAAAATCTACACCCGTTGGGGACAGCAAGTGTATTATGAGATTTCGTCGGCTCCCTCATGGGACGGCAGAATCAATGGAACTGTGGCTTCTGATGGAATTTATGTGTACGAAATTTCTGTTCCTCAAATATCCAATCAAGTTCAGAAAGGTACTTTTGCGTTACTAAAACGCTGAGACATGTTTGATATGATGAAAATGATGGGCAAGGTGAAGGAAGCCCAAGAGAAAATGAAGGAAGCACAGGGCGAGTTGGCATCAATAACTGCCACTGGCTCGGCAGGTGGAGACATGGTTATCGCAGAGGCGAATGGTCTCAAGCAGATTATCAGTCTTCAAATTGACGACTTGGTTGCAAACGGAAATGACAAACAAATGATGACCGACTTGATCATTGCGGCAAGCAATAAAGCCCTTGAAGAAGTTTCTGTTTTGGCCCAAGAGCACATTCAAAAAGCTACCGAGGGACTGCTCCCTAACATTCCTGGAATGGATCTGGGAAATATGATGAAATGAGCGAACACCTCGTATCCTTTATTCTTGCAGCGCCGCTATCCAGCGAATTCCACCTTTCCAAACAAAAAATCAAAATTCAGGTGAAATGAGCGAGGCAGCTGTTGTCATTCTGAATTTTAATGGGAGAGACTTCCTAGAAAAGTTCCTACCTTCCATCCTTGAGCACAGCGGAAATGCTGAAATCGTGGTTGCAGACAATGCGTCAACGGATGAGTCCGTCAAGCTTCTGGAAGACAAATTCCCCACCATTCGAATCATAGAGTTTTCAGAAAATCATGGATTCGCTGGTGGTTACAATGAAGCACTCAAGCAAATCGACGCTGAGTTTTTCGCCATCATCAACTCCGACGTAGCAGTGACAGAAGGCTGGCTCAGTAGTTTAATGGATTTTTTAAAAGCAAACAAAGCGTACGCTGCTGTTCAGCCGAAAATCAAAGATTGGAACAACCAAGAATGGTTTGAATATGCCGGAGCATGCGGTGGTTTTGTGGATTCCCTTGGGTATCCGTATTGCAGAGGGCGAATCTTCGACACTATAGAGGAAGATCATGGTCAATACGACCAACCAATAGACGTGGATTGGACGACCGGAGCTTGCATGGTTATACGCGCTGATGCATTTCACGATGCAGGCGGATTCGACCGGGATTTCTTTGCTCACATGGAAGAAATCGACCTCTGCTGGAGGTTGCGATCTGCAAGGTGGAAGCTCGCTTGCCAGCCCAAGAGTGTCGTGTATCACGTTGGAGGAGGCACCCTGCACAAGAGCTCGCCTCGAAAGACGTACCTCAATTTCAGAAATGGACTTTCCCTTCTGGTAAAGAATTTGCCGTTTTCTCAACTTGTGTGGAAGCTGCCTACAAGACTCGCATTGGATGGATTAGCAGCTATCAAGTTTGCTGTTGACACTTCACCGAGCCATCTAGTAGCCATTTTGAAAGCTCACTTTCACTTCTATCTGCGCTTTCTTCGGAATTATAGGAAAAGGTCTAAAACTTCGGCAACTACGCGAAAAGGAATATTAATCTCCTACTTCATCCAGGGCAAAAAGCAATTCTCAGACCTCAGTTAATAGTACCAAAGCGTATTGTGACGTCTTCTGAGCATTTTCCGAAAACCCATCACAAAGGCAAGAGCCAGATATATGATAATTGGGGATCCAAAAGTTAGAAATGAAGCGTAAATGAAATAAAGCCGAATGTTGGAGGTAGGGAGTCTGAATTTCTCTCCGAGGCGTGTGCAAACACCAAAAGCATTTTTCTCAAAGAATTCCTGAATACGACTGATCATAATGCGAATTTACGCTTTCTGGTTAAATTAATCGCTTCTTTACCCTCAGGTATTACGTAATTCTTTGTGTAATATTGCATTCGTTTTTATAACTGAAACATAATTGAATTACAGAAAAAACCATTTAACCGAAATGAAAAACCTTAGATTAGTTTTCACTGGTCTCATTGGTGCAGCACTTTTATCGAGTTGTGCATTGAGCCAGATGGTCAAGGCAGCCAAAGATTCAAACTTCACAGTAACTCCGAATCCTTTGGAGGTACATGGTGGTAAAGTTCCACATGATCTTTCGGCTACTCTTCCTCCAAAAATTCTTCCATCTGGAAAAGTTTACACCATTTACACTTTCTACTCTTACAACAATGGAGACCAAAAAGTGAATGTTGGATCTATTCCGATGAGATCTGAAGATTATCCTAATAGCGGATCATCTTCAACTCCTGTAAACGAAAGCTTTTCTTTCGATTATGTAGAAGGAATGAACCCAGGTACATTGATGATGTACGGTGAGGCAAAAGATCCAAAAAATGGTAAAGTAAAATACACTGACACCTTAGCTGTAGCACAAGGTCTTGTACTTACTTCTACGCTAGTGGAGCCTGTTGCATACAGTTCATTCGCTGATCATGGTTATGTTTCAAGAGAGGAGCTTATCCCTACAAGAGTAAACTTCTACTTCGATCAAGGAAGATCAAATGTAAACATGAGCCTAGATGTAGATGGCGAAAGCAACAAGTCTAAAAACTCTAAACTTTCTGCTTTCATTGCTGAAAAGAACGTGACAAGGACTGTGACGATCACAGGTACTCACTCTCCTGAAGGTACTGAAACAATCAACACCGGCTTAGCGGCTGACCGTGCTAAGGCTATTGAGAAAATCTACACTAGCCAAATGAAAAAGTACGATTACAAAGGAATGGCTGATTCTATCAAATTCATTCAGAAGCCTGTTGTACAGGATTGGAATGGTTTGAAGAGTGCACTTGCTTCCTTTGATGGAATCTCGGCTGACTCTAAGTCAAAAATGAATGCGATCATTAACGGATCGGGATCATTCGAAGACAAAGAAAAAGAACTTCAAAAAGTTGCTGGATACGACAAAGTATTTGATGAAGTATATCCTTCATTGCGATCTGCACAAACTGAAATCTTGACTGTTAAAGAAAAGAAGACGCCTGCTCAAATCGCAGTTCTTGCTAAGCAAATAGTTGCTGGTGAAGCTAGCGCCGACACTCTTTCAATGGAAGAAATGCTTTTCGCTGCTGCTCAAACTCCTTCTCTAGAAGAGAAAGCGGGAATCTACACTGCTGCAACCAAGAAAGGTGAGTCATGGGTAGCTAGCAACAACTTAGGTGCTACGTACCTCGAAATGGCAAAGAATGGTGACGAATCTAAAATTGAGTCTGCTTTGACTCAACTTGAAATCGCTAAAAACCTTAACGGAAGCGCTTCTCACGTAACTGCAAACATGGGCGCTGCTTATATGATGCAAGGCGAATATGAGCAAGCTTACGGTGCTCTTTCGGACGCTTCTACCAATGACAACACTGTTAACACAAAAGTTAACAGCATGAAAGGTGCAATCGAAACAATGAATGGTGATTACGATGATGCGAAGGCATCTTTCGGTGCTGCTGAAGGAGATGCAGCCACAAACATCAACAAAGGTTTGGCTTACCTCCTTACTAAAGACTACACAGGTGCTAACAAAGCATTTGATGCTGCTAAGAACGATGACGAATTTGGAGGAAAAGCTTATTACCTAAGTGCAGTTACAGCTGCTCGTCAGGGTGATGCTGGTGCTGTTACTTCAAACTTGAAGTCGGCTGTGAGTGCTGATGCTGATCTGAAACAAGCTGCTCTTAACGATGCAGAATTCAGAAGCTACGCTGACGCAGTTGCGAAAGCAGTGAACTAAGAAATAACTAAGAATTATTTAAACCCTGATTTCTTCTGGAATCAGGGTTTTTTTATGTCAATTCGGCAAGGTTGGTTTAATTTAGCGGCACCATAAATCGAAAGAAATAATGCGAGAAATTCAATTCAGAGAAGCCCTTAGGGAAGCCATGAGTGAGGAAATGAGAAGAGATCAGAGTGTCTTCTTGATGGGTGAAGAAGTAGCCGAATACAATGGCGCTTACAAAGTGAGCCAAGGCATGCTGGATGAATTTGGAGCTAAGCGAGTCATCGACACGCCTATTGCAGAGCTAGGGTTTGCCGGGCTCGGTGTTGGTGCGGCAATGAACGGCCTTCGTCCCATTATTGAATTCATGACATTTAATTTCTCCCTGGTCGCCATTGATCAAGTCATCAATGGATCGGCAAAGCTGATGTCTATGTCCGGTGGGCAGTTCAACAACCCGATCGTATTTAGAGGACCAACTGGGAATGCAGGTCAATTGAGCTCTCAGCACTCTCAGAATTTTGAAAATTGGTATGCCAACACTCCCGGGTTAAAAGTAGTCGTGCCTTCCAATCCTTATGATGCAAAAGGCTTGCTTAAAACTGCCATCCGTGACAATGACCCTGTGATTTTTATGGAGTCTGAGTTGATGTATGGAGATAAAGGAGAAGTACCCGAAGAAGAATATTTGCTACCCATTGGACAAGCGAATGTGACCAGAGAAGGCTCTGATGTAACGCTTGTCTCTTTTGGGAAAATGATGAAGGTGGTAGAAGAGGCGGCAGACGAACTCGCCAAAGAAGGCACACATGCTGAGGTGATTGACCTTAGAAGCGTCCGTCCTATCGACTACAGGACCATCGTGGAATCAGTCAAAAAGACCAACCGATTGGTGGTCGTGGAAGAGGCTTGGCCCCTTGCGTCTATCTCTGCAGATATCAGTCACCATGTGCAGAGCCAGGCATTTGATTACCTGGATGCTCCTGTGACTCGGGTGAACAGCAAGGATGTTCCTGTCCCTTACGCTCCTACCCTTCTCGAAGAAGTCCTTCCAAACGTTCAGCGAACCATAGAGGCGGTGAAGGCGGTAAGGTATCAGTAGTAATAAATGCGATGCGGGCAGGGCAGGAATGGACTGCCCATATCTCCTTGAAATTAAGTATCAGCCAATTAGATTTCTGATAGAGTCTCCAACGCAATTTTCTTTTGACAACAAGTTCAGGACAATGTCGGGCTTATTGCCGCTTAAATGCCGTGTTAATGTCTTAGATCACCGTTTTATACGCGCTCAAGACTTTCGTTATTTGAATTACTAACTAATGTATTTAACTAATGAAAAATCGTCTTAGACCAACAGTCACTATTCTGATTATAACTATGGGCTGCCTAGGATTATCTGGGCAGAAATCTTCTCAAGACCACAGTTACCCAATCATTCCACTAAACATTAATTTTTGGAATTACTGGGATCATTATTGGATCACCTGGCTAGATGACCACCCTGTATATGAGGCCATTGAGTTAACGACTTTTGACAATCCGGAAAATCCAGATTATAAGCTAATCAGGGTATTCTTATCTGAGAAAAGTGGCAGAAAGCTACAGTACTACTACCTCAACGACAGTGCTGACTATAATAGAACCAGAGCCAATGCATTTCTACGAGAATTCAATTACGAAATATCTGGTGGTCATAACAAACCAAAAGACTTGAAGCTATCCTTCAAGGATAAAGATGATGTTGAAATTAAATGGACAATTGATTTCAATGAAAATGAAACGCTTAAACAGCATCGAAAAGGACCAACTCCTAGCATCCATAGTGTTGGCTACATTTTACTGCACCATTTACGAACGAGAACCGCATCCACTTCTCAGTCTCACGTAACCTTCGATGGAAAAGACTTTGCTTCAAATGGTAACGATCAACGAAAAAGCTGGTATAACAAGGATGTATATAGTGCTGTTGTAATATTTGGTCAAAATAAATACTACGTAGAAGAAAAGGAGATTTCTAATAGCTGGGGAAGACATTTTAAACCATCGAGCGACAATGCAGGATTGTATAAGAGTAACAAAATCGCTCCACATAATTATATTGGACTCAAAGTCAATGATCAAAACTCACTCGAATATTATCAACAATTAAGTTTTGGACATGCTTTTCGATATTCATTTGAACCTCCACTTCCATCCTACGCAACTGCCTTGGATGGTGAGGTGCTTGATTTTAAGGTATCATTCGATGACAAAGAAGTAATGAATGGGGAAATCCGAATAACAAAGGATGAAGACGAACTGATTTTGATATGGAAGCCAATGAGTCCAGAATGGGCCACTTGGCGAATGTTCAAATCCATTTTAAAGTTCAATGAAAAAGGATATGATCTTACCGTGTATGAATAGAGACTTAGTCGTATGTTCCAGACGCATTTAGGAGATAAAGAACATACGTACCTAATCGTTGGAAATCTTATTTCCCACATTAGAACGCCTTTCTAAAATCCAATTCGCGCTTGGTTCATTTCTATTGGATCAGGGATTTTCAATACTTCTGCATTTTCAAAAGCTCAGAATGATGCTGAAAGTCCTGCTTGTATTAATTTACCAGTATGGAAAAACTCACTCTCAAATCCATCACTTGTCACCAGCCCTCTGAAACTGATAAGGATGAAATCTTCATCATGTACCGCGGCGAAAAAATTTGGCCAACCAAAGCCAAGTTCATGAAGATCGATTCAAATCAGACCATTGATTTAGACATTGTCCTTGAGCGCCCAACAGTTTGGGTAGAGATTGAACTATGGGAATATGACTATCTCAGCAAGAATGATCACTTGGGAGATTTTGTATTCAAGTCGCAAAACTATGCCAATGACTATACCTGCGAGCTGAAGGAAATGGATGATTTCGTGGGTAAAGTCAAATATGTCTTGAACTACAAGATAGAGAGATAAAGGAAATTACCTCCCCCCCATCAATCCAGCCAAAGCCTTTGCTCCACCCATTTTGTTCATGGACTTCATCATCTTGCGCATTTGGTCGAACTGTTTGAGAAGCTGATTCACTTCCTGCACGGACGTGCCACTTCCCTGCGCTATTCTGATCTTTCGAGAGCCGTTCATGATCTCGGGATTGGCGCGCTCCTTGGGCGTCATTGATTTGATGATGGCCTCTACGGGCTTCAGGTCATCATCGTCTATGTCGATATCCTTGATGGCCTTTCCGATCCCGGGGATCATGCCCATAAGGTCTTTCATACTCCCCATCTTCTTCATCTGCTCCATCTGCTTCAGGAAGTCATCAAAATCAAACTTGTTCTGTTTGATCTTTTTGTTAATCCTTCTAGTTTCCTCTTCATCAAACGTGTCCTGAGCTTTTTCTACCAACGACACCACATCACCCATACCCAGGATTCGACTTGCCATCCTATCCGGGTGGAAAAGATCCAAGGCCTCCATCTTTTCGCCGGTACTCACGTACTTGATCGGCTTCTCCACTTCCTTTCGGATAGAAAGGGCAGCTCCACCACGAGTATCTCCATCGAGTTTTGTCAGGACAACTCCGTCAAAGTTCAGGCGCTCGTTGAACGTCTTAGCGGTATTCACCGCATCCTGCCCTGTCATAGCGTCCACCACGAAAAGCGTCTCGGCCGGATTCAGCGCTTTCTTGAGATCAGCGATCTCATTCATCATCTGTTCGTCCACTGCCAAACGACCAGCTGTATCGACGATCACGGTGCGCTTTCCATTTTTCTTGGCATAAGCCAATGCATTCTTAGCGATCTGAACGGCATCCTTGTTGTCAGGCTCGGCATATACTTCCACCCCAATCTGCTCTCCTAAAACCTTGAGCTGATCGATCGCCGCAGGACGGTAAATATCACACGCCGTAAGCAGTACCGTTCTTCCCTGCTTCTTAATGTTGGCAGCTAGTTTTCCTGAAAATGTGGTTTTACCCGAACCTTGAAGTCCGGAAATAAGAATAGTGTTTGGGTTGCCGTCCAGATTAATGGGGACATTCTTTTCGCCCATCAACTTGGTCAACTCCTCGTTGGTAATTTTCGTCAGAAGCTGGCCTGGAGATACCGCGATAAGAACGTCTCGTCCTAAAGCCTCCTCTTTTATTTTATCGGTGACTTCCTTGGCTACCTTGTAGTTCACGTCAGCATCCACCAGTGCTCGGCGAATTTCCTTCACCGTGGTAGCCACGTTAATTTCGGTGATCTTCCCTTGGCCTTTTAGGTTCTTAAAGGCTCTATCCAGCTTTACACTTAAACTATCAAACATTTCATCAAAATTTGGATGGCAAAGTTAAGAAAATAGATAGGCTTCAGGGTTAGGAATTTGACTTCCTAAACTCAATAGCTAAATCACCACCATTCCAGTGGCAGCTTGATGTCCTTGATAGAGTCAACTACCAAATCTGGTTTGAATGGAAAATCAACTAGCTGCTCCGGCCGAGTCATTCCGGTAAGGGTCAGAATGGTTTTGTAACCAACAGAAACCCCACCTTGAATGTCGGTGGTCATGGTATCGCCAATGACCGTCACATCATCAGTCATCAAACCAATGTGCTTTCGCGCTAGTCGCATCATGACCGGGCTTGGTTTTCCAACGCTGAAGGCTTTTTTCCCTGTCGCTTCTTCTATCATAGCGACTATCCCCGCGATTCCCAGATTGTTCCACCCCTTCTTTCTCGGCGTTGCATCCAGGTTGGTGGCAATAAGCTTGGCTCCTTCTAGGATAAAATCAATGGCATTGCGCACCATCTCCAATGTAAAATTGATCCCTTCTCCAACCACAACAAAATCAGGATCATTCTGAACCATCGTGAAGCCGTTCTCATGAAGGCTTTTGATCAATCCACCTTCGCCAAGTACATAGGCCGTGCCGTGAGGAAACTGTGACTTCATGAAATGGGCTGTGGCCATGGCGCTGGTATACACATGTTTTTCCTGCACTTTAACTCCCATTTTGGCCAACTTTCGCACGCCATCCAGCGGCGATCGCTGACTATTGTTGGTCATGAAAGTGAAAGGAATGTCCTCCGTTAAGAGCTTATTCACAAACTCTGCTGCTCCGGGAATGAGGTTATTCTCAATATATATTACCCCATCCATGTCAATTAAAAATCCTTTCCTTCTTTCCATAATTAGTTTTTGTTCACATTAAAAGTTGCTTTATTTCTTCCGAGTACTTCGGAATTGGACCAGGATTGGACGCTACAAATCCTCCCACCTTGTTAGCCACTATTGCAGATCGTCGTGCGTCTTGGGTAGTTGCGTACATGCACAGAAAAGCGGCGCTAAATGAATCTCCTGCACCTACTGTATCCACCACCTTGATTGGGTCGGTTGGCACCCTATCAATAGTTCCATTTGCATGAATCAAACACCCGTCCTTTCCTGCTGTAATAATGATGGTTTTCACTCCCTCGTACGCTTCCTTCACTTTAACACAGAACTCTTCAAAATTGAGCTCCATACCAAAAACCATTTCGCCAATGACGCCTACTTCCTCATCATTCACTTTCAGAATGGTGCACTGACTGAGTGAGTAATCTAAAATCTCCTTCGTGTAACAATCCTTTCTTAGATTGACGTCATAGAACACCTGACGAAACGAATGATTAGTCAAGATTTTTTTTAATGCTTCACTAGAGTCAGGGCTCCTTTGGGCCAAAGACCCAAAGTAGAAAGTGTCGAACTGGGCTATCTTTTTCTTGCTGATTTCATCCGCTTTGATATAATCGTAAGCCACGTACTTTATGATCTCATACTCGGGCTGTCCAGCTACAAGGGTAACGGGCACAAATCCAGTCCTAATTTCTGACTGCTGAATCATTGAAACATCCACCCCTACCTCTTCAATTTGCTCAAGTGCCTTTTTCCCTCTGTCGTCATCGCCCACAGCAGAAATTATAGTGGATTCATGGCCACATTGTTTGACGTGCGCTGCGAAATTTAGAGGCGCACCACCCAAATGCTCTTTTCCATCTATGATATCCCAAAGAACTTCTCCGAATACTAAAACCTTCATTTACTGTATCGTGGATTTGATTTCAGAAAGAGTCGCCTTCTCATACTCTCCTGATAAAATTAACTTCTTATAAGGAGTTGAAGGAAAAATTATGTCGGTCATTACCAATTCTCCATCATTCACGAATACTTCGATGGAAGAAGCATCCATGTAAATGGTCAAATTTTCCACCACAAGATCATTCAATGGTGCAGTATGGGTTGCCGGGAAGTTTTCATTAAAGTCCACAATTCCAGATTTTGACCGGTCAATTAATAATTGATCATCAGATAGCTGAACAATCAATTTCTCACCTTGTTCATTAGTTAGCTGAAAATTGAAGCCCATTGATGGAGAAGTTATTTCCACAACGAAAGCAGTATTGTCGAGTGCACTCTCCGCGCTGAGCTTCGTCTCTGATTTCTTATATTCGTTCATTTCCTCAACAACCTGAGTTCTTACCCTGTAGCCGGCATTGGTCTGAGCTAGCTCAAGGATTCTGGGGAGTGTCATCGCACTTCGCCAAGTAGTCGTGGGTACTATTTGCGCGTATTGCCAATTACTCATCCACCCTAATCCCATCCTTCTTCCATCCTCTTTGGGAACGTCAGACCATGTCACGAAAGCGTAATTGTCCGTGCCGTAATCCAACCACAGGATTTCTTCTGGAGGATCATCGTTGGTGAAAGTTTCTCCGTCAAAATCGCCTATGAAATAGCTCGTACCAGTGCCTCCGTTTGGAGCTTCTGATTGCACACTTACAATTAAGACCCACTTCGTCTCGCCAGTTTCTTTGCTTGTCAATGGAAAAATGTCTGGACATTCCCACGGACGACCGGGAGAACCCTGATCCGGACCAAAATCACTCGCAAACTGCCAATTAATCAAATTGGGAGAAGTGTAAAATTTGACTCGATCATTTGCCGAAAAGACCATTACCCATTTTTGTAATTCTTCGTGCCAGATCACTTTTGGATCACGGAAGTCCTTGATCCCTGGGTTTCCTATCACCGGATTACCTTCATACTTGGTCCAGGTTCTGCCTTTGTCAAGAGAAAAAGCGAGGCTTTGGTATTGAAAGTCATTCCTTTTTTCCTTCTCGCCTTCCATTAAATGATGGGTGAAAACAGCCACCATGGGGGGCGTTTCGTTTGTCCCAAACCCTGAGGTGTTTTGCCAATCTATCACGGCACTCCCACTGAAAATCAAGCCCAAGGAATCTGGATAAAGAGCTATTGGCAAATGCTCCCATTTGATCATATCCTCTGAGACGGCATGTCCCCAATGCATAGGCCCCCAGACATTGCTATCCGGATAGTGCTGGTAGAACAAATGATACTCGCCCTCATAATAGACCATGCCATTGGGGTCATTCATCCACTGGGCGGGCGGGGTGAAATGGTACAGCGGACGGTGGAGATCGGAATAAGGTTTTGATTCCAGTTCGCCACTCTGATCAGTTTTTTTGAAGGAGCTGCAAGACGCGAGGAGAATCAGGATTGGGATCAGGTATTTCATTTTATTCAGCTTCTACTATCAAGATAGCTATTGTCCCCAAGCTTTCTAAATACTGCAGATTGATTTTTAGGTTCTCAACCCTTCTTGCCACCTCCATGCATCCACGAGCATTTCTTTCAACCCTAGCTCGGCCTTCCAATTTAGCTTCTTGTTGGCAAGGGTTGTGTCGCCATAAATAGCTTCCACATCACCGGCTCTTCGATCAACCACTTTGTGCGGCAACTTGACCTCATTTACCTCTTCGAACGTTTTGATCACCTGATTTACAGAGTACCCTTGACCTGTCCCAATATTGAGAGCTGAATATTTTCCTAAATCTGAATCGAGCGCTTGCACATGAGCCTTTGCCACGTCCACTACATGAATGTAATCTCTTATTGCAGTACCATCCGGGGTGTCATAGTCACCTCCGAAAACACTCAACTCCGATCTTAGTCCTGCGGCTGTTTGCGTGATAAAAGGAACTAAGTTGTTGGGTGTGCCTTTGGGGAGCTCTCCGATCTTGGCCGAGCTGTGCGAGCCCACAGGATTAAAGTACCTGAGGGAAACAATGTCAAAATCACTTACCGGCGAGGATGATTCCAGAATGCGTTCGCATATTTGCTTCGTTTTTCCGTAGGGTGATGGTGTGTCACCGAAAGGAGTTTTCTCTGTGACTGGAAGCACTTCTGGCGCTCCATAAACAGTACAGGAAGATGAAAAAATAAACTTTCTGAGCGAATGTTTCTTTATCGCTTTTAGCAAACTGATCAATCCGCCAACATTCACATCAAAGTACAAAAGAGGTTTCTCTACCGATTCACCCACAGCTTTTTTTGCCGCCAGATGAATGACTCCATCAAATAAGTACTTATTGAATACAGCCTCTAAAAAATTCGTATCTCGTATATCTCCTTCCTCGAATTCAGCAGGCTTCCCCGTGATTTCCTTAATTCGATTTAGCACGAAAAGCTCCGAATTGGAGAGATCATCGATGATGACAATTTCATAGCCTCGATCAGCTAATTCCACAGCTACGTGTGAACCGATATAACCTAGACCTCCAGTTAATAAAATTGTCTTCATTTTACCAGAAAATAGCGTAAAGAACGGCGCAAATAATCAGTACCGCAAAAGCTGAGATATTGAAAATAGGTCCGGTATTGAATAGGCCATTTGTAAGTGGAATACCTTTTTCATCCTCCTGCCCCTTACCCTGAATTAGACTAATCAATACGATAATCAACATTGAGCCAATTGCCGTGATGCCCATTTGATGAAGGAATGGGAGATCAGTCCAAAACTTTAAGCCTAAGGCAATGGGAATAGATAAGATTGCGCCCGAAACTGCTGCGCGATTTGTCGTTTTCTTCCAAAATAAGCCAAGTAAGAAGACGGCTAAAATACCAGGACTTACTACCCCAGTATACTCCTGAATAAACTGAAATGCCTGATCAATACCACCAAGAAGTGGAGCCATCACACAAGCTATGACTAAAGCAACGCCCGCAGAAATTCTACCTGTTCTCACTATTTGCTTGTCATTAGCCGACTTATTTATATATGTCTTATAAATATCCATCGTAAAGATGGTAGATGTCGAATTTAACATGGAAGCCAAAGAAGACACTATGGCGGCCGTAAGAGCTGCGAAAGCGATTCCCTTCATTCCTGATGGTAATAATTGAAGTAGCCAAGGATATGCCTTATCTGATTCTCCAGTGACGGGCATATTTGCCAAAGCTCCGTCTCCTAGCCTGGCCATGATTTCTGGATCATTGACTATCACGAATGCCGCAATGCCCGGCACAACCACAATAAAAGGAATCAGCAACTTTAAGAATGCCGCCATGGCAATACCCTTCTGTGCCTCTCGTAATGATTTGGCTGCAAGTGCTCGTTGAATAATGTATTGATTAAACCCCCAATAGTAGATGTGTCCTACCCAGATACCGCCTATTAAAACCCATATGCCGGGCAGATTACTGTATTCAGGGTTGGACCGATCCAAAATCATATGAAAGCGGTCGGGTGCTGCATCCAACAATTGACCGAAACCAACCGTCCAACCTGCTCCATCAGAAAGAACATTGAGAGCCAGGTAGGTGGTGAACAGACCGCCTAATACTAAAAAGAAAACCTGGATGACATCCGTCCAAGCTACGGCACTTAATCCTCCATATAATGAATAGGCAGCTGCAAAAAGAGCAAGGCCGATAACTCCATAGATCATTGGCACTCCCATGATTCCTTCCAGAGCCAGGGCGCCCAAATAAAGTACTGATGCAAGGTTGACGAAGATGAAAAGTGCTATCCAGAAAATAGCCAGAATCGTTTTTAGCTGCGTACTATACCTTTTTTCTACAAACTCAGGAATGGTGTAAATGCCCTTTTCGATGAAAATTGGCAGGAAATACTTCCCAACAATAATAAGTGTGACAGCAGCTAACCATTCGTAAGAAGCAATTGCAAGACCAGATGCAAATCCAGAACCGGACATTCCTATGAACTGCTCGGCAGAAATATTAGCCGCAATTAGGGACGCCCCAATGGCCCACCAAGGAAGAGACTTACTCGCAAGAAAATAATCCTCAGCATTCTTTTGATGGCCCTTTTTATCTCTTGAAACAAAAAGGCCAACACCCAGAATCAAAACACAGTATGCTCCAAATATGACGAAATCTAGAGAGGAAAAATTCATGCGAAATAGAACTTTGATAAGAAGCTCTAAAATAGGTCATTGGACTTTAAACAAAACAAAAAATGAGGTTGGTCGAAGGTAACCTCTTCGAATTTTACTTTAATCTGATATGATTAATCAACTCTAGACACTCCTTCACCTTGGTTTGTAAACCCTCAAAGTCCTTATTCTTAATCACTTCTTTTGAGATCAATTGAGAGCCCATGCCTACGCATGTTACCCCAGCTCCAAACCAGCCCTTTAGGTTTTCTTCGTCTGGTGAAACCCCGCCTGTTGGCATAATATTCGTCCAGGGCTGAGGGCCTTTTATTCCCTTGACAAACCCTGGCCCATAGACATCACCGGGAAACAACTTCACTAGTTCACATCCAAGTTCTTCAGCTTTAGCAATTTCGGTAAGCGATCCACACCCAGGAGACCAAAGGACCTTTTTGCGGTTGCAGGTAATAGCAATGTCTTCGCGAAGAACAGGAGTCACCACGAAATTGGCTCCTAATTGTAAATACAAAGACGCTGCTCCAGCGTCTGTAACCGAACCCACACCTAGAATCATTCCTGGCATGGACTCCTCAGCATACTTATTCAGCTCCCGAAAAATCTCATGGGCATAATCACCTCTGTTGGTAAACTCCAAGAGCCTTGCGCCTCCTTTGTAGCACGCAAGCAGTACCTGCTTTGCGACCTCAATATCTGAGTGATAAAAAAGCGGAACCATACCAGTTCGCTGCATTTCATGAAAAACTTCAATTCTTGTAAATCTTGCCATTATTTTATCTTTTTATTCTTCCGGAGGTATTTCCCTCCACTAAATTTTCTACGTCCTGGGTAGACACAACATTCGAATCTCCCTCAACGGTATGTTTCAACGAACAAGCAGCTGCAGCAAAATCCACTGCCTTTTGATCACTATCAAAATTGAGCAGCCCGTAAATCATTCCAGCCGCATAAGCGTCTCCTGTCCCAACTCGATCAACGATGTGCGTCACATCAAATGATGACGAACTCAACACTTCCTTGCCGTTCCAGATATAGCCCTGAATTCTGTTATGGGATGCACTTAGTGCTTCTCTTTTCTTGTCCACGACTTTTTTAATTCGGGGAAAAACCTTTACCAATTTTTCAGAAGCAGTGGCCAAATCATCATGCTCATCTGCCACTCCCAAGTTTTCTTGCATGTCATAGGGACTAGCGATCACTACGTCGCAACCAGCCACAAGCTCAGGCATCACGTTTTCTTTGAGTTTCCCGTATTGCCATAGATTCCTCCTTGAATGCACATCTACCGAAACAGGGACTCCAATTTCATTCGCTGTTTTGATGGCATCTCTACAAGCATCAGCAGCTCCTTGCGAAATTCCCGGCGTGATTCCTGTCCAATGAAACCAATCGGCATTTCTAAGAATTTTCTTCCAATCAAACATACCAGGTTCGATCTTAGAAAAAGCAGAGTTGTCTCTTTCGTAGACCACTTCACTGGCCCGGTGAACAGCTCCCTTTTCCAAGAAGTATTTCCCCATTCGACCTGCACCGTAGGTTATGTACTTAGTATGCAGCCAATGATGTCTTAAATATTGAGTAGCCGACCGCCCAATTAGATTGTCTGGAAAACAGGTGACATGGAAGGCATCCATCCCAAAATATGCCAACGAAATAGCCACGTTTGCTTCACCCCCACCATAGGCCAGTTCCACAGTTGTGGCTTGTGAGAATTTCGCAAATCCGGGAGGCGAAAACCTCATCATTACTTCTCCGAAAGTGACAACTTTTTTGCTCATGACCACTCCAGTATTTTATTGAAATCATACTCCTCAGGATTAGGAAGGTAATCCTCAGCTTGCTCATAATCCTCACTGGTAATGTAGTGTAGCTCATCAAAAAACAGTTGGGCTATCTGTGAGTTGATGTCTACGAGTCGAGGTGGAATCTTACCATCTTTTTCAAAATCAGAGAGGAAAATGGGGGAAATATCACCAGTAGAATTGGCACTTACGATACACCCACTAACTCCTTCATTGAATAACTTTTTAACTCCCAATCCTAGCAGTGAGCAAAGGGTTAAATCCAGTCCGATGGGCCTGGCACAGCGCAATTCGTACCCCAACTCTACTGGGCGACTCTTGACATCAATCCAAAGTGACTGAAGCTTTTGCTGAAGCAGTACATTAAAAATGTGCGCTTTACTGACGTTTCCCAGCTCGGGGTGACCATGAGCATCATAAGTCATACTTATGCCACTATCCTTTATTTCCTGAACATCAAGAATGTGAAAAACACCCTCGCTGATTATGGCCACTCCATGCTCAACACCCATGATCTTTCTCTTCACAATGGAGGAAATCACCAACTTGATAATTTTGTCAAGTGTGACATTTGTTTTGTTAAACATCTCTGGAATAATGAGCATTGGGAAGTGGCAACCCGTGGCGATTCCAAACGCCAAATGCCCGGCCGATCTGCCCATAGCTGACATTACGAACCATTGGCGAGAAGTTCTGGCATCTTCATAAACCGTGTTGCCAATTCTGACTCCTTCATCCTTGGCAGAATGAAACCCGAAAGTTGGATTCCTGTCTGGAAGAGGGAGGTCATTGTCAATCGTCTTAGGCACGTGAATATTGCTGATAACAACCTTCTGTGATGCCAAATATTTCGTCACCCGATTGGCTGTTGAGGCGGTATCGTCACCACCTATGGTAACCAGCAATTTCACATTCTCCTTTTCGAAAATCCCAGTATTAAAATCCTCATTGGTAGGCTTGAATCTGCTCATTATGAGGGTGGATCCTCCTCTACTAAAAATTCGGTCGGCATGATCAAAATCAAATTCCTTGATATCGGGATTTTCGGAGAATAAGCCCAAATAACCGTGATGCACGCCCAGCACTCTATAACCATCTGCAAGAAATGCTTTTGCCACCGTCGCAATGACCGTGTTAATCCCTGGTGCGGGACCTCCTCCACAAATAATTACTACGCTTGGTTTCAAATGAGTTGATTTAAAGATTGTAAAAGGGGGGCGTGTTTCAATCCATGAAGCGACTCATAAATTTTCTAACTGTTTTCAAAAGCTAACCCAGCCCCCCAATGTTTTATCTAGCTACTCGCCCTGATGCATCCCCTCCCATGAGTTTTTCTACTTCTGATACGGTCACCAAATTCGCATCTCCCTTGATTGTGTGCTTAAGACAAGAAGCTGCAACAGCAAAGTCTAGCGCATTTTGATCATCATCGGGGTATTGCAGTAATCCGTAGATAAGGCCGCCCATAAAAGAGTCTCCTCCCCCCACTCTGTCAACAATATCTGTGATCTGATATTGACGGGTCTCGTACATTTTCTTTCCGTCATACAGTACACCCGCCCACGTATTGTGAGATGCTGATATAGAGCCACGAAGTGTGGTTATTACCTTCTTAGCTTTAGGGAATTTCTCCATCATTTGCTGACAAACCGAAAGGAAAGCCTCAGCCTTAACATTGTGTCCCTCTGTTTGGACTGAGATTCCTTCAGGTTTTATGCCGAAGTGCATTTCGGCATCTTCTTCATTCCCCAGTACGATATCACAGTAAGAAGTCAATTCAGACATGATCTCTTCGCGTTTCGCAGAATCACAAAATTTCCACAGCTTGGCACGATAGTTCAAATCGGTAGAAATTGTGATTCCAAGCTCACTGGCTACTTTCACGGCCTCAAGGCACGCATCGGCAGCACCTTGAGAAATGGCAGGAGTAATTCCTGTCCAATGAAACCAAGTGGCTCCTTCAAATACTTTTTTCCAGTCAATCATGCCAGCCTCAATCTCAGCCATGGCCGAATGCGCCCGGTCGTACACCACCTTGCTCCCTCTACTCACAGCTCCTGTCTCTAAGAAATAGATTCCAAGACGATCTCCTCCGAAAATGATATTTTGCGTGTTCACACCTCGCTTGCGCATCTCCATCAATGCACACTCGCCAATATCATTCTTGGGAAGTCTGGTGACAAAGTCTACAGGAACGCCATAATTGGCCAAGGAAACTGCCACATTGGATTCTCCCCCACCATACACTACATCAAAATTGTTCGCTTGTGAGAATCGAAGAAATCCAGGAGGGGCTAATCGAAGCATGATCTCCCCGAAGGTTACGACTTTATTAGTCATCAAAATGTTGGTTTAAAAGAGGTTAACTTATTTTCTGTGTAATTTATACACAGTTTAATTATCCTACAATATTTCACTAATAAATTATTACCGTTTTTATTTTCTCTTGAAAAGGATAGGGCCGCCCTTCACGCCAGACTTCTTTTGGCGTGTGGGTTCCAGGATATTCATTTGAAGAATTTTCTTTCTGAAATTTCTTCTATCGAATGTTTCGCCCAAAATACTCTCATACAAATCTTGAAGCTCAGTTAGCGTAAAACGATCTGGTAGCAGTTCACCGAAAACCAAATGTTCTCTCAGGTTATCCCTGACTTTCTCCAGTGCATCTTCCAGAATTAGATGATGATCAAAACCTAGCTTGGGGAGTTCATTCAATCCATACCATTTGATATCAGAAATATAGTTTCTGGGGATCACTGGGTAGTTCTCAGGTTTGACTAGCGCATAAAAGGAAACGGAAACAACTCGCTTCACAGGATGCCGATCCACTGCGCTATAGCTTGCTACCTGCTCCAGGGAAATCTCAGTAATACCTGTGAGGTTATCCAGCACATCGTTGACCGATTCGGCTAAAGTCTGACCTTCACCCATCGCACCTCCGGGTAGCATCCAATGATCCTTGAAGGGTTCAATGGATCGTTTTACCAAAAGTATTTTCAGCTCATTTTCCTGAAAACCAAAAACACAACACTCCACGGCTATCGTACACTCGTAGGAGTCTAATGAGACGGCAGTATCCAGTGGGCCTATTTTAGTCATTCGAATAAAGATTCAATGGCGAATTAAAACCAAAATGACTAATCAGTATGGCTAATCATCCTACTTGGCTTGTCTAAGTGATTCAACAACTCGCTTTAATGATTCAAGTTTGGCAATTATATAATTGCTTTGACTCGGTTTATTCGAAGCGTATTTGTTATTTTGTGTATATTATACACAGATTAAATAGACAGTAACCAAATGAAGGCCCATTTTCTAGCCAATTGTATCCTAAGATCAGAAGAACGCGATGGATATCTTCACAGACGCATCCTAGGTCTCGCACTATTGCAGCTTTCATTCGTTATCGGAAGCTTAGCTCAAAACCCCAATTTGCCCCCAAGTGGGAATTTTGATCTTTCGAATTGGAAGATCACCTTGCCAGATCAAACTGAAGCCTCTGTCCAGGATCTACTAAGTGGTTTTGAGAGCACAGATGAGTTTTATACCGATCCAACTACAGGTGCAATGGTCTTCAAGTGTAGAAATGATGGGGAAACTGGTGGCAGTACGTATCCTCGAAGTGAACTAAGAGAAATGCTAAGAGGCACGAATACAAGCATTAGCACTCAGGGTATTACCAAGAATAATTGGGTATTCTCAACTTCCAGTGAGGAAAATAAAGAGGCCTCCGGAGGTGTAAATGGAATACTGACTGCTACTGTCGAAGTTGATCATGTTTCCACGACTGGAGAATCTGGCAAAGTAGGCAGAGTCATCATTGGGCAAATACATGCTTCTGTAGATGAGCCTTGTCGCATTTACTATCGCAAGCTCCCTGGGAACTCCAAAGGTTCAATCTATTTTGCTCATGAGCCAACCACGGGTTCAGAACAGTGGTACGAAATGATAGGAAGCAGGAGTAACAGCGCCTCAAATCCTGAAGATGGAATTGCGCTTGGTGAACGGTTCAGCTATGAGATAAAAGTTGTCGGGAATTCCCTTACAGTCACAATTATGAGGGATGGAAAAGACGATGTGGTTCAGGAAGTCGATATGAGCGCAAGTGGATTCGCAAACGACTGGATGTACTTCAAGGCAGGAGTATACAATCAAAATAATAGTGGTGATCCGGGGGATTACTGTCAGGTGTCTTTTTTCGCTTTGAGCAAATCGCATTCTAGTCCAACCAACGAAGGGCCTGCAACGAGTATTACCTCCCCATCAAGCAATGAAAGATTTACGGCAGGTGATGATATCACCATTACTGCCGATGCTTCGGACTCAGATGGCACGATATCTAAGGTGGAGTTTTATGAAGGGACAACCAAAATAGGCGAAGATAATTCTTCACCCTATTCCTTTACATGGAGTGATGTTCCGGCAGGCAATTATGTGCTTACATCCAAAGCCATCGACAATGAAGGGGGAGTAACCACCTCGGCTGGTGTCAATGTCTCTGTAATAACCTCGTTTGATGCCCCGTATGATATTCCAAGATTTCAGGATTTCATAGGTGGCAGTAAACTACAAGCTCCTACTAGTTCCACTGCTGCATCACAGTCTGATCTTATAAATGGGTATAGCGATGAGAACTTCTATGTAGTGGACAATGACAGAATCGCATTTAACCAATCAGGTGAATTAATGCGAACGGAGCTAAGACATCTTACTAACTGGGCTGTTTCGGATGTAGACAGATCCTTGCATGCAAGACTGGATGTGGTGGATCAAACCTGTGATCAGGTGACATTATTGCAGATTCACGATGATGCAAATGCAGGAAGCGGGCCAAACAAACCTCTTTTGAGAGTATATAAAAGTTTGACTAGAGAACCCGTGAATCATTTATGGGCAGCTATCAAAGTGGATAATGGAGGTGAAAACACAACCCATGTAGATCTTGGAGTAGACCCTGGAGGGTTTTTCGATTGCGACATAAAGATCCAGAACGAACGGATGACTATCGAAATCGACGGTGTGCTAAAAGCTGACAATGACGTTTCGTTTTGGACATTCCCGAGCTACTGGAAAGCAGGTGTCTATCTTCAGGACGAGGGTGAAGCCACCGCTTATTTTGATGAACTGGAGGAAATGACTATTACCAATAATTCTCCAATAGTGACGATAACCTCTCCTTTGAATACTAACTCCTTTGTGGCTGGAGCCAACATTACCATAAGAGCCGAGGTTACTGACTCGGATGGAACGATATCAAAGGTGGAATTCTATGAGGGGTCAAACAAACTGGGTGAAGACGTGTCGTTTCCATACTCGTATATCTGGCGAGAAGTGGATGGAGGCAACTACTCACTCACTGCCCTGGCTATCGATGATGATGGGGCAACCGGGACGTCCACACCCGTGAATATTGTCGTCACAGGAAGCATCGAAAATCCGGTTCTCGGCACAAATCAAGAAGTCAACGAAGAAGAGATAAGAATTTTTCCTAACCCATTTCAAAGTGAATTATTTCTCAAAACGAATGAAGTGTTCGATCAAATTCAATTCAATGATTTAAGTGGAAGGGATATTGAATTCTCCATTTCAATGGACGAAATGGGTGTAAGAATAAGGCCAGCTGTATCGCTTACTTCGGGGATTTACCTCCTATCGATAAACTCTGCAGGTGTTTTACGCACCTACAGAGTTATCAAAAAATGAAAATGATTGGAATCGGGAAATCGGTTTAAGCCGGCAATTTGAAGGAGAAGTAAAGTCAATTGCTACTCGTCAAAGCAAGCAGCTTACAACTTATATTCCTAAGGCCTGCCCCCCGCCAATTTGGATTGTCTCAGCCGTGATGAACGAGGCATCCTTGCTCGCGAGAAACGAAACTACAGAGGCGACTTCCTCGGGTTGACCTAGTCTGCCAAGCAAGATGTTATTCTTCCAAGAAGCAAATACTTCTGGCTTGGTGGACTTGATCTGAGCATGGAATGGCGTATCAATTGTGCCTGGAGATACCGCATTTACTCTGATTCCGTATTCGGCCAAATCCTTGGCTAATGCCCTTGTGATCGCATGAACTCCTGCTTTTGAAGTGCCATAAATTCCTGCTCCCGGTCCTCCGGCATTCCATCCAGCATTTGAGGTGTAATTAATGATCGTTGCATTCTCACCCTTTTTGAGGAATGGAATGGCCGCTCTGGAAGTGAAGAAAACCGAGTCAAGATTAAGAGCCATAACAAATCTGTAAAACTCAGTAGTCATTTCCTCAAATCTTGATCTGCCGCCCAAGCCTCCTGCGTTATTCACAAGTACATCTATTCGTCCATATTTTTCGCCGATTGCGGTAATATTGGTAGTTACTTCATCGTCTTTAGTAACATCAAAACCATAGTATTCGGCAGTAATTCCTTCGGCAGCAAGCTCTTTGACTCTCTGCGCGCCAACTTCATCTTCTATACCATTCAAAACCACGGTATATCCATCGCGACCAAGTCTCTTTGCTACTTCAAACCCAATTCCTCCAGTTGCACCTGTGACTATGGCTACTTTATTTTCTGATTTTTCCATTTTTAGATTTTTCTATTATTTATGATTAGTGATGTTTTTTTCAGCCCACTGGCTTGATTTCTTTTGCGAAATAATTGATTGATAAATATCCTAGCGGAACGAATACGGCGATCATGATGAAGATCGGAGTGTACGAATAATTATCGGTAATTACCGGCACCAGGAAGTTCATAATGATGACCGAAAAAATGCCAACTGTTCCTCCCAACCCTGCCAATGATCCTACAGACTTCCCGCTGAATAAATCACTTGGAATAGTCTGGATATTGGAAATGACAAACTGAAATCCAAACAGAACAAGAGCGACCATTCCTACAAATTTCTCTGGTGTATCCCCTAGCGTAATAGTAGCCGCCATGCCTAAAAACATGATGATACAGCCGACCAGAATCGTCTTCTTCCTGGCCTTATCAACGGATGCTCCATTGGTCATAAGGCGACCTGAGAAATACCCGCCCGACAGACTTCCCAACGCTGCTCCAACGTAAGGCACCCAAGCCATGAGTCCGATTTCCTTAACATTGAATCCGTACACATCGGCCAAATAAATCGGCATCCACCCTACGAACAGCCACCAGATTGGCTCTACAAAAAACCTTGATGCCAACACGGCCCATGACTCGCGATGAGATAAAATCTCCATCATGCTAAGCCCAGGCTTTTGATCATCTTCCTCTTTTTGTTCCATTCCCGATTGGATGTAATTCCTTTCTTCCTCAGTAATCCACTTGTGTTTGGAAGGGACTGCCTTGTTGAAAATCACCCATGGAATGACCCATAGAAGGCCTAGGAGACCAAGCAAAACGAAGGTCATTTTCCAGCCTATAGCTACCCAAACTAAGGCAATAAGTGGAGGCGCCACGATAGAACCCATAGCCGCCCCTGAATTAAAAATACCCTGCGCAAACGCTCGCTCATTTACTGGAAACCACTCCGCGTTACTTTTTACGGCACCAGGCCAGTTGCCTGCCTCTCCAAGCCCCAACATGACACGGAAGAAACTGAATGACAACACTCCACGTGCAAAGGCATGCAAAGCAGTAGCAAGTCCCCAAACGGTTATGGATATTACAAAGCCTGCCTTTGTTCCAATTTTGTCGAACATCTTTCCTGAAATAGATTGTCCGATTGCATATGCTACCAGAAAAACGTTCAGTATCAGGGCATAATCGTTCTTGGTCATATCCAGATCCTTGGATATATCTGGCCACATGATGGCCAAGGCGGATCTATCAATGTAGTTAATGATTGTGGCCAGGCAAACGAGCCCAATAATCCACCATCTAAGTCCTTTTATCTTCATTAGGTTACGTTTTGTGGTTAGTCTTTATCTCCGAAATAGGATGGTCCTACTCCACTTAGAAAATCCTCTCTGACAGGACTGAAAGTGTCAATCAACATACCGGCCTCTAGGCACACAGCGCTGTGCAGAAGGTTTGGCTGGATGTACACACCATCTCCTCCCTTTACAATTTGCTTTACGCCATCAACTTCAAATTCGAAAGATCCTGAAACAACATAGGTAGCCTGAGTGTGAAAGTGACTATGAGGAGAACCCAATGCACCTTTCTCAAACTTTACCAAAACCATCATGATCTGATTGTCATAGCCAAGGAATTTTCTGGAAACGCCACCTCCTAGCTCCTCCCATTCCATGCCTTCAGTTAGCATATATTTTTCGCTGTTTCTATTCATTTCTTATTTGTCTATTCTTTTAAAATCATACACCCCCGTCCAATTCAATTGCTCATCAGAACTACTCACCCAATGTTTACTGTCTTCACTTTCATCATTGAGTGATAATGCAAAGCGGTATTGCTCTCCACTTATCAGCTCGATCAGAATGACTATGTAATCATCTGACTCATGAAGCACGCTCAGCGAAGCAATGGACGAAAATGAGTTGATTGGAATTTCATCTGAATAATTGTATTGCCCGTGCAGCTCATACAAACTGGCGAACAGGGTGTTTCCGGCAGTTCTTCTGTGAATCAATCCTGGGTCTCGGCGAAGATTGAAATTAGGATCGTTCGCGCCGATTCGAGTAAGTAATACTTGATCACCAGCTTGAACGGCCGAGGTTACCGTGAAAAAATTCTTTTTATTGAACCATGTTAGCCTGAATGTCTCGCCACTCAAATCAGCTTGAGCTTCTTGCCACAAGTGCTGATATCCATCGTGCTCACCCATAGGGTTAAGTTCTTTGTTGGTTTGAAACTTCTGATTGGTGGACATTAATTCGCCCAAATAATAGAGTGGCAGATCATATCTTGTTCCTTCTGGTGCGCGGACGGCAAATAGATCGATCACCAATGGCTTTTCGAGTTCAGGGACATCTACCAACGCCATTGTTCTGTGCATTTCGATACCCTTGTAGGCATTTAATTCTTTGGCGCTGGCAATTTCCACAGACTCATCGGACGAAAAATAGTACGGTGTTCCTGGCGATGAATCAGCAGCTTTCACGTCTCCATCAAAATGGGAATCTTTATCTACAACCAGCGTATTGTGAGCCAATGTTTGTTTTGCCCACGTTTTGTTTTCCTTTAAATAGCCTCCACCATCCTTATGATCAATGTTGACCCACCGAGCTGAGCCATAATCCTGAATGACTTCCTCTCCGCCTTCAAAGAGCATGAAACCAAGGCGATCAAAATGACCATGGCCCATGCCATGCTTGGCGTATTTCATCATTAAGGTAAGGTCACCTTTTCTCAATATTCCAATAGCTCCTTCATCGCCATTGGCACCATCACTCAACTGCTGACTTTTGAAAATGTACGGCTGAGCAAGTCCGTCAGCAATTCCTTTGGCGGCCGACAGGCCAGAATCATTCATCGGCACTCTGCCCTGCGCCTCAATCAAAGAGAGAAGTTTTGGGTCCCTACCTCCGAAATGATAGGCCATACTCATTGCGTTTACTAATTCACGAGAAGCCAGTGACATTCCCTTCTGAGCGTCATTGATATGAAAGAATTCTCCTGCTGAATTTGTCTGATCAATAAGGGCGTAGACCGCTTTAATCAAAAGCCCATCTCTATAGTTTAGAATATCTAGTTCAGGTTTTTTATTGGCTAGTCCCTGGGCAAAAATCAGGAAAGGATACATGGCATATCGCTGGTAATAGGGGCCCTCTGTATAGTAGCCATCTGGTGAGAATGAATGATCAATATTGGCTAGAAATCCTCCTTCTTTATAACCCTGTAAATCCAGCGAACCTCCATCGTTATCCACCATTGCTTTGGTCTCTTCATCAATATCAAAGGCATAGAGCGCTCGATCTATGAGTTCTTCATCGTCCATGACCAATCCGATCATACCAACGCCAGCATTTCCCCACGTCGCATGATTGTGCAGTCGATTGAAAAATTTTGGATTCTCTAATGAGATATAATCTGCGAATGGCCTGAAAAGCTCGGTGTTTAGTTTTGTTTTGGTTTCCTCATCCAGCCAGTCATATATACAGTCATAACCCTGACTGGTATAGACCAGCCAGTTAGCATCATTCAAACACTGCCAGAAAATTTTACCTCTGGCGTATGACCTCTCCGCTGGGTGCTTGCCCAAATTGGGGAACATCTCAGCATACTCTAACAGCATGTCACGTATGTAGATGGCGTATTTCTCGTCTCCGGTGATTTGGAATAGCACCCCGGCTTTTTGCATGGTGAAGAAATTGGCCTTATGTCGTTCGTGCGTATAGCCGCCTGCCAAGTCCCTTGGGATAGGTACGTCTATTCCTAATTCGATCTCAGCATCTACCTCAGACCGGGCTGTCTCCACAGACTGATCGAACAGGGGCACCTTTCCTAAACTTGACCGCATGGACTTCACGCCATCTGCTGTCAATATCAGGTTTGGGTGTTCCGGTATCGAGGTAGCTGATTCTTGCTTAGCACAAGAAAACAACAAGGAAATGGTCAATATGGTGGAGATTAATTTCATTTATTCACCGTGATGTTTTCTGCCTCGAAAGGTTCATCGTTTGTTTTGAGCCCATCGGAATTAGTGAAAGTGATATTGGAAAGTTTGGTAATGGGCTCTCCATTGGTCATAAAAAGATCAATCCCTTTGCTATCCCTAATTTGCACATTATCCACATTGAGCTTCTGAACCCCATGAAATCTCAGCGCCGAACCAATTTTGTTTCTTTTCCCCTTCCCTGAACCGATTACTTCCACGTCCCGAATAGTCACAATTGGGCCGAAGGTGCTTTCATCTGTTCCTCCTCTATAGATATTGACAATTTCATGCTGCACATCGGTGAAGGTTGAATTGATAATCTTGACATTCTCTACATTGTAAATGCCTAAGTCTTCAACTTCCATGTCGAGCGTAATTACAGCTCCGGAGACGTTGGTCATCTTGGTGTTGATGATGTTAATGGAGTCTGCGAAAGTGTGCTTATAGGACTTTAGGAAATCGAAAGAATGATTTTTATCCAAGTCCCGTATCTCACAGTCCTCGATCACAAGAGCATAATTCTCATTCATCGAATATTTGCTCGTACTGATCACATTGTTTCCGGCGTAATCAGGAGATTCTGCACCATCAAAAAGCACATTTTTAAAGTACAGCGCCCCACCATTCTCGATTTTGAAAAAGCTTTGCTTCTCTGATAAAATCTTTGCTTTCTCACCTGTAGGGGTTTGTATGGTGAGGGGGTGATTGACAAATGCGTATTTGGTCATGAGGTATTCCCCGCCACTTTCCAACTGCAAAATATCCCCGGGCTGGCTGTTCAAAATAGCCTCCAACAATGTATTGGTGCCGGAAGTCACTTGAGTGGTTTTGCCAATACCAAACGCTTTAATTTCCCCATCCTTTGGATAGTAGCTAGCTCCAGTTTCTTCCTTGGATATTGGCAATTTTACTTCTCCGAATGCGATTTGATCAATGAGTTCCTGAGAAGGGACTAATAATCCATTTTGGTTTTTTGATAGCTCTAAGGACACCTTTTTAAACCCCTCCTCAAAGGGTGCTTCAGCCTCCTCATTCATCACGTTTCCTGCAAATTCAATTCCTGAAACGTCATCATAAATGGTGAATGGAGTAGTATTAGTATTTCCTAAAATGAGGTTGTTTTTGAAGGTGGAACCAATTGGGGTTGCGGATCGCTCTTCGTCACTTCCTGCACACAATTGGATGTAGTCGCTGTTAATCACGATGTTGTTTTCCATATAAGAATCCACAACTTGATTGTAGCGGTTAATTGGTGAATTCGGCACCCCATTCATAATGACCAGAGCCCCTCGAAATCTGTAACCCGTTAGCCCATACAAGTAATTTTTTTTGACCGTCTGGTATTCATTTATGATTCTAATGCCTCCGGTGTTGGCTTTTCTGTTTCCTAAGAAATAATTGTTTTCGACCAACGTGTGATGCCCATGACGCATCGTGAGTGTTCCCTGACATTCAAAGAAGACATTGTCTCTGTATTCATTTCCACAGGCTTTGTTTGAAATGATTTCATGTTCGCCATTTACCCTATCAAAGTAGTTATTTCGAACTATGGAATTTGAGTAAGTTCTTGAATAATGACTGGTTCCAATCCTAAGTGTTTCTCCACCATTGGAACCTAAAACTTCTCTTGGGCCGAAGTAATTGTACTCTATGATATGGCTGTTTTCACGGCTCTCTTCACCATCAAGCCTTACTGCTAAAGTGACACCCACATTGCCTTTTTTGATAAGTGAATTGTGATCGAACTGATTGTTTTTTCCATAGATTCCGACCCAATAATCTGAGTCGAAACGCTCGGGATTGGAATAGCTATCAATGACGCAATTCGTTACTCTGGAATTGTTAGCAAGTTCTTCTTTACTAGTCCGAAATGATATGACCTCACTAGAGGGTGTATAGCCATTTTTGAATACCAAGCCTGAGATCTCTATGTACTCACCGGAGAAGGCGAGATTAGACTGACCGGTAATGATCACCTGCCCAGGGGTCTCTGCCTGAAGCTTTATCGGGTTATTTTCTTCACCAGTTCCTTTTAGTCGCAATTCAACATCTTGCCATGTTCCATTGGCCATTGTGATTACTGTGCCGGGTATAGCATTGGCCACAGCCTGATCAAATTCTTGAAGGTTTCTTACCACATCTCCACTATCCGAGCCACAGCTGGTAAGTGTCAGAACTATCAGAAAAACAAGTGCATTCAGCTTATTCATGCGTGACTTTTAGATTATAGATTTTTACAATTGATTTGGCGCTTAAGGTCGTAGTTTGAAGGTAATTGCCTACTTCAAAGTAGTTTTCAAACAACATTTTCTCTACACTAAGGTCACGGTAAACAATTGGTCTTTGATCATTCAGGCCAATCTCAATTCGTCCCTCTTCTACCTTTACATAAATTTTGAATTTTTCGAATCCTACTTTCTTATTGAAGTACCTGCCGGGATCATCCTCCCAATACTCTTTATCGAATATGTTATCCCCTTTCATCAAAGGATCTTCGAGCACTTTTCTCTGAACCCGGATTCGCTCGTCTTGCCAGAAAATTTTCACCAATGGCTGACTTGTACTCTTGTCCAATCCAAGAGTTTTTGTTTGCTCATCAGTTGTTCTTCCATGGAGGGTTAGCAAAATCGTCCGATCGTACTTTTTACCTTCTTGCGACATGGAGGCCACCTGCATTTCTGCTTCCAGATAAGCTCCATCAGTGAATAACCAATTATCAGAGCTACTGCCTGCAGTCATTTGCTCTCTCAGAGTGTTTTTTGTGTAACTCGCCGTGGATTTCGTGCCAAGTATGGGGTACGCTTCCATCACCAGAGATCCATCGATTGAGTCCAGGTAGAAAAAGTCCTTGGCGAATTTGTCATTTTGGAAATTGGACAGTTTCCAATCAGAAGCCGTGTAGCCATTAGGCAATTCCAGTTTCCAGTTCATAATATCTATGAAATCCAGAGGCTGCTGCGCACTTAGGCAAGTAGCAAAGAACAGAAGTAAGATTTGGAGTAGGTTTCTCATTTCAATGGCTGACTTCTAATTCGTAATATTTGACTTTGGCGAATGAACCTGGGTCTGTGGATTGGAAATAATTACCTGCCTTAAAATAATTCTCGAAGACACCCCACTTCTCCATATCAACTCCTTCGTAAGTGAAGGTTTCCTTATCGTTCAGTGTCACGATCATCTTTCCTTTTGATACGTTCACCTCCAAAGTGAATTTGTTTGTACCCACTATTTCCTTGAAGTTTCTTCCCTTATCATCTCCCCAAGCATCTTCATGTAAGATTTCGGGAATCTCAGCCTTGGGATTTTTAATGACTTTGGTTTTAACTCTAACTCGCCCCTCATCCCAATAAATCTTTAGGATAGGTGGAGCATTGTTGTCGTCCTCTCCTATCAGATCTCTTTGTTCATTGGTCAGCCGACCATGTATCTGCATAATGATTACGCGATGATAATCTCCAATATCATTTTGTGAGACGTCCGTGACTGCCAGCGTCCCTCGCATTCTACCTCCTTGCTCGAAAGTCCAGTTTACGTTGTTGTTTCCCGGCTCCATTTGCTCACGAAGTTCCGTTCTGGAGTACTTGGTATTTCGGGTCGTTTGACCGGGGTAGGCAAAAAATACCAACCCGCCATCTGAAGGATCTCTATAGAAAAATGGTTTAAGAACGGGGTTGTTTTCGAAATCAAGAATATCTTGAGGATCAACCTCAATCGGCTTATCAGGGTTATTAGGTTGACTTGCCGGAATGGTGATTTTCCAATTGCTGAGATCTATGTCCTGCCCAAAAGCACTCATGGTCAGACACACTAGAATAAAAAAAGTAAAAGGCCTTTTAAGCATGGCTTGTTTAGAATTCACTTGACTAAATACTTGTCAACTTTTTTGAAAGTCGTTTCCAACTATCCTGATGACGTAAATAATTAAAGAGAATAGAAGTTATCTGAGGATAAACCTCAGATAACTTCTCTCTCAATGATTGAGCCTTAGAATCCAGGAGTTTCTATGACTACATCGGTTATAAATACCTCATTATCAGTAGTAACCGTATTTGTCGGAACAAAGTAAAAAATGACAAATTCCTGAGCAGTTGAGGTTAAAATACCTCCTGTTGCCACAGACTCATCCACTGCGCCTTGAGGATAAGTAAACGTGGAACTGGCAGTGAAACTAAATTCAACATTTTGCCATGTATCTAATGAGCCGGCTACTACTGGTTCTGTGTGTAGAGCGAAGGATGCCAAATCTGTTTCATCAGATGGCTCGCTGTGTAAAATATAGAAGGTACCTTCTACATCGGCGATTGGAGTCGTTTCTGACTTTATGTTGACAGAAATCGTGTATTCGACACCCTCCTCAACTTCAAAAGGCTGATAGGCTCTTTCTCCCGGACTATCCATTTTATAGGATCTACCAGATGGCCCTCCAGCATTTGTGCTAGAAGAGCTTGCCTTATCTGTTGAAGCACCAGGAATATTACCAGAGTTAGAAACCCACCCCTCTAGATCGTCATTTCTCCACCAATTAAAAGGAGTTGGAGTTGCGTCATTGAAGGTGTCATCAGGGTCTATTGTCCAGGCATCTACAAGGTCATTAGTGTTATTCTCAGCCGTAGGAAAAGTTTCAAAATCCGCATTTTGCAGAACAGCTGCAAAAGTCGCCACGACTCCCCCACCCGTAACGGTAATGGTTTCATTGGCCATGGCACTACCCCCAGCATTGGTTGCTGTAAGCACAACATCGTAATCACCAGCGCCAGCGTATGTATGCGTTGGGGACTTTTCGGTGGAGGTGTTTCCATCACCAAAGTCCCATGAGAAGGAGGCGCCATTCAATGAAACATTGACAAACGTGTACTCTAGTTCGCCGCTTTCATCAGACTCAAAAGCGGCTGTAGGAGCACTTACACTTGATGCTTCCAAAACCTTCACATTGTCAATCCAAGTATCATCAGGCGCAACAGAATAAAACATTACCGCAACCTCACCGCTTTCATTCGATGTGAAAGGAATTTCCACAAATGTTCCGTAATCGTTTGGCGTATCAGAGAATTTTCCCTCAGCGTCATATCCAAGATGAATCCCCAGGTTATCATCAATAGCATTGAATGCATCAGCACCATCAATGAAATGACCATCGAGAACTACGCCTGAAAGGTGTCGGGGTATCCCAATAGGATCGCTATTGTCATCGTCGTTGGCATATTGATACTGCAGCACATAATCAGTGCTTGGCGTCAATGAAAGTGCCTGATAGGCATATCTGGAGCTAGGGGTATTTAGCGGACCTCCCGATTGACTGGATGACCATTTAGCTCCTCTTGTTTTATCTCCTGTATCATTTCCATCTATATCGAAATCCGAGCCATCACTACTTGATCCAAATGGATCAGTGGTTCCATCAGTATAGGTTGTAAATCTCCACTGACTTGTAGCATAGGTACCCTCGATTTCGAAATCTCCATTCAAAATGGAAGATCCCGTTTCCTTGTACAAGTAAATATTGTCAAGATAAATACTTGCATGATCGTTGGCCGTACCTCCATTTCCAAGTTCGAAAACGATTTCATCTATTGCTGAAACTGCTCCGGAGAAATCGGTTGATAAATCCAAATCGAAACTGGCCCAATCTCCATCAGTTAAAGCCAGGTCATCGATCTCATAGGTCTCGGTAGCACCGGTATTAACCAAGGTTACCTTCAATACATCAATCCCTTCTGAAAAATCAGAGTGAACATCAAAGTGAATATGAGTAGCGGCAATGCCGTCTCCAAAGGCAGCAGACGGGTCAATTGATGCTACAGCAAGCGTGCCCGGATCGGTTCCCAATCGGGATAACCGAAGGACGCTTTCGTCATTGACGGTAATGGTTGTACCTCCTGTGGCAGCTACGCCCCAACGGTACGAGATGAGTCCTCCATCGAATTCCAGACCATCTGAAAATATCGCAAACACATTAGAAACACTTCCCGTCGGGGCATCTGGTAAAGAAGTAAGAGATGCCTCTGGTATGTGAATAATGGTCACGTCACTTGTTTTGGTGACAGACGCCAATCCCTCATCTGATTCTGCTGTAACCGTGATCGTGTAAGTGACTTCTTCCGATTCATTCGGATAATCATAGGTAGCTGAGCTTCCCTGATCAATAGTGATAACATCTGAAGTGCTACCTGCATCTCCAAAATCTACGACAACCGAGGTGGCGCCAATAGACAATGGAGTAACGGTAACAATTGTACCATCCCCGCTAGCTTCTACAGAGAAGCTGGATAAAACGATCTCCGAAAGCCCTTTTGGGCTTGGCTTATCGTCCTCTCCGCAGGATATCATAAGGCCCGCAATTAGCAAAGCACTTATTCCTATTTTTATATAATTCATAATATTTCTTTGTTAATCGTTATTACTTGGCGTACACCTTAACATTATCCACATAAACGTCTACTGGCGTTATCGCTGAGAACATGACAGCTACAAGCCCAGACTCAGGGGCATCAAACTCTCCAGTAACTGTTGTGAAATTCCCTTTGCCCTTTGCCTCATTTACTACCATATGCAAGAGACTGGTTCCGCCACCCATGTCAGTTTGAGCGTAAGCATCATCTCCATCAGAATAGTGACCAGCAATTATATCGGCTATGACTATTCTTCCCTCCGGAGGATCAGTAGCAATGTCGTCCTTGATAGAATATTCAAATTCGAGAATATAAGTGACTGTTCGCTCCTCGTTTGAGGGGGAAACAACTAGAGGCTGATAGGCAACTCTTGAGTTACCGTTAGCCAATGAACCAACTGATCGTGTAGCATTCCATTTTGCTCCAGGAGTGGAAGATCCTCCACTATCGGATCCGTCATAGTTGTTAGGAGAACCATCCGAGCTGGTTTCAAAGGCATCTTTACTCCAAGTATCCCAGTTATCAATAGTCCAGTTAATTCTGCCATCGGAAAAATCTCCATTAAGCACAGTTACTGGTAGGGGTACAAAGACATCTAGAACGTCTACATCTACAATGGCTACATCAGATGCGCCATTGGCATCAAGAGCTGTTAATGATACAGAATAGGTTCCTTCTCCCGCATCAAATCTGGCAAATGGATTTTCAGCAGTTGTGGTGGTTTCAGTACCACAAACCATTTCTCCGTCAACCATTTCGCATACCACTCCATCAGGAGCGAAATCCCATAGATAGTTGGTAGCTTCTAATGAAGTATTTGTGAATGAAAGAGTGGTAAAACTCGTTGCGGTTGGTATATAGGTAAAACCTGCAGATGGAGGCGTTTTGTCAAGAATAGAACCAGTATCCGGCAATTCAGGCCTTAGCTCACAGCTTGCAATACTGCCAGCCACTACAATGGTTAAGATAACCTTCAAGCTATTGCTCAATATTTTTATATTATTTTTCATAACTCACTTATTTAAATATTAATAACCAAGATTCTGTGTCAGTAGACCGCCACTAAGGTTTCTTTCTCTTTGCGGAATGGGCAGGTATCTTGCTCGTTGGGCGTTATATACATAGCCCATTTCATCAGAGTGTGCGGATAGAACGTTATCCAATTCACCAAAACGGATCAAATCGAAGTAGCGCTGATTTTCAAAAGCCAGTTCAACTCTTCGTTCTGTCATAAGATCTGCTTTGGAAATGGTAGTAACAGGGGTCGTCAAACCAGCTCTATCTCTAACTTCCTGGAAAGAAGCCAAAGCTCCCGGATCAACTGTAGCAGGTCCTCCAGCCATAGTTGCTTCCACATGCAGCAACAAAACATCTGCATAACGCAAGGCGATATAATCATTACCAGCATTACGTCCCACTCCATAGTTTATAGGAGAAGAAGTGAGGTCTGTTCCCTCAGGAAAATACTTGGCCACTTCATTTTCAAAGACATCAAGGTTTCCATCGAGATCGGTAATAGAAACGGCTGTTCTATTTCCGCCATAGGCCATGAAATCATTGTATAAATTTTCATTCACAATGTTCTGACCATCGTCTCTGCCAGCACGCACGAATGAAGTGAACTCAGCAGAGAAGCCTTGGCTTTCATCTGAATTACTTGCCACATACTGAATGGCGAAAATGATTTCATCATTCAACTCGCTGTAAAACACGTCATGGTAGTTGGGCATAAGGGAATAATCAGAAGAACTAATGATTGCTTCGCACAAGGCCTCTGCACCAGAATAGTTTGGCGTAGATAGCGACAAATACACTTTCGCCAATATGCCTTGAGCAGCTGCTTTGGAAGCTCTTGATTTTGAGGAATTATCCAAAACGGCCACTGCTTCTTCCAGATCCTCGATGATTTGTTCATAGATCAACTCCTCATCTATTCTGGTAAATAGTGCTGCGTTGTTAGTAGGGTCCGTTGGGGTCAATACCAAAGGCACATCACCAAACAACCGAACTAATTTGAAGTAAGCATAGGCTCTTAAAAATTTAGCCTCGGCTGCATATGCCGCACGATTGCTAGCATCAGCTACATCGATGTAGGTCAGGATGTTATTCGCTCGGAAAATAACCTGATACATGGACTGATAATAGTCCTCAGACTCCACATTAACCGCCTCTACGACATATCTGTGAAAGTCTGATTTAGAACCTTCCAGTGTTGCATTTCGCGTGTTGTCACTACGATGTTCTGTAAAGAGATGCTCAAACTGAACCCCTCTATTTGCTCTTGTGATATTCGTTTCAGTACTCTCATTGGTGCCCTGAAGCGCATCATAAATGCCATAAATGCCAGACAATACATCTTCATCGCTGGAAAAATATAAATCCAATGATACTACCGTATCAGGCAATGGATTCAAAAACTCATCACTGCAAGAGGTAAAAGTCACTGCAATGGCTAAGAGTATATATTTTAAATTTTTCATGATTTTTTTCTTTTATAAATTAAAAGTCCAAGTTGAGACCTAC
This sequence comes from uncultured Roseivirgaceae bacterium, assembly GCA_964352625.1. Lineage (GTDB taxonomy): Bacteria > Bacteroidota > Bacteroidia > Cytophagales > Cyclobacteriaceae > JAAEPI01. Next base: position 95,162 of record CAYGSD010000001.1, read on the forward strand.
AGTGAAGGTCCTATAGAGCGGAGTACCCGCTCGCTGAGCTCCATAGGCTCTAGGATTGTCATCATCTATGTGTTCCGGATTGAAACCATGATAGTCAGAGGCTGTCTTGTAAATCAAATTCTGACCAGAGGCATAAAGTCTTAGTCCCTGTACGCCTATTTTAGAAGTTAACTTAGTAGGCATATTATAACCGATAGTCACATTTCGCAACGACAAGTAGTCAGCACTTGCTATTACTTCACTTGTCAAAACTTTTGCTTGAATGAAAGACTCGTGAGGTACTAGTCCATCCGCTACCGCTTGTGCTTCTCCACCAGAAGTGGTCCTGTTTCCGAACCAGTTGTAGAAATATTCATCTCCGATATTGTTGACCTGAGCTCCAAGACTTCCTTGCAACATGAAAGACAAGTCGAACTCACGATAAGTAAACTCATTCGTGATGCTAAAGAGGATATCTGGATAAGGATCACCCAGAATTACTTTGTCATCATCGGTAATTCTACCATCACCATTCAAATCCTTAACGATGGTATCATCAGACTGGCCGTTGATTCGATTCCAAGGATTGTCCACATAAGCAACTCTGAAATCTGCATCATTGAATTTTTCAGTGTCAACTACATAGCCGTAGAACGATGAAATTGGGTTACCAATAAGATTAATCCATTGTGAATTTCTACCGTACGTATCTTGAAGTAGCGCTCCATCAGAATCGCCGAAGCTTAACAGCTCATTCTGATTCGTTGATGTGATCAAAGTGGTGTTCCATGTGAATCCAGCCTGAACCATATTTCTGGTTCTCAATTCAAACTCCCATCCCTGGTTTCGTACCTTACCAAGGTTCACGATTCCGGTGTTAAACCCTGTTACGTAAGAAACCGGATTTTCCAACAGCAAGCTTTCACTAGTCCTGGAATAGAAATCTAGCGATCCGGTAATTCTATTGTCAAATAGTCCGAAATCAATCGCTGGATTGAATTCCTGGGAAGCTTCCCATTGCAACAATGAGTTAGCGATATTGAGTGGTGATACACCATTTACGACTGCTCCGTCTATGATTGCATTTGAATTATCCAAAAGGGCCAAATAAGGCCAATTGTTTATCTCATCGGTACCTACGTTGAATCGCTCAGAACCTGTTTCACCATAGCTAACCCGCAACTTCAAAAGACTTAAATACCTGCTACCAGACAAAAAATTCTCATCGGACACATTCCATCCGGCCGATACAGCAGGGAAGTTTCCATACTTAGTGCTTGGTCCAAATACAGAACTACCATCTCGTCTGAACGATGCATTCAACAGGTACTTTCCCGCGTAGATATAATTGACTCTAAAGAAATAACCGATCTTGTTGAGTTCGGTGTTAATCTCAGCTGGTTCGGTAATTAGCGTTGCGCCTTCCAGGTTTTTTAGCAGATCATTGGTATATCCGACTCCTGTAACCTCACTTATGTTGCTTGTTCTTTTTTGAATAGTTACACCGGCGAGTCCCCCTAGTTCATGATTTCCAAACTCCTTGGAATAGGACAATGTGTTATCAGAAATCAACCGAGTACTGAATCTGTTCTGTAGATAGTATTGTGATTGGCTTGACCCTGCGGCATGATAGTTTGTTCCATCCCATCTTTCTCTCTTTCGAAATTCCAGAGTTGTGGCCAAAGAAGTCATGGCGGTAAGTCCGTCAATAATTTCTCCGCTTATGTAGGTGGAACCGAATAGCTTGGTATTGTACTCCCAATGTTCTCTTTCGACATACTGCTGATAAGGATTACTGTCTCCAGAGGTACGTGGACGAGTATCGCTACCATCACCATCAAGATCCAATTCTACAAGATGGTTCTCCAAAAAATAGTCACCTACGCCAACATTTGGATAAGCATCTCTGTCGATAAATTGAAGGGATGCTTCAGTATGATAAATCGGTAACCAAGGTGACTGACGTAAAGGGTTATGTATGGATGTTGGAAGTCGTCTTTGCTTCGAATAAGAAGGGTTTAGGTTGATTCCGAATTTTACTCTATCCCCAATTTTTTGATCCAACTTAATTCGACCACTATAAAGCTTATACTCGTCGGTAATGACGACACCTTCATCACCTAGGTATCTCAGTGATGCGCTATATTTCGTTTGGTCATTTCCACCTCTCGCAGAAATAGAGTGACTTGTTATTACTCCTCCATCGAAGAAAACGTCCTGCCAATCTCTATCCACCCCAGTCGCCTCGACTAGCTTCAGCATATACTGAGATTCTTCTGAGAGGGTTTCTGTTTGTGATTGCTCGAAAGCAACCCAATCTGCAACGCTCTTTCTGTAGTCATCACTACCATGAGCTTGCTTCCAGCCTGTGTACGTTTGATAGCTGAATTTTGGCCTTCCGGCCTGACCACTTTTAGTAGTAATCAAGATCACGCCATTAGATCCTTCACTTCCATAAATGGCTGCTGAGGCCGCATCTTTCAATACCTCGAAGGATGCCACATCGTTCATATCCAAACTCCCCAGGAAGTCAGAACTCACTACAACGCCATCAACTACCACGGCAGGACCTGAGTCCGCCGTTACCGACCCAACACCTCTAATGGTAATTGTGGGCGCACCGCCGGCTTCAGCATTGGTTGCTTGGATGTTCACTCCGGAAACTTGACCAATCAGTGCATCATCTACCCTTGAGACCGGCAGTTGATCAAGTTTCTCATTTGTGACCTTTGAAATTGCTCCTGTGAGGTGAGATTTCTTTTGGGTACCATATCCAATTACCACTACTTCATCAAGCTCAGATACATTCTCGCTTAATGAGACATCTATTGTAGTTCGTCCGTTCAGAGAAATTACTTGTGCGTTGAAACCGACGGAGGAAATTTCTAATACTGCATCCGAGGTTGCCGAAATAGTGAAATTTCCTTCGATATCCGTTATTGTTCCTGTACTAGTTCCCTGAATCCTTACAGTAACTCCCGGTAGTCCTTCACCACTTGAGTCAGTGATTTTACCTGAGATAGTTTGCTGAGCAACCGTGCTTAGCGAAAACACACAAAGCAGTACTAGCAAGCATCCTTTCAAATGCTTCGTGCACTGCTTCGACCATTGTAAAAAATAATTCATTTCATAAGTTTTTTGAATTGATAATTTGATTGAAGTTGGTCGGGATGTAGAATCCTGCTTCAGCTTTTCAAGTTGTACTTGATCCAGTATCTTTGAAAAGTCAAAAAGGATACGTTAATCGCTTTCTAATACCGATGGTCAAATTGATATTTTAGTGATAGCTGTCCCGATGATAATTTGGATCAGCCCTAGGCTGATCCTTTTTTTACTCTGATTTGTAATATTTCATTGATTTACTCCGTTGGTTGATGGTTTCGTATTTGGAGTGTTAACGTACTCCACTATGTCTTTCAAGTGATGCCGCACCGCCTCTCCTGCTGCTTGTGCGTCCTGATTTTTAATATGCTCAAGAATAATTTCGTGGTGCTCTACCGCCGTTTCTGATCTTCCATCCCCACATACATTATGCGTCTTGAAGTAGCTCATGATGTCCGGAGTGATGATTAACATCAATGATTTAAGCACTGAATTCTTTCCAGCCTCGGATATTTTGAGGTGAAAAAGAAGGTCCTCCTCAACAGCATATCCATCCACTTTCACCTTCTCTTTGTGGGCCATCAAGGCATGCTCTATCTCAACTAAGTCATCAACCGTCCTATTCTTTGCTGCCAACATCGCACTGTTTGTTTCAAGTATGACTCGCGTCTCTACCAAAGACTTGAAGTCATTATCATGCAGACTAAGCATATCAGTAATCAAACCTTCAAGTGCCGGTAATCCCATGCCTGCCACCACTGTCCCACTCTGGGGAAGAGTTTTGAGAATCCCATAAAACTCCAGTTTCTTGAGCGCATCCCTAAGGTGAGTTCTTCCTACCCCTAGCCTCTCACACATCATCCGTTCCGATGGAAGTTTATCTCCTGGTTTTAGTTGTCCAGAGGAAATCAAATCCTTGATCTGTCTGATAATTTTGTCAGCTGGTGACTCGATTTCGATTTGAGAAAAATTATTTAGTAGCTCCATTCTATACTCATTTAACCAGATTATGTAATTAATTGATCACAAACTGGTCGACCAATTTATGGTAGACTAATCTGAATTCCAAGAAAAAGTAACTTTTTCCGTGTATCTAATACATGGATTTAGAAGCCAGTCTTAATAGGTACTGTCTAGACCCCTTGAATTTTGAAGACTTGGTTTGGCAACTTGTGTGTAGACAAAAAAAGCCACTCAAATGAGTGGCTTAAAGTAGTCCGTAGGGGAATCGAACCCCTGTTACCAGGATGAAAACCTGGCGTCCTAACCCCTAGACGAACGGACCATGTTGTTTTGGGAGTGCAAATATAGATGTCTGCTTGATTTTCGCAAATCTTGGAATAAAAAAGGGCGAGAAATTCTCGCCCTTTTTTTCTTTTTTCTTTTCTGATTACTGCATTGTTATCGGATTGCCATACCGATCAACCTCAATCGGATCGCCTGGTCCCTCCACAGCGAGAGCCTCCATCTGCGTGGCTTTATCACCAACAACCACGAAAATGTATTTGCTCAAGTCAAAATACTCGTTGGCTGTTTCCTGAATACTGCCAATCGTTGCGCCGTTCACCACTGCCTGTTGATCAGCAATGTAATCCTCAGGAAGACCATACGTGCTGATGTTGTGCAATATCCCAAGAAGGTTACCGAGCGTCTCGAAGTTTCGGGCATTTTCCTTGATCATCGAGGTTTTAGTTTTGTTCAGATCATCTTTCGTGTAGGTATCAGCATAGCCGCCGATTACTTCCTTGAAGGTGTCAAGCGCATCCTTAGTGGTGCTCGATTTCACACTTGAAAAAGCGCTAAATGAACTCGGTGCAAATGCCCCCCTACTTGGGAACGAATACGCTCCGTAAGTAAACTGCTTTTCTTCTCTCAAAATCTGGAATAGACGCCCTGCAGAGCCGTCACCTAGTCGATCATTGGCTACCATGATTTCATTGTAGGTGTTGTCATTTGCCGGAACGGTCAATCTCGCAATTCTGATTACGGATTGCTTGGCTTCAGGAATGTCCACGAAATAGAGAGCTGGTTCGGTTGGAGTTGCCGGCACTTCATATGAAGGCATTGCAACGTCCTTTTTTGCCCAACCCTTTTCAATTTTCGAAAGCGCCTTCATGACATCCGCTTGGCTCACATCTCCTGCCACGTGGAAATTTGAAATGTTTGGGGCGAAATTCTGATTGTAAAACTCTTTCAAGTCTCCTATAGTGATTTCCTTCACCACATCAATGTACCCGATAGCTGGGTGACCAAGTATATGATCTTCACCATAAAGCATCTTGTTCATTACTACCGTGGAGATATTATTAGGATTGGTCTCTCTTTGCTGGATGGTGTTGACTGTCGCATCAATGATTCTAGCAAACTCCTCCTCGTCCCATCTTGGCTCCAAAAGCATTTCGGATACAATATCCATGGTGGCGTTGAAATTTCTTGCCAGACAGTTCCCTGAAATCTGAATGTACTCGTCAGCAGTAAACATGTTCACATTAGCTCCCAACTGGCCAATGGCATCCTCTAACTCCTCAGGCGTTTTGTTGGCAGTTCCTTCTTGCATGATATCAGTCATCAAATTGGCTACTCCAACCTTGTTGATGTCATCCAAGTAGTGACCTCCTTTGATTCGGATGGAGAAGCTGACCAACGGCAATTCGTCCGACTCCACGCCCATTACTCTCAGGCCATTACTCAATTCAGCCTTCCAAATAGATGGTGGCGTCACTAATGGTGCCTCTCCGAAATCAGGTTCTACTGATCTATCGATAATTGATTTAGTTTTCACGATAGTGAAGTCTTCCTCTCCCTCGATGATTTCACTTTGTCCAAATTCATTGATGCCTTCCTCTTTGATATCTGCCATCACTGCTCCCTCTGCAGCCAAATCCGGCGATCCTTTAGGGACGAAGTTGGTGACGATGCGATTCTTGTTGAGCACGTATTTTCTAAATACTCGCATCACATCCTCCTGTGTCACTGCTTTGATTCTCTTTATATCCTCGGTAATGAAATCAGGGCTTCCAGCATATTCATTATATGACGCCAATTGGAATGCTTTACCAAAAACACTACTGATGCCATTGTAGAAATTCGTCTCCTGGCCTGCTTTGATTCTGTCAAGATCTCTGATATCGAATCCCTCTTTGTCAAAATCAGCCAGAGTCTGATCGATGACCATTCTCACAGAATCTAGATCCACGCCGCTGTTTGCTCTCACTCTAATGGTGAAGGTGCCAGCCAATTCGCTGGAATTGTTATAGGAAGAAACATCTGGGGCAAGTTCATTTTCCTCAACGATTGATTTATAAAGTGCTGCTCGTTTCCCGCTTGACAAAATCTGACCCAGGGCATCAAGTGCCCATTGATCTTCATGGTATTGTTCCACTGTAGGATATGTCAATCTGATTTCAGGGAGCTGAGCAAAGTTATCCTCATAGTAAAAAGATTTCGACTCAGCCAGGGTCACAGGCATTGGCTCCATCGGGGTATCAATTCCTCGAGAAGGAATTTCCCCAAAGTACTTCTCAACCATCGCTTTGACTTCATCCTTGTTGATGTCCCCGGCGATAACCATAGTAGCGTTATTTGGACCATACCATGTATCATAGAATTCCTTAACATCTTCCAATGTTGCTGCTTGAAGGTCTTCTAATTCGCCAATAACAGTCCAATTGTATGGATGGCCTTCTGGATAAAGGGCTTTTAGAATTACACTTTGTGTATGGCCGTAAGGCTGGTTGTCGACTCTTTGTCTTTTCTCATTCATTACAACTGGCTTCTCACCTTCAAGACTTCCAAGGGAAACAGCATTGATGAAGTAGCCCATTCTGTCAGACTCCATCCAAAGCACTTTCTCCAGTGCATCTTTAGGTACTACTTCGAAGTAAACCGTCCCGTCCGTCCAGGTACCGCCATTAAAGGTTCCTCCCCACTCGTTGATGTTTTTGAAGAATCCACCATCTGGTACGTTTTCAGATCGCTGAAAAAGCATGTGCTCGAAGTAGTGAGCAAACCCTGTTCGGCCGGGCTTTTCTCTATTGGATCCCACATGAACGATGATGGAAACCGCCACAATCGGATCAGAAGAATCCTCATGAAGAATGACGTCCATGCCATTGGCAAGGGTATACTTCTCATAATCAACGGAAAGATCCGCATCGGCGGTAGATCCACCACCGCAAGAAGATAAGAATAAAGCACCCGCTAATAGAACAGATGCCAGGTAATTGAGTTTTTTCATTTTTTTTGTTGTTTTTAAGGATGTGCAGTTTAAGGAATCTTTTACGGAATAGAAAGAGAAAATGCACCTGTGGTAGAAAAGTGATTTTGATGGAAAAGGAGTTACACTCAATGATTTGACTCTGATTTTGCTTGCAAGATGAATTCATCCCGCACACGTTACCATAAAATTGAACCTCAAAAAGTTGGGATAATGTCGTCTTGTTTTATAACAAATGCAATTCTTTAAACATCTCTTCGAGGTTATAAGTATTGGAGTAAATTTGCGCTTCATAATCAAAAACTAAATCGCATTTGTAATGTCAAAAATTAAGATTGGTATAAACGGATTTGGAAGAATTGGCCGACTTGTATTCAGAGTGGCTGTAGACAAGCCAAATTTTGAAATCGTAGGTATTAATGATCTGGTAGATGTAGAGTACATGGCCTATATGCTGAAGTACGATTCTACACATGGAAGATTCAACGGAACTGTCGATGTGAAAGACGGTAATCTGATTGTAAATGGTCAAACGATTAGAGTGACGGCCGAAAGAAATCCTGCTGATTTGAAATGGGGCGATGTAGGTGCTGAGTACGTGGTAGAATCAACCGGACTATTCCTAACTAAAGAATCTGCCCAAGGGCATATTGACGCAGGTGCTAAGAAGGTAGTCATGTCCGCTCCTTCCAAGGACGACACGCCAATGTTCGTAATGGGTGTGAATCAAGATAAATATTCATCAGACATGGTATTCGTTTCTAATGCGTCTTGTACCACAAACTGTCTGGCTCCTATCGCCAAGGTTCTACATGACAACTTCGGTATCAAAGATGGATTGATGACTACCGTTCATGCTACAACTGCGACTCAGAAAACTGTTGATGGTCCTTCAATGAAGGATTGGAGAGGTGGACGAGGTGCAGGCCAAAACATTATTCCTTCTTCAACTGGCGCAGCAAAGGCTGTGGGGAAAGTTATTCCAGAGTTGAACGGAAAGCTTACCGGAATGTCCTTTAGAGTTCCTACTCCTGATGTTTCAGTGGTTGACCTTACCGTGAATCTTGAAAAAGGCGCATCGTATGATGAAATCAAAAGAGTAATGAAAGAAGCTTCAGAGGGTGCTATGAAAGGAATTCTTGGCTATACCGAAGAAGCGGTAGTTTCTAATGATTTCCTCGGTGATCCTCGTACTTCAATCTTTGACGCAGGTGCTGGCATTGCCTTGACAGATACGTTCGTAAAAGTTGTATCATGGTATGACAATGAGTGGGGTTACTCTACTAAAGTGACCGAACTTGTTGAATACATGGCAAGCAAAGACTAAGAAGAGATATTTTAAAAACTGAAGGCATCCATTTGGATGCCTTTTTTCATTTCCGCTATTTTGGAATTCTTTATTGACTAAAGTTGTATGGCATACGTACTGCACCAATCGGCTATGAAGAATATGAGCAAAATCATTCAACGATATTATCCCCTTTTGCCAATTTTCGGAATGGGGATCTACCTGATCGTTTTTACCATTGCCGCCTTTGGCTATCCCGGTGGATCACAAAACATTCCCAATGCCATAGGCTATAGTTTTTTTCACAATTTTTTATGCGATGTGATGCTGCCGACGGCTCCCAATGGTTGGCAAAATCCCGCGGCTCATCTTGCCCGAATTTCACATTTCATTCTCAGTGGAACCATGATTTCCTTCTTTTATATCCTGCCAGAAATCTTCGATTGGTCAAATAAGAACACCAAAATGGTAAGATCTGCTGGGATGCTTACCATGACCGTATTCATCTTCATGTACACCTCTTTCCATGATCATATAGTGACTTTGACGGGTGTACTCGGGACTGTGGCACTTATTCCATTTTTCATGGAAATGAGAAAATACCCAAATGACAGCCTCAAGTACCTCGCTTACTTATGTTTTCTACTCAGCATCATTGTATTCTTCATTTTCGAAACGAAGATTGGAATTTACTACCTGCCCTTTCTACAAAAAATCACCTTCTTTTTTGATGCCTGCTGGGTGATATGGGTGAGTCATATAGTGTGGCGAAAAAAATCAACAATGAATAACTTAGCCTTCCGTTAATCGAAGGGGCTTTTTTAATGTTATGCAAAAGAGAGTTAAAAGACTCGTACTGGTTTTAGGTGTCGTGAAAAAGGTGGTCGTATTAATCGCTCTACTGGGTGGTTTTGAGCTGTTCGGGCAGACTCCAATACTCACCTATCATGATTCCACCAACCAAGTAATCAAAGAGAAATACTTCGTGCTCAACAATGACAGCTCCCTAGTACATGGAGAATACAAAATGTTCGGCTTCAACGGCGAAGTATTAATCGAGGGAGAATACAAGGAAGGAAAACGTCAAGGGCTGTTCATCAATTACTACCCAAGCGGAAAGCTGCAAAGAGAAACAACCTACGAAAACGGATTACGCCAGGGCACCACGAAAGTGTACGATCAGGATGGTTCACTGATCCAGGAAGCAATGTTCGAAAACGACACCCTCTCGGGAAATCTTAAACTTTTCAACCCTGAGGGGCAATTAATTGGAGAAACAGAATTTCAAAAAGGACAGCCTGATGGACTTGTAATCGAATATTATCCTGGCGGAGGCAAGAAGGAAGAAACCCAATACAAAAATGGAAAGCCCAATGGCTATACACATCAATTTTATGAAAATGGAAACAAGAAAGTAATTGCGAGCTATTCCGACGGCTTGCTTAGTGGAGCTTATAAAACCTACTATCCTTCCGGCAAACTGGAAGTAGAAGCAGAAACTGAAGCGGGTCAGCGTGTCGGGTTCATTCGTAATTTCTATGAAAACGGCCAGCTAAAGTCTGAAGGGAAATACCTGAATGGTCGTCTATCCGGAGACTTGCTCGTGTACTATTCTGACGGAAGTCTAAAATCAGATTATAAATACAGTCAAGGGCAGAAGGTGGGCAAAAACATCGACTATTTCGAAAATGGAGATGTCAAAACCGAAGCAAGCTACTCAGGTGGTGGACAGAAAGTTGAAATTGTTGAATACCAGGAAAATGGAAAGGTGCTATCCAAAAAAACATTTACCAACGAGCAACCGGTCGGGAACTGGATTTATTACGACGATCGAGGAAAAACTCACATCAAAGAATCCTATGAAAATGGTAAGCTGCAGGGAGCACGTTTGGTTTATGAAAAAGGTGAACTCCTTCGATCAGAGAATTATCTCCACGGCAAGAAACATGGGGAGTTCATCGAATATTACGGCAAAAACAAACCGAAAATCCGAGCCACGTACAAGCTTGATTACATGACCGGGCCATACGTCAAATTTCAAAAAAATGGTGAGCCCGAGTATACTGGGCAGTATAACCGAAACAAGCGCCACGGTCCCTGGACTTTTTTCGACAAGAAAGGTGAAGTCATTCGCAGTGTGATCTACGAACAAGGCATAGAAAAAACGAGCGGTCAATAGCCAGATATCACTAGATTTGCGGCATGTCTGAGGGGCTTCAATCAACCGACTTTCATTTTCCAAATCTGAAAAGTAAATACACGGGCAAAGTGCGCGAAGTGTATGACTTTGGGGATAAACTCGCCATGGTTGCCACCGATCGCATCTCAGCTTTTGATGTGGTCCTGCCCCGCCCTATCCCTCATAAAGGTCAAGTGCTAAACCAAATTGCTGAAATTTTCCTAAAAGCCACTTCTGATATCGTTCCTAATTGGCTGGAGTCAGCGCCTCACCCTAACGTAAGCATTGGCAAACGCTGCAATCCCTTTCCTGTGGAAATGGTCGTGCGAGGGTATTTGACAGGTCATGCTTGGAGAGAGTACAAATCTGGCAAGCGAATGATCTGCGGAGTGGCCATGCCAGAAGGTCTCCATGAGCATGATCCGTTTCCTCATCCGATCATTACCCCAACTACCAAAGCGCATGAAGGTCATGATGAGGATATATCACGTGAAGAAATTTTGGCGCAAGGATTGGTCTCCGAAAACGATTACATCCTTTTAGAAAAATACACGTTGGCCCTCTTTCAGCGAGGAACAGAAATGGCCGCCAAGCAGGGGTTGATTTTGGTGGACACCAAATATGAATTTGGGAAGTACGAAAACCAGATTTTCTTGATTGACGAGGTTCACACGCCTGATTCTTCGAGATATTTCTATGGCGATACCTACGCCGACCTTCAGAAAAAAGGCCTACCTCAGAAACAACTTTCTAAGGAATTCGTGAGAGAATGGCTAATAAGTGAAGGCTTTCAGGGTAAAGATGGCCAGCAAATTCCTACCATGACTGATGAAAAAATTGCGTCAATTACGGACAGATATATTGAACTCTTTGAAAACATCACGGGCCAAAAATTTGTCAAGGACAATTACGACCATAAATTAGCCAATATAAAAACGAGTATAGAACAAGCAATACACCTATGAGCTTAACATTAGACAACCACGAGAACTATTCGGTATTCACCATCACGGAAGAAAAGCTTGACAGCACAATAGCTCCTGACGTAAAGACGAAATTCGCAGAGGCTAAAGCCGCCAACGCCAGATTCGTCATCGTGGATTTGACTCAAGTGAAATACACTGACTCATCAGGGTTGAGTGCATTGCTTGTTGGCAATAGAACCTTCAGCGAAGCAGGATGCTTCGTCCTATTTGGTATTCAAGAGCATGTGGAGAAATTGATCAAGATCAGTATGCTCGACAAAGTGCTTACTATTCTCCCAACCAAGGAAGAAGCAGTTGATTTCGTATTCATGACCTCTCTCGAAAAAGAGATGGGTGATGGCGAAGGAGAATAAGTGGAGCTCCTCGTTTTAGGATCCAACTCAGCGGCGTTTGCTTATGGCAGGCACCATACAGCCCAGATTCTAAAAACGGAGAACAAATACTTCCTCATCGATTGCGGTGAAGGCACGCAAATCCAGATAAGAAAATACAAGGTCAAACTTTCAAGGATCAACTGTATCCTTATTTCTCACCTGCATGGCGATCATTACCTCGGGCTTACTGGCCTGCTGAATACCATGCACTTGTTTGGGAGGGAATCCAAACTAAAAGTCATCGGCCCTCCGGGGTTGCGCGAAGTTTTGACCCTACAATTTCGGTTGTCTCAAACCACCCTGACCTACCCGATAGAATTTACCGAATGGGTGCCCAATGAAGTGCAGACCGTCTATGAGGATTCGAAGTTGACCGTTGAGACCATTCCTCTTGATCATAAAATTGATTGCAGTGGGTATCTCTTCAGAGAAAAGCCAAAACAAAAAAAAATAGACAGGGAGAGAATCCCTCAACAATTAGCGCCTGCTCATATTGGCAAACTCAAACGAGGCGAGGACATACTGAATGAAGATGGGACAATCAGACACAAGAGTTCAGATGTTACACTAGCAGCCCCTCCCTCTTACAGCTATGCTTTCTGTTCAGACACCAAGTATATGCCTTCACTTGCCGAAAAATTGAAGGGCGTGGACATGATTTACCACGAGTCTTCATTTCTTGAAGAAATGGCAGAACGCGCTACTTTGACCAGACATTCCACTGCCAAACAAGCCGCAACGGTGGCAAGAGAAGCAGGCGCAAAGCAGCTTCTTCTTGGTCATTTCTCAAGTCGATACAGTGCGCTTGATGAATTCTTAACCGAGGCTAGGGAATTTTTTGAAAATACCCAACTTGCCATTGAAGGCGGAGTATTTAAAATAGGCGGATGAACTTTTCGAAAAAACAAAAGCTCTTTGTTCTCTTGATAGGCATATTCCTCACTAATGCGTTGTTGGCCGAGCTTATTGGCGTTAAAATTTTTTCCGGCGAAACAACCCTGGGAATAAACCCCGCTCAAATTCCGCTTATTGGTGACATGACGCTTGATTTCAATCTCACAGCTGGCGTCATTCTGTGGCCTGTCGTTTTTATCACCACGGATATCATCAACGAATACTTCGGAAAGAAGGGAGTAAAACGGATCAGCTACCTCACGGTCGGATGCATATCGTTTGCTTTTCTTGCTATCACCGTCATCACCGCACTGCCTCCCGCCCAGTTTTGGTTAGATGTCAATTCCACCACTCCAACAGGAGAAACTTTCGACATTAACTATGCTTTTAGTAAAATCTACCGGCAAGGTGGCGGCATAATAGTGGGCTCCTTAGTGGCTTTCTTGATAGGGCAACTGCTGGATGTCATCGTTTTCCAAAAACTCAAACGGATAACCGGGGAAAAGAAAGTGTGGTTGCGAGCCACAGGCTCCACATTGGTCTCTCAACTGGTAGACAGTTTTGTCGTTCTTTTTATTGCTTTTTACTTTTTGGCTCCAGCCGAAAGTCGTTGGTCTGTGGAGCAGGTAACATCAGTCGGGATTATTAACTACATCTACAAGTTTGCAGTGGCAATACTGCTGACTCCTGTCATTTACTTAGCACACTATCTTATTGATAGATACCTTGGCAGTGAGGCTAAAATGGTCAAGGAAGAGGCCATGAAATAAAAAAGGGAATCCAAACTGAATCCCCTTTCCTATTTAAAATAATCAGTTAATTCAGTTCCCTGCTTGTTTTACCAAGTCTGCGGAAAGCTTCACTAAAACCTGAACATCCTCAGTGCCAAATGAACAAGCATCATCAACTACTGCCGCAGCAGCTGAATTACAATCTGTACCACTACAATCGTACCTGTTTCCATTCCATTTGTAATAGCACTTGGCAGATGTACAACAAGTCTCCAAATCCTTTCCAGAATCACAGTAATCACTTGTTGTAGTACAATTTGGCGTCACTGCATCGGCAGCACCACATCCTGGTAATGACAAGCCAATAACAATGGTAAGGACAAAACCAAAAGCCAGTTGAACAATGTTTCTTTTCATAGTTTCGATGATTTTAATTTGTCCCTAAATCTCTACAATATTATTCTCATAATCTATCCCCCTAAAGGGGTATTTACTTATTGAGGTAGTCGCCTAATCTTCTATCACTACCTTCTCCAGTTTGGCTTGTGGATTTTCATCGAACCTATTCCCTCTTCCCACTACTTCAAATTTTATATTTCTGTTGGGTGCTCCTAATTCGAAATCATCTATGATCTCAAGAACATCTGGATGCATGTACTTTGTGTTTTTAATGTCCAGAATCAGATGCGTACCTTCAGGCATATTATTGAGCGTTTGCTGTATGCTCGCCTTATTTAGGAACGTCACCTCTTGGGACATTTCGATAGTCACAGGCTTACCCACCTCATAAGAATTAGGATCGAAGTGATAAGGCGTTTTAAAGTTATTCCACAAGATATGCATGATGCCTACCACCAAACCAAGTCCCACGCCTATCAGCAAATCGGTGAATATCAGCCCCAGAATGGTCACGAAAAAAGGAATGTACTGTCCCGGACCCTTTCTGAGCATTTCCTTAAATAGAGAAGGTTTCGCCAGTTTATAGCCTACGACCAATAATATAGCAGCCAAACTGGCAAGTGGAATCAAATTCAGCACCTGAGGGATGACCATAATGGAGGCTAAAAGTAAAACCCCATGGAGGATGGCCGACAGCTTCGTTTTCCCACCGGTTTGAATATTGGCTGAACTACGGACAATTACCTGAGTCACAGGCAAGCCTCCTATCAAACCTGACAGCATATTGCCTGTCCCCTGAGCATACAGCTCTCGGTTAGTTGGAGTCACCCGCTTCTGAGGGTCTAGTTTGTCCGTCGCTTCTACACATAAAAGCGTTTCAAGACTGGCGACAATTGCAATGGTCACGGCTACCACATACAGCTCCGTATTGCCTATTTGTGAAAAATCAGGTAGCGTAAACTGACTCAAAAAACCCGATAAACTGGCAGCCACAGGAATGTCTACCTCATGCTCGTGGGTTAGTGCCCAATATCCTTGATTGCCTTCAAGGACATTTATCAAAATACCCGCAATCACCGCGAAGAGAGCCCCGGGTACTACTTTGAAAAATCCATATTTTTTAGTGAAGGGCTGCTCCCATAAGATCAGAATGGCAAGTGACACAAAGGCTATCAATACTGCTCCTGGAGTGATATAATCCACCATTACGCTGAGCTCACTTAATGTAGTCTGACCATCCGGCTGGATAAAGCTCATATCCCCTTCGGGATCGGCATCATAGCCAAAGGCATGAGGAATCTGCTTGAGAATGATGATAATACCAATTCCTGAAAGCATCCCTTTGATCACGGCATTCGGGAAATAATAAGCGATAATTCCTGCCCTGGCGATACCTAGAACAATCTGAAGTGCACCAGCAAGCACCACCGCCAAAAGAAATGCCTCATATCCAAATTGCTGAATAGCTGGAAGTACGATGGCCACCAAGCCAGCCGCCGGCCCACTGACTCCAAGTGAAGAGCCACTAAGAGAGCCAACCACAATACCGCCGATGAAGCCGGCAATGATACCCGAGAAAAGAGGTGCTCCAGAGGCTAAAGCGATACCAAGACAAAGAGGAAGTGCTACTAAGAAAACTACCAAACTAGCTGGTAGGTCATTTTTTAAGTTTTTAAAACTTGAATTCATTTTAATCAAATTGAGAATGATACAATGGAAAATCGAACACCTAAAGAATCAAGGAGTTCTCCGAAATGAGGAATTAGCTCAATTCCGGCGGTGGTGTATCAATCTCTCTGACTGAATCTGGGATAAAATTAAAATGACTGAACCCTGAAGCTAAGTGGCGCGAAAGCAACGACTCACTGCTACTTGATACAGAGAAGATTTCATCAAAATCGAAAGCTTCCTTTTCCTTCTCCTTTTCCTTTTTTTCCTCCCCTTCTTCTGCCCCTTCCGCCAATTCCATTGGAACGTGATCCTGAGCTTGCACATAAGGAATAAAAGTCTCAGTCAAAAACAACAAGGCAAAACTCAGACAGAACACTGCTCTGATGATTGATAATACTTGTCTCCTCTGGTGATTCTTATTCATAGCAATAAGGCAAAGAAAGTATAAACTATATTAATGAGGTTCATAGTCCACTCAAGAGATTTCTCTTTATTTAGTTTCTTAATTTCGTGAAATGAGAATATTACCCCTTGCAGCACTTCTTCTTCTAATGAACCTCGGTTACAGCCAAGTTTCCATTGCGGACAAAACATGTGTTGGGACTTGGAAGACTGTGGATGATGAAACCGGTCGCACCAAATCAAAAGTACAAATTGTCGAAAAAGGTGGCAAGTACTTCGGAACCATCATAGAACTTCTTGATCCTGAAACGCTCAAGGATAGCGGAGTAGACACATTCGAAGAGGTCGTTTGTGACGAATGTCCAAAAGATAGAGGCAAAGATCAACCAGTTATCGGGCTGACTATCATTTGGGACATGAAGCAAGAGTCCGATCGCTGGGCGGATGGCGAAATCATGGATCCGGAGAACGGGAAAATCTATGGGTGCTCCCTGTGGTTAGATGAAGACGACCCGAAAGGCAACACACTCAAAGTTCGTGGATGGCTGGCCTTTTTCTACAGAACACAAACTTGGTATAGGGTGAATTAGAGCGGGCTTTGCGCAAAGATTCAATTGAGAAGTAAAAAAAGAGCCTTGATCTCCCCAGATCAAGGCCCAATAAACAACATTAACCCAAAAATAGCTGAAGGCATGGTCTCGAACCATCTAGTCCCCTGCTGGTGACTCCAGTATGAATTTGACAATACAAAAGTATATTTGCTGATATTCTATTCAATGAACTTGGTAATTATTTACAGATTAAGTAATTATGAAAGCAATTGATGAAAAAAAGTTAACGCAAACCTTACCGAACCAGTGAAAAATTACGAAATCGACAATGTGGATCTCAAGATTCTCAATATCCTGAAAGAGGATGCAAAAAAACCCTACACCGAGGTAGCCAAGAAAGTGTTTGTTTCTCCAGGTACTGTTCATGTGAGAATGAAAAAGATGGAGGAAATGGGTGTTGTAACTGGCACCTCTCTCAAAGTGGATTATGCCAAACTTGGTTATGACATCACCTGCTTTTTAGGAATATTCCTAGAAAAAAGCTCCTTGTACGATGAGGTCGTAGAGAAGCTCAAAGAAGTGGATGAGATCGTAACCATACGCTACACCACGGGTAACTATAACATTTTCGCAAAGATTCACTGTAGAGACACGCGACATTTAAGAGACATCTTGCACGATAAAATTCAACAAATTGACGGAATCGAAAGTACCGAGACTTTCATCTCTCTTGATACAAGTGTCAATAAACACCTTGATTTTAGCCAAACATAGTCAGCCAAGGAACTTATTCTTATTTAGAATTGATATGGATAAGAACTACCTTTGCGGCAATGAACGACGATCAGATTTTAGAGGAGTTTACCTCCAAAGAATATGAGCACGGATGGTCCGTGGATTTTGAGACAGATGAGGCTCCAGAAGGCCTCAGCGAGGATATTGTCCGATTTATTTCAGCTAAAAAAGAAGAGCCGGAATGGTTACTCGAATGGCGACTCAAGGCCTACCGTGGATGGGTTGAAATGAAAGAGCCGGATTGGGCCAATATTGGTTATCCGAAAATCGATTATCAATCAATAAAATATTATTCAGCACCAAAGCAGGATTCCAAGCCTAAAAGTTTGGATGAAGTGGATCCTGAGTTGCTGAAAACTTTTGAGAAGCTGGGTATTTCACTTACAGAACAAGAACGCCTTACCGGGGTTACAAATGTTGCTGTGGATGCGATTATTGATTCAGTTTCTGTTGCCACGACTTTCAAAGACACCCTCGGCAAGCTCGGCATCATCTTCTGCTCATTTAGTGAAGCAGTTGAAAATCATCCTGAGCTGATTAAAAAATATTTAGGTTCAGTTGTGCCGATGACGGACAACTATTTTGCAGCGCTAAACTCTGCTGTATTTTCGGACGGATCATTTTGCTACATCCCTAAGGGAGTGAGATGCCCAATGGAACTTTCGACGTATTTCAGAATCAATGCCGCCAACACGGGACAGTTCGAAAGAACATTAATCGTGGCAGAAGACGATTCGTATGTCAGCTACCTCGAAGGTTGTACGGCACCCATGAGAGATGAAAATCAGCTGCATGCTGCTGTGGTAGAAATCTACGCAGCTAAGAATGCCGAAGTGAAATACTCCACCGTGCAAAACTGGTATCCTGGAGATAAAAACGGAAAAGGTGGGATTTACAATTTCGTTACGAAGAGAGGAATTTGTGCAGGAGATCATTCTAAGATTTCTTGGACACAAGTGGAGACCGGCTCAGCAGTGACTTGGAAGTATCCTTCGTGCATTTTAAAGGGAGATTACTCGAGTGGTGAATTCTATTCAGTGGCCGTAACCAACAATTACCAGCAAGCAGATACTGGATCTAAAATGATCCATATTGGCAAGAATACTCGCTCTAGAATTGTTTCCAAAGGCATATCAGCGGGACACTCTCAAAACAGCTACCGAGGACAGGTTCATATTATGAAGCGTGCCGAGAATGCTCGTAATTTCTCGCAATGTGATTCTTTACTGATGGGAGACCAATGTGGAGCGCATACTTTCCCATACATTGATGTGGAAAATAAAACCTCGCAAATCGAGCACGAGGCTACAACTTCTAAAATCGGAGAAGATCAAATTTTCTACTGTCAGCAGAGAGGCCTGGACGAAGAAAGTGCTGTTGCACTCATCGTCAATGGTTTTGCCAAGGAGGTGATGAACAAACTCCCAATGGAATTTGCTGTAGAAGCTCAAAAACTTTTAGCGCTAACTCTTGAAGGGTCAGTTGGTTAGACATCAGTTACTTAGTGAACAGTTATTAGAAGTCAGTACTCAAAAAATGACCATCCAAAAATTCGAAGACATAATCGCTTGGCAAAAAGCCCAAGATTTAGCCGCTGAAATTTATCGCTATTTTGGGAGCATTAAAGATTTTGGTTTTCGAGATCAGATTTGCCGTGCAGCTATCTCAATCTCCAATAACATAGCTGAGGGGTTTGACCGAGGAACCAACAAGGAATTCAGTCTTTTTTTAAGTTATGCAAGAGCATCTTCGAGTGAAATTAAGTCAATGCTCTATTTAGCTGAAAGACTATGTTATGTCACGACTGCAGAAGCTGAGAGACTAAGAGATTTGAGCTCGGAATTCTCAAAAATTATTAACGGTTTAAAAAAATCAATTACTGAACACTGATCAACTGGTTACTACTTTATGTTAAAGATCAACAACTTACACGCCTCAATCGAGGATAAGAAAATTTTAAACGGAATTAACCTGGAAGTCAAAGCAGGCGAAGTTCATGCCATCATGGGACCAAATGGCTCAGGAAAAAGTACTCTTGCCTCAGTGTTGGCAGGCCGAGAATACTATGAAGTAACCGAGGGATCGGTTGACTTTTTTGACGAGGACATTTTGGAGCTTGGTGCCGATGAGCGAGCCAGAAAGGGAATTTTCCTTGCCTTCCAATATCCGGTTGAAATCCCGGGGGTTAGCACGACTAATTTCTTGAAAACTGCACTCAATCAAATAAGAGAGAGCCGTGGTGAGGCACCTCTCAATGCTGTGGACTTCCTGAAAATGATGAAGGAAAAAATGACATGGGTCGAGATGGAGCAGAGTCTTTTGAGCAGATCATTGAACGAAGGATTTTCTGGTGGAGAGAAGAAAAGAAACGAAATCTTCCAGATGGCGATGTTGGAGCCAAAGCTTGCCATCCTTGATGAGACAGATTCTGGTCTTGACATTGACGCCTTGAAAATCGTATCAAATGGTGTGAATAAATTGAAGTCTCCGAACAATGCAACCATTGTCGTGACTCACTATCAAAGACTACTCGACTACATCGTGCCTGATTTCGTTCACATACTTTATCAAGGAAGGATTGTAAAATCCGGGGACAAAAATTTGGCGCTTAAGCTTGAGAAAGAAGGGTACGATTGGATCAAAGAAGAAGTAGCAGTTTGATGGAAGTACTGACAAACGATAGCATGATTACTCTTTTCGAGAAGCAAAAATCCGGACCGTTTGAAGCTTTGAAAGCCGATGCATTCGAAGTATTTCAAAAAAGTGGCTGGCCTACTAGGAAGGATGAAGAATACAAATTCACTCCCCTTGCTCAGTTATTAAAAAAAGGCTTTGATTTTGAAACTGTGTCTAATGACCTTAAACTCACTACAGAAGAAGTCTCAAAAAAATTCTATCAAGTAGAGGGTCATCATTTGGTATTCCTCAATGGAACGTACCGAAAAGATCTTTCGAAACATTCTGTGAACGAAATTGATATCCACGGATTTGATGAACTTTCAGAAGCTGAAGCAAAAGCAATCATCCAAAAAACGAATGATCAAAGAGCTTCAGTAACCTTTAATAGAGCATTCATTTCGAATGGTTTGGTGATTCATGCAAAGCATGCCACCCCACTGTTGCCTATTTTTATTTATCACTTCCGAGGCGGAGAAGCAAACTCTATCAGCTGCCCTGCAATCGACATTTCTGCGGAGCAAAACGCGCATCTACGCATCTACGAGAGAACATTCTCTTTAGGTGACGTTAGTAACTTTTCGAGTCATGTGACGACTATCTCAGTTGCGAAACATGGCAGTGTTCGATACACGAAGATCCAAGATCACAAACCAACCGATTTCACATTAGACAATCTATTCGTTGACCAAGCGGAGGAAAGTCACTTTTATGCAAACACTTTTTCTTTGTCCGGTGCGCTGATTCGAAATAATCTTGAGATTGCGATGAATGGTGAACATTCAGAGGCAAACATGTACGGATTGTATCTCCTTGATGGAAAAGCTCATGTGGACAATCACACGGTGGTTGATCACAAATTCCCTAATTGCGATAGCAACGAAATGTACAAGGGGATCGTCGATGAAAATTCGACGGGTGTCTTCAATGGAAAAATCTTTGTGAGACAACCGGCCCAAAAAACCAACGCATTTCAGGCCAACAATAACGTATCACTTTCTGATTCTGCCACCATTCACACCAAGCCACAGCTTGAAATATGGGCAGATGATGTTAAGTGCTCCCATGGATGTACGGTAGGTCAGTTGGACGAAGAGGCACTATTCTACCTTCAATCTCGAGGAATCAAGCGACCTTCTGCCCTAGCTATGCTGTTAAATGCATTCGCAAAGGAGTCGCTGAGCCACGTGCAGTTAGACTTGATCAATGAAGAAATTGTTTCTCTCATTCAAGAAAGATTAGGTGCATGAAAGAGGTAATGACCATAGATGTTGAAAAAATAAGAGCCCAGTTTCCGGTTCTGAACCAGCAGGTTAATGGTCATCAGCTTGTCTACTTGGACAATGCAGCCTCTTCACAAAAACCACAATCTGTAATCGATGCTTTGGTTCATTATTACCAGCACGATCATTCTAATATTCATCGTGGACTCCACACCTTGGCTGAACGTGCAACCTCGGCATACGAGGAAGTACGGAAACAGGCGGGGCGATTTATTAATTCAGGTGAACCAGAGGAAATAATTTTCACCAGAGGCACCACAGAGAGCATCAATTTGGTGGCTCAGTCATTCGGCAGGACTTTCCTTAATGAAGGTGATGAAATAATTCTCACTGAGCTAGAGCATCATTCCAACATTGTGCCTTGGCAAATGATAGCCGAACAAAAAGGCGCTATCATCAAGATTCTTCCAGTCAATGAAATTGGCGAATTAGCCATTGAAAGGCTAGTCGATCTACTTTCTGAAAAAACTAAACTGGTTGCCGTTAATTACATTTCTAATAGCCTTGGTACAATAAACCCGGTTGCTGAAATAATTAAGCTCGCGCATGGAGTTGGAGCTAAGGTCATGATCGATGCGGCACAAGCCGCTCCTCATCTGAAAATTGATGTTCAGGCGCTTGATGCTGATTTTCTGGCATTGTCTTCACACAAAATGTACGGCCCAACCGGTACGGGTATTTTATACGGAAAACGAGAATTATTGGAAGCCATTATCCCCTACCAAGGCGGTGGCGAAATGATTAAAGAAGTGCATTTTTCTGGCACATCGTACAACGACATTCCTTACAAATTCGAGGCAGGCACACCAAACATTGCCGATGTGGTCGGTTTTGGTGCAGCGATAAAATTTGTAGAAGAAATTGGTCAGGAAACAATTGCAGCGCATGAGCATGAGCTATTAGAGCATGCAATGAATGGATTATTAGAAATCGACGGATTTCATCCGGTCGGTACAGCTGCTCAAAAAGCAAGTGTTATTTCATTCAATATTGATGGAATTCATTCCTATGACCTAGGGATGTGGTTAGATGCCAAAGGAATTGCGGTGAGAACGGGACATCATTGCACTCAGCCATTGATGGAGCGTATGGGCATTGAAGGAACCGTCAGAGCTTCATTTGCGGTTTACAATACCCTCGAAGAAGTAGATTACTTCGTTTCGTCTTTGAAAGAAATAGTTAAGAAATTTGCGTGATGGCAATAGCGGAGAAGCAGGCAAGTTTGGTTGAAGAATTTCAGCTATTGGACTGTGACATGGAAATGACCCTTCATTATATAATGGAGTTGGGAAATGAGTTACCAGAGCTTTCGGAGGAAAAGAGAACTGAAGACAACATTGTAAAAGGTTGTCAATCCAAAGTGTGGATGTCGGCAGAGATGGTTGGAGATCACTTACATTTTGAAGCTGACTCCAATACGGCCATCACCAAAGGACTCGTGAGCATGTTGTTGAAAGTGGTGAACGATGAACGACCGGAGGATGTTCTTAATACTGAAATTGATTTTCCGAGTAAAATCGGGATGAATAGATTCATCGGCACACAGCGATCCAATGGGTTTGCGGCCATGATGAAGCAAATAAAATATTACGCATTGGCTTTAAGTCAGAAATGAAATGTCTGAAAAAGTAGAGCAAAAAGATACGTTGGCATTAAAGGAAGAAGTGGTCAGAGCTTTGAAGAAAGTATATGATCCTGAGATTCCTGTGGACATTTACGAGTTGGGGTTGATTTACGAAATCAATATTTTCCCAGTGAATAATGTGCACGTGCTTATGACATTGACATCTCCCTCGTGCCCCGCTGCGGAGCAAATTCCTGCAGAAGCGGAGAGATATGTCAAAGCTGTAGAAGGAATAAATGACGTTCAAGTGGAATTGACGTTTGATCCTCCCTATGCTACAGATATGATGAGTGAAGAGGCCAAGCTCGAACTTGGATTTATGTAAGACTAGTCGGTAGTGATTAGTCGATCGTTGAATTATAATACTAAATACCAATAAAATGTACCCAGCAGAATTAGTAATGCCGATGAAAGCTGAACTCACGAATAATGGATTCGAGGAGTTGCTAACGGCCGAAGCAGTAGAAAATCACTTGACGGATCACAAGGGAACGTCTCTTGTAGTAATCAACTCCGTGTGCGGATGTGCAGCTGGAGCTGCAAGACCGGGCGTAGTTCACTCGCTAAAAGTAAGTGACAAAAAGCCAGATCATTTGACCACAGTGTTTGCCGGATTCGATTCGGAAGCCGTTCAGAAAATACGTGAGATGCACCAACCTTACCCACCCTCATCTCCATCTATTGCCTTGTTCAAGGATGGTGAATTGGTACACTTCATTGAGAGGCACCACATCGAAGGTAGAAATGCCCAGATGATAGCAGAGCATTTAGTACAAGTGTACGAGGAGTTCTGTTAAGAAAAATTTGAATTAAGAATTGAAAGCTCGATCAAAATGGTCGAGCTTTTTTAATTTGTAGAATGCCGTATACCAAATGGGATTTGTTCTGGTCAATCGTTCATAACCTCGGTACCCCAATTATAATTTTCTTCCTTATGCACCAAGGTGTTGAAATAACTACACTTGGTCTTGGTTGGATATTCACTCTGGGAACACTACTTGGTGCTGCGCTTGAATTCAGATTCCCACCCCATGATGAATTGCCAGTGGCAATTATGTTTTGGGATACTATTAGAAATAAAAAAATTGAAGGAATCAATCTGCCCTCAAAAATTAAACTTTTCGGTACCATTACATATTTGGGATTAGGGCTTGCTTTTGTTATACTCAGTTTCTTCTACTAATTCTAGTAACTGATCTTAAAATAATCCCTCAGATACGTCCGAGCCTGTTCATTCCCATTGTCCACGGCCTTTTTAAAATCACTGATCGTATAATTCGTTTGTTTCTTTTGCCAGTAAGCGTATCCCCTATTCAGATAGGCTTGTCCAAGGTCAGGCTTGTAGGTTATTCCCCCTGCAATGGCCTTGGTAGCCGATGAAATAGTCGCATCCCAGTTACTTTTAATGCTGTAGATGCTACTTGCCCAAAGCCAACCATCTGGCCATTCGGCTGGTTCAGTTTCAGCAGCTTTTAAAAAATTCGACAGTGCAGGGTCGTAGTTTTTTGCGCCATATTGATGCATGCCCATCCAAAAATACCCTTCCCCTTTCTCGGGATACTTTTCTGCAAGCTCACTATAATAACCAAAACTCTTATTTGCATCTATCGAATAATAAAGCTTCCCTAAATAAGAAATGGCCGTGTAATTAGTAGGATCCAACTCTTTGGCTTTGAGCATATCCCAATAAGAAGAATCCTTTTCTTGGTAAGTATCAAGCTGGATTTTGCCTCTTAGCGCATACATAGCTGCGCGTGTTGCATCCGGCACGCTTGTGTCACCAAATTTCATAGTCATAATGTCTTCCCCATTGGCAGCTTTACTCCATGACCTTCCGGGTAGGCGATCGATGGCTATGGATACAAATTCCTTCGCTTTTTTGTTGTGTTTCCACCCATAGTACTTGTTTGCAAGGTAAAACGGAGGATAAGCTATTTGGTCGTCGGCTGCCGCTGCATTGCTGAAATGATAGTTGATCGAGTCCCAGCCTTGTTTCTTTATGACAGCCACATACCCTCTTATATAATGTGCCCTCCAATCCTTGGGATTCACCTCAAGTGCTCTGGAAGCATCATTCAAAGCCATCTCAACATATCCCTTCCCCTCGTTTTCCTCTCGCATTGATTCATTCATCAGAGCCTCACCTCTACCAGAAAGTGCATCCGCTAAATAAATATTCGAGTGCTCGTCAGCATTCCAGAACTCCACAGCCTTGCCATAATACTGAGCCATTTCTGCCCAAGTGTTGGCGTTGTATCCCTTCTCATAGCAGTCATCATAAGCAACACAATCAACCTGCGAAAAGGCAATTAGAGGAAAGGTGACAAGTGCAAAAAATAAAGTCTTCATGTCTTTTTGATCAAAATTAGATTTTGAATTACATGAAGTACATCACTCCAAATAGGTATTGCGGCATCCGTGCTAGCACGGAGAAAGTCAATAAGGGATTTGATCGTTACAGGTGTTTTGACGAAAAGTCAACCACTTGAAAGATTCTAAGAAATTGGTGTGGGTCATTGCCGGCATTCTTATCGCCGCGATGATCGTTGGTTTCAGTTGGAAAACCCTTAAATCCAGAAATGCTTTCAATTTTCCCGTGAAAAAGGAAAATCGAGGGTGAGCTTCAAAAATTAGCTAATCAGACAAGCTTCTCAATATCCCTAATCAAGATTCTTCTTCTGTCGAAGTTGATTAAGTTTTTTCCCCTAAGGTCATTCATCACAGTAGTCACTGTCTGACGAGAGGTTCCTGTCAGGCTAGCAATGTCTTTATGGGTTAGGTGATTTTTAATCATCAATTCAAAGCCAACTTTCTGTCCTTTCTCCACGGCCATATCATGAAGAAACTCTACAATTCTTGACCGTGCATCTTTGAATACAAGCGACTCGATCTTTCGCTCCATCTTCCTCAGTCTCCACCCTACAATTCTCAGTATCTTAAAAGCAAGCTCCTGATTGTCCTTCATGAGATTTTGAAGATCCGAAATAGACATTGAGCAAATTCGAGTGTCATTGTCCATCGCTACCGCAAAATCTTTCCGCACGGATTCACCCGCCAGTGCCAGCTCCCCAAAAATTTCACCGGTGGTCAGGATGGCCTTTACAATTTCCTTTTTGTCTTCAGTGTATGTCCCAATTTTTACTCGACCATTCGAGATCATATAGATCATCTTGGAAGCCTCCTGGGGGAAATAAATAAACTCATCTTTTTGATAGACCGCTGGCACATGCTGATTTTCCATGTCGGGCGTTTTCCTCGGACAAAGAATGTCAAACAGGTCTGTTTCTTCAAAGTACCAGAGTTGTCCCGGATCAGTCATGCTCGTTCTGTTTTTGCTAAATTGCCGCGTATAAGCTACACAACAGCTTAAGACAAAAATACCTTTAAAATGGTTCCTTATCAATGGACTACCTGACCTTAAAAGCTCTGCACATAATTTTTGTTGTGACTTGGTTTGCAGGCCTCTTTTATATCGTAAGACTGTTCATCTACCAGACCGAAGCACTAGAAAAGCCAGAAGAAGAAAGAAAAATATTAATGCCTCAACTCTCCCTCATGGCAAAGCGTCTGTGGTTGGGGATCACATGGCCATCAGCAATTGTTACTTTGATCGTTGGATCATTCTTACTTATAAGTCAACCCAGTTGGCTGAAACTCCCCTTCATGCACATCAAACTTTCATTTGTCCTTTTGCTTTACATCTATCATTTTGTTTGTCATCGGATGTACACCAAACTACAAACGGGACAAAAAACTTGGACTTCCAATGGACTGAGGATGTGGAACGAACTAGCCACACTCTTCTTGGTAGCAATTGTTTTCCTAATTGTTTTGAAAAATACCTTGGACTGGTTGTATGGAACGCTCGGCTTGGTGATTTTTGCTTTAGTTCTAATGATCGCCATTAGGATTTACAAAAAATACAGATCATGAAATTTATTCTCCCAGTTGGCATTTTTCTAATCATTGTTGGGATGGGTTGTGGGAAGGTGACCGACCATCATAGGCTTCCTATTCTGGGAAATACGATTTATGAAGAGAGCGACACCATTTATCACACGATTGGAAACTTCGCTCTGCTGAATCAGGATTCTGTATTGGTCACTCCCGCTTCCTATTCGGGACAAATAACGATTTCAGATTTCTTCTTCACAACATGTCCCACCATTTGTCCAAAGATGAAGGCACAGATGCTGCGAGTGTACGAAACGATCAAAGATGACAAGGATGTTACATTGGTCTCCTACACGATTGACCCTGCATACGACTCAGTAGCCGTTCTAAATAAGTTTGCTCAAAACCTTGGTGTGAAATCCAGCCACTGGCAATTCCTGACAGGTGAAAAAGATAGCATCTATGCGCTTGCGGAGACTTATCTAGTCATGGCGGATGAAGATCCTGACGCGCCGGGAGGATTTGTCCATAGCGGCGCGTTCCTGCTAGTAGATAAAGAAAGACGAGTCCGGGGATTTTATGACGGCACCATGCCCGATCAGGTCGACCTTTTAATAAATGATATAGATTTACTGAGAAAAGAATATGAATAAACTAGCCATACTCCTAACCGTCTTTGTCCTTGCCGCATGCGGGGGCAAGACAGAAAAATCTGCCGAAGAATCGACACAAAACGTAGAAATGGATCGCAAGGACAAACTGCGATTGAAACAATATGTCGTAAAAGGCGGAGAACTTTACAACACGTATTGCTCAGCTTGTCACCAGGCCACAGGCGAAGGTCTTGCGTCGCTTTATCCACCTCTAAAGCAATCCGATTTTCTACTTGAAGACTTAGCAAGAGCAGCCTGCATTATCAAGAATGGTCAAACCGGGAGCATTACCGTGAATGGAGAAACCTACAACTCCATGATGCCGGGCTTGGGTCAATTGACCGATCTGGAAATAGCTGAAATCGTGACTTACATCTCCAATTCCTGGGGCAATGAGAAAGGCCTCAGCGGCGTGAAAGAGGTTACCGCATGGTTAGAAAAGTGTGAATAATTTTTGAGGCTCTGACTTATCAGAGCCTTTATTTTATTTTAATGGTTTATATGATAAACTATTTTATATTTACATCGTTAGAGGAAAGAAAAACAAAATTATCATGAGCGAAAAAGAACTTACAAAAGAACAAAGTCTGCAACTGATCACAGATATGATCGGACAGGCCAAAAGGAACTTCGCCAAGGGTGGCAGTTTCTATTTTTTACTTTGGGGCTGGGTAGTGATGCTCGCTAACCTTGGGCACTACATCCTCGCCTCCTACACGAACTTCGAGCAACCATACATTGTATGGCTGGCCACCATTCCCGCAGGAATCATTTCGGGCATTTACGGTGGAAGACAAGGAAGAAATGCCAAAGTAAAAAGTCATTTGGATAAAATGTATGGCTATATCTGGCTATCCGTTTTCATTTCTGTATTGATTATCCTTTTCTTCATGGGCGATGTGAATTACAATGTAAATGCCATTATTCTAGTTTTTGCGGGTCTGGGAACCCTATTATCAGGTCTAATGCTAAGATTTAGGCCATTGGTGCTAGGAGGCCTTGCCCTATGGATTTCCAGTATTGTTGCGTTCAACATGCCTGTGAATGATCAGTATTTAATCGGAGCGATCGGAATTATTGCCGGCTATTTGATTCCGGGTTACTTACTTAAAAAAGCAGAAAATGCCTGATTTCAAGCAATTAGATCCATTACTTCATTCGCAGCTTAGACTGGCAGTAATGTCACTACTGATTGGAGTAGACTCTGCCGAGTTTGTCTTCATCAAAGAAGAGACTGGATCGACAGCCGGAAATCTAAGCGTACAGTTGGACAAACTTTCGACCGCAGGTTACATTAGCGTGACCAAAACCTTTAGAGGAAAGAAGCCGCTAACCACATGCAGCATAACGAAAGTCGGCGTGAGAGCATTTGAAGAATACGTGAATGCACTCAAGGGATACATAGAATAATTTTATTTGAACATATAGTTTACAATTTAAAGTAGTTTAACAATGAAAAATATAATAACAATTATTGGCGTGCTGATTGGCACCCTCATCGTTGGGCAGGGAGTTGCTCAAACGACAGAAGAAGTTTGCAAAGAAAAAATCAAGGCCCTAAGCTTTATGCAAGGAGAATGGTCCGGCGGTGGCTGGATGATGACACAGGAAACTGGTCGAGTGGAATTCACCCAAAAGGAGAAGATCACATTTGCGCTAAATGGATCCCTTTTGCAGATTGCCGGTCAAGGCTGGAATCCCGAAGGAAAGATGATTCATAATGCCATGGCGATAGTTTCATTTGATCCAACTGCCAATGAGTACGCCATGCATTCCTTTCTAGAAAATGGGCGGCAAACCAAGGCGGATTTCAAGCTTATGGAAAATGGTGACATCAAGTGGTCGTTCAGCCCATACCCAGATCAAGCAGCGGTCATCGAATACCTTATCACCATAGCTGACGATACCTGGACTGAGAAAGGACGCTACTCCCCTGACGGTCAGCAGTGGTTTCCATTTATAGAATTCACCCTCACGAAAGATTGATGCGTGCGGTGGTTGGTTTTTATTTGATTCACTAACTTTTCAAGCAAAACCAACCACCGTTACTTTCATGGCTGAACTCAAAACCAAACCCAACGACGCGAGTGTTATCGATTTTTTGGACACAATCGAGGACGAAACGAAGCGTGACGACTCCTACGAAATCATGAATATGATGCAGGAAGTCACTGGCGATCAACCAAAAATGTGGGGAGGAGCTATCATCGGATATGGAACGTACCATTACAAGTATGCTTCCGGCCGTGAGGGAGATTGGATGAAAATTGGTTTTTCACCTAGGAAGCAAAACATCAGCATCTACCTGATGGCGGGTGTAGAACAACATCCCGAATTGTTAGAAAAAGTGGGCAAATACAAAAACGGAAAATCCTGTTTTTATATCAAGAAGCTGGATGACGTGGACAGAAACATACTTCGACAACTAATGGTGGCTTCACTAAAACGAATCGAGGAGATTTATGGGCCAAATGGCAATGGACACTGCTAGCTCTGGTCTTTTTCTACCAGCACTCTGGTCTGCGGTAAACTTTCCGGATACTCTTCCTGCAAGAAGGTGATTAACCCTTCCCGCACATTACACTTCAGATCCCACGACTGAGAGGCATTCTTGGAGGACATGGTAGCCCGAACGGTGATGGTCGTTTCGGTAGTGTCCACGACCTGAAGTCCCGCCACATTTCCATCCCACAACTCATCTTCCTTCAAAATTTCATTGAGCTTTTCTCTAATTTTAGCAATAGGAGCTCGGTGATCCAGCTGCAATTTTACCGAGCCAATAATTTCTGCCTTGGCTCGCGTCCAGTTTTGAAAAGGCTGTTCCACGAAATAAGTAATCGGCAACACCAGCCTTCTCCAATCCCAAATTCTTACAACAACATACGTGAGGTTTATTTCCTCAATCCAGCCCCACTCGCCTTCTACCACCACAGCATCATCAATCCTAATCGGCTGGGTAAACGCAATCTGAACCCCAGCCAGCAAATTGGCAATGGACTTTTGCGCAGCAAAACCAACAATCACTGAGACGATTCCTGCGGAGGTAAGCAATCCTGCCCCGTATTTTCTCCCCTCTTCAAAACTCAAAAGAATCACGGCGAGAGCTACGGTCACGATGAGGCCATTGATCCCTCGTTTGATAAAATTAATCTGGGTGATAATCTTCCGCTCCGACCTGTTGTCTTCTTTGTCAAGGTCTAGATTTCCATACACCACATCTTGCAGCACCCTATTCACTCGAATGAGCAGGTAGCTGAGTGAAACGATGAAAGCTATCCGTATCGTTATCAGCAAGTGGGGCAGTTGCTCTTCGGGCAGATTGAGTTTAGCAAAATAGGCAGCCAATATAGGAATGAATATGAACTGCGCGCCCGAGCAGCGCTTCACATAGTACGTCAAAAATGAATTTTTAGAACGTTTACCAACCGTGCCAAGCACTCTCGTCAAAATCCATGAAAGTACAATTCCACCCAAAACCATTGATACAATGAATTCGGGTTGTTGATGATCGAGGAAATCTGCTAACCAGTCCGGCATATTCTAGAATCTTTCTGCAAAAGTAAGGTGCGAAGCTGAGCACTTCTAATAGGCACCCCACACCTTTCTAAGAATCCATTCGGCGCAAAGCAGGGAGACAATCAGGATCAACAGCCATGCTGCCCGAATAAGCGGCTGTCGTGAATTGTCGGTATGAATTATTCCCTGAAAGCCTGCATCAAGTAGTTTCTGCCTGAGTGAGTTCAAAGCAGATAAGTGAAAATATTCTCCTCCAGATTTTTCTGACACCCGCC
Source organism: uncultured Roseivirgaceae bacterium (assembly GCA_964352625.1). Classification (GTDB taxonomy): domain Bacteria; phylum Bacteroidota; class Bacteroidia; order Cytophagales; family Cyclobacteriaceae; genus JAAEPI01. The sequence goes on from CAYGSD010000001.1 coordinate 126,650, forward strand.
TTAGCAAGTCATGATCTGCCGTAAGCGAGCGCTGCTCTAGCTGCAGGGCATTGACCAAAAACTCCCCTTGGTCTCGAAGCGTTTTATCCCCTACCTGAGTTTTCGCGCGATACGAATAAGTGCCAGGTTCAAACGGCGTAGTTCTGGCCTCATCGTTCGCCGTACCATACACAAACTCAAACAATTGGCTGTTCTCACTCTCATCCACCACTTCAACTGAATATGGCTGCCCCTCAATGGGTTCAAAAATATCGTCATAGATTTCTACATCAAAAGTCACTACCTCTCCCTGAGTGAATAGGTCTCTGGATCGATCTACACTGAATTGCTTTTTGGTGTCATTGATACTTAGAAACTGAACCAGTTTCTGAACGATCTCCGTGAAAAGTTCAGCCTCATCATTACGCGCAGATTCTTGCAATCTCCATTGCCAAATTCCCAAACCTACCGACAAGACTTGTCTTTTATTTCCATCATCGTATACCGCTATCAGGGGCTTGTCCGTGACCACCGATCCCACTTGCTGATAAAAAAGCACTTCATATGGTCCGACCAACTCATAGCTCCCAAAAGGGGCTCTAAGTGGTGGGTAATCCCTCAACCTGTTCGGCTCACGTTGCAGTTTAAATTTTGAAAAAGCAGGGTTAAGCGATGGAGTCACATTATCTGGAACGCCCTCAGGAGTGAATTTCACAAAGGGAACGGATGACATGTGCAGGCCGGACATGTTTGAATTGATCACCCAATTTCCTGAACTACCGGGCATTGCTGACACGCCATCAAACAGAATTTGAACGTCGAATTGCTTATTGTCAGGTGGCTGATGTATGCCTTGAATATTCAGCACGATTTCATAATTGCCGGTGACCTCAAGCGCCGATCGAATGGCCCTCATGTCAGGATGAGGAGAAAGCCCGGAGATCAATACTCGTTTCTTGCTCTCCAGTATTTCAATGAAGAGCTCATGCTTGTTATTTTCAAAAGTGATCTCCCCATCAAACTCCGTAACGGTAATGGTGTAATGTCTCAATCCAGCTTCAGTGGCAGTTGCGAAGAAAGTCAATTCATTTTCAGATGAATTTATCTCGGTAGTTCGTGACTCAATCAAACTGCCCGCCTCAGTGATTCGTACTTCAGCCTGCCTACCTACAAAACCCTCCCCTGCTATCTCCACCTGAATCGGGAATTCATTGCCACTGTAAGCTACTCGGTTGGATCGCACATTCCTGATGGCTACATCGCGCTGTGGAATGGTATCGCCCAAGCCGAGCGTATAAACCGGGTATTGGAAAGTTTTGAAGGCTGGTGATGATCCTCGATTGAAAATACCATCGGTTGCAAGCACCATAGCAGAGAGATTCTTGTTTGAAAATTGATCATCAATCTTCCTGAAAAAATGGTAGTAGTTCGTAGATGGATCCTCGAAATCTATTGTGTCTTTCTCTGCTTCCAATGTGAAAAATTCTACAGAGTAATCGTTCTCATCAATTAGCTCGTCTTGCAATGCTTCCATTCCATTGACCAGCGTCTTGAGCTCCTCCTGACTATGAATAGTAGATATCGAAGAAGAGTTATCAATGCCAATCACGATGATGGGTCTCTCTATTTCATTCGTTATTTTTCGGATAAGTGGTTCTAAGAAAAGAAGGAGAATCAGTAAAATAGCGGAGAATCGCAGGATGCCAAGAAGTAAATTTTGGTTTTTACTCCAGGGCATTCCCTTCTTTGAATAAAGCAAATAAGCCATACCAACAGCCAAGATCAAGGCTGGTAGAATCCACCAAGCAGGGAGCGTAAAATCGAGGACGTTTCTATCCATAAATAAAAAGAGCCGCTGACTTAAACGGCTCCTTTGATGATGTGTTAGTTATTTTATGTGTGCATACCGCCATCTACCGAAAGGACCTGGCCGGTTATGTACGAGGACATCTCAGAACCTAAGAAAACGCACGCATCGGCAATGTCATTGGGCTGGCCGCCTCTTTTCAATGGAATGGCATCTCTCCAGCCTTGTACTGTCGCCTCATCAAGTGCTTCTGTCATTTCAGTTTCTATAAATCCGGGTGCAATCACGTTGCTACGAATCCCACGCGAGCCTAGCTCGAGCGCCACAGATTTAGTGAATCCAATAATCCCTGCCTTAGATGCAGCGTAGTTTGCTTGTCCGGCATTTCCCTTGATCCCCACCACGGACGACATATTGATGATGGAGCCGCTTCGCTGCTTCATGAAGGTTCGTGCTGATGCTTTCACCGTATTGAAACATGACTTCAGGTTGACGTTCATTATCTCATCCCACTGCTCCTCTGTCATTCTCATCAAAAGATTGTCGCGCGTGATTCCGGCATTGTTCACCAAAATATGCAAGCCACCCAAATCCTCCACGGTACTATTGATCAAATCCTGTGCGGCCGTGTAATCGGAGGCATCTGACCTGTACCCTTTGGCCTTCACCCCGAAGGCCTCAAGCTCCGCCACCAATGCCTCGCCTTTTTCTACACTTGACAAATATGTGAACGCTACATCTGCCCCATTTTCAGCAAAACGAAGAGCGATGGCTCGTCCGATACCTTTGGATGCTCCGGTAATCAGAGCTACTTTTCCAGCTAGAAGTTTCATCTCTTTTTTGATTAGTCTATGAAGGGCAATGATAGAATAATTTTCGGTATTGGATTGGTTGCTTTGGCACTTCTACTATTTGGAATTTTTCCGAATATTGGCCTGACATACGACAGCCACCTCTACCTCCGGTTGTCCGAAAATCTAACAGAACTGGGATTCGCTCAGTCATCTTTTGGTTCTAAACCTCCACTTTACCCTATCCTGCTATGGGTGCTTCAGAACAACCTCCTCCTGATTTCCATTTTCAATGTGGCGTGCTGGACAGCATCAATGGTTCTTGTGCACAAGCTGCTGATTAGAAAGATTAAAAATGATTTCTATCAAATCTCATTTGCCGCGATTGTTCTTTTTTCTACGCCAGTTTTCATGGTGCATAATTTCGTTTGGACCGAATCGGTCTTTATGGCTTTGGTGCTTGGCTTTCTGTATTTGCAGGTGCACCGACAGAGTAATCCCAGAATCAATGCTGGACTTTCAATACTTCTGTTAGTAGGAATGGTGGCACTCAAGCATCTAGGGATTGGTTTAGTACTTGGATTTGCACTGGTCTCATTTTGGAAAGAAAAATCACTTCGTAAGGCACTCCTTTATATTCCCGCAATTCTCTTTTTCATCCTTTGGCAATTAAAATCTTACTCAATACGAGGGGACTTGTCCAGGCTAGATCATTCCACAGGGCTTGATTTGTCGCAAAATTTGAATTGGATAGGGCAAACATTGATTCATTGGTTTGAGCCGGTTACCGTTCCGGGTTTTGCTTCGATAGGGTTTTGTATTCTTACTTTCAGTTTTCTGCTTTACGAACTGAGACTAGAAAAGGCTGAACATCGGTATTTTGAAGTTATCCCAATCGTTCTCCTACTGATTGTTGCGACTAAAGCCGATCTTCTACAAGCCGACATGGAGAGATATTTTGCCCTTCTTTATCCTTTTTTGTTTTTTCTAATCTTTAGGGAGTTGTCTCATCAAAGTTGGTCCAACAAAATTTGGACGGTTATTCCTGTTCTGTTTTTTGTTGCCTATTCGGTCTTTCGCACAATAAAAAACGTCTGGTTCTGGCACGGCACATAATTTAATTAGGCATTTGGCTTTTGCCTAAGTATTCGCCTTCACAAACTGACTTGGACATTATCTTTGCTCAACAACAAAAAATCAACAAGCATGGCTAAATATGATCTTATTGTAATCGGAAGTGGACCTGGCGGGTACGTCGCTGCTATTCGCGCTTCACAGCTGGGAATGAAAGTGGGCGTGGTAGAAAGAGCCGAACTAGGCGGAATCTGTCTTAACTGGGGCTGTATCCCCACTAAAGCGCTACTTAAGAGTGCTCAGGTTTTCGATTATATAAATCATTCGGCCGATTATGGAGTAGAGGTCAAAGGAGCCAAAGCAGATTTCGGTGGAATGGTGAAACGAAGCAGAGAGGTTGCTGGCGGAATGAGCAAGGGGATTCAATTCCTTTTCAAAAAGAACAAAATCGATCATATCGAAGGACATGGCACCTTGAAGAAAGGTAAAAAGGTAGAGGTGAAAGGAGCCGATGGAAAAGTGGATGTTTATGATGCAGACCATGTCATCCTCGCTACTGGTGGTAGATCAAGAGAGCTACCTACTATGCCTATTGATGGCAAAAAAATAATCGGGTATCGTGAAGCCATGGTGCTTCCAAAGCAACCTAAGAAAATGGTTGTGGTGGGTTCTGGAGCCATTGGGGTGGAGTTTGCCTACTTCTACAGCACACTCGGCACTGAAGTGACCATCGTTGAATTCATGGATAGAATCGTTCCTGTCGAGGACGAAGAAATCAGCAAGCAGCTGGAGCGTACTTTCAAAAAATCAGGCATGAAAGTGATGACCAGCTCCGAAGTAACGAAGGTGGACACCAAAGGAACCGGCTGTAAAGTGACGGTGAAAACCAAAAAGGGTGAAGAGCAAATTGATTGCGATGTAGTTCTTTCAGCCGTTGGGGTGGCTACCAATATTGAGAACCTAGGACTAGAGGATGTTGGGGTGAAAACGGAGAAAGGACGAGTTCTTGTGGATGATTATTATAAGACGAACATTGATGGTGTATATGCCATAGGAGATATTGTGAAAGGTCAGGCTCTTGCACACGTAGCTTCCGCTGAAGGAATTATTTGTGTGGAGAAAATCAAGGGAATGCATGTGGAGCCCTTGGACTACAACAACATCCCGGGCTGCACCTACTGCTCACCGGAGATTGCTTCGGTGGGTTACACGGAGAAAGCTGCTAAGGAAGCTGGGTATGAAATAAAAGTGGGCAAGTTCCCATTCTCGGCTTCAGGAAAGGCAAAGGCGGCAGGAGCTTCTGATGGTTTTGTGAAATTGATATTCGACGCTAAGTACGGCGAATGGTTAGGTGCGCATATGATAGGTTTCAATGTGACTGAAATGATCGCTGAGGCCGTTGCTGCCAGAAAACTTGAAACCACAGGGCACGACATCATTAAGACGGTGCACCCACACCCTACCATGAGTGAAGCGGTGATGGAAGCAGCCGCTGCGGCTTATGATGAAGTGATTCATTTGTAAGAAGTCATTGATTATAAAAGAAGCCATCCTGATTATTCGGGGTGGCTTTTTTTTGAATCACTATTGATTCTCTTTTCGCTACCTTTATTGTGCTATGGAACTTAGGCTTCATTTGACTTTACGGCTTTTACTCCTGTTTGCACTAAGCATTTGCACTCAAATTGCCTCCTCCCAATCAGGCGACTCATGGCAAGAAATATTACAAAACGGCTCTGGAACGGTTCAGTTTTATTGGTTCCCCAATAACACGTTAATTGATCAATCTAAAGATGTCATGGACGGAGTGGAGCATGAAATCTGTGTTGATTTCATCAAGTACTTGAATGACACATATAATATTCAAATAGAGGCCAAGTGGAATCGTGCCAATAACTTCTCTCAAGTGATGGATAAAGTGGCTCAGGGTCGGAACGGAACCTTCGGTGTGTCATCTATTTCGGTCACAAAGGAACGCCAAGAAGTATTTAATTTCTCACCTTCTTACTTTCCGGATATCTCAGTGCTGGTTTCCAGTGGCAACCTTCCTATTGTTCGAACCGACGATGATTTTAAGGAAACGTTCAATGGATTAACGGCAGTAACCATCGAGAACACTACGCTTGAGCAAGGTCTCTTGCGATTGAAAGACAGCTTGAAGATAGATTTCGACATCCTGTATGTGGGAAATGGGGGTGCAATAATTGAAAAAATCGAGGAAATGGAAAATGCTTTTGGCTACTCGGATCTTCCCAATTTTCTCAGTGCCGTTCCACGCTCTCCCAACATAAAAAGACAGGTTTTCTATCCATTGAAGCTTGAGGGGCTGGGCATGATTTATCCTATCCAATCAGATTGGAAGGAGCCGATAGAGGAGTACTTTGAAAGCAGCAGATACATAAGCAATCGAGAAGAACTTATCGATAAATTCATGGGACACAATGTCAACGAACTTATCGATCGAATTTCGAAATCGGCAGAAATCGGCCCTTACGAAGAGATTGTAATCCTGACTGAGGAAGTTGAGCTTAGATATGAAGAAATTCTTGATGCGACCTTACAAGCTCAGAAGGACAAGGATCTGAGAAATACCCTCATATCCGGTGTGATAATAGTGATGTTTATTGCCGTAATCATCGTTATTAGGTCACAATTCCAAAACAAAGCTGCCGCGGCTATTGAAGAAAAGCAAGCTGTGATAGAAGAACGCAATCAAAAACTGGAAGACCTAAATAATGAAAAGAATAACCTGATCAAAGTTCTGGCTCATGATCTTAGGGCGCCAATTGCCCAAATTCTTGGTTTCTCAAGATTGATGATGGAGAATGAAAAGATGCCGACCGAAGAACGGGAAATGATTGGGTACATGGCTCAAGCGTCTGAAAGATTGAGACAAATGATAGGGAAAATCCTTGATGTAGATGCAATCGAATCGGGCAAGATGAACATCAAAATGGAAACTGTAGCACTCAGCCATGTTTTTAGTAGTGTTCAAAAGGATTTCAAAGAGCACGCCGCTAAAAAGCAAATTACCATTCAGGACATTTCCGAGAACAAATCGTTCAAGGTGAAGGCTGATCAAGTCTATCTGATTCAAATCGTAGAAAATCTGGTCTCCAATGCCTTGAAATTTTCAATGCCGGGCACCAGCATCAATTTCGACACGGAAGATGAAGGTGACAGAGTTGTAATCAGCATCACCGACCAAGGGCCAGGATTCACGCCAGAAGACGAGCAAAAAATATTCAAGAAATACCAACGGTTGAGTGCCCAATCAACAGGTGGTGAGCCTTCCACAGGACTTGGCTTGTCCATTGTGAAAAGCTTCACCGAAATGATGAATGGTGCAGTGAGTTACCGCACTGTGCTTGGAAAAGGGACGACATTCTACATTCGTCTCACCAAAGCTTAATCTGCCGAAGGCGATCGCTCCAGAAATTCCTGATACAAAAGGGTATGCCTACTTTCGATAGGAATCTTCCAGCCGTTAATAAAGACGTGCTTCACTTTGGTCTTTGTTTCAAAGGGATCACCATCGGTCACAAATAGATTAGCGATTTTTCCAGTTTCTATTGAACCTAACTTATCGGCCACTCCAAAAATCTCTGCAGGGACGATGGTGATTGCCTTGAGCGCTTCTTCCGTACCCATGCCATAGGCTGCAGCAAATCCCGCATTGTAAGGAAGGTTCCTCACGTTCTCGGTTTCATCTGTTTTGATCGCCACCTTCACTCCTGCCTTGACCATTAAGCCAGCATTTGCATATGGCTTATCATATTTGTCATAACTACGATTCGGCATACCAAGTACAGGGCCAGTAATAACCGGAATTCCAGCTTCGGCTATTTTATCAGCAACTCTCCACCCCTCAGATGCTCCGCAAATAACAACGTCAAGACTTCTGTCTTTCATCCATTCCAAAAAGGAAATGATATCCTTTGATGCATCTACATTTACCAACAACTTCATTTCACCACGCACCACAGGAAGTAGCGCTTCCATCTCTGGATAGTACTCCTGAGCTTTGCCGCCGGTGGCCGAATCAATTTTATGATACTGAATAGCTTTGGCAAAAACATCAGTCAATTTCTCGACCGCCTTCTTAGATGCCTTTTCTATCTCCTCATCCGTTCTACGATCCCATCTTCCTCTTCGACCGGTAGTAGGGAAATTCATGACCACACCTTTAAAGCCTGCATACATCTGATCCGGAGTATACCCATGCAAATTGATCAAGGCTGCTGTACCTGGAAACAACCCGCCTGTGGGCACGGCCAAACTTGTTGTTACACCATTGACTCTTGTGACCGGAATCAATACAGAATTAGGATTCACAGCAGTCAACGCTTGTATGTGTGGAATCACGTCTCCTATTTCATTGTAATCCCTTGTTCTTGGATCTGAGCCCACTTCAGAAAGGCCTAGTCTAGTCCCTCCATCAATCAAACCAGGGTAGATGGTCAGTCCTGAGCAGTCTACCACTGTGGCTCCAGCGGGTGCAGAAATATCCGTTCCCACAGCGCTTATTTTCCCATCAGTGATGACAACTGTTCCGTTTTGTAAAGTGCCATTCGTAATGGTTTCCACCGTAGCGTTGGTCAAAGCAAACGTGCCTGACTGAGCTTTTTGTGTCATTTGAGCATTCATGCAAAACGCCAACAGCATCAGCATTGCTCCGATTATGTTTTTATTCAGTTTCATCAGGTCTTAGTTATTGGTGAATAAGAATTCAGTGTTTTGCATGCATCGATCATAATCCTCTTTATCGAAAAGAGTCACATCTATTTTTTCCTCTGCATCTACATAAATGCGCATGTCGTCAGGGTCATTCTCCCTGTCAAACTCCACGATACCGTCTACTATGGTGACCATCGGAATGGTATAAATGGAAAGAGGGTGGTTTTTGAAAATCGCCACATCTCCTTCTTTTCCTACCTCGATCGAGCCGATTCGATCATCTACGCCTAGCTGCTTCGCCGGATTAATGGTGATCAATGAAAGAGCTTCATCATCAGTCAAATCACCGTACTTCTGAGTTTTTGCCGCTTCGTGATAGAGGTGCCTGATCAATTCTTCAGAATCCGAGTTGATAGAAGTGGTCACCCCATTCTTCGATAGAATAGCGGCATTGTAAGCTGTGCTGTAGTACACTTCGAATTTATAGGCCCACCAATCTGAAAAAACAGAAGCACCCGCTCCCCATTTTGCCAATTCAGGTGCTACTTTGAAGCCTTCATTTACATGCTGAAAAACCAATTTCTTGATGCCAAAATCTTCACACACTTGCATGAGCATATAGATTTCGTCCGCTCTGTAAGAGTGACAATGGATGATGATATTGCCACGCAGAATGTCTGCCAATGTCTCTAGTCGCAAATCATAGTCGGGCGCCTTTCCTTTGAATCCCTTTGTGCTCTTGGCCTTGTTGTAACCGTCCCATGCCTCCATGTAGTCCTTTGCCTGAGCAAATGAGCTTCTGATTACATGTTCCACACCCATTCTTGTCCTTGGCTGCACGCCATTTCCAGAACCATGAACTCTCGTTGGGTTTTCGCCTAAAGCAAATTTGATCGTTCTTGGAGCGCCTTTCATTCTAAGGTCATCAGGATTCACCGCCCCATATCTAAACTTGACGGTCTCACATTGACCTCCGATAGCATTGGCAGAACCGTGCATGGCGTGAGCAGTGGTTACCCCTCCGGCCAAAGCTCTGTAAATCCCCACGTCCAATGGATCAAGGGCATCTCCAACCCAAACCTCGGCAGTGACAGGAGCCGTGGCTTCATTCACAGCATCCAGCGCCAAATGAGAATGGGCATCAATAATTCCAGGCATAACGAAGAGCCCTTTGGCATCTATAACCTTGGCACCACTAGGTGCCTGAAGGCCCTTTCCTATTTCGGAAAATTTACCATCTCTAATCAGCACATCCGTGTTTTCCAGTGTGCCTTTTGTGACTGTGATTACCGTTCCGCCTTTTATTAAGACGGTTCCTTTTTGCTGAGCACTTGCTTGATAAACAAATAGAACTGCTAAGGCAAATATGTATTTTGATAAAAATTTCATGTCTTCAGGTTTAGTTGTTTGGATCTCTTGAACCTTCTAATTCGTATGTGCCAAAAGCACCGGCCGATAGCGACCCACTGATAGAATCGCCATCCACTTCACCAGAGATGGTCACTTCAACAGTTTGATCACCTGCTGATACCATCGCCGCGATAGTAAGTGAGTTTCCATCTACTTCTACTGAAGTTAAATCACTTGTACTTCCATTGAAACTTAGAAAAAGAGACCCGCTGTAAGAACCAGCCTCGCCTTCTATCTTGAAGTTTCCAGAATAAGAATCGCCTGCCTCTGAGCTATACTCAAATTGCCAGGTTCCTTTTGGATCAATCGGCTCGCCTCCACTCTTCTTTTTCTTCTCCTTTTTCACTTCGTATTCATTCATCTTCCCATCCACGAATACATATCTCACATTTGATTTTTCTTCGAAATACGGCTTATCGGTCACAATGAGGTTAGCGATTTTTCCTACATCAATAGATCCCATGGTGCTAGAAACGCCCAATGTGCTCGCCGGATTAGTCGTTAAGGCAGCAAGCGCATTGTCCTCAGAAAGTCCATTCTTAATGATTCCACTCAGCACTTTCTTGAAGTCTTTTGAGCTGGCCTCCAACGTAGAAAACCCAAATTTTAATCCGGCTGATTGATAGGCCTCCATCTGAGTGTAATACTGAGTAAGCATTTCCTTTTGCCTCAATTCCAGTGCTTCTTGCTCCAAATCGGCTGCCGTCTTTTCCTTTGGTTCTTCCGGCGTTTCTTCAGATTTCTCATCATCCGACTTGGCCTCTTTATCCTCCTTTTTTTCTTCTTCCTTCAGTTCGGGCAGGTCAAGGGAAAAGAAGACCGCCGATCCTGATTTTTTAATTTCGTTGATGGCATCCCAACCCTGCTGAACTTCCACAAGATGAAGATTGAATCCAAGTTCGCTTTTCAAAGTAAGTACTCGCATGATATCCTTCACGCCTTCAGCCCTGAACGAAACCGGCACTTCCTTATTAATTACAGGATAGAGTGACTCAATCGTCAAATCCCGAACTGGGCGAACCATACCTGCAGTGGATGCAGCATACCTTTTTTGATAATCCAACCCTTGCATCCCTTTTCGGTACATATCCCGATACTTGGCCATCACGCCGATGACTGTGTTGGGGTACATACCGCTGGCACCATCTAGTTGGCTGTAAAGAGAAAAGTCTTCCTTGAGCACCATTGCCTCAGGCTCACTATCCGATAAGAGGATTATAGCTGACCGGCCCGGCATCATGCCACTATGAGGGGCGGTAACAGCCGCCGTGAATCCAAGCTTTCTAAACTCGTCAATGGATTTATCCTCCTTCTTAATTCCATCAACAACATTTGCGGCCGGAGTTATTCCCGCCTTATCATACGGTGGATTTTGCTTGAGTTTGGAGTCAATTTCCACTCTCTCATCTTTCGGTTTTGGGACGCCTATATTTGACATGCCAGATATAAAGCCTGCATAGACATACATCGAATCTGCCTTGATGACCCATGCATCTGCTGGGATTTTAATATTGCTACCTATGTTTTGAATGACTCCATCTTCAAAAATGATGGTGCCATTCTGTATCACCCTGCCTGGTGCCTGCACTATGGTGGCGTTGGTGATGGCGTATTTAGTGGAAACCGGCCTCAAGTCATCCTGAGCGTTGGTGTTCCAGGGGAAAACCATAACGGTCAGCAGAAGAATCAAGAACCTACATCCTTTGAATGTTTGCATAAAGGTTGGTTTGAGTTAAAAATTGGAAGGTCAAATTAGTAAAAAAGTTCGAGCGTTTCTTAGAGAATTTTATGAGCTGCTGAGCAGCCCTTTGAATAGCACCACAAGGTCCTTCTCTGCTTTCTTGGCAGTATTAATTATGTCTTCAATGTTGATTGCTTTCAGGTTATCGGGATCGCATTCGTCTGTGAGAACTGAAACTGCACACACAGGAAGATTCATTTGATTGGCGGCTATTACCTCAGGGACGGTGGACATCCCAACAGCGTCCGCCCCTATCATTCTCAGATACCTATATTCAGCTCTTGTCTCCAAACTTGGGCCCACCACCGAGGCATAAACTCCCTTTCTAATTGTGATGGAATGATCGGCAGCTAATTTTTCAAGCTGTCCATTCATTTTTGCATCGTAGGGCTGACTCATATCGGTGAAAATGGGACCGAATGCTCCTGCATCTCTGCCCCTGAGTGGGTTATCTGGTTGCAGATTTATGTGATCATCTATGATCATCAGATCGCCTTTATTCCAATCCAAGTTCATGCACCCAGCTGCATTGGAGATAAGTAATTTTTTAATGCCCAGTTGTTTCATAACTCGTACGGGCAATGCCACATCCTCCATGGAGTGACCTTCATAATAGTGGAACCTGCCTTCCATGGCCACAACTTTCCTTCCTTCCAGTGTGCCGTAAATCAACTTCCCTTTGTGAAACTCAACTGTAGCCAAAGGAAAATTAGGAATGTTTCCATAGGCAACAGATTTTATGGTTTCAATTTCATCAGCCAATGCACCCAATCCTGTTCCGAGGATTATGCCCACCTCAGGCTCCTCAAACCCTTGTTTTTTAAGAAACTCCACGGTTTCTGTGACTTTAAGAATCATTAACGATTTTTTTTTAGTTTTTTGAAATTCAATGAGTGAACTTTATGTTTCACTCGATTAAGCGATAAATATAGTCCTAATGAATAAGCTCGTCCTGATGATTGCAACGGCAATCACATTAAACTTAAATGCTCAAAAACCTTTAACCACTTCGCCACTTGAAGTGTTCGGTGATCACACCTTTATCCAACTAAGTGTTGATGGTTCACGTCCCCTGAATTTTATTTTCGATACTGGGGATGGGCTCACAGTAATTGATACTGACATTGCCCTTGAGTTGAAATTACAACTTGATCATTCTTCTAAGAAAACAAGTGCGCAAGGATCTATTGAAGGTTCTCTGATTAAGCACAACTATATAGAGATGTCAGGCTTTCGACTGGAGAGTGACATTGAAGTGTACGCCACAAGTCTCAAACACCTGGAGATAAGTATTGGGCAAAACATTGATGGCATTATCGGCTATGATCTTTTGCAACACTACGCGGTAGTTCTGGATGGATTAAATAAGCAAATGAAAATCTTTAAACCCGGAGAGTACAAGTACGGTGGTTTTGGAGAGAAATACACACTTGACTTTGAGCAATATATTCCTTTCATTTCAGCGACTGTGACATTGAATAATGGGGAGAAATTCCAGGGAAATTATTTCGTGAGTACAGGAGCAGGCACCACGCTGGATTTCAATTCAAAGTTTGCCAAGAAGAATAATGTTGCCGCGAAAACAGGAGATCATTACTCCTATTTGGTGAAGGGATTGGGCAACACCGAAACATTGCACTATGAAGGTCGAGTGCAGGATTTCAAGATCGGAAAATTACATTTTGAAAACCTACCGGTCGGTATCAGTGAGGCAAAGCACGGCATTCAAGCAAACAAGAAAATGGATGGGATCATTGGTAATAGAATCCTGAAAAACTACATCGTGATTTTCGATTACGAGAATAGGTCAATGTTTCTGGAAAGATATATTGGCACAAGGGATGAATTTCATGTGAATGCGTGTGGCTTTGAAGTACAGCTGGCAGATGACATGAAGAAAGTGCTCATTCACCGTATTTATGAAATCGGCCCAGCGAGTGATCAGGGCATTCAAGTCAATGACGAATTAGTGGAAATAAATGGTACACCAGTATCTGAAATGACACTTCCTGAAATTGTCAGGCAACTAAATAAGGGAGGCGAAACAGTAGATATAAAAATATCGAGCTTCGGTCGCGAAAGAACAATCAGCTTGAAATTGGAAGAGTTGATCTAGACGAATCAAACTTCATCACAAGCCTGCAGGATAATCTTGCAGGCTTTTTTTATTTCTTCTTCGGTAATGATAAGTGGTGGAGCAATCCGCATGCTGTAATCATTAAAAAGGAACCAATCCGTGATCACACCAAGTTCAATCGCCCTGTCAATTACTGGCTTAACCACATCAAAGGACTCGAATCCCACGGCCATCATAAGACCTCTCGACCGTATTGATTTGATTTTATCGTGAGTTAGCAGATTCTTAATGAGCTGACCTTTCTCCTCAGCTTTTTTGTGTAATTCCCCATTTTGAATCACTTTCAAGGTGGCCAGTGATGATGCACAGGAAACAGGGTGTCCCCCGAATGTCGTGATGTGTCCTAGGATGGGATTTTCCTTGAAAACGGCCATGATTTCGGTAGAGCTTACAAAGCAGCCAATCGGCATGCCGCCTCCCATTCCTTTCGCACTGATCACAACATCGGGTACAATATCGTATTGCTCAAACGCCCAAAAGGTTCCTGTTCTACCAAACCCGGTTTGGATTTCATCCACCATCATGAGTGCTCCAACTTCCAAGCATTTCGATCTAACTTTTTTCAAAAAATCCACTTCTGCTGGAACCACCCCAGCCTCACCTTGCACTACCTCTACCAGCACTCCCGCCGTTTGGTTGCTGATCGCGTCAAGTTGTTCTAAGTTGTTGTATTCCAGGTGCCTAAAGCCCGGGACAAGTGGTCGGAAATTTTGTTTGAAATTATCATCACCCGTAGCAGAAAGTGCTCCATGGGAAGATCCATGATATGCATTCTTGAAGGAAATGATTTCCGCACGTGCGGTACAGCGCTTGGCCAATTTCAACGCTCCTTCTACGGCTTCACTTCCTGAATTCACCAGATAAACAGACTCCAAAGGATCAGGTAGCGTTTCTGCGAGTGCCTTTGCTAATTGCACCTGAGGCGACTGCACGTACTCACCAAAAACCATGGTGTGCATGTACTTATCCAACTGATCTTGAATAGCCTTCAAAACCTCAGGATGCCTATGGCCAACATTGCTCACCCCAATACCCGAAATCATGTCGATGTATTCCTGTCCTTCGGTTCCATAAAGGTAAACTCCCTCCGAACACTCTATTTCAAGCATAAGCGGGAAGTCGGACGTTTGAGCAAGGTGCTGAAGAAAAAGTTGTCTTTGATTCAAAGCTGAGATTTAAAACTCAAAATTACTGAATGCAAACGGGAGTGCGGTACGGGGCGAGCGATAGGGCGTAGATTCCCTGCATAAAGCGTGATTCTCCGTTTTATGTGAGGGAACTGTGTCCTTTGTACGCGAGACCACCCGAATGAATCGGGTGGTGACGGTGTAGGGATTATAGGGGGGAGGGTCGAAGATTTATCCAGAGGTGCTATTCATACAGCAAAAGCTGCTTTATCAAAGTTAGACGACATAATTACGCTCATTAGTTTATAATATCCATAAAGCGTCATTCCCCGCTTTATGCGAGGAAACTCATTGCATATCCTCGATTGTGTCAAAAAGGTCACTCCATTCAGGATTAAATTCGTTTATTAGGTTTTCCTTCCAAATTCTCGGATACTTTTTGATTCTTTTTTCTCGTCGAATTGCGTCTTCTATTGCATCATGAAACTCATAGTAAACAAGTAAATAACAATTGTATTTTGAAGTAAAAAGTGACCCATAGCCTTGTCGGTGCTGATAAATTCTCGTGTGAAGATTAGATGTTACACCTGTGTATAAAACAGTCCTGTTTTGATTGGTGACAATGTACGTGTATCCTCCTTTGCTCATACCTAAAGATAGACCACCCGAATAAATCGGGCGGTGACGTAGTGGGTACATCAAAACCGGTTGAGGTGCAGTGAGGGTTTGCCGATTTCTGCTAGAGCGTCATTCCCCGCTTTATGCGGGGAATCTGTGCCCTTTGTACGCGAGACCACCCGAATAAATCGGGTGGTGACGGTGTAGGGATTATAGGGTGGTGACGGTGCAGGGATTATCGGGTGGTGACGGTGTAGGGATTATCGGGGGGAGGTGGCGAAGATTTATCCAGAGGTGGCTATTCATACAGCAAAAGCTGCTTTATCAACGTTAGCCGACATAATTACGCTCATTAGTTCTAAAGTATCCATAAAGCGTCATTCCCCGCTTTATGCGGGGAATCTGTACCCATTGTGCGCGAGACCACCCGAATGAGTCGGGTGGTGACGGTATAGGGATTATCGGGGGTGGCGAGGGGAGATTTCTGGCAGTGATGAGGGGGTTATCAGGCTATGGTACATTGCTTAAACCTTAATGATTCTTAATTAAATTGAGGCAAAGTCTTAAAATCATGAAATCATTAACCCTTTCACTTCTTCTAGCTTTTTCGATCACTTTAGCTGCTCAGCAAGACCCAAGAATCTACGCTATCATCGAGTCAGTAAGTGCCGATCGAATAGAAAAAGACATTCGACAATTAGCCAATTTTGGAACAAGGCACACCATGTCAGAAACCAAATCCGACACAAGAGGAATCGGCGCTGCTCGGCGCTGGATCAAGTCTGAATTTGAGGTGATTTCGCAAGCCTGCAACGGCTGCCTAGAGATCAGTATGCAGCGTACCATCGAAAAAGGAAACGAAAAAACACGCATTTCAAAGGACACAGAAATCGTGAATGTACTGGCCATTAAGCGAGGTACGAAGTATCCAAACAGATACGTGATTATGGCCGGGGATATTGATAGCCGAATTTCTGATCCTTTGAATTACACAGACGATTCGCCAGGCGCCAATGACAATGCGTCTGGGATGGCGGGTGTGATCGAAGCGGCACGAGTGCTTTCGAATTATGATTTTGAGAGCTCGATTTTGTTTGTGGGTCTATCGGGTGAAGAGCAAGGATTATACGGGGGGAAATACTTGGCAGCCAAGGCGATCGAGGAAGAATGGGACATCATCGGGGTGCTAAACAATGATATGATCGGAAATATCGAAGGGGTCGATGGAGTCATCGACAATCGAACCTTCAGAATATTTTCTGAGCCAACCAACCCGAAAGACACGGATCTACAAAAAAGGCTGAGAAGATTCTATGGAGGTGAAGTGGACGGTAATTCCCGTCAACTGGCTAGATACGTTCACCGAATGACGGAAACCTATATGCCGGAAATGAACCCAATGTTGATTTACCGATTGGATCGTTTTGGGAGAGGAGGACACCATCGGCCTTTTTGTGATGAAGGTTTTGCGGGCATCCGAATCATGGAAGCACATGAAAATTACAATCGGCAGCACCAAGACCTCAGAACTGAGAACGGCATCAAATACGGCGATGTGATTGAAGGAGTGAACTTCCCATACGCTGCTAAGCTGACCGCCGTGAACGCCATCAACCTTGCCGCTATGGCCTGGGCACCTCCTCAACCTGCCAAGGTGAGCGTGGGTGGAGCCGTGCAGCCTAGCACGCTTCTCCGATGGGAAAAGGTGGATGGAGCTACAGGCTATAAAGTCTATTTCAGAGATACGACCTCTCCACAGTGGCAATATTCCAGAACCGTGGGGGCGGACGTCACAGAGTTTACGCTGGAAGGAATCGTGATCGACAATTACCTATTCGGAGTGGCCGCAGTTGGTGCAGATGGACATGAAAGTTTGGTGGTATTTCCTAGTGAGGTGATTAGGTGATGGTTTGTCAAAACACCCCTAGTCCCCCTGCCTTGCCGTCAGGCAGGCTCAAGGGGAAATCTACAAATAATAATCTTTCACCAACTCCAGAAACCTCACAGAATACTCCTCTCCTTCTCTGATCGTCAGATCGGTTGAGGTGGCATCTCGCCGTTCTCTTGAGTAAATGACCAAGACACGAAACACGTTGGAGTCCGGATGATTGTAAACATTCAGCAATTGCTCAGGCCACAGTCCAACCTCCTGAGCCAACGCTGAAAACTGTTTCATTTCCCATTCCGGGTACATGATGGCCAGTTTTCCCGTCTCAGCAAGCAAGCGATCCGCTGCTGATAGTAGATCAGTCATCGGCAAAGTCTGATCGTGAATCGCCAGATTCTTTGCCTCACTTCTCCCCTCCTGATTTCCCTTGAAGAAGGGAGGGTTGCAAATGATCAGGTCGTATTTGCTATCTGCTTCAAATTCCTGAATCGACGCATGATGGCTCTTAATTAGTTCTGACCATGGTGAGTTCTTGAAGTTTGAGCTCGCCTCTTCGAAAGCATCTTGATTCACCTCCACGGCATCAAACCGGGCATGCAGTTTCTGAGCAAGCATTAGTGTGAGCAAGCCCGTTCCTGTGCCAATATCAAGCACTTGTTTAATTCCTGCTTGAAATTGCTCAGCCGTCCATGCTCCAAAGAGACACCCGTCGGTGGTCACTTTCATGCCAGACTTTTCCTGACGAATAAGAAATTGCTTAAACTGAAAATAGGTGTTTGGCACTCTTAGTTCTGGTAAACTCTGAGTTTCTGCCCGATGGAAATGTCCGGCGAACTCAAATTATTGAGCTCCAGAATATCATCAACCGACATACCAAACTTTCGCGAAATCTGATACAGGCTGTCACCAGCTACCACCTCGTATTCGATGATTTTTCTTTCCGATGTTCGCTCGCCGATCGGCGCTCTGACTTGCAAATTCTGACCTTCTTGTATGTCGTCTGCGCTTTCCAGTTCATTCCATCGCTGAAGTTCTTCCACGCTCACCTCATACTTTTTGGCAATGGACCAAAGGCCTTCACCTTTCGCCACCGTATGAATCTTCACTTTGGCATCTTGGTTACTCGCCGGTGCATAATCAGGGATGGAAGTCTCTGTTTCCTGGGGAACAAAGTCTTTCTTAACTGGCTTTTTCAACTGCATGAATTTCGGCTCCTCATCCTTGCCCAATTTTCTATCCAACAGGAGTATTCGACCAGGTTTCGGCTCATCGATGATGGACATGCGATTGAGTTTGGCCAGATTTTTCATCCTAATTCCGTACTGCTGAGACACGTCCCACAAGGATTCATTTTCTTCAACCACATGAAATGGAATGCTTCCCTTCCTGCCTTTTTTCTTCATGTAGTAAAACTCCCCTGCGATCAATTCGTCAGACTCCTTAAGCTCGTTGTATTTCCTAAAATTCTTTTCAGAAAGGCCGATCCGAGCAGAAAGAGACGAAACATCATCGGAAGGTTTGGCCAGAATTACCGGCAATCCATTCATTTTAATGAGCGTAGATTCTTCATTTTTTGCTAAGCCCGGCACCAATTCGTCGGGATATTTCTTAACTACCGCCTCTTTAATTCTTCCTCTGTCCGGGCGAGAATATGCCACGAGTCCTTTGGGCATATTTCCCTGAATGGGCAGAATGACGGTGTACTCTTTGTCAGTTGGGATTTTGCCATTCACCCATTTGTTGTACTCCTTCACCAGATCCACGTCCAAATCAAATTCTTTCGCGATGCTTGCCAAATCCCTTCCTCCGCCATCTCGAAATTCAGCCAGTTGCCACCCTTGAGAGTTAGGGCCTTTGGTACTTTCGCCGTATGCGATGTAGTGTGCTAGGAATTTCATCACATACCAATAGGTGTCTCCATCGATGGTCATTCTACTGGCGCCAAAATTGGATTCCTTCACATGTTTCTTCGCTCCTCCTCTGCCGGTTTGATAAGCCATGACCGCATAGAGCCAATTCTTAAAGTAGAAATTATTTTGCTTCAAATATTTGGCTGCACCTCTGGTAGCAGCCACTATATTTTTTCGTTCGTCTACCTTTCGATCTACCGTAAGGCCCATTTCTCTGGCGGTGAAATCCTTGAATTGCCAGTAGCCAACGGCATTGGCGCTAGACACAGCATCGGAGGTCAGGGCGCTTTCCTGAATAGCTAAATATTTCAGACCATCAGGTATTTTCTCCTCAGCAAAAATTCTTTCAATTATAGGGAAATAGAGTCTCGCCCGATCAGCCATAGCTTCATGATGCTTGGGTGAAGAGTGCATCGCATCGACATGCGCTTGAAGAACTTTCTGCCCTGAAGCGGTGATTTTCAATGTCATACCGCCAAACTGCATTTGAGACGGGACTTTCGGGCCATTATTGGCCATCAACTGAACGGAACAAAGAAAAAGTAGCAGGTATTGCTTCATAGCTTGGTCAACATCATTAGGCCGTCGCGCACGGGCAGTAGAACGTTCATTACTCTCGGGTCGTTGTGCACTTCTTCATTAAATTTTCGCAGCGCAACAGTATCAATGTCTGATTCATTTTCATCTACCACCTTGCCACTCCACAGTACATTGTCGGCAATTATCAGTCCGCCGGGACGAAGGTGATCAATGACAAGATTGAAGTAGTTCAGATAGTTTTCCTTATCGGCATCCATAAAAACCAAATCCCAATTTTCATTTAATGTAGGGAGAACATCCAGCGCATTTCCAATTTTAAAATCGATACGATCAGTAACATCTGCTTCATCAAAATAGCCACGCACTCGAGACTCAAGCTCAGCATTCTTATCAATGGTTGTCAGTTTGCCCTCAGCGGCCAGGCCTTCTGAAAGACAAATAGCAGAATAGCCTGTATATGTACCTATCTCTAGGATTCTTTTGGGTTGGATTGTCTTGGAAATTTGGGCTAAAAATCTTCCTACTAAATGCCCTGAAAGCATACGAGGCTTCAGAACATTCAAGTGAGTTTCACGATTGATTTTCTGAAGAAGTGGTGGTTCGGGCTGAGTAAATTGCTCTGAATATTTTTGAATATTCTCCGAAATGAAATCCATGAGGCAAAGTTAAGCCAACTTCAATAGTGTCAAGGACTAACCTTGAATTTACTGTCCTGACTAGGTACAACTTCTTCGTCAAACTGGATTTTGTTGATGTAGAAGACCTTTCTTACTCTCGGACGAGGGTGGTTTTTGTTTTTTATTCTGTGCAAACCATATGAGTAGAGATTATTCTGATACCAGTTTTTAATACCTCTTATATCATCACTCCTTCCTCTAATTTTATCCCCATCTTCAAGCAGTCTTATTGGATTATACGTCTTTCCTTCAATAACATTAGAGCCCGATACGGCTTTTGATTTAATTTGATCATCATCAATGTACATGATGGCCGCATTATCACCTTGAATATTGACCGCTACACTCTCTTCAAGGTTATAAGATGTTATATCATTTGTTCTAAAACTATTATCCCAAACTACTTCACCTTGGGAGTTAAAAGCGAGTACAATCGCATGAGTGTATTTGTAACCCAAAAACGAACCATTTGTAGGAAATCCACCATTTGAACTATTCAAATAACCTATTTGATACGGGCTGTAACCGCCACCATAAGAAGAGCTATTTTGTGCATATCTGGTGTAATAAGCCTCTGCAATTAAAATATTTAAATCACCACTGGGAATTATATCATGTATGTAGAGTTGGAAGTTGAACTTGGGATCCCTTCCTCTGGCACGCTTTCTTGCAACTTTTCTTTCAATCCGTTTCTGTGCTCTCTCACCACGAAAGGCAAAAAAGTTATCCAAGTCTCCATAATTGTGGTTCTTAAGAAATTTCTGCTGGCCATTTACAAATTTTGAAATATAAACCCCCCTACTGAATGTAGAAGTTTTTACTGAATAAGTACCAGCCATATATTGTATTCCTCCTCCAAAATTCGTGGTAGTCCCGTCAACTAAATTCAATTCTTCACCAGGATTAATTAAGTTTTCTTCGATAACTAAACCACTATAAGTGAAACTTTTGATTCGATTGGTGTACTTTCCATTTCTCATTCGCTCTGCCAATACGATAGAGAACGTTTTATTTTCCTCATCAATCACCAAATCAAATACGCGTTCATTGTAGTTATAAAAACCAGGAAGTACTTTGGGCTTATCTCCAACAATATCATGCACCAAGGCTACCGGACGATAATTATAATTACCCACTAATAATATTCCTTCATCCAATGCTTCGAAATATTGAAGATCCATCGCAAATGGCAACTCAATTTCTGAGTTGATTGCCTTCTCTCCTTTCACATCAATTACTGTAACTTGATATTCCTTGTACCGATTAGCTTTATCAAATAGTAAAAAGAAGTAACCAAGACTATAATCATATCCTATGAGCTCTACACCTGTTGGGATAATCTGAACCAATTTCCACTCTATTTCTAGGTTGCGGTTAACCAGATAAAACTGCCAAATTTCTCCATTGTCAACCCCTTCATGTGTGTCTTGCACAACGAGTAATCCTCCTTCATATCCATCAACTACGTCAAAGTCATCGCGCATGTCTTCTATAGGAATCTCTAAGCGCTGTGGTTGAAGAATTACCTGACTCGTATCTCTTTTACTCTTCCGCTTCCGCTTCATTTCCTCCTCTTGTCCAGAAACTGTGATGGATGAAATGGCTAATAAGAGAAATACTAATTTTCGTAACATGCTCTGCTAACAATCCTATTTGAATACAACCCTAAAGCTAAATGAAACTATTAATGCTAAGTAAGGTCAATGAGTGAATCTAACTGATATTTGCTTATGAGTAGTTTTAAAAATTGGTCCGAATTTCATCAAAGACTTAATCTGATTTTTCATGCCATTGTAGCAATCACCATGTTGCCCTTCGTCTGGCTGTACCTCGAAATAGATTCTGGCAATCGAAGCGGGTTAATATCTGATTCAGTAGTTACGGTACTTTTCGTAATCATTTCTCTGAGTTTGGCTTCTACGGCCTACCTCTACAGAAAAAAACAATTGAGTGAGACACTGACACGTCCATCGCTGCGATCAAAACTGGAGGCGTACATGAAGCTCCAAATAGTAAGCTACGCCCTCCTCGAAGGATCAGCCCTGTTTTCTACCATTGCATTTTATCTAACCGCCAATTATTTGTTCGTGGTGATCTATGTGGCTGTTCTTTTCGTTTTTTCACTTTTTAGGCCACAGCTAGATCGAACCTGCAGGGAGCTAAAGCTGAATAGCGAAGAGCGGAACCTGTTAGCGGATAGAACTGATATTCCCGAATAAAAAAGCCACCCTATTTGGGTGGCTTACTTATCTGTTTAGAAATTTAGTCTAAGCCTATCATAATAAAAGGACCCCAATAAATTGGATCTTTATACTCATTTCTAATTTCCTTTTTTGCATCGATAAACGCCTGACGTTTGTCACCTGTTTCTATCCACTTTCTGTAGAACTTCACCATCAATTGCTGAGTTGCTTCATCGGATACTTTGAATAAACTCATGATGATTGTACGAGCTCCAGCTACCAAGAAAGCACGCTGCAATCCGTAAACACCTTCACCTGCCTCAATTTCACCAAGACCCGTTTCACAAGCTGATAGCACCACCAAATCTGTCTTATCCAGGTTGAGGTTCATGGCTTCATAGGCCGTAAGAATTCCGTTGTTCACATTATAGTTATATCGGGTTTCATTCAAAATATCACCTGCTCCTGCCAGGAGTAATCCAGTTTTCAGCAGTGGGTTTTCAAATGCCGATGCTTCATTCAACTCATCCTTCTTACGCTTGGAGTCGTCCTGAAAAAATCCATGTGTCGCGACATGGAAAATTCTAGGATTATCAATGGCTTTTATAGAAGGTTCATCAGCAGCTAACTCTGTACTTGCGGTAACCTTCCACCCTTTTCTATTCAGCAAATCAACAAGTTCTTCCAACTCTTTCTTTGTTCCGGGAAGATCAGAAATAACCTCTGCTGTGGCTCTGGTGATCCCCGAATCTGGCAATGGGATACCTGGAGTTGTAGAAACGTAAAACTGCGGATTTCCAAACATCTGAGCGGTTTCTGCATCCGTAGATACTTCAGGTTTTTGCTGATCCAAATAAAGATCCTTGGTGTTGCTTAGCAAGATAATGTTGGAATTGTCCAGAATGTAGCGACCGTCTGGCGTAGCAATCGCTTCGAGATTTATTTGGTTGTAGACTCCATCTGGTGACAGATAAACCGAAGTTACCGCACCCACCTTGTCTACGATTGGCTTCCAGTATTCGTCATACGAGATGTCATCTGCTAATTTGAATTTGATTCGGTTTCTATAATTCTTGAGGAATTTGTTTTCAAGATCTTTTCCATTGTCCAGAAGAATTAATTGCGGTTCCGTTCTTTTTCCTCCTTTCACATAGAGCACTGCATATTGCACCGAATCCGAGAAATCATGATTGAAATACCGAAAACGAATCATCTCTATAGCCACCTCGTTCTCCTTGAGCGCATCTCTCACATTTTCCCAAGTAACAGGTCCGGTATCAGCTCCACTGAAATCCTCCGATCGCTCACTCATTTGCTTTTCTAAGGCCTCTACTTCGTTGGAAAGGGAGTGAGGGCTAATTCCATTCTCGGCCAGCTGCGCAGAACTCATAGAAAGTGCCACTGTCAATAGCTCCTTTTTCTCAATCCAATCATTGTACATTTTGATGAGTTCCTCATCTCCTGAGCCCATTATCCTTTGACGAATTTTGATGGATGAGTTGAGCAAGAGCGCCTTTGTCAAAAGGGCGTTGTTGTACATCTCACCAAAATATCTGCTGCTTCTGTTTCGGCTAACAATCAATGTGTTGTAAAACTCATAGTCGTACTTTATTGTATTCCAAAATTTTGCTTTCTCTCTTTCGCTAAGTGCTGGAAAATAATCCTGAATGAACACCTTATAATTCTCAAGTACTTGCTCAAGCTGATCTTGTGATCGCTTATAGTCACCCTGCATGTAATAGGTCTTACTTAATTTGGACTGAACCTTTACGTATTCGGGATGTGTGGTGCTAAATACCCTTTCGAATTGCTTCAGTGCATCACCATACAAATTTTCCGCTTGCGAATATCTTCTTTGTCGATAGTTGATATCTCCTTTCAATAAACTGATAGTAGCGGCATTCACATTGTTTCTTCGGCCAACCTTAGAAGACCAAATACGATTGGCCTGATCCAAGTACTGATTTGCCAGTGAATAATTACCAGCGGCAATGTTGGCTACAGCCATGTTTTTCAATATCTCAGCATATGTTGGGTTACTACCACCGAGGCTGGCTCCAATGATTTTTTCTGCCTCAGCAAATCTCTTCTGGACGAGCTCGATGGGTTTGCCATCATAAAAATTCACCAAGGCTAACTGGGATGTGGATTTCCCTACGTCAACATGGTCAGGCCCGAACCTTTCCGTTTGAATTTTGATTGCTTGCTGCAATAGTCTTTCGGCCTTTTGATAATCACCAATGACCGTAAGCACATTGGCCAATGCGAGCATTGACGGCACCACCTTCGTGGATGATTCACCGAAAATGGAAAGCGTGATGTTGTTGGCCTGCCGAGCTAATTTTTCTGCTTCTGTATAATCGCCTTTCACCAAACGAAGTTTTGAAGAAAGGATCAGTGTCTCATTTAGGTGTCTGCTTTGAGGGCCAAATTGCTTTTTCTTATCCTCCAACGATTTCTTGAGGAGATCATCTGCATCTGAATAGCGTCCGACATTGATATATAAACTTGCTTTATCATCGAGCTGATCTAGCCCCGTGGAGGCCAAGGTGGGCGCTGTGCGGGATTGAATTTTTTCTGAAGCGTATAGATTGTCATCCGCTTCATCGAATTGCCCCTTAATAGACTGGAGTTTAGCAAGTGTGATTAAAGCCGAGGCATAATAACTCCTCGCTTCGGTTTCCTTTTTATCCTCCAAAATTTCTATCGCCAGGTCAATGTTTTCTTGGGCCTTTTTGTACTGGCCTATCTTGATTTGAAGGCCAGCAATCTTATCTAATTCTAGCCCATAAGCCATATCCACATTTTCATACTTCTCTCTTGACGCCAGCAAGGCGTCTTCGAGAAATTTAGATGCCATTTTATAATCGTCTGTAGCCTCATAGAAAACAGCTAGATGATTGAGAATAGTAATGTAGTCTGGATGCTTTCTGGTAATTTCCTTTTCTACTACTTCATGAAAGCTGTAATCATAAATAGCTTTTGCATCCTGAATCTTGTCGGTGTAGTCGATGTAATAGTTGGCCAATTGAATCTTAGTCAAATGATAGTCCGGTGCTTCGGTTCCCAACAGTTCTGCCTGAATGGCTAGAATTTGCTCGTTATAACCTTCAACATTCTTGTGCTTTCCTGTAAGCAAACCTGCAAGCTTGGCAAACTCCAAAAGCTCAATTCTAGATTTATGAAATTTGGGGACGATAGGATTGATTAAAAGCTCGTTCACTCCAGTTTCCAATTTATTGAGATCACCAGCCAGGAGATCCAATTCCAAGTCCATTCTCTCTCTCGCCAGGTAGTGCATGCTGTTGCGATCGAATTCCTTGATCGCTCCTTTGTACATATTCTCTACGATATTGAATTTTCCTTTCTGATCATTTCGATACAATGCGCTCATCAACCGTTCATTCATGAGCAAGACCATCCAGTGGGTCTCCTCGTATTTCTTTCGGCCTTCATTAAAAGCATCTTCGTAAGCACTCGCCTGAGCATCAAGTGAAAGGCCATTTTGACTCATCATCTCCGTGTCTAGAAATGTATTCCACCCATACAGAATGTGCGATTTCTTTAAGTTGTCCTTAATCCACTCTTTGTTGTCATAAAACAATTTTGAGGCTTCATCTACGTCACCCATGTTGGCGTAAGCTTCGGCCAGTACAGTCAGCAGTTCTGCATAATCTACCTTTTTTTCCTCTTGCTGCCTCTTGTCTCCCTCGCCAGAAATTGCCCGCTGATTATAAAAATCAAGGTTTTCCTTCACCAATTTGATTGCTTCCTGATTGAAGCCCTTACCCACCAGAATCTGCGCTTCCATCACGTCGATTTCTGCCTTGATGTCATCTACCAAATTGCCACTTGTCTCAAAAGCTCGCCTTGCCCCATTCAGATACTTCTTCGCCAATCGGAAATTACCGAACTGAATCATTACTTCAGAGGCTTCCTTTAGCATAAATCCATGCTCGGTGGAAAGTGTATCGTTCACATCATAGCTCATCGAAATTCCACTTTCCAGAGGTGTCATTACATTGTTGAGCAAGCCTAGCTCTAGATTTATTTTAGCTTCTTTCAGTAAAGCAATCGCCATATATGAATTCTTAGTACCCAATTTCTTGGTCACTTTTTTCTTCATTTTTTCAATGCTTTTAAGAGCTTTGGCATATTCCCCTACCACGTAGTTTTCATCTGCTTGGTCCAGATATTTTTGATACTGGGCCTGTGAATTGATTGCCGAGAGCAATACAATGAGGGCAATACATGACTTTCCAATATTTAGGACTGATCTCATTTTGAATTGAATTTTAGTAAGGACAAATAAAGTTAGAAATTCTCCTAAGCTTTTTTCATTAAATGCTCTAGTATTTCAATGGCGGCTTTAGCTATGACCGTGCCTGGGCCAAAAATGGAAACAACTCCCTTGCTAAAAAGCTCTTCATAGTCCTGCTCTGGAATAATGCCTCCGGCCACTACTGCAATATCATCTGCTCCCTGCTTTTTTAGTTCGCCAACTAGCTGTGGAATCAGGGTTAAATGCCCACCGGCTAAGCTCGAGGCGCCCACAATATGAACGTCATTCTCTATGGCTTGCTTGGCAACTTCCTGGGGGGTTTGAAAAAGCGGCCCAATGTCTACATCGAAACCCAGATCGGCGAAAGCGGTTGAGATGACCTTGGCTCCACGGTCATGACCGTCTTGTCCCATTTTGGCAACAAGAATTCTTGGCCTTCTGCCGTCCAACTTTGCAAACTGGTCGGACAATTCCTGTGCTCGCTGAAAATATTCGTCTTTCTTTATCTCTGAAGAATACACACCAGTAATAGATCTGTTCGTAGCTTGAAATCTACCAAAAACTTTCTCCATGGCAGATGAAATCTCTCCCAATGTCGCTCGCTCTCTTGCAGCATTGATTGCAAACTCAAGCAGATTATCACTCGTGTTTTGTGCGGCATTCTCTAGCGCTTGCAATGCAGCCTGTACTTTTCCTTCATTTCTTTCCTGTCTCAATTTGATCAGACGATCGACCTGAGATTTCCTCACTTTCTCATTGTCAACCTTAAGGAGCTTCAATTCTGTTTTCTCTTCGGGCTGATACCTGTTAACACCTACCACCACTTCTCTTCCGCTATCAATTAAAGCCTGTTTTCGAGCTGCTGCTTCCTCGATTTTCATCTTTGGAAAGCCCTCCTCTATGGCTTTGGCCATTCCTCCCATTGCTTCCACTTCCTGAATCAATTCCCAAGCTCTCTCGGCCGTTTCATGTGTGAGTTTTTCAACAAAATGGGATCCACCCCATGGATCAATTACCTGGGTGATTTTCGGATCATTTTGCAAATAAATCTGAGTATCTCGTGCAATCTTGGCCGTCTCGTCGGTTGGCAATGCAATCGCTTCATCCAGGGCATTCGTGTGCAATGATTGAGTGTGCCCGAACACTGCTGCCATGGCTTCAATGCATGTTCTCGAAACGTTGTTGTAAGGATCCTGTGCTGTCAGACTGTACCCTGAAGTCTGACAATGCGTTCGCAGCGCCATTGATTTTGGATCTTTTGGATCGAATCTATTTACCAGTTTTGACCAAAGTAATCGACCTGCTCTCATCTTGGCTATTTCCTGAAAGAAATTCATGCCAATGCCCCAAAAGAATGAAAGGCGCGGTGCGAATTTATCTATTTCTATACCTGCTTCCAGGCCGGTTTTAATGTACTCCAAACCATCCGCCAGGGTAAATGCCAATTCTATTTCAGCGGTAGCACCTGCCTCATGCATGTGGTATCCACTTATACTTATTGAATTGAATTTGGGCATATAGGCTGATGTATACCTAAATATATCAGCGATTATTCGAAGCGACTGTGCAGGTGGGTAGATGTAGGTGTTTCGCACCATGAACTCTTTCAAAATATCATTTTGAATAGTTCCAGCAAGTTTATCAGGGCTCACTCCCTGCTCCTCAGCAGCCACAATGTAAAAAGCCATAATCGGAATGACGGCTCCATTCATTGTCATGGATACGGACATTTGATCCAGAGGAATCTGATCAAAAAGAACCTTCATGTCTTCCACTGAGTCTATAGCCACACCTGCCATTCCTACATCCCCTGATACCCTGGGGTGGTCGCTATCATATCCTCTATGTGTCGCCAAGTCAAAAGCTACGGACAAGCCCTTTTGTCCAGCCTTTAAGTTTCTTCTATAAAATGCATTGGATTCTTCGGCTGTAGAAAAGCCGGCGTATTGTCTTATAGTCCAAGGCCTGGAAGCATACATGGTGGCATACGGCCCTCTTAGGAAAGGTGGGATTCCAGCGGTGAATTTTTCATGAGAAAATCGCTCCTTTGAATTTGTGACAACATCTGACTTATAGCCGACCTTTTTCCAATCTATACTCATGACTGCATGTTTTGAAATTGTGCCCAAACCTTCTGAATCATTTGATCAGTAATGAAATCAATAAAGTAGCTCCCACCCGACGCGTCCTGAAAAGTTTGAATTTTCGCTTCATCTCTGATTAGGTTTCCAACATTCGTGGCAATGCGCTTGTGACTTTGGTCAGCATTGAAAGAAACAGAATTAGCTCCACCAATCACCGCAGCAAGTCCCGCTGATGACTGCACCAGTAAGTTTTTACTTTCGCTTGCATCCGCCGCAATTTCCGCATGAATCCAAATATCCGCATTTTGAATTTCCTGAATGCTCCTTACTCGATCAATCAAATATCTGAGCGCGCGCAATCTCGCGATTTCGAAAAAGAAATTACCACCAACATTCAATACAACACTTTTCAGCGTTCGATTCCGAGAATACTCCAGCAAAATGTCCGGCAGTTCGGAGTTCTCCTGTGCTGGCTGACAAAAACCCTGAACCATATTTTCGGACATAAATGCCAATGTTTCAGACATAAATTTATCCGGAACCAAAAACGAAATAAAGCAATGCTGATAGTGAA
This sequence comes from uncultured Roseivirgaceae bacterium, assembly GCA_964352625.1. Taxonomy (GTDB): domain Bacteria; phylum Bacteroidota; class Bacteroidia; order Cytophagales; family Cyclobacteriaceae; genus JAAEPI01. Next base: position 156,149 of record CAYGSD010000001.1, read on the forward strand.
TGTTCCTTGTGAGTGTGTGCAAATCGACTTCACTAAAGCAATGAAATAAAATACCCGTGCATCCTTGGTTCAGGGACTCAAGCGCCGCTTTATTGGCAGAAATTTCATCCTCAACATCAATGGTTTTGAACAATTGCCAATCAAATTTCTTCTGTGAAAACTGCTTTGGTAAATAGGCGAGATTCTTTTCGTCAGTTTCATCAAAATATGCCGGGAGTTTCCAATCAGAAGTCAGATTCCAAACGAGTTCATTCTCAGCATTATCTGTTCGCAATTGTGCATTGGCAGCCTTTTGCCACTGCTTCTTTGAACCAGAACTAAACTCACTAAATTGAAGCGGGGTTAATGTCATCCTTCAAAGGTACAAAGGGTGAAATTGAAAATATTTATCTTCTTTAACGTTTTGTATTTTTCAAAGAATCTTCAATGAAAAAAGGCCTTAGGTTTGAAGAAAAAAGGTTTTGAAAAAGTCAAGCACATATTACCTTTTTTTTAACTTTTTTTTATGACAGTTTTGTTGTCCGCCTCTATGTAAAAGTCGGACGTCACCACATTTTGTAACCGTATAAACCACCACTAGAATGCATGCCAAGACTTGGGAAAACTGCCTTCATTTCATTCAAGAGCAAATTCCACCCCAAAGTTTTAAAACATGGTTCGAACCAATAAAGCCTTTGGCCTTGAATGGTGATGTGTTGACGATACAAGTACCCAGTCAGTTCTTCTACGAGTGGCTTGAAGAGAATTATGTTCAAGTTATCCACTCAGCAATTAAACATGAGATTGGAGATACAGGTAGATTGGAATATTCCGTTGTAATGGAAAACAAGGATCAAGACAATTCTTTATCTACATCGGCCAAGAGTAGCACTAAGACCGCTGTAAATGAGAAATTCAAAAATCCGGAATTTATTAGTGAACTGAGTAGTCACAGTAACCTCAATGCCAGCTACTTATTCGAAAACTATATTGAAGGAGATTGTAACAGATTGGCTCGGTCAGCAGGCTATGCGGTGGCCAAAAAACCAGGTCTGACTTCCTTCAATCCACTCATGATTTATGGTGGAGTGGGGCTAGGGAAAACCCACTTGATACAAGCCATCGGCAATGAGATCAAGTCGCAGCATTCGGATAAAAAAATAATCTACGTTGCTTCGGAGAAATTCACCAATCAGTTCATTGAGGCACTCAAGAATAATAACATTCAAGATTTCATTAGCTACTACAGAGATGTAGATGTGCTGATCTTGGATGACGTTCAGTTTTTGAAGGAGAAGGAAAAGACGCAGGAAATTTTCTTCCACATTTTTAACCACTTGCATCAATCTGGCAAACAGATAATTATGACTTCTGATTGCGCTCCGAAGGATCTTCAAGGATTGCAGGAAAGGTTAGTTTCAAGGTTCAAGTGGGGGCTTACTGCTGATCTTACTTCCCCTGATTTTGAGACTAGAATGGCGATCATAAAGAAAAAGCTTCAGCATGATGGAGTGGTGATTCCGGATGAGGTGCTCGAGTACATAGCCTACACAGTAGACACTAATATTAGAGAGCTTGAAGGGGTAATGGTTTCAATGGTGGCGCATGCATCCCTCGGGAATATGCAAGTTGATCTTGAACTGGCTAAGAAGATTCTCAAGAACATTGTTAAGGAAATTGACTCGGAAGTTGGGATAGACTACATCCAAAAAACTGTTTCAGATTACTTTAAGGTACCTCAGGATGATCTGAAAGCAAAGACAAGAAAGAAAGAAATCGTAATCGCTCGTCAGGTAGCCATGTATTTCTCAAAAGATTACACCAACCATTCGTTGAAATCAATCGGCTTTCATTTTGGTGGACGAGATCACAGCACTGTAATCCATGCCGTGCAGTCAGTAAATGACATGCTCGATACGGATGCAAAATTCCGCTACTCAGTGGATGAGTTGAAGAAGAAATTGAAGATCAGAAATCCTTCTTTGAACTAAGGAAGGTCAGAACCAGAAGGAATAGAAAATTTTCCTACCCCCTTCATCCACCCCATATACCCGCACTCGGCCTTTTATCTTTGACATTATATCTTCCAACTCAGAAGGCGTACCAATTGGCACATTATTGATCTGAGTAACTATAAACCCTTCAGGAATATCGAGTCTTGCAAAAAAGCCTCGTCGCTCTATGCTCACTATTTGGACGCCCGCCTTAATATCATACAAATCTTTCTCCACCTGACTAACCGCCTCGAAGGTCGCTTGAAGGCTCTTCGACTCATACAATTTTCGCTTAATCACACCTGTACCGCCTTCTCTATTGGTGAGTATAATTGACTTGGTGTATTCCTTATCATCTCTTTTCACTACTAGCTCCACTCTCTCACCCGGATATTTGTTCCCAATGATTTCTTCCAAAGTTCCACGACCTTCCACGGGTATTCCATCCACTGTCGAAATCACATCACCGCGTGTGATCCCCGCTCTGTTTGCGGCTCCTTCGGGAGTTACCTCTGCCACTACCACCCCACTAAGATCTTTCAGTTTTAGTCTCTCCTTGATGTCATTATCCACATCCACATAGTCAGCACCAAGGAAAGCCTTCTGCACCTCCCCGTACTCCTTGATGTCCTCAAATACCTTCTTCACAATGTTTACAGGAACCGCAAAACCGTACCCGGCGTAAGAGCCGGTTCTAGACAGAATAGCCGTGTTGATGCCTATCAATTGGCCTTTGGAGTTGACCAAAGCACCTCCACTGTTTCCCGGATTGATCGCCGCATCCGTCTGAATAAATGACTCGATGGGAAACTTGTCTCTCAATAAATTGATGTTTCGCCCTTTGGCGCTGACGATTCCCGCGGTTACTGTTGAGGTCAAATTGAATGGGTTGCCAACGGCCAGTACCCATTCGCCCACTTGCACCTGATCCGAATTTCCCAGTTCAATATTTTTCAAATTCTCAGCCTCGATTTTTATCACCGCTATATCCGTGGATGGGTCACGGCCAACCAGCTTCGCATCGAATGATTGTTTCCCAGATATCACCCTAATTTCATCCGCTTTCTCTATCACGTGATTATTGGTCACGATATATCCATCTGAAGTCAAAATGACTCCCGATCCGGCACTTGTTTGCCTAGAAGTTTGGGATTCAAAAAACCAATCCAACCAACTTCCAGATCTGTACTCGTATTCGCTTGTAGTTTGAATAAAAACAACACTAGACGTGCTGTTGGAAGCTGCCAGTACAAAGTCCTCCGTTGCTTCTGTCGAAAAGCTGATTTCGGATGGAGATGGTGCCGAAGTGAAATAACCGCCCTCATTAAAAGAAGCATTCGAAACTTGGCTTTCAGGCATCCTGGTTTCCACCACTCGCACGGCAATTACTCCACCTACTATTGCCGACAACAAACTAACCGAGGCTACTAATATGACTTTCTTCATGACTCAAGAATATTTTTATAAAACTACCGACTTGTGAACGATCATCTTATCCATCGGATTCCAATGCAACGTTAAAATTTGTAAAATCTCTTGTCAAGCAATTGCCTATTTTTGCCACCTAATTTTACATTGTGGGAATACGCGCCATTTTAAGTAAGCCATTCGCAAAAAAAATAGTTGCAGACCAAAAAAAATGGTCATCTAATCCAGGTAGGTATCAGCAAGCGATCTTTGAGAATTTGATCAAAACCTCGAAAAGTACCGTCTTTGGTAAAGATCATGGATTTGGTGAAATAAAGGATTTTGAGGACTTTCGGAAGAGCGTGCCCATCCGAGATTACGAAGAACTCTCACCCTATGTGAAGCAAATTCTAGATGGGAAAAACGATGTTCTCTGGCCAGGCAAGCCCGAATATTTTGCCAAAACCTCTGGCACTACTAGCGGCACCAAGTACATACCCATCACCAAGGATTCCATTCCTAATCACATAAATAGTGCACGAAACGCACTGCTCTCCTATGTGAACGAAAGTGGTAAGGGTCGTTTCTTAGATGGCAAATTGATATTTCTCTCAGGCAGCCCTATTCTGGAACAAAAAGCAGGAATCAACACCGGTCGCTTGTCGGGAATCGTGAATCACCATGTGCCTCAATATTTGAGAACCAATCAACTCCCGACATATGAAACCAACATCACTGAAGATTGGGAAGAAAAGGTAGATAAGATTGTGGCTGAGACTATTGACCAAAACATGTCTCTGATTTCCGGCATTCCTCCTTGGGTTCAGATGTACTTTGACAAATTAGTCGAGAAAAGCGGGAAGCAGATAAAAGACCTGTTTCCTAATTTTGACATGTTCGTATACGGTGGGGTCAATTTCGAACCCTATAGAGCCAAGCTTTTTGAAACCATAGGTAAAGTCGTCCCATCAATCGAGTTGTATCCCGCGTCGGAAGGTTTTTTGGCTTACCAAGATTCACAACATGAAGAGGGGATGCTACTACTCACTAACTCTGGGATTTTCTTTGAGTTTGTACCTGCAGATGAATATTTCAATGAAAACCCAACTAGACTGACGATTGACGAAGTGAAAACGGACGTCAATTATGCCGTGATCATCAATAGCAATGCCGGACTTTGGGGATACTCTATTGGAGACACGGTGAAATTTGTTAGCACAAATCCGCACAGGGTAATTGTAAGCGGGAGGATTAAACATTTCATATCTGCGTTTGGGGAGCACGTAATTGGAGAGGAAGTGGAGAAAGCCATGCGAAACACCTGCAGGAAATTCCCCGAAACCGAGCTCATAGAATTTACAGTAGCACCTCAGGTCACTCCCAAAGAAGGGCTTCCTCTTCATGAGTGGTACATTTCATTTGCCAATGAACCCAGTGACCTGGCCGCCTTTACTCAAGAACTTGACAACCAACTTCGATCATTAAACAGCTATTACGACGATTTGATCACTGGTTCCATCTTGAGAAAGCTGGAAATCATTTCGCTTAAGAAAGATGCCTTTATTGACTATATGAAATCGATTGGTAAGCTGGGCGGTCAAAACAAAGTGCCAAGACTTTCGAATGATCGGAAGATCGCAGATGAGTTAATGAATTTTAGAAAAGATAAATGAAACAATTCCTTTCAGTCCTGGCTCTTATGTGCTGCTCATTGATTTCGACTGCTCAGATTTCCAAGGGAGAATCATTCGTTACGGGATCATTAGGGTTCAACATTGAGGATGACAGAAACTCTTTTCTATCGTCAGGTGCATTCGGCGGAGCTGTCAAAATCACAACGTTCGATGGCATAGTTAGCTATCAATATTTTATTCTTCCTCGCTTTAGTTTGGGCCCTACTTTCGGCTGGAGCTATCGCAAGGCAGTTTTTGATGAACTGATTGATGTTGCACCTTACACGTTCGAAACAGTCACAACTGGTTTCAATAGACATTATGAACCCGGTCTTATGGTAAGCTATCATATACCCATTACCAGTCGATTCAATTTTTATTTAACCTCCTCCGGAAGATATATTTATGTTGACCAAGAATTACAGGGTGACAATGATTTTGAAATCCAAAATGGGAAAGGGTACATATTTGATCTTAGACCTGGTATCTATTTTTTTGTTACCGAAAAAAAGAAACTGAGCGTGAGACTGGAAGTTGGCGAGATCTACTTTTCGAAGTTGTATCCAGAAAACCAGCCAGAATTATTCATCAATGAATTCAATGCTGATTTCCATCCAGCGAATTTCACCCTCGGAGCTCAATTTCACTTTCTCAGAAACACGGAAAAAAAAGCAGGAAAGAAAGAGAGGAAGAAAGAAGAAAAGCCAGAAAAACTTACCCCACTATTCGACGAAAATTAGTTTGACGGCCAATAATTTCTACAATAAAAAATTAAAGGAGAACGCCCGAATTCTTCGAAACAACTCAACAAAGGCGGAGATTCACCTTTGGTTTCGGGTACTAAAGGCAAGCCAAACGGGCTATCCGTTCAGGCGACAAAGACCCATAGGAAACTACATTGTGGATTTTGTCTGTCTTCCAAAGAAACTAATCATAGAAGTGGATGGAATTACTCACAGTTATGACGAGGTTGCCGAATATGATAAAGTAAGACAGGCAAAACTCGAAAAAATGGAATTTTCCATCATCCCATTCACAGATCAGGAAGTTTTCCACGCCACCAACAATGTAAGGCAGCAGATTATAGATACACTCGAACTCCTCCCCCTAACCCCCTCAAAAGGGGGAGTTAACCAAGCATAAAAAGACAAATCTTATTTTGAAAAACACATCCAACCAAATACGCAACGAATTCCCCCTCTCTGAGGGGGTTAGGGGGAGGAGACGGATCGCCATCCTCGGCTCCACCGGCTCCATCGGGACCCAAGCACTGGAAGTCATTCGTGCCAACCCTGACAAATTTCAAGCTGAGGTCTTAACGGCCAATAACAATGCTGACCTGCTAATCAGGCAGGCTCTTGAGTTCAAGCCAAACTGTGTAGTCATCACCAATGAGGATGTATACCCCGCAGTTCACGCTGCTCTTGATCAGCATGACATTAAAGTTTATGCCGGAGAAAAGGCCCTTGGTCAGGTCGTTCAAATGGATACAGTGGATTTGGTACTCACTGCACTTGTTGGTTACTCAGGACTGCTCCCCACCATCAAAGCAATTGAAGCGAAGAAAAATATTGCTCTAGCAAACAAAGAAACTTTGGTCGTTGCAGGGGAATTGGTGACCAACCTCGCTTTGGAAAACGCCGTGAACATTTACCCAGTGGATTCAGAGCATTCGGCTATTTTTCAGTGTCTTGTTGGTGAATTTCACAACCCGATAGAGAAACTAATACTTACTGCCTCTGGTGGTCCGTTTCGAGGAAAAAAACGGGGAGACCTTTTGTCCATAAAAAAAGAACAGGCACTCAAGCACCCTAACTGGGACATGGGAGCCAAAGTGACCATCGACTCAGCCACATTGATGAATAAGGGATTGGAGGTTATTGAAGCCAAGTGGTTGTTTGGGATCCCTCTGGAAAAAATAGAAGTGGTTGTTCACCCACAGTCGATCATCCACAGCCTGGTGCAGTTCGAAGACAGTTCGATGAAAGCACAGATGGGCTTACCCGACATGCGCGTGCCCATCCAGTTTGCTATGACCTACCCCAACAGAATCAAAGCAGATTTTCCACGATTCAATTTCATGGATTATCCGCAATTGACCTTTGAAAAACCGGATTTGGAGACCTTCAGGAATCTTTCTTTGGCGTATGCCGCCATGGAATCCGGCGGAAATAAACCGTGCATTTTGAACGCCGCGAACGAAATTGCCGTGGATGCGTTTCTACATGATCGGATCGGTTTTCTGGAGATTTCGGATGTCATCGAAAGGAGCCTTGAAAAGGTGAGCTATATTCGCGTTCCTGATTTACAGGACTTTATAGAAACAGATAAAGAAACACGGGCGAGAGCCTTAGAAGAAATCAAATGATGGATACTATAGTGATGGTTGGACAGCTTCTGCTGGGCCTTTCAATTTTGGTGGGAATACACGAGTGGGGACACATGGCAGCTGCCAAAATGTTTGGGATGAGAGTGGAGAAATTCTATATCGGATTTCCTCCTAAGATTTTCAGTTGGACAAGAGGTGAAACAGAGTACGGTTTTGGTTCAATTCCTTTGGGAGGATTCGTGAAAATCTCTGGTATGATCGATGAATCACTCGATACTAAAACGCTCTCAGCGGAACCGGAACCTTGGGAATTTCGAGCGAAACCAGCTTGGCAAAGGTTAATAGTGATGCTAGGTGGCATCATCATGAATGTAATCACAGGAGTGATTGTGTTTATAGCTATAACCCTGGTGAATGGCGAATCATACTTACCAAAAGAGGTACTAAATCAGCACGGTATTGTTGCGCACGAACTTGGCCAGGAGATGGGCTTTCAAACTGGTGACAAAATCCTAAAAATCAACGGACAAGACTATGCGAATTATGAAGACATAATGGCTCCATCTGTACTCGTTGGGACGGATGTCTACTTTACCGTACTCCGTGGATCAGAGGAAGTACGCATTGAAATGCCGAATGACTTCATCGAGAAATTGAATACCAATAAAGGACGAGTACCGGTCATTTCACCAAGAAAGCCATTTGTGGTGAGTGAGGTAGCTGAAGGTCCTGCAAAAGAGGCAGGATTAAGAGTAGGAGACAAATTCGTTTCAGTGAATGGCCAACCGATTAATTACTACGATCAGTATGCGTCGATCGTTGAAGAAAACATTGGCAAAACGCTAGCAACTGTTGTTGAAAACAATGGACAAAGAAGAGAGCTTGAACTGGCTGTAAACGAAGAAGGCCAAGTCGGATTTGTTGCGAGCTGGGCGAATTTTAACGAACAGTATGTCACCAAAAAATTAGGTTTCGGCCCGTCTGTAGTCAAAGGCACAGGCACTGCTTTCAGCGTCGTTTGGTTGAATATCAAAGGGCTTGGCAAAATGTTTTCTGGGGATGTCTCCGTGACGAAATCCCTTTCTGGTCCAATCCGAATCGCAACAATGTTTGGAAGCGAATGGCAGTGGGGAAGATTCTGGTACTTGGTTGGACTACTTTCAATGGTACTGGCGTTTATGAATCTACTTCCAATTCCGGCGCTCGACGGTGGTCATGTGGTTTTTTTAAGTTGGGAGATCATTACTGGCAGAAAGCCCGGAGACAAATTCATGGAGAATGCTCAGAAAGTAGGTATGGTGATCTTGCTTGGCCTTATGGCCTTTGTGATTTTCAATGATACGTTTCAGTTGATTTCTGAGAGATGGTTCAGCGGGGATTAAGTCTGGTTTAATTTCCAGACTCATCAGTTGGGGCTTCTCCTTCTGATGTTTCTTCCGCCTCCACGCCTTCACGATATATCTCGAACTCTACACGCCTGTTCAGACGTTTGTCGGCTTCAGATATTTTTGAGCTCAAATCATTAGTATATTTACATATGATTCTGGTATGTCTATCCACGGTTTTTGAGGTTCCCTTCCGATCAATTTTACTCTCTGGATTCTGCGTGATTTCCTTATTCAGTTTTTCTCAAAGCTTTGAGGATATTACAAATTCGATTGGGATCAATAATTTCCCAATGAATCATGAATTCGGATCCGGGGTTTCAGCTTTTGATATTAACAATGACGGTTGGGTGGATATACACCTGTCTAGCGCATTTGGTCACAGGGATCCTGTTTACATTAATGAACTAGGTTCTTTCAATGAAAAATCAAATGATCTCGGGCTGAATTTACTTGGAGGTTCTGTGGCCTCATTATGGTTTGATTATGACAATGACTTATTGCCTGATTTACTAGTCCTAAATGACTATGTAACTCTGGATTCAGGAAACCCCACCCTACAGCTATTTAGACAAGTTGAGAATAATCAATTTCAAGAAGTAACTTCCACAATAGGGCTCGACCTGTTTTCTGAGGCGTATTCAATTTCAACCAAGGGGGGACTTGCAGCCGGTGATTTCAACTTAGATGGTTTTCTTGATATTATTCAAACTAACTGGACGGATGGAAGTATAACGCTTTTAATTAATGAATCAGGCAGTGGGTTTGTAGATAAAACCCTGGAAATGGGATTGCCAAGAAATCTCAACCATTGTTTTCAGCCATTGGTATGGGATTATGATAATGATGGGGATATGGATCTGTATATTAACGTGGATGGTGACCCAAATGAATTGTTTCTAAATAACAATCAGAATTTCATTAATTACACAGAGAGTTCTCAAATGAACGCTGATGGATACGAAATGGGACTAGCAATTGCTGATTTTGACAACAATGGTGTCTTTGATATTTTCATATCCAATGCAACTAATATCGGTTTTCCAAACATATTCTATGTAGGCTTCAAAGATTCGGATGAAATCAATTATCAAGAGGTTGCCTCCAACTATGGAATCGAGACAAGTGGTTGGGGTTGGGGTACAACATTCATTGATGTCAACAATAATGGGTTTCAGGATTTAGCAGTAACCAACGGAATTAGAAATGATGATCAATCCACATTTTGGATGAATAGACAAGGCACATCCTTTTTGGATGTTTCTTCTGAAATCCGTTTTGATGATGAACTTGACGGGGTTTCATTAATTAGTGTAGATATTGACAATGACGGGGACCTAGACATGATTCAGACTGTTAAACCGGACGAATCAAATGTAACTTCTGTGAGAGTTCTTGAGAATAATTGCCTTGATTGCGGTAATTATATTATTGTGAAGCCAAGAATGAACAATGTAAACAGGTATGGAATTGGAGCGACTGTGGAAGTGCAAACTGGTGGCTTTACCAGAAAGCGCTTGATCACCGCTGGAACAAGCTTTTATGGGCAGGAGCCAGCTGAAGCACATTTTGGTATTGGGGAGAATGAAATGGTTGACAACATCACAGTCACTTGGCCAGGAGGTAGCAAAACCAGTATTGAGAATATATCGGCTAATCAGGTCATCGAAATAACTGATGAAAGCACTCTCCACACTCCCAGATTCGCGGGTATAAGTCATTCTGAGTATGGAACAACGCTGACATGGAATCATATGTCATCTGTAGAAATTGGGTTTGAAATCGAAATAGCTTCAAATGAGAATTTTAATGACTCGCATACCATAAGTCTACCCAATGAAAACAGGTCAACGTTGGATAGCGAATCCACTTTGGAGCTGAATTATTACCGGATCAGAGCCTTGGGCGAGGAAACTTTCTCCGATTGGTCACCAACTACTCCTTCAGTGAACCTTACACCTCCTGATGAGCTTGAAATCACTTACTATGACACACAAAAAGCTATCCTAAAATGGGTGGATAATTCATCTGCTGAAAAAAGTTATATACTCCAAAGAAGCCTCTCCCCATTATTTGAGTCAAGCTTTGCAGTAGACCTCAATCTGAATCAAACGGGATATCAAGATAACAATCTCGAACCAGGATTTACCTATTACTACAGGGTGGCAGCAAAGCATGGGCCATGGCAATCTGAATATTCGAACATAGCTGAAACTTCGATCATATTAAATACCTCAGAAAACCAATTTCTTATCTACCCAAATCCAGTATCCGATATACTTCAACTTCCCAATACTGTAAAAAATATTGGCCAATTAGCGATACTGGATTTGAATGGACGGAAGTTCCGATTGAGACCATTATTTGATAACAAATTTAGAGTCGATCACCTAACTAGTGGGGTTTATGTGATTCCAAGTCTAGGCATCAAATTCATTAAGAAATAAGCTATTCGGATATCACTGCCTCCACGCCTTCACGATATATCTCGAACTCTACACGCCTGTTCAGACGTTTGTCGGCTTCAGATTTTTCGTTCTCGATGATTGGTCGGGAGCTGCCAAAACCCTCGTACTCTACTCTGTCAGGTGAGATGCTGGCAAAATCAATGAAATAATCATAGATACTTTTGGCTCGCTCCTTAGATAAGCGAAGGTTCACTTCATCACTGCCAAAAGAGTCGGTGTGTCCAGAAATCTTCAGCTTGAAATTGACATTGTCGTAGAGGAAATTCACAATCTTATTTAGGTCAGCATACATCTCTTCTTTCAATGAAGACTTCCCAATGTCAAACTCGATGGACTCAAACTTCACCTTGCTGGCGAGCGGTTCAGTTACTTTTTTCAATTCAAGCGGCCCCTCCAAATAAAACACTTCCTCCAGTCGAAAGAAATCATCCCCTTGAATGACCAGCAGGTAATTGCGGTTGTTAATCAAATCAAACCGAAAGCTCCCATCAGGTTTCAGGAATTTTGGTGCTACTTCTATCCCATAGTCCAAGTCAATAATTGAAACTATGCCGGTGAAGGGTTTTCCCGTAAGTGAATCCGTCAACGTACCAGTAACAGGAACCGTGGCGAGCGGTTGTGCTTCCATCGGGAGTGGAAAAGAATACAGGTCCAGTTTGTTTAAATCACGACTCGTAGATCGAGAATAAAAGAGCAATTCTGAGTTAGAGTCTATAGTGAAATAAAACTCGCTCCCTCTTCCATTCACGAGCGGCCCAATGTTATAGGGCTCAGTCCAGTGCCCCTGAATGTTGTACGATTTGTACATATCAAACTCCCCGAAATTGTACAACTGCCCATTCGAACTGAAATAAAGCACTTCATAAATAGGATGATAAAAAGGACTCACATCGTTGTTTCTTGTATTCAATACAGGCCCCATGTTTTTGGCAGGCACCCATTTTCCATTTTCATCGTGGCAGGTGTAGTAGATATCTGATAGCCCAAATCCACCAATTCTGTCTGATGCAAAATATAGTGTGTCTGCCCCGTGAGACAATGACGGATGGGAATCCCAAGCCACACTGTTCACATTTGCTCCAAGGTTTGTGGCCTCACTCCAGGTGCTATCCTCTTGCATTTTGACCATGTACAAATCGCAATCTCCAAAAGTGTCCTCACTGTCGCATCTAGAAAAGATGAGCGTCTTGCCATCTCGGCTCAGTACCGCTGAGCCCTCATTGTATTGTGTGTTCACCGTACTCAGTTCTTTCGCCCCACCCCACCCGAAAGCGTCTCTTTTGGAGATAAAAACGTCTTCATTTTCCTTCGGTGCAAAAGCCAATCCGCTGCTATTTCTTTTCGAGGTGAAAATCAAAATATCATTCAGGATATTCAATGAAGGGCCGTAATCTGCCTTTGGACTATTTACCGTCTCTCCCATATTCAACAGAACACCCCGTGGTGGACGCAGCGTGTCAATGAGCTTTCGGTGCTCAGCCATTTCATAGTAATACTCAATAGGCACGTATTGCTCGGCCTCCTGCCTGTTCAATGAATCATAGTAGAGCTCAATTTCTTTAATGTTAATTCCCTGATGATGATGTTTCAGGACAAGTCTATATAAAGACCTAGCCATTTCCCTGTCACCAAAAAGCTCTGTCAACTTAGCAAGCCGCCAGATCATCTTAGTGTCCTTGTAAAAATTCTGTATGCCAAATCGACTGACATAGTCGTTCATCTTTTCATAAACGGCTTCCCAATCCTCCTTCTTCTGAAGATCAAGGATTTCCTCCATTTTTTGCTTGTTATAGTAATCAGGATATTTGTTGATATAGGCGAATTCGAAAAGGTTAAGGTTCGAGAAGGAAATCAAAGAATCAGCCTTTATGGGTATTGTAACAGTCTTTTTCTCTTGCGCTACTGCCATGAGTACCGAAAAGAAAAGCGTCCAAATCAATAAATAAATACGAGGCATTTTATTCATACAAGCGTGCATCGACACGAGTGCCACATCCTTTGAAAAATAAAGATAATACTATTTGAAATCGGAGGGTTTTATTTGGCATGACGATTGACCCATAGAGGGCACAAATATTTATTTGCACTTGAGTGCTACAATTCTGTCAAACTGACACTATGTCAAATAACACAAATAAGTCTTTTTTATTACCTGAATTCATTGACGAAGAATCTGGAGAATTGATCCAGTTTGTCGACACTAACGACAAAACTGAATTACTTGCCAGCTTAATCCCAGAGGAGTTGCCGATTCTACCCATAAAAAATACCGTCCTATTTCCCGGTGTAGTTTTGCCGATTACTGTTGGTCGTCAAAAATCCATTGAGCTAGTTAAAAGCTCTCACAAGGGAAGTAAGATCATTGGGGTAGTTGCTCAAAAAAACCTGAAGGTTGAAGAGCCGGGCTTCCAAGACATTTATGACGTAGGTACCGTAGCGAAAATCCTAAAAATGTTTGTGCTACCTGATGGGAATACCACAATCATTATTCAAGGAAAGAATCGATTCAAACTAAAGGAGAAACTCACTGAGGAGCCGTTTTTGTTAGCAAAATATGACTTGCTTAAAGAGGTCAAAATCAACAAGCAAACCAAAGAGATTTCTGCAACCTTCGAATCAATAAAGGAAGCGGCAACTAAAATTTTGACATTAAACCCGGAGATACCTAATGAAGCAAAGGTCGCTTTGGAAAATATTGATAACCAGACTTTTCTCACTCACTTTCTTTCATCCAATGTAAACGCAGAAGTCCCAGACAAGCAAAAACTACTTGAGCTTGATGACCTCAAAGAACGTGCTCAGCTTCTTCTTCAATTCATGCTTAAGGATATTCAGGTACTCGAATTGAAGCATGAAATACATAAGAAAGTTCATACGGATATCGATCAGCAGCAGCGCGATTATTATTTACGTCAGCAGATGCGAGTGTTGCAAAACGAACTCGGTCATGATGGTCCGGATCAGGAGGTCGAGGAGCTGAGACGAAAAGGCGATGAAAAGGACTGGCCTGAGGAGGTAGAAAAACATTTCCACAAAGAGCTCGACAAGATTCTACGGATGAATCCTGCTGCCGCCGAATACCCGGTGGCCATGAACTATGCTGAGCTTTTGGTGGACCTTCCTTGGAATGAAGCTACTGAAGATAATTTCGACCTTAAGCGAGCTAAGAAAATTCTTGATAAGGATCACTTCGGCTTAGAGAAAGTCAAGGACCGAATTATTGAATATTTGGCGGTTAGGAAATTGAAGAATGATTTGAAAGGCCCAATTCTTTGCCTTTACGGCCCTCCTGGTGTGGGTAAAACTTCGCTTGGAAAATCGATTGCCAGCGCACTTGGCAGGGAGTATGTGCGTATGTCCTTAGGTGGCGTGCATGACGAGGCGGAAATCAGAGGACATAGAAAAACCTACATCGGGGCTATGCCCGGCAAGGTGATCCAAAACATCAAAAGGGCAGGTTCTTCTAATCCAGTCTTCATCTTGGATGAAATAGACAAGGTGAATTCCAGCTTCCGAGGAGACCCATCATCTGCCCTGCTTGAGGTGCTTGACCCTGAGCAAAATTCCACCTTCAAGGACAATTACCTGGAGGTAGATTACAACCTTTCTAAGGTACTATTCATTGCCACAGCGAATGCTCTGGACACGATCCAGCCAGCATTGAGGGACAGAATGGAAATCATTGATGTTTCTGGCTACACGCAGGAAGAAAAGCTTGAAATTGCTAAAAGGCACCTCGTGCCGAAGCAACTCGAGGAACATGGCTTGACCACCAAAGAGCTGACATTTGAAAAGTCAGCCATTGCGAAATTGATCAATGATTACACCCGCGAATCAGGTGTAAGAAGTCTTGAAAGAAAGGTCGCTTCGGTCATTCGATCAGTTGGAAAATCCATAGCAATGGAGGAAGAATACGAGAAGAAAATCACTCCTGAAGAAGTTCGTAAAATTCTTGGGCCAGAAACTTTCGATAAAGAATTATATGAAGGAAACGACTTCCCCGGTGTGGTGACAGGCCTTGCTTGGACGGCTGCTGGTGGAGATATTCTCTTCATAGAATCGAGTTTGAGTAGAGGAAAAGGAAAACTTACTATCTCAGGACAGCTCGGGGATGTGATGAAAGAATCGGCTCAGGCTGCTCTCTCCTACCTGAAATCAAATGCCGAGGATCTGGGCATTGACTATCGAATTTTTGAGCACTACGATTTGCACATTCACGTGCCAGCAGGCGCAGTGCCTAAGGATGGGCCATCAGCAGGAATCACCTTGTTTACTTCCCTTGCTTCTGTTTTCACTCAGAGGAAAATCAAGAACAAACTGGCCATGACTGGGGAAATAACGCTCAGGGGAAAAGTGCTGCCCGTTGGAGGAATTAAAGAAAAAATTCTTGCGGCAAAACGAGCCGGCATTAAGGAAATCATCATGTGCAAGAAAAACCAAAAGGACATTGATGAAATTGATAACACCTATTTAAAAGGTTTGACGATTCATTTCGTTGAGTATGTTCCGGAAGTGCTTGAGATTGCTTTATTAAAACAAAAGGTGGCTAATCCGGTGGAATTCATCATCCCTGAAGAAACAACTGCTTGAAGAAACTCCTTTTCATAGCATTCCTATTTCCGCTACTTCTGATTGCTCAGTCAGGCGGCTCCTATTCGTTTCAGTCGCTCTTTCTGACAAACAATGCCAGAACAGCAGCACTGGGAGGGTACAGTGTTTCTTTGGCCGATGGAGACGCCTCCCTGTTCGGACAAAATCCGGCTCTACTCGATTCGACAAGATCGGGGGATGTTGTGTTTATGTATAATCCCTTTTTCGTAGATATCAATGCCATGACGGCTCAGTATGTCACCGAGTTTGGCTCACTCGGAAAGGTCGGGTTCGGACTGACTTCTATTGGGTACGGGGACTTCCAGCAAACAGATGCTACTGGGGCCGAATCTGGAACTTTCAACGCTCGCGATTATGTCATGACGATTGGAAAATCTCACAGGCTGGGGCCGTTCGTGTTGGGAGCCAACTTAAAATTCATTCACTCTGGGATTGCCGGTTTTTCGGCAAATGCTGTGGCAATGGATTTGGGAGGGTTGTATCAATTGCCTCGTTCCAATTTTAGCGCTGGCCTGGTGATCAGTAATCTTGGAATGGTGCTGTCTGACTACACTGATCAAAATTCAGAATTACCTCTGCAGGTGACCGCAGGCATTTCTTTTAAACCCGAAGGAATGCCTGTGCGATTTACAATGACTGGTCACAACTTCATTGATCCGTCGGACGAGTTCTACGATCAAGACGACAGCCCTAATTTCGCGGATGAGGCTTTCAAAAGAATCAGTCTTGGAGGAGAGCTTCTCTTAAGTAAGAACTTTAATTTTCTGATTGGATACGATCACAATAAAAAACGGGAGTTGAGACTAGAAGAAACAGCGGGTGGAGCCGGTTTTTCCTTTGGCTTTATGCTCCAAGTAAAAAAATACCAAATCAGGTTTTCACGTGCAACTTACCAAGCTGCCGGAGGAACCAGTTACCTTTCAATACAGTCCAATTTGAAGGACATGAAAAAAATATTTTAATGGAAAATTTGACACCCAGACAAATAGTAGCAGAACTGGATAAATACATCATCGGCCAAAAGGACGCCAAGCGAAACGTCGCAATTGCGCTCCGCAATCGCTGGAGACGCATGAATGTGAAGGAAGAAATTCAGAAAGAAATTGTTCCGAACAACATTCTCCTGATTGGGTCGACAGGGGTGGGAAAAACGGAGATAGCCAGGAGATTGGCGACCCTCGCCCATGCTCCATTCGTGAAAGTAGAAGCTTCAAAATTCACTGAAGTAGGTTATGTCGGTCGCGATGTAGAAAGCATGGTCCGTGACCTAGTAGAACAAGGCGTGAACATGGTCAAGGTGAGCAAGAAGGAGGAAGTGAAGGAAAAAGCCTCAGAGATTGTGGAAGCGCAGTTATTGGACGCACTTATTCCTCCTTTAAAAGGAAACAAACATCCCTACTCTATGAAAGTAGCTGGGGAAGAAGAGCCACAAAACGAAGTAGAGCTCAACCAACGTACAAGAGAGCAATTCAGGGAGAAAATAAAGAACGGTGAAATGGAAGATCGAAAGATCGAAATCGATGTGACTCAGGCTCCAGGAAATCTCGGAATGGTCGGTGGTGGCATGGACGAAGCTTCCATGATCAACCTGCAGGAGATGATCGGTAACATGATGCCGAAGAAGAAAAAGAAGCGAAAAGTCACTATCGCAGAGGCTCGCAAAATCTTGATGGAAGAAGAATCTTCTAAGCTCATCGATATGGATGAGGTGAAGGAAGAAGCACTCCACCTTGCCGAAAACAACGGGATCATTTTCATTGATGAAATTGACAAGATTGCCGTAGGGGGTGGTCATAGCAAAGGCCCGGACGTAAGCCGAGAGGGTGTGCAAAGAGACCTTCTCCCTATCGTGGAGGGAAGTGCGGTTTCCACGAAACATGGGGTTGTGAAAACTGATCACATCCTTTTCATAGCAGCGGGAGCCTTCCACGTAAGCAAACCTTCAGATTTGATTCCCGAGCTTCAGGGTCGTTTCCCCATTCGTGTGGAGCTGGAAAACCTCACCAAAGAGGATTTCCTCAGAATCTTAACTGAGCCAAAGAATGCGCTCACCAAGCAATATCAAGCCTTGGTTGGAGCAGAGGAAGTGACGCTTACGTTTCAGGCTGATGCGCTGGAAGAACTTGCAGAAATGGCCTTCCGAATAAATGAAGATGTAGAAAACATTGGAGCTAGAAGACTTCACACGGTCATGAGCAAGTTGCTCAACGAAATACTATTCGACATTCCTGACACCATCGGGCCAAATGCACAAATAGTGGTGGACAAAAAGTTGGTGCAAGACAAACTCCAAGACTTGGTGAAGGACAAGGATCTGAGTAGGTATATTTTGTAAATATTTATGTATCGAAAACTAGTATTGATTTTGACAATGATCAACTGGGGAACTTGTATCGCTCAGTGCGATAATGAAATTGACAGGATTCTAGAATCTACAATTTCTGACCAATTTCTATTTGAGAATCATGAAAATGTATTATTTCTTTTCGACTCACTTTTGCAGACTTGCACTAACCCTGATATTCGGACAGTTAAAAGAGCCTATTTGAGCGCTCAAAAAATACAAACCTTCGAAGCAGACAGTATAAAAGATCTTGCAAGAAAAATATATCCTATTAAATTCAAAGACTGGGACACATTGAGGCTCACTCCTAAGATCACATCTGTTAATTTGAACAACCCCTTTACAGGATTAATAGACGAAAAACATGAAATTGTAGATGAAATGCCCGAATATCCTGGAGGCATGAAGGCTTTTTACAAACACATTTCCAAAAAACTGCATTACCCAAAAGTTGCTAGGGACAAAAGAATTGAAGGTAAGGTATATATTCGGTTCATAGTTGAAACGGATGGTCAAGTTTCCAATATTTCAGTTTCAAAAGGACTTGATGAAGAATGCGATCAAGAAGCCATTAGAGTAATGAAACTATTGCCAAAAAAATTTACGCCTGGCAGAATTAAAGGCACTCCAACAAGAGTCGTAATGTTTGTACCAATTTTCTTTAAGTTGAAAGAATAGTCACTCATCCCTATTTGAAAAAGTTAAAAAAATGACAAGGATCTGAGTCGGTATATTTTGTAGTCTGTTTTCATTTTCTTTAAGCCATGAAAAATATCCTTATCGTTCTTTCCGTATGCACGTTTCTGTCCTGCGCATCCCAAAAATCCAATTCACAGAATGGTTTCTTAGAAGGCACAACTGGCCTTTTCGAGGGAAACTGCATGCCAGCTCCAGGTAAGGAGCCATGTAAACCAAGGCCAATTTCGACTTTGGTTTTCGTCACGCAACCATCCGAGGAATTCAATCAGGCACTCTTGGTGACCACTGTCCTCTCCAAAGAAGATGGTTCTTTCACAGTTGACTTAGAACCCGGAAAGTACAGCATCTTTCTAAAAGATGGCGATGAGAAAATCTGCAGTGGGTTGAATTGCGATGTAGCTGACTGCTTCTGTACGCTGGTAGAAATCAAGGCAGATGCTACCACCACGGTGAAAGTCAACATCGATCACGCGAGTTGGTAAACTTCAACCTCACTGGCCACTGGCATTTTTATAACTTATTATAAAATAAAAAAACCCAACTTTTTCAAGTCAGGATTTTTGATTGATGAGGTGCTGAGCGGATTAGCTCATACCCACTACCCTGCCGCACCGCCCCTCGTGATCCGCTCAAAATTTTAACCACTTCTCCTAAAAACAGAAAACCCCAACGTATTAGGTCGGGGTTCTATTAAGAGGTGCTGAGCGGATTCGAACCGCTGTACGAGGTTTTGCAGACCTCTGCCTAGCCACTCGGCCACAGCACCATTTTGCATCGCAAAAGTAAAAAAATACCGGAAAGGAAAACCTTCCCGGCACTTTCATATTCATTCTAATCAGAGACTACTCTCCGTCTTCCTTATCATCCTTCTTCTTAGTGGCAGCCTTCTTTGCTGGCTTCTTCTCAGCTTTAGGAGCTTCTTCGGCATCAGCTTCTTCTTTCTTCTTAGCTGCCGCCTTTTTAGGAGCTTCCTTCTTTGGCTTTTCCTCAGCTGCTTCCTCTTTCTTCTTAGCCGCAGGCTTCTCAACCGGTCGCTCCATCTTCTCCTTCAGTGCAGAAAGAGCGTCAAGATCACCAAGCGTTGACTTCTCAACTTCTTTGTTGATAAGACCGAGCGTTTTGCCTTTCTTGCCTCCTCCACTAGTTGCAGCTTTCTTCTTAGGCTCTTCTGCCACTTCTTTCCAAGTAGCAGTATGCGAAAGTTGAATTCTCTTTTCTTCTTTAGAGAAATCCATTACTCTGAAATCTAGTGTCTCGCCTTCAGAAGCTTTCGATCCGTCTTCCTTGTCAAGATTCTTGATAGAAGCGTGCCCTTCGATACCATATGGCAACTCTAAAACAGCTCCTTTGTCAGACAATGAAACGATCGTACACTTGTGAATACTTCCTCTTTCAAATACTGATTGGAAAGTATCCCAAGGATTTTCTTCCAAGTGCTTGTGGCTAAGCGCCAATCGACGGTTCTCAACATCAAGCTCCATCACCACCACTTCCAACTGCTCGTTTACTTTCACAAACTCAGATGGATGCTTGATCTTCTTAGTCCAAGAAAGGTCACTTACGTGAACTAGTCCATCGATACCTTCTTCAAGTTCGATGAAAAGGCCAAAGTTGGTCAAGTTCCTAACAGTACCAGAGTGCTTGCTTCCGACCGCATATTTGGTCAAAAGATCTTGTTTGTTCCAAGGATCTTCGCTTAGCTGCTTGATACCTACTGACATTTTTCTGTCTTCTCTGTCGATAGTCAATACAACCGCCTCAAGCTCATCACCCACATTGATAAAATCAGATGGATTTCTTAGGTGCTGAGACCAGGACATTTCAGACACGTGAATTAGACCTTCAACGCCTGGGATGATTTCAAGGAATGCACCATAATCAGCCACATTTACAATCTTACCTTTCACCTTAGAACCTTCAGTGATGTCCTTATCAAGTGAATCCCAAGGATGAGCAGTCAATTGCTTCATGCCAAGAGAAATTCTCTTCTTGTCGTCATCAAAGTCAAGAACTACCACATTCACCTTTTCATCAAGGCTAAGTGCCTCTTCTGGGTGATTGATTCGTCCCCAAGAAATATCAGTAATGTGAAGAAGACCATCTACACCACCCAAATCGATGAATACACCGAAGTTGGTCATGTTCTTGATTACGCCTTCCAGTACTTGTCCTTTTTCAAGATTGTTAAGAATGACAGCCTTTTGCTCCTCAAGGTCTTTCTCGATAAGTACCTTGTGAGAAACAACAACGTTATCGTTCGTGTAGTTGATTTTTACAACTTTCACTTCCATCTCCTTACCAACGAATATATCGAAATCTCTAATTGGCTTTACGTCAATTTGAGAACCTGGCAAGAACGCTTCTACTCCATAAACATCCACGATCAAACCACCTTTGGTTCTTCGCTTCACCATTCCATTGATAATATTGTCATCGTCAAGTGCGCTTTGGATCAATTCCCAAGCCTTAACGATTTTCGCCTTTCTTCTTGAAAGAATAAGCTGACCTTTTGCATTTTCCTGCTCCTCTACATACACCTCTACAGTGTCACCTGTTTTTAGATTAGGGATATCTCGGAATTCAGTCAACGCAACCAATCCATCAGATTTGAAACCAATGTTAATGATCACATCCTTGTCGGTAATACCAACAACTTTTCCTTCGATCAGCTCTTTTTCATTGATCTCATTGAGTGTATTTGTGTAAAGAGCTTCCATCTCTTCACGCTCTTTTTTGCTGTACTCAGATGAGAATCCATTGTCTCCAGAACCATCCCAATCAATTTCTTCTTCCTCTACTTCTGGTAGTATCAAAGGCTCCTCCTCGTCCGAATCGTCTGCCACAGGTGCGGCTTTTCTAGCAGGTGCTTTCTTTTCTTCTTTAGGTGCTTCTTCCGCAACCTCTTCGGTCGCAGCAGCAGGCTCAGGAGTTTCCTCAGCTACTGGTTCAGCAATTTCTTCTTGAGCTTCGGCCTTCGGTTCAGCTTGCTCATCTTTTTGTTCGGTAGCTTCAGCTTTTACTTCTTCTGAAAGCTCCTCTTTTTTTTCTTCAGCCATAATAAATAAAAAATGACCCTCAATCATACCGTCAGGCTCGGGTCGAAAACCTGGGGCGTTTTAAGGTTTGACATTCCTTCGGCACTAATCGTAATTATTACCAAAAGCCCATTCACTCAAATGGGAGCGCAAATTTAGGAAATATATTTTTCAGAAAAAGGTATTGAGAGTTTATTATGTTCGAGGAGAATTAACCCAAACATTATGCGCACTAGCCTACTCACCCTCTTTGTATTTCTATTATTGTCTTGTACCAAGAAAGAATCTGCGGATCTCATAATCAGAAACGGCACCATCTATACCATGAACGATGACCAGCCATCGGCAGAAATGGTGGTAATAAAAGACAAGAAAATCGTTTTTGCTGGTAAAGAATCGGATGGAGATAAATATGAAGGCGAGGAACTCGACCTAAAGGGAAAAACAATGATTCCTGGATTTCAGGAAGGGCACGCTCACTTAATGGGCATTGGCTACAATCTGCTAAATGTGGATTTGATGGGCACACTTTCGTACTCTGAGATAATCGATAAAGTGAAAGAGCGGGCAGCTATCACCCCAAAAGGTGAATGGATTGTAGGACGCGGGTGGCACCAAGACAAATGGATTGACCAACCGGAACGGATGTATCGAAACTTCCCCACACATCACGACCTATCTGCAGCAGTCCCTGATCACCCGGTGATTTTGAGCCATGCAAGTGGTCATATGGCCCTGGCCAATAGCAAGGCCATGGAGTTGGCCGGTATTTCTACCGAGACAGAACAACCAGACGGTGGAGAAATATTCATGGGCATGGATGGCCCAACGGGCATTTTTAATGAAACCGCCCAAAGAAAAATATGGAGTGTGGTTCCCCAAAACACCGAGGAGAAAGCTAGACAAGCATTGCAATTAGCCATCAACGAATGCCTGAAAAATGGCATCACTTCTTTTCATGATGCCGGGTCAGGTGAAATCGTAGAAGTATTCAAAGCGTTTGGTGAAGAAGGCAAAATGACGATCCGCCTTTACGTGATGCTCAGAGGTGATTTGAATTACATGTCTGACTATTTCGAAAAGGGTCCTGACATAGGCCTCTATGGAGATCACCTTACAATTCGTGCCGTCAAAATGGCCGCCGATGGTGCGCTGGGTAGTCGGGGCGCCTGGCTAATCGAAGAGTATTCAGATGCTCCCGGGGAATTTGGTCACGAGGTAGAGTCCATGACACATATTGATTCATTGTCCAGAAAGGCTTACGAAGCAGGGTTTCAAGTATGTGTCCATGCCATTGGTGACCGAGCAAACCAAGAGGTATTGAATTTGTATGAAGAGCTAATAAATACCGGCCAACAGGAAGATCCCAGACTTAGAATTGAACATGCTCAGCATCTTCATCCGGATGACATTCCTCGCTTTGCAGCGCTCGGGGTGATTCCTGCCTTTCAGGCCATTCACATGTCTTCAGATCGTCCATGGGCCATTGATAGATTGGGCAAAGAAAGAATAGAAAACGGAGCGTACATGTGGCAAACTCTGCTGCAGTCGGGAGCCAAAATCGTGAATGGCACGGATGCTCCTGTAGAGCCAGTCAACCCGATTCCGAGTTTCTATGCGTCGGTATCACGCAAAACCTTAAAGGGCACACCCGATGGCGGCTATGAACCAGCAGAGAAAATGACGCGTGAGCAGGCCCTTCGGTCTTACACCCTAGATGCTGCCTACGGCGCTTTCATGGAAGATATTACCGGATCGATTGAAGTCGGGAAGTATGCGGATTTCACCATTCTGGACAAAGACATCATGACTGTACCCGAGGATGAAATTCTAAATGCTCAGGTCACGATGACAATCGTAGACGGTGAAATTGTTTTCGAGAAAAAATGAGTTTGACGAACCTTGACATTTCGGTGATCATTGGCTTCCTGACGATTTTCGTCGGAGTTGCCCTCTACTTCAAAAATCGAGCTTCCGAAAGTCTTGATAATTTCTTCCTCGGTGGGAGGAACCTGCCTTGGTACATCGCTGGCACTTCCATGGTGGCTACTACCTTCGCTGCGGACACCCCCTTGGCGGTGACAGAACTAGTCGCTCAAAGTGGAATTTCTGGAAACTGGCTCTGGTGGAACATGCTCGCCGGAGGAATGCTCACCACTTTCTTTTTTGCTAAATATTGGAGGCGTTCTGGAGTTTTGACGGATATCGAGCTTATCAAAATCCGCTACTCGGGAAAAGCTGCTGAATACTTGAGACTTTTCAAGGCGGTCTATATGGGTGTCTTCCTCAATGTCCTAATTATTGGCTGGGTCAACGTGGCGCTCATGACGCTTCTGGAAGTCTTCTTCGACATTGACAAAACAACCAGTCTTTTGGTGACAGCCGCTGCGATGGGTCTGGTCATCATTTACAGTGCGGTTTCAGGACTTCTCGGAGTGGTTTACACCGATGTGATGCAGTTCATCACCGCCATGACAGGCAGCATACTACTGGCACTTTATGTTTTGAACAGTCCTGAAATTGGTGGAATCGACGGATTAAAAGCGGGCCTTCCTGCATCCACGCTTTCCTTCTTCCCTACAATCGGCTCTGAAAATGCAAGCTCCACTTTGGTGCTTGGACTGGGGAGTTTTCTAGCCTTCATCTCCGTGCAGTGGTGGGCTAGCTGGTACCCGGGCAATGAGCCCGGAGGCGGTGGGTACATCGCCCAGCGAATGATGAGCGCCAAGGACGAGAAGAACGCCATTTACTCTTCCCTCCTATTTCAGATCGCGCATTACTGTCTCCGACCTTGGCCATGGATCATCGTCGCTTTGGCGTCACTCATGTTGTACCCCGACTTAGTCGACCCGAAAGAGGGCTATGTATTGGTGATGAAAGATTACCTACCGTCTGGTGTTAGGGGGTTATTGTTGGTCGCTTTCTTGGCAGCCTACATGAGTACTATTTCCACCCAGTTGAATTGGGGAGCCTCATATCTGATCAACGATTTTTATGCGCCCATTTCGAAAAAAACTAAGCTGCTAGGCCCATCAAGGGTTGCGACTGTGTTGATTGCCATTATCGGGCTCATCGTAACCACCCAAATTACCAGCATCTCTGGAGTTTGGCGATTCATAATGGAATGTGGCGCAGGACTCGGATTGGTTTTAATCCTGAGGTGGTACTGGTGGCGAGTGAATGCCTGGAGCGAAATCACGGCGACCCTCGCACCTTTCGTTGGCTATTCCATTGCTCATTTCGGGCTGGATTGGGTGTTTCCCAACAGCTTCTTTTTCACGGTCAGCTTTACAACAATAAGTTGGATTCTTGTGACCTACCTGGCACCTCAAACCGACCGGTCAGTGCTGGAATCGTTTTATGAAAAAATCAAACCAGCGGGCAATTGGCGACCTTTCTCCAATTCTGGATTCAGTGTGTCCATAAGTCTGGTGGCTCTTTGGATTTGCGGAATTCTCATGGCTTACTCCCTCCTCTTTTTCATGGGCAACTGGATATTCGGCTTAGGTAATTATTGGTACGGGATAGTTTTTCTCATGTCGGCTTTTGTCTTTAGGCTGTTAATGCCCAAATTGACGCGCTAATCATTTCGAAAATTGATCGTTCAATACAACCATTCTCTCAAGCGGCTCAACACTTTCGGGTTGGACGTGAGTACGCAACAATACGTGCGGGTAGAGACCGTCGATGAGCTTAGGGAAGTTTTCCTAGGACTCAAGTACCGAAATATTAAAAAAATGATTTTGGGTGGCGGGTCGAATGTACTCTTCACCAGAAATTGGTTGGGACTCATTGCACAAATGTGCATACCCGGCGTGGAGATAGTCAGTGAATCGGACGAGCATGTGCAGGTAGCAGCGGGAGCGGGCGAGAACTGGCATCAATTGGTTTTATGGGCTGTCGAACGTGGCTTTGGAGGGATTGAAAACATGTCTTTGATTCCGGGCACAGTGGGCGCAGCACCTATGCAGAACATCGGCGCATACGGTGTGGAAATCAAGGATGTCTTTCACTCACTCGAAGCAGTAGACTTGAAAACAGGAAAGATCGTTCGCTTCTACAAAGAAGACTGTTCGTTCGGCTACCGATTCAGTATTTTCAAAGGAGAGCAAAAAGGAAACTTCATCATCACGAAGGTGTTCTTGACACTGAACAAAAACCCGATTCTCAATACCTCCTATGGCGCGATAGAGCAAACACTTGGGGAAATGGCCATTGATAAGCCGACCATCAAGGATGTGAGTCAGGCCGTGATCAATATCCGTCAATCCAAGCTCCCCGATCCGATGGACATTGGCAATGCAGGTAGCTTCTTCAAAAATCCAGTGATTGAAACAGCGCATTACGAAGCATTGGAGGCGCTCTATCCAGAAATTCCTCATTACAAAATCTCGGACGAAGAGGAGAAAATTCCTGCCGCCTGGCTCATTGAAAAATGTGGTTGGAAAGGTCACCGTAGAGGAGAAATCGGCGTGCACGACAAGCAGGCGCTGGTTTTGGTGAATCACGGAGGTGGAAAAGGAATCGAGATCAGGAAGCTGGCCATGGAGATCATGCGGAGTGTTCAAAAAGAATTTCAGATTGATTTAGAGCCTGAGGTGAACATGGTTTAGTTCAGAATTCCTTCAGATTGGCTAACTAGCTTTGCCTCATGAAGTTACTTCTAGTTGAAGATCAGCCGGAGCTTGCCAGCAATGTCAAGGACTATTTCGCCAAGGACGGTGTAGTCTGCGAAGTGGCTCACACACTTGGCAAGGCACAAGAAAAACTTCATGCCTTTGAATACGATGTACTCCTCCTGGACTTGATGCTTCCAGACGGTGACGGGCTCGATCTTTTGCGCACAATCAAGGCTCATTTTCCTAAAACGGGCGTAGTAATAATATCAGCCAAGAATGCTTTGGATGATAAATTGGCTGGACTTGATCTTGGCGCAGATGATTATTTACCAAAGCCCTTTCATTTGGCGGAGCTGAATGCTCGAACAAAAGCTGTATTCCGAAGAAGAAAACAAGATGGATCGAACGCTCTGCAGTTTGAAGAAATCACGATTGATCTCGATGCACAGGAAGCCAAAGTGAGTGAATCCCTCCTTGATCTTACCCGCAAAGAATACGAACTGCTCCACTATTTTCTGGTGAATCAAAATAGGCTCATTACCAAGCAAGCTATAGCAGAGCATCTTTGGGGCGACTACATGGACACGGCCGATTCCTTCGATTTTGTCTATCAGCACATCAAAAATTTGCGCAAGAAAATCACAGCCGCAGGAGGCAATGACTACATGCAGACGGTCTACGGCGCTGGCTATAAATTCAAAAAAGCATGAATCTAGTCGCGCGAATCGTCATACTGTTTTCATCAGTGGCCATGGTGGTTTTCTTAGTTGGAGGTGTCATTAGCTTTCGAGCTATGAAAAGAGAGGTGGATCTGGAACAGCAGCGATTCCTTATCGAACGGCTCAATCGGTGGGAGGAGTATCTGTCGGTGAGGCAGCCAACCGACACCCTTCAAAGAAATCAATTGATAGTGATTCCCTTGGAAGGCCAACACCCCGAACGACAAGAATTCTCCGATACACTGGTCATGCACAGCCAGTTGCAAAGGCTGGAACCCCACCTCAAGCTCAAAGCCATCCGAACGATCAACAACAAGAGTTTTGAGATTACGCTGTACGGAGTAATTATAGAATCCGACGATATTGTGGATGCAGTGACCATATCGCTGACCAAAACGTACCTCATCCTGCTTGCACTTATTCTTCCGCTCGGCGCTGTTGCCTCCTACTATATCCTGCGTCCGTTCAAGGCCACTCTGGAGGTAATCAAGAATTTCTCACTTAAAAACCCGAATACGAAATTTCCAAAGTCGCGAGTTTCAGAGTTCAAAAAACTCAATGCTTTTCTGGAAAACATGACGGACAAAATCGGTAAGGACTACCAGTCGCTCAAAGAATTCTCCGAAAATGCCTCACACGAGTTGCAAACCCCACTTGGCATAGTTCAGTCCAAAATTGAGGTACTGATGGACAGTGACACCCTCACTGAGGATCAGGTGAATCAGCTGAGCCAAATTGAAAACACCCTGAAGCGGTTAAGTAATCTTAGCCATTCACTAAGTATGCTCACGAAAATTGAAAACCAAGAATTTTCCAATCTCAGTGAGATTGATTTGAGCAGGACATTGGAAAACATGCTGGATCAATTCTCAGAACTCAGAGAGCTGAAATCCATTAAGCTGCAAAAGGAAGTCACGGAGCATGTGAAGGTCAAAGCCGATCAGGTGCTGATAGAACTACTGATCACCAACCTGATCAACAATGCCATCAGGCACAACCACGAAGGAGGAGAAATCTCCATTTCACTATCTACAAGTGAGCTTCGCATAGCCAACTCCGGTAAGGACCTAAATTTTGACCCTAACCTTCTGTTTGAGCGCTTCAGAAAATCCAATCAAAGCGACCAGTCTATTGGGCTTGGTCTGGCTATTGTCAAAACCATTTGTGAACTATACGGCTTCCATCTTAGTTACGAACAGGCAAACGAAAAACACAGGTTGGCAATAAAATTTGGCCACTCATAAAACTTCAGAATTGCTTCAAAATCTGATCAGATTCTAATCAGATTGGGCAACTAAACTTGCAGGATGAACTTAACTCAAACTCTGGTGAAAGGAATATTACTGACAGGATTTCTTTCGCTTTGTACAATCACATTTTCTCAGCGTCCGGGACCAGGCGAATTAACCGGGACCATTTCGGGTACCGTAACAGACGAATCAGGTGGCCAGGCGCTTGAATTCGCAACGGTCGCAGTGCACAGTGCAAGGGACTCTTCTCTGGTAGGCGGAGGCATCACCGATCTTGAAGGGAAGTTTAACCTGACGGTGAAACCTGGAATATTCTATCTGAAAATTCAATTCATTTCCTATGGTGAAAAAATTATTTCAGATGTAAGAGTTGGGAGAAATAACATGAACGTGGACTTAGGAAGTGTCACCTTAGAAGCCTCACAGGTGCAGTTAGATGAAGTCACCGTACAAGCTGAAAGAACCCAGATGGAACTTCAGTTGGACAAAAAAGTCTACAACATCGGTTCGGACTTGAGCAATCTTGGTGGAAGTGCAGCAGACCTTCTTTCCAACCTCCCATCGTTGGAGGTGGATGTAGACGGAAACGTATCCCTGAGAGGAAGTGAGAATGTGCAAATACTTATCGATGGTAAGCCATCCGGCTTGATTGGTCTCTCAGGAACAGGCGGCCTTCAGCAACTGCAGGGAAACCTGATCGAAAGAGTGGAGGTCATCACCAACCCCTCGGCAAGGTACGATGCAGAGGGAGGCGCGGGAATAATTAACATCATTCTGAAAAAGGAAAAAGCCAAAGGCTTCAACGGTAGTTTCCAGGTGCAGACCGGCTACCCCGCCAATCATGGCGCAAGTGTGAACGTCAACTACCGCACAGGCTGGATCAACTGGTTCGTGAACTACGGAGTGACCTACAGGGAGTCACCGGGGCGAGGCTTCACGGATAACTTTTACAACAGAGCCGACACCACCTATTTTATCGACCAGATCAATCGTAGGTTGCGTGCAGGCGTCTCTCAAAACGTAAGATTCGGATCAGATATTTATCTGAATAACACCAACATCATCACCCTGTCGGCCTCTTATAGGACATCAGATCAGGAGAATACGACCAAGACACTTTATGATTTTTATGACGAAACTCGTGCCCCGCTTGATTTCAGCAGGAGGAGAGTGGACAATGAAGATGAAACAGATTTGAACTGGCAATACGAAGTGGAATACACCAGAGATTTTGCCAGAAGGGGCCAAAAGCTAACCTTCGATTTTCAGTTTCAGGACAGCAATGAAATTGAAATTTCGGCATTTGATGACGTGACCAAATTCGACGATATGCCAAACCAGCCGCTCATCCAGCGGTCAGAAAACGACAATGGAGAAACAAGAACGCTCGTACAACTCGACTACATCCACCCCTTCAATCAGAGCGCGAAATTCGAGGTGGGCATGCGGTACAACTTCCGGAATATCTTCAATGATTATTTCGTGGAATCCGATTCTATGAATAATGGAACCTACGAGGAAGTTGCCTTCCTTACGAACAATTTCAACTTCGATGAGTCCGTTTTGGCGACCTATTTCATTGTCAGTAACAAAGTGGATAAAATATCCTGGCAGCTAGGTTCAAGATTTGAGCAAACAGATTTGAGGACATTATTAGAGCAAACCAATGAGCGAAACAATCAGAAGTATTTCAGCTTTTTTCCAAGTGCAAACTTCACGTATGCATTTACAGACATCACCTCTGTACAGCTGAGTTATAGCCGCAGAATTTCTCGTCCTAGGTACAGGAGTTTGAACCCATTTACTTCGTACAGTGATCCTCTAAATATCTACCAAGGCAATCCGGAGTTGCGCCCCCAATTCACTGACTCCTATGAAATCGGGATTTTGCAGAACAAGGAAAAATCCAGCATCTACTACGGGATATATTACCGACACACCGACGATGTGGTACAAAGAATTCAAACTGAGGAAGATGGCATCACTACCCGTCTCCCTAAGAATTTGGCCGTACAAAATGATATCGGATTGGAGCTGAACGTCAGCCAAGATTTCGGCAGTGGCTTCAGGTCTACAGGTAATTTCAATTTCTACAATTCACAGACCGATGGCCCCAATGGACTAGATGCAAATGCCACCACCTTTTCGTTCCGAATGGGCAACTACTATAGAAACGACAAACTCTTCAATGCCCAAATGAGCATCTGGTACAGAGCTCCACAAAACACACCACAGGGCAGTCGCAAAAGCATGGCATCCGTAGATGTCGGATTGTCAAAGGATGTGATGAGCAAAAACGGAACGCTATCACTGAACGTGAGTGACCTCTTCAACACGAGGAACTACAGAGGTGAAACCATCACTGAGACCTTCACTTCCAATTCACAATTTCAATGGCGAAGGGGACCAACTATCACAGCTTCGTTCACGTATAGACTCAATCAAAACAAGCAGCGACAGCAGCGAAACGGACGACCTGAAGGAGGTGACGGAGGCGAAGATTTCGGAGGTGATTTTTAATTACCTCTGCACAACCTGAGGTCTATTATATTTAAAGGAAATCAGATCACATGAAAAAGCTCGTACTCATTCTCTCACTTTCAATCATTCTACTTTCGGCGCAGGCGCAGGATTTAACCTTCGAAGAGTACGATCCTATATCCACGCTGGTCGTTCCGGAAAACCCAGTCACCCGGGCAAAATTTCCCTTTGTGGACATCCATAGTCACCAATGGAATGTGACCAAGGAGAAGGTAGAACAGCTAGTGAAAGAAATGGATGAGATCAACATGGGCACGATGATTAACCTCAGTGGCCGTGGGTGGAGCAGAGAACCTAACTATGATGGCACGGAGTACTTACACTCCATGATTCGTCGCTTCAATGGAGAAGCTCCTGGCCGTTTCATAGTTTTCACCAACATCAACTTCAATGATTTTGGATCGGAGGGCTGGACAGAAAAAGCCGTGCAGACGCTGGAAATGGACGTGAAGAATGGCGCCAATGGACTCAAAATTTATAAGAGTCTGGGACTTGGGAATGAAGACATCAATGGCAATCGAATCCCAGTTGATCACCCTGACCTGGACCCTGTGTGGGCTAAGGCGGGCGAACTTGGCATTCCAGTTTTGATTCACTCAGCCGACCCAGCTCAATTCTGGCTTCCTCATGACGCCAACAACGAAAGATGGCTGGAACTGAAACTAAGACCCGGACGAAAAAGAGAAGCCAACGATCCAGCACCCTTTGAGCAGATCATTGCCGAGCAGCACAACGTCTTCAAGAAAAACCCCGGCACCACCTTCATCAATGCGCACATGGGCTGGATGGCCAACGACCTGGACAAGGCAGGCGAACATCTGAACACGTACCCAAATGTGTACTTTGGGATTGGGGCAGTAATTGCGGAGTTTGGTCGTCAGCCGAAGCGAGCCCGACAGTTCTTTGAGGACTACCAGGATCGCATTTTGTTTGGCAAGGATGCTTACAACAAAGAAGAATTCTACACCTACTTCAGAGTGTTGGAAACTCAGGACGAGTATTTCCCTTATTATAAAAAATACCATGCCTACTGGAGGATGTACGGGCTTGGCTTATCAGATGAAATACTGAAGAAAGTCTATTACAAGAACGCGCTGAGGATTGTGCCGAATATGGATGCAAGCTTATTTCCTGAATAGCCATGCAACCAAAATCCATCCGAACATTTATTGGAGCGAAGGATTTCGATCTATCCCGTCAATTCTATACTGATCTTGGTTTCACTGAAGTGCCACTTGGAAACATGTCCTATTTTGGTCTGGGTGCATTCGGCTTCTACTTGCAGAAAGCTTACGTCAAAGATTGGGTGCACAATTCCATGATTTTTCTAGAGGTAGAAGATGTGGAGCAATCACTTGAGGAAATAAAAGCCCTTAACCTACCAGAAAAATACAGGGGCGTTCGGCTTTCAGAAATAGTGCACAATGATTGGGGAAAAGAATTCTTCCTACACGATCCTTCGGGGGTGCTTTGGCACGTTGGCAATTTTGAGTGAATATTCATTTTTATAAATACTTATAGTCGAATATAAGTACTTATAAAAATGGCTAATAGCAAGACACCAAACAAGGAGACAGTTCGCCCACTTTGCTACTATGGGCCATATGGGTATATTTGAAAGGTAGATAACGCGCACGTGCGCGTTACATTAATGTTACCAGCAATTTCCCGAACCGAAATCAATCAAACTTGATAACAGAATACGAACGAGCTCTAACCGAAAAAGACAAGAAGGCTTTGATGAAGGAAATAACCTTTGCTGAGTCTCTCTTACCTCGAACTCGAAAATTTGCGATCTTAAAATTTTTGGGTCTTGTCCTCTTCGCACTAATTATTTACGCATACCCTAAGACATGGCTAATAGTCATCCTGTCCTTAATTTCTTTCTTTATGATTTGGATGCTCATTTTAGAGACTAAGGATCTAATCAAAGTACCTAAGTTCTTGTCAGCTAAACGAGCTGTAATAGATTCTGGAATTGTGCAAGTCATGGAATACAAAATTGACAGATACATAAAAATCAAAAGCTATGGTGACGAAGGAGATCACTTTATCCTCGAACATGAAGGACAACTGACAATGGTTGGTGGTCAAGACTTTGATGGAGTCCGCAAACTGAAAAACAAAATCCAATACATTGACATAATGGACTCAGAAAAACGAGGCTATTACCATACTAGGGTTGATAAGGAAGGTAATTCTCTTGAACCCTTTTTTGTCTTTAAGGGAAAACTTCCTGACGAACTTATGAACTCAGAACTTTGGAACAACCTAACCGAACAGGTGCCTTTTGCTGGCAAACTGGAAGATTTAACTGCATACTTTAACGAACAGGGACGAAAATAAAAAGCTGGTAACAAGCGATATAGCGAATGGCCAAACTGCCTATCTGATATTTCAGTGCAATCCGACCGTGAATCTGCCCATTCTGCAAACCTTAGTGCTTCTAGCCATTTTCTTCTTTCTGGATTTAGACTTTCACAGCGCAGTTCTTCGTGGGTACTGTTGTGGTGGTTGGGCAGTTTCACTATCTTTCTGCTTTCTAGAGAGGATATGGCCACTCGCCATATCTGATCGTTATGGGGAATCTGGGCCAGTAGCATAGGATAATGGTTTGTCTTACCTTTGAGTATGATCAAGTCAGCATATCTAGACACATCGGTTTTTGGAGGATACTTTGACGAAGAGTTTTCAGAGAACACCGTTCCTTTTTTCGAACGGATACTTGATGAACGAATCCAAATATTTGTCTCAAGACTTCTAATAGCCGAACTGGCAGGTGCTCCTGATGAGGTTAGAGAACTTCTAAATCAGATACCTCTAGAACAACAGATATTTACGGAACTCACAGAAGAGGCAAGAAAATTAGCTAACAAATATATAGACGAGAACGTTGTTGGTCGAACGAGCAGAGCCGACTGTCAACACATTGCAATGGCAACACTTGCAAAAGCAGATGTTTTAGTCAGTTGGAACTTTAAACATATTGTGAACCTTGACCGAATCCGTGGGTATAATGGAATTAACCTGCTGATGGGGTACAATACTATTGAGATACGAACACCTAAGGAAATTGAAAGATATGATTAAGGAAAAAATCAAAACGCAAAAAGGCTTGGTTAAGAAACTGAGGGCAATCAGGGACAAATTCAACAAAGACATTCAAGACATGACCTTGGAAGAGGAACAGAAATATCTTGAGAAAATGTCTGCTAAATGGAAGAACTCCCCACAACATTAGATAAAAATGAATACGCCTACTTTCTTCGTAGAAAGCGAGAAGTCAAACAGAAACTTCTGAGCCTTTTGGAGAGTGAAGGCGCACTCATTTTGTCAAGGCGTTATCTGTCACCAGTGCTACTTGCCAAGTCTTATGCAATTAGCGAACTTTGAGCATGATCAAACGGGTTTACATTGACACTTCGGTTTTCGGAGGATATTTTGACAAAGAATTTGATGAACCAACCAGGAACTTTTTCAAGACTCTGAACTCACAGAATGTCACGATTTTAGTCTCTGAAATTCTCGAACTTGAAATTTACAAGGCTCCTGATCATATCGTTGAACTCTTTGAATCGCTTTCCAATATTGAGCGAGTTGAACTGACAGATGAATCTAAACAACTGGCTGAGCTATACATTCCAGAGAACGTTGTTGGACGAACAAGCATGGCTGACTGTCAGCATATAGCCCTGGCAACAATTTACAAAGCTGATGTGCTGGCGAGTTAGAACTTTAAGCATATTGTCAACCTTGAACGTATAAGAGGATATAATTCCATTAACTTTAGGGAAGGCTATCAGATGACTGAAATCCGAACACCGAACGAAATATTTAGAGATGAAGACAACAACTAGCACACAAACAATGGTCGAACGAATGAGGGAAATTCGTGATCAGGTAAGCCAAGAGATCATAAGTATGTCGTTAACCGAAGAACGAGCCTATTTAGCTGAACAACTTCAAAAGCTCAAGGCCAAACGGAAAAAGGCGAACAGGTAACAAACGCTAGCACGAATGCGCCATGGTGATATTTGTATCTTCCTAAAATAGGTTGACTCTTTTTCACCTAACAAACTGAGAATCAATCACGGAAAGCACAAATTCCTTGCTATGAACTAACCTCCTCCCAACCTCTCTTCCCACCTTCCCGTTTACCCCCTCAGCTTAACACCAATCACATGATCCTAGTCAACACAGATTACATCGCAGGAAAAGAAATTTCAGAAACGCTCGGCATTGCGCGAGGGAGTACCGTGCGAGCAAGAAACATCGGTCGAGACATCTTCGCCGGCCTCAAAAACCTCGTGGGAGGAGAAATCGAGGAGTACACAAAACTACAAGCGCATGCTCGCGAGCAAGCCATGGAACGAATGGTACAGGACGCTGAAAAAATGGGAGCAGATGCCATTGTCAACGTTCGTCTCACTACCGCCATGGTCATGCAAGGAGCAGCAGAAATGCTTGCCTACGGGACGGCCGTGAAACTCAAATGATGGATTGGCTCATTCCTTTGATCATAAGTCTTCCCGTTCTTGTCTGGGTAGGAATTGTCGGCGTTATCATTTATTTGATTGTGCGAAGAGTCAAATCAAAAAGTGAGGAAACGTTCGAGCAACGAGACAACTAACATGCTGGCCCTCACTAGCTTTCAGATTTACCTGTTCTTTGCTCTCTTCACCATGCTATTCCTGGCCGTGGCGGCCAGAATCATGTACGTGATCGTTCGTCAAATTTTGAAAGGCGAAAAGGAAACTTTTG
This sequence comes from uncultured Roseivirgaceae bacterium, assembly GCA_964352625.1. Classification (GTDB taxonomy): domain Bacteria; phylum Bacteroidota; class Bacteroidia; order Cytophagales; family Cyclobacteriaceae; genus JAAEPI01. Next base: position 191,963 of record CAYGSD010000001.1, read on the forward strand.
AAAAGCGGGACAACTAGACGATCAAAACAATCTTTCCAATGTGCTGACTGCTCTCCATAAGCGTGTGTGCTGCAGAGGCCTCCGAAAGTTCGAATGTTTTAAAAACGATAGGCTTGATCTCACCACTTTCGAAAAATGGCCAAATGTGCGCTTCGAGTTTTTTGGCAATCTTCCCTTTGAATTCACTGTCTCTTGCTCGGAGGGTAGAGCCCGTGATCACGAGTCTTTTCACCATTACTTTCATAAGGTCTATATCGGCCTTTCGACCATTCATCGCATTAATGATCACAAATCTACCGTCAGGGTTCAGGAGGTTTATGTTCTTAGCGGTGTAATCTCCCCCTACCATATCTAGAATCACATCAATCCCTGACTCTTTGATAACCTCCTCAAAATCTTGGGTTTTATAATTAATCGCCTTGGCACCCAACTTAGATATGAATTCACATTTTTCTTCCGAGCCTGCCGTAGCAAACACCTTCCCTCCCATCGCCTTCACCAACTGAATGGCCGCTACGCCGATTCCTGAAGTACCACCATGCACCAGAAAGTTCTCACCACGTTGAAATTTCGCTCGATCAAACACATTTGACCACACCGTGAAAAACGTCTCAGGCAAGGAAGCCGCTTCTTCGAAAGTGAGATAGTGCGGTATCGGGAGACATTGGCTTTCAGGTACGTTCACATACTCCGCATATCCACCTCCAGCCAGCAAAGCGCAGACCGCATCTCCAACTTTCCAGCGAACCACACTTCGCCCAGTTTTTTCTATTTCCCCTGACACCTCCAGCCCCGGAATGTCAGGCGAAGCGCCAGGTGGTGCCGGGTAATTTCCCATCCGTTGGACCATATCGGGTCGGTTCACACCAGCCGCCTTCACCCGAATCAGCACCTCATTTTCTCCTAATGTTGGGATGGGCCTTTCTTCAACCTTCAACACCTCAGGCCCGCCCGGCTCAGAAATTGTTACTGCCTTCATTCAGGAAATATAACAGATCAAATCGCAAATTGTCTTGAGTCCATTACTTTTAAGAAATCATGTCAGACCAAATTCAAATTCGCACTGAATTTAAGCCCGGAGATATCGGCTATCTCACCTACATGCATGGGCTTTTTTATGATTTCATGCCAGAGTTTGAAATGTACGTGGCAGAAACGCTTTCCGATTTTTATCGAAAAATGGATTTGGAAAAAGAACGAATCTGGCTGGCCGAAGACAAGGGTAAAATCGTTGGGTCTCTTGCACTCAAAAACACAGACGGCTTTGCTCAACTTCGATATTTCCTGATCGATCCTGCCTACCGAGGCATTGGTCTTGGGAAAAAACTCATGGAACATTTCATGGATTTCATGCGAGAAGTTGGCTACACGAAATCTTTCCTGCTCACAGAAGGCAACTTGAAAACCGCCGCTGCGATTTATGAAAAGCACGGCTATCAATTCGTCTCAAGGAGATTTACCGATTTCGGACTGGAGGAAAGGCGCTACGAACTGGAGCTGACCAACTAGAATTGGTGAAAACTGGCGCTCACGAATTTCAAAACTTCGGGAAGTGACGCTCGCCAGTAAGTCCAGTTGTGTGCTCCATCCCTTACTCTGAACTCATGCGGAATGCCTTTGTCGAGCATCAATGCATGCAAAGCCATATTTCCTTTGATCAAGAAATCATCGTCTCCACAGTCGATGTACCACCTCACCGTTTTTAGCTTCTCCGGATCGGTAGATTCCACCAAAAACAACGTTGAGTTGGCCTTGTAGTGATCTGTTAATCGACCTTCTCCGACATTTCCTTTCCCGTAAACCGGCCCATGATACCCATCGTAATTTCCTTGCGGAATCTTCACCAAATCTTCTGACTTGATAACCGCCGCACTCAGTGGAGCTGCCGCCGCGAATAGCTCAGGGTATTTAATGGCATACATGAGTGTGCCATGTCCGCCCATCGACAAGCCTGCAACAGCTCGGAATCTCTTCTGAGCCCGCACTCTATACTCCGCCTCCACGGTTGGCATAAATTCTTTGATGAAAAAATCCTCGTACTGCACTTTGCCATCGTACGAATTGACATATAAACTCACCCCCCCATCAGGCATGGCGATGATCATATCAGTCACATTTACATCACCCATCATCGAATCAGCAATCTTTTTTACTTCGCCGTATTGTGTCCATCCGCCCTCATCGTCAGTAAATCCATGGAGCAAATACAAAATCGGATAGCTTCGGGTAGATTGTTCATAGTCATATGGGAGGTACATGCTGTATTCCACACTTTTCTTCAAAATTTTACTTTCGATGACGAGACTCTCTTTTATTATGCCTTGTGATTTGGCCGTGAAAACCAGCAGAAGCAAGAGGATTGATGTAATTTTTCTCATCCAATAAAGATAAAGATCAAAATGACAGAAAAGGAAAAAATGCTTGCCGGGGAAATGTATAACCCTAGAGACCCTGAATTAATGGAAGAAAGGCTCCAGGCCCGGAGGTTATTTCAACAGATCAACTCGACTGGTGACGATCAAAAGGAAACGAGGGATCGACTTTTCTATGAGCTTTTCGGGCCGTCGGGTTCGGGTCTCTGGATCGAACCACCCTTCTATTGTGATTATGGAACGAATATCGAAGTAGGTGACGATGTATTTATGAATTTCAACTGCTGCATTTTGGATGTTTGTACGGTGAAAATTGGTAGTCGCGTAATGATGGCGCCTGGTGTGCAGATTTACACAGCCACTCATCCTTTGAATGCACAAGAAAGATCGAGCGGGCGAGAGTTCGGAGAACCCGTGACCATTGGAGATGATGTGTGGATAGGTGGTGGGGCAATCATTAACCCAGGGGTTACCATTGGAAATAGAGTGGTGATAGGCTCAGGAGCGGTTGTGACCAAGAATGTAGAGGACGATGTGTTCGTAGCAGGGAACCCTGCAAAAGTGATCCGTAAAATCGACCGATAGAAAACAAAAAGGGCATAAACTTCATTGCTGAAGATTATGCCCTTCCAACCTCACGAATACCGTGGCATTCGTGACATTCCAAGTTGCAGTTCGGATGTCTTGCGAAGCGTTTTGCTGAGTAAACTCAACCTGCGTTCTCCGCACAACCTTTCGAGCTTCGATGTTGTTTGCCTTAGCTCCCAACAACTTCCCCTCTCCACGTTTGAAACCTCTTGGTTTCGACTTCCTATCTCTCCCTTGGTGATACTAAAGTAGTACCTAATTTTACATCTCCAAATTTTCTAACTACCTAGTTTTCAACAAGTTTTGAACTGAGTTATACCACGGTTATCCACCGGGTTTTGCACAGGTTTATCCACAATCCGCCCAAGATTGCCGTAAATGATTCTTCAGACTTGAATTTTCTATTAAAACTGCTGTGGCAAAAGCCATGAATAGTGTTTCGGTGAGAAACTCTAGAACTTAAGCTGAGCGACTAATATTGACGTTTTCAAAATAAATCTGCGTAGGGAGCTTTTATAGCGTACATTTGCCGCTTAATATCAATTTTTATTTATAATGAGTAACGGAACTGTAAAATTTTTTAATAACGATAAAGGTTTTGGCTTTATCACTCCTGACGAAGGAGGAAAAGATGTGTTTGTCCATGTGAATGGATGTAATGACGACATTGCTGAGGGCGACAAAGTAAGCTACGATGTAGAAGAAGGTCGAAAAGGCCCTAACGCTGTGAATGTAACTATCGCCTAAGCGTAGTTTTCTTCGCAAAAATTTAAGCCTGTCTTTTTTAGACAGGTTTTTTTATGCCCAAAATCAATCTCCGCACTTAGAATTCGAAGGTTCATTTAACATATTTGAGGCTTGAAAGAAATCGCATTAAAATTTTTCATCTGTTGCCTGCTAGGAACGGTTTCATTTTGTGGATACGCACAGACTATTACCATCAAAAACAATGAAACAGGGGAACCGGTACCAGGTGCTACCCTGCTGAGCGACAATGCTTTCGCTACGACGAATGCACATGGACAGGTGGATATTTCAGATTTCTCAAATGACGAAGAAATCGTCATCCGATCAGTGGGTTACAAACCGACTATTGTCAGCTACACGGAGTTAGTTGCAAATTCCTCACTCGATCTTGAGCCTGCTTCCTTCAACTTGGAAGAGCTGGTGGTGTCTGCCACCAAGTGGCGGCAAGTTTCTGGAGATGTCCCAGCGAAGATTGCCTCTGTAACACCTGAGCAAATAGCACTACAAAACCCACAAACGGCCGCTGACCTACTTGGGGTCTCGGGTAAGGTCTTCATCCAAAAAAGCCAGCAAGGAGGTGGCAGCCCCATGATTCGTGGATTTGCTACCAATCGGCTGCTCTACACCGTGGACGGGGTGCGGATGAACACAGCGATTTTTCGTGGTGGCAATTTGCAAAATGTCATCAATCTCGATCCATTTGCCACGCAAAGTACGGAAGTCCTTTTTGGGCCCGGCTCGGTGATCTATGGCAGTGATGCCGTGGGTGGTGTGATGAATTTTCAGACGCTGACACCTCAGTTTTCTCTGGATGAAAAAGCACTTGTCTCAGGGAAGGCGGTCACACGATACGCCACGGCTAACAATGAACAAACCGGCCATTTCGATGTGAACATCGGTTTGCGAAAATGGGCATTTGTCACAAGTGTGAGTTCGTGGAATTACGACCACCTCAGACAAGGAAGCAACGGCTCTGCTGAGTATGTGAAGCCGTACTACGTTCGGCGCAGAAATGGCACAGATGAGGTCGTGAACCAAAGCGATCCACTCCTTCAAATTCCGACAGCCTATTCGCAAATCAATGTGATGCAAAAAGCACGCTTCCAACCCAACAAAAATTGGGATTTTGAATATGGCTTTCACTATTCAGAGACCTCACCCTACGGTCGATACGATCGGCATAACAGAGTTCGAAACGGAACGGCCCGATATGGTGAGTGGAACTATGGTCCTCAAAAATGGATGATGAACAACCTGAGCATGACCTATAGTGGCGGATCTTTTTACAATCAAATGACGATACGGCTAGCGCAGCAATCTTTTGAAGAAAGTCGCATCGATCGAACGCTCAATGATACCGAACGAAACACGCAAGCAGAAAACGTTCAGGCGTATTCCGTCAATATTGATTTCACCAAGTCCCTCAGCACAAAACATCGCGTGAACTACGGCTTGGAGTATGTGCTGAACAATGTGACCTCCACAGGGAAAGTGACGGACATTTCCGATGGATCATCTGTTGATGGACCCGCACGCTACCCGGAATCATCGTGGCAATCCATGGGTGCTTACCTGAACGATCAGTACAAATTTTCTGATCAAGTCATGGTGCAAGCTGGCCTCAGGTACAATCAGTTTCTACTCGACGCAGCATTCAGCACAGAGTATTACCCCTTTCCTTTCACGAGCGCCACCATCAACAAAGGCTCGCTAACGGGAAGCATTGGTGCGGTGTACCGCCCTTCCGATTCATGGATACTGAGTACAAACTTTGGCACGGCCTTCCGATCACCCAATGTAGATGACGTAGGGAAGGTATTCGATTCTGAGCCAGGGGCTGTCACCGTGCCAAATCCTGATTTGGAGGCAGAATATGCTTACAATTTGGATATAGATGTAGGGAAAGTGTTTGGCGAATTTGCCAAGATCGACGTGACGGCCTTTTACACGATTCTTAACAACGCGATGGTTCGACGTGATTTCACCCTGAATGGACAGGACAGCATCCAGTACGACGGAGAGCTGAGTCAAGTGCAAGCCATTCAAAATGCGGCCAATGCCAAGGTGTACGGTCTTCAAGTGGGTGTGGAGATCAACCTGCCGGGTGCTTTTATCTTTTCCTCGGATCTGAATTTTCAGAGAGGAAGAGAGGAATTGGATGATGGCTCTAAAAGTCCGTCTCGTCATGCAGCCCCGATCTTTGGGGTAACCCGACTGACTTACGCAACCAACAAATTGGATGTGCAATTGTATGCTGCTTATCAGGGTCAGAGAACAAACAAGCAACTCGCTCAAGAGGAAAGAGGAAAGACAGAAATCTATGCGCTGGATGCCAATGGAGATGCTTACGCGCCTTCTTGGTACACACTCAACTTAAAAGGGCAATATCAGATCAAGTCCTTTTTGAGTGCCAGTGCCGGGATTGAGAACATCACCGATCAGCGGTATCGACCGTATAGTTCGGGAATGTCTGGAGCCGGGCGAAACTTTATCCTTTCGGTAACGGCCAAGTTTTAAAATGAAAACCCCGCGCGCAGCTGCGCTGCGCGCGGGGTTTCTTGCTTAATTCAAAAAAAAAATTTGAGCATGTCCATTTCGATAGGCTCAATGTGACACATTTTAGGAGTAGTTGAGAATAAAACAATAGTTCAAAACACCCTCCTAACCTCCCTCAAGGGAGGAATTATTACTACTGCCTCACGATCACCCCGTCTTTCATCACGAAGACTACCTTTCCCATCACCTCGATATCTTCGATTGGATTTCCCTGTACGGCCACCAGGTCTGCCAAGAATCCTTTCTTGACCTTCCCAAGCTCATCTCCCATGCCCAGTACATCAGCATTCATAGAAGTGGCCGACTTGATGGCCGCCATCGCAGGCATACCTCCCTCCACCATATAAATGAACTCTCGGTAATTCTCTCCGTGCTTGAATACGCCAGCATCCGTACCGAATGCAATCGGCACGCCCTTTTTATACGCCTTGGAGAAAGTGCTCAGGATTTGTGGCCCAATCACTCGGGCTTTCTCTGCCACCATTTCCGGGTAGTAGCCCGGCTTCTTGGCGTTTTCCTCTACCTCCTTACCTGCTGTGATTGTGGGCACGTAGTAGGCGTTCATTTTAATCATGAGGTCCATGGTGGTCTCACTCATGTAGGTGCCGTGCTCGATGGTCTTCACTCCTGCCCTCACCGCGCGCTGCATTCCTTCGTCTCCATGCGCATGTGCCGCCACATGAAAACCCAAATCCTTAGCCGTCTCCACGATCATCCGGATTTCCTCCTCGCTGAAGTGCGGACCGGTTCCATCCTTGGCCACACTGAGCACACCACCCGTGGCAGTAATCTTGATTAAGTCTGCTCCGTTCTTGTATCTGTGTCGCACCGCCTCGCGCGCATCTGCCACGCCATTTACCACGCCTTCTTTCGGTCCCGGATCACCTTTCAAGTCTGAGCGATAGCCATTCGTGGGATCAGCGTGCCCACCCGTGACGGCCAGACTTTTCTCCGCAGTAAAAATCCTTGGCCCCACGGTGAGGCCTTTGTTGATGGCGTTTCTCAAAGAGACATTGACGCCAGAACCTCCCAAATCCCGAATGGTGGTAAAACCGGCATTCAGCGTACGTTCGGCTATCTCGGCTGCTTCATAGGCAAGGTCGGTGGGATTCTGAGTGAAGCGCTTCAAATACCGGTCAGGGCTGGTCTCTCCCTCTACGTGCACGTGCATGTCTATCCAGCCGGGCATGACCGTGGCTCCTCTTAGGTTGATCACATTGCCTCCGGACACATAGCCCTTCTGCACATCAATGATCTGATTGCCCTCCACGATGATGGACATCTCGGTGAGCACCTTGTCCGACTCACCGTCTATGAGCGTGCCGGCATGGATGATGTACTGCTGAGCAGAAAGTGCGAAAGCTGCGCAAAGAGCTAACAGGAAAAGTATTCGTTTCATGGATTTTGGGTTAGGTGAAGGTTAAAGATAGCGAGGGAAAGGGAATGTCAATGGATCAGAACAAAGAGGTATATTTGATAAGGATGCGCCTTGTATTGATTATCAATAAATAGTCATTAGATCAATTCATAAAACATAAACTTAAAAAAATATGGTATTCATCATCTGGTTGGTTTTCTCAATATTGATTGGAGTATTGGGCAATAACAAAAAAATTGGTTTTGGATGGGCTCTTTTTTGGGCTCTTTTGTTAAGTCCATTCATTGGTTTAATAATTGTTTTGGCTTCTGACAGTAAAAAGAAAAAAAGCCGTCCAAAATATCTAGATCACCGCGAACTTGGTGAGAAATCGGAGTTCAAAAGCCATTTCAAAGAAGCTGTAGATCATTACATGGACAGTTTATATCACTTGGAGAATGACTATAGAAACATAAAACTCAGCAAACAACTGGAAGAAATACGTCAGAGACAAATAGTTGAAATTACCGAGAAAATTGACAATATCAAGGCTAAGAATTCAGACTTGTTTACTTCCTGAACTAACCATTGTCGCTTCCTCTGAACTTGGCGGTGTTTTCGAATCTATCGTTTCCCTAGCCAGAAGATTCTCACGCTTCTCCCGATTATCATCGGGATTCGCTCAGAATGACGGAGAGGATAAATTTCTCCTCTTCACCTGCCCACAAGTTTAGCGAAGCGTAACTTGTAGTATAAAAACCGATGAAAAATGAAAAGCAACGAACAACTGACTTTAGTTTTTACAGGCACGGAGATTACAGCGTCCATTCTGAAAGGACTACTAGAAACTGCCGACATTGGCTCCTTTCTTAAAAATGAAAACGAATCCGCACGGACTTCCGGATTTGGATCAACTGGAAAAGTTGAAGTCTTTATAATGCAAAAAGACGCTGAAAAGGCCCAACCAATTCTAAAAGAGTTTTCTGAACGAAACCCATAGCACCAAAGTGCACACAACAAAAAAAGATCAGCTCTTGCTGACCTTCTTAAATCCAATTATTTCCTAATGCTTATCCTAGCGCTTTCTTCATCACCGCTCCGATATCCGCAGGTGAGTCCACTACATGAAGGCCGCACTCACCCATGATTCTCATCTTGGCTGCTGCCGTGTCGTCCTTCCCTCCAATGATCGCTCCTGCGTGTCCCATTCGTCTTCCGGCTGGTGCCGTCTGTCCGGCGATAAAGCCAACGACAGGTTTCTTGTTTCCATTTTCTTTGATCCACTTGGCTGCATCCGCTTCGTACTGTCCACCAATCTCCCCGATCATCACGATACCATCTGTCTCAGGGTCTTCCATGAGCATCTGCACTGCTTCTTTGGTAGACGTGCCGATGATTGGGTCACCACCTATTCCGATCGCTGTAGAGATGCCAAGTCCTGCTTTCACTACCTGGTCAGCTGCTTCGTAGGTAAGCGTTCCTGATTTCGATACGATACCTACTCTTCCCTTTTTGAAAACAAACCCTGGCATGATTCCAACCTTGGCCTCCTCCGGGGTGATTACTCCCGGGCAGTTTGGGCCAATAAGCACGGCTCCTCTCGACTTGGCGTAAGGCTTGGCGCTTACCATGTCTTTCACCGGGATTCCCTCCGTAATCGTCACGATCACTTTGATGCCTGCATCGGCCGCTTCCATGATCGCGTCGGCAGCAAATGCCGGCGGCACGAAAATAATGGTCACGTTGGCGCCCGTTGCATCAACGGCTTCTTTCACCGTATTGAAAACGGGACGATCCAGATGTTTCTGACCACCTTTTCCTGGGGTCACTCCACCTACCACATTCGATCCGTACTCGATCATTTGCTCGGCATGGAAGGAACCCTCCGATCCGGTGAAACCTTGAACAATTATTTTGGAATCTTTATTGACTAAAACGCTCATTTGGGGTTGGTTTATAAGGACTGCAAAAATATCTTAAAAGCGCAGAGTAACAAGGTTTACTCCGACTCTTCCGAGCGAGCAACCTCAAATATTCCATCTACGAGAAAAGTGTCGTCGACGGAATAGCCTTTTTTGCCCATGAGGGTGGTGGCAGGCGGCATGAAATCGTCTCCAAGAATTTTGTTAAAACAAAGGCCAATTAGCTCCGTGCAGTAGATGTCATCATTGTCCAAAGAAAAATCCATGTCGAATGGCACGCGCTGCTCATGGTAGTCAAGCGCCACGTCAATCACCAGGCTTCTGATGGAGTCTGATCGATCGAGGCGATAAATCCCCCAGGTTCTGACGTCTTTCAAAAATACATTCAGCGGCTCGCGACGAACGTACCCCTCAAACGTGAGCTCACTTGCTTCAGAGTGAATAACGTGAATGGAATCTTTAGTGACGTGCACCATCCCGACGTGAGAATAGCGTGTCACAGAGTCTGACACTTGCCGGAAGTATTTAGAAAAAAAACCATTACCGTATCGACAAATCAAGTCTCCGTTTTGCAGAAGACTCGCGTCGAACGATAATGGTTCTGATGTTTTTGGGCTACAAGAAAGCAGTAGTCCTAAGAGAATTAATTTTTGGCAAAAACGACCTTCCACTCCCCATCAATTTGCTTGAGTTCTACAGCTTCAGCCTCTCCTCCTTCTTGATCAGCTTCTAACCAAACCCACGCTCGGTCTTCTACAATTGAGTCTCTCACAAACTTGAACTCTAGGTCCTTATTTGCTTCTTTCACCGAATCGGGTGCCATAGACATCATGCCGGCCATCATGCCGAGCAGTTGATGAGAATCTTCCGATGCATATTTCTTAGCGGTTTCAATGTCACCGATAGCAAGTGCTTTGTTGAAATTGATGGCCACATCTTTTGGCTCGTTTCCACCTGCACCACCTCCACAGGCAGCAAGTACAAGCACACAAATCAAGGCGATAAATACATTCTTCATTTTAGGATAATTTGATGAGGGCATGAAGGTAGAGATATTTTTTATTTGGCGAAAGCAATGGCTCTCGTTTCTCTTATCACCGTCACCTTGATTTGACCGGGATACTGCATCTCCTTTTCTATTTTCTGAGAAATATTGAAGGACAATTCTCCGGCTACCTTATCTGAAACGCTTTCAGCATCCACCATCACCCGCAGTTCGCGACCGGCTTGAATGGCGTAGCATTTGTTGACGCCATCAAACCCAAGAGCAAGAGTTTCCAAGTCTTTCAGTCGCTTGATGTACTGCTCGATGATCTCACGGCGCGCGCCTGGTCGGCTACCCGAAATGGCATCACAGGCCTGCACGAGAGGCGAAATCAAAGAGGTCATTTCTATCTCGTCGTGGTGAGCGCCGATGGCATTGCACACTTCTGCGTTTTCCTTGTACTTCTGAGCCAGCTCCATCCCAACAATCGCGTGAGGCTTGTCTGGCTCTTCCGTCCACACCTTTCCAATGTCGTGAAGTAGTCCTGCCCGCTTTGCCAGCTTGGAGCTCACGCCAAGTTCTGAGGCCATGGTAGCGCAGAGGTTAGCCACTTCGCGCGAATGTTGTAGCAGGTTCTGACCATACGATGATCTGAATCTCATTCGTCCTACCATCTTGATGAGTTCGGGATGCAGACCATGCACTCCCAAGTCAATGACAGTTCGTTCTCCAATTTCTACAATCTCCTCCTCGATGTTCTTGGTCGTTTTTTCCACGATTTCCTCGATCCTTGCAGGGTGAATCCTTCCATCCTGAACGAGGCGGTGCAAGCTGAGTCGTGCAATCTCACGACGCACGGGATCAAAGCCTGAAATGATAATGGCCTCTGGTGTATCGTCTACAATTATTTCTATGCCCGTCATGGCCTCCAAGGCTCGAATGTTTCGGCCTTCACGCCCGATTATTTTTCCTTTGATGTCGTCACTTTCAATGTTGAAAATGGACACACAGTTTTCAATGGCATGCTCTGTGGCGGTTCGTTGGATGGACTCGATAACTACTTTCTTGGCTTCCTTGGTAGCGGTGAGTTTGGCTTCTTCAAGAATGTCTTTGATGTGAGCGGTGGCCTTGGTTTGAGCCTCACTCTTCAGGGTTTCCACCAGTTGCTCCTTGGCATCTTCGGCGCTGATATTCGCGACCTTCTCCAGAATATTGATCTGCTGATCTTTTAGTTTTTCGTATTCGTCCTTTCGAGCCTTTACGATTTCTAGCTGAGTGGCGAGTTTAGCTTTTAGTTCGGTGACTTCTGTCTCAGCTCGCTTGGCTTGCTCCATTTGTTTGTTGACATTGGCCTCTCGCTGCTTGATCTTGTTCTCGTTGGTAATGATCAGGTTTTTCTTTCGAGAAGCTTCTTCCTCAAACTCTGATTTCAGCTTGATGAAGTGCTCTTTGGCCTCCAGCATTTTGTCTTTTTTTAGTTGCTCGGCTGTGGATTGAGCTTCTTTGATCAGACGATCACGCTCGGCTTCAGCTTCTTTGATTTTGGCTCCAGAGCCACCGAGAACCACTTTGCCGATGATCACGCCGAGTATCAGCGCACCGACTCCAATTCCTATTGCTATTACGTCCATTTGATTCAGGTTAGTTAGCTAACGACCTGAGAAATGAGCCAAGAAGATTACAGATTGTCCGAGATGAGTTGGTTCAGACGGGTGACATGATTGAGAGCCGTGTCGTCAGAATCTGACGTCACTTCTTCCATTTTCATTTTTTCTACCAGACAATCAAAGGCAACCATTGCTAGCAAGTCCTGATTGTCATCAATACCGAATTGTTCTCGGTAAGATTTTATTTTCTCGTGTAGAATTTTCCCCGCTTTTCGTATCCGCTCCTCGTCTTCAGGCGCCACTTTCATGGGATACTCCCTATTACCAATTCTAATTTTTATAGATAGTTCTGCCATTTGGTTTTACGCTTCGCCCAAATGAGCAATACACTTGTCTATTTCATTTATATACTCGTCCAACACTTTTTTCAACTCTTCTGAGTCCTCTTTCCCTGCTGCCGTGTTCCCTACAATTTTACTAATATTAATCTTATTCTGAAAGGTGCTCAACTTCGCATCCTGTGACTCCAACTTGGCTTTCAGTTTTTGGTTTTCCTGATCTTTGAAATCAAGTTGTTCTTTGAGTCGGGAGTGCTCCGAAAGAAGAAGATTGATCTTTCTTTCGAGGTTGGTGATTTCCCTATACAGCACTTCTTTGCTCATCGATTACTTTCTTATTACAGCGTCTATTTCCTTTTCAAAATCCTGCATCAAACCCGACATGACTTTTTCAATCAATTTGTCGTTCAATGTTTTTGATTTGTCTTGAAGGAAGAAGCTCACGGCATACGATTTTTTGCCTGCTTCAATTTTGTCTCCTTCATAGACGCTGAAAACATTTACACGATTTAGCAATTTTTTTGCTGAGTTAAAAGCAATGTGCTCAATACGTTGAAAACTTATTGACTTATCCACAACTAAGGACAAATCTCGGCGCACTTCTGGGAATTTTGCGAGCGGTTCAAACTCAAATTGACCACCCGCCAATTTCATAATTGCTACCCAATTCAGCTCTGCGTAGAAGACATTTTGCTTAATGTCAAAGTGCTTCAAAAGCTTGCCTTGAAGCACTCCCGCCCGACCAATATGTTTACCATTTACCTTCAACGAAAGTCCGGTCACGAAAAGATCATCAGCCTCCAAAACCTCCGTTTTCACATTCGTGATTCTTAGACTCTGCAAAGCAGCCAGGGCTGATCCCATCATGTCCTGAAAAGTCACGGACTTGGTTTCTCTCAGCCACGTCTCTTCCTCAAAATCTCCGGTAGCATACAGGCAGAGGAAGGCATCCTCTTGGTAGCCCGCTTCGACTTTTTGATACGTTTTTGACAGCTCGAATAACTTAAGATTCGGCATCCGGCGGTTGATGTTGTGGCGAACCACTTCCAGGCCGGAATGAACAGGTGAGGTTTTCATAAAGGCCAAATCCTCACTCGACTTATTGATGATTTCAACGCCTTGGGCGGCATTCACTTTCACCTTAGACTCATAGTCTGGGTGCACAATGGAATTGGTTAAAATCTCGTTGTAGCCCTTTCCTGCAAGGAAATTCGTGAGATGCTGACGCACTCGGTAAGGCTCGTATTCATCGAACTCAGCGAGGTAGCTGGCTCCTGCGGTTTCCTCAAGCTCAATATTGTTGAAGCCGTAGATTCTTAAAACCTCCTCCACCAAATCAGCTTCTCTGGTCACGTCGTTTCTATAAGCTGCTACAACTGCCGTGAAACCTGTTTCGGTCACCTTCTCGCATTTGATATCGAGAGATTCAAGGATGCTTACAATCTCAGCATTCGGCAATTGCTTCCCAATCAGCCGATGAAAATTCTTGAAAGTAGTATCGATCTGAACTGGTTCGACTTTCTTATAAATGTCCACGATCTCCGAGGCAACATGACCACCCGCCACTTCCAGAATAAGATTAGCAGCATACTTCAGCGCCTCCACCGTGATCTCAGGATCGGCACCTCGCTCATATCTGAATGATGCGTCTGTGGTAAGTCCGTGCCTTTGCACCGTGTTTCGGATGTACTCCGGCGAAAAATAAGCCGACTCCAAGAAAATATTTTTGGTGCTATTCGTAATGCCCGAGTTAATTCCTCCGAACACTCCACCGATGCACATTCCATCCTTCGTATCGCAGATCATCAAATCCTTCTCATGAAGGGTTTGCTCCTTCTCGTCCAGCGTGGTGAACTTAGTGCCACTCGGCATAGTCCGAACTACTACTTTTCCTCCTTTGATTTTGTCGGCATCAAACGCATGCATCGGTTGACCCCAACCGTGACACATGTAATTGGTCACATCTACAATGTTGTTGATTGGCTCTAAGCCAATAGCTCTAAGTTTCCATTTCAACCACTCTGGTGATTCCTTAACCTCAACCCCTCTAATTGTAACTCCAGAATACCTTGGTGCTCCTTCCTGATCTTCAACCACTACTTCGATTGGATTGTCAATTTTGATATCTAGCTCTTTAGATGATGGAATGTGAAGTGGTTTTCCAGTCACTGCTCTCACATCTCTGGCTGATCCAAGATGAGAGGCTGCATCTCCTCTATTTGGCGTGAGGCCAATTTCAAACACCCAATCCTCCTCAGGTTTGAAAAGCTCGGAAGCCGGGGTGCCATTTGGCAAATCAGTATCCAGTACCATAATGCCTGCATGACTAGCGCCAAGACCAATCTCATCCTCGGCACATATCATTCCTTCAGAAACTTCGCCTCTGATTTTGGCCTTCTTGATTTTGAAAGGCTCTCCGTCTGTTGGGTAAAGCGTGGAGTTTACCGTGGCGACAACTACCTTCTGTCCTTTGGCCACATTAGGCGCCCCACACACGATGGGTGAAGGTTCACCAGCACCTATATCTACTTTCGTGATTTTGAGCTTATCTGCGTCAGGGTGATTTTCACATTCCAGCACTTCGCCTATCACGATCCCGGCAAGTCCGCCAGGAATTTTCTCTATTTTCTCCAAGCCCTCCACTTCAAGACCTGTGTCCGTCAGGAGCGTTGACAGTTCTTCTGGAGAGAGATCAATGTCGATGAATTCTTTAAGCCAACTAAGGGAAATTTGCATAGGTCAGATGAATAGTCGGCAAAAATAGATTAGTCAACTAGGATGACCAAGGGATAAGAAGACTAGTCACAATCAGGTATGCAAATTGCCGCCATATATTCAATTGCTCTTCTAAGACCAAGATAATATGCTGAAGCAAAAATATTCACCCCCCTTCCATCGATTATAACACTGTTAATTTTTGCTTCCGTTTGGTAAGCCCAATATTCGCTAGGATTAGTTGAGCGAATCTCCGCGAACCATTTTGATTTTCTTACCGGAGTTGAAGAATCATTAGGATAAATTTTATCTCCAGAACTTCTTACTGGCCCACCCTTGACTACATTCTCAATCACTCTTAGTTTTAGAATATAAGAATTAGGCATCCATTCGCTCAATCTTTTTAATGCAATTTGATCTCCTTGGAGGAGCAAATCCGCATCGATGTTTTGCACTTTCAACTCATAGTCAAGTTCAGGTAAGTATTTCACCTCCACGCACTCACTTTCCAGAAATTTTTTTACTCCGTGAAATTCTTCTAATGATTCTTTATCAGATTGGCCCGCAACAGGAGCTACAATCAAAGTAGGTGATGCTGCGAAATAAAATGGTTGTCCACGAGCAACTGTATACTTAACAGTTTTACAACTTGTGGCGAAACCTAGTATCAGAATAAAAAAAGCGAAGTTCCTCAATTGAATAAAGAAAAAACCAGTCCAAACTTAATCAACGAATTGATTGTGGCGAATTATGAACAATTAACAGGGTGCTTTTCACATTCCAGCACTTCGCCTATCACAATCCCAGCAAGTCCGCCAGGAATTTTCTCTATTTTCTCCAAGCCTTCCACCTCCAGACCTGTGTCCGTCAGGAGCGTTGACAGTTCTTCGGGAGAAAGATCAATGTCGATGAATTCTTTAAGCCAACTAAGGGAGATTTGCATAGGTCAAATGAATAGTCGGCAAAAATAGATTAGTCAACTAGGATGACCAAAGGATAAGAAGACTTGTAATTCTATTCGCAATCGGCGAAACTCTTTTCATCCAAATGGGCGATGGTCTTGTTGAAGGCTTTCTTGATGGCCGTTCCCGACAAATTGACCCCAACATCGCCATAACTTATGCCATCTACTTCAGTATCCGTCTTAAACGACCATACTGCTGTAAGGTCAGAAACAGATTGTAGTGTTGTGTAAAGTCCTGCTTCTCTGGTCGGCTGGTATGTGTTGTTGGTGTTAGCCTCGTTAAGGTCAATTCCGCCAATTCTGTTTTTCCACCTGTCATACCCCATATGTACACTTAGAAAATAACTTCTTGGCATCCATTCTCTGAGTTTGGCAAGGTTTGTTGAATCACCTGAGAAAAGTGCTTCCATATCAATGCCACTCGCGACAAAATCATATTGCATTTCGGGCACATACAATAACCTTATGCATTGTGAACTCAATTTTTCGGACATCTTATCAAAAAGCTGTTGAGATTCCAATTCAGAATTACCAGGCATTTGTCTAACAAGAACAATGGAGTTTTGAGGAACATAAAGAGCGACTTGTCCCTCGGCTAGTGTGAACTTCGTTGTGCTACAGCTTAAAAAGGTAATTAATGAAAGAAGATAAATATTTTTCAAATCGTCGGTGAAACTAATAATTAGAAATATCTAATGACACGGAACTACGCTTATCTCCACTATATAATCCAAGGATTCGCGAACGCCCAAATAGAAAGGGGAGGCAAAAACATTCACTGCTTTCTCATTGAGTTTTACACTCGTGATTTCTGCCATGGTCAGATATTCCCACGTTTGATTTGACTGAACGGACCGAACTCTGGTGGTGAGTTTGGATTTACCAACTTGGCTTTGGGAGCTGGCATACGGCCCTATAACGGGGATTAGTTCAACCAAATAAGCATTGGGAATCCAATCATTTAGTTTTCGCAAATTCTCGGGATCACCCAACACCACTGAATCAGCGCTGATTCCTCTGAGCTGCAAATCATAATCCATTTCAGGAATGAGCATAAGCGTAAGGCATTCGTCTTTGAGATGCTGGGCTACAGCCTCAAAGACCACCAAAGATTCTTTGTCCGTCTTATCGGGAATGGCTGCAAAAATCAGAGTAGCCTCTTTTTCAAAGTAGATGGGATCCCCGGTCATGGTTGTGTGACGGATGGTTTTGCAGCCCGCTACGATTAACAGGCAAAGAAGAAAAACGCTTTTAGGTCGGAGCATGGTCGTTGGTTCTAAAGATAGCCTCCATTGAACAAAGATTCCTTCGGAATGACTTCAATACTGGCAGCTTTATTTTAGGTAGGCTTTTTCCCCTGCCTCCACCGCAACAGATAAAATATTCTCTCTCGGAGGAAAAGGACAAAAATAATCTGCGACATACGCACAGAATGGGTTGTAAGCAAGGTTAAAATCCAGCGTCACACGATCTCCTCTGATATCCGGGATGTCCAAGTAGCGACCACCTCCATAGGTGGAAGCTCCGCTGGTTTCATCTGAGAATCCTAGAAAATAGCCCGGGCTGAACATTGGCTTCAAGGCCAAGAGTTTCAATTCCTTACCATCTATTTTGAAGTGAAGCCAGGCAAATTTCAAATAGCGCTGACTCGTACCATCGCTATTGCTCACATTCACGGTTTGTCTGGTAGTGATTTTTTCTACTTTGGCCACCACCTTCCATTTCTGATCAATAGGGAAATAGGAAAATTCACCGACCTCATGCTTCGCCACCACAAAGGGACTCTGAGAACTCGACTTCAGAAAATCAGCCTTTTTCTCGCGCTCATCGAGGATGAATTTTTCATACTCTTCCGAAGATTGCCCCCCCGACTTGGAGTAATAAACCATTATCAGAACAGCCGCAGGAATTAAAACGTAAAGGATTTTTTTCATCGCACTAATACAACCGCTCCGTACTGCTCCTGTTTGCCAATGGACGTATCAACCGTGCTGCTAAACCTCATGACATAGGCATAGGTGCCAGGTGGCAAGAGGTTTCCGTTTAGCATTCCGTCCCACTCAAAGGTCTGATCAGTTGCCTTAAAGACCGGCTCACCCCATCGGTTTGAAATCACTATTTCGAAGTTCTGAACATCAGAATTTGGAACGATCCTGAAAGTATCATTGAGACCGTCCTCATTCGGAGTGAAAGCCGTTGGAGCAAAAATCTTCGGGTTGCAATCGTCTCTTACCGTGACTTGATCCACCGTGCAGGTAAACCCATTGTACAACACCACCCGATACGTTCCTCGCTCGGTGACATAGAGCAGTCGATCGGTGGAGAGCACCGTAGGATCGGGCACTTTCGTCCACTCGTAGGTATTGAATACGCCCGGATCAAGGAATACCCCCGGCACGGCAGCATTCACACTACAAAAAGAGGTGCTCGATGGAAGCAATAAATCATCCTCGGTAATTGGGGTAATGATCGCATTGAATGTAGCAGTGGCTGTGCAATTGCCAGAAGGGCTTGTGGCTGTAACGGTGTAATCACCCTGCTGCGAAGCGGATATAGTCGCTGATCCAGAATTGATTGCTCCTGAAGGGCCTGTCCATGAATAGGTCACTCCAGTAGAATAGGTAGGGATCGCCTCCAAGAAAATTCGACTGCCGTCATTGCAATTTGGTGTGGCGGAAATCTGAACCTCAAGCAATTCTTCCACAGCCACATCAATAGGATCAGAGTTTACCTCACAACCGGTGGATTGATCCCGCACTGTGACTGAATAGGTGCCGGCCACATCAGTTGTAAATGCTTGCGATTGCTGGCCTGTGTTCCACAAGTAGCTATAAGGGCCTGTCCCATTAGAAACATTCGCGGATAGTCTAATTTCTCCATCGCACTCATCACCAGTTGCTTCTGCGATCAGGTCATGCGCGTCATTGAGCGTTACTTCGATATCCTCCACTCTATCACAAAAAGCTGCCTCAGAGGCGGTCACCTGATACGTGCCGGATTGATTGACTTCAACAGAAACGCCTGTTGATAAGCCTACTATTCCAGGGCCTGTCCAGTTATAAGTGGCGGTTCCGCCTGTGCCATCCACCACAAAAATATCCCCAGATGTTCCACAAATCTCCTGAAAGGCATCAAACGTGAAGGCTGGTTCAGGGCCAGCAGCTATAGTGATTGATTCCGTCTCTACACAATTCGGTGGGTTGTCTCTTACCTCAACATCTAAAGTTCCCGGATCAAAAAGTGTTGGAACAACAACTACCCCATTTCCACTGCCATTGCTGACCACAGCTACTCCATCCTGAAGCACGTCATAAAAATAGTTGCCTACATAATTAATGGTCAATTCCACTTGGCCATCACAATTTCCCGTGGTGGATAAACTGAGATTAGCGGTGGGATCTTCGACCTGAACAATTTCCGTGCGGATGCACCCTGTGACTGTATTCGTCACTACTGCTGTATAATTCCCCGGAGCAAGAAGAGTTTCATTGACTGTTGTTGGGCCATCTACATTTACCGGGCCTCTTGGCGTTGGTCCCTGCAATTCATAGTCGAAATTGCCCGTGTTGTTGAAAACCAATTCCATAGCACCATCGTCCAACCCGCAACCACCAGTGGGTGAGGGATTAAAGGTGACGTCAGGCAATGGCAATACATTCACGCTCAGGGTATCTCTTCCCACGCACATTGTCAGGGGATCAGTAACGGCTACCGTGTATTCAAAAAGACCTGCCACAGAGGTATTGATTGACTGGGTCACATTGTTTCCGACGGCTACTCCATCCACTTGCCATTCATAGGAAGCACCAGCATTTCCGGCATTCAAATCCGGGGGCGAATCGTTTTGACAATAGATGACATCCGCGCCCAGGTCAACCTCCGGCCTGCCATCTGCAATGAAAGAAAACACCTCCTCAGATTGGCAGCCATTGGGATCCACAATAAAAACGGTGACGATATTCGGTTGGAAAATCTGGATTTCGCGAGTGGTTTCTCCCGTGGACCATTGATAGGTATACCCGGCCCTATCAACTGGCCAAGCAGATAATGTAATCGGCTGATCGCAAATGACCGTGTCCAAAGGAACCTGCGGCCGTTCTGTAGCCGGCGAGATGATGACCTGCTGTGTTATGGTGGTGTCCTGGTCGCATCGGTTGGTCAAGAGCAATTGAACGTTATACGTGCCCGGCGCTGCATATGTATGAACCGTATCCTGCCCTTGAACGATTGTACCGTCTCCGAAAATCCAAACATATTCTTCAATAGAGCTGTCTCTTCCCGTTCCTGAAAATCTTGATGGCTGGCCATAGCACCCAAGATCGACGGTGATAGCAGGTTCCTGCACAGAAGAAGATTCTTCTTGGGCAAAATTGGGTAGTCCCAAACCACTTGTGCGAGTCAGTAAATCAAAGCCATCTTCATTAAATCCGGCTCCCGCATCATCTACGTTTGGGGCTGTCAAAGTTCCGAGAGAATTCGAACCATCTATGGCCATGTACATAGTTCCGTCTGGTCCAGTTTGTAAGGTGCCGTAATTGGCTCCCGTGGTGTAGCCATCGAACTTAGAGCCTTGGATATCTGCAACCGCTGTAGGCGCATTGATGCTGTCCAAATCCAGTTGAATGAGTTTTGAATCGGTAGCTGAGAGGGTGGTGAGGTAGAGCTTCGATAAATCGGGAGAAAACTCCACACCATAGACCGGGTCGGTTTCCTGAAGGTCAATCAGTCGTGGATTGGTAACCGCGCCCGTTGCTTGGTCAAAATCAAAAAGCTCTACGAAACTACCTGTAGATCTGGGTAAGGTTGCCGCAATAAATTGAGCGCCGCTAGAGAATTTTATTGCTCCCGTGGCTTGAACAGGATCGGTATCATCGTGCACCTCACCGACGGGTGAGTAAACATTTGCTAAAATGCCATCACCATTTACAAAATTTGTTCTAAACATATTGGACCCTGACTCGTGTGTCAATAGCCAACCCGAACCGGTCACTGATGTCGTGCTGAGTTTTTCTGTTCCTGAATTATTCAATGCAATGTTCTTGATCAGCACCTGCCCTCTGGCTGTGTCTCTTTTCATATCCACTATGGCTACCTTGGCCTGATAGCTCCCATCACCCGGCACCTCCTCCGTGGTGAAAATGTAGAACATCGTCGTTTCATCCGCAAAGGGCATGATGATGGCGGATTGGTTTGCCGTTTCATCGCCTCCTATATCGGTTCCATTCATCATCACCTGATGATCTTTGTTCCAGACGGTGCTCCCGTTCGTGTAGAAAAGCAGGTCTCCATTCGTGTCGGACATGGTGGCGCATCCTTCGGCGGAAGACATCATGTTATCATCCGTAATAGGTGTAGCCCCATCGGTAAAGTCAATCCCAGCCATTTCCCCGAAGTACCATTGGTTATTCACCGTTCTATTGACGCCATATTCCGTGACCACAATTTCATCGTAGGCGGGACATCCTTCAGGTCCAATTTTCTCTACCCAATACGTTCCTGCGGTATCAATGCTTGTTAGGCGACCAAAACCTCCGTTGCTCCAGACATAAGAAGAGCCCCCTGGGCCCGCATCAAGTACTAAGATTTCATTGACGCAAATGGTAGTGTCATTTCCAAGGTCAACGGTTGCCGTATTGGCACTTATCTGCACCGGCTGAGTAATGGATTGGGAGATGCCGTTGATGGTGGCGGTCAGGGTGACATTGTAAGAACCACTTGCATCGTAGGCATGAATCGGTGCAACAGCGTTGGTTTGCGTACCGTCTCCAAGTCCCCAAAAATACTGATGTGGCACAGGATCTACAATTGGGAAATATTTGGTGTTGTCATTCAGGCAACTATCTAAGTATGTGAAGTTCAATTCATTGAAAGTGAAGAAATAGCCACCTGTGAAGTTTGCAAATTGCTGAGCTTGAAAATCGTCGGTAAAAACCATTGGCTCGTAGGCCACTAAAGCAGCCACACTATCGGACTCATTTATTCTGCCAAGTAAATAAGGTGCACCTCCAGTTTCCTGATACAAATGATATATCCTTCCATCGAGAGCGGTCTGCAAACCATAGCTTCTGAAAAGAGGAGCTGTCAAAATGGATGTTGGGATGGCCGCCGGATCGGCGAAATCATACTGGTAGATATTTCCAGTCGTGGCGGCAGAACCGTAACGGGAAATATAAAGCTTGGATCCATCGTTCGACCATTCCAGGTCATAAACAGACTCTCCTTGGCCGTCATCGAATCCTGTGTTTTGGATTATCCGTTCGAAGGAAAGCAGCCCTGTGGTCGCGTCAAAATCCAAAATCTTGACATTTCTATTGGCCGTCTTTGGAGCTACTGCAATCCGGGAAGAATCCTGATTGAAGCTGAAGTGTGCAGCTTCAGCAGTTGGGCCATTTAGAGAAAAATCGTACGGAATAGTTGCTCCAATTCCTCCGCCATCGATTCTGGTGACCTGAAAATCGAAGGTGCTCACATCTTGGGTAATCAACCAAAATAGCACACCATCGCCAGCCGGTACAATGAGCATTCCTTCCGCGGGATTGGTGAGGCCGGTACTGACCACCTGATTCAGACTGGTGATTGCATTTGTGTTTGCGTCTGCAATGGACACTTCGATATCGGTTCCTGAATTGGTGAACAAATAATATTCGCCGGGATTACCACTGACTGGTGCGGTAGCCACCGGCACATTCAAAGTCGCGTCACCATTCAGGGCACCAGAAACCAATGTTTGGCTTCTATCATAGACTTGCTGACCATCGGAGTAGAAAAGAACCGATCCATCGAATTGGTCGACAATGACCGATGAACCTGCCTGACCAAATGGTGTCGCTTGATTATTCTGAATAGCTACGCCCCTTCCGTTTAAATCGAAAACCAGATTTTGGGAGGAATTACCAAAATACCACTGGGTCTCGGTGATATTCTGCGACCAGGAAATACCCGCCATCATCACCATTCCCACAATAAATAAGACCAATCGGTCTTTCGTCGCTGCACTCATTCTCTCGTAAGGGTCGCTGTTCATTTGAATGTCCTTCCTAATGTAACAAAAGTATAGATTGGTGTGAAATTCTAACGTACTTCTGCTCGTTACAGTATTGCATAGTTCAAAGCTTCGGTTGTTTTGTATAATTTCACCCCATATTCCTTAGGATGCAGGTAAAGCGAATTTTGTGTTTTTGGTTATTGGCTTTGTTCTTCAACAATTTGGCGGCCCAAGACCCTCAGTTTTCTCAGTACTATGCTGCCCCCATGTATCTGAATCCCGCGCTGGTGGGCATTCATCAGAAGGGTAGCTTCGGAGTGAACTACAGGAACCAATGGCCGAATATTGATGCGCAATTCGAGACGTATTCTTTTTATATAGACAATCACTTTGAGGATCAGTACAGCAGCGTGGGGCTGATTTTCACCAATGACAGGGAAGGAATTGTGGGGCTCCAATCGAATACCATCGGGCTGCAATATGCTTATCAGCTTCAGCTAAACTACCAGTGGACTTTCCGTCCGGGGGTGGAAGTATCGTACACCTCGCGTGATTTGAACTTTTCCAATCTCACTTTCGGTGACCAATTCGATGCGAATGGAAATGTGGTGAATCCCACGGCAGAGCTGAATACAGGCGAAAAGGCACGTTTCTTTGATCTGGCTTTTGGGGGAATTTTCTTCAACGAGCGCATCTGGATTGGAAGTGCAGTGCATCACATCACAGAACCAAATGAATCGCTGACTGGCGATGTATCTAACCTCCCCAGAAGAATCTCGATTCATGGTGGTTACAAAATACCGTTCAGTACTTCCCCCGGCCCCACGCGTGGAAGTGGCGCACGAGAAAAAAGCCTGACACCAAGCTTCAGCTACCGATCGCAGGGAGAATTCGATCAGTTGGATGTAGGAGCGTTCATTACGCTGGAGCCCTTGCTACTAGGCGCTTGGTATCGGGGCATACCTGTGAGAAAAGTGGATGGAGTGGCCAACTCCGAATCGTTGATCTTCATGCTCGGGATCAAGCAAGACCGAACGTCTATGGGATATAGCTACGATTACACCCTCTCTGATCTTGGAATAGGAACCGGAGGTGCACATGAGATTTCTTTCACCTACTCCTTTAGCCTGGCTGACCCAAGCAAACCTCCGTTGAATGCCAGAAGGCTAAGATGCCCTGTGCCGTTTATTTTTTAGGAGTCGGTTAGGTGGTAGATTTGATGGTATGTAAGCGGAAGTCTGCTTACATAAATGTTGGGCTCCATATCTGCAACATGAGAATCGGCTTTATAATCATAGTAATCTTTATTGCTTCCTGTGGAACTAAACCTACATCAACTGAAGGAACCAACTTCTTAGTTAAGGATCAACAAGACACGGTCAGTTTTTTCTTCTATGAGTACTATGACAACTATGAATTCATGGATAAAACGGACTTTGACAGTGCTATTTTCAACAAACAAGCTCAATCAAGAATTCCGGGCAGATACATGCTTGGAATAATTGAAAAGGAACAATTTCTGAACCGATATTTAACATTTAAAGGAGACTCCCTTTCCGAACTTTCTGACTTTGGTGAACCAACCCAATATTTCCTAGAAGAGGAATACGAGTTAGCTGATTATGAACTAGTAATCTTGGAGGACTTTATTGACTCAACTACCAACTTCCTAACTAAATACCAGACTTTGGTTGCTGTAACCTCAACTTCAAGAGATACTTTACTTTTTCAAGAGATGAGCTTCATTCAGAAACCAACTCATGTAACATTTAGCCTCTTAACTTATGAGACTTGGGACATCCGCGAACAAATGAACTCTTTAATATCGGATGCTGTAACGACAATGAAGAAATCTACAGAGCCCAACAAACACTAGCGGGCATGGCCCCATTAGCCATTTGTCAGTTTCATGGAGCTAGATGCTAGAATTTTTCTCCATCTCTCTCAAAAATAATTTCCAGCAATCTCCTCATTTCGTATCTACCTTTGCCATCAAATACATTCATGTCCATAGCTCGCAAAGTGAGGGCGGTCGAACGGTTGTTTGGCTCCCTCGAAGTAGAAATTGCCGCTTTCAAATCACAGTCGAGCCTTAGCTGCCTCACGGGGTGCGGACGATGCTGCACCAAGCCGGACATTGAAGCCACGCCCTTGGAGTTTTTGCCATTTGCTTTTGATCTATTTCTCAAAGGAAAAGCACTGGAATTTCTAGAACGCATAGAATCAGACCCCTCCACTGTTTGTTTGAACTACACACCTCTTTCGGTCATAGACACAGCAAGTGGAAGTTGTGGAACCTACGCCTACCGTGGCTTGATTTGTCGGCTGTTTGGCTATGCCGCCTCCAGAGACAAGCATGGCAAACCTAAGCTTGCTACCTGCACGCTCATCAAAGAATCGCAAAGGGAGAATTACGATCGAACGGTTGCCGCCATCGATGAAGGAATGAAGGTGCCTCACTACTCAGATTATTATTCCAAATTGACGCGAATTGATCACCGACTGGGTAGCACTTTGTATCCAATAAATGAGGCAATCAAGCAGGCGATAGAAGAGGTGCTGCATCACTATGCCTATCGTCCGTTTCCGGGAAAAATGAGAAGAGCGGCATAAGTTTTATCGAAAGCTTTGAATGAGATAATTTAGCCTCATGTCCTCACTTCCCATCTCGCCATCTGAGCTTTTCACACTCCTCGATGACCATAATCTCATCATTCTGGATGCGAGCTTACCCAAGCCAAAAGGCAAAGCCGAGGACAATCCACTTGCCAGCATTCAAATCCCAAACGCTCGATTTTTTGATATTGAACACAAATTCTCAGATCAGAAAAGTGACCTACCTCATACGATGGTCTCTGCCGAAGTTTTCGAAAGAGAAGCCAGAGCGTTGGGAATTAATAGTTCGAGCAGAATCGTGGTGTATGACAACCTGGGTGTGTACTCTGCCCCTCGCGCCTGGTGGATGTTCAAGTCCATGGGGCACGAAGATGTTCAGGTTTTGAATGGAGGTTTGCCTGAATGGGTGTCAGGTCGCCTGCCGACAGAAGCAAAAATTTACCGAACAATTCCTAAAGGCGATTTCATTGCTCAACCTAAGTCTGGGTTTTTCCGAGCACAGGGAGAGATGCTTTCCAATTTTGACTCAAAAGTGGAGGTTGTTTTGGATGCTCGTTCGGCTGGCAGATTTGCGGGAACTGAGCCCGAGCCAAGGGCAGGTCTGCGAGGCGGACACATCCCAGATTCCAAAAGCCTTCCCTTCACTGAGGTTCTCGATGGGAATACGCTCAAAGATGAGCCTGAGCTCAGAGCTATTTTTGATGCACTGAATCCATCGAAGCAGCCAACGATTTTTAGCTGCGGTTCGGGGCTTACGGCCTGCATCATCCTTTTGGCTGCTGAGGTGGCAGGGAGAAAAAACCTGTCTGTGTACGATGGGTCTTGGAGCGAATGGGGGTTGCCGGGAGACTGGCCATTGGAGACGGGATTGAATTAAAAAATTTGATGATTTTACTGTGATCCAAATGTCCACACTTAAGCACTACTACAACCAATGGCGGGTGCCTATTCTCATTATCCTCGTCGGTCTCACGTTGAGAATATTTGCTGTAGTGAACAACAAAACGCCCTATGTAAACAACTACGATACTATTCGGAAAGTAACCCTGAACTTTTCAGATCAGAAAAAAACTTTGTCGTCAAGCATCGATAATTGGACGGATGCAAATTCCTTACGAAAGGAACTTTTTACTACAAGTAAGCCGAACCCTGATTTCAAGGCGCTCAATAAGGAACTAGAGGCCAGCAACCATCCACCGCTGTATTACTACATCTATCACCCCATCAAAATATGGCTGGATGGCGGCTCACATAAGTTGGGGAGTGGATATGCCCTTAACCTGATCCTTTGGTTTGTGGGGGCACTAATTTTCTACAAGCTGTGTGTTTTGGTCTTTCAAGATGAAAATACGGCTCTGATGGCGCTCTTATTTTATGCGACCCACTTAGGATCAATGACCCCAATAATTTTACTCAAAGCCTATGTCTTGCAGGAGGTGCTGGTTCTACTAAGCGTTTACTTGTACTTCAAATACTCTAAAACCGAAAACGCAAATTGGAGACAGTATGTCGTGTATGGCCTGGTCATTTATTTGGCCTTTTTGTCGCATTACTTTTCATATATCCTAATTGGGGTATTTAGTCTGGTCATAGGAGTCCACACGCTGCAATCGAAAAGCTACAAGAAATTGTTCGCCTATGCAGGGACAACCCTCATAGCAGTCATACTTGCGGTAATCACCTATCCGAATACGATCAGAGACCTTGTCGACGACAAGCGATCGCAAGAAATACAGGAAAATGTTGACTCGCTATCCGCCAGCAGTGAGCTGTCCCAAGCGATCGAAACATTCACTAAATACATGGTTTATTGGCCCCATGTCGTATGTATAATTCTTGGCTTTTCGGTGTTGCTAAGTGGAAAAATCAAATGGAAAGGGAAGCTCTTAAGTACACCAATGCTGCTCTTTTTATTTGGCATGATCACCTACCTCACATTAGAGTTCATCTTGGTGAGGTCATTCGTTCGATACCTGGCGATAAGCGTCCCCTTCATGATTATTGGATTGGCTTACTTTTCGCGAAAATTTATTTCGCAAGGCAAATGGACGGTTTTTTCATTCCTGATCATTTGCTTTTTGTATTCGGGCAATCTTTTGTACTCAGGCGTAGACAGCAAAGGCAGCTCTGAAAGGATCATTCAAAACTGGAATACCAAAGGGATTCCTGATGTGATAACCAAGAATAAAACGTCTACTTTGATCATACCCCCGTATACACAGCACTTCACCGAAGCGGCCGTATTCATAGCGACCAAAGGAAAAGAAGTGGCTCTATCGGATAATTTGGATCCTGAATTTCTCAAGAATAAGAAAGATGTTGTCCTGATGATTCGCAAATCCCATGTGAGGAAAATGGACAAGGAGATCAAACGAAATGTACTTACCAAACAATATGACCACCTCTTCTTTCACAATGGCTATGAGATATATAAGCTGAAGGAATAATATTTGAGCCTTGGTTCGTGTCCTTGCGAATAGAACGCAAAAGGTTTCTTGAGGCACGAACTAGGGTGTTGGTAACCGTGGTGTTATAGGCTGTTGTTTATAACACCAACCACGGCGTAGAAGTATGTATCGTTTTGAATCTTACTTTTTTATACCAATTATTGGTAATTTAGGAAACAAAGAAAATTTGATATGAGTAAGAACACTTCAATATCTCTTGGAAACTATTTTGACGATTTCGTTCAGTATAGTATTTCAAAAGGTCGATTTAAGAATGCCAGTGAAGTTATCCGAGCAGGGTTAAGGCTTCTTGAAGAAGAGGAGAAAAAGGTAGCCGCACTGAAAAATGCAGTTAATGACGGATTGAATAGTCCAAGAGTTGAAAACTTTGACTTTGACGAGCATCTAGCTTCGCTAAAAAGCGTAAGAAAGTAGATATGGCTAAACTCATATTGAGGCAAGAGGCCATAAATGATCTAACTGAGATTTGGAATTACACAGCCGAAACTTGGACGGAAATTCAAGCAGATAAATACTATGAGACGTTAAAGCTGGCCTGTATGGATATCTCTCAGAATCCAAAACTGGGAAGAGCGTATTTCGAAATCAGCAAAAATCTCTTTGGTTACCGCATCAATAGGCATATCATTTTCTATCAATGTGTGACTTCCGAAGAAGTCGAAGTAATCAGGATTTTACATGAGAGAATGGACTTGAAAGTTCAACTAAAATCAGTCTGAATTGGTGCTCATAACCCCACCACCTCTCTCAACCTCCTCAGCTTCTCAATCAATCGCTTAGACTCATCGAAATCCAACGTCTGCTGTCCATCGGAGAAGGCCTTCTCCGGGCACGAGTGCACCTCCACAATTACGCCATCTGCTCCCGCCACTGTGGCCGCCAAGGTGATTGGCTCCACGTATTGTCTCAGTCCTATACCATGCGATGAATCCGCGATCACTGGCAGGTGAGACTTCTCTTTCAGAATAGGAATGGCGTTGATATCAAACGTATTTCGAGTGGCCTTTTCGAACGTTCGGATGCCTCGCTCACAAAGTAGGATTTTCTCATTTCCCCCTGAGAATACATACTCCGCACTTTGCAGTAGCTCGTCTATGGAGCCGGAAATTCCTCGCTTGATCATCACCGGTTTGTCCACCTTCCCCAGTTCATCCAGTAGGTTGAAGTTCTGGGTATTTCTAGCGCCCACTTGGAAGATGTCCACGTAGGGCAGCATCTCTTCTATCTGCGAAACCTGCATCACTTCGGTAATAATCTTAATGCCTGCGGCTCTGGCCTGCTCATGCCAAACCTTCAACCCATCAATCCCCAACCCCCGAAAAGCATAAGGCGAGCTCCTCGGCTTGAACACCCCACCTCGCATGATCTTCACATTATTGGCCTTCAGGTGCTCGATGGTCTCCGCAATGTTCTCCTCCCCCTCTATGCTGCACGGCCCGGCCATGATGGCAAACTCCCCAGCGCCTATTTTCACATCGTCACCCAGATCAATCTGCGTCTGCCCCACCTTCCACTTGGAAGACACCAACTTGTAGTCGTCAGACACTATGTGGATATCGCGCACTCCCTCGACATGCCCAAGCGAGCGAATGTCAAAAACACTCTTGCCCACTCCCACCAGGTACTCGCCCTTTTGGGTTTTCACGAGGGTAGAGGAGTACTTCAGCTCCGTGAGCTTGCTGATCACCAGGTCTTTGGTTTCGCTGTTGGCCGTTTGGTCAAATTGTATGATCATGGTCGGATGTTTTGGATAAATGTTTTGATTGCTTCACTCGAAGCATCTGTTCCTAATTGCTTTATAAATGCACTCCCGACGATTGCTCCCTCAGCAAATTCGGTGGCTTGATCAAATGATTTTTGGTCTGAGATGCCGAACCCAATCATTCGTCGGTTCTTAAGTTTCATTTCTTTGATTCGCTTGAAATAATCTAGCTGTGCCGTGGTAAGTCCGCCTGTGCCTCCTGTGGTGGAAGAAGAGGAAACCATGTAAATGAATCCTGTGGATCGTTGGTCAATTTCGCGAATGCGTGCCTCGGGTGTTTCTGGCGTAATCAGAAAGATAAAATCCAGTCCGTTCTTTTCAAAAATGGGTTGAAACTCATCGTCAAATAATTCCTGCGGCATGTCAGGAATGATAAGCCCATCGACTCCTACCTCTTTGCACTTTTCACAAAACCGCTCCGCCCCGAATTGCATGATCGGGTTGAGGTAGCCCATCAGAATTATTGGAATGGAAATCTCATTTCTTGCATCGGCCAGTTGCTCAAAGAGCTTTTCTATGGACATGCCATTGGCCAGTGCCACAGAAGAACTTTGCTGGATGGTCTCGCCATCTGCGAGCGGATCTGAATATGGCATACCCAGCTCTACAAGGTCAGTGCCGGCGGCTTCCAGAGATTTCAGCACAGAAATCGTGCTTTCCAGCTCGGGATAACCTGCCGTGAAATAGACGTTCAGCAACGGCTTAGTTGCTTGATCAAATGCTTGGGTAATTCTGTTCATTTTCTGTTCATTGTCCCCTTCGATAAACTCAGGGTGACATTTAATTTAAGGTTGTCATTCTGAGCCAGTCGAAGAATGTCTCCACTTTATATACGTTTCCAAATCCTTGTCTCCCCGTCCGGACAAGTTGAGCACCACCACATCGCTTTGCTCAAAATCCATTTGGGACAATGCCGCTAGTGCGTGCGCCGACTCTATCGCAGGGATGATTCCCTCGATTCGGCTTAGCTCAAGTCCTGCATTCATCGCCTCCGCATCGGTCACATACTTGAAAATGCCTCGCCCCGACTCGAACAAATGCGCATGCAAGGGCCCAATGCCAGGGTAATCCAACCCCGCAGAAATCGAATGAGGCTCTACCACCTGACCGTCTTTGGTTTGCATCAGCAAAGTTCGACTTCCGTGCAGCACACCGTCCGTGCCTAGCGCGGTTGTTGCCGCTGATTCACCGGAGCTCACCCCCAAGCCGGCCGCTTCCACAGCCACCAGCTTCACATCCAGTTCATCCAAATAATGATAATATGCGCCCGCAGCGTTACTGCCTCCTCCCACGCAAGCCATCACATAATCAGGATTTGACCGGCCTTCTTTTTCCAGCAGTTGCGTTTTCATTTCCTCACTAATCACGGACTGAAACCGAGCCACCATGTCAGGGTACGGATGCGGGCCAACCACCGACCCGATGATGTAGTGGGTATCCACCGGATGATTGATCCAATGGCGGATTGCCTCGTTGGTGGCATCCTTTAGTGTTTTACTTCCCGATTTGGCCGGACGAATTTCTGCGCCGAGCATCTTCATCCTCTCCACATTGGGTCGCTGACGAGCCATGTCCTTCTCGCCCATGTACACGATGCATTGCATATTCATCAGCGCACAGACGGTGGCAGTCGCCACACCATGCTGCCCCGCTCCAGTTTCGGCAATGATGTTCTGCTTTTTCAATGCCTTGGCAAGCAAAATCTGGCCGATCGTGTTGTTGATTTTGTGGGCTCCTGTGTGATTGAGGTCTTCACGCTTGAGGTAAATTCTCGCACCATATTTTTCAGAAAGTGCAGGAGCCAAATAGAGTGGCGTTGGCCTCCCAACGTAATCCTTGAGCAAATACCTGAACTCCTTCTGGAAATCAGGTGAGTTGATAATCTGCAAATAATTCTCCTTTAACTCAGAGACATTTGCATAGAGCATTTCCGGCACAAAAGCGCCACCGAATTTTCCATAATACCCTTTATCAGATGGTGAGAAATTGCTCATAGTTGCTGCTTTAACGATTTCACTTTTTCAATGTCTTTGACGCCCGGACTTAGCTCCACTTTGCTGTTGACATCCAAGCCAACCAAGTTTCGAAGGTTCATGGATTTAATTCTAGTCAGGTCGTCGGTTCCTATTCCTCCACTGAGCAGAAACGGGTGATCTACATGCTTGAGAATGGACCAGTCGAATTGCTTGCCGCTTCCACCAAACTTCGGCGTGTACGTGTCGAATAGGAATAGATCGCAATACGGCGCGTAATCCTCCAACTCCGAAGGAAGTTCATCCATCACCCTGAATACCTTTATAATGGACACACCTTTACTTTTCAGTTCGCGCACCTGCTCCAGCGACTCATGGCCATGCAACTGCACCATATCGAGTCCGAAAAAATCGACACTGGATTGGATTTCTTCATTCGTGGCATTCACAAAGACCCCCACTTTTACTGCGCCTTTGAGTGACCTCACGAAAGGTGCCCGTAGTTCATTCACATTTCTTGGCGACTTTTCATAAAAGATAAAACCAATGAAATCAGGCGATTGATCCAGCACTTCCTGAATGTTCCCTTCCTCCGTCAATCCGCAAACCTTTAATTTCATTTGCTTGCCTTTATTGATTGAATAAATTCCCTACAAGCTTGTTCCGGGCGGGCGGTAGCCATGAATCGTTCTCCTACTAGGAATCCTTCGAAACCATGCGCTTTCAAATCCAAAACTGTATCTGCGGTGTGAATTCCACTTTCTGAGATTTTCAGGAACTCATTCGGGATTTTGGGCGCCAATCCTTTCGATACGTCGATGCTCGTTTCGAAGGTTTTGAGGTTTCGGTTATTCACTCCGACGATATCTATCTCAGGACAAAGCTTCTCCAACTCGGCCTCTTCGTGAATTTCCATCAGCACTTCCATGCCCAACTTTTTCGCTGCTGTGGCCAAAAATTTGACCTGTTCTTTGGTTAAGATTCTGGCGATCAATAAGATCATATCCGCTCCAATGGACTTGGCCTCTATCACCTGATAGTCATCGATAATGAAGTCCTTTCGAAGGATTGGGCAGAAGTTGAATTTTCGTGCCTCTTCCAGATCGGCACTTTTGCCCCCAAAGAATTTAGCATCCGTCAAAACAGATAAACCGGACGCTCCGGCTTGCATGTAGCCAATGGAGGTTCTTTCCACCTTGGCATTTGCATTGATCACGCCCTTAGAGGGCGATTGTCTTTTGAACTCAGCAATGATCCCGACTTTGTCCGGCCGACGGATGTACTCCACCATGGAAACAGGCTTCCCCTCAAAGAAGGTGCTTTTTTCGAGAAGCTTAATTGGGAACAATTCCTTGCGCTCCGCAACTTCCTTTTTCTTGTATTCGACAATTTCTTCCAGTATATCCATCAGCTGTTGAGTTCTATAAATTTCTTAAACGACTTCAAAGCGGCTCCCGATTCCAGGGATTCTCGCGCGGCGGCTATTCCTTCTTTTACCTCCAGATTACCAGCAACAGCAAGCGCCAAACCTGAGTTCGCCAGCACGGCAGCATTCTGAGCTTCGGTTCCTTTTCCTTCTAACAAGTCAGAGAATATTTTCGCCGAATCTTCTACGGTTGCACCCCCGTGAAGCTGCTCCTGCTTGAGCTTTGGCAAGCCAATATCTTCAGGAGATAACAGACTCTCATGTCTGTGATCGATTACTTTAAAATCGCCTGTGAGTGATACTTCATCGTATCCGTCCAGCGAATGGACGATCCCAAATTGCTTATCAGTATTTTGGTAAATGTAGCCGTACAAACGCGCCAGCTCCAAACTGAAAACGCCCACCAATTGCTTATTAGGCATGGCTGGGTTTACCATCGGGCCGAGCATATTGAAAAACGTTTTGATTCCCAATTCCTTTCTCACCGGAGCGATGTTCTTCATGGCAGGGTGAAAAAGTGGAGCGTGCAGAAAACAGATTCCCGACTGATCCAGACTTTTCTTGATCGTGTCAATATCATTGGAAAAGCGACAGCCAAAGTGCTCCAGTACATTGGAGCTTCCACAGACTGATGACACGCCGTAGTTGCCATGCTTGACAACAGGCTGTCCGGCTCCTGCCACCACGAAAGAGGAAAGCGTCGAAATGTTGAAAGTGTCTTTCGCATCACCACCAGTTCCACACAAGTCCATCGCATCGAAATCATTCACCTCCACTTTCACACACAATTCCAGCATGGCGTCTCTAAAGCCTTGAAGCTCTTCCAACTTAATCGCACGCATGAGGTAGATGGTGAGGAAAGAAGCCATCTGGCTCAGGTTGTATTTTCCTTCCGCCATTTCACTGAGGACTCTTCCAGCCTCTTCCCTGCTGAGAGATTCGTGGCGAATAAGTCGATTCAAAATATCCTTCATAATGCAATCCAGTTTTTCATCAGTTGCTTTCCGTGTTCGGTCATAATGGACTCGGGGTGAAACTGCACGCCTCGTATGTTCATCGTTTTGTGCTTCACTGACATGATCGTGCCCGCTGCATCTCTGGAAGTCACGGTTAATTCCGCGGGGAGATTTTCTTCCGCAATGACCCACGAGTGGTAGCGGCAAACGTTGAACTCGGCAGGTATTCCTGCGAAAAGCTCATCCTGCTCTTCCAGCTTTATGGAAGTGACAATGCCATGAAAAACGGTGGACAAATTGTAAAGCGAACCACCGAAACATTCGCCAATGGCCTGATGGCCAAGGCATACACCCAAAATGGATTTCGAATGGCCATATTGCTTCAGCACCTCCGGCATGATCCCGCCTTCTGACGGAAGTCCAGGCCCTGGAGACAAAAGAATTTTATCGTAGTGGTCAACCTCGTCTATCCCGATCTGATCGTTTCGGAAAACATCCAGTTCGACACCAAGCTCACGAAGAATGTGCACCAAATTGTAGGTGAACGAATCGTAATTATCTAACACTAAAACTTTCATTACTTTTTGTTTGCTTGTTTCAAGGCCTCTCCGAGAGCGGCAGTTTTGTTGAACACTTCATTTTTTTCATTTTCAGGAACAGACTCTGCCACCACGCCTGCTCCGGCCTGGTATCGTAGCTTATTGTGTCGGCTCATGAACGTTCGTATCATTATAGCATGGTTGGTATCGCCTGAGAAATTGATGAATCCAATCGCCCCACCGTAATATCCCCGTGCATCGTTTTCTATTTCGTCGATCAATTGCATCGCCTTGATTTTGGGTGCACCAGACAATGTTCCAGCCGGGAAAGTCGATGCGAATACATCCAATCCGTGATGCCCTTTTCGGATTTTTCCACTCACATTCGAAACCAAGTGGACAACATGACTGAAGTACTGCACTTCCTTGAATCGCTCCACTTCTACTTCATCACAGTATTTACTCAGGTCATTTCTTGCTAAATCTACCAGCATCACATGCTCGGAATTTTCCTTCTGATCATTAAGCAATTCCTTGGCAATCTGGGCGTCCTTTTCATCATCGCCAGATCTTCGGAAAGTGCCTGCAATGGGATATATCGTCGCTTTTCCATTTTCTACCACTATCTGCGCCTCAGGTGAGGAACCGAACAGTTTGTACTCACCCATATCAAAAAAGAAGGCGTATGGAGAAGGGTTTATAGAGCGCAATCGACGGTACACTTCAAATTCATCTCCCTTAAATGAAGTCTCGAATCTTCTTGAAAGGACGATTTGAAATACATCACCAATGTGGCAGTGATGGATACCCTTTTTTACCATCTCCATGAATTGGTCATCGGTAAGGTTAGATGCTATATCGCCGGTAAGTTGAAATGGGAAGGAGGCAAAATTTCTTTGCATCAGCAACTGCTCCAAAGCATCTAATTCCTCCTGATCACCTTCGGCAAGGTTTTGAATGAGGTGACACTCATTCCTGAAGTGATCCAAAACAATGACGAACCGAAAAAGACGATACATCATTTCAGGAATCTCATCTGTCGTATTTTGGATGTCAACAGACTCAAAGTGCCTTACCGATTGATAGGTGGTGAACCCGAAAAAACCACAATGGATAAAATTTTCCTTCAGGGGATGTGCTTCGAACTGATCCAAAAAGTTCTTGATTTCGGGAATAACCTTCTCAGCCTTTGAGGTCATTTGTTCACCACCAGGCAAGTCAAAGGTGATGGCTGCCTTGCTCACCTTGAACCCCGCTATAGGATCGCAGCAGATGTAGGACAAGCTGTTTTCACTTCCGTGATAATCCGAACTTTCGAGTAGGATAGAGTTGGCATACCGATCCCGCACCTTTAGAAAAATACTCACAGGAGTGATGGTGTCCGCAAGGATTTTTTTACCAACACTTTGGATTTTGTGCTTCATAATTTGACAATAAAAAACCCGCCACGATTATCGGGGCGGGCTAACTATATTTTCACATACAGCAGTCAGATCACACCCCTTTCGGATATGTGTTCCACCACCAATATGTTGCGTTCATTTTCATTAGTGCCGCTAAGCTAAGGTCTGTTTAGTCTCTAAAACAAGGATTCAATTCTTTTTTTATGGATGTTGGTGAAAATTGAAACTAAGCAAGCATTTTTCTACATTGATTGTTTGGTTTTTAGGATTAAATTGCGCGGAATGTTACCGATAAAAGATCAATTGAGTATTCTGGTGCACTTG
This sequence comes from uncultured Roseivirgaceae bacterium, assembly GCA_964352625.1. Lineage (GTDB taxonomy): Bacteria > Bacteroidota > Bacteroidia > Cytophagales > Cyclobacteriaceae > JAAEPI01. Next base: position 228,566 of record CAYGSD010000001.1, read on the forward strand.
TCTAAAGCAGACAAGGTGGTAGCTAAGGAGGAACGGATGTTAATTCATGCCGTTGGTAGAGGCCATGGACTTGATGAAAAAGAGATCGATGAAATCATTGAGCTTCCTAATGAGATTGGCACTCTTAAAGATTTGCCTACGGAAGAGAAATTCGATTATCTCTACACGGTCATTCAATTGATGAAAATTGACAAGAAGATCTATCAATCGGAAATTCAATTCTGCGAAAAAATCGCAATGAAACTCGGGTACAAACCAGGTGTGGTTGCTGACCTCTCTCAGTTTATCTATTCTGACCCCACTATGAGTTCAGACAGAAATTACCTACGCAAAATTGCGGACAAGCAACTGATGCACAAGGCGGAGGACGTATAGTTTAGCTTTCCAATTTTTTATTCATGACAGCAAACCACAGCGGAGGCAAAGTGGCCATCAGCATCATTCCCGGATAGCCAGTTGGCATTTGAGGACTTTCGTCGATGTGTCGAAGAATCTGATATTTCCTACTTGCAATGAAATGATGATCAGAGTGCCTTGACAATTCGAAAAGGACAATTCGGCCAACTACGTGATTCGAATTCCAACTATGAGTAGGCATCACGCGCTCGTATCTCTCACCTTTCTTTTCTCTGGAAAGGCCATAGTGCTCTATGTAATTGACGGTCTCCAAAAGCAAGAACCCGATGGTAGCTGCACCGATGAAATAAAGCATGATTATCCAACCATAGAAAAACCATATCACACCCAAAAGCGCCAATTGGACGGCCTGAAATAAAAGCATCTCATTGTGTAAGGAAAAGAACGAATGCCCCTTTTTCTTCAGTCGATCCGATTCTATGGCCCAGGCAGAAATGTAGCTGAAAACGACGGAGCGAATCCAGAAAGCATAAAGCATCTCCCCCTTTCTGGCTGACGAGGGATCTTCTGGGGTACTAACATTCTTATGATGGCCTCTATTGTGCTCTATGAAAAAATGCATGTAGAGCGAACTCAGTAGCAGCACTTTAGACATGAGTTGTTCATGCTTTTTCGTCCTATGCCCTAATTCATGCGCCACATTGATGCCCATGACTCCACAGAGAATGCCCATGGCGCTGATCCTCCCGATGATATCCACGGTATCTAGAGTTGGCTGAGTCATTGATTCCAGAAAAAGCCAAACGAAGACAATCTGCACAGGAACCACCAGATACACGAGCAGGTCGTAAAACCAATCATTTTTTCTCACCTCCTCCTCGGTATCAGTGAGATTTTTGGTGTCCGGACTGAAGAAAAGTTCTAAAAAAGGAATGAATGCGAATGCGTAGAATATAGGCAAGAACGTTTGCCAACCCGTGCTCACGAATGAAACATAGGCCAATGCGGGCAATGAGAGCACGCTGAGATATTTCAATGCTTTGATCCTATTCACGCTGGAAATTTACATCAATTGTTGATTTCAACTAGCTTCGAAGCTATGGATCAGCTTATTCAGAATGCCGCATTTGTTAAGAGTAGTTCTGTAGCCACAGAATGTCCAGCTCCTGACCTTCCAGAGTACGCCTTCATCGGGCGATCGAATGTTGGAAAATCCTCATTGATCAATATGCTCACTGGGCGAAACAAGCTTGCCAAAGTATCAGGACGACCTGGTAAAACTCAGTTGATCAATCATTTCCTCATTGATGAAAGCTGGTATTTGGTGGATCTGCCAGGATACGGCTGGGCCAAGGTGAGCAAAACAGAAAAGGCAAAGTGGAAGATAATGATCGATGAATACTTACTTACCCGGCCGAACCTGATCTGTGTCTGCCTACTTGTGGATAGCAGGCATGAGCCACAACCGATCGATTTGGAGTTTATGCAATGGCTTGGTGAGGAAGGCATTCCCTTTGTGATCATTTATACAAAAACAGACAAACTCACCAAAGTAAAATTAGATTCCAGCATCGCTCGGTATAGGCGCATATTGAAACAAAGCTGGGAAGAACTACCCCCTCAATTCCTGACCTCCTCAGAAACTGATATGGGTCGAGAAGAATTGATAAAATACATTCAAGAAATCAATCGGTCAGTAGATAAGAAACTTTAGTTTTGCGACCTTAAAAAATTTATTGAATGGAATTCAGCGACATAGCATCGGTATCAGGAAAAGGAGGACTTTTCAAAGTATTAAATCCCACACGTACGGGAGCCATCCTGGAAGCTCTGGATGACACAAAAAAGAAACTCGTGGTAGGCATGAATTCGAAAGTCTCAGTACTTTCAGAGATTTCCGTCTACACAACCGATGAGGAAGGCGCCATGCCTCTGCAAGAAGTCATGCAGAAAATCCACAAAGAATTTAATGGAGATACCGGACTGGATAAGAGTTCGGATTCGGACGAACTGAAAGCCTTCTTGAAGCACATTCTTCCAAACTATGACGAGGAGCGCGTGTACACCTCTGATATCAAGAAATTAGTTTCCTGGTACAATCAATTGGCTCAGATAGATGCTATGCTATTCGATCCTAAAAAAGAAGAGAAGCTAACGAAAGAAGAAAAACCTAAGAAGGAAGAAAAAGCTGCAAAGGAAAAAGTAGAGAAAAAACCTGCTGCCAAGAAACCCGCCGCAAAAAAGGCTGATAAGTGAGCGACTTTAGACGTGAGTACCGTGTGATCTGGGCGAATCTGGACCCAAACCGGCACATGAGGCACACGGCTTACAATGACTTTGCCGCTCAATTACGAGTGGAGTTTTTCACTGAAATGGGGATGAGCATCGAAAAGCTCGTTGAAATGGGGATTGGGCCGATTCTGTTTCGTGAAGACACACGCTTTTTGAGGGAAGTGCATTTAAACGAATTAATAACCGTCGGACTTTCGGTGAGTAAGGCACGTAAAGACGGATCAAAATGGTCAATTAGACATTCTATATATAAGGAGTCCGGAGAGCTTTCTTGTACTATCGACGTGGAAGGTTCGTGGCTTGATCTGGAAAACAGAAAGATAATTGCACCACCTCAGGCACTAATGAACATCATGCTTAATGCTCCACGTACTCAGGATTTTGAGTGGATGGCGGATAAGAAGGTATAGCCCGCTGTAGGCACTCTTTTGACTAGAGAATCGAAATCTACCACCTCTTAAAATAAAAAAAGCTCATCATCAGATGAGCTTTTTTCGTAGCGAGAGGGAGATTTGAACTCCCGACCTCCGGGTTATGAATCCGACGCTCTAACCAACTGAGCTACCTCGCCATAACAGACTGATACGGCCCTTTCAAAGAAAAATCACCTAAGACAAATGCCTGGGTGATTCAAAAGGAGTGCAAATGTAAAGAACATTCTTTTCAAAGATGGTTGTTCAAAATCGAAAAATTTCTTTAGCTTATTCCAAAATTCAGATTTATGACTAAAGTCGAATTTGTTGGTGAATACGAAATGAGAGCATCCAAGAAAATGCTCTACCCATTTATTAGTTCGGCATCTGGTCTGTCGCAATGGTTTGCGGATGATGTCAATGTCAATAACGAAGACAAGACCTATACTTTCATTTGGGATGGAGATGAAAACAGAGCGAAACTCGTATCTGTTCGCGCCAATCATCACGTGAAGTTTGAATTCATTGAAGATGAAGAAACCGATGATCCTAATTTTGTTGAGTTCATTTTGGACGTGAACGAACTAACCAATACTGTCTTTATCAGAGTCACGGATTACTCTGACATGGAAGTGGAAGAAGCCCAAGAACTATGGGACAGTCTCATCCATAATCTCAAAGAAATCGTAGGAGGATAAGAAACCTCGTTAATTTCGCGCATGCGCAAACTGGATTTGCTGATCATTCGGTCTTTTATAGGACCGTTTTTATTAACAACAGCACTAAGCACTTTTATTCTACTCATTCAGCATATGCTGAAGTACTTCGACGATTTCGTCGGAAAGGACTTAGGATTCTTTGTATTTGCTAAGTTACTTTTCTACTTCTCACTGAATATGCTACAGGTGGCACTCCCACTAGGCGTGTTGGTTTCATCGTTAATGACTTTCGGGAATCTTGGTGAGAATTTCGAATTAGCCGCCATCAAAAGTTCAGGAATTTCACTTCTACGGGCGCTTAGGCCTATCTTTTTTTTTGTTGTGCTGATTTCTATTGGGGCCTTTTTTTTCAACGATAATGTGCTTCCGGCAGCCAATCTCAAAGCGTACAGCCTGCTTTATGATATAAAAAACAAAAAACCAACACTTGATATTCAGGAAGGTGTTTTCTACAAGGGCATTCCTAACTATACTATAAAAGCCCGTGAGAAATTTCCTGATGACATCACGCTTAAGGATGTGATCATTTACGACCACACCAATACGATGGGTAACACTCGAGTTATTTTGGCAGACTCCAGCAGAATGTATCTTTTCATGAATGATCGCTATTTAAAGCTGGAGTTATATGATGGTAACTATTACTCAGAAGCAAAGCAAAGAGGCAAAGCGATAGACCAGTTCAATAGAACTAAGTACCATCGAATGGATTTAGTTTTCAGTTTAGCATCTTTTGAGTTTGACCCTACTGATCCTTCCCTTTTTCAGGGGAACAGACAAATGATGAATATTAGAGAGCTGAGCCTTGTAATTGACTCGTTACATCACAGAATTAGTCAACTCAAAATACAATCACCGGCAGACGCCTCACGATACTACAAATATTTCATGGAGCAGGAGAGAAACGCTGAATCTGGAGAACAAAAATTGGGCAATAGCTTCAAAGAAAATAAAGTAAAAACGGTTGAAGGAGACACCATTGTTGGAACTACCCAGTCAGCCCAAGCTCAAAAGCTTAAAACCAAACCAAATCAAATAAAAGGGAAAAGACTCCTTGAAGTTAACTCCATTGACTCCATGAGCTTCGCCCAGTTAGATTCTATTGCCACTATTAGAGCACGGAATCAGACAATCGTGTCTAATGCGCTGCAGCAATCCCGAAATGTAAAAAATACCCTTACTAGCTCTGTATCTAAAATATCAAAAGCAAGTGTTCAGCTAAATAGACACAAGCTGGAGAAGTATAAAAAGTACAGCCAAGCCTTTGCCTGTATCGTGATGTTTCTAATCGGAGCTCCTTTGGGAGCTATCATCAAAAAAGGAGGACTGGGCGTTCCAGTGATTATTTCTATCTTTTTCTTCATCCTCTATTATGTACTTAGTATCACCGGAGAAGAACATGCCAAGGCAGATGCCATGGATGGACAAGTTGCCGTTTGGATCGCAAATGCAGCTTTACTACCCGTTGGGCTATTTTTTCTCCGTCAGGCCAGGATAGATGCAAGGCTCTTTGATAAAGACATTTACATCATTTGGTGGGACAAAATGATGGAGAAATATGGGCGAAGGAAAAAATTGGTTAAAACCTAAACAAACTCTAAATTTGCGCCTCGATAAAAAGAAGAAGAAAAAAGTAAGAGATTAAGTATGCACTTAACTAAAGAACAAAAAGAAGGAATTTTCGCTGAGCATGGCCAATCAAAAACTGATACTGGCGCCAACGAATCACAGATTGCGCTTTTCACTGAGCGAATCAATCACCTTACCCAACACCTCAAAATCAACAAGAAGGATCACTCATCCAGACTTGGTTTGCTCAGACTTGTAGGTAAGCGTCGAAGATTACTCGACAATTTGCACAAAAATGATATCGAAAGATATCGTGCAATCATTGCCAAATTAGGCATCAGAAAATAAAACATTCCACAATTAGGGAATTCCAAAGGGGTTCCCTTTTTTCATTTCATGGGGGTCACCCCAAACAATAAAAATATGTTATCTAAACACATAACAAAGACATTCAATCTTTCGGATGGAAGAGAAGTGTCAATCGAGACTGGCAAACTTGCCAAACAAGCAGATGGATCAGTAGTGGTGAAAATGGGAAAAGCTATGCTTTTGGCCACCGTAGTTTCCAGCAAAGAAGCAAGAGAAGGGGTTGACTTCCTTCCAATGTCCGTTGATTATCAAGAGAAATTTGCCTCGGCTGGAAAAATCCCGGGAGGATTCTTAAAAAGGGAAAGCAGACTTTCAGATTACGAAATCCTCATTTCAAGACTTGTAGATCGAGCATTGAGACCATTGTTCCCAGACGATTATCATGCCGAAACCCAAATCATGATCTCATTGATCTCGCATGATCCTGACGTGAGACCAGATGCATTGGCAGCCCTAGCCGCATCGTCAGCACTTTCCGTTTCTGACATCCCATTTAATGGACCCATTTCAGAAGTGAGAGTGATCAAATTGGATGGTAACTACATTGTGAATCCTACTCCTGCTCAAATAGAAGAAGCTAGCCTAAACTTGATTGTTGCAGGCTCAGCTAAAGACATCATGATGGTGGAAGGTGAGAGCCATGAAGTACAAGAAAGCGAAATGCTGGAAGCACTAAAAATTGCTCATCAGGAAATCATCGTGCAATGCAACGTTCAGAAGGAACTGGAAAAAGAGACAGAAAAAGAAGTAAAGAGAGAGTACGATCACGAGCCAAAGGACGAAGCGTTCAAAGAAGATATCAGATCTAAAACGTATGATAAAATTTACTCTGTAGCCGGTCAGGCTCTTGGAAAAGAAGATAGAAGTGCTGCTTTCAAAGCAATCAAAGAAGAGTATGTGGCTAGTTCCTCAGAGGAAGAACAAGAAGCTATGGATTCTTTTCTACTTGGCAAATACTACCATGACGTAGAAAAAGAAGCCATCAGGAATTATGTTCTTGATACTAAGAATAGAATCGATGGCCGTCAGACTAATGAAGTAAGACCAATCTGGTCTGAAGTTGACTACCTGCCAAGTGCACATGGGTCAGCAGTCTTCACCCGTGGCGAAACTCAATCATTGACATCAGTTACGCTCGGTTCGAAAATGGACGAGCAGATGATCGACGGTGCTGTCATCTCAGGTTACAACAAATTCATCCTTCACTACAATTTCCCTGCATTCTCCACAGGAGAAGCCAGACCAAACAGAGGTCCTGGACGAAGAGAAGTTGGACATGGCAACCTTGCAATGAGAGCCCTGAAAGGCATGATCCCTGCAGAGGATACACCATATACAATCAGAGTTGTTTCTGACATTCTTGAATCCAATGGCTCGTCTTCAATGGCAACTGTATGTGCGGGATGCTTAGCGATGATGGATGCAGGCCTTCAATTGAAAGGAATGGTTTCTGGAATTGCAATGGGAATGATCTCAGATTCTAAAACTGGAAAGTATGCCATCCTTTCTGATATCCTGGGTGACGAAGATCACCTAGGTGACATGGACTTTAAAGTTACTGGAACTGAGAAGGGAATCACGGCTTGTCAGATGGACATCAAAATAGATGGCCTTTCTTACGAAGTATTAGCCGAAGCGTTGAACCAGGCAAAAGAAGGAAGACTTCACATTCTTAATGAAATGAAGAAAACCTTGGATGCACCTAGAACTGACTACAAAGCACATGCTCCTCGAATCTACCACATGATCATTGACAAGGAATTCATTGGTGCGGTGATCGGGCCTGGTGGAAAAATCATCCAGGAAATCCAAAGAGAAACTCAAACCACTGTGACCATCGAGGAAACTCCAAAAGGTGGCGAAGTAACTATCTTCTCAGACAACCAGGAGGGAATGGAAAAAGCTCGCGATTGGGTCAAAGGAATTACGGCCATGCCAGAAGTTGGTGAAGTGTATGATGGAAAAGTCAAATCAATTCAGCCATATGGCGCTTTCGTAGAATTCATGCCGGGTAAAGAAGGATTGCTTCATATTTCGGAAATCAAATGGGAACGTTTGGAGAAGGTTGAAGGCGTCCTTGAAGAGGGCGAAATCATAAAAGTGAAACTTTTGGATGTAGATAAGCGAACAGGAAAATTCAAGCTTTCTAGAAAAGTTTTGCTCCCAAAACCCGAAAAGGCTGCTAATGCTGAGTAATTTTAGTGGTGCAAGACCTGTGACTTTACTAACTCACAGGTCTTAAATTTCACCACTAGATGAGACAACTAAAAATACAAAAGCAAATTACCAACCGGGAGGACGCCTCACTGGACAAGTATTTGACCGAAGTATCTAAGTTAGAACTCATCACCGCTGAGGAAGAAGCGGATCTCGCAAAACGTATCAAATCAGGAGACAGAATTGCTCTTGAAAAGCTAACCAAAGCAAATCTTAGGTTTGTAGTCTCGGTAGCCAAGCAATATCAAAATCAAGGCTTAGGACTCGGTGACCTAATCAGTGAAGGAAATCTTGGCTTGATCAAAGCTGCTGAGCGCTTTGATGAGACCCGAGGATTCAAATTCATTTCTTATGCCGTCTGGTGGATTAGACAATCCATCATGCAGGCCATCGCAGAGCATGCAAGAATGGTTCGTCTTCCTCTAAATAGGATCGGCAACCTGAATAAAATCAACCGCGTCTTTCGGCAGCTTGAGCAAGAATTTGAGCGGGAACCCACAGCCGAAGAAATTGCCGGTCAGTTAGAAATGACCGAAGAAGAAGTCATCAACAACATGAAATTACGTGCGCGACACGTATCCATGGATGCTCCCATCGGAGAAAGTGAAGATGGCAGCCTACTGGATGTCATGATCACCGAAGATGAAGTGACACCCGATGATGACCTTTTGACAGACTCTCTAAGAGTTGAAATCAACAGAACATTAAATACCCTAACCCAGCGAGAGCGCGAAGTGGTCACATACTTTTTCGGGCTCAATGATTCTTCCCCCCTTACTCTCGAAGAAATCGGGCATAATCTCGGACTTACCCGTGAGAGAGTTCGTCAAATTAAGGAAAAAGCAGTTCGTAGATTGCGCCACACCAATCGCTCTCGTTCCCTCAAACCATTCTTAGGGTAGTCAATCTGACATATTACTTTCTATTGGTCTCATCTTTGCGATCTTTGCCTCGCCATCTTTGTTAGGCAAGAAATCATTTGGAATTATGACAAAAGAAAGAATCAAAGTACTCATTATTGGATCAGGTCCTGCGGGATATACAGCAGCAGTTTATGCAGCAAGAGCAGGTCTTAAACCAGTCCTTTATCAAGGTGGTCAGCCAGGCGGCCAATTGACAATCACAACTGATGTTGAAAACTATCCAGGATATCCCGACGGTGTGATGGGTCCGCAAATGATGGTGGATTTTCAAAAACAAGCAGAAAGATTCGGTACAGACATTCGCTCAGGCATGATCACGTCTGTTGATTTTTCGGGATGGCCACACAAAGTGACGGTAGACAACAAAGATGAGGTGGAAGCCGAAGCAATCATAATCTCAACAGGTGCTGCCGCTAAATGGCTGGGCCTTGAAAGTGAGCAAAGGCTGAATGGTCAAGGCGTGTCGGCTTGTGCCGTTTGTGACGGATTCTTTTTCAAAGGACTTGATGTTGCAATAGTTGGGGCTGGCGACACGGCAGCCGAAGAAGCCAGTTATTTATCTAAGATTACCAACAAAGTGTACATGCTCGTTCGTCGAGATGAAATGCGAGCCTCCAAGATCATGCAACAACGAGTCAAGAATGCGCCAAACATCGAGATTCTTTATAACACAGAAACCAAGGAAGTTCTTGGAGATCAAGAAGTGAGCGGAGTGCGGGTCGTCAACAATCAAACTGGCGAGGAACAAGACCTGAACGTTCAAGGCTTCTTTGTTGCAATTGGACACAAACCCAACACTGACATTTTCAAAGGTTGGTTGGACATGGATGAAACAGGGTACATCAAAACAATACCTGGTACGTCCAAAACGAACATTCCGGGTATATTTGCCACAGGGGATGCTCAAGACAAGGTCTATCGCCAAGCGGTGACGGCCGCTGGAAGTGGCTGCATGGGAGCACTGGACGCGGAGAAATTTATCGCAGAGAAAGAGGTAGAACTGGCAGAAGCTGCGACTGCCTGATTAATGGCAATCAAAAACATTGTATTTGATTTTGGTGGGGTTCTGGTCGACTGGAACCCTCGCCATTTCTATAAGAATGACTTCTCCTCAAATGAGGAAATGGAAGATTTCCTTGCCAACGTCTGTACCACCGAATGGAACATAGAGCAGGATCGAGGAAGGTCATTAGCGGAAGCGACCAGCATCAAAATCAAGGAATTTCCTGATAAAGAAGAGCTTATTCGCAAGTACTATGGCCAATGGGTGAACATGCTCAATGGCTCCATTCAAGAAAATGTCGATGTACTTCTAGCTCTCAAAGGAAAATACGAGTTGTTCGGTCTCACCAACTGGTCGGCAGAGACGTTTCCCATTGCTTTAGAGATATTTCCTTTTTTCGATTTGTTTGAAGGGAAAATCGTTGTTTCAGGGGAAGAGAAACTCATCAAACCAGATCCAGCAATTTTTCACGTACTTCTCGACAGATATAACCTGAATGCTCAGGAGTGTATGTTTATTGATGACAATTATGACAACATCAGAGCTGCTCAAGAGCTTGGATTCTATACGATCCACTGTGTACTAGGCCTGGATTTAGCAGCAGAAATAAACATTCTGACTAAATCTTGACAGCCATTAGCTCCTCCCTGAGGATCCTTGAGATCTGCTCCACTTCTATCAAAAAACCATCGTGTCCGTATTCCGAAGAAATGGCATGAAAGGATGCATTTCTAAGATTATCTGCAATTAGTCTTTGTTCCGAAAGAGGAAATAAAATATCCGATTCCAACCCAATCACAACTCCTCTGGAATTAATCCGATTTATGGCGTCTGACACGGATGAACCAATACCAACATTGTGACTATCCATTGCACGGGAAAGCGTAAGATAACTGAACGGAGAAAACCGGTGAACTAACTTTTTTCCCTGATACTGCTGATAAGAAGACGCTGAAAAATCGGTCCTTCTATCATCCTCGTCAATTTGAGTTTTTTCGTACGATCGGTAAGTCCTGTATGAGAGCATTGCTATAGCTCTTGCTGCCGCCAGTCCCTCCTCCTTATTTGGGTTTTTCAAAGCCATGCGTTGCGCTTCGTTGAAAGCAATTCCCCAAGGTGAATGCACGGCATTCGTGGCTATCGGAATCACGTACTCGAACAAATTCGGCTCTTCCACTGCCCATTGCAGAAGCTGCTGCCCCCCCATAGATCCACCCATCCCGATTTTGATACCATCAAGCCCAAGATGATTGTAAACCAGCCTGTTACCATTCACTACATCTCGTATAGTTATCAAAGGAAAGTCAAATGAGTCCGGTTCCGTGCTACCGTAGCACGACCCGATCATGTTGGCGCAAACGACAAAATACTTCTCGGTATCAATCACACATCCTTCGCCCACCAATCCAGGCCACCATTCCACTGGATCACTATTGGCCGTGAGGGCATGAAATACCCAAACCACGTTAGATTTTTCCTCATTCAACTCGCCGTAAGTGGTATAATGAATTGATAATTCGGGTAAAATTTCACCGCACTCCAATTGGACTGATTCAGTGATTTGCAGAGTTTCCTCCGCTCGAGAAATGATCTTAGTTTCCATAATTCAATTTATCATTCAGGCCTTAGCACCTTTTCCGATGGGTAATCAGAGGGTTGCTAGCGCGTCATAGAGCCTGTCTCTCGGCGCTTCTTTATAAATCGATTACTTACCGATTTGAGATGCAAACGTAGAGCACGAATTTTTCGTTACCTAAACTTTTTCCAACATTTTTTGTGATTACAAGTTTCTTATGCCAAACTTTGTACGCTCAAACGCACAAATTGTGAAACACGTACTGAACATACTTTCTCTACCCACAAGGTGTTTCCCCGCCAGGCTCAGGCCTGTCATCTGATTAGTGCTGCCTAAGGGGTAGCCGTATTTCCACCCCAACATTACCCTCCCCCAACAATTTAAAATTTAGATCTTCTTCAAATGAAGAAATTTACAGTCATGGTGGCTTCCCACCAACATTATGAATTTGCCGAAGACATCTGTCGGCTCATGGAAGAAAGTGCCAAACAGCGTGGTACAGGAATAGCCAAAAGAACTCCAGAGTACCTGCGCAAGAAAATGGATGAAAACAAAGCCATCATCGCGCTGACCACTACCAATGAGCTGGTTGGATTTTGCTATTTGGAAACCTGGAACGAAAATAAGTATGTAGTGAATTCGGGACTCATCGTGCACCCCGATTTTCGAGGCACGGGTGCCGGCACCAAAATAAAGTCCAAGGCATTCGAACACTCTCGAAAAAAATACCCTCAATCCAAACTGTTTGGCCTTACTACCTCACTGCCTGTGATGAAAATCAATTCGGACCTTGGCTACCGCCCTGTGACCTATGACAACCTCACAAGTGATGAGGCTTTCTGGTCCGGTTGCCAAAGCTGTGTCAATTATCAAGTGCTTTTGAGTAAAGAAAGAAAGAACTGCCTATGCACGGCCATGCTTTTCGATCCAAAAGGCAAATCAGACAAACGATGGAATTTCATCAAAAAATCGAAGCTCTACGCCCGATACATGGAGATGAAAAAGAATCGAATGCTCAAAAAGCAAAATGGTAATAAACTAAATTTTTCGGCGCTTAAATTATTTGGACTATGAAGAAAGTTGTACTTGCATTCAGCGGAGGATTGGATACCTCCTACTGCGCCAAATACCTCTCAGCGGATCTTGGATACGAGGTTCACGCTATGACCGTAAATACGGGCGGATTCGACCAGGAGCAAGCAGAGGTACTCAAAGAAAAGGCGCTTACCCTCGGAGCGAAATCGTATCGATTCAATGACCAAACTGAGAATTTTTACCAAAAAGGCATCAAGTATCTGCTCTTTGGGAATGTGCTAAAGAACAATACCTACCCCCTCTCCGTGAGTGCAGAGAGAGTGTTTCAGGCGTTGGCTATTGCCGAATTTGCTAATGAAATTGATGCTGATGCCATAGCTCACGGCAGCACGGGAGCAGGCAATGATCAGATTCGTTTTGATCTGGTTTTCCAGACCATGTGCCCAGACATGGAGATCATCACGCCTATTCGGGACATGACCCTGAGTAGAGAAGAGGAAATCGACTACCTGAAAAAACATGGTGTGGATGCCAATTGGGCCAAGGCTCTTTACTCTGTGAATCAGGGTCTTTGGGGAACCTCCGTGGGAGGCAAAGAAACCCTCACCTCAGATCAACCGCTCCCTGATGATGCCTACCCCAGCCAACTAAAAAATCAAGGATCCGAATCCATCTCCATTGAATTTCTAAAAGGCGAACCCGTAGCACTGAATGGAAAAGTAGGATCATCTGTTGCGGTAATTCAAGCATTAAATGAAATCGCTAGTGGGTACGCGATTGGTCGTGACATACATATTGGCGACACCATCATCGGCATCAAGGGTCGTGTTGGTTTTGAAGCTCCTGCCCCACTCATTTTGATCAAGGCACATCACACGCTCGAAAAACATGTGCTTTCAAAAAATCAGCTTTTCATAAAAGATCAGCAGGCACAATGGTACGGTAACCTTATGCACGAGGGACAATACCTGGACCCTGTAATGCGAGATATTGAAGCGTTTCTGGAATCAAGCCAAACCAACGTGACAGGAACAGTTCACGTTCGTCTAGCCCCTTATCATTTTCAGATACAGGGAATACAATCTGAGTTCGATTTGATGCAATCCTCTTTTGGGCAGTATGGAGAAATGAACAATGGATGGACGGCTCAGGACGCACGAGGGTTTGCCAAGATTTTCTCCAATCAAACCAAGCTTCATAAATCAGTTCAAGATGGAAAAAATTAAAGTAGGTATTATCGGAGCGGCAGGCTACACGGCCGGGGAACTGATCAGAATTTTGGTCAATCACCCTAATGTGGAAATCACTTCGGCACAAAGTGAAAGTCAGGCCGGAAAGCGCATTAGCGCTGTGCATCAAGACTTAATAGGTGAAACTGATCTGACATTTTCATCGAAAATTGATGCAAGTACTGCTGACGTTTTTTTCCTCTGCAAAGGACACGGAGAGTCAGGTAAAATCCTGACGGATCATCCCGCCCTACTCACCAAAAAAATAGTGGATCTAAGTCAGGAATTTCGACTGAAAGGAGATCACGATTTTGTCTACGGTCTGCCAGAATTCTGGAAAAAGGAAATACTATCGGCCCATCACGTCGCAAATCCAGGATGTTTTGCTACCTGCCTGCAGCTTGGTATTTTACCCGCCATTGAATCCAATATCGTGGATTCAGAAATTCACATTTCGGGGATCACCGGCTCCACAGGTGCCGGTCAGTCGTTTAGCAAAACCTCACACTTCAGTTGGAGAAATTCAAATGCAAGTGCGTACAAAGCACTCACGCATCAGCATTTACAGGAAACAGGAGAGTCGGTGCAGAAACTGAATACCACCTTCAAGCAAGAAATCAATTTCATCCCCTACCGAGGAGCATTTGCTCGTGGTATTATTGTCACTACCTATTTTGATACAAAAGCATCGGAGACCGAACTGAAGAAAATCTATGCTGATACGTATGAGCATGCTGCCTTCACGCATGTGATCGACGAAAGCCCTGATCTGAAAATGGTGGTAAACACTAACAAAGCAGTGGTGCAAGTAGCCAAGGTGGGATCCAAAGCGCTGGTTATTTCAGCCATCGACAATCTTCTGAAAGGTGCCTCGGGACAGGCGGTGCAGAACATGAACCTCCTATTTGGCCTGGACGAAAAGACCGGTTTGAACTTAAAAGCTTCGGCATTTTAGGGGAATGAACAACAAGAAATTAAATAAGTCAACCAAAGAGAAATCTGAAAACACAGAGAGCTTTCTAAGTGCCTCCTCCGTTATCTCCACTTTTCTCTGCGGTTCAAAAAAGACTCCTTTTAGAAATCATGGAAAATAAAAACATAGCGATCATCGGAGCAGGAAATCTGGGACTATCCATCGCGAACGGATTGGTTCAGAAGAAGCAAGCCGAGCCTCATGAAATCACGCTGACCAGACGAAACATTGACGGTCTCAAATTCATGATTGATAAGGGTTTCAATGCCACTAACATCAACACTGAAGCCGTTGCAAACGCACAGTTGATTTTGCTCTGTGTGTTGCCTTCTCAGGTCAAATACATTCTTGAAGAAATCAATCCGATGCTGAAACCCGATCAGGTTTTAGTCTCTGTCATCACCGGGGTGAGTATTTCTTCCATATCAGCATCTTTGGACACTCGACTGCCCATCATTCGCGCCATGCCCAACACCGCCATTGCGATTGGAGAATCAATGACTTGTCTGGCCGCTGAAGACGATTCCAAAGCGTATTTGCCTGATGTGAAAGAACTCTTCGATGCACTTGGCGAAACGCTGGTAATAGAAGAAAGACTGATGCAAGCCGCAACGGTACACGGTGCAAGCGGCGTGGCATTCTTCATGCGGTACCTGCGGGCAGCTACTCAGGCCGGCGTGCAGATGGGATTTGAGTCCGAGGAAGCTCAGCTGATTGCGGTTCAGACGGCCAAAGGCGCTGCGGCACTGTTGCAAGCCAATCACTCCCACCCTGAAGTGGAAATCGACAAGGTGACTACTCCTCAAGGATGCACTATCGCAGGACTGAATGAAATGGAACATCAGGGTTTTAGTTCGGCCCTGATCAAGGGAGTGATGACAAGCTACCACCGGATAACAGATATGAAGAAATGATCTTCGACCTATGTCACCGTGAGCCTTTCGAGGGGTGACTTTGCTCGAAGGGTGTAAACCAAGAAGAAATGAAACTATTCGACGTATATCCGCGCAACGACTTAGAGCCTGTGGAAGGACAAGGTTGCTATGTCTGGGACAAAAATGGCAATCAATATTTGGACCTTTATGGTGGCCATGCAGTCATTTCCATTGGTCATTCTCATCCGCACTATGTCAAGACACTTCAGGATCAAGTGGCGAAATTGGGATTCTATTCCAATTCCGTGCAAATGCCGATTCAGGATGAACTGGCCACAAAATTGGGGGAGCTTTCCGGCCTTCCCGACTATTCCCTATTCCTTACTAACTCCGGTGCAGAGTCCAATGAAAATGCCCTGAAACTGGCCTCTTTTCATACCAACAGAAAGAAGATCATTGTATTCGAAAAGGGTTTTCACGGACGAACGTCGCTTGCCGTAGAGGCCACCGACAATCAGAAGATAGTAGCACCTGTGAACGTCACCGGAAACATGATCCGACTTCCACTGAATGATCTGGACGCACTGGAAAAAGCCATGGACGATTCGGTTGCAGCCATCATGGTGGAGGGCATTCAGGGCATTGCCGGAATTTATGAACCATCAGGCGAATTCCTCTCAAAGGCTCGCCAACTGTGTGATCAATTTGGTGCGGTGCTTATACTGGACGAAATCCAGTCGGGGTATGGCCGAACAGGAAAATTCTTTGCTTATCAGCATCACGATATTCGACCGGACATCATTTCCATGGCCAAAGGCATGGGCAATGGATTCCCCATTGGTGGCATTCTTATCTCCCCAAATTTTGAAGCAAAGGCAGGCCTCTTGGGTACTACTTTCGGAGGCAACCACCTTGCCTGCGCTGCAGGAATCGCCGTTTTGGATGTACTGAAAAATGAAAAACTCATTGAAAACTCAGCTCAGACTGGCGACTATTTGATTCAAAAGCTGAAAGAAATACCTCAAATTCTGGAAGTAAGAGGGAGGGGATTGATGATCGGTATTGATTTGGAAGGCGACATAAAACCAGTTCGCTCCAAACTACTTTTTGAGCATCAGATTTTCACTGGCTCTGCCTCCAACCCAAACACCCTGCGAATTCTTCCTCCCCTCAGCTTGTCCAATACACAGTCTGATCAATTCATTGCTGCTTTAAAAATCGTACTATTATGAAACACTTTATCTCCGTAAAAGACGCTCCTAATCCGGAGACGCTTGTCATTGAAGCCATTGCACTTAAGAAAAGTCCATTCGACCATCAGCAAATTGGCAAGAATAAAGTGTTGGGTCTGGTCTTTTTCAATTCCAGTTTGCGCACTCGCATGAGTACCACCAGAGCAGCCTACAATCTGGGCATGCAGGTCATGACCCTGAATGTGTCACAGGACTCCTGGCAGTTGGAAATGGAGGACGGCAGCATCATGAACAAAGGAACCGCCGAGCACATCAAAGAGGCTATTCCCGTCATGGCGGCCTATTGCGACATCCTTGCAGTTCGTTCCTTTCCCGGATTGAAAGACAGGGAGAAAGATTACCAGGATCGGTTGATGGCCTCATTCATCGAAATGGCCGGCATCCCCATCATCAATCTGGAGTCAGCCACGCTTCACCCATTACAGTCTCTCACCGATTTGATGACCATTCGTGAACATCAAAAGACTAATAAACCAAAAGTGGTCTTGACATGGGCACCTCATGTGAAGCCCCTTCCACAGTCCGTAGCTAACTCATTTTCCGAATGGATGATGGCAGCCGAAATGGATTTCACGATTACGCACCCTCCCGGCATGGATCTGTCCGTGCAGTTCACGGGGCTTGCACCGATCGAACACGATCAAAACAAAGCATTGGAAGGAGCTGATTTTGTCTATGTGAAAAATTGGTCATCCTTCTCCAATTATGGAAAATTCGACAAGAATCCGGATTGGATGGTAACCAAAGAAAAATTAAAGGCAACCAATAGCGCAAAGCTTATGCATTGCCTGCCAGTTCGGCGAAATGTCGTGATCTCCGATGATGCCCTGGATAGCGAACATTCGATCGTTCAGCAGCAGGCACACAATCGGCTTTTTGCAGCCCAAGCGGTGTTAAAAAAGATACTTGAAAAAGGTAATTGATGGAAGTTTTAAACGTAGTAAAAATCGGAGGATCGGTCATTGAAGACCCAAAAAAGCTCGACCAGTTCTTAGAAAGTTTCGCTGGTTTGAATCAGAAGAAAATATTGGTTCATGGAGGTGGCGCAACTGCTACTGAAATTGGCAATAGACTTGGTTTGGAAGCTAAGAAAATAGACGGACGAAGAATCACCGATGACGATTATTTGGATGTAGTCACCATGGTCTATGGTGGACTAGTCAACAAAAAAATTGTGGCCAAACTTCAACGATACGGCTGCATGGCGCTTGGATTGACGGGCGCAGATGGTGATTACATGCGATCGTTGAAGCGAGAGAAAGTAAATGGCGTAGACTTTGGCTGGGTCGGCGATCCGGTAAACACACGGACATTCTTTCTTCACAAGTTGCTAAAGGAAAACATAGTACCTGTTGCTGCTCCACTGACTCACGATGGAAATGGCCATATTCTGAACACGAATGCCGACACCATTGCCTCTACCATAGCTAGCGCAATGGCCGAGAACTACGAGGTAAATTTGATTTACGCATTCGAACTAAGCGGCGTAATGAAAGACCTGAATGATCCAAAAAGCCTGATCAAGACCATGGACATGAAAACGTACGCCGAACTGCGAAAATCGGGAGCAATATTTGACGGTATGATCCCAAAATTGGAGAACGCATTTGACGCCATCGCAAAGGGCGCGACCAATGTTAAAATCGTGAGATTTGACTCAATTGGAAAGCTTGATAACGCCGGATTCAAAGAATACACAAACATTCACTAATGACTACCGACGAACTATATGGCCATTCATTGCACCTTTTGAAGGATTTGATCCGAACACCAAGTTTGAGCAAAGAAGAAGACAAGACGGCCTCAATTATTGGAGACTATCTTACTTTTCATGGAGTTTCATTCGAGCGAAAAGGCAACAACATCATTGCACGAAATGCACAATTCGATCCTCAAAAGCCGACCATTCTTCTGAATTCCCACCATGACACGGTCAAGCCAAATGAAGGGTACACGAATGATCCCTTTGAGCCGATCGAGAAAGATGGAAAACTCTTCGGGCTCGGCAGCAATGATGCTGGTGGCTGTCTGGTTTCACTGATCGGAACATTCATTCATTTTTACAAAAAGGAACTCCCTTATAATCTGATCTTGGCTGCCACTGCTGAAGAAGAAAACTCTGGAAAAGATGGTGTAGAATCTATCTTGCCAGATTTACCGATCCCTGAATTTGGGATTGTTGGTGAACCGACAGAAATGAAAATGGGGGTAGCTGAAAAAGGGCTTATGGTACTCGATTGTTACGCTAAAGGCAAATCAGGCCATGCCGCTCGTGACACTGGCATCAATGCGATTTACATGGCCATGAAAGACATAGATTGGTTTAAGAATTTTGAATTCCCAGTCATTTCGAAGCATTTGGGTCCAGTTAAAATGACCGTAACTCAGATAGAATCGGGCTATCAACACAACGTAGTGCCTGATGTTTGCCATTTTGTGGTAGACGTGCGTTCTACGGACAAATTTTCAAATACCCAGATCTTGGAGATCGTGAAGCAGCATGTGAAATGCGAAGTAAAGGAACGATCCACTCGGCTTAATCCATCCAGTCTGCCTGAAGACCTTTTGGTCTCTAAGGTGGCCGACCTTTTGAAAATCGAAAAGTTTGGCTCCCCTACAACCTCCGATCAAGCCGTGATGAACTTTCCTACTTTCAAAATGGGCCCGGGCATGTCCGAACGATCGCATACTGCCGATGAATTTATTTATTTGGATGAGATCAAAGAAGGAATTGTTGGCTACATTAAACTTTTGGACAAGCTGTTTTCAGAATCGTCCAAATACCAAAGTCCCATTACCAAAATCCGCGAAGTATGAAGCTCTGGCAGAAAAAAAACGAATCCATAGACGAACTCTTCGAGCGTTTTACCATTGGGCAGGATTACATCCTCGATCTTGAATTAGCCAAGTATGATGTGATCG
The DNA here is from genome assembly GCA_964352625.1 of uncultured Roseivirgaceae bacterium. Lineage (GTDB taxonomy): Bacteria > Bacteroidota > Bacteroidia > Cytophagales > Cyclobacteriaceae > JAAEPI01. The sequence continues at coordinate 248,291 of CAYGSD010000001.1, forward strand.
CATCCAAGGCTCACGTGAACATGCTAGCCTCCATTGATTTGCTCACAAATATGGAACGAGACCAACTAATTTCGAGTCTGAATGAAATCTTGGAACAAGCCGAAAAGGGTGATTTTGTCATTGAACAAGGAATAGAAGACTGCCATTCTCAGATAGAACTTCAACTGACTCGCAAGCTCGGAGATGTGGGAAAAAAAGTTCACTCAGGACGCTCGAGAAACGACCAGGTGCTGGTGGCGATGAAACTATATACCAAGGCACAAATCGAAGAAATAGCTGAAAAAGTGAAGACTCTTTTCGATTTGCTCATGTCTAAAAGTGAGGCTAGCAAGAATCACCTAATGCCAGGCTACACGCACATGCAAGTGGCTATGCCTTCATCCTTTGGCCTCTGGTTTGGAGCGCATGCCGAGAGCCTTTCCGATGATCTTCCGCTGCTAGTAGCGGCACACAAAGTAGCGGATAAAAACCCCCTAGGTTCAGCCGCAGGATATGGATCATCGTTCCCACTGGATCGTGAAATGACCACCAAGGAATTAGGATTTAGTCAACCCAATGTCAATGCAGTGTATGCTCAGATGACTAGAGGGAAGCTTGAGAAAACCACGGCCTATGCACTGGCAGGCTTGGCGGGCACTTTGGCAAAGCTTGCCGAGGACGTGTGCCTCTATTCAGGTCAGGATTTTGACTTCTTCAAGTTGGACCAGAAGTACACCACAGGTTCTAGCATCATGCCCCACAAGCACAATCCTGACGGATTCGAGTTGGTGCGAGGAAAGTGCAATTTGATTCAGGCGTTACCCAACCAACTAAGTCTTGTTTTAGCCAATTTACCGACAGGCTATCATCGAGACTTACAGGTATTGAAAGAGCAATTTCTCCCAGCTATCCAAACGATGAAAGATTGCCTCGATGTGCTCACTGCCATGACCAAAAACCTTGAGGTAAACCAGAACATTATCAGCCAATCCAAATACGATTTACTTTTCACTGTTGAGGAAGTGAACAAACTCGTACTGGAAGGTATGCCGTTTCGAGATGCCTACAAAATCGTAGGTGAGAAAGTGAATTCTGGTGAGTACGTTCCAAATAAAACCTTGAATCACACGCATTTGGGAAGCATAGGCAACCTCGGAAACAACCAAATCAAACAATCGTTTGCGAGTCATTTTCAGTATTTTAATTCGTGAAAAATAGAAGGTACCCGACATTATTTTGATAATTATTTTGGTCAGTAACAAATCCTGACACAACTTTGCCCCGTACAAGATCAAACTTGTACAACATTTATAAAGAAGCGTGGAGAGACAGGCTCGTCGAAGCGCTAGCAACCTCCCCGATTTATCGGGGCACGGTGCTAATTCCTGAACCGAAAGGTGAATATAAATTGAGATTAATTTCCTCCGATTTAACAAATTCCTTAACGTTCAGCAGCCGGTCTCTCTTCCTAAAATTTGGAAGAAATGAATTTTGAAACTGAGGCCATTCGCACCCAAGTAGACAATGCCCTGAACAGGGAACACTCTGCGCCCATTTATCTGACAAGCTCTTTTACTTTCGCAAATGCGGAGGAAGCTCGAGCCATGTTCAATGAGGAAATTGGTGGCAACATCTACTCACGCTACTCCAACCCAAACACTGACGAGTTTGTAACCAAGCTGTGCCAGATGGAAAAAGCTGAAGACGGTCTTTCGCTTGCCACAGGCATGTCGGCAATGTTTACTAGCATGGCCGGACTTCTTGGTCAAGGGGATCACGTTCTTGCTTCAAGAGCATTGTTCGGATCTACCCATCAGCTTTTCACTCAGGTTTTTCCCAAATGGGGAATTGAGCACACGTATTTCAATCTGCACCGGCCAGATCAATGGGAGGAACTCATTCAACCTAATACCAAAATGATCTTTGTCGAAACACCATCCAATCCAGGTTTGGACTTAGTTGATCTGGAATATTTGGGGCAGTTAGCGGAAAAGCACAATTTGATCCTTAACGTGGATAATTGTTTTGCTACACCATATCTCCAGAATCCATTGGACTGGGGAGCACATCTGGTGACGCACTCTGCCACTAAGTTCATCGATGGACAAGGTAGAACGCTCGGAGGAGCCATTGTTGGGAACAAAGATTTGATCGAAGAAATCAGATTCTTTGCCCGTCATTCGGGACCAAGTATGTCTCCATTCAACGCGTGGATTCTGAGCAAAAGCTTAGAAACATTGGCCGTGAGAATGGATCGTCACTGTGAAAACGCACTTAAAATCGCCGAGTATTTCGAGGATCATGACGAGTTGGAATTGGTGAGATACCCATTTCTCAAAAGTCATCCTCAATATGAATTGGCGAAAAAACAGATGAAGCAAGGAGGTGGCGTGATTACATTCGTCGTGAAAGGCGGTATCGATCGGGGAGCCAAATTCTTGAACGCACTGAAGATGCTAAGTCTGACAGCCAACCTAGGTGACACTAGGACAACTGTGACGCATCCTGCTAGCACCACACACAGCAAATTGACGGAAGAGGAAAGAGCTAAAGTGGGAATTGCCCCAGGCTTAGTAAGAATATCGGTCGGGTTAGAAAATGTGAATGACATCCTCGCGGATATCGAGCAGGCCTTGCATGCATCAAGAATTGTTAAAAAAAATGAACGACTAAGTGAGTTGATGGAATGATTGAATTAAGGTACATAAGGAACTGCTTCATGATGTGCTTTTGCATGATGAAGGAGTCTCCCCCACCGGGATTTTCAGTTAATTGAAATATAACTAAAACCCCGGTCGAATAAGCCGGGGTTTTTTATTGAGTGTCACCCTGAGCTGCCGATAGGCAGTCGATCAAAGGGAAACCCGAACGACACCCTTCGAAAGCCTCAGGGTGACAATTTAGAGATTAGAAAAACACATTGAAAAACGAAACAAACATGGCACAGGAAACACTTTCTCCAGCAGCCGAAAAGGACATCAAGGAATTAAAAACTCGAATTGAGGGATTCAATAAGGGCACGGAAGATGAAGAGCGATTTAAGCTTTACCGCCTGACGCGAGGCGTATATGGTCAGCGTCAACAGGGCGTACAGATGTTCCGAATCAAATTGCCATATGGCAAAATCACACCGAACCAGCTTCGGACGATGGCTGATTTGTCAGAGACCTACACCAAAGGCAATCTGCACTTGACTACCCGTCAGAACATTCAATTGCACTACGTGCGCTTGACGGACTCCCCAGCCATTTGGGAAGCACTCGAGCGCTCAGGGGTGACTGCTCGTGAGGCCTGCGGCAACACCGTGCGAAACATCACCGCGTCTCCATACGCCGGAATAGACCCGGAAGAACCGTTTGATGTTTCAGCTTACGCTCATGCCGTATTCGAGTACTTTCTTCGGAATCCAATTTGCCAAGACATGGGCCGAAAGATCAAAATGGCCTTCTCAGCAAGTGAGAGCGATCAGGCCTTTACATTCATTCACGATTTTGGCTTCATCCCACGAATACAAAATCGTGAAAAAGGATTCAAAGTGATCATTGGTGGCGGACTAGGTGCTCAACCATTCCTTGGGCAAGTGGCGCATGAGTTTCTTCCCACTGATCAGCTAGTCCCATTTATTGAAGCCGGACTTAGAGTTTTTGATCGCTATGGCGAACGTGAAAGAAGACTGAAAGCGCGTCTCAAATATCTCATCGAGCCAAACAAAGGAATCGGGGTAGATGGGTTCTTAAAGTTGGTGGAAAAAGAAAAGAAGGCCCTGACTTACACCACCTACCCTATTTCAGAAGAGAAATTTGAATATGAAATTCCTGAAACTAAGATCGCCCCTGATGTCGGAATAGAAGATCGGGATGCTTTTGAAGTATGGAAGGTTTCAAACGTTTTTGAGCAAAAACAAAAAGGTCATTTCGCGGTACAGGTGCGAGTGCCACTCGGCAACATCGATGTGGAGCGAGCCCGAAGACTGGCGGATATAGCTCAGGATTTTGCAACAGACGACATTCGGTTGACCATCAATCAAGGGCTGCTTTTTCGATTCGTGAAACCTCACAATATCGAGCCGATCTATGCTGCGCTTAAGAAAATCGGATTGGCAGAGCCTGGTTTTGACACACTAGCTGACATCACTGCTTGCCCAGGTACTGACACTTGTAATCTTGGCGTGACAGACTCCACAGCCATTTCAAATGTCCTTTCTGACCTAATCAAAAATGATTTTCCGCATCTGATCAATGAGTCCAATATTAAGATTAAAATCAGTGGATGCATGAATTCTTGTGGACAGCACATGTTTGCGAACATTGGATTTCATGGCAGCAGCATCAAAGTAGACGGCAAGGTTTGTCCCGCCATGCAGGTGGTCATCGGTGGTGGTGTGAGCACAGATGGAAAGAGTTTCATCGCAGAACGCGTGATCAAACTACCGACTAAACGGATTCCTAATGCAGTTGCTACACTCTTGGAAGATTTCGAAGCGGAATCTGAGGAAAGTGAGTACTTCAACGACTATTTCAATCGCAAAGGGAAAATCTATTTCTACGATTTACTGAAGCACCTCGGCGACACATCAACCCTCACTCCTGAAGATTATCAGGACTGGGGTGAAGCGGATGATTACGTTCAGGAAATTGGTGTTGGCGAATGCGCCGGAGTAGTGCTCGACTTGGTCGGTACGATCCTCACGGATGCGGAGCAACATCTGAAAAACGCTGAAGAAGCCCTTACGGAAAAGCTTTGGGCGAATGCCATTTACTACACCTACAATTCGCAAGTGATTAGTGCCAAAGGAATCCTGCTGAGTAAGGACGTGAAATGCAACACCCACAAAGGAATCATCGACGACTTCCAAAAGGAGATCATTGAGGCTGGTTTAATTGACTTGCCGACATCATTTGACGAGCAGGTGTTACAAATCAATCAGTACGAACCGAACGAAGGATTTGCTAGAAAGTACTTCGACGAAGCGCAGCGTTTTCTACGAAAAATCGTGGCACTTCGACGCGCTGATCAGACGACCCTTGACGAAAATAAAAAAGTAATTAGCGCACACTATAAAGCCTAAGATCATGACAAAACATCCAAAATTAACACTGGTAGGAGCTGGCCCGGGAGACCCGGAACTTATCACGATCAAAGGGGTGAAAGCACTCCAAAAAGCAGACGTGGTACTGTACGATGCACTTGTAGATTCGGCCTTGTTGCAATACGCACCTACTGCCGAGCATATCCCCGTCGGGAAAAGAGCAGGTAGCAAAGCGAGCGTCTCGCAAGACACGATCAACAAGTTGATCGTTGAGAAAGCGCTCACCCGTGGACACGTCGTTCGCCTGAAAGGTGGAGATCCATTCGTTTTTGCGAGAGGATTTGAGGAGCTCAGCTATGCCGCAAAATTCGCCATAGAAACGGATGTGGTGATCGGTATTAGCAGTATTACCTTGCCGGGGCTTTATGGCATTCCGTTGACATGCCGAGGTGTGAACCAGAGCTTCACGGCTTTGACAGCCACCACCTCAGAGGGCAAACTCAGCGAAGAAGTACTCAGCGCTGCAAAGTATGCTCCAACAGCCGTCATCTTTATGGGACTCAATAAACTCGATAAGATCGTGGCAGCTTACAAAGAAGCCGGACGTGGCGACTTGCCGGTGGCCATTATCTCGAATGGTTCATTGGCGAATGCCCAAGTGCTCGCCTCCACCGTGAACGAGATTCTAACTATCAAGGAAGAAGAGAGACCAGCCGCCCCTGCCCTCCTCGTATTCGGTGAAGGTGCCGCGGATGCCGCCTGGATTCAGAAACAAGTTTTTCACCAAGAACGAAAAATCGCATGAGCAATAACCTATTTCCCATTTTCCTGAAATTGGATCAAATCAACACCCTGATTGTGGGTGGCGGCAATGTAGGCCTTGAGAAATTGGAGGCACTCATCAAGAATGATCCAAATGCGCGAATCACGATTGTTGCACCGCTGATTTCTGATGAAATCCGAGCAATCGCTTCGGACAAAAAGAACATCGTTCTGAAGAACAGACGCTATCGTCAGGGTGACCTTCGCAATGCAGATATTGCCATCCTTGCTACGGATGATCGCGAACTGCATCAGCGGATAAAAGGACGAGCTAAGCTTTTCAAAGTGATTGTGAATGTGGCTGACACGCCTGCTCTCTGCGATTTTTATTTGGGCTCTACAGTGAAGCGTGGGGACCTGAAGTTAGGCATTAGCACAAACGGGCAATCTCCCACCTTCGCTAAAAGATATCGTCAGGCGTTGGAAGCCAGCTTGCCGGAAGAGACCAACGACCTGTTGGGCAACCTGCGCATCATCCGGGATCACCTATCCGGTAATTTTTCGGATAAAGTGCGGCAACTGAATCAAATCACAAAATCATTGGTAGAGTCCCATGGAAGCAGTCCAAACCTTAACTAAGCTCGACGCGCTCAATAGCGAGTACGATGGACTTCTTGGTACCGAAAGGTTGAAGAAGGTCTTCGATTCGTTCGATCCTGAGCGGATATTGGTGACCTCCTCGTTTGGGACGACCTCCGCGATTTTGCTTCATCAAATCTCGCTTGTGGCTCCTGATCATCCGATCTACCTGACGAACACAGGCTACTTGTTCGAGAAAACACTCGACTACAAAAATGAGCTGATCGAGAAGCTTGGCCTCAATGTGATCGAAGTGGAAGCGCCAAAAAATCAGCACCGATTTACTCAGCAAAATGAGTCCTGGAAATACCAGCCTGACCTTTGCTGCCACATCAACAAGGTGCGCCCGACGGAATACCTGAAGGAAGAAAAAGACATCTGGATCTCCGGACTGATGCGCTACCAAAATGCCAACCGCGCTAAGCTTCGCGTGTTCGAACCAAAAGACGAGCTGCTAAAATTCCACCCGAACATAGACATGACGGAGGACGAGGTAAACGCCTATGCCACCATTTACGAGCTACCGCTGCACCCACTGATGTACCAAGGCTATGGCTCCATTGGCTGCACGCACTGCACCACCCACGGAGAAGGGCGTGAAGGTCGATGGGTGAAGAGCGCCAAGACGGAGTGTGGGTTGCATGGGTAGATGTTATATTTGATAGGATGTAACAGCCATCTGGCGGTTATATAAATGTTAGCAGTCATTCCCGTTCTAATAGAATCTCATAAATGAACAAATATCTTTTCTGTGTAACTCTGATAATTCTTGGCTGTAGTGAAAAGAGAATCAAGAAAATCCAAACAGTCTTTGAAAGCCATCATTCTGACACTGAGGAATTTGATGGCAAAGTGATCTCTGTTGCAAATTTTGAAAAGAATGGAAAACTAAAGGAATACAAGGATTGCTTTAGCTATTCAAATGAAACAGGCATCAAAGACAGGGACTTTTGGACTGATCCAGATGTCGGCGGAATAATATTTCTTATGGATGGCATGCCTCTTGATAAAGCCGAATATCATTTTTTGTATGGATCGAATTGGCCTGTCATTTATGCGCGATATCTTAAGGATGAACTGGAAGGGATGAACGACGGAAAGGATCACTTTTTCAAAATAGTGGACGATGAGTCTCTCACAAGAATAACATATTTCAAAAATTACACTGAGCATGACTTTTTTCTTTATGAAGACGAAAAAATATCAGAGTACTCAAGTGGATATAATGTTGTTGGTCCAACTGAATTGACGATTGATGGAGAATACGTCCTACTAACCCATTACCACCGTTTCCAATATGACCAACAAGACAGATTAACACGGGTTATTAGGCAGGCAATTAATTCGAGCATTCCCAATATAGAACTCAGATTTTTTTACAGTAAACAGCTAGAAAGAATTGAAGCTTATCGAGATGGTCGGTTGTTAAATACACGAATTTTCTATTACCAAGATGGTCTTAAAATAAAAGCTGAAATTCTGAATGCTGGAAACAACACGGAATATGTGGTTAACTATGATTATAGCTTTTTCTAACCCTCGCTAGCGCGCGTCTGAGACACGTGTTATACCTACATAACTCCGAAACCTAGTTCCGTGCCTTCAGTGCCAGTACGGGCTTCCCTCGAAAAGATGTGAGGAGAGCGTCGGCACCCCACTTCCCAAGTACCCTACCCTCGCTGGCGCAAGCGTGTCGCTTGTGCCCAAATAGATTCTCACGTCACCCCCACACTTTAGCCTAGCTTCGTTCCTCAGTAATGACGAAGAGTAAAAAATCTACGATGACATGCCCTAACTTCGAAAACAAATGGACGGAACAAAAAGAAGCAGCATTCAAGTCGGGTCTGAGGTGATGGTCGTCCAGAAACATCACCAGCGCACCGGAGAACTGACCGAAGGAGTGGTCAAGCGCATTCTCACCAAGTCTCCCTCCCACCCACACGGCATCAAAGTGATGCTGGAAGATGGTATCGTCGGACGAGTGAAAGAGGTTATTTCCACATGATTTACATAACTCAACTCATCTATGTTATCGAAGGGCAAGAGGCCATTTTTCATCAGTTCGAAGAAGTCGCCATCCCCATCATCTCGAAATACAATGGTCGCCTGACGCTAAGGATTAGACCAAATGAAAGTACTGTCATTGAGCAAAGCATAGAAACTCCCTATGAAATTCATCTGGTGGAATTTGACTCGAACAGGATTTTCAGAATTTCATGAAAGATGAAGAGCGAAAAGATTTCCTTCATCTGAAAGAGAAGTCAAATAGATCGTCAATTCTGATTCAGGGTTCTAAGTTGTGAGAAGCTATAACCAGAGAGTACTGATTATTTCTCAATCCATCTTAATTTACTGGAAGCAGCCATGAACTACGAATCGTTTGAACCTCATCCTGATTTAGCCGCCATTGTCAAGTGTCATTGGATTTTGGAGGTGCCCGGTGATATGGAGGCGCCCAAGCAACGCATGATTCCGGACGGCACCATCGAGATGTGTTTTATTCTCGGGGACGACATCAAGCGATTCACTTCTGAATCGGATTTTATCATTCAACCTCGCGCGATGGTCGTTGGGCAGATTACCAAGCCGTATTACGTCCAGCCAACGGGAGCTGTGGACTCCTTCGCCGTTCGGTTCTATCCTTTCGGCTTTGCCAATTTCATTGATCGCCCCATTCAAGATCTGGCCGATCAGGAAACACCTTTGACGTCTCTGTTCGGAGAAACGGAGGCCAAAGAGCTTGAACAAAAAATCATTGAGGCTCCTTCTACTCATGCGAGAATTGAAATCGTGGAACGTTTTCTTCTAGGCAAACTCTCAGAGCAATCGGTGATTGACAATATTGTCACCTCCACGATCGATGCTTTGTCTCAGACAAAAGGCAATGCCTCTATCAGTTCAATCTTGAAAGAAGATCCATCAAAGCGTAGAAATCTGGAGCGAAAATTCGCGAAGCAAGTGGGCATCAGTCCTAAGCAACTTGGCAAAATCATCAGACTGCAAGCTGCACTCAAAATGATCCTGACCAACAAAGGCGAAAAGCTGACGCAGGTCGCTTACGAAAACGAATACTACGATCAAGCGCATTTCATCAAGGACTTTAAAGAATTGACCGGCACCAACCCCAAGGAATACCTGAGTGACGATCAAATGCTCCTCTCCTCCCTCATCTACTCAAAAGACTAGCTGTCGCACTTTTACAATTTCTGATTTGTCGGCTGGTGTAATTATGCATCATTGACAAAACAGAAATGAAAAACATTTACCGAACACTCCTGACTCTTGGCCTTTTGGTCGCTCTAGGCACATCAGAAGTCATAGCCCAATCACAAAACCAAATTACCATGAACACTTTCGTATCCATTTTTGAAATCCCTGCAACAGACATTTCGCGTGCTGTTACTTTCTACGAGACCATTTTAGACATTGACATTGAACAAATGGAATTTCCCGGCATGGAAATGGGCGTCTTCCCGTACGAGAACCAGGCAGTCATTGGTGTCATCATGAAAGGGGAAGGCTACACGCCTACCACAGATGGTGTGACCATCTACCTCAATGGCGGTGACGACCTCCAAACTGTTCTCGACAAAGTGGACAAAGGTGGTGGCCAAATCCTCGTTCCCAAAACGCCACATGCCGATGAAAGCGGCTTTTTCGCCTTATTCATTGATTCAGAGGGAAATAAGCTGGGTTTGCATTCTTTGAATTGATTCTCGCGTAACCCCCATAAAATCAACCAACCGATCACCTAGTCATGTTTCGATGATTTCCTGCTCGGGAAATGAGAATTTCCTAGGCAGGAAATAAAATTATCTAGGCGGCTATTTTAATTATCAAGGCAGGAAATAAAATTTGCTGCGCAGGAAATTCCTCTCGTTAGCGCGAGCGTCTCGCTTGTACCCTTGTTAACCACGGGTGCACCTCAGCTTACTATACGTTAAAGCATATTTCTAAATAAAAACTTTCCCGTCTGTAACCATTCCTCTGACTCGCTGTAGTTTAAATCAAAGCATTTAAACTAGCCCATAATGAAGAACCTCTTCCTACTTTTTCTAAGCTCATTCATGATATCCATTTGCTCCGCGCAATCCGAAAAAGACAAGAAGCTTTTGGAGGAAAGAATATCTAGAATCGAGAATGGTCTTCAGCATAATTTGCAAATACAATATGGTGATAGTGTAGGCATTCAGTACTACAATATCGAAGAACGAATGAAAGAATTGGGTATTCCCGGAGTTAGTATTGCTGTCATGAATAATGGTGTCATTGAATGGGCCAAAGGTTATGGAATAGCTGATAGTTTAGAAAATAGAAAAGTAACGACTGAAACATTATTCCAAGCAGGCTCTATTAGTAAGCCAGTTGCTGCCACACGGGCACTCCAACTCATGGAGCAAGGTTTAATTGACTTAGACGTGAATGTAAATACATATTTATCTGGGTGGAAATTGCCAGATAATGAGTTCACGGAAAAAGAAAAAGTCACGACCAGAAGAATACTGAATCACTCGGCAGGCCTTACTGTCTCTGGTTTTCCGGGGTATATGACAGGTGAAACGATACCGAGTCTTCCTGAAATTTTGGATGGAAAGGGAAACACAGATCCTGTTCGTGTGTACAAAGAACCTGGTGGAGACTGGAGTTACTCAGGTGGTGGCTATACCATTATGCAACAAATGATTACGAACATTGATCAAAATCGATTTCCTGAGATTATGCAAGAACATGTGCTAGATCCATTAGGAATGAAATCGAGCACCTATGAAAATCCACTACCCAAAAAGTATCACAGGTTAGCTGCAACGGGGTATAATTCTGATGGGACGCAGGTAGAAGGCAAATGGTGGGTGTATCCAGAGATGGCAGCCGCAGGACTATGGACGACACCCTCGGAATTAATAGAATGGGGGAAAGAAATTCAACAAATATTGCAAACACAGCAGGATGGTTTGTTAAAGGCAGAAACCGTAAATGAGATGCTTACTCCAGAACATCGAGAAGATCAAGGTCTGGGGCCTTATGTATTAAAACACACCTTCGGTCACGGAGGATCGGATGAAGGATTTAGAGCAGAACTCTGTGTGTGGAAAGAGACTCCCAATGCTGTAGTGGTAATGGTTAATTCTCAAATAGGAAATGTCATCATAAAAGAAATTTTATTGAGCATGGCCCGAGAATATAATCTACTCGAAATAGATCCTAGGCGAAGAGTTTTTAAGGAACAATCACCAAAGGAACTTGCCCGATTTACAGGAAAATACCTCTTCCCTGAGAATGGTGAAGCCAACATTATTGTCAAGGACAAAGGATTGGAATTTTCTGGTGATATATTCTCAGGATCAATTTTCTTATTACCCGAAACCGATAGCACCTTCTTCAATAAGAGCAGTGGAACATATTACAAATTTCAGTTTGAAGGGGAGTTCATTACAGGTGTTAGGTTTTCGCGATTTGAAGCCAAGAAAATTGAGTAAAAACAGCTTCTGCTCTATATGAGGGTCCACTTGTGCTTACTTCGAATGCTCCATACCGCTTCCCACCAACAACGGCAGCACGGAGAAAACGGTAAAATCCGAATCCACATTTTGAAGCGGTCGTAAGACGCGATCAGCACACCCGCCGGAATCAATAGAAAATTAGAGCTTACAGTAATTCGGTAGTAGTCCTTGTATTGCTGAAAAGTCGTGACACCAACTATGTCGAAAACACTCATAATAGATATACCAAAAGAAATAGCCAATGCTGTAAACCCTGCTGCTGCTAGGATTTGCTTCTCTTCCTCGGCTTTCATGGCTATAACCGTGAGTGCTATCAATAAAAAAGTGCCAGCTATTTGAAGAACCATGGCCCACTCTCCATTGTAAACAGGAAACTCTGCTCTAAAATCAGGTGGATAGATAATTGCCGCGCCCACATTGATCACAAAGGCCAAAACAAAACTCACCACGATAGTGAGCATGATTAGTTTCTCATTTCTGGGTTTTGCCATGGTGTTTAGCTTTTAACAAGGATAAACATATTTAAAAATGCTTCCTTTTAAAATGCCTTCTCAAGGAAAGACCAGCGATCTCATTTCTCCTTCACCATTAACCATTCGGTTCCTACTTCTGTGCTGATCTCCTGCAGGAGCGTGAAGTCGGCCTTTTCATAAAACCCAACCAGCGCATAGTCATCGATGGTCAAAAACAGCGACTGATCTGGATTGGTTTTTTGTAGTTCGTCTAGCCATTTTCTGCCCAAGCCCTCACCCCTTCTACGAGGAATGACAAAGAAATAGGCAATGTACTTGTACCCCTTTTCGAACCATTCTTTGGCCACATGACCGCTATACTGCAAATCGGGCGATGCGGTTGAAAAAAGGATGCCACCACCAATCACCTGACCCTCTTCAGTCAGCACATAGACGTGCGAATCCCGTACATATATTTCCCATTTTGGGGCTATTTCATCCGACCAATCCTTCGGAAGGATGTCAAAGAAGGAGTCAACACTCTTTGAAAGTTTCGAAAATTTCACCGTTTTCACAGAAGGTTCCAGGTCCACAGTCTGTCGAAATCCACCGCCCATCTGTCCCCAATATCGGTGCGGTAGTAGCTGTTGTTTACCAGCACATTGGTCACCCGATTGTACATGATTTTTTGCGCCTCCTTCATCGTGCTACCCGTCCCCGTCACCACCATCACTATTCCGGAATTGCCGGTTATCAGCCACTCTCCATTGATCAGCTTGAGGTGCATCGGGTGCAGTCCTTCCTTCATCTCTTTTTTCAGTATCACCACGGCATCTTTAGAGAACAAATTGAAGGTGCGCTTATCCTCATAGGGAAATGGTGGCACAACGATGAAGACCCCAATCTGGAATCCCTTTCGAGTAGCAATTTTAAAATGCTGTCCGCTGGCTATCTTGTAGAGCAACTTACCCATGGGTTCTACAATTCCGGCCCGCTGAATCTGAATCTGGGGAAACCCAAAGCGCGTGGTAAACTCCAGTGGAAAAATTCCATTACCATTTACGATACAGTTGATATCAATGTGTCCGGTGAAATTCTCCTGCGCTAGTTTCTTCTCAAATTTTGCCAGAGTCGCATCGAAAATTGGGTTGTCATCCGTCCAAAACATGCTCGTGCCCATTTCACCAGTAGACACTCCCAGCTCCCTTGGAAATAGCTTCTTATGCTCAAACGTGACATTAATCGGTCGGAGAAATTCCTTGCCATTAAAAAAGGCGGCTATAGAGATTTCCACCCCGGTCACCCTTTTTTGAAGTAAGAAATTGCCGAGTGCATTGCCCCAAGTCTTTTGATAGGCCTTCAGTACACGGATCACATCACTTCCGTCATCGTCCTGCCCTACAAACAAAAGTTGTTTGTAGTCTTGCATCTCTCCGCAGGGCTTTATCACATACTTATTGGGATGTTGCCTCACGTACTGAATGGCTTCATCCGTACTGCCAAACTCCTGGTAATTAAGAATCTTGATTTTCAGTTTTCGAAGCTCATCCTGCCCGAAGTTTCGATCGAGCTCTAACCGATCCGAATACTCCGTGCCACCAATGACCAGCTTGCCTGCCTGACGAAGTTCCGTGGCTATTTTTCCATAGCCTGTGTAATCGAAGACCACAACATCAGCCCATTCGATATGGGTATGCCATTTTCTACTTTTGGTCACAAAACCATACCCGATTTCTCTGCATCCCGAATCCTCGACATACATTTTGACTTTGTTTCCTTCTTTTTGAACCGCGAATGCCAGGTCAAGAATCTCTCCCCACCTTGACACAAAAAGAAAATTCATCAGGAAAACAGATCAGTGAAACGAGTGTGAATCCATCCGAACTTCAGTGGATTGGGTTCTTGTGAATGTCGCATAAAATTGTAGCCTCTTGGAGGCATTATACATGCAAAATAAGCAATCAAATTGCTCATTATAACTATCCCAACCTGCCCGGATAAAACTTATTTATTTGATTTTGATTTAGGTTAGCATACATGGACGGAACCCAAAGAAATAACATAAAAATAGCCGCTGAGGTGATGGTCGTACAAAAGCACCACCAGCGCACAGGTGAACTAACGGAGGGAATTGTGAAACGAATCCTTACCAAATCGCCCAGTCATCCTCATGGCATCAAGGTCATGTTGGAAGATGGAATCGTGGGACGTGTCAAGGAGGTTATTGAGGAATAATGCTGAAGGATTATATCGATAAGAAACCAAGCGATCTTCTTGGTGTCCTTGAATAAACTTTAAAATGAAATTTCCCTTTGTTCTATTGGCAACCTGTCTTGTACATGTTGCATGCTCTCAGAATTCTGAAAAACTAGATCGCTATTTCTCCAAGCAAATGGACAAGGCCAATATTGCGGGAATGCAAGTGGCTTACTTATCAGAAGGAAAACTTGAGTGGGTAGGTAGTTATGGAACAATGAATGCCAATACTGGCGAATCAGTAAAAGACAATACGCTATTCATGATCGCGTCCTGCTCCAAGCCTGTAACTGCCTTGGGCATTATGAAACTCTACGACCAAGGAAACGTTGATCTCGACGCTGACATCAATACTTACCTTCCTTTTTCGGTGAGAAATCTCAACTTCCCGGATGAGAAAATCACACTTCGTATGCTCTTGACGCACACATCATCCTTGATAGACGATGGTGAGTTACTATTTTCACAGTATACGCTAGAAATAGGAGGCGATTCTCCCATCCAACTGAGTGATTTCATTGAAAATTATTATTTGAAGGGAGGCGAATACTATAGCGATAAGAATTTCGCATCGTACAAGCCTGCCTCGAAACTGAGCTACAGCAATGCAGGTTATGCCCTGGTTGGGTACATACTTCAGCAAGTTTCCGGAATGACCTTCAGTGAGTTCATGCAACAGGAAATTTTCAGACCACTGCAAATGGCGGACTCCTATTGGTTTTTGAATGAAATCCCTCACGAAAACATTTCTCGCCCTCATGAATACGATGCTGAAAATGATTCTTATGAAGTGTTGAAGCATTTTGGTTATCCAACCTTCCCTGACGGTCAGCTGCGAACCAATGTTCAAGACTACTCTAGAATTCTTGAGCTCTTTCTCAACGGTGGAAAGTCAGGAGGAAGTGCTTTCTTAAAACCAGAAACCGTTCAGGAATTTCTAGCAATTCAATTTCCTGAAGCCGCAGAATATCAGGCCATAGCCTGGAACTTCAATGAGTTTGATCACTGGCTATATTACCTCCTGATGCCTCGCTTGCCTTCTCATACTGGTGCAGATCCTGGGGTTGGGACGGTGGTGTCCTTTGATCCGAAAAACGGAACCGCAGGAATCATCTTCACGAATACCCCCACACAAAATTTCAAGTCACATAAAATTTTCTATCAGGAAATGATGAAGAAATTATTGAAGGAAGCGAAAAGAAACGGCAGTAATTAATCTGAATTGCTATCGCCTACCCCATGTCTCGTCAATGGGATTGCCTTTACTACTTTTGCCAGAGTGACGCCAATCACCATTTACGATCTCATAATTGAATTCCAAGGAAGCTCCTACTCGGGTATTGTCTCTTGAAAAAAATTCAATGTTCTCTGTGTACTTTCCATCCTTAGTAGTGTAGGTGCCTCCACCTGTTCCTCGAAAATCTCCCGTCTCTGTATTAAAGGCAATCCACTGAAAGCGAGTGCCAGACAGAATTTTCATGGTCTTTCTTGGTGAAAAGGGATCCATGCCTTGCGGTAAGCCATCGACAATTCGGCTATTGATGAGCCATGCACCAGCCAGAGCCCCGGGCTCTCCGGCATCCAGTCTGACAAATTTCCTATCATCTCCGACGATGCTTAACTCTTCTTCTCGAAGTTCGATCTCAAAGGAAACTTCGCTCCCTACCCTTTCTGGATTAGACGAATCAAACTCTACCCGCTCAGTTAGGGTGTTTCCTGTGACGAACCAGCCACCTCCGTTCGTGCTTATAAAGGCGCCTGTTTCTTTATCATACAAAGCTGCCACCTGATGTTCCTCTGTGAAAATGACAACCATCCGAACATCTTGGCCATCCGATTCAAAAACTGCTTCCCAAGCCCCGATGAGGGATTGACAAATGGCCGAATATCCAGCAAAGCAGACGAGAAAAAATGTTAGATATTTTTTCATTGAAACTACTATTTATTCCTGTCCTGAGGATTCAAAAGATTGATTTCAGCAATTTGTTCAAGCTTTTTCAAGTTCATCATTTTTGCATCGGAGTAGACAAACTGAGACATTTCAGCGACTACCCCCGGGCGATAGCCAAGCTTCATCGCCATTATTTCGCAAAATTGAATTTCTGCCTGACGCACCTTACCATCTGCCTTCATTAGCTGAATAATGCTCACCATATAAGTGAATCGTTCATCGGTGGGGAGGTTTTTCAAACTTGGAATGCCTGTAGGTTTTTGAATGATCTTTTCTATTTCACCTTCGCTTAATCCATTCCGCTTTCCAATTTCCATGATCAATGCTCTTTCCTCCGTAGCGAACTCCTTGTCGGCATTGGAAAGGTGAATCAAGATACTCAACTGACGCTCTATTGGTAACATGACTTCAATTTAAAGCAATAGTAATTAGAATACTAGAGGCAGATTTATTAGATGAAGACAAAGAGTAATCGAGATGGAAATTGGATTCGTGACATAACTTTACACTAGTGCTGAATTCAGCTCGTTAAGCAAAGAACCAGAACTTTTTGATGCCTTTTCGACTCACCGTCTTTTTACTGTTTGTTGTTGCTATTCAATACTTGCCAGGCCAGCAGGCATCAGCCAGCATGCAAACCATCGACTTGGAAAACAACGATAATTTTCAAGGTTTCGAGCAATTAGAATTAGGTGATCAGCAACTCTTCGTACTTGCCGAGCATTGGCATAATATCCGGGCAGTGCCAGAAGCCACGCTCAAAATCCTTCGCTACCTACATGAACATGCCAATGTCAGAATTCTTGCCATTGAGCAAGGGGCCAGTGCCGCTCACATGATCAACAATTATTTGGGGACTGGTGACACCACCCTGTTGCCCGAGATTACGCGAAACACGATGTTCTGGGGACGGGAAAATCGAAAGTTTTTCAAAGATCTGAAGACGTTCAATGAAGCACTCGACCCTGAAGAAAGAATCACGGTGAGAAGCATTGACATAGAGTACAAAATGGAGTCGGCCATTTTTGTCATCAATGAACTCATTGAAGGAAAAGAAATTCCTGAGCAGTTCAAACCGACACTCGGTGAGTTTAAGCGGTTGTTCGAGCAAACCCGCGCCCATCGGGAATCCTTTGATGGCCTTGCTGTCATGTTCTATTATGACAAGGAACTTGTGACAAGGTTGGTTGAGAAAACATTGGTTGATTTGAACGAAAATGACCAAGCCTACATGTCTTTCTTCAAAGAAGATTTTGTTCAATTTGCTCAGCTGATTTTGGACATGGATGATGGTCTCACTTTTGACTACACCAACCCAAACACCAAGTACAGATTCCGGGATAAGATCATTTATGAAAAATTCGAAGAGCTGATAGAAGAAAACCCAGACAAGGGAATTTTGTGTGTGATTGGACTAAGACATGCCACAAAACCATCCTGCATATATAAGCTTCAAAACAGTTCTTCCTCGCCGATTGAAGGTCGGGTGATGAACATTCGATTGTCAGCGTTATTTAACAAGTCTTTCATGACCAATGACCTACGACGCATTAACTACAACTATCCTAAGCAGTTAAAAAACAATCCGGCCACTATCATCAAACACGATTCCACCGAGCCCACATTCAAATCCAAAGAAGGGTTCGACTACACCATCTTTATTAATCGTGGAGGATACCTCACGCGCTTTCCGAATATCTACGAAGGAGTCTACTAGGTGAGGTTGGTGGCGTGCTCTATTTCTCCCTTGTACTGAAGGGCTTCCACACCAAATTTTCGTAAAAATTCCACACCTTCATCCTCAGAAATACCTTTGTACTGAGCATAAGAATTCAGAAATATTACTTTGGAAATACCCATGGTGTAAATGATTCTGGCGCATGACAGACAAGGTGATAATGTAACATAAAGTGTAGCGCCCTCCACCGAAGTTTTATTCTTCACAGCATAAAGTATAGCGTTTTGCTCTGCGTGTATGGCGAGGGAGCATCCACCCTTCGAATCTCTTGGACATCCCTTCTCTGGCCACTCTACGTCGCAGTTGTGAGTTCCGGCTGGGGGGCCATTGTATCCTATGGAAACAATCCGAGTATCCTTAGTTAAGACCGCACCGACGTGCCTTTTCGTACAGTGAGAGCGCTTGGCAAGATTCACCGCCAACTCCATAAAAATATCGTCAAATTCGGGTTTTTTCATAGGTCAGAGCGAAGATAAGGTAAGCTCCGATAAGCTACATGGATTATTAGAATAATGCTACAAAGTAGCAATTGTAAGTATTATACCTAAATGAATATACGTTTTAGACGGTAAGAAAGGGCCTTACTATTCACGGTAAATTTGTAAAGTAATTAAAGAGATATTCACTCATTTAAACAACAACAAAATGCTTACTCTTCTAGCCAGCTTAGCTTTGATTTTAGCATATATCGTTATCGATAAGTTTTGGGAACATAAAGGTGTTTGATTGATCCACCAGCTATGGGAAATCAAATAAAAGAACCCGACTGACGTTAAAATCAGTTGGGTTTTTTTATTTTCAAGCCAATATGAGATTTGTCTCCCTACTCGTCCTCTTTTTCACCTATTCTTATTCTTTCGGGCAAAATTTTCTTTCATGGAAATTTTCAGATCGCTATTTCTCTGCAAGCGTAGGAACAGGGTCAGCCACCTACTTCGGAGACATCACCACAAAATTTCAAAGCGCCCCAACCATAATCAACCTAGGACTCGAAGCACGTCTTCTTTCCCATGTCAGTGTTCGAATAGAAGGGAACAAATATTCGCTTAGAGCCAAAGATGCCTGGGCCGATGAAGGCACTTTTGAGAGGCAAAGAAATCATTCTTTCGAGTCGAAGAATTGGGAAGGGAACTTTCAAGTGATTTACTACCTGAAACCCTACGCAGGAGATTACTACCGCAGAGCTCAGTGGGACCCATACGTCGGAACCGGCATAGGACTCACTTCCTATTTCCCCACAAAAGATTTGAGAGGCGAAACGTACTACCTCAAAAGAATAGACACAGAACCGAATCAAAAATATGGCTACACCGCGCTGGTAGTTCCGCTCACAGCCGGTCTCAAATTCAAGGTGAATGACTTCACCAATCTCAACTTTGAGCTTGGGTACCGATTCACCACCACCGACTACTTAGATGATGTGTCTGGCCTTTATCCGACAGTCGATGAAGACAATACCATTCTCGAAGACCTTGCCAACCCAAAGGATTTGATACCACTGCAAAATCAAGAGGCTTACGATAGACTTGTCCCTGGCGCAAAAAGAGGGAACGATCGAAACACCGACAGTTACCTCTTCCTGATGTTAAAACTCGAATTTTTCATACCCAAAGACTTTGGGTTTAAATCAAAGAAGTAAGCCAGAGTGCTTTAAAGATCAGCAGAGTTCGCTATTTTAGAAACCTATTCTGATTACCTGATCCATGCGCTCATTCAAGATTATCCTTTCTTTGATCTTTACTCTGGGACTCACTTTTGCATTCGATACCCAATTGTCGATTGGTGATACCCAAATCCCCCCTCTTGGCAAATTACTGAGCCCATTTCACGGATTTTGGCAAAATGCCGAGAACGAAAAAATATCAGCTCCCGAATCGCTCACCATTGATGGATTGAGAGAGCCCGTGGAAGTTTATTTCGATGATCTTCTCATCCCACACATTTATGCTCAGAACGATCATGATTTATTCCTAACTCAAGGATACATAAGTGCTTACCATCGCCTTTGGCAAATGGAATTTCAGCTCTATAGCACAGCGGGGCGTATTTCAGAAATACTCGGCGAGAAAGCCCTGAATTACGATCGAGAAAAAAGAAGATCCGGACTTACCATGGGCGCTCAGCAATCCTTGGAATTAATGAAAAAAGAAGATCCTGAAGAATTCGCCTTGATAGAAGCATATACGAAGGGAGTCAATGCGTATATAGATGGGTTATCTTTTAAGGACTACCCGATCGAATACAAACTGCTCGATTATGCACCAGAAAAGTGGACGCCTTTTAAGTGCTTCCTACTTCTAAGGGAGATGGCATCTCAGCTTTCAAGAGATGAGATGGATCTAGAGCATACCAATGCACTGAAGCTTTGGGGTCGGGATATTTTCGAGGCTCTTTACCCAGAGCGACCAGCCGGCATTGATCCTATAATTCCAAAAGGAACTAAATGGAATTTTGAACCCATTCAAGTCACCACTCCTGAAGGTCAATATCCTTTGGTGGCAACAAATGGAAGCATTTCACGCCCTGATCCACACTATGGCAGCAACAATTTCGTGGTGAATGGGAAGAAAACGGCGAATGGTTCTGTGCTGCTCGCCAATGAACCGGACTTGGGATTAAACCTACCGAGCATTTGGTATGTAATGCACCTGAACTCTCCTAACTATAACGTGATGGGTAGCACTATTCCGGGTGGTCCTGGTATCGTTCTTGGTTTCAATGACAGCATCGCTTGGGGTTTCACTAATGCAAAACGCGACTTGGTGGATTGGTACAAAATCGAATTCAAGGATAAGAAAAGGGAAGAATACAAATACGACAACCAATGGTTGAAGACCAAAAAAGTGGTTGAAGAATTTGAGATTAGGGGTGGGTCAACCTTCTATGACACCATTATTTATACACATTATGGCCCGGTCAGTTATGATTCAAGATTCGAGCACGATGAAGAACGAGTGGATTTGGCCATGAGATGGACTGCCCATGATGCTTCCAAAGAACCAAAAGCTCTCTTTCTGATCAATAAGGCGAAAAACTACGATGACTATGTGGAAGCCTACAGCTACTTTGCCGGTCCGCCTCAGAACATGATTTATGGAAGTACTGTTGGAGATATTGCGCTTTGGGTCAACGGTAAATTTCCAGTGAAATGGGAAGAGCAAGGCAAATTCGTGCTGGATGGCTCCAATTCACTCCATGAGTGGCAAGCCTATATGCCTCGCGAGCATTTGTATTCAGTGAAAAATCCTAAACAGAATTTCATCAGCTCAGCCAATCAGCACCCAGGAGACTCCACATATCCCTATTATTCGTACGACTACAATTACGAGTACTACAGAAACAGACGTATCAATGATCGGCTGAACATCATGAATGATATCAAGCCTCAAGACTTTATGAAATTGCAAAATGACAATTTCAACTACATGGCCTCCGAGAGTCTGCCTATGATGTTGGACAGCTTAGGCTCGACATCTTTAAACCCCTCACAAAGAGAAATGTATGATCTCCTTTCGGCATGGGACTATTTTAATGAACCAGAACTTAAGGAACCTTCGCTATACGAGCTTTGGTGGGATATTCTTTACAAGAATATTTGGGATGAGTTTGAAAATCAAAACGTATCCTTATATCGACCTAGCTATTATAATACTATAAGCCTTCTTGCAACCCAGCCCAATTTCGAATTCTTTGACGATAAAACAACCTCGAAAAAGGAAGATGCTGGAGACTTGTTCAAGTTATCATTTATAGAAGCTTTTGATTCCTTGGAGATTTGGAAAGAGAAAAATGGTGAAGATTATTCTTGGTACAAATTCAAGAACACGACCGTATTGCATCTTACACGGATTGGTGCTTTCAGTAGAAGTGAAGTGAAGATAGGTGGTAATCATAATATAGTGAATGCTGCAAGCGGCCGGGCAGGTCCATCCTGGAGAATGGTCGTGGAATTAAGTGATGGCGGAGTTCAGGCTTGGGGTATTTATCCCGGCAGTCAGACAGGCAACCCCGGAAACCCAACCTATTCGGAATTTATAGACCGCTGGGCCGACGGAAAGTATGAACCCATGCTTTTTCAGGGGGATCTGAAAGCAAATGATAGAATTATCTTTACCCAAAGTTTGAATCCAGTAGAATGAAACTCTTCTTCCGACTTATTCTCATAGGCGTTTTTACCTATTTCCTTTCGATGTTTCTACCCTGGTGGATTCTGGTGTTGGTTGCATTCATTGTTGGTTGGTTGATACCGGGGGCAAGCTTTAGTTCGTTCACTTCGGGCTTTCTAGGCGTAGGTTTTGTTTGGATGGGATACGCTTGGCATCTGGACGCCAATAATGATTCGCAGTTTTCAACCTTAATGACTTCCATTCTTCCAGTGGGTGACAACATCATTTTGCTGGTGATAGTGGGGCTAGTCGGGGGGCTTTGTGGAGGGTTCGCCACAATGACAGGTGCCTTGTTGCGCTCATCCAAGCCTAAGAAAAACTCTGGCTCGCTTTATCAATAGATAAGCTCCAGATCAAATCTGTCTATAAGTCGGTATACAACTGACTTATTCTGTTTATAAATAGCTGTATTTAGGTAAAAAAGTTGTTTTAAAGTGGTGTACAACTAAAGTATTCTTTCTATCAGTTGTACCCAAAACCATGGTAAAATTGAGTTTTTAAAACTAAAAATTCAATAACCATGCTTAAACTTAAAAAGCTCTTGGCAATTTGTTTTGCCGCTTTAGTATTTGTGCTCAGCTCATGCGCAGATGCGACCGATGACACTCTAGACGAAATGCAAGAAACCATTGACGCCACGTATGATCCAGATGATGACGATGGTACTGGTGATGGAAGCGGAAATGGCACCAATATGAACGGATAGACTCTATAAAGTGGATAACTTAATAAAAAAAATCGTCATGGACGATTTTTTTTATGCTAATTTCACACCGAAACCAGTAGGTACGAGTGCTTAGATTTATATTATTTCTCTCCATTCTTTTAGCAACAAGAATTTTATCATCTCAGAGCATTGATGCTATTTTGGATAGCTCCAAGATATATTATGATAAGGGGAAATGGGAAGAAGCTCTACAACTAATTGATATTGCCTTTGAAAAAAGTGTTTTTGAAGATTATTTTCACGGCCAAGTTCGAGCCCACCATCTTAGAGGATGGGTTCATCATCAATCTGGCGATCTGACCAAAGGAGTTAATAGCTATTTGAAAGTAATTAACCTCTCTGAAAGGCACAGGGACAGCATATCTACTCACTTCGAAATTTATGCACGAATGAACCTTGGAAGTATACTTCGCAAAGAGGAGTTGTTCGATCTAGCCGAACCAATGGTAATCCGAGGTATCGAATTGTGTGAGCAAATTGGCTATGATAGAGTAAGACTTACTTTGTTGGATAATTTGCAAAGACTTTACAGAACAACAGGAAACTTCAATGCCTCTCTTCAAATAAATCATCAGATTCTTAAGACATCTTCTAGGTATACTTCTGAAAGCATCAAAGCTCTCAACGGACTTGGAATAGCACATCAATTGCAGGATCAGTTTATTCTAGCTAAGTACTATTATGAAAAGCTATATGATGAAGCCTTGTATACGAATTCGCATAAGTATGAATCATATGCCCTTCACAACCTTGGAGATATCTTCTATGATCAGAAGCAATATTCAAATGCAATAGAATATTACCTTAGGGCAATCGAGGTGAAAACTAATGATATTGAAGCTGATGCCGAAGACAAACACACATCGCACCGAGATATCGCCAAGGCATATGCTAAAAACGACCAATTTGATAAGGCTATTTTCCATGCCAAGATTGCCGAGCAATATTTATCAGAAATAACAAATTGCTTGGAATGTGAAACGAAGGTCTATGCTGTACTTGGAGATTTAATGAAAACTCAAGGGGACCAAACTAGTCAAACTTACTATTCAAGAAAACTGGCCATTGCCTCAGAAAAATTCGCCAATGAACAATTGGAAATTACCTACGAAAGCAAACAACCTGAGCTGCGTGAAGTAGTTAATGGCTACTACGCCGACTTGAGGTCTCAACAAGAGGCAAAGGCTTCTCGTACGCTGCTAGTCTCTGTAATAATTGGGTTTGTGGCCCTAATTCTTGTCTTGGGAGCATATCATTTTTACTCAAGAATGAGAGTTCGCAGTACGCTGAGTGCAGAACTAGAAAAATTAAACTGGGATAATTAGAGATTCTTCTTCAAGCGCATAAGCGTTTGAATAATCTCTTCTTGACGCTGAAACGTTTTATGCATTTTCTTATTCTGAGCGTCATGCTCATCAATAAGTGCCGCCACAAGTTCATTCAACTCATACACTTCGTGATGCTCCGGAGCTTTAGACCTCAGATTGTCCGTGAGTTCCAGAATCCGCTTCTCAATACTTTCAGGATCAGAGCTAGCTCTACGGAGTAGAGAGGTCTTCTTTCTCCAAATCCCACCCTCACCTCTCAGCAACCAATCGCTGCTAATCTCTTCGTAAGTAGTAAGAATTTTTTCGAGAAGATCAAAACTTGGTTTGCTACGACGTGCCTTGATAATATTGTGAATTACAGTCGGATTCACTTTCACTTTTTCAGAAAAGCGATTGGGAGATATTCCCAGAGACTCAATTAAAGCGGCTATTCGATCGTTTATCATCCTTTCTGTTTTAAAGAAAGAAGGGTCACAAAGCAACCCCTCTTCATTAAGAACCAGCTATGGAAAATAGATACTCACTATCTATGCCAGTAAAGCTATTGTCAAATGACAAGCTAAGCAAACGATACTATCACTTTTTTAGCCAGCCATTCCTTTTTTTACAGACAACTTTTTATAAGATTGTGGAAGAGCGAAAATAATGCATTGTCGCAGCGCATCCAGTTTGTCACTTAGGTGCGTAATTAGTTTAAACCCATGAATCAAAAACATACTTTTACTTCAAAACAAAAATATGAAGCCTACTTACTACAATAGAGAAGACCTTAAAGAGTTCGGTAATATCACAAAATTTCAAAAAGTTCTTGGAGACAAATTCTTTGATTACTACAACTCAGTATTTGAAGAAGGTGCCTTGACAAAACGAGAAAAATCTCTCATCGCACTAGCTGTGGCCCATGCGATTCAATGTCCATATTGCATCGATGCTTACACTTCGGATTGTCTAAAGAAAGGATCGGACGAAGAGCAAATGATGGAGGCGGTGCATGTGGCTGGAGCCATCCGTGGAGGTGCATCGCTGGTTCATGGCGTACAAATGATGGATCAAGTGAATGAAAAATTAATGTGATGAGTCTGGCAAGTTTAAAAAGACAAAAACACCAACTATCGTCACCTGAAGGCCAAATTGAGGTTCTTGACGATATAGAGAGTATCGGTATTCAGTCATTTGCCAAACGAATGAATGAGGTGAGTTTATTTCCACTGAAACCAGTCGATGTGGAAATCCTTCAGATCAACGTGGGTAAGATGTGTAACCAAGTATGTAAACACTGTCATGTGGATGCCGGGCCAGATAGAAAGGAAATCATGACGCGCGAGACCATGCAGCAATGCCTAGATGCACTCAAAGGATCCGGCATCAAAACAGTGGATCTGACCGGTGGTGCGCCAGAAATGAATCCAGATTTTAGATGGTTTGTGGAAGGTATTTCTGCACTTGGCATGAAAACTATCGTTCGCTGCAACCTTACTATCATCCTTGCAAACCCAAAGTATCATGACCTTCCTGATTTCTTTAAAAAGCACAAAGTGAATGTGGTTTCATCTTTGCCCTACTTCACTGCAAGGAGAACTGATGCCCAGCGTGGGGATGGAGTTTTTGAGAAGTCAATCAAAGCCTTGCAAATGCTCAACGCTGTAGGGTACGGCAAGGGTGATCCCGACCTTCAACTTGATCTTGTGTACAATCCCTCTGGTGCGTTTCTTCCTGGAGATCAAGGTGATTTACAAAAAGAATTTAAGAGCAAATTAGCTGACGGTTATCAAATAACGTTTGACAATCTTTTTTCAATTACTAATCTTCCGGTGAGCAGATTTTTGGAGTATCTAGTGAATTCTGGCAACTATGAAGAATATATGATTGAGCTGGTAAATGCATTCAATCCAGTAGCGGCAGCAGGTGTGATGTGCCGCAATACCATTAGCGTAAGCTGGGATGGATTCATTTATGATTGCGACTTCAACCAGATGTTGGATATGAAAATTGAATCAGTCAATCATATAGCTGACTTTGACTCTGAGAAATTGATAAATCGTGAAATACTTCTCAACCAGCACTGCTATGGCTGCACGGCAGGTGCAGGATCCAGCTGTGGTGGCACCCTTGCCTAAGGATCAATCAACTTTGCTATGTACTCTGGAAGGTGGACTTTTCCCCGTATCAATTCATCGGGGATAGGTGCACCGTACCGAACATTCAGAGGCAAAACACCAATCCACTTGTCCGTCATTCTCTTCAGTCCAGAGTCACCATGACGCTCCTTTACGGCAGCTTCTGACAAATCCAATTTGGCTATTCTTGTGATATTGATTTGATCCTCAGTGGGCAGGCCTACATCAGCAATTCTGCCGGGAATGTAGCGATCGGTAAACTCACAAAACACCTTCATTTTTTCTGAAACATCGGTAACCTCTACGGCTTTTGAAAAGCCAATGACCGACTGATAATTGAACGAATGATCAAAGGCCGTGTCCGACAGCACCAGCCCATTCATCAACGTGACTGAGAAGCTCACTTTTTGGTCCAGTATGGAATCGATGAAATGACTTTTGCTGGAGGCATGGATGAATAGTTCATCATTGATTCGACAGTAGCCTGTGGGTATCTGATGAGGAAGTCCTTCCCTATTAAATGCAATGGTACAAAAAAGCCCCGCATCCAGGACCGCATGTATGCTATGCTGGTCTCTGGATGCGCGGCTCGGATACCTTGATGGCGTTAAATGATCTGCCAAATTAGATGATAATAATGAGTAGAATGATGATGATGATTGCACCAATGGAAATGCTCACTTTGTCGTCCAAACCTTCTGTAGATTCCAATGACTTAAGCTCGTTTTTTATCATCCGCAATTCTCCCTTCAACTCCTTTCTTTCATCGATTGTCAACTCACCTCGATCCATAGTTCGAATTTCTTGAACCCTCTCTATCAGTTCAATTGCCCTAGCTGTTTCTTTGGACTCACCTGTATCAGCCGCATTGACTCCAATGCTAACTGCCATAAAAAGGACGATTGCTAAAATTTTGGTCTTCATGTTTTTCAATTTTAAAAATGGTTCAACTAAAATAAATGTCTCGAAAGACTATTCCAGATTTTGACCGTTTTATTTTGGAATAAAAAAAGCCCGATCGGTTGATCGGGCTCCAATTTCAATTAATTAAATAGTGCTTAAAGCTGATACGGCGGAAAGCTCAAAGCCTGCACCGTAACTTCCGGAATATTAGCACCTGCGTAATTAGCGTTGATAGCATTAATTATTGCATTGGCAATGATGCCGTGACCTCTCTGACAAGGATGAATTCCATCCGTAGAGAAAATCCCATTAGGCAAGAAATCAGGAGTATAGGTAACACCTTGAGTTGTGATTCCTTTTACCCCATCTGACAAACCAGCCGCATCTAAGAAAATCGCCCCAATGTCTACTAAAATAACATTACCATTAGGTTGAGAATTCATGGCATCTACACTAGAACTAAGAGCTGTATTATAATCACTTATGGCCAGATTTATCTCCGCTGCTTCTTCAACTGTGATGTAATACTGATCACCAGCAAGCGGCTCCAACTCTCCTTCTAGCAAATCAAACCCTAGAGGTATAGCAACACCAAGGGGCGTGTTTGCTTCAGTATCATCTCCATCAGCTTCCGTTCCTAAAACAGCACCCGTTGACAAAGGAACATATTCCCCTGCAACCATAGGGCGAGATTGACGATACGGCTCCAGTTGCGTCCTCTGAGCAATGCTCATCTGTTCAGCCCCTACAAGGGCATCCCAATAGGGACCCAAATCATCTAAGTCAGAATCAACAACAAGAATTGGGTTTTTACCTTCTGCATAGGTTACCTTTCTAGCATCTCTAGCATCAGCACCTGCACCAGACCAGCCAGCAAGAACAGCGCCATCAATTGCTCCATTTACTGATGCAAAACTCGTGTTCAAAGTTTCTGCAGTCGCTGCATCAAGTGTAATAGCGTTCCACTGAACCGCTTGGAAAAACGGGAAAACCAAAATTGGTGGTACAGTTAATACCACTCCTTCTATTCCATAAGGAGAGGTCCCTCCTGCTGTTGTCAAAGCTTGGATAGCAGATCCCGAAACAGCCCCAAAAGTACCTGCATCGGTCATTGGTCCTATCGCAGTAGTTCCACCACCAGCAGCCCAAAGAGCAATATCATTTATTCCAGCTTCATAGATGTAAAACGTGCCGCCAGCACTCAACGCGTCAGTCAATGGAGTAGACCCACTTGATCCATCAGCGCTTGGATTAGATGCAAAACGTCTATAAAACGGATTATAGGCAGGGTTGTTAGCCGCTGGAACAGCGCCACCATAGGTATCAGTAACAGGTCCGCCTGTGGCCGCCACTACCAACTGAGGTGATTGAGCCAATGGTACAGAGAAATTATTCAATGTAGATGTGGTTCCACCCCATGGCGTCAAAATACTGGCTATTTCACCTGTAGTAGTAACGGGCGCCTGAGCGGACAAACTCAAGACGTATTTACCAGAAGTTCCGTCGTTGGCTAACATGTTGTAGCCATTTACAGAGTTAATATCTGGCTGTCCAAAATCGGTTGTACCTCCGATTCCCTGAGCCTGAAGCTGCGCACCGATCAATGCTGCAAAGCTATTGGCCTGTCCAGCACTATAAAGAGCACCGTCTTGAAATCCCGCACCAAGTGAAGTACCAAGTACTACCAAGTTGGACAAATCCAATTCGGTACCAGCACTACCTGTGAGTGGTCCTGGATCAACTGGCTCTTCTATCTGATTCTGATCAATCCAATCTTTCAGTATTTCGTCTTCGTTGCAGGAGGTAAACAGAAAAGCGGTTGCTACCAATCCTGCGAGTATATTTTTAGTCTTAATCTTCATGTCCTTATTAGTTAAGAAGGTTATTCAAATTCAACTGGATATAGTAAATCGCTCCCAATCGAGGATTGGCAAACGAGGTAGTATATCTCTT
Source organism: uncultured Roseivirgaceae bacterium (assembly GCA_964352625.1). GTDB lineage: Bacteria > Bacteroidota > Bacteroidia > Cytophagales > Cyclobacteriaceae > JAAEPI01. The sequence goes on from CAYGSD010000001.1 coordinate 277,792, forward strand.
ATTCGTGATGTTCGATCCACCAAGCTTAAGCTTTGCCTTCATGGAAGGAATATCGTAAGACACCTGAGCATCTACTGTACCATATGCAGGTATCACGCCTGACCCAATCGCTGATTGCCATAGGTAGGCCTCTTGCCATCTGTAGGTCACATTGAATCCAAGCCTGTCTGTTACTTTTCTATTTCCAAACTTCAGGTTATATCTCCACTCTGGGGTGTTGAAAGCAACATTATATTCTTGAGCAACAAGATCATTAAGCGACTGCAGTTTGTTTTGAGAAGCATTTGCCCCTACTGTATAACCAGCGCCTATTGAGTACTCAGCACCAATCCCAAATCCCGATGATTTCACATTGTCACCAATATTTACATCATAGGCAAAGTTTTGCAATGAAACGCCGTTTCCTGGATCACCACCATCTGCAAATGTTTGAAGCTGTGCATTGTCATGTCTCTCGCCAGAGTTAGTCTCATAACCAGCAGGTACCCCCTGAATATCGTCCGATTGTACTGCTTGAACTATGGTAATTTCTGCTAATAAATCAGTATAAGTGCTCTGATAATAGAATGCATCAATAAATAGGCTTCCATCCATCAAGAGACCTTTGTAACCTACTTCCCATGTACCAACTTTCTCAGGCTTATAAGAATCGTAAACGTCACTTGCTACTTCTAGATCAGCTACATCTCCAGATGTCTGAGCAGCTAAAACTGATGCTCCAGTGTATACCGTGTTACGATCAATATTGTAGTTCTCTCTAAGAATATCATTTCGACCAATCAGTCTTCTAGAAACCACGTCAAGATCAATGAATTGATCCTGAGTAGTAGGTATTCTAAAGCCTGTTTGATAGGATCCTCTCAAGTTATGACCGTCTGCAAATTCCCAAACGGCCGCAATTCTCGGTGTAAACTGGCCTTCAAAGAATTCACTCTTGTCGTATCGTCCAGAAGCTGTCAATGAGACATTATCCAAAAGATCTTTTCTGATCTGAATATATCCGCCATACTCATTGTAGGAAATCTCTTCGCCATTTTCATCAAGTGTGAAAAGTGTTCCCTCTGACTCCAAAGCGTAGGTTCTGAAATTTGCACCAATTACAATGTCGGCCCAATCAATTTGATTGCTGAAGTTGTAGCTACCCTCGTAGTGGTATAGGTCTGATTTATCTAAGAAACGAGCTCCTCCATCTGCAATCGAAAGTGCTCTAAGCGAATCAGCCAATTGGTTAAAAAGAGGAGAACCCGCAAAATAAGGGGCATGTCCGTTTCCGCCATTTAATTGAGCATTATCAGCAAAAGCTCTTCCTTGAGCATGCGCCGTTTCATTATCTGCTCCTGCTCCTCTTGCAGCTAAATAGGCTCCAATATAGTCAGGGGCATACAGTTGCTGATTGATTCTAGAAGCAACTGTGTTAGCCGCATAAGTGTCTCCAGCATCTTCCTGAGTGGTATAAGCTCTCAAGAAGAAATTAGATCCCTTCAATTCCAACTTACCGGTCCAAATCGAAAATCCATCAAGTACAAATCGATCATTGGCAGTATATACAGAGCTACCAAAGCCAATATTGTATTGACCAGAAATTTCCAGTTTATCATTGATTCGATAATGCAGGGCAGTGCCAAACTTTAAACTCTCAGTTGTGTTATCGACAAATTCATTCTCTTGAAAACCAGTTGGAGAGAAAACTCCCTCAAGACTGCCTGGCGTAAAGAACGAAGAAAATGTAGGCTGCACATCAGGAATGTTCAGGGCGAAATCTCCGTACACATTTACTCCATCGTAAAACCTATTGTTCGTTCTGTCTGAGTTCGGATTTCCTTCTACAGTACCTCCCAAAGCCACATAACTTTGATCTCTGTAATCTCTTGCATAAAAATCCTGAGCATTCAACCAAGAAGTGGTCACCTTAATGGCAAGCTTATTATTCCATGCCTTGGCATATCTGAATCCAATATCTTTATAAAGCGAAGCATCATCGTCATTCTTGCCAATATTATTCACACCCATTTTGGTGTAAAAATCAAGGCCTTGGTAATCAAACGGGCTCTTGCTCTGCATCAGAAGAATTCCCTGAATGGCATTTGGTCCATAAAGAGCAGATGCAGCACCAGGGATTAAATCCACGCTCTCCAAGTCAAGCTCATTGATACCTACCACGTTACCAACTGGGAAGTTGAGCCCAGGTGCTTGGTTGTCAATACCATCGATAAGCTGCACGAATCTGGTGTTACCATTGGCTCCAAACCCTCTGGCGTTTACAGACTTGAAGGTCAAACTCTGTGTACTGAAGTCAACCCCGTTCATGTTTTTGATGGCACTGTAGAAATCCGTAGATGCTGTGTTTTGAATATCAAGGATATCCATTCGCTCCACACTTACTGGAGACTTGAGTGTTGATTCTTCAACTCTGGAAGCTGAAACGACTATTTCCTGTCCTAAGGTCACCGATTCATCCATTTGAATCTCCAACCCGGAAGCATTGGAATCTGTGATTTCAAGTTCCTGCCTGCTGTAACCAATGCTGGTGATTACCAGCGTGATCGGAGGACTTGATGAAACGGTAAGATTGAAACTACCATCGGCTTCTGTAATCGTACCTAGTACGGTTCCTTTTACCAGGATGTTTACGCCGATAAGGGCCTCTCCAGATGCTCCATCAGTTACCTTACCAGAGATAGTCGTTTGCGCACTTGCGACCAATCCGTAAAAAAGGCACCCAACAAAGACCAAGAGCTTTGTAAAATTCTTTGTCATGAGGTTGAAGTTTGATTAACAATTGTTTTTTAAAACTTAGGAAAAGTACTCAATATCAAGCACAATCCCACTTATGACCTCAATTTCAGGAAAAATGTTATGCATACATAACATTTTTGTTAAATTTTTTCGAACGGCGGAGGAGTCTAGGCTTCCTGCTTTAGATGCTCTACAAACAATTCGCAGAGGTCATTGAGCTTGCTGCTCATGAATTCGTCACCTGTGGAAGTCAGCACACTCTGAGCCATTCCTCCGATGCAATCCACATAAAATCTTTTCATTTCGTCCACAGGCATATCCTTGGACCACAAATCAATTCGCATGGTATTCTTCGCCGACTGATCCCAAAGCGAGAGACTTATAGATTTGGTTTCTTGCAGGCCTGCTGGCTGTTTATCATCCGCATCCCAAAATATCTTTTCTGGAACTTGCTGATCGTCTAGCTCCACAACGAGCTTTATTTCTGATTTCTTCATTAAGCAGGTGTTAGATCTGGTAAGTAATCCTCTTTAAAACATTCATATTCAGTATCACCACCGCATCCGGCAGATGGGCTGTCTAAAAACAGATCGGTACTGCAATCCAATTGAGCAGCTTTGGCTTCAATATCCGCTACTCTGTTTTCAGGGTTAGGGTGGGTGCTCAAAAATTCAGGAATACCCCCTGACTGACCTTGGTCTATGAGTTTCTGGAAGAAAGATGCAGCTCCGTCACACGCATATTGAGTTTGGGCCAAATATTCCACAGAAAAAGCGTCGGCTTCTGATTCAGCGGCTCTACTGAACTTCAAAGAACCTCCAACTGCAGCCACTTGAGCAACAATTGCCTCAAGCGCCGATGGATCGTCACCAAGAATAATATTCAGCAAAAGCGAAATACCATACTCTCGCTGAAGTTGTTTCGATCCATGTCGCTGGTCTGCATGGGCAATTTCGTGCCCCAGAACGCCAGCCAAATCATCGGCAGTATCCAGGTACTGAATGAGTCCATTGTACACATAGATATATCCACCGGGTGTTACGAATGCATTCAGTACGTCTTGGTCGATGATATGAACCTCCCACGCGAATTCCTCTCGGTAGGAAATGTCCGCATTGTCTAAAATTTCGAGGACCATATCGTCAAGATAGGCATAGGCATCAGTGCAATTGGGACAAGCAGTGGTATTCGTTCTCGGAAGTATAGGGAAATTCGTTGGATCAGCTTCTATTTCCATGTCCATTTGAAATCCCAGATCAATGTCATTCTGGATGGAGAACAAGAGAAAGTCTCCGTTCTTATCGCAACTTATGAAAAGTGAAAACCCTGCGAGCGTCACTCCTAATGTTAAAATTCTGATTCGATTCATTTTCCAAAAATTTGTTCAGCGTCCTGCTTGTCTAACGCCAATTGTTCCTTAAGCTTTTCTAGGTTTTCGAATTTCTTCTCATCTCTGAGTTTTTTCACAAAACTCAATTCAATTTCCTCACCGTACAGATTCGCCTCAAAATTAAAAATATTTACTTCGATTCTCTTCTGAGAACCATTGACTGTCGGTCGCATGCCAATGTTCGTCATGCCCTTGTAAATCTGCCCACCCCATTTGACTGCAGTGGCATAAACGCCTTCCACAGGGATTAATTTGTAACCTTCCGGCACCCAAATGTTGGCTGTGGGAAATCCGATTCCGCGCCCTAGCCTATCCCCTTCCACCACCTGGCCTTTCAGGCTATAATTCCTCCCCAACAAATGACTTGCTTCCTCAACCAAACCCTGCAAAAGATAGTTTCGGATTTTCGTACTGCTCACCCCAATATCATCGATATCATGACGGGGAATTTCTTCCAATTCGAACCCAAAGTCCTTGCTCTTAGCATTGAGGTACTCAAAGTTTCCCTTTCGATCTTTCCCAAAATGATGATCGTATCCCAGCACGAGCTTTGAAGCATTCAAATGATCAATGAGGATTTTTTGCACGAAATCAGAGGGCTCCAATTGTGAAAATTCTTCTGTAAAAGGGATTCTCACCAAGTAGTCTATTCCTGCATGATCAATCAAAGTGGCCTTTTCGTCAAAAGTCGTGAGCAGCTTCAGAGACTGATCATCCTGATGTAGAACAAACCGGGGATGAGGCCAAAAGGTAAGAAGAACGCTTTTGAGGTTCTCGTCATTTGCCAAAGAAGAAAGCCTCTTGAGAATTTTCTGATGCCCTAAATGAACGCCATCAAAAGTGCCACTCGTGACGACTGTTTTAATGTTGTCGGGGAAATCAGAAATATCCTCAATTAGCCTCATGCCTTTGGGAATTTTTCTAAAAATGCCTCGAGGTTGTATGCATCCTCCAATTTGAAGTCGCCAATAGCCGTCCGTGTCAGTGCCTTGAGATAGGCGCCCACTCCAAGCGCGATTCCCAAATCGTTGGCGATACTTCTGATATAGGTGCCTTTGGTGCAGTGAATTCTGAAATTAATCTCTGGCAAAGTGGATTCCAGAACTTCAAAGGAATGAACAGTGACCTGCCTTGGACGCAATTTGACCTCTTGGTTCTTACGAGCTTTTTTGTATGCCCGTTCTCCATCAATGCGGACGGCAGAATGGGCAGGAGGAAATTGCGTGATTTCTCCTGTAAATGTGGGGATCACTTTTTCGACATCCGCAAGGGTGAGGTGAGAGATACTATTTTCGGAATCGAACTCCGTCTCTAGGTCAAAGGAGGGTGTGGTTTTTCCTATTTCAAAGGTGCCCTCATAGACCTTATCCTGCCCTTGTACTTCGTCTATCTTTTTTGTGAATTTGCCAGTAGCCAAAATCAAAAGCCCTGTAGCGAGTGGATCCAAAGTGCCCGCATGACCGATTTTGGCCTGAATGTGATTCCTGACCTTTTTTACTACATCAAATGACGTCCAGTTCTTGGGCTTATCAACAAGAATAAATTGTCCTTCAGCCCAATTCATATCAGCTGAGAAATAATGACAATCAATCCGACTACCCCGCAATAGGCGGCAAAAAATACAAGCTTGCCCTTAGTCACCAGCTTGATCATCCACTTGCAGGCCAAGTAGCCCGACAAAAACGCCCCTGCAAAACCAACGATCAGACTCGTCAACTCAATGGTTGTCTCTTGCACTGCGTCGAGATAATCCCAAAATTTCAAAAGGGCGGCTCCCATAATTGGAATGATGACCATAAGAAAGGAAAATCTTGCGGCCTTTTCTCTGTCCACACCAAGGATTAGGGCTGTAGAAATGGTGGCGCCAGATCTTGAGATGCCAGGAAGTACCGCAATTGCTTGTGCCAAGCCGATAACAAAAGCCTTTAACGCTGTGACTTCTCCATCTCCTGAATTTCTGTAATGACTGAAAAGAAGTACTAACGCCGTGACCAACAGCATACTGCCCACTAAAATCATATTTCCTGCAAAAAATGTTTCCACTTCATCTTGGAAAAAGAATCCAACGATCCCAACCGGAATCATTGAAATGATGATTCGCATGACAAAACCTCGCGACTCTTTTGACCGCCTTTTAAAAAATCCAACGGCAATGTCTCTGATGTCACCACGATATACCACCAACGTACTAAGTGCTGTCGCGAGATGTACAATCACCGCGAAGAGAAGATTTTCCGAAGTATCAAGTCGAAGCAGCACCGATCCAATTTCTAAGTGGCCACTGCTGCTGACAGGAAGAAATTCTGTGAGTCCTTGAACTATTCCAAGGATCAATGCCTCAATCCAAGACATTATTCAGAAGCGTCTTCATTTTTCTTGGCCTTATAGAATATGGCCACAAATTGGATCAGGAACCCTGTCATTAAAACGATAGGCCCCAAGGTCAAGCCCAAGAAGCCAAAACCGTACGGCTCTGAGTCGCTGGACATAATAATGAACCCTAATGCCATGACCACCAATCCGGCGATCATAATGATGTAGTTGATCTTTGCGAAAGCAAAACGAGGATCGGACATAGTTCTTAATATAATTCGTCTAAAGACAGTTTCAAATATTTTCTTACAGCCCTATATGTGCTGAAATAACCAACGATTAATCCCAGTATGACCAAGGACGCGCTTAGCGCAACGAGACTATTAACGTCTTGTAATTCTACTAGGTTCTCAATTTGTGAGTTTGCATACATCATGAGACCATATATGAGGCAACTTGCAATGACTCCCGAAAGCATACCATACAGAGCAGCTCTTATCAAAAATGGTCGACGGATGAAACTACCCGTAGCTCCTACCAACTGCATACTTCGAATGAGAAAACGCTGTGAAAAAAGGGCCAGTTTTATGGTATTATTAATGAGAATCACCACGACGAACAATAGAATCAAAGCGAACCCTCCCAGGATCAATCCAATCTTCGTAAGGTTTTTGTTTATACTCTCCACCAATGACTCCACGAAGGTCACTTCATAAACAGCACGATTCTTTTCAAGACTCGCTTTGATTTGCCTCAGGCTATCGGTCTTTTGATAATTCGGGTTTATGCTCACCACAAGTGCATCTCTAAGTGGATTGTCCCCAATGAATTCCGTGAAATCTTCCCCGGTCTCTTCAATGAATTTCTTTGCTGCCTCATCCTTTGAAATGAATTTCACCTGTGGATAACTCTCCTCCAATCGGACGTACTTACTCTCAGATACTGCTCGTGTCACAAAATCAACATCAGACTGAGTGACCTGTTTTTTGAAAAAAACCTGTATCTCTACGTTTTTTTGAATGGCCTTTGTGAGGCTCTGGGTGTACACAAACAAAAGTCCGAAAAGGCCCATAACGAAGATGGCAAGGGTGATACTAAACATCACACTTCCAAAGGGGTAGCTACCTAATTTTCGCTTCTTTCGAGCATTCTTGTCTGCCATTGGGACAAAGCTAACTATTTGGCAAAATAGTTACTTAGACTTCCGAAGAATGCTTAACTCCTGAATGAGTTTTTCATTGGTTACTTCGGTCAAATTTACCGGCTTATCGCTCTGAACAATCTCGTAAAATGTGTTCAAATGATGCAGATAAATTCGTCTGCCAGCGGCTGAATTAATCTCAAGGATTTGATACGGCTCGTCTTGGAACTTGCCGTAGAGAAATAGTTTACCAGCGTAGTAGCGGTATTTAATCCTGGATGTCTTGGTTTCTACCACCTCCACTTCAAGTGCTTTTTTGGCTGGTTCGGTCTCCTCCACCTCTTCAGGCTTAGGAGCCTGCTGAGGCTGGAATTCCTTCTCCGCCTCCACATTACCTGCATTAGGCACGTTTACTATTGGATTAAAAGATTTTTCCTCAATTGGTTGAGCAATATCATCAACTAATACCTCTTCTACCTTACCCTGATTTACTTCATCTGGTAGGCTTACCAACTGACTTTCGAATTCCGGCAATTCAAAGATCACAGGTTCGTGAACAGGGGCGTCAACTACAATTTCATTTCCAGCGTCTGGCAGAGCCTCTTCAGCATTGGTAGTGTACCAATAAGCCGCTCCTCCAATTCCAATAATTGCTAATGCACTTCCGACATATTGCAACACGCTCGAGTGCTGGACAACAGACCACCATGCCGTGGAGACATTTAATCCGTCGAGACGAGCGATAAGCTGGGCCTTCCTGAACTCTCCAATCCCGCTAATTACCTCTGACTGAAAATGTAATTCCTGCCTGAGCTCAGGGTTCACCTCCACCTGAGACTCGAATGCAGATATTTCTTCGGCACTCATTTCTCCCGAGAGATACGATTCTATTTGCTGTTGCTGGTTAAGATTCATCAATCAAAAAAGTCTGATGTAGTATATTTTTTCTTAATAAGTGAGTCAAGTTTCTTTTTGCACTTATACTTCTTGGTCTTGGCTGTATCCGTACTTGAAAAATTCAATTTCTTGGATATATCAGTCATTGAGAGACCGTCAAAGTAGTAGTACGTCAATATCTTCTGGCACACATCCCCGAGCTCTCCCATGCACTCTTTCACAATTCTGAGCCTCTCCTCCTCCTCGAACTTTTGAAAGCTCTCTCCATCTACCTCTTCATGACTGTGCCTTTTCTTTTTTTCTAATTCCTTCCTCCACAGGTTCTGACAAATGCTGTAGAGATACGTGCTAATTTTCGAGGTAAGCACCAATTTTCTACTAGCCGCTTTTTGCCAAAACGCAAGTATCGCCTCCTGATAGATGTCCTTGGCCTCATCCTCCGTCCCACTATTTTCCTTCACCATCTTCACCATCATACGGTAGTATTTCTGGTAGAGATGATCGAGGACTCGTTCATCACCGCGTCCAATCCGCTCCAAAATTTCACTATCCTTCATACACCACCCTGAGCAATACTCAGGTCTTTATACGATTCACTATGAATTTGTAACCCATTTCAATCAGGCCACTCCTTTAAATGTACACAAAATATTCGCTATGGTGAGGCATGTCTGTTAGGCAAAGGCTTCCTTCGAAAGGTCTTGTTGAACAATGGGTAAGCCAGCACCGCCATTAAAATCAGGGAGGTTCCAACATAAAATCCGGCACTCATTTCTTCCCTTGATCCAAAAATCAATACCGCTAATACGATTCCGTAGACGGGCTCCAAATTCACCGTGAGATTCATTGTGAATGGTGAAATGTGTTTCATCAACTGGACAGAAATACTGTACGCATATACCGTACACACCACAGCCAAGAGAGCAAGCCATAAAAAATCCATCCACGTGATCTCAAGCACGAGACCTCCCCTTAGGGAAGAATAGAAGGGGAAAAACAAAATGATTGAAACAACTGCACCAAGCATTTCATAAAAAGTAATGACGAAAGGGTCACGTTCCTTTTTGACAAATTCAGCATTGATGATGGTGAAAATGGCTGATAAAAGCGCAGAGATGATTGCCAGCAACAACCCGAGCCAAAAATCAAATGCCACATTAAAAATGACCACCATACCGACCAAAGCCATAAATCCAAGGAACACTTCGAAAGGTTGAACTCTTTTTCGGTGATAGAAGGGTTCTAAAAAGGCAGTCCAAAGTGATGTAGTGGCCATTCCCGCAAGGCAAACTGAGACATTTGATACTCGGGCTGCAAGAAAAAAAAGGATCCAATGCGCAGCAATGATGACTCCTGTTCCCAACTGAAACAATCCTCCCCTATCAAATATCGGTGTGAGTTTCTTTCTTCTAATGAGGATGTATCCGAGCAAGACCACACAAGCGATCAATGTTCGGTAGAAAACCACCTCGACCGAAGGAATTTCTATCGACATTCCCAGAATCGCGGTAAAACCCCATATAAGCACCAGCAAGTGCAAGGTGAGATAATGCCGAACCATCAGCGAGGCACGGTGTTGTACATGATCACTCCGATAGTTGAAAAGACAATATTCGGCATCCAAATAGCAAGGATCGGACTCATAGTTCCGGCTGCTGCAATGGCCTGAGCAAAAACAAAAAGAATAATGAAAACAAATGCGATCGCAAATCCGAGTGCAATTTGAAAGCCCGTTCCTCTCCTACTCTTTCGTGCCGATACAATTAAGGCAATCAACATTAAAATGATAACCGTAAACGGCTGCATAAAGCGGATGTACTTCTCGATTCGGTACACCATCACATCATCTGCCCCACGGGAGAGTTGTAATTGGATATAGTCATTTAACTCAGGCATGGTCAGGGTAGTCTCAAGATGTTTTTTATTCTTGAAATCGGCAGGGCGAAGATTTAGTAGGGTATCCAATTCCTTCCCCTCTTCAATCAATTCAGTGTCTTCGAGAACCGTCCGCTTTTGGTAATTATGAAGTGTCCACCTAGCATCCGTCGAATCCCATGCTATTCTGGCTGCATTGATTTTCTCCTTCATCTCATAATTTTCGAAACGCTCCAATGTCACCACATAGCCAATGTCGCGATTGCTGCTGTACCGGTTGATGTAGATATACCCTTGTTCGCTTATCTTGATATGAATGTCCCGGTCTAAGTTTTGAAAATCCTTTTTGATGTAGTCAAGCTCAAATTCAACCCTGAATTTATTGGCGTCAGGAATGATGTATGCATTCAGGTAGAAACTAGATCCAGCTATCAAGGCGGCTGCCACCAAATAAGGTCTCATAAGTCGACGGAAACTCGTTCCGCTTGCCAGAATAGCGATAAGCTCAGTCTGAGAGGCAAGCTTTGCGGTGACCAAGACGGTGGAAATAAAGGCAGTAATAGGCGTCAGCAATGCTGCGAAATAGGGAGCAAATGACATGTAATACTGCATGATCACGTTCATGCTTATTTCATACTCGATGAACTTGTCATTCTTATCCGTGTAGTCGATCACACAAATAATGACCACCAGAATGACTACCACGTAAATGAACGTGCTAAGCAGTTTCTTCAGGATATAGAAATCTATCTTCTTCACAATCTTCTTGAAACCTGCTTAATCATATTTTGTTTCCAATCTGCAAAAGTATCATTCAAGATGGCCTCACGTGCTTGGCGCACCAGCCATAAGTAGAAAGTCAAATTGTGAATGCTGGCAATCTGTGGGCCTAGCATTTCTCCGCTATGCATCAAGTGTCTCAAATAAGCCTTGGAATAGAACGTGCTTGCATACCCTCCTAGTCCCGCATCAATCGGAGAAAAATCCGATTTCCATTTTTCGTTTCTGATATTTATGATTCCCTGAGTTGTAAACAGCATGCCATTCCGAGCATTTCTGGTTGGCATCACACAGTCGAACATATCCACCCCCCGGTCGATGCATTCCAAAATGTTTTCTGGAGTTCCAACCCCCATTAGGTACCGAGGCTTATCTTTTGGCAGAATGTCACATACGAGATCCGTCATGGCGTACATATCCTCAGCAGGTTCCCCGACAGACAGCCCTCCAATTGCCATGGCTGGCTGATCCTTCTGCGCCGCATATTCAGCAGAAATTTTCCTCAAATCAGGATAAACACTTCCCTGAACAATCGGGAGTAAGTTTTGCTGATGGCCATAGAGCGGCTCAGTTTCATTGAAGCGATCAATGCAGCGGTCCAACCAACGATGGGTCATGTGCATGGAATTTTCCGCATACTTTTTCTCACAGGGATAAGGCGTACACTCATCAAAGGCCATGATGAAGTCAGCCCCAATTTTTCGCTGCGTGTCCATCACATTTTCAGGACTAAAAAAATGTCTTGAGCCATCGATATGAGACTGGAAAGTGACTCCCTCCTCCTTTATTTTTCTATTGTCGCCAAGCGAATAGACCTGATACCCGCCACTGTCAGTGAGTATCGGACGATCCCAACCGTTGAATTTGTGCAAACCACCAACTTGCTCCATTGTGTCCATACCCGGACGTAAATAGAGATGATAGGTATTTCCAAGAATTACCTCGGCATTGATATCCTCTTTCAGTTCTCGCTGATGCACTGCCTTGACGGTACCGGCAGTACCCACCGGCATGAATATAGGCGTGTTGATTTCCCCGTGATCGGTAGAAATTTTACCCGCTCTGGCTTTTGATTTTTTGGCTGTATGAAGCAACTCAAATTGCATGGCCGCAAAAATACCGACCTCACTCGCTAATTTTACTCATCCGTGGAAATACTTCTGATCACTCTCCTTTTCTTCCTCTGCCTTGGACATGCCACGGCCCTACTGACCAAAGCTCTCAGGGTTAAAAAGTATGAAGCTGATTATCAAAAGAACCAACCGACAGTGACGGTTCTGGTTTCGGCTCACAACGAAAGAGAAAATTTAGTTGCATTAATTCCGCTACTTCTGGCTCAAGACTATTCGGATGTTGAAATCATTGTTGCGCTTGATCGGAGTGATGACGGTAGTGAAAATTTGAAAGAGGTTTTCATTTCTGAAAAACTACGATTCATTGAAATCATGGAAGTCCCAGCGGGGATGCACCCAAAGAAATTCGCCATTCAAAAAGGGATAATTGAGTCCAGTGCCGAGTGGATTCTATTGACCGATGCAGACTGCAGGCCATCCAAATCTTGGGTAAGTGAAATGGCCAAGTTCATGAACCGTGAGATCGTAATTGGTCTTTCGCCGTACCAAGAATACACTGGATTTTTAAATCAACTTATTCAGTTTGAAACATTTCAGACTGCTTTGCATTTTGTGTCGTCAGCAGCCGATGGAAAACCATATATGGCACTCGGTAGAAATCTGGCCTATAAAAAATCACTCTTTGAACACGTAGGAGGTTTCGGGAAAATGGCAGGAATCACCGGCGGAGATGACGACTTGTTGATTCAGAAAATGATCTCCTCTGACAATTTCACAATGGCTTTTTCGCCAGCATCTAGGGTAGACTCTATTCCAAAAACGACATGGTCAGAGTATTGGAAACAAAAGACCCGTCACTTTTCTGTAGGAAAATTCTATCCACCTAAAGTGAAGAGAGCGGAATCGTTCAGGTGGTTTCTGCATACCGGAATGTGGTTAGCCTTTTTTCCAACATTCATAGCGAACCCTTTCTTAGCCACGCTTATTCTCACTTTCACATTCGTCATAAAAGCAATATCCATTAATATTGTTGCTGACCGATTGGAAAAAAGATTTAACCATCTTTGGCTTCCATTCGTTGACCTAGTCTATGCAGTCCTCATGCCTGTGATCGGATTAAGGTCATTACTGGTTAAAAACATCAAATGGAACTAAAGCGCGAATTTTCTAAGAAGGCACTCGAAGATTTTAAACTGATAGATCAAGCCACTCTTGAGGGCGATCAATCGGCTTTTGCTTTTTTGATGGAGCGCTACCGCAAGCCCGTTTATCACATGGTGCTCAAGATGGTGAGAAACGTAGATGACGCGGAGGATTTGACGATTGAGGCATTCGCCAAAGCCTTTAAAAACCTTCATCGGTTTAAGAAAGATTATACATTCAGTACGTGGCTTTTCAGAATTGCGACGAACAATGCCATTGATTTTATTCGGAAGAAGAAACTCAATACCATGAGCCTAAACACTTCCTACACGGATGACGATGGCGATTCGGTGACTATAGATGTTCGGGATAAAAACCTCACTCCCGACCAAGAGGCCATCAACACGCAAAAGATAGAGTTGGTGCAAATGTTTGTGACCAAACTTCCATCAAAATATCAGCGACTGGTTCGCTTGCGCTACTTCGACGAGCTTTCTTACGACGAGATTGCCAAAGAGCTGGACGCTCCACTCGGTACGATCAAAGCGCAACTGCACAGAGCCCGAGAGCTGATGTACGAGCTGGTCAAGGATAATAAAAAACACATTTAGTCATTAGTAATCAGTTATTGAGTTAATTAGTGATTAGTGGATTCTACAATTGTTTTCAGATACTTTCCTGATTTAACCCCTGAGCAAAAAAAGCAGTTCGAGGCTCTTGGGTCGCTGTATTCCGAATGGAACGAAAAGATCAATGTCGTATCCAGAAAGGACATTGAGGAACTCTATGAACGCCATGTGCTCCATAGCCTGGCCATCGCAAAATTCATAGATTTCAAGGACGGCTCGCGAATTTTCGATGTAGGTACAGGTGGCGGATTTCCAGGAATCCCCTTGGCAATCCTCTTCCCCAAAGTAGAATTTCTCCTTGTAGATTCTGTCGGTAAAAAGATCAAGGTTTGTAACGAAGTGGCCTCTGCAATTGGCCTCCAGAATGTGACCGCTGAGCACGAGCGAATGGAAAAAGTCAAAGGTGAGTTTGATTTCATAGTATCACGCGCCGTAGCGCAAACTCGGCAGTTGTATAACTGGACACGCCACCTCATTGCCAAGGGTCAAAAGAACCACATCCCAAATGGTTGGCTGCTCTTGAAGGGGGGTGATCTCAAAGAAGAACTGGCGGCTATCCATTTAAAAAGAGAAGTGACAGATTTGAATACCTACTTTGAAGAGCCATTTTTTGAGACAAAGAAGTTGGTGTACCTCACTCACTGACATTAGCCTCAGTGGAGGTTGAGAGTCTACATTTCATTAACATTGCAGAAATAACAAGACACCAATCCTATGGCCCTAGTTGAAGAAATGGAAAAGCAAGGCGTTTGGCTTTTTCGCTACAGAAGTACACTGCCCCTAATCGCTTTACTTGCCGCTGGCGCCCTGGTCGTTCGTACTGAGCTGAACCCAGAACTTTTCTGTTTGAAAGAAACACCCAACGAAATTTACTACGAGCTAGGCTGTTTAGTCGTTGGGCTTCTGGGTCTCTGGATTCGTGTGTACACGGTCGGCCATACGCCTAAGAACACGTCTGGTCGAAACATACATGAACAAGTAGCGGATGCGCTCAACACAACGGGTGCATATTCTCAAGTGAGACACCCGCTTTATGTAGGAAACTTCTTCATGTGGCTTGGGCCAGCAATGCTCACGGGGCACCCTTGGTTTATTCTCACCTTCTGTCTTGCCTATTGGATTTACTACGAAAAAATCATGTTCGCAGAAGAACAATTCCTAAGAGGAAAATATGGTGAAGAATATGTGAAATGGTCGCTGACTGTCCCTGCATTCATTCCAAATTTTAGAAACTTCACGAAACCCAGTTTGCCTTTCAACTGGCGAAAGGTGCTGAAGCGTGAGAGAAATGGTCTTCTTGCTTTGATCGCCATTTTTGCAGCTTTCGATGCGGCCGGTGAGTTGATCAGAGATGAGAATGACTACAACCTGATTTTTCAAATCGGCACGGCCGTTTCTCTTGTTTACTTCATTGTGGTTAAACTGATCCAGAAGAATACCGATTGGTTGGTGGAAGACAGAGATTGATCCAAAGCTGTCATTCACGAGAGTTAAATATGTTGAGAGGAGTTTCGGTTTTACTAAGGTTAGATTTCACACTGATTTCCCTAGTAACTTCCATCACAACTTTCTAAATTTATAAACATGAATGTCAAGGATCGAATAAAGCAACGAGTCAACGATATCAACGATCCGAAACTCTTAGATGAACTTCTACAGGCTGTTGAGCTAGAACATGAGATTGAACACATTGACCAACTTTCTGACCTTGAAAAAAAAGCAATAGACGAAGGAATTGCCGATGCTGAGTCTGGTAAACTTCATTCTAACTCAGAAGCCAGCCAACTCGTCCAAGAGTGGCTAAAAAAATAAGGTGGACGAATAGAGCCATTATTGACCGAGCAAACATTTACAAGTACTGGCTCCAACGAAATCAATCAAATTCGTATCCTGAGAAACTTGAACAACTATTTGAAAAATCAGCTGAGACCATTTCTAACTTTCCGAAGATCGGATCACTAACGGACTATCGGAACGTCTACTCAAAAGTTGTAGGTGATTATAAGATTTACTATCGGATTGAACATGACGAAATCCAAGTATTGAGGGTTTGGGATACCAGGCAGCAGCCGGACTCAACGGGACTGTAAGAATCAAAGGCCAACAGAATAATCCCCTCCGCCTCTTCCTATTCTCTACCTTTGCCGAATGGCAGAAAAAAGTAGGCAGGCTATCCTTGAAAAGTTTGGAATAGAGGCGTTGAATGAAATGCAGGAAGCTGCGCATCAGGCAATTGACTCTAATGCTGAAGTAATCCTACTTTCCCCAACCGGAACAGGAAAAACCCTTGCTTTTCTTCTCCCAATTGTTGCCAGTCTAGACCCCACTGTCGAGGGTGTGCAGGTGCTTATACTTGTTCCTTCTCGGGAATTGGCGATTCAGATAGAGCAGGTGACGAGAGAAATGGGAAGCGGATATAAAATCAACACCGTGTACGGTGGCCGATCAAGTTCCAAAGACAAGCTGGAGCTAAAACACGCACCGGCGATTTTGATTGGTACGCCTGGTAGAGTTGCCGATCATTTGCGCAGAGGAACCATCTCCACAAGGCACATTAAGACGCTCGTTCTGGACGAATTCGACAAGTCACTCGAAGTGGGTTTTGAGACGGAAATGAATGAGATATTGGACGCGATTCCTTCCCTCAAAAAGAAAATCCTTACCTCCGCCACTCAGAATGTGGGCATTCCTGAATTTGTTGGAATTAGAAAACCGAAGCACCTCAATTTCCTGACGAATACCAGCCCACAGCTCCAGATCAGGACGGTGGTTTCCAAAAACAAAGACAAACTCGAAGGACTGGTTCGGCTACTCATGTATTTGAAAAACAAAAGCGGAATTGTCTTTTGCAACTTCAAAGACACCATCCAGTTCGTGAGCGACCACCTCTCCGAAGAGGGCGTTGGGCATGTTTGCTTCTACGGTGGTTTGGAACAAATAGAGCGCGAGCGAGCGTTAATCAAATTCCGGAACGGGACACACCACGTGCTATTGGCCACTGACCTGGCTGCTAGAGGGATTGATGTGCCCAATCTGGATTTTATCATTCACTACCAGCTACCACCTGCCGAGAGTGAATTTACACATAGAAATGGCCGAACCGCCAGAATGAACGCAGACGGAACGGCCTACATCCTCAAATGGGAAAATGACGAGCTCTATGATTTTGTGAAGGGAGCAAAAGAGGTGGTCATTGAAGAAAGTAGCGAAAAAGTAAAGGACGCTTGGGAGACTCTTTTTATCTCAGGCGGTCGAAAAAACAAAATATCCAAAGGCGATATTGCGGGGTTGTTCTTCAAGCAAGGAGAGCTCTCCAAGGAAGAGCTTGGGGTCATTGAGCTAAAGCAAGATTGTGCGTTCGTTTCAGTGCCTAAGTCCAAGGCCAGAAAGCTTGTAGAAAAGCTGAACAACACCCGACTGAAAAAGAAGAAGGTGAGAATCACGATTGCCCAATAGCCATGCCCTCCGATCATGAACAAATCAACAACACAGTTCATGACCGCAAGGCCTGAAGGGAATTATTAGGTTGAGTGAAATCACTTTTGCGTATTGGTTCTGCTTACCCTCCCTTTCTTAAAAGCGTTTTATTAAACGTTTATATACGTTTATATGCGCATAATAATACGGATTGGAAATCCAACCTACCTCACTTACTAAATAGGTTTTACCTTCATTAAGGCCGTTATACTATACTTGATAAGTAGATACCGAACATAATGTTCGATATTCTGTTGTTACCCTGCATAATGCCCAGATCAAATGTTTTGGAAGAAAAAGACACCTCAACCTCAATTCAAATGCTCACAGTGTGGTGAAGTTCATAACACTTGGCCTTCTCTGGCATATGGAGCACCATGTTTTTACTCACAATTGAACGAACAGGAAAAGAACGACATAGCAACACTGGATTCGGATTTTTGCCAAATTAAGTGGAGCGAACAAACAGACAGATTTATCCGAACAACTCTAGTGATACCAGTGAACAACTTTGAATTGGATTTGGAGTACGGCTTGTGGGTTTCCTTGAGTGAAGAGAGTTTCAACAACTATTCAGACAACTACAACCGAACCGACCATGAAACTGGATATTTCGGATGGATTAGCAACAAACTTCTCGGTTATGATGACACTTTGAGTGTTCCAACGGATGTAAACACGCAACTCGGAACCATCAGGCCTTTGCTCAACCTTCATCGAGATCATGAACATCCACTTGTTACAGACTTCATTAACGGGATAACGAAGGAAGAAGCAGAACGCAGAATTCATGAAATGCTAAAGAACGCAGGGTAACAAGCGATATAGCGAATGGCCAAACTGCCTATCTGATACTTCTGTGCAATCCGACCGTGACCCTGCACATTCTGCCAGCTTTTGTGCTTCTAGCCACTTTTTCCGTTCTGGATTTAGACTTGCTGAACGCAGTGCTTGGTAGATGCCGTTGTAGGTGTTGGGCAGTTTCACTATTTTACTGCTTTTACAGACGGATGTGGCCACTCGCCATATCTGTACGTTCACATCCATTGAACAGCATTGCGTATTTTGTATCTTTACAACATGACGATTGAACAACGAAAGCTAGAACTTATTAACTGGATCACAGCACTTCAGCGTGAGGACGTCATTGAACGCATTGAAGATTTCAGAAACAACCCAGACGAAAAACTACCGAACACTATTCTCGAACTCCTTGATGAGTCAAGTTCTGCGAAAATTGAGAATTGCATCGAACACACTAGTGCTCGCGAACTACTGGGTCGTAAATGAGGACAATTTGGACTCCTCTGGGACTAAAATCTCTTGACAGAACGACCAACTTCATTGAGGAACAGTGGAGCGAAGATATTGCTGACAACTTTCTCGATCGTCTTGATGACCGCATTGAGCAACTGAAACTCAATCCTGAAATCGGCCCAACCTACAAACAATCAAATTATCGCAAGCTTGTCATTCACCCTCTTGTAACTCTGTTTTATGAACTGGAGATTGATCACATCAGTCTGGTTCTGGTCTGGGCGAACAAACAAGATCCTGACGAACTAAAGGCGAAATTAAAACGGATGTGAACAATCGCTAGCAGTTATGCGCCTTCTGAGTACTCTACCAGCTTCATCGGTGAATAGACCGCTTCACCGCCCATTCTGCTACTTTCATTCCCCTCCCTCCTTTTCGTCTTTCTGGATTGAGACATGCGGAACGCAGTTCCTCTAGCCGACTCTTGTTGTGGTTGGGCAGTTTCACACTACCTTTCTGATTTTTAGAGAGGGTATGGCCACTCGCTATATCTGATTGTTAGATGTCAAAGGCTGCTCAGATCAACTCAAGATTCGTTAAATTAGAGTATGGAAACGGACGTGATCAATATTGATTCAGAGATTTTAAGCGGAACTCCAGTCTTTTCTGGAACTCGTGTACCTATTGAAACCCTTTTCGATCATTTGGAAAGTGGCGTGTCGTTGAACGATTTTCTCAGTGATTTTCCAACAGTAACTCATGAACAAGCAGTGCGTGTTCTTGAACTCGCTGGAAAGGTTGTTTCATCTGCGAACTTCAAGAAACTCTATGAAACTGCTTCTTGATGAGAATCTTCCGAAGAAACTCAAAAACGACCTAACTGATTTTGAAGTTTATACCGTTCAGGAAATGGGTTGGAACGGAAAACAAAACGGCGAACTTCTCAAACTTATGATTTCGAACGGTTTTGAAGCGTTGATAACCGCTGATAAGAATCTCCAGAACCAACAGAACTTCAATAAATACCCAATTCCTGCTTTAACGCTAAACGTTACCTTATTGACCTACCAGCACATGGTCAACTTGCTGCCTGAACTCCTACAGCTTTTGAACGGACAACTTCCAAACGGGCCAACAATCATATCGGAGTAAACGACATCTAACAAACGCTCATCCGCCATGTGTCTTAGTGCCATTTGAAAGTGTATCGGAACTCGCCCGCTACTCTGCCTATTCTAAGGCTTCATCTCCCGCCCACCGTCTTTCTTTCTGGCAAAAATGCTTGTTGAACGCGCTGCATCTGAACCGTTTGTGAGGTGGAGCCATTATCGCTACTTTCATCGCAATTAATTAAGCTCTGAGTCCACAGGGCCATATTTGAACGCTACCCTCACCTCCGACTTATCCTTTTCGCTCTCCAATTTTTACTTCAAAAACAGGAGCTCACGGTACTTCACTAGTGGCCAGTCTTCATCATCCACCAGTAACTCAAGTTTGTCCACCGAGTAGCGGAGGGTGTCAAAGTACTTCTCTCGGATATTGTCGCAGTATTCAATAGCTCGCGCCCGTGGGTCTTCGATCTTATTGATTCGCTTTCGCTCCTCGATCATCTCATCCACCAGCTTGCGCACGGTACTGATGTGCTTGGAAACTTCCTGAATGGTCTTCTTGATTTCACTGGAATCCAACCCAAGGCCGTCCAGCCCGGTTGCATTTTGAATGAGCCTGTTCTGATAATTGATAGCCGTGGGGATAATATGATTCTGAGCCAAGTCGCCCATCATTCGTGCTTCTATTTGCACCTTCATGATGTAATTCTCCAGCTGAATTTCGTGCCGGGCTTCTATCTCCACTTTGCTCAGGATTTTATGCCTCTCAAAAAGTTTGACAGCCTTGTCGTCCTTCGAAAAATCTAGTGCTCGTGGCGTATGCTTCACGTTGGACAACCCTCTTTTTTCGGCTTCCTTCACCCAGGCGTCAGAGTAGCCATCCCCTTCAAATCTGATTTTCTTTGACTTCTTGATGTAGTCACGTAGTACCTGAATAATTGCCAGCCGACGCTCCTCCCCTTTGTCCATCATCTTGGTCACTTGTTTATGGAAATCCGTCAATTGATCTGCGACAATCAGGTTCAGCACCATCATCGGGTTGGAGACATTGGCGTCTGATCCTACGGCTCTGAATTCGAATTTATTGCCCGTGAAAGCAAAGGGTGACGTCCTGTTTCGATCGGTATTATCAAGGATAATTTCCGGAATCTGGTCAATGCCCAACTTCATGTACAGGTTCTCGCCTTTCTCCAGTTCTATGCTTCCCGTGTTCTCCAAATTGTCGAGCACCTTGGTCAGGGTAGACCCAATGAAGGCTGATATAATGGCGGGAGGAGCTTCATTGGCACCCAGCCTGTAGTCATTGCCAGCCGAGGCTATGCTAGCTCGGAGCAGATCAGAATATTCGTAGACCGCCTTGATGGTCGTGACGAAGAAGGTCAGAAACATCAAATTTTCTCGTGCACTATTGGTGGGCTGAAAAAGATTCACGCCCGTATCTGTGACCAGCGACCAATTATTGTGCTTTCCATTTCCATTCATTCCGGCGAAAGGCTTTTCATGGAACAAAACCTTCAGTCCATGTCGCTCGGCCACCTTATCCATCACATCTTTTAACAACTGATTCTGATCTGCGGCTTGGTTCACCTCCCCAAACATGGGTGCCACTTCATACTGCGATGGAGCCACTTCATTGTGTCTGGTCATGAGAGGAATGCCCAGCTTGTGCGCCTCTATCTCAAAGTCCTTCATGTAATCGTAAATCCTGGTTGGGATAGAGCCGAAGTAGTGATCATCGAGTTGTTGCCCTCTCGCCGGATAGTTTCCAAAAACCGTTCGTCCTCCCATCACCAAATCGGGGCGCGCATCATGGAGGGCTTTGTCTACGAGGAAATATTCCTGCTCCCATCCTAGTGACGCATTTACTTTCGTGACGTTCCTATCAAACAACTTACACACTCGCACGGCTGCTTTGTCTACCGCCTTGAGCGATTTGAGCAAAGGAGCCTTGTAGTCGAGCGCCTCACCGGTGAAGGCCACAAATACAGTGGGGATACAAAGGGTTTTGCCATAAATGAAAATCTGAGAGGAAGGGTCCCACGCCGTATAACCTCTTGCTTCGAAGGTACTTCGAATGCCCCCATTGGGGAAAGAGGATGCATCAGGCTCTTGCTGCACCAGCGCCGATCCTCTGAAATTTTCTATGCCTTTATGTGGGTCAAAGAATGAATCGTGCTTCTCGGCTGTAGATCCGGTGAGTGGCTGAAACCAGTGGCTATAGTGCGTGACACCTCGCTCAAGCGCCCAGTTCTTCACGGCTGACGCCACGGCATCAGCCGTTTCCATGTCTATCTTCTTTCGGGTCTTGATGGCGTCCGTCACTCGGGTGAAAATATCGGGTGAAAGTGTGGCTTGCATTTGATCTTTGCCAAAAGCCAGTTCGCCGAAATATTCTGAAATTCGCTTTGAAGGTGCTTCTACATTTACTTTCTTTCGATTCTGAAGAGTGTGCAGTGCATTGAATCTAAGATGAGCCATTTTATTTTTGGTTTGTGTGAATTAAACCCTTCAAAATTAACTTTTATCAACTTCTAACTCGGATCGTGCTTGCTTTTTCTCAAATATTCCAGAAATAACGAAACCAGTCCAATAGTCTATTCAATATCTATCACCAATGACTGTTTTTTACGAAAAGTCTATTTCTGAAGGTCAGCGACATTTGTCCGAGGATGAATCGAAGCACTGCGCGCAGGTGCTTCGAAAAAAGCCGGGAGATCACGTTCAAATTTTTGATGGAATGGGCGGGTTATATACGGTGGCTCTTACCGAGGTTAACAAGCGTGTGTGTCAGTTTGAGGTTGTGGAAGAAACACATCGAGCACAAAAACCTTTCAGGCTGCATCTGGCCATTGCTCCCACAAAAAATATTGACAGAATGGAATGGATGGTTGAGAAGTTGGGGGAATTGGGAGTGGATGAGATTACCTTTCTAAAAACAGAAAATTCCGAACGAACAAAGCTCAGAATTGACAGGCTTGAGCGCAAGGCCGTGAGTGCCATGAAGCAATCCAAGTATCCTTTTCTAACTCACATCAATGATGTAAGGTCCTTCAAAGAACTGATCCAGAGCGCTAATGATTCAGAAAAATGGATCGCGCATGTTGATCACGAACATTCTTATTTGGGCACAGTGGCCAAGCCAAACAAAACGACAATGATTTTAATAGGACCTGAGGGAGATTTCTCTCCTAGGGAAATTCAGGAGGCTACTGAGGCTGGATTTCAAGCGGTGAGCCTAGGACAGACTACCCTGAGAACAGAAACAGCAGGCCTTGCGGCCTGCCATCTCATTAATGTGATAAATCGTTTTTAGTTATTCCTTAAGGATGAGTTTCAAGAGTTGCTTGTTTTGTCCCTGAACAACCGTGACGAAATAAAGACCCGCTTTCACCTCTTTCTGAGGAATAATCCTGTCCTCAATTCTCAGCGCAGCATCGAAGGTCTTTTGGAAAGCGACCTTGCCAGAAAGGTCAACCATCGTCACCACGATCGGCGTGCGATCGTCTCCCGATAAAACTTCAAAGTTGATTTCCCCGAATGTTGTCGGATTAGGCTTTAGCGTAAAGCTAAGTCCTTGGCCAAAAGTGGTATTACTCACGGCCACCGTATTGAATACTTCTGATGCTCCGTCGTAATCAAACTGCTCAATTCGATAATAGGAGACACCTAAGTATGGTGATGAATCCGTGAAAGAGTAGTCCAAAATTTCGTCTGAATCTCCAGCTCCATTCACCCGGCCGATCACCTCCCAGATTTCTCCATCACCGGATCGCTGCACTTCAAAGTAATCATTGTTGATTTCAGAGGCAGTTTGCCATGAAGTAATGACCCTGCCGTCTTTCAGCACAGCCTTGAAAAAGACCAACTCTACAGGCAGTGGAACTTCAGGTGCATCCGCCAATCCGAATTGTTGAGTGCTAAAGGAAATGAAATCTTCAGATCGGGAAGTACCTGCACTGGCCGTACCAGTGGTAATAGCCCCTACATTTTCCCAACGAGCATCAATAGGATCCCACCAAACCACTCTGATGTCATCTGCATCAGTGAAGGCATCATGTGGACCGTACGTCACACGCACTTGCGCACTGTTCGACCCAGCAGAAGTTACCTCCCAACGATCAGAACTTTTTACATCCGAAATGGCATTCTTTCCCGAACCCGGATCGGCCGGATCATACATGGTGTCGGGATAGGTAGGATTAGTGGAAGTGAAGTACTCAGCTGTCCAAGTATCGCCACCAGTCACTACATCGGCTACCGCAACAGGTGCGTATCGAGAGGCCTTTCCGACTGGGAATTCAAAAGTGGAAGAAACCGCCACATTTTGCTTGGTAATTGGGCCTGTCACGTAACTATTGGCGCTAGCTCCAGTCCAGCTTCCAGAGCTATTCAGCGTCAGCGTCTCCGTAGAGGTGGTGTTGAACAATCCATCCACAAAAGTGAGCGTACCATCCACTTCCACATCGCCGGAGTTTATCGTCACACCAGCCATACTGGAATTATTTATTCGTAAGCGGTCAAATGCATTGGCCCCTGTAAAATCGCCATCAATCAACTGCTCGGTGCTACCATCCAGATAAACACGCATATTATTCCAGTTCAAAGTACCACCCGTTCGTTCCACATTTCCTGTGACCTCAAGGCGAGAATTAGATCCTCCATTTAAGGTTCCTCCGCCAATTGACCAATTGCCATTTACGTTAATGATTGAAGCGTTTGAGACAGTAACATTACCTGATTGGATTTCAAATAAGTCATCGGCAGCATTCCCGATATTGTACGTTTGTCCAGCATTGAAATTAACCGTAGGACCCTGAACGATGAGAGTATCGCACACATCAAGCGCATTGTTAGGCATTATTCGCGTTCCAGAACCATCAAAAATTACTCGTCGGATTTGCGAAATTCCAGATAGCACACTGTAGCTCGTAGTTCCTGAATACTGTAACCCACCACCATCACAAGCAGTAAAAGCAGAGTACTCTCCAGCGGGAAGTAATTCGGTATCTACCAGAACTATCGTACCTGAGCCTGTTACAGTACCAAGTCTGTTCCCTAAAGATCCACTTGGAACTCGGAGAATACCCCCAGCCTCGATATGCGTAGAGTAAAGTCTAACATTCGACAAATTCAGTGCTACGTCATCGCCCGAAGAAATTGTGACTTGGGCCCCTACAGGACCAACCCCTGAACTGAGCGCAGGTGTACTTCCTAGTGGAGTCCAGCTTGCATCCGTGGTATAATTTCCCGTTCCCCCAAAATTCGAATCATACTGGGCGAGTTCATCTGGTAGCGCACCTTCAATGTCATTATTTATTCCATCAGAACTACCTACACCGGAGGTATAATCACCAGTGATCAAACTACTATTCGCACCACTGAGCGGTACTCTGAAACTGGTCGTACCTCCCCAAAATTCCGTGGGAGCATATTTGTCCCATGTTACCCCATTTGACAAGAGTCTTGCCGAAATGTAATTCGTGGTATCGTATGGCGCGGTGATACGAATATCATCATGGTCATAAATGAATGTCGCCGTGCCATTAGCGTTCGTTAAATCCTGAGCAATAATGATCCAGTAATATTGTAGCGCATTGTCCGCATCTACAATTTCCGTTTCGGTTACGGGCTCAGTATTATCCACCACGGTGGGGTGCATTTCATTAGCTGGTCTCACGCGAATGTCACCTTGAGTTGTTCCTGCATCAAAATCGAACTGCACAGGTGTGTATTTCAATTCTCCAACCGGGAAGAAAACAGTGGTATCCGCCGCAACAGAGTAAAACTCCTGCCTAAAGCCATTGTCGGTAAAGGAGCTATTCGTTTGCACCATGTTGTTCTGATTAAATGTGGAAACCTCTTCCACATATCCTCCTCTTTTGATGGTCACTAAACTTCCTCCGATATTGAACACTCCGCCATTCAACCTGAGCCTGTCGGTCAGGTCAAAATTGTAGCCATTGCCATCGGCAATGTCCACTCCGGCAGAATTGGAGACTGTCATGGTTCCGAGGGTTACTGTCTGGTTTGGAATTCCATACAAATCCTGATTAGAGGTACCATTAAACACGATTCCATTACTGGCAGCCGAATTGGTAACAGTGCTTTCAATGTATGCATCGTTTCTAAGGCTCAGTGTGTAATCCTGAATATTCAAGGTGCCTTCTTCCACATGCAGATCATGGGTTAGTGACAGATTTTGATTGGTCTGTGTTTCTCCTGCTCCAGTCTTGACCAAATCATAAATGGTGAAGGTGCCTGCTCCTGTAATGGACTGTGCAGTGGCCGAGCCGAAGGTAGTGGTTGCCGTAGCATTCGTATAAACACCTTCATTTGAAAAATCTCCATTGAGGGTGACATCAAACCCATTTGCAATTAGTCCTCCATTAGCCGCAATATCCAGGGTGCCATTGACAGTCAGGGGCAAAGCAATCAGCCTAACCGGTGGAAAATTATCATCCCCATCATCGAAAATTGTAAGATTGTCTAGCGGAACGGACGTTTTCAAATTAAAGTAATTCGCGCCGTAGGAAGGAGTGTTTGCATTGCCAAGTGTAATGGTGGAACCCGTCACATCGTAGGTTTCGGGGGTGAGCAGTAGCGACACATTGTTGTCACCGGTCACGCCTCGCTGGATCGTGAAAGAGCCACCAGTGAGAGTGAACTCACTGCCTGTGTTGGCTACTTCAAAAGAAGCTCTGGAAGGTGAATAGGTCGGCGCATTGTCAGAGGCAATCAGTACGGTTCCTCCAGTTTGTCGGTATTTTAAAACCCCGGTTGAGGTGGTTATTGCCCGGCGGATAATATTACCCACTTCAAACGATCCTGAGGAGATTTCCAGCACAGCAAAGCCTGTGTTAGAATACTCGATATCAGTGTCCGTCAGGGTTACTGACCCGCCGTTGACTTTTAGCAATCCATCAAGAACCACTACCGCCCCATCCATGGTTATGTCTCCCTGTGTTACCTCCAAGCCGGCACCCTCAGGAATTCGATAGTTAATGCCATTGGCTATTTCCATGGAAATACCCGGATCATTCAATACCAATTTGCCACTTTGCAGTTCAAGCGCCGGTGGTACTACGTTGTTAAGTCCGTTGAGATTGAAGTCTGCATTGAAAGAAAAGACACTTGTGGTGTCCGTTCCTTTATTCATAATGACACGGTAAAGTTCAGGTGTAACACCGGTATTATTTGTGAAGGAATGAACTCCGGCCCCAGCCAATTCCAATTGTACTTGGGCACCCGAGGCAGATGTAAGATTGAAACCACTTCCGGTATCAAGAATTATATCTTCATTGACCCTCAGAGTATGTATGTCCGTCCCTGCATTTTCCACAAAAATGTTGTTGCCAGCATCATCACTGTAGACAAAGGTTCCACACTCAAGGGTAACATTGGATCCAACATTTGGAAACTCCAGTGTTCCATTCAAATTCGATCCAATCTGAACCAAACTGTCAATAGTCCAATTTGTTGAAACAGACATCCGAGTTCCATTATCAACGACCATTCCGTGTGCTGTCACGTCTTGTGAAAAATCCAAAGTACCATCAGCCCCAAAGGTTCTAAAAATTGGATAAGTGAAGCGATCAGTAATGGTCACATCTTGAACACTTTGAAACCAAAAGAACCAGCCATTGTTGTCTTCATCTAAGAATTCACCCAAATCTCCCACTATTGTAGCAGTTTGAGCTAGGGTGCCAATGTCTTGAACTATCTCCCCTGTCCCGCTCATGGTCCCAACAGTCAATGTCGTATTTCCTCGCATTCTCAATCTTGACATATCAGTGACAACCAGTGCAGAACCACCTGGTTGAGAGTCGAATATCAGGGATGCAACCGTTATACTTACTCCTGGATTGGATCGAATCTGATGCCGACCAGTTCCTCCCCCTATGTACGTACTTCCAATAATGGCTATGTCGCCCGCCTGAGGATAATCAGAGGCGGCTGCTCCTTGATGCCCTGTAGTAGACCAATTACTTGCCGTTTGAAAAGAGACCCAATTGCCATCCGTAACTCTGCTATAGTATATTTCAGGAGACCCTGTAAAGCGTCCAGCCTCACCAGCGGTATAATTGGCATTTACAAGTTGAGTACCTGCACTTCCAACTCCATTGACGTCATTGAATGTAATGATGTTATTTCCTATATCGATAGTTGACTCACTTGATCGTGAAAACGGGTTCACATTTAAAACTTCGCCAGGTACGTAAGAAGCGTCGCTTGTAGTCACATCATCATCTGAGTAATTAAAGGTCAAGATCGCTCTCGTTCCAGTCGTATCTGCAAAGTTTCTATGCTTCAATCTCCAGTAGTAAGAGAGTAACTCTCCTCCTGCGAGATTGGTCGTTGTTAGTTCAGCATCTGCTAAACTAATAGCTATGTATCCGTCATCGTTGACTCCACTGAGATCAAGAGTAGCTGGTGTATATCTAACCGAATTAATATCTGTGCCGATAGGTAAAGTGACCAAGGCGGGATCAGGAGTACCATCAAAATACATTTCAACACCGCCATCCGATGCGTTTCCGTTCGTCCTTATCATAAGAGAAGTTCCGAAGGAGCCGGTGGTAGCAGGTTGACCTCCAAGCGTAAGCTTATCAGTGTTAATATCAAAGATGCCCGCATTTAAGTCCAATTGACCAGGGACACTGAAATCTCCATCCAGACTTACGCCATTGACATTGTCTATGAGTAAATCATATATAGCTCCATCAACTGAGGTGATATTTTGTAAAGCAGCTCCCGTCATGGACACAGTACCAGTACTAGTGGTTGTGCCCACCGTATCGGCGACATTTAGGTCTCCATTTACCACCACATTAAATGTGGAGATATCAAAATTACCAGAGGTGATATTGAAATAGTGATCCACTTGTATGGCAGGGTCTGGTCCCGCGGTGATGTTTGACGTAACCAACTCATTGTTCTTGTTGATTTGCAGGGAGTCAAGTACAAGCGCTGAAGCTAATCCTATATTCAGTGAAGATGAACCAGCACCTTCGATAATCAGCGTATTATCTGTTAGGTCAATTGACGAGCCTGCATCAATATTCAATGAGCCTTGGATCACCAAGTCATTTCCCTGAAGATCAGCAGTCACACCATTTCCATCAGAATTGTCCAGAGTGAGATCATTAAGGATTTCAAAAGGAAGGTCTTCCACAGTCTCGTCCGTTCCGTTCGGGCCGGATTGGCCTGTGCCTATCAAGAAATCTCCGCCTGTGGGGCTGGTCTTCGAGAGCACCACGTTGAAAAATGCCGCTCGGCTGGTGATTACAAAGTCATTGTTGGTGGATGAAATGAAATTGAGTGAGCCACCAGTCAGGATGTTTTCAGTCGCACTATTCACGAATATTCCACCCTTAGAATTGGCGCCATATACATTCATGGTACCTCCTGACATAATGAAGACATTACCGGAATAGGTAAGATTCACAGGATAGTAATTATCGTTGATACCGCCATTGGTTTCACCCGTGACGTTCAGAATCCCTCCTGTCATCACGATTCCTCCCTGGTTGGTAGCCCCGAAAACTGATGTTCTAAACTGTCTGATGGTCACTTCACCACCTTCCATGTACAGGGTTCCATTTGCTCTAGAGGTGATACCACTGTTGATATCAGCTTCTAGCGTACCTGCTGACACTCTGATATTTCCATAAGGGACGATCGCGGTTCCTCCGTTTTTGAACGCAGATCCTCCATCAATCCAGAGCTCAGCCCCTTCGGATACGTTGTAATTTCCTCCGGTGTTCAAAGCGCCAAGATCCACATTGGTACCAACTTTCAAGGTACCCAGTATCAGACCAACAGCATTGTCGTTTGAGGTAAGCTGTGCCACTGATCCATGACTCTGTCCTGCATACCCATACAATTCGAAATAGCTCGGGTCAGATGCCTGAAAGTCCGCCACGTAGGTCTTGTCCACTCCCTTATTGACCTCAATTCTATAGAAATGAGTTGGCCCCTCCAGCGTAATCACCTGGTCCTGATTACCACTCAGCAAGTTGAAATCCACGATACCGTTGGTGGCTTCACTACCGGTCGTTTGTGAAGCTCTGTTGGTGAAATCCACGTCTCCGAAATTGGTGAAGTCCCCGTACAGGTTCAGTTCATGTCGGGCATTTCCTGTGCCTACATCGAATGTACCCGTAGCATCTACCTGCATGGCTCCTCTTACTTCGATAGCCAAATCAGTAGTGCCAGATGCGGAGTTGATCTGGAACATACCCTGCTGTATGGTGAAATCTCCAGAGATGTAAAGCGAGTCTCCCTCCATAGTCACCTGGTCTGTAGGATTGTCCAGATTGATTATCAGGTTGTTGTATCGTCTTGTTTGATCGAGTGTGAGACCAGTGCCGTAGTATTCGACTGTGCCGCCTTCCAATGATTCATAAAATGCTGTATCGAGCGCCGTAGGGTAATTATCCAATCCTCCAAATCCAGAGAGTCGAAGCGTGCCGTTTCCTTCGAGATACCCAAGATCATGTCCGGTGGTGCTTCCCAGGTCCAACGTTCCTATTACTTCCACTTTTGTTACGTTCACCCCATTGCCATCCATGGTGATGGTTCGCCCCGACTTCACTACCACCGAATCACCAGCGGATGGAACTTTACCAAGAGGATTTACATATAGGGCTGATATCGCCCCGTCCAGCGTCCAGTTTTGAGGGTTGCTCCAATTTCCAGAAATGTAGCTGTACCAAATCTCAGAAGGATCATTGACAAAGGTGAAGTAATCACCATCGGTGAAGTCATAGGAAGCGTATACGTAATCACCCACCGAGGCAAGTGAAAGTTCCGTCACGCCGCTCATGAAAGTAGGATCATTACTTACGATCAGCACGTTGGCATCTACAGCGCTGCTCTTCACGCCAATGACTACACTTCCAGGGTTATTTACTTCTCTGACCCGCCATGTTCTGTCCAGCCTAATGTTTGGCGTTCCATTGTGAGACTGATCAAATGTGAAGGGATCATCGTCATTGGAGAAGAATACATATTGTCCATCGGTCAATGAAGGACGTGAGAGCGCTGAATTCAGCGAAGTAAAGTCAGATGAAGTAGCAACAACCACAGAATCCGTGGCAGAGGAAGAAATCCGCTGATCTAAAGTGAATGAATCGTCGCGTCCGATCGCTATTACGTCTTCAGTATACCCGGCATTATCTGACAAGTCCCACAGCAAAGCGGCTTGTTCATCTTGATAATCTTGTCCAAGGTCTATTCCATACTTGATTCCGAGATATGACTCAAGCGCAAGTAAATCATTGGCTGAAAGACTCCCATCAAAGGCAATAATCTCCATGATATCACCGTCAAGGTAATTGCCTGCCAGTGCCCTTCCTAAGTTTCCGGTATAACCCGTGGCAGCATAGTCAGTGGAAGTGGCTGTAACATTCAATGATTCCACTCCGTCACGAAACTCTGCGATAGCAAGGGTGCTGCCATTGTAGTCAGCACCTATCAACACCGGTCCTTCAATTGGATTGTCAAACCCATTAACGGCTGTGCTCACCGCAGCTGTGCTGCTGTTTCTTGCATCTATTTGTGTATTGGATGAATAGCCCAAAAGCAACGCGTCGGCTGCATTGTTTTCTGACCCGAGAACGTACTGGCTACCCGTGCCTGAAGCTCGTCTAACGACAGCCAGAATTGCGTAATTACTTGTTTCCAGTCCTGTGATGTCAAACTCTAGGAATTCATTGCTGGCCGCATCAAATCGAACGACAGGATGAAAATTAATTGGTTCGGAATCCAAGAAAGTAGGAGAAGTTCCGTTTTGTCCATCTGCGTCATTAGCCGATAAATCTTGCCAAACTGTAACCGCCTGTCCATCGGTAGCAGGAGAGCCTGTATTCTCCACACCTGAACTAGCATCGAACCAAAAAGCGAGGCTGGTCGTAACTCCCGCCGGCACAGGTGGCTCAAAGGCAATCGCCAGATAATCACCATCGTTGAGGTCTAGGGTCACTTCATAATTGGCACCATTAAGCGCCATGACATGTGCTGTGGCGTTTGTGAAATTACCATCGGTATCTACATACAAATAAAAGGTGGGGGCGGCAATCCCTGTCGCCGGTAGGTCACTTGCAGGAATGGAGACCAGAACATTACCCAGGTCATTGGTTTCATTCACCACCCACTCTCTGGCTAATCGTTGATGGCTGGTACTTGTAATGATCTCGGTGGATGAGTAGGTGGCGAAATCCCCACCATCGTGTCCCCAAAAAAGCCAATCATCATTAACTCTACCATCGCCACCGGAAATGGTAAGAACCCCTGAAGTAGCAGAATTGGCAATGGTTCCGTCAGAATGCTGCCCTATTCCAGCAATTTCATTGTTGTTTGCTGAGTAAGTTGCTTCGTCCCAAAAGTCAGTTCCCAAGGCTATTCCATACTTGGAGGCCAGGTAAGTCTCGACCACTATTCGCTCCGCATTGGTCAGGTATTCTCGGAAAACAATGATCTCGGCCATGTTTCCATCGAATGTCCGTCCATCACCACTTTGGAATTCACCAATATTGAAATCCGAATTATTGTTAGGTATGGTGGCAGTACCACCTGTATTCCCACCCCCGCTAGCCTGATTTAGGAAATGGTCGAAATCTCCATTTTGGTAGGTTGTGGCATTAATATAGGTGGTTCCTCCAGTGATGTTTGCTCCCGCATCTGTGTTCGCATTAATCCTGCTATTCTGTGATCCGTTTTCATAAAACACGTAGGACTGAGCTGAGCCATTCCCATCTCGCTTTGAAATGTGCGCTCTCACCCCGGTGGAGTTATCTGGATTGAAAACATAAAAAATGGAAATTTCGCTGGTATTGTCCAGCATGGGTGCTTCATCTCCATCGTCTTCGATAAAAAGCCAATCCGTATTACCCTCTACAAAAGTGATGGTAGGCATCCCATTGAAATTGGCATTTGATGCATCATAAAATGGTGTGCCACCTCCGACTGCTGCATGGTATCCGTAACCGGACTGATCCAGCCATGTGAAAACGGGATCGGTATCTTCTGCAGGATCTGCGGCCGCCTCTTCTACTCCAGCATCTGCTCTTAGCCAGAGTACGAGATTTGAACTTCCGTCGGTGCTACCGTGACCCCCCGGGCCAGATTGCGCGAGAGTCGTAATGCCTGAAATAAGGAAAAATAGGCCAAAGGCTAACTTGTTTGATAAACGTCTATTCATAGTGTAATGTGCTTTGATTTCCCTTTGCTTCAAAAAAAAGAAGCGACAGGAAAAACTAAAATTCTTTTAGGGAAATCACACTTTAATGAATCTACCGCTCCTGCTCGTAACAAATACTTGCGTTCTCCTCAAACATTGAAGTGCGAGGTGTAATGATAAGGCGTGTAAAACTAAGAAATGAATAGGAATATGCCAATTTCAGAGTTTATCAAGTGAAAACAAAAAAGGCGAGCCATTGCTCGCCGTTTTATGTTTCAACGATTTTTCTATTCTTTCATGATTCGTCTGTAAGTAGTGCCTTCTGCCGTCTGGATCATAAGCTGATACATGCCAGCATTCAGATTCGCAAGATTAATCGTCTCCTCAGATTTGCCCCCGAAGTTACTTTCATACACCACTCGTCCGCTCATATCGATTAAGGCAATTTTTGCCGTAACGATCGCATCTGCCCTAATGGTAATCTGATCTGCCGTCGGGTTTGGATAGATCACATAGTGAATAGAACCAACCACAGCTGTGACCACTCTGGTCCAAGAGTAATCGGATGCTCCATCAAAGTCCACCTGATTTAGTCTATAGTAGTTGATGCCATTGACTGGGGAGTGGTGGACAAAGGAATAGTTATTTATCCCTTCATCATTGTTGTACGCTTCCAACTGATAGGTCACGCTAAAATTCTGACCATCGATACTGTGCTCTATATCAAAATGACTCACATCCACTTCATTGGCGGTTTGCCAAACAAGAGCAACTTTTCCTGCTGAGTATGTGGCTGTAAATGAAATCCAATCCAATGGAAGTGGTGCATCATCGCCATCACGATAATTTGGGACCATGTCTCCGTCATTGTCGGGTGCTCCGCTCACATTGGCATAGCTAGTTCCACCAAGATCAGGATCAAAGAAATCTACAATACCGTCACTATCGGAATCCCTGAAATAGGTGGCGTTATCAGGGTCAAGGAAGTTAGGTGTGCGGTCTCCGTCGTGATCGTCCAAGTAATCAGGTATTCCATTCACATTGTCAACATCATCCGTAGGGTAATGTCCTGGGCTTCCATTTGCTGTTTCATAAGTGACTCTCCTTGCTTCGTAATCAGCTACAAAATCGTCATCTTCATCGTCATCGAATCCTTCATCCCAGTCTCTAAGACCATCTTCGTCGGCATCAATGTCCAGATAATCAGGTAGTCCGGTAGCGTCGGTGTTTGGAAGGGCATGGGCTGTTCCTCCATTGTCCGTGTCCACACTGTTCCCAAGGCCATCTCCATCGGTATCTCCGAATGAATCAAGGATACCATCTCCGTTGAAATCAGATCCCCCTGCCTCAACTACGTCGTTAATTCCATCATTGTCAGAGTCATAGTCGAACATATCCACTACCCCGTCTCCATCGAAATCAGGATTAGGTAAGTTGGTGCCCGCCGATGCTCCACTTGTATCATAGGTATCGAACCAACCATCATCGTCGACATCCGTGCTGCTAGGTGGAAACTGACCTTGGTCATTCGCTCCAGCTGGAAGCGATCCGCCATTTGCCTCGACTGCATCCGGAATTCCATCATTGTCACTGTCTAAGTCAAAGAAGTTCGCAAAGGAGTCCAAATCATAATCGTACTCATCCCACACGCCATCTCCATTGGAGTCTGTGAGTGAAGCAAGTGCGGGATCATTCGTGTCATTGTAGTTGAACACCCCATCACCATCTTCATCTCCAAATGGGTCAAAGGCAGTCGAATGTTCCTCATCATTGCTTAGACCGTCATTGTCACCGTCTTCATCCAAACCATCGGCAATGCCATCATTGTCGGTATCGTTGAAGTACAAATAGTCAGGCGTAGCTCCTCCGCCTTGCGCCTTATCGTCTGTCCAATCACCATTGGTGTTTACATCCTCAGCAAATGTGTCAATTCCGTCATTGTCATCGTCATCGTCCCTGAAGTCGAGCGTTCCGTCTCCGTCTGTATCTTGAAGGTTAGCGTATGTACCGTTCACATTAGAAATTCCGGTTCCTGAGAAAGAATCAAATATGTTCCACAATCCATCACCATCTGTATCGACATTGTACCCTGTGTTGTTACTCAAATCACCATCCAAATCGGTATCTCTTTCGCTAAATCCGTTTCGGTTTGCGTCGTATCCTTCGATGAAGTCTTCCACACCATCATCGTCACTGTCAATGTCGAGATAATCCACATTTCCTGTGCCATCGGTATTGGTAGGAATGATTGCGGAAGCTCCACTGTATACATCTTTCAGACCGTCTCCATTGGCATCTGAATTGGTGATAGTAATGAAACCAGCAGTGGTTTGAGCCTCTCGGTTATCAGTTAAGCCATCATTGTCACTATCCAGATCGAGGTAGTCATCCAGTCCGTCAGAATCAAAATCCCCTGTGGCCAGAGGAGTACCTCCATTGTCAATGTCCACATTGTCATTCAATCCGTCATTGTCATCATCGTCATCGTCTCCACCTGAATTATCCACGCCATATCGACCTGTGGTCGTGTTGAACCCTGCCGGAACTGCTCCATCATTTGCTTCGATGGCATCCAAAATTCCATCATTGTCACTGTCTAAGTCGAAGAAATTTGGTACCCCATCACGATCCCTATCGACACGATCATCTACTCCATCGCCATTGGCATCTACATGGTTGCTATCGTCTGTGTCCAGGTAGTTGTAAATGCCATCGGCATCATCATCATCAAATGGGTCGCCTCCGGTATCATAGGTAGCTCCGGCATACTCATCCGTGTTTGGAATGCCATCATTATCAGAATCCAGGTCTACTGCGTCCAAGATGGTGTCTCCATCCTGATCTGGATTGAACAAATAATCTGGCGTGGTGCCTCCTCCCTGAAGGAAGTCGTTGGACCAGTCGCCATCTGCTCCTCCTCCTGCTCCGTCAGATGTATCTTCCAAACTTGTGTTGATTCCGTCTCCATCGTCATCCACATCTCTCCAATCTTCAACAGTATCCGCATCAGTGTCCTGACGCTGCGCATTGCTTCCGGTTAGGTTTGCAATAGTACCAAGACCATTGTTTGTGTCGAAAATATCTACAAGTCCGTCTCCATCCTGATCAACACTATATGTTGCTTCATCGGTGACAAGATTGTCACCATCAGAATCCCAACTTCCAAAGCCATCAACATTGCTATCGAAAGCTTCTATCACATCAGCTACTCCATCTTCATCCGAATCTGAATCAATGTAATCAGCTCCATCCCCTAGACCGTCAGTATTCTCTGGATTGATTGCATTTCCTGCAGAAATATCCTCATCGTATACATCGAGAATACCGTCACCGTCTGCATCTCCAGCAACTGGTGCCACATAGCCTGCTGTGGTTTGTGCTTCTATGTTATCAAGAATTCCGTCATTGTCGGAGTCTAAATCCAGGTAATCAGCTATGCCGTCAGAATCTGTGTCAGGAATTGTGACAGCAGTTCCTCCGGCACATCCAGCAACGGAAGTGTTGAAATAAACATGATATAAGCGACGCTCTGTTCCTCCATCAGCTCGAAAACGTATGTGGGTTGCGTCAGCGTTGAGCGTATATGAATAATCTGTTGGTGTAGTACCACCTGTGGTGGTGGTTTGCACTTGATTAGTAAATACGGTTCCGTTTGCAGATTGGAAGAACGAAATATTGAATGCATTGGCAGTAGCCAAAGCGACATTCAAGAAAACAGTGGTTCCATTGGGAATTGTTTGCCCGAACTGAACTGTCATATATTCACCATTCGCATCAGTTGAAGCATAGGTTCCGTCAGGTGCACCAAGTGCATTGGCAGTATTGACCATGCCGTTGTTATCAAAGACGGAAGTAGCATAATTCGGTGTTACGATTAGTGATCCATCGCACGCAGGGTCATATGCATCATCTATTCCATTTGAATTAGTATCCGTGATTCCTCCTCCTTCAGCAAGGGTTCCATCTTCATCAGCATCTGTCAATCCAAATTCAATAACATCTGCAATACCATCGTTATCAGAATCCAGGTCTCTAAAATCCGGAACACCGTCCAAGTCTTTGTCAAATTCATCGGCAATGCCGTCATTGTTTGAGTCAGATAATCTAATGGTGTCCGTCACAGCATCGCCGTTAGCGTCTGTATCCGACTCATTCGGAATGCCGTCTCCATCCATGTCATCATCGAACGCATTCAGGATTCCATCGCCATCTATGTCACCCGATGGGTCAATGCCTGTTCCTCCATCCTCAGAGACGTCAGCCACACCATCATTATCTGAGTCGGCATCTGAATCGTCATTAACACCGTCTCCATCAGCATCTGGATTTCCATAGAGATAATCCGGAATCGGCGTTCCTCCATCTGCAAAATCATCTGTTGGGTCGCCATTTACATTATCGTCATCTTCATCCACGGTATTTTCTGTATCAACATCATCGTCAGCATCCTGAAAATCCCAAATACCGTCATTATCCGTGTCCTGTCCGTTAGAGGCTGAACCTATCACATTTGCACTTGAGTTGCTTGCGTCAATATCAAAAACATCCCAGAGTCCATCACTATCTGTATCGGTATTATAGCCCGTTTCGTTAGTGATGTCATTGTCGCTTCCGGTATCCCAATCTGCGAATTGCGATCGATCATCGTTTGCTCCTTCGATGTTGTCAGGCACAGAGTCTCCGTCCGAATCAGAGTCCAAATAATCCTCACTTCCTGTCCCGTCCGTATTCGAAGGAGTAAGTATCGTGCCCCCATTGTCCGGGTCATATGCATCATCAAGGCCATCTCCGTCTGTATCAGTATCAGAAATGGCTGCATACGTGGCTTTCGTTTGACCTTCAATATTGTCTGGCAGCCCGTCATTGTCAGAATCAATATCCTGATAATCGGCAAAGCCATCTGAGTCACTGTCATTAGGAGTTATTGGCGTAGACTCTTGTGCGTCATTCCACCCGTTAGTGTTTGAATCCGTAAACCCTGAAATTTGACCGGTTGCCGCATCTACCGTTAACCCGCCAAATTCAATAACATCTACAATGCCATCACCGTCTGAATCCAGGTCTCTAAAATCTTTGAGGCCGTCCCCTTCTTTATCCTCCTGCCCATAAGGATTCGCTTCCGCCTCGTCATCAAATCCATTCCCGTCTTTATCCGGGTCGAATGCGTTATCAATGCCATCGCCATCATCGTCATTTCCTCCTGTTACGTCAACATCAGCCGTATCACTGATACCATCTCCGTCTCCATCTCCTCCACCGATTACGTCTACATCGGCAGAATCGGGAATTCCGTCACTATCAGAATCCAAAATCGTGTCAACAATTCCATCATTGTCAGCATCTGTACCTCCAGCTTCTAAAATATCAGGGTATCCATCATTGTCAGCATCTAAGTCCAAATAATCGTCAATGCCATCTCCGTCTGTGTCAACATTTGCGATAGGTGTTCCCCCGTTATCAGGATCCACCGCATCAGCTAAACCATCTCCATCGGTATCTGTTGAGAAACCATCGATAAGACCATCATTATTTGTGTCTGAGCCTCCATTGTCCACAGGATCCGGCACTCCATCATTGTCAGAGTCAACGTCCAAATAATCTCGAATTCCATCATTGTCAGAATCCGGCCTTGGAAGTGCAGTTCCTCCATTGTCCGCATCAATGACATCTGGGAATCCGTCCAGGTCTGTGTCTGTGAGGTCATCCAGTTTTCCATCACCATCCACATCTGTTCCACCTGCTTCAATCAGGTCTGGAATACCGTCTCCGTCTGAATCAAGATCGAGGTGATCATCTATCCCATCACCATCTGAGTCTGTTGTAGCGAGTGCCGTGCCTCCATTGTCAGGATCGATGGTGTTCAAGACACCATCTCCGTCAATATCTAAATCTCCCGTATCAAGAATGCCATCTCCATCCGTATCCGTGCCAGCCGTTTCACTTGCATCAAACGTATCGTCAATTCCATCCCCATCATTGTCTGTTCCTAAAGTCTGATCCACATCTACGTTATCAGGAATGCCGTCTCCGTCTGTGTCTGTGTTTCCATCAATTTCTCCGTCCCCATCGGCATCTACTCCTCCAATCTCTACAATATCCGGTTGACCGTCATTGTCTGAATCTCGATCTCTGAAGTCAGGGATTCCATCCTGATCTTGATCGAACCTATCGTCTATTCCATCTCCATTTGTATCAATGAATCCTGCTAAGTCGGAATCCTTGTAATTAGGGATACCATCTCCATCAGCATCTGCGCTTGGGTCAAAGCCTGTTCCGCCATCTTCATCCACATCGAGAATACCGTCATTATCCGAGTCTCCATCGTTGGCATCCAGAATGCCGTCTCCATCAAAATCTCCATGAAAAAGGAAATTAGGCACCATCCCCGAAGGATCGTCTCCCAGGTCGTCTCCAAAATTGCCATTGCCATTTTCGTCCTCATCCTCTGTTAAAATTCCATCATTGTCATCGTCCGCATCTCTCCAGTTCCGATTGTCAATTCCATCAGTATTTGGAAGTGTCGCATTGGAACCTGTTTCATTTCCGGCGGTTCCTAGGTTTACTGTATCGAAAATGTCTGACAAGCCGTCTCCGTCTGTGTCGACCCCATATCCAGTCTCGTCCGTTTCGTCATTGTCGGTATCAGAATCCCAATCTCCATACCCATCTTGATCTGTATCGGCACCTTCATTGATATCCAACACACCGTCATTATCGCTATCTGTATCCAAGTAGTCTCGTAAGTCAAGTCCATCGCTATTGACCGGGTCCAGTAACACTCCTCCCTCACTAGGGTCGAATGCGTCATCGATACCATCTCCATCTACATCCACATTTGCCAAGGCAATAAATCCATCCTGTGTTTGTGCTTCGATGATGTCCGTGATACCGTCACCATCGCTATCAATATCCTTGTAGTCATTTAGTCCGTCTCCATCAGAATCAGGATTAGCTAGATCAGAAACTCCGGCCATGGTTACATCATCTGTATCGACGTAGTTCATTAACCCATCATTGTCAGGATCCTGAAGAGCAAACTGACCTGTGGTTGTATTCAACCCATTTGGTACTGACCCTCCGTCCGCTTCTATGGCGTCCCAGATTCCGTCATTATCCGAGTCCAGATCGAGGAAGTCGGGCACTCCATCCCGATCCGTATCGAATACATCGTAGACACCATCGCCATTAGCATCGGCGGTGGAGCTGAGACCTCCTGTGACCGTGGCGTCACTTTGATCCTGATAGTTGGCAATGCCATCTCCGTCTTCGTCACCACTCGGATCAATCGCCTCACCATTTGCTTCGTCGGCATCTAAAATTCCGTCGTTATCTGAGTCCGCATCTGCGGCATCCGCTATAGCGTCTCCGTCAAAGTCTCCTCTAAACAGGTAATCCGGCACGGTGGCACTTCCTCCCTGCCCTTGGGTCTTGTCGTCTGTCCAGTCATTGTTGCCATTGGTGTCTTCTCCCGAGGTAGGAATGCCGTCATTGTCATCGTCATCATCCTGCCAATCTGCAGAACCAGCACCATCTGAATTCTGAGTTGGTGCTGCGCTGCTCTCATAGATATCCCATAGTCCATCCGCATCGGTATCTACATTATATCCAGTCTCGTCTGATAAATCACTATCTGTATCTGTATCTAAATCACTAAACCCATTTCTGTCAGCATCCCATCCTTCAATGAAATCTGCAACCCCATCATCGTCTGAATCGGTGGATTGATAATCCTCTGTCCCGTCGGAATCTGTATCTACAGGATTTATGAATGTTCCTCCGCTATTAGGATCATAGATATCAAGCAAGCCATTGCCATCGGCATCTCCGGCAGAAGTAGCAATTGTGTTCTGACTGTTCTGTGCCTCAATGTTATCCAGGATGCCGTCATTATCAGAATCAATATCACGATAGTCTGGCAATGAGCCGTCTCCGTCTGTATCAGGCAATGCTAGCGCACTATTTTCCTGAGCGTCATTAAAGCCATTGCCATTTGAATCAGTAAACCCGGCAATTCTTCCAGTTGAAGAATCCGCAGTACCACCCATTTCTATGGCGTCAACTATTCCGTCATTGTCTGAATCAAGGTCATTAGAGTCATCCACACCATCCCCATCTGTGTCCTGAGTATTCAAGGCTGCTCCACCAGTACAACTTGGCGTGGAATAAGAATACGCTACGTTGTTAACATAGGGATTATTCCCATTAGCAGATTGGGAAACATAAATGTATCTAGTTGCTTGAGATAGGGCAAAAGGAGTTACAGTTTCTGGAACACCATCACCAGCAGTTAGTATATATGCAGCATAAACATCCGTCAGCCCTGTCCCATCGGTGTTATTCGTTTCGGCAACTCGTAAGCCATCGTCAGCCGCACCAACATTCCCTTCCATTGCAGTAATAGTTATTGTAGCACCCGCAGGAATTGTTGATCCTAGGTCAATAATCAACCAATCTCCATTTCTAAGATCTGCACCTGTTGTCAAGTTTCCATCAATTGCATTACCAGGATTTGTAGCCCCGTTATTGATGGTAGCTACTCCACTTCCATCAATAGTACCCCCCGATCCATCACAGGCTGGATCGTATGCGTCCTCCAACCCATTGGCATTGGCATCCGTGATGCCTCCATCAAGCCGTCCATCTCGATCGGTATCAGCTAGCCCATTCTCTACTAAATCCGGTGTGCCATCATTGTCGCTATCTACATCGAGAGCATTTGGAACTCCGTCCAGATCAGCATCGAAATTGTCATCCACTCCATCGCCATTGGAATCAACCCTTCCGGCAAAATCTGCGTCCAGATAGTTTGGAATTCCATCTGCATCGTCATCCGCCTGATGATCTCCTTCTACGGAATTGGCAACTCCATCATTGTCCGAGTCCAAATCAGCAGCTCCTACAATTCCATCACCGTCTTCATCGCATAGGTAAGAGAAAAATCGGTTCTCGGTATTCACTTGATAAAAGCCAAATGACCAAGTGTTAAGTAATCGCTCATCACCTCCGTCCAGCGCTCCATCGTCGCTCCAAAGGTGGGTGTCGGTATTCGTGCCGTCTAGTTCTGCTTGCGGGTCTGCTCCCGTGTCTCCGCCAAATGGTGTATCGTCCCAATAGATTAAATCAAAACTGGTGCTGGGACGAACATCCAGCATATTGATCCCATCCAAGCACTCTTCTACGTCGAACATCGGAACGTGAATTGGCCCGGATGTAAAACGACCTGAGATGGTAATCGGCGTGCCGTTTGCCACTGTACCACCCTGACCATCAATTCCATCCCAACGAATTGTTTGAGTTCCT
This sequence comes from uncultured Roseivirgaceae bacterium, assembly GCA_964352625.1. Lineage (GTDB taxonomy): Bacteria > Bacteroidota > Bacteroidia > Cytophagales > Cyclobacteriaceae > JAAEPI01. The sequence continues at coordinate 320,092 of CAYGSD010000001.1, forward strand.
TCGGTTGTAATCTCTGCCTCAATAATTACATCTGTTGTATTTAGCTGATAGCCTCCGATCCCATTGAGATCAATGAGCATGGCAATGTAACCTACCTGATTCGTCGAGAAAGTTATTGCTGCCTCACCACCGTCTCCTGTTCCATTACAGTAGAAAACCGCATCAGTTATTGTGACAGTCGGAAGTGTGGTTGTAGGCCAAATTTCAATGTCAGGGTTCTGAAGAAAAATATCGTATTCCTCAAAACCGATATCTGTCCCCTGCCCTTGTCTGAAATCCTGAAAATCAGTCGTTCCATCTCCGTTGGTGTCTCCATTACTTCCATCAGACCCTTCGGAGTTGGCATAAATAACCGCGGAAAAAGGATCAAGGCCACCTAGGTCAAGTTGTTTGATGTAGTTTCCTGCATTAGCGCCTCCTACCGTAGAAGGCACTCTGATGTACATTTGAAATTCATCAGCCAACCTATTTTCAAAATACTGGGAAGTAAAATTCCATCTTCTGCAGTACAAGCGACCCTCTTTTTCTTCAGGACCATCGTAAACGGTGAAATCCCACAGGTCATACCAGCTTCTAATGTCCACATCTGCTATCGTGGCTGCATTGATATCGATGATCAATTGAGCTTCGGTAGTGAATGCGTAATCATCTTGTAAGAATGCGATGTAAAAGGACTGATCCACCCCAGTGTTGTTCGTGAATTCAATCGGTGTATAACCACCAGTATTGTAAGTAATTGAATTAAAAGTGAACTCTGGACCAAGTAGCGATTCCGCCACTGACCCGATTATTCCATCTGTTCCACCACCATTTGAAGTTTGTAGGGTGGCGTCCTGATAGGAAGTTGCATCGGCATCAAAGAAACTGGCCTGTGCGATGGTTCCATCATTCTCATACAGGATGATGCTCAAATCTTGATTATCCGCTTCAGGATTGGCAGTAGAAGCATTGTAGGCAACACCAGCCTCATACCTGACTGGAATCCTTCGAATCCCGTATCGCAAAGTTTCACCGTCCCGCAAATACACATACATGCGCTCGGCAGCCGGTGCGCTGGGATCGAGGAAATTGTCTTGAGCTGTTCCAAACCCATCGTGCTCCAGCCAGGCTAAATCATTATTGGCAGAGCCTGGCACACCAATGGAACCGGTTCCGCCGTAATTAGGAGCCAAGATTCTGGAACCTTGCGCTGACAAACCAAAGGACATGCTAAGGAGTGTTGCTAAGAGGAGGAATTTTTTCATAGGAGTGATGATTTCAGCTCAATTTGGCCTTCCAAATTAACATATTTTGGAGAGGGAAGACAAGGAAAAATCGAGCCAAAAATGAATTGACCTTATCAGGTTATGAATCTGACGGTTTAAATCGTTTTAAATGACTGATTTACCGTACCACTCCATTTCTATCAATGGCAATGTATGCGGTCACGTCACCCTCTGGCAACTGGTCTTGCGGGAAATAAAAAACGGTCAGTTGATCTAACATATCATCGTAGCGAAAGCTTACAGGCTCTTGTGTTGCGGTCACTAAATTGCTCCACTTTATCTCCCCCACTCCATTCGTGGCAACAAGCAAAAGATTCTTCTCAGATAATGAGGCATCAAACAAATAATAGCCAAAATAAGGAGTTGGGAGTGTTTTAGCCTTTGCTGTTTCATTTGTCATGTCTCCAACCTTAAAAGTCTTTTTATCAAGAATACCTCGTGATGGGCCACTCCAAACCACATAGGATTCCTTATTTGAAGCATCTAATCCAAAAGCAATTTTTAATGAGTCGCCTGCTACGCCTAATGTCAAATACTGCTGAGTTGCACCTCGTTCGAAAAGGGGCACCTTATCGGTTTCTGACAAAGCCCAGCGATCCAGACTATCAAGTGCATTCGATTTTGATACCCAGATAATTTTTTGCTCATTGAGCCAAGTCCCTAGATCGTCTACAAATTGATTGAATCCTGCTGCCCCACCATAGTAGGTTTCTAAAATGCCCGGATACCTGTTATTTGCAATGGCGATTTTATCTGGGGTTGAAATGTCAGAGTAGATGGTGGTCATACTACCGAGCTCCTCTATGATTTGATTAGCCGCAGAAAGGCGAGCATATACATTGGTCGAATCCGATAACAGGGGATTAATAGCTGCATTTCCCAACTTGTTCACTTCTAAGCGACTTGCTTTCAAATCTAGTACCGGTTTAACGGGTCCATCCGAATCGTATTTTTCAAAATCCATTTTTAATGCGTCCGTGGAAATTGAATTAGGGCTCTGCCCTTCATCCATCATTTGCTGAGCAGTTTGGAGCTCTGCTTCTATGTTTCCAATGATATTCTTGTACTCTTTGACGGCATAGTAATCATTTTTCAATGCAGTAGCCCAGGTTTCATAGTCCCAAAGCTCCAGCGCCCCAGAGAATATATCCGTCTGCTCCAATCCATCCTCGCCATGTGTTTCAATGAATTTGAAATTGCTAAAGCTTTGATAGTATTCTGATCCCAGATCCTTGGAGGCTTCTTTCAAGTCGTTAGTCAAAGTATAAAGCCCTTGGGCATTGTCACGAATCCTATCTAGCATTATCAGGTCAGCGTCCGTGAGAGCAAAAAGCAAATTGCGTCTGGTATCAGCCTTTTCCACCATTTGCTTATAAATCGTGGCACTCAAATTATTTCTGCCATTGATTCTGTGTAGGTGGGTATTGAAATCTCTGATCGACTGATTCCTGTCTTTTAACGCCTCAATTTTCTTCTCTATATCCAAATGCACATCAGATAACTTGATGCCAAACTTGCCGGTTCTGAGATCACGCCGGTGGAAGTCCATGTAGTACTCTTCATTTTTTAGCTCCTTTTCATCAATGAGCGTGATGGCTTTAGAGAACATTATAACTGCAGAATCGGCGGCATTGGATAGGGCGGACGTGTCGGAAAGAATGTCCATTTCATAAAAACGTTTCTCTAAAATCAATCCCAACTGCAGGTGTCCGTTGGCATGCTCATCTCCCTTTTTATCGGTAGCCAAAAATTCCAGCAACATGGGTTCACCTTTCTCATAATCTCCTGAATTGAGGATTGGGAACAGATCTTTGTACTTTATTTTTTGGGCACTAGATAGTAGTGGTAGAAGAACAAGACAAGTGATGGCTATTTTTGAGAACTTCATTTTCATTAAATGCGTTTGTTTGGTTCAAGCAACCATAAATTTAATAAACGTTGCAATGTCCGAATAATTAGTTGGATTACTAGGTGATAAACCCTAATAATGAGTAAAAAAATAAGAAAGGAAATACGAGAATGGATAATTCTACTCACAGTCGTGGGGGTTCTATTCTGGACAGGCTGGTACAAGGATGTGGCGAGCCTTCTCCAAAGAGGTTTGTTGGAAACAGGCCTTCTTCGTCCGGATAAAACAGAAGTGATAGAAGAGGCTTCCTACGATTTTCAACTGGTTAATGCGGGGGGCAAAACGATCAACTTTTCTGATTTTGAAGGTGAAACGGTTTTCATGAATGTGTGGGCAACCTGGTGTCCTCCATGTATTGCTGAAATGCCAGACATCCATGATCTATATGAAAAGGTTGGGAAAGAGGTGACATTTATAATGCTCTCGGTAGATGATGATCCCGAAACGGCGATGAAGTTCGTTGAAAGAAAAGGATTTGAATTTCCCGTCTATTTTCTAAAAACTAATCTTCCTCCTGAGTATTCATCAAGTACCATCCCCTCAACTTTCGTTATTTCCCCTGATGGCAAAATCGTAGTGAGACAACACGGTCTTTCTAAATATGACTCTAAGAGTTTTCGAGAATTTCTCTTAAGCCTTTGAATACGTAAGATGCCCTCTTGAAACCCCCGTTGCAGTGGATAATCGATACAAAATCCGGCTTGCTACATTGGCATCCCAGGGATGATCACCCGTTTCTGATAAATCAAAACCAATAATCTCTCGTCCGCTCCTTGCCACCGCTTCGATAAGCGACGCGGCTTCATAGAAACTTAATCCTCCCGGAACCGGCGTGCCCGTGTGAGGACAAAGACTCGGCTCAAGGCCGTCAATATCAAAACTGATGTAAACTTTCTGAGGGAGCTCATCCAAAATCCTGTTCACTAAAACCTCCCAACCAGTCCCACTTCTCATTTCCTTTCTCAGCACCTCATCGAAATGAACACTCACTTTGCCACTTGAGCCTTCTGCGGCATCTTTTTCTTCTTCGCAAAAATCCCTGATGCCTACCTGCACCAATTTGGAAACCGAGGAAACATTAATGGCATTCGTCATTATGGACGCATGTGAATACTCAAACCCCTCATAGGCCTCTCGCAAGTCCATATGCGCATCAATTTGAAGTATTCCAAAATCCTCATGTTTTTCGCCAAGCGCCTGAATCAACCCCAATGGTGTGGAATGATCCCCTCCGACCGTTCCAACAACTTTATCCTGATCTAGATAGTTGGAAGCAGTTTCAAACAATTCCTGATTCAGTTTATGCCCGGCGCGGGTGACATTGGCAATGTTGACCAAATCTTCCATTCCAAATTCACCCTCACCTTCGAGTTTATCAATTACGTCTTTGGCCAGCGTTCGATTTTCGGTCGACCGCCTTTGCCATGCTTCATTGATCGGCAACATCGTTACAGGATATAGATGACCACCCCTCAGATGTGGAAGTGCAAAATCTAACTGTGATGACTCATCCAAAATCCTTTGAGGTCCGTGGGCGGTTCCATCACTATATGAAACAGTGACATCCCATGGCACAGGGATGAGAATAAGGTCGGACTCCTCTTCTGAGTATGGGAACCCAAACAGTTTCCCTTTTTGGCCAACTTCACTAGGATCAAATTTCATTATTTCGGCGATCGGTAATAATCAAAATAAGCTGTTCCCTTCGACATTTCCGCCCACCTACCATCGAAATTCATCCTGACCACACCTGAGGTTTTTACATTGCCAATATTTTCGTTGGTCAAGTACTCCGCTAAGTACGTTATGGAAGGATTGTGACCAATGAGACAAGCGCAATGCCACAGGTCATCCATGCGATTGACCTGTTCCAATAGCTCTCTTATTGAGCATAAATACATCGATTCTTCAAAATCAATCCTATCCTTTGAAAACTTCAGCTCTTCTTGAATGTGCAGTGCTGTTTGTGTTGTACGGAGAGAAGAACTGACAATGAACCGATCCGGCAATTCCTTAGCAAAGATGAGCTGAGCCTGCTTACGAGCATCACGCATCCCACTGTCGATTAGTCCTCTGTCAAAATCATCCAACCCAGGAGTCTGCTCCGCCTTGCCATGACGCATTAAAAAAAGTGTTTTACTCAAAGTAGTGATTTTTATAAAATATTCCTTACCTAAAGGTAAGTGTTCGGTTGGAACCAAGACGCTTTTGGTTTTGTAATCTTTTTTTCGAAATATTTGGCGCAACTAAGAATTATGGGTAAAAATCTTGTCATCGTCGAGTCACCGGCCAAGGCCAAAACAATCGAAGGTTTTTTAGGGAAGGATTTTCAAGTGAAGTCGTCTTATGGTCATGTCCGAGATCTACCGAAGGGCAATGATGCGATTGACGTTGCGAATAATTTTGCTCCTACTTATGAAATATCGAAGGACAAAAAAGACATAGTTAAGGAGCTGAAGAAATTGGCAAAGGATGCAGAGATGGTCTATCTCGCATCGGATGATGACCGTGAAGGAGAGGCTATATCTTGGCATTTAAGTGAAGCCTTGGATTTGACAGATGCAAAGTCACGCAGAATTGTATTTAGAGAAATCACCAAGAGTGCCATCCAAAATGCCATCCAGAATCCAAGAGGAATTGATATTGATTTGGTAAATGCTCAGCAAGCAAGACGAATCTTGGATCGGCTGGTAGGCTTTGAGCTCTCCCCCATTCTATGGAAAAAAATTAAAGGTGGTCTTTCAGCAGGTCGGGTGCAATCAGTGGCTGTTCGATTGGTTGTAGAACGTGAAAGAGAAATTGACAAATTCGAGCCCGAATCTAGTTTCAGAATAATGGCTCATTTTGCCCTAGAGGGCGGCAAAGTGCTGAAAGCAGAATTACCTAAAAAATTCAAGACCGAAGCAGAAGCAAAAGCGTTTTTAGATACCTGCAATGGCGCTGATTTTACCATTGAAAACCTTGAGAAAAAGCCGGCTAAGAAATCGCCTGCACCGCCATTCACCACTTCGACTCTTCAGCAGGAGGCATCCCGAAAACTGGGCTTCTCTGTGGGCATGACGATGACCATCGCGCAGCGATTGTATGAATCGGGTAAAATCTCCTATATGAGAACGGATTCATTGAATTTGTCTGAAGAAGCCTTGGCTAAAGCAAGTGCAGAAATCAAAAAATCTTATGGGAATGAGTTCTCTAAAACGAGAGTCTTCAAAACCAAAAGTCAATCGGCTCAGGAAGCTCACGAAGCGATTCGTCCAACAAACTTCTCCGATCATGCAGCGGGAGCAGATGATGCCCAACAAAAACTTTATCAGCTTATTTGGAGGCGTGCAATTGCCTCTCAAATGTCTGACGCGGAGCTGGAAAAAACCACGGCAACTATTGGGATTTCTACCTCAGATGAGAAACTCCTAGCCAAAGGAGAAGTGGTGAAATTCGAAGGGTTCCTCAAAGTCTACTTGGAGTCCAAAGACGATGAAGAGGATGAAGAGCAAGCAGGAATGCTGCCCCCCATCTCGATTGGTCAAGATCTGACTCTATCTGAGATGATAGGAAAAGAAGGTTTCAGCAGACATCCGGCTAGATATACAGAGGCTACCCTGGTGAAGAAATTGGAAGAAATGGGCATAGGCCGACCATCTACGTATGCTCCGACAATCTCCACCATCCAGAAGCGTGAGTATGTGGAAAAGGAAAGTCGCGAAGGGGTCGAGAGAAATTATCAGGAACTTACCCTAGCAGATGGTGCGGTTAAAACTGAGACCAAAACAGAAATCACAGGAGCTGAAAAAAACAAACTCTTCCCTACCAATACAGCGATGGTAGTGAATGATTTTTTAGTGGATCATTTCTCGAATGTTGTTGATTATTCTTTCACAGCGAATGTTGAAAAAGAGTTTGATGAGATAGCAGATGGCAAAATGCCGTGGGCCAAAATGATCGATAAGTTCTACGGTGGATTTCACTCCGATGTAGAAACAACTTCGCAAATCGAAAGATCAAAAACCGGCTCCCAACGAGAGCTTGGCACAGACCCCAAAACAGGCTTGAATGTGTACGCTAAGCTTGGGAAATTCGGCGCGTATGTTCAGCTCGGAGAATTGGTTGAGGGAGAAGACAAGCCGAAGTATGCCAGCCTTAGACATGGCCAGTTGCTTGAAAATATCACTTTAGAAGATGCCATGGAGCTCTTTAAACTTCCGCGTGAAGTAGGAGAGTTGGACGGTGAACCATTGACCGTGGCAGTTGGACGTTTCGGGCCATATGTAAGACACGATGGGAAATTCGCTTCTTTGAAAAAAGATCAAGATCCCTACACCCTGACGGAAGAAGAAGCAGTTGCTTTAGTGCTGGAGAAAAGAGAGGCAGACGCGAATAAGTACATTAAAACTTTTGATGAAGACGAAACCATTCAAGTCCTCAACGGACGTTATGGTCCTTACATAAAGGCGGGTAAAAAGAATGTAAAAATCCCGAAGGACATGGTACCCGAAGACCTTACCTACGAGCAGTGCAAGGAACTGGCTGACAAAGCACCTGAGAAGAAAGGAAGGGGTAGGAAAACGGCAAAAAAATGAATGAAAAGAAGTGATATTCAATTCATCGAGGGGCCTATATATGCTCTCCAAATTAAAGAGCCTAAAAATCGTCCTTTACTGATAAGCTTCGGTGCAATGGCTGAAGAACCCCTGTTTTCCTTCAGAGGGGTGACAGATGAACTTTACGATATTCAAAAGGTATTTATTCGAGATACCGCATTGCTTTATTACCAAGCTGGCCTTCCCCCTATCACAAATAGCATTCTCGAGACAGTTACTTATCTAAAGAATTTGATAACTGAGATGAGTCCAAGTCGCACTGTTTTTATTGGTCAATCGGTGGGAGGGTTTGCCGCCATTCTGTATGGCACTTATCTCAATGTAGATGTTGTACATGCAATCAGTCCTCTTACTGATTTGTCCAAACCTGAATATATTTTTTCAAAGCACATACATGCAAAAATGATTGAAAGTTATCCGAATGATCATTTTCAATTAAGCAGACTTTTGGAAGATTTATCGTATGAGACATCCATTAATCTACATTTTGATGAATCTTATGAATTCGATAAAATGCACGCTGAATTCATTGAAAAAAATAAAAATGTAATCCATCAGAAGTATCCTTTCGGAAAACATAACCTCGCAATGGAATTACGAGCTAAGGGAAAGCTTTTGGAAATTATTGAGCAAGAATTTGAAAACGGCTAATTCACGTCCACGGCCCAGATATGTACGAATGAAGGAAACTTACAGAGAATGCTTAAAGTATGAAAGATCATAGTATTCATGGAGTTGAGGGACCTGTCTTTGCCGTCCAGGTAAGAGAGCCAAAACCACGGAGACCACTGTTTGTAAGTTTTGGAAATATGTCTGATGATGTTGCATTTTCTTTCACCCATGAAACGGATGAATACATCGATATTCATAGAATTTTAGTAAGAGATCCTTCCAAGTTATTTTACCAAGCCGGACTAGCTCCTCTCACGTCAAATATTCCTGAAACAATTGCCTACCTCAAGCAATTGATTCATGATATGGAACCATCCAGAATTGTGGTATTTGGTGAGTCGCTTGGTGGTTATGCAGCGATCCTCTTCGGGACTCACCTAAACGCTGATGAAGTTCATGCCTTCTCTCCTATTACTTCCTTGGAAAACAGAAAGCGAATAGTTTGGAAAGAAGCGCATGATGAAATGAAGTCTAAATGTAGCAGTGATTTTTATGATCTTAAGAAATCGCTGGAACAGATTGACTACCAGACCAAAATCAACGCATATTATGATCACACCTTTGAATTCTACACCTTTCATGTGGAAAACATTCAGGATTGCCAAGGAATCACGCTCCACAGGTATCCATTTGGCAAGCATAATATTGTAAATAGACTAAAGGAGTCCGGTGAGCTGGCCAACATTGTCAATAAAGCATTGACTGCTTAATAATTAAGTGTGTATTTACACCTGATTGCTCAGCATCACCGGCATGATCAGCATCAGAATATCTTCATTCTCCTCAAGACCAGAAGGAACGATGATTCCTGCCTTATTGGGCGCGCTCAGTTGTAGGGTGATTTCCTTACTTTCAATGTTTCCTAACATCTCCACCAAGAACTTCGCATTGAAGCCAATTTCGATATCGTCTCCATCGTGTTCACACGCCAAGCGCTCATTTGCTTCATTGGAGAAGTCTAAGTCCTCTGCTGAGATCATTAACTCACTGCCTGTAATCTTCAATCGAACCTGATGAGTCGTTTTGTTGGCGTAGATGGAAATACGCTTAAGCGAGCTTAAGAACGCCTGACGATCAATCAACATGGTATTGTTGTTATCAACAGGAATTACATTCTCGTAATCTGGAAAACGCTCATCAATCAAACGGCAGATCATCTTCACATTGTTGAAGTTGAAGAAGGCATTTGATGCGTTGAACTCCAGATTAATATTTGTGATCTCAGATGGGATCGTTGCTTTCAAAAGCGTCAAGGCCTTACGGGGAATGATCATGTTGTGCTTCTGATCAGACGCCACATCCACTCTTCTGTATCGTATCAACCTGTGACTATCTGTTGCCACAAAAGTTGAATTGGTTTCGTCGAGATTCAGGTAAACACCTGTCATCGCTGGTCGCAGTTCATCGGTACTGGTAGCGAACAAGGTATTGTTAATTGCTCTTGCCAAAGTCTCAGAAGAGAAGTTTACCGAGTAGCCATCAGCCACGGTTGGAATCTTAGGGAAATCCGTAGCGTTTTCGCCCGCCAACTTGTACCGACCATTGTCCGAATTGATTTCGATGCTATACGTACTATCATCAATTGAGAATGTCACCGGTTGCTCAGGTAAGTTTCTCAATGTTTCCAAAAGAATCTTTGCTGGAATTGCAATACTTCCGTCCTCTTTCGCTTCCACTTCAAGCTCAGTGATCATGCTTGTCTGCAAATCAGAGGCAGTCACTGTTAATGTTCCTCCTTGAATTTCGAAAAGGAAATTTTCAAGAATTGGAACGACTGGATTGGTTGTGATCACACCATTGATGGCAGAAAGTTGTTTTAACAAATAGGACGAGGAAACGATGAATTTCATTCGAATAGTGGTTTATGGTCAGCCTGCTCTGTCGAAAGAACCGACAAATTTTGGAGGCCAAATTTAGTTACAAATGTTGAGAAAAACCGACCGATAAATAATGGTCATTTTTGATACTGAAAATCGGATTTCTCTAACAGAATCTCAGCCGCTCTCTGGACGTCCACGGCGATCATTTCTCCAGTCGGATCAAGCAATAAATAAAAACCATCCTGTGGTCTGCGAGGATAAATTCGAAACTTGATAGGTGTTTTTTGATTGATATCATCAATGGTCAATTCAGCCAGTGGTTCAGTGCGGTACAAGCTATCCATGGCCGGAATCCGACCTTCACTAATCCGCTCATTGGCTTGAAAATATTCGAATTGATTCAAATAGTTCATCATTACGGCTGTGTCTATTTTCTGAACCCCAGGGATTTTGAAAAAGTCTTGCTCAAACTCTATCGAAAAATCATTTTGATCATCCGCTGCATAATCCAATGTCAATTTCTGAATGGTTCGCCAACTTCCATCATACACCAGACGGTCTCTCCATTGATCTTCTTCCAGTTCAAAAATTCCTCCCAAATAATCAGTGAAGCCTGGAATTTCCACTTCATACCCCTGCTCATCTCGGATAAAAAAGGTCTTCGTTTTGGTTTCATTCCAAGCAAACTGGAAAGGCTCGTATCCTTCGATACGTATTGGCACACCACCCTTAGTCATGGTGCCTACTGGCTTCTTAACCCGGACGCGTAACATCACATTCAGTAGGTGATCAACAAATGCCGGATCAGCTGGATATTCACCAACGTTCCATCCGTTTTTCTGTTCCTTGTCATCCTGAGCCCGCAAATTGTCATTCTGAGCACGTCGAAGAATGATATCCCCGATTTGAACAGACTTAACCGAACTGGTATCTTGGATGGCAAACATTTTCTCATCGAAATCGGTGCTTGCGCTCGAATTACCACTACTCAGAAGCAAGAAATTCAAAATGAACAGTCCTGCAATAACCATCAGTAGTCTCTTGTTCTTCTTCTCCATCAGCTTGTGAACTTTCGTTTTCTAATGTAGAACTTGCCCGCACCAAAAAGCAGGATCAAAACAATCGGCATAGCCACATTGATCAGTTGCCACTTGGTTTTTTCATCCTTAACCTTCACTTTGTCAAGCGGACGAATTTTTATTTCTTTCGCCCGGATCATAACCAAACCATCATCATCGGTTAAGTAGTCCAAGAGTCTCGTGACTAGCTCGCCATTGGCGTAGCTTTTCCCTGCGTATGGATCAACCCCGATATCCAGCGGCTGGCCGGATTCAAGGTCAAATTCGTTTCTAATCACGTCACCATCCGCAATCAAAATGATTCGGCTTGGTTCTCCATCTTTAACAAACGTGCGCTTATCCATGCCTTTTGGTGCGAATCTGTTTTTATAAAGAGATCGAAATTTTCCTTCTAATAAATACCCGACATTTTGTGGACCATCAGTAAAGAACTCTGGCAACAAATCCGTTTGCAAATCATTGAAGGCAACCTTCACGGGAGGAGAAAGCACCTTGGTTCTTTCGGAAGTAATCAGAAGTGGTGTCTTGACAATTCCTTCCGCTTTCACCGTGTCAATGCTCGAAGTAAACCGAAGCAAGCTGGCATCCATACCCTTAACAGCCGGATGATCGCCGTACTTAGTGATGATTGGGAAAAATGGCCAGGGCAATTGCTGAATCTGCGGTTGATCTCCAAAGTTACCAGTGACCACAGGGAAGGTGCCGCCATATAAGTCCAACACATAGTTTTTGTTTACCCGAGCTCCATATCTGAAAAGCAGATCATCTAGGTTGGTTTTGTAAGGCAAGGCAATCGTCCCTTCTCCCGCTGCGCTATCCATGTTTACACGCAAAGCGTCATAGAAAATGAGCAACTTCCCTCCTCGCATCACGAACTGATCAAGTAGGTATTTCTCCTTCTCATCAAAAGCTTTAGTTGGTTTGGGTAGAATCAATGCGTCGTATCCAGTCAACAATTCAGTGCGATTGGCTAGTCTAACATTGAACAAATCGTATTTCTCAGCCACTCGACCAGTCAGCCCGGCCAATTGTGTAGAATCAGGCTCTCCGTGTCCGGTTACTAATCCAATCCTTTTGCGATTTTCTGTTAGCGAAGTGATCGCACTTATAAACTCATACTCCAACCCTTCGATGGATTCATTGATCACCTCCTCCTTGCCCGCCGACCTGTTGCCGCTCAAGAGATTTACCGCCTGTTCTTTCGTGCCGATGGACACCACCGCTCCCGGAAATATCAGTCGCTGCGAAGATTGGCCATCTTTCCTGTAATTCAGATTGGTGGGTTGGATTCCGCGCTGAATCAAGGACTGAAAAAACCGATTTCGAGCTTGCTCGTTTTTAGCCTCGGATGGATTTACAAATTTGAATTGTACATTTCCATAAATGGAAAATTCATCCAACGTTTCGCCAATTGATTTTTGGAATCTTTCAAACTCTGGAGGCAATTCGCCCTCAAGAAAAACTTCCACAAATACATCCTCATCTAATGCCCGCAAGGTGGATTTGGTAGCGTCGGATATCGAAAATCTATTCTCCTCTGTCAAGTCCCACCGAAAGCGGTATCTCTCCGCAAGCTGAGCCATCAACCACACGAACAAAAGTCCGGCAATTATTGAAAGGAGTGCGTGTAATTTGGTGCTGCTCATTTTCTTTTAAGGATTTGAACAGTGAGTAAAATCAACATAAACCCTAGCCCGAAGAAGTACGCCAAGTCAGTGCCATCAATAACTCCCCTACTGAGCGAATTGTAATGAAACAGCATGCCGAATTTTTCCACACTCGAAGCAAACGAGCCACCAAACTCGGCCAAGGAGCTGAAGCCTGCATAGCAGAAATAGCACAGGAATGCAGAGCTTATGAAGGCAACAATTTGATTTTGGGTAAGTGCCGATGCAAATATTCCAATCGCTGTAAATACACCTCCAAGAAGAATCAAGCCAACATAAGACCCTATGATTCCCGGCGTATCAAGATTGCCCACAGGATTTCCCAGTGCACTCAAAGAGAAATAGTAAATGAGTGTGGGCAGCACGGAAACAATGACCAATAAAAAACCAGCTAGAAACTTTCCGAGAATGATTTCATGGTGCTTGAAAGGCAAAGTGTAAAGCAATTCAATAGTTCCTGATTTCTTCTCTTCGGTGAACGACTTCATCGTGATGGCCGGAATCAAAAACATAAAAACGTATGGCCCCAAAGAAAAGAGTGTTTCCAATGAGGCATAGCCGTAATCTAGAACGCTGGTGGAGGGGAAAATCCACGTGAGGAGTCCTATGCCTGTGAGGAATACGCCAATCACTACATACGCGATGAGCGAGTCGAGGAATTCGTTTATTTCTTTGAGTAGGATCGTGATCACTATAATTCTTTTTCGTATTTACTCAGAGCACACCCCTGTAGTCCCCCTGCCTGGCCGTCAGGCAGGCTCAAGGGGACAATCATCCTCGATGATAATAACTCACCCAACTTCAAAAAATACCGCCCGTATTTCCAGAATCTAATTCCCCCCTTCAGGGGGGTTAGGGGGGTGTTCTGACTAATCTTCATTTTTCAAAGAGTTAATCTCTAACAAAATTTCGTTGACCACCCAATTCATTTCCTTTTTAACGTCCAAATCATTGAATACGACCACTTTCACCCCCACTTCACTTAGCCTTCTTATTCTTTGCTTATCATAGTTCACTTTCCATTCATGAGAATCACCATTTATTTCCAAGGCCAGTTTCAATTCGTGGCAATAGAAATCGACAATGAATTCAAGAATGGGTACCTGTCGATGAAACTGCACCCCTAACTGTCTTTTTCTTATTTCCTGCCACAGCAAAACTTCAGAAAGAGTACTGTCCTTTCTGAGGTCTCTTGCCTTTTCCTTAAGGTCTCTTCGGGATGGAATTATTTCGTTACGCATATGAATTTCCCCATTCACTACACCCCTGTAGTCCCCTCAAGGGGACAATCTCCTTCGATGAAAAGACTTTCAAAATTTTAGAGAAGTGCCCCCAGCATCTCCACGCTCCAATTCCCCCCTTCAGGGGGGGTAGGGGGGTGTTTAGATTAGTTTTCTTCATCTTTCCCCTTTCCTGTCAATTGTCTGAATACATCCTCCAGTGATCGCTCTTCCGCTTTTGTGATTCCTGCTAATGGAAGGTCATTCTCAGAAATCACTTTTAACAATTCGGCCCGTACATTCTTCTCGCTTGACCTAGCGATCAACTCCTTTTCGCTGACCTTTTCAATTTCAAATCCGCTGAATAATTGGGAATCGATTTTCGCTTCAAAAGTGATTCTGAATGCCTCACCTTCTGATTTGCCGACCTTCAAAACCTTCACGTCATCGTCTGCCACTATTCGCCCTTTGTCTATGATCACCACTTTGTCGCAAATGGCCTCCACTTCCTGCATGATGTGCGTGGAAAGTATCACCGTTTTCTCCTTAGAAATTTCCTTGATAATATTTCGAATCTCAATGATTTGATTAGGATCCAGACCTGTCGTCGGTTCATCCAAAATCAGAACACTGGGATCGTGAATCATGGCCTGTGCCAACCCCACTCTCTGTCGATAGCCCTTCGATAACGCCTTGATCTTTTTATCCTTTTCTCTTGACAGTCCGATTAGTTCAATCATCTCCTCCACCCGTTCGCCAAGGTTTTTCACTTTATATGCTCGACCAATGAATCGAAGAAACTCTCGTACGTACATATCCAGATACAAAGGATTGTGCTCAGGCAAATAGCCTGTGATCTTTTTCACAGCCAAAGCGTCCTTTCCAACATCAAGCCCATCCAAAACCACCGTTCCTAAAGTGGCCGATGTGAATCCCGTGGCAATTTTCATGGTAGTGGATTTACCTGCGCCATTTGGCCCCAGGAATCCTGTGATCTGTCCCTTAGGAGCTTCGAAGGAGATGTTGTCAACAGCGCGCTGTTCCCCGTAAATTTTTGTAAGTCCTGAAACGGTTAATGACATTGATCAGCGAATTGGCTTGTCGGACGCAACCATTAGCTTTGCGCTCGATTGCTTTGCGAACGCAATATTGACCGATTTTATTTTCAATCACAAGGAATGATTACGCTGGTATCAGGGACGAACCGACCAAACTCCGTCACGAGACAGGTGGTAGATTTTTACAAGACCATGCTTTCGGGTCGGGGTATACAATCGGATATTATAGATTTGGTGGACTTGCCGGATGATTTTATTGCCTCAGCCTTATATAAAAAAGCTGGAACCAATGACACATTCAATCCGATTCGGCAGAAAATGCTGGACGCTGAGAAATACGTTTTTTTTGTGCCTGAGTACAATGGCTCCTTTCCCGGCATTTTGAAAACGTTTATTGATGGATTGAAATATCCTCAAACGTTTAAAGGAAAAAAGTGCGCACTCGTGGGCATATCTTCGGGCGTTCAGGGTGCGGTCTTGGCCATGAGCCACCTCACGGATATTTTTAATTATTCGAAAATGCACGTACTCGCAGAAAAGCCTAAACTTTTGCACATTGAGAATCATTTGGAAGATGGAGAAATAACGAACCCACTTTTCAAGTCACTTCTGGAAGAACAAATCGAATCGTTTATCAAATTCTGATGACAAGGATTGCCTACTATCTGATCATTAAGCCCCTTTCATTGCTTCCCTTGCAAGTGCTTTATTTTATCACTTGGCCGTTTTACGTAGTGGTGGCCTATGTGGTGAAATACCGCAAGCCTGTAATCACCCGGCAATTGAACGAATCCTTCCCTGAAAAATCAGATGCTGAAATCCGTGAATTACGTCGAAAATTCTATCGCCATTTTGTTGACGTTCTTATTGAATCCTTAAAGGAGCTGAGCATTTCAGAAAAAGAGATTGTACGAAGGTTTCGTTTGACGAATCCCGAGATTCTAGAGCCGTTTTACAAGGCCGGAAGAAATGTGGCCATGGTTATGGGACATCAAGGAAACTGGGAATATTCAGCCGCTCTTCAAAACCAGATGATTTACCAATTTGTTTGTCTTTACAAGCCACTTAAGAATAAATTTCTCGACAAGAAAATCCATGACTCGCGCACAAAACATGGCTGTGAGGTGATCTCCATTTTTGATATTGGCAAGTTTGTGAAGGCCGAACAGCCAAATCCGTATATGCTTATCTTCATTACTGACCAAGACCCTCCCGGCAAGAGCAAGATGTTTTGGATCGACTTCCTAAACCACGAAACTGCTGTGGCGGCTGGAGCAGAGCGATATGCCAAAATGCTCGACATGCCGGTATTTTTCGGTCACATCATTAAGGTGAAAAGGGGACATTATGAAATGACTTTTGAGCTGTTGGAGGAAAATCCAAAGGAAGCCCCCAACGGAGAAATTACGGCAAAACACACCGAGGCTCTTGAGCGAAATATCATGAACGATCCTGCCTATTGGCTATGGTCACACAAGCGATGGAAGAAAAAGAGTCGAGCGGAGTTTGAGATGAAACAAGCGGAGAAAAAGCAAACAGCAGGCTAAACTGAATCTAGCTTGCTTTGAAAGCAAAATCTTTGAAGGCCGCAAAGAAAGGCAGGCTGACGTCACCCTTAGTTTGATGCGCCAAAACTATTGACCTTATTGCTGATCAAAACAAATTAGTCTTTGGGATTCTAGAAATAATTCAGCCTTCATGTCATATTTTATTGACATCCTTTACTAACCTAGTGAATGATGCCAATACCTGATACTCCCAGCACCACGACTGTTTCTTTTGAAGAGGCAATAGAGGTTAGCAAAGAAGCGATCTTCCGTATCTGTCGCATCTATGCTGTAGACCCGATAGAGCCTCAGGATCTTTTTCAGGAAGTTGTTTTTCAGTCATGGAGGTCTTTTCCTTCTTTCAAAGGAAACTCCAACTTGAGTACCTGGATATACCGCATAGCACTTAATGTCTGCATGAATGCTAAACACAAACTCAATCAGAAAAACGAGAAAACCACGCATCTAGACTCAGTGCAGTTTATGCATAGCGAGGATATAGACGTATCCGAAGAAGAACGGTACCGCGCCCTTCGTTCGTGCATCTCTTCCTTGAAAGAAGTCGATCGATCAATCATCATTTTGTACCTGGAGGAGCTTTCGTACAGACAGATTTCAACTATTACGGGGCTCTCCGAGAATCACGTAGCGGTCAAAATGAAACGAATAAGGGCGAAATTATTTGACTGTATTACCAAAAAAATTGAGTCATGATCGAACAAGAACTAAAAGCTATTTGGCACAAATCCTCTCAGATTGAGCGCATCGAACTTGACCTGACGACACTATTAATAGAATTAAAAAACAAGATGGACACTACAGACCGAAGAATCAGAAGACGAGACAGACGAGAAATAATAGCTTGCTACATAGGCATGCTTCCGTTTGCTTTTATGGCCTGGGAAATTCCCTATCCAATATCCAAACTGGCATGTTTACTCACCATTGGGTGGTTTGCTTATGTCATTTATCGATTAAAAAAAGCCGGCAGAAATAAAGAGCCTGATCTTTCACTGCCTTTCAAAGAGCAGCTCGAGAGCCGTAAGAACTATCTCAAGGGACAGGCACAACTCCTTAACTCTGTGCTTTACTGGTATGTGCTACCGCCATTCCTTATTAATGTGCTTTTTTTTGCTGGAATTGGCGAACCCAGTGATTACAACTGGACTTCATTCCTGGCTGAATGGCTTCCCGATGGCCTGAGAGATAAAATCGTATCTCTTTCATTTGTTGCGGTCTTCTATGCGTATATCGTCTGGACCAACAGGAAAGCTGCAAGAACCTATTATCCTCCGCTCATTCGGGACATAGAAAGAATTCAGGAGGAATCGGCGCAGGACGATTAGTTCATCCCAGCTCCTTCGTCGGATCCCACAAGTGTTTCTGAAAATCAACTATCTGATCGTCCTTGACTTTTACACCCTCTGCCTCCAATCTTTCCTGCATGGCCTCAGGAGGGTTAAAATGTCCTTTGCCTGTCAATGCGCCGATTCGATTGACAACTCTGTGAGCCGGAATCGTCGGATCTAGGTGAGCCTGATTCATTGCCCATCCAACCATTCTGGCACTTCCTCCAGTCCCAAGGTACTTGGCTATGGCACCATAAGAAGTCACCCTGCCTTTGGGAATGAGCTTGGCCACTTCATGCACATCTTGGAAGAAAGTTGATTTGTTGGACACGGCAGATAAATTGTGTTTAAATGTAGCAAAAGAGATGCTTCTTATTCTCGTGGAATGACCCTCACAGATTAGATTCGTCACATGGAAAGACAAAATATAAGTTCAGGTGCGCCATGGGAAGAGGTGGTAGGATATAGTCGCGCAGTGCGCATTGGAAATACAATTGAAATATCCGGTACCGCTCCTGTCAGAGATGGCCATGTGGTCGGAGAATCAGCTTATGATCAAGCCATTGCTTGTTTACAGATCATTGAAGCGACATTAAAAAAGGCTGGCGCTTCACTGGAAGATGTGGTGCGTACACGAATGTTCGTCACGGACATTTCACAATGGGAAGAATTTGGGAGAGCTCACGGAGAATACTTCCAAGAGATCAAACCTGCAACTTCGATGATCGAGGTGAGTCAATTAATTGACGCAAAAATGCTGATTGAAATAGAAGCTACTGCGGTAATTCCCCGATAAGATCAATGTTTGATTATCTTGAGATTATCTTTGATTTAACCCATGAGCGAGCAGGTACTTCAGGCCATTGTAAAACTTTTTGCGATCCTTGTCAAGGAGCGAAATACCGAAGAAGAAAGGTATAACATCAAGCAGTTTTTGCTACTTCACCTCAATCGTGAGGCAACCTCCAAGTACATGACACTTTTTGATTCCTACTGCGGCCAGCAGGTAAGCACCCATGACGAAGAGCTGGATGACGATACCAAAGAATTTCTGGGTGAGTGGGCCCTCGTCCATGAGGTAGCAGAGCAAATAAATCAGGGCCTGGTCAGGCAGCAAAAGATCGTTTTGATCGAAAAAGTTATTGAGCTCTTCTTCTTAGACCAACGCCTGTCGGAGCGACAAAGCAACCTCATCTATCACCTCGGTGATCTCATTAAAATTGAGCAGAAAGAGATTCAAGAATTGTCTTCATTCATCAGAGCTCGAAAAATAGATGAGATGAAATGTGAAAACTCACTAGTTATTGGGCCGAAGGTATCCGGCCAATGCGCTCGATTCATGAAGAACAAAGAACTGGAAGGTGACTTGATTTTTCTTCGGGCAGCCAAGGAAGTCTATTTCATGAAATACCTGGGCGATGAGGACCTAATCTTCAATGGACTGAATATTCAATCAGGCTCCATTTACATTTTCCCGAATGGGAGCTCAATAAAGGGTGAAGCCATTTCTCCTATTTACTACAGCGATGTGGTGAATCAGTTTGTTCAGACAGAAACAGCGACTCGAATCACCTTTGTGGCCGACAACATCCAGTACAAATTCCGAGGAAGTGATAGTGGCATCAAAGGCGTGTCCATTGCGGAGGAAGGCGGCAAGCTGATCGGTATAATGGGATCTAGTGGCTCGGGGAAGTCGACACTCCTCAGCATTCTGAACGGGTCAGAACGGCCACAGAAAGGACGTATCCTAATCAATGGACAGGATTTGCATGCTGGCAACAGTGAGATGCTCAGCCTACTCGGCTATGTACCGCAAGACGACTTCCTGATCGAGGAACTCACAGTTTTTGAAAACCTTCACTATGCGGCCAAGCTGTCTTTTCGAGACAGGTCGGATGAGGATTTGAATGAGCTCGTCAAAAAAGTTCTGAAGAATCTGGGATTGGTTGAGATCAAAAACCTGAAGGTCGGGTCCCCAATGAACAAGACCATTAGTGGTGGTCAAAGAAAGAGGTTGAACATCGGCTTGGAATTACTTAGAGAGCCTACCATTCTGTTTGCCGATGAGCCGACATCCGGGCTCTCTTCCAGAGACACGGAGAACATAATGGATTTGCTCAAAGAGATTTCCCTCCGGGGTAAAATGGTTTTTGTGGTCATCCATCAACCCGCTTCCGATATTTTCAAAATGTTTGATACCCTGCTCATTTTGGATGTTGGTGGATACCCTATTTATTACGGTAATCCTGTAGAGGCTGTGATTCATTTCAAGGAAACCGTGGACATGATCAATAGTGAGCATGGTGAATGTCCAGAATGTGGAAACATCAACTCGGAGCAGATCTTCAACATTGTTGAAATGAAAGTGGTGAATGAATTCGGCAGGCTCACCGAGGATCGAAAAGTTTCACCGAAGCAATGGCACGAAATATTTGTTAACAAAACAAAGAAGAAAAAAATAAAGCCGTCCAAAGACATTTTGGACTTAGCAGATCGGGTTCCCAAAAGGCTAAAGCAGTTCAAGATTTACTTGAGTCGTGACCTGAAATCAAAAATAAGTAGCAAGCAATACGTATGGGTGAATTTGCTTCAGGCACCTCTCTTGGCCTTCTTTCTCTCCATGCTCGTAAGGTTTAGCAAAGGGGACGAATCGTATACTTATCTTGACAACACGAACATTCCGACCTTCCTCTTTATGAGTGTGATTGTGGCCATTTTTCTCGGCCTCACTATCAGCTCCAAAGAAATCATCAAGGATCAAAAAATCAGAAAAAGAGAACACTTTCTTCGCCTCAGCAGGACAAGCTACGTGCTATCCAAGATGGTCATTCTTTTTGGAATCTCTGCCATTCAAACGGCCCTATTCGTGGTGGTATCCTGCTACCTACTCGATATCAATGGCCAATGGTTTTCCTTTTGGATCATTCTATTTTCTGTTTCATGCGCCTCGAACATGGCCGGACTCAATCTTTCGTCAGCTTTCAAGAACACCATCACTGTTTACATTCTGATTCCTATTTTGCTCATTCCTCAGCTCATCATGAGTGGTGTGGTGGTGCAGTTCGACAGATTCAACTCTCGCTTCGCCAATCACGAAAAGGTTCCTCTGGTGGGAGATGCCATGCTTTCCCGCTGGGCCTTTGAGGCGCTGTGTGTTGATTTTTTCGTGAACAACGAATTTGAAAAAAAATTCTATGAGCTGGACAAAATCGAAGCAAACGCCAGATACTTCAACTTGTTCTATATGGACCAAATGGCGAGCCGGATCAATGATCTGACAGACGCCATCAAAGATGATTCTTTGAATTCTGAAAGCGCGAAGAAAAATTTGCGAATAATCCAAAACGAAATGCGCGCCTTGCTTGATGAATTCGGCTATGATAAATATCCGGAATTTGATCAATTGCAGCGAGGGAGATTCGATATTTCAACCCTCATTTCAGGACTTATTTTTCTCACTACGGCGCAGCAGGTTTATAATAACCGAAGGGACGTAGCGCTCGAAAAGAAAGATTCGTTGGTTCATAAGCTTATGGAAGCTGGGGAATATGACGCGCTGCGAAGAGACTTCCACAATGAGGAGTTGTCCACAATCGTGCGTCACTCACATTTGATAAAAAAGATAGTGGAAGGTGATGCGCGGCTTGTTAGAAAATATGAACCCATTTACAGCCAACCTCAACCAAATCATTTCTTTGACTACCGAGCCCCGTTCTTCACTCCTACCAAACATTTTCTTGGAAGAACCTTCCCGACTCCAAGATTCAACGTAATGGTTATTTGGATGATGGTCGGATTTTTGTACGTTACATTATACTTTGAAGTTCCTAGAGCTCTTATGAAAGCGTTCGATATCACACGCTATCTGAACAAGCGGGAGGATTAATAGTTTAGAATTGAAAAAAGCGAAAAACCCATTGACTAGAATTTTTTTAACTCCATATAACATGTTGGACAGTCTGCTGTTCAAGTGGCTCTTTGTACTGACCGGACCTGTTATCTCATTTCTTTTCATAGTGATCAAAGAACCGATGGGTCTCAGATTGTTCAGCAACGACTTCATTCTAACCCTCGCCTTGTCGTATTCCATTTCTCTGATTTTGATTTGGGTTTTGCACCTCTTCGTTATTCAAGATCGAATAATTAAAAGCCTGAATTTGCTAACTACCGTAGTGTGGTTGGCGTGGATATCATTTTTCATTGGCATATTCAACTACGTTTTCTTCGAGGTGTACTTATTCAAAAGTCAGTTCGATTTCTATTACCTACCCGAGGTGTTGAAATATTCCATGGGATTTGGATTGACATTGGTGGTGATCTTCTTGGCCACTTACACCATAAAAAAACGTCTCTTCCAAGGCTAGCTTGAAAGAGACGTTCATATTTTCTTTCTAAAATCTTAAGAAACCAAATCGCCTCTCAAGGCTGCCACACTTTCGGTCACACCTTTGATTGTTTCTTCTGATAAGGTTTGGCTTTCAATGCTTGCTTGCATGTCTATCTCAGAATAGCTTGTAGAGATAGCTTCCAATCCTTTCAAAATAGAAGCCGTTGTTTCGTTTTGATCCACACCTTTCAACATTTCGATAAGGTCTGCCAATGGCTCTTCTTGATCCATGATCGTTTTGATCAAGTCAGTCAAAAGCATGTTGCGAAGTGAAGCATCAAGTCCCTCGTCATTAGGGTATTTGTCCACAATTTGAGTAGCGAGGTAGAGTCCCTCCACAAATCCACCTGTGATCAATAGAGCAGCCATGTCTCCACGATTGTCCTCTTGGAGAATGCCTTCGGCATCAGCGATGGTTCTGTTCACTAGGGTTGCTAAAGAATCTTTGCTCTCAACATTGGACTCAAACTCATCAAGAAGGTCACTACTGAATGAATCGCTCAGGCCAAGATTATCAGCAAGTTTTCGGCATGATCTCATGTAGTTCAATGCGTCTTGTGCTTTGTCATAAGCACTCAGGTACCCAATGTCCGTAGAGTAAATGCCAAGGTTGATAACGGCCTTGTCGTTCATAGCCGCATACCCATCGATATTGTCAATGTCATTGATCAGGGCTTCTGAGTAATCGGCTCCAGATGCTTGAAGAATGAAGGGAATTTCCGCTGGTGAAGGAATCTCAAAAAGTACTTTCTCTACATTATCCTGTAGCTCAGCTTTTGCTTTATCAAACTCCGAAGAATCTGCATTTTTTTCACTCTTTGCTCCGCCTCCACATGCTGTCAAAACAAGCACAATGACTGCCGCAGAAATAGAAGTAGTTAGATTTTGGTATTTCATAATTTTCGTAATGATCATTATAGTTGGATGATTAGTCAATTTTAACATTTTTTTGGCTAACAGGCCTCATTCAATGTCCATAATAATGTTAAAACCAGGATGTCAAACACCGTCGACGTAGCGTTGAAGGTAGGAGAATGCTTCAGTGAGTTGCCCGTTTTCAGTAATCGTAGCGTTCCTTATTCGATTCTCATTGTCATCTCCCAGCAAATGTGGAAGCACATTGTTGATCATCTCCCTACCGAAGCTATCGGATGCGTCGCGGGGCAACTCACATGGCAAATTATCTACGGCCATGACGGTGATATTTCCTTCATCGGTCAATGCCTGTTCGATAGAATCGTCAGTTGGATTGTAATCATAAATAGGATCATCGATCGTGCTCGGTTTTTTGGTCGAAGGAATCGATCCCTCAATATCACAGGTGATATCGGCAATTATGCTCGTCTTGAAATGAGGATCAGTGGCATCTTCTCGCTTGAACAAAACCGGAGCGGCAGGATCCCAATAAGCTGACGCGATGAGAATGTCGGTCAAGTGTGCAAACTTCAAAAAGTCACCTTCATATTTTTCAGGATTGCTGTAAAACTCATTTCGGTGAAATTCTTTTCCTTCTTTGTGTCTGTTGTAATCACGCGTGTTTAACTGAGTAAAGACGGGCTCATCGAAACGTTCTTCTAAATAAGCGGCCGGGGTTACTTTTCTGATACCAATTCCATGCAGCACTTCCATAGCCCCTTTGGCAACCCGACCACCACCTGTGACGGCTATTTTCATTTTTGGCAATTTGATTTTTGCGTATTCGGTTTTCAAATCCTCCAAATCATAGCATTCATGCGCTCTTCTGATCTTGAAAAGATTATACCTCTGAGCATAGGTCCAGAAGGCATTATACGCGCCGACAATGCCTGCCCATCGGCCGAATGCGATTACCCTAACGCCATTTTCATTAGTCAGTGGTTCGTAATCAACTAAGCGTATTTTCTTTTTGAGAATGGCTTGCAAAAGCGCCCTATTGTACTCCTGCTCTTTGATGGTGTGAGAGAAAAAGAAGAAGGTCTTCCCTTCGATAAGCATATCAATCGGCACCTCCTTAACGCCCAAAATGATATCACAATCCTCCAACGAGTTGACTACTTCAACACCCAGATTAGTATATTCGTCATCTTTGAAAATTCGAACATCACTAGATTGGACGACCACCTTCACGTCGAATTTATCCATGACTTCCTTGGCCTGCAATGGAGTAAGAGGGGTCCGATGATCCACTGGGACTTTGCCTTCTCGGATGATTCCTATTTTCATTTTGTTCTTGAGTTAGTCTCTTAATTAAGAGAGGGGATTTGAAGTGTTGACCCAAATGAATGGGTAAAACTAAAGCTGATGAAGTGGGGCTCCAGCAGCTTTAATTATTGTTTTAAAATGTCTCTGCTAAACTTTAGTGATCCAGCCATGGGTATCCTCCACACGTCCAGCCTTGATATCATTCAATGCTTTTAGCAACTTGCTGGAAACTTCTCGGGTCTCAACTGGAGGAAGCTCATAATCGATTCCTTCATGGCCAATTACACTAATTTGGGAAATAGTCGCGGCTGTTCCGATACCATATGCTTCTTGCATTGTTCCATTTTCGATCGCCTCAATTATCTCAGTCACTTTTATTGGTCGCTCTTCCACCGGAATGCCCATGTCTCGTGCGAGCGTTAGTGCACTATCTCGCGTAATGCCAGAGAGTATCGAATCATTTTTTTGAGGGCTCAGAATTTTTCCATCTACTACAAAATTCAAATTCATGGTTCCGCATTCTTCAATGTACTCGTGCGAAATACCGTCTGTCCATATGAGCTGATCGTAACCTTGCTCCTGGCCTAGTTTGGCAGGATACAAGGAAGCTGCGTAATTGCCAGCCGTCTTGGCCGCTCCAACACCTCCCTTGGCTGCACGAGTAAATTTCTTTTCTACTTTCACGCGAAGCGGCTTTGAGTAATACGACCCCACCGGCCCTGTAATCACCATGAACGAATATTTTTCGGATGCTTTCACTCCTATAAAGGGATCAGTGGCGAACTGAAACGGTCGAATGTAGAGTGAATTCCCCTCAGCCGCAGGTACCCAATCACGATCCAGATTCACGAGCTGCGAAACAGCCTCCATAAATAGCTCCTCTGGCACAGGAGGCATGCACATTCTCACAGCACTTGCGGCCATTCTCTTGGCATTGGCATCACCTCTGAAAATGACAACCTCGTCATTGTCGTTTCGATACGCCTTAAGCCCTTCGAAAATTGACTGAGCATAGTGCAAAGTGGCATTAGCCGGACTCATGGATAAGTTTCCATAAGGGACGATCCTCATGTCCTTCCATTCGCCACCTTCATAGTCGGCGATGAACATGTGGTCTGAGTAGTCTTTACCAAAAGCCGGATTCGCCAAGTCTGTCTGGCTCAGCTTTGAGTGCTGTGTCTTAGTGATGCTAAATTCCAATGTTTCTGTCATTTCTTACTTCATTAACTTCTTGGTTTCCATGCGATTTCCTCTGCTTCCACATCCCTTGCCAACTTCCTAGCTAAAACGAAAAAATAATCCGAAAGTCTATTGACATATGGCAGTATCTCTTCCCATTCTTTTCGCTTTGGCAATGCCGAAATTTCTCGCTCAGCTCTCCGACAAATGGTGCGACAAACGTGACACAAAGATACGGTTTTATGCCCCCCTGGTAGAATGAAATTCTTTAACTCGGGCAGTTCCTGATCAAATTCGTCAATCCACTTTTCGAGCTGATCCACATCCTGAGGAGTAACATTTGGCAACTCGAAACCCTTAAAATCTGCATCAGTTGCCAGAATAGACCCCAACGTGAAAAGATTTTCTTGGGTGATCAGCAGTTGACCTTTGACTTGATCATTCTCCAAAATGGAGTCGCGCAATAAGCCGATAAAAGCATTCAATTCGTCCACAGTACCATATGCGGCAATGCGATTATCGTGCTTATCCACTTTAGCGCCACCAAGTAATGACGTCTTTCCTTTGTCTCCCGTTTTAGTGTATACCTTTAATGCCATCTTGCGAATGCGAAATTATCAATAATCCACCAGTTGGCAGGAACTTTGTCAAAGGCGTTCGCGTAAATCAGACTCATGTATAGGTTTCTCATTCTCTTCTTTCTTTCTGGGCTTTGTCAGGCGCAAACTGGCTGGGAACTACTCGCCACAACCCAAATTGTAAAAGGTCATGATCCATTTTTGAATGAAGAAATCGAACTTCCTGATTTCTCCGAAAAATTACTGGCTAGTGAGGGCAGTCAAATTACACTAGAAGGATTCATAATTCCACTTCAGCAAAACACAGAGCAGGATTTCTTTGTGCTCTCACGGTTTCCTTTTCAATCGTGTTTTTTCTGTGGAGCAGCTGGTCCTGAGACGGTCGTTGAGGTTTATTCAGACAGAAAAGTTTCCTTTACCGATGAACAAGTTCGCGTTACTGGTACACTTTACTTGAATCCTGACGACCCCCTTCACTTGTTCTTTGTTCTAAAAAATTGCGAGGTGACCTCCCTCTGACCTGTTGCATTTGTGTGGCTGATTTAGTACTTTACAAAAACCACCAAAAGTTAAACATCATGGTACAGAGCTACAGAGGTACGATCACAAAGGCGAAGGATGAAAAGACACCACAGGCCGTTTCGGTGGCTGATTACATGACACGGAAGCTGATCACCTTTTCTCCTGACCAACCAATGTTTGAGGTGGTGCAGTCACTACTGAAGAACAAAATTTCTGGTGCGCCGGTAATGAATGAGCATGGTGAACTGTGTGGTGTGATCTCCGAGGGTGATTGCTTAAAAGAGGTGGTGAAAGGACAATACAACAACATGCCGAATCTGGCTGGTCATGCCAAGGATCACATGACCCAAAATGTGATCACGATTAGTCCTGAGATGAATATTTTTGATGCTGCTGATATGTTCCTAAGCAAAAGAATCAGACGATTTCCTGTGGTCGATCAAGGCAAACTAATAGGTCAGATAAGTCAAAAAGACATTATGCGAGCCGTTCTGAAAATGA
This sequence comes from uncultured Roseivirgaceae bacterium, assembly GCA_964352625.1. Lineage (GTDB taxonomy): Bacteria > Bacteroidota > Bacteroidia > Cytophagales > Cyclobacteriaceae > JAAEPI01. The sequence goes on from CAYGSD010000001.1 coordinate 347,624, forward strand.
AGAGCACGACTTGGGGTAAATGATTTGGAATTTATTCCACCGCAGGAATTGTAAGTGTCACCTTGGTTCCTTGGCCGCTGCTTAGTTCCAAGTCTCCCTTCAAAAGCTCAATTCGAGATTTCAAACTCTTCCAGCCAAGACTTGCTGAAGTATTGATCTGATTAACGTCAAATCCTTTTCCATCGTCCGTCAGAACAATTCGCAAATCATTTCCTAGCATTTCTACACGAATTGATATCTCCGAAGCATCCGCATATTTGATGCTGTTATTTACAATTTCCTGAATAACTCTAAAAAGACCGGCCTTAGCAAAATCTGATAGTTCTAGCTTTTTATCAGGAAAAGAAGTTTTTACTGATAATTTTCCTGCATCGTTGATCGAGCGCGCCATGTCTCTAAGCCCTGAAATCAAGCCATGCCTTAATGAAGTGGGCATCATGGCATGAGAAATAGTTCTTACCTCACTTATAGCTGAATCTAGAATAGTCAAATTCAACTCTGTTTTGGGATGCTCGATATCCGAAACTGACATTCTCACAGTGCTTAAAAGCTGCCCCAAACCATCATGCAGATCCTGGGCAATCCTTGCTCTTTCATTTTGCTCTCCATCCACCAATGCATGCAGATTTTCACGCTCTAGTTGTAGTTTTTCCTCTGCAAAGACCAAGTTTTGTTTGAGAATTTTCTGTCGATAGAAAAGAAGGACTAGTAGCAAAATGAGAAATGAGCCTGTAACAATTATCAAAATCCGAACCTGTCCTTGTCGAATTCTTAGATCCTTTATCTCGGATTGAGTCTTGAAAAATTCCAGTTCACGTTGCTTATTTCCCAAAGAATACTCCGCCTGAAGTCGCTCTAATTCTTTTGATAATTCCAGAACGTAACTGGAATCACGGGCCTGAGAATACTTTTTTAAGTAGGAATACGCCACAGAATCCTGCCCCCACTTATCAAAAACCTGAAAAAGCAAGTAATTACATTCCAATGTTTGCTCAGAGAGATTTATTCTTTCAGCTTGATCCAAGCTAGTTCTTAACTGCTCAATTGCCGATTCGAAATCTCCCATCTTTAGCAAGATCTTTCCCCTAATCGTACCCGCCCTTATTACCGGCTTCATTCCTCCGGCAGCTTTGGCCAATCTCAGCGATTCTTCAATGTAACCTAGTGCCTGCTCTAACTCGTTTTTTCCTAGCAATGCTTCCGAAAGAGCCCTTGAAGCATCTATCTGTCCAAAGCTTAATTGCTCATTGGAGTAGATTTTGAGGGACGTTTCAGCAAAAACAGCAGCGCTATCATAAGACTTTAACGTGGAATAAATCTCTGAAAGGCGTAAGTATCCCTCTGCACTGTTTCGGACATTACCAATTTCTCTTGCAATGCCTACGGCCGATTTAGCCTGAACAATAGATTCATCATAGTTCATGCGAGCAAGATTGATAGAAGAAAGCAAATTCAGCAGTTCCACAACCTCCTCTTTGTTTTCTATTTCATAATACAGATCAAGGCACAGCTGACCAGTTATCAAAGCTTTATCGAGTACCAGGTAATTTCGGTACATTCTGGCAAGCTGCTTATAAATGCGCGCCGACTCTGATAGGTTGCCCATTCCTTTATGGATATCCGCCGCTTGTTCGTAGTACCCAAATGATAATACTTCGAGGTTGTTGGTGAAATATGTGTTGGCAATGGATTCATTGGCTAGTGCCAAGGCCGTAGAGTCTTCCCCTTTGCGACAATAATCCAGCAGTTTACGGCCAAGAAGCTCGAACGATTCAATGTTGCCTCCAAGCGAAGCACGCTCTAATTGCTCACGATAAATCCTTAAAGAGTCCCCCGTCTGTGCATAAGATTGAACTCCAATAAACAACAGGATTGGTAAATATTTTACCACTTTTCTACTCTTTCATATTTGGAAAAACCGTTCGCGTTCTTGTTTCTGTGCGATCTCCAACTTCCCATGAGTTTTTTCTCATCACCATCCGGGTGATAAAGTCTAATATCCTTGGTGTACCATTCTCCCTTTATCTCAGCCGCTTCAATAATCCCGGTTTCCTTTAGCCGTAGAGTGTCCCCATCCCATTCGCCCTCAAATGAGTAGAGCACATATATTGTGGAGTCATTCGGCGTAGCATAATATCCTTTCCCTGTCACACCACTGCCTGTTTGCACCAGCATGAGTTTACTCTTATAGGAACTAGAAATTCCAAAATTATCATCCTGACTAACTAACCCTTTCCAAAAATGATTTTCCGGTTTCGATGAGCAAGAGCCAACAGCGATGGCAAGAAGAACAATGATTAAGAGGGTTTTCATAGTGATGATTTGAGCTTAATTTATACACATTTGTGAAGTTCTGAGGAAAGAGAGATGTCTAAAATTCCCAATGATTTATATTGAAACATGGATTATCCCATCACCCTGCTGCTAGTTGACGATCATGAAATTTTTCTGGACGGAGTGGTGTCGTTGCTTTCTTCTTCTGCGCGATTAGACATACTTGGAAAATCTACATCCGCCCCATCAGCACTTGATTTGATTGAGGAATGTCAACCAATGGTTCTCATCACCGACCTTTCCATGCCCGAAATGAGTGGCGTTGAATTGGTGAGGATTGTAAAGGAAAAGTACCCGGAAATAAAAGTATTGGTACTGTCAATGCACGATGATCGTGAGACCGTATCAGAAATCATCATGGCGGAAGCGGAAGGCTATATCCTAAAGAATACTGGCAAAAAGGAGCTTTTGGAGGCTATTGATCGCATCCATCAAGGTGGCACCTACTATAGCAACCGAGTCATGGAAATCATGCTTGAACGGTATCAGGCAAAGGAAAAAAGACAAGAAGCGGAAAGCAGCCTCACCATGCGGGAATTAGAAATTCTAGAACTGATTGCACAGGAAAAATCAAGTAAGGAAATAGCCGAAGCATTATTTATCTCAGTGAGAACGGTAGACACACACAGAAAGCATTTGCTGAAGAAGGCAAATACGAGCACCGTAATTGGCCTACTGAAGTATGGTATTCACCACGGCCTTATAAGCTTGAGTTAATTATTCCAAGATTCTACGCCGCTTGTAGATAAATAGCCTGTTTTATTATCCAAACTGATGCGAATCTGATCTCCGTCCTTCACGGCATAGTTGTATTTGAAGTCCGTGATCTTTTCGGGCTTCTCTCCTTCTAGTAAAAAAACAGCTACTTGATTTTCAGGGTTTCTAACAGCTATCATCGGTGGGTCAACAGAAAGACTCTTGATATCAGTATAGATGGGCTCCATCAAAACATTGCCATCAAGATCAGCGATTCCAAGTTGGTCTCTATTTCCAAAAACCACATAATTCTGCACCTTCCCTATGTCCGCAATTTCGTACTTAAACGGAATGATAATTTTACCTGAGGCACTCACTACACCCACCGAATCTTCCGCATCGATTAGGTTAAAGTAATCTCTGTTGAACTCCTCCACCCTGGCACCTGAAATGGCATCAAGTGCTACGGCCCTGCTGCCCATTTTGAAGAAAAGATTGTTCTCGTATTCTCCTAAGTACTCGTCAAAATCAAATCCTGTGGCGGCCTTGGCATCTACTCTCTGCCATGCATACTTACCCTTTTCTTTCATGATAATGCTCACGACACCTTTTTTACCGGCTATTTCACGATGGATCACTCTCGTCCATTCATACGCAAAAGGCATTTTCACATTGTCATGCAAATCAACAATGCCCCACTTCCCTTTTTTAATAAATGAAAACCATGTGTTTTCTTCAAAATGCGCCTCTTGCCCGTTCAATTCAAACTCAAACCATGGTGACAACACCTGATACTCATTGGTCATTTGAATGCCGTAGGAATTTACAAAGTGCCATTTTTCACCAACCTTCACCAAGATCTGATCTGGCACATTCACACAATTGATTACTTGGTCATACGTGGGCTGAACCAGCAAATGACCAGAATCATTGATAATACCCCATTTGTCTTCAACCAAAACAGCTGCATGTCCGTCGATAAAATTAAGTGCGTCGTAGTAGGCATGCGGAATAACTGTATTTCCATTCTTATCGCAATATCCGTAGAGGCCAGAATCATTGCGGCATGGCTCCAAATCCTGAGAAAGGAGTTGGATTGAAAAAAAACTAACGACCAATATCACAAAATACCTCATTGCACAAGGGTTAAAAACACCCAGTTATCTTCCAAAGTGCAAAGTTTAAGCTAAATGGCCTATAATAATATGCGGTTTTAGGCTGATTTTGATTAATAAAAATGCCTAAATAAGGATTTGAAAAACCCCGGCGAAATTCGCCAGGGCCAATCATGAAAGCATCGATCTTGTGAGTGATGGACTCGCTTTCAGTTACTTGAATTTGATGAGTTCACCGCTAACTCTACCAGATCGAAGCGCTCGCCAGTCAACAATGAGTGCATCGAAATCTGATTCAATTTTTCCTTTCTTTACCCATCGCATTCCTTTATCAAGCATGCCATTGATTGCCACATCCATGCTGTTTCCACCTCTCATGGTTTCACCTAGTCCACCTTGATTGTAGCTGATTTCTGAGACAACCTCATACTCAGCAAGCGGTTTGCTGGCATAAAAGATTAGTTTATCCGTCTTCTTTTCATGCTGAGCCACTGCAATCGCTCCGCTTTTTGAGAAGTCCGTTCCCTTGGCACCCTCCTCGAGTTTGATGAAAATCACCTTATTTCCGTCAAGAATAGCTCCATTGTACTCCAACGTTTTACCTTTTTTCTGCGCCTTTAGTTTCAGGTCGTTCATCTGCTCCAAGCCATACGTAAATTTGTTATAGCCTGCAGCTCCTATGATTTCGGAATTTGTTTTGCTGCTCTTAAGCATGCCCGACGCTTTGATCTCTTCAACGACTTCATAGTCTACCTCCGGTAAAGACTTTGCAAAAAGGTTGACACCTTCAAGTTTAAACACCTCTGCCTTTTCCCGTTGAGCAATGGAGCTTATTGCCAGCCCCATTGCACAGATGCATAGTAGGTTTTTCATCAGTTGGTATATTTGGTAATCACAATGCCCTGATTGAAATCTCTATCGTAGAAGTAATTTTTCTTATGCATTTTTTCGATTCGCTTGCCTGCTGCAGCCCCTGCATACTGTGACACTAAATCCGAAATTTTGTAAACCTGACCCACTCCAAAAAGTTCTGATTTGCTGTTCATGGTAAAGCCATATGGGCCAAATCCATGCACTGGAGCTATATCTTTAATGACCAGGCTCATAAGGAAGGTTATCTCCCCATCCTTGTCTATGGCGTAAATTCCATCACCCTTTAATTTTTCGTCATTGATGGTGACCTTGGGGCCAATTTTGAAATAGATCGTTCCGTCTGCTCCATTGAAACCTGGAGTCAATGCATTTGGCAATCCAATTATCATTTGCTCCGAATCCTTTGAAGCAAAACGAGTCATGTTGGTTACGTTTCCGTCCGCATCCAGATTCACAGCCAGAGTTTCCATATTGGATGCATTTTTCTTGTCTGTCTTAATTGTAACTCCATTGATCTCCGCGCCATTATATAAGGTAAGCATCATGGTCACCCGGCCATCATCAGACACGCTCATACGACTGATGGATTCTGCGTCCATGCTTTTTTTATCCCACTCACCATCACCCCATCCCCAGACCTTAGTCCAAATGTGATTGCCATCATTGTCTAGTTTGAAAAGGACTGCATCGTACAATCCATTGACTTCTGACTTATTTCCATCCCACTCGGCAAAGGCACGACAGCCTCCACCCAGATAAATATTTCCGGCTGCATCCGTGCTCAGATCGTTGTTTGAACCGAAAGTTCCTACGTGGGATTTTTTGAACCACAAAAATTCACCCTTCGGGGAAAGCTTGAATAGCACCGTCGTGGCGCCCCACTCAGACAACTCTAAGGGTTGGCCATCTCCATAGGTACCACCACCTTTCGGGTAAGCGTTAAGCCCTCCAACTGCAAAAACATTCCCTGCCCGGTCAGTGGTTACGGAAAGACCTCCGGGATCAATTTCATTAGAAACAGTACCACTTCCACCAGCTCTAACCGCCCACTCCGCTTCTCCTGAAGAACTTATTTTTGCAATAAACATGTCATTTCTTCCTTCACTCTTAAGAGTAATTCCCTGACCAAAATCCGCTTTTCCGTCGAACGAACCTGTGATATACACATCGCCTGTTGGAGAAATGGCCAGATCTGATACATGGTTAGTTAGCACACTGATCTCATCTTCAATATCAGGATTTCCGATCTTGACAACCTTGGCCCAAACGGGATCACCATTGGAATCTCTTTTATCAATGTATACACCTTTGATTCCGCCTTCAGCACTCAGAATAGGCGGTTCTGGGTCTTTCTTTTTGGCAGGTGGTCTTCCCAAATGGATGTCCCATTGGAATGAAAATGTGGTATAAGTAAATCCATTGGCATCTGCCTGAATTTTGACGTTTTCATCGACCATCTCTTTATCGAAGGTGATCATCTTCATCCAGTCATACTTGTACTTCTGGGCTTCAGCGACGGAAATTCCTAGAATTCCGATCATCGCTAGTGTGAGTAAATGCTTTTTCATGATTGATTTAATTTGGACACTAAGTTCTGATCAAACATGAGGTGTCTCAATCCGCACTTTTGCCGATTTTATATCCGTAGCATTAGGTATCTACCTGTACTCTTCTATTTTTGTCGAACTTCAAAAACTGATTAACCCGCTTTTATGCAAGAACTCAACGAAATCCTCAATCAATTAGACGGCTACCTGGGAAGTTCTGACTGGTTTCCATGGGTACTTCTGGGTACCGGACTCTTTTTCACAATATACTTGGGTTTTCCGCAGATTCGCTACTTCCGATTTGCCTTCAAGGTAGTCAAAGGAAAATTTGACAAGAAAGGTGACGAAGGGGATACATCTCACTTTCAGGCACTTACTACCGCGCTATCAGGTACAGTTGGAACTGGGAACATTGCTGGGGTGGCTTTAGCCGTCCACATCGGTGGACCTGCTGCACTCTTCTGGATGTTGGCAACAGCTGCAATGGGTATGTGTACTAAGTTCGTAGAGGTCACACTCTCTCACAAATACAGAGAAAAAGCAGAAGACGGTTCAATGGCTGGTGGGCCGATGTACTACATGAAGAACAAACTAAACATGAAATGGCTCGGAGTGATTTTCGCACTAGCTACAGTTCTTTCGTCCTTTGGCACAGGTAGTCTGCCTCAAATCAACAGCATCGCCGATTCCATGAATTCAGTTTTTGGACTGAATGAAATGCTCGTTGGTGGCGTGCTCGCGGTTCTTCTTGGGTTTGTAATTATCGGAGGAATCAAGCGAATTGCGGCGGTGACGGAGAAGCTGGTGCCTACTATGGCCATTCTCTATTTCATAGGTGCTTTTGCTGTAATCTTTAATAATCTCGGGAACATCGGACCTTCATTCGTTTCTATCTTTTCCGAAATGTTCACCGGTTCAGCCGCCGCAGGCGGGTTCTTGGGGGCCACTATTTCTCTTGCATTCAATAAAGGAGTAAATCGAGGTTTGTTCTCCAATGAAGCGGGTCAAGGATCTGCCCCCATTGCTCATGCATCCGCCAAAGGACACGAACCAGTTTCAGAGGGTTTTGTGGCTATTTTGGAGCCATTTATTGATACGATCGTCATCTGTACCATCACCGGATTAGTTCTTTTGTCTTCAGGTGTTTGGAATGAAAAACATCAAAACGAATTCGACAACTCCGACATCTACATCATGCAAAATGATGTGAATCTTTCCACTGAAGACGGTAAAAGATCAGTCATCAATCACATTGAGGGCGAGGAAAGTAATAAGTTTTACTCTGGCGACATGAACGTGATTTTAGGTGAACTGATCACGCCTATTTTATTTATCAATGCTCGCTCTGAGGCAGAAGAGGTTCGAGTTGCGCAGAATGGAGAACCATTTTCAGGAACGATCAAAATTGAAAACGGTAAACCTCAAGGTGAGTACCTCTTTTCGGGAAAATCACTCGTGCATAGTGCTCCCCTTACTGCCATAGCATTCACTCGCGGATTCTTTGGAGATTTCGGAAAGTATATTGTGGTTATTGGCATTCTACTCTTTGCATTCAGTACGGCCATTTCCTGGTCTTATTATGGTGACCGAGCTATGACCTTCCTTTGGGATAACAAAATTGGAGTAATGATTTATCGAGCTGTGTATGTCATTGCCTTCTTTGTGGCTGCCTTCACGGATACAACTATAATCTGGACTCTTTCAGCCATTGCCATTGTAGTCATGACATTGCCTAACCTTTTGGGAATTTTGCTCTTGAGCAAAGACATGAAGCAGACGGTGAAAGATTACTGGAAAGACTTCAAGAAAGAGTGGCCTGATGAGAAAACTCCTTAAGAGACAGACATTTAAACGTTTGAGCCGAGCCCTGATTTTATCGGGGCTTTGCTTTTTCCATTTGGTTGGTTTCGGACAGGAATCTGACTCTCTTCGAGTTATTAATTTGAATGCTGTTTCTGTAAATGCGCTTGCTCTGGAAACTGAAAATTTGGACTTCCCAGGAATGGTAGGAATCGTGGACTCCATCCAGATTCTCTATGCTGACCAGAGTATCCTGACCAACTCGCTCAACAAAATCCCAGGGGTGTACATGCAGTCCGGAGCACTCAACACCAACCGAATTACGATTCGGGGTATTGGAAGCAGGACGCCATTTGGGACAAATAAGATTCGGGCTTTCTACGGAGAAATTCCGCTCACTGATGGCGGTGGAGAAACCACCATTGAAGACATTGATCTCCGTTTGGTCTCAAATGTAGAGGTACAAAAAGGGCCCAATTCCAGCCTCTATGGAGCCGGATTAGGAGGAGTCATATTACTAGAGCCAAACCAAACAAACAAAAACCAGCTCTCCTTCAATTCAAGTCTTGGAAGTTTTGGGACATTGAAATACGGCGTTTTAAGCTCCTATACTCAAAACCAACAAACGAGCACCGTCAGCTATCAGAAACTTCAAAGCGATGGGTACAGGGACAACAACGAATTTGACAGGCATTCGCTGAACACCTCTTGGCAATATGCCAATGGCCGTAATAAATTCAATTTTCTCTTTTTATATGTGAGTCAAAAAGCGTTCATTCCAAGCTCCATTGGTGAAACTGCTTTCAATGAAAATCCGAAATCCGCTGCATTCACTTGGGCACAGGCACGGGGGTATGAAGATTATAAAAAATCCTTGTCCGGTTTTTCTTGGATCAGAAAACTCACAGACGATTTGCAGTTGAGAAGTTCGATGTACTCCGTTTGGAAGGACAACTACGAACCCAGACCTTTCAATATTCTGGATGACGAGCAAGCCGGTGGCGGTGCGCGAACACGATTGATCTTTGAGGGAGAAGAGCTTTCTTATAATGTCGGTTTCGAAGTGTACGCGGATGTGTATGATTGGAAGACCTATGAAAATCTCTACCAAGATTTTGCAGATCGAGGGAGTGTGCAAGGAGATCGATTGGATAAAAACTCAGAACTGAGAACCTACTTCAACTCGTTCGTACATACTTCTTATCGCCTAACCAAATCCACCAAACTAGAGTCCGGATTGAATGTAAACACTTCCTCGTACAGGTTCCAGTCAGAGGGAAATGAGGAGATCCGAAAAACGTTTAAGCCAATCCTTTCACCAAGAATATCGATTGTACAGGGGTTGAATCCATCCATCAATATTTTCGCAACGTTAAGCCACGGCTTCTCCCCTCCTTCCATTGAGGAAACACTCAACTCATCAGGAAGCTTCAACTCTGACATCCAACCAGAAACTGGATGGAATAGAGAAATAGGCGTGAAGGGAGCCCATCCCAAACTCAGTTATTCGCTTTCTGCCTATTCGATGAAAATTAAAAACCTGCTCGTAACAAGACGTACAGCAGAGGACGTGACCTTCGGAAAAAATGCCGGACGTACACTTCACAATGGATTGGAATTGGAAACAGAGGCCCTTCTATGGTCGACAAGAAAAAACCAAATCACCTCTTCTTTTAGCTACAATTTGGCTCGTTACCAATTCAAAAAGTTTAATGAAGATGGTCAGGATTTTTCAGGAAATGAACTAACTGGCGTGCCTAAGTCCCAATTGAATGTATCTGTAAACCAGAAAGCAAGAATCCTTTTCTCAGGAATCAATTTTCAGTTTATTGATGAGATGCCGATAACAGATGATAACACAATTTACACCGATGGCTATTCCCTGCTCAATTTCTATGTCGGTGCGAATATTCCTCTTGGAAAGAATTGGAATGCTCGTGGCACCTTCCGACTTCAGAACCTCCTGAATGAAAAATATGCCTCGATGATCAGCGTGAATGCTCAGGCATTTGGTGGGGGCGAACCTCGCTACTATTATCCCGGCTTGCCGAGGAATGGGCAGTTTAGTATCTTGGTGAGCTACACTTTCTAGCCATGCCTCAATCCCTAAAAAAATACTGGAAGAAGAACCTCCGATTGTTAGCCATTCTTCTCATCATCTGGTTTCTGGTCTCCTTCGGCTGTGGCATACTCTTCGCTGATTATCTCAACCAATTCATGTTGGGAGGATTCCCTCTTGGGTTCTGGTTTGCGCAGCAGGGTTCTATTTACATTTTTGTTATCCTCATTTTCATCTATGTGTTCGCGATGAATAAAACGGACAAGGAATTTGAAGTAGACGAAGAATAAGATGGATCAGCAAATCTTAACCTATCTCTTCGTTGGTGGCACCTTCCTGATCTACATCGCCGTGGCGTGGTGGGCTCGCGCCGGATCCACTGGTGAATTTTATGTAGCAGGAGGTGGCGTACACCCACTTGCTAACGGCATGGCGACCGCAGCGGATTGGATGTCAGCAGCTTCCTACCTCTCCATGGCCGGACTCATCTCTTTTATGGGTTTTGGTGGGGCGCAATACCTAATGGGCTGGACAGGTGGCTATGTGCTCCTTGCGCTTTTATTGGCTCCCTACCTTCGAAAATTTGGCAAATTCACCGTTCCTGACTTTATAGGAGAAAGATATTATTCAAACAAAGCCCGATTGGTGGCGCTGATCTGCGCGCTGTTCGTCTCCTTCACTTACGTAGTGGGACAAATGAAAGGTGTGGGTGTGGCTTTCGCTCGATTTCTGGATGTGGAATTCTCCACAGGCGTTTTGATCGGCATTGGGATTGTGTTTTTCTATGCGGTGTTAGGCGGTATGAAAGGTATCACCTACACGCAAGTGGCACAATACTGCGTACTCATTTTCGCCTTCACCGTTCCTGCTATATTCATTTCCCTGCAAATGACTGGAAATCCAATTCCTCAGCTTGGGTTTGGAGGGAAAACAACTGATGGCGTGTACCTCCTCGAAAAGCTGAATCAGATTTCCGTGGATCTCGGCTTTGCGGAGTACACGAAAGTGGATTCCGGCAACCTCACCAACATGTTCTTTATCACAGCTGCCTTGATGTTCGGCACAGCCGGACTGCCACATGTAATCGTACGTTTCTTCACTGTACCGAAAGTAAAAGATGCCCGAATTTCAGCTGGCTATGCCCTCGTATTCATCGCCATCCTGTACACTACCGCTCCAGCGATTGCGGCATTCGCCAGAACTAATTTGATCAATACGGTTTCAGAAAAGCCTTACTCAGAAGTACCGTCATGGTTCACTAACTGGGAGAAAACCGGACTACTAGAATTTGAAGACAAAAACGGAGATGGTAATATTCAGTACGTGGCGGATGAAAACAAAAACGAGCTGACCATAGATCGTGACATCATCGTCTTGGCAAATCCGGAAATTGCCAACCTGCCTCCATGGGTGATTGCACTGGTAGTAGCGGGTGGACTGGCTGCTGCACTTTCCACGGCTGCTGGCTTGTTGCTCGTGATCTCAACATCCATCTCACATGACTTACTGAAAAGTTACCTCTGGCCAGACATTACCGAAAAAGGTGAACTTCGAACTGCCCGAATTGCCATAGCGGTGGCGGTAGTTGCAGCTGGACTGGCGGGGCTAAATCCGCCAGGGTTTGTGGCGCAAGTGGTGGCCTTGGCCTTTGGCCTAGCGGCTAGTTCGTTCTTCCCAGCGATCGTGCTTGGCATTTTCGATAAGCGAATGAACCGTGAAGGAGCAATCTCAGGAATGATCATTGGGATCATCTTCACTGCGACGTACATCATCTACTTCAAGCCGCAACTCGGCGGGCCGGGCACGCCGGAAGGTTACTGGTTTGGGGTAGCACCGGAGGGCATAGGTACCATGGGCATGCTGATCAACTTTGCTGTAGCCATGGTCGTGTCTCGTCTTACGCCTAAAGTGCCGAAAGAAATAGAAGAGCTTACTGAGAGTATCAGGTATCCGAGGAAGTGAATCCTCCCCTAGCCCCTCCAAAAGGAGGGGAACAACTGCGTGGCGCATTTGGATAAATAATTATGCACGCTACAACTCCCCCTTTGAAGGGGGGTGCGCTGGGAAGTGCGTGGCAGGGGAATGTTGATCGCTGTACAAAGACCCACCCCTAGCCCCTCCAAAGAGGGGAACTACTGCGCTACGTCATTTCGAGGGAAGTGCGCGATGAGAAATCTTACTAATTGGAAGCACAAGTGGACACTTGCGCCAGTGTTGTTAATACATTATTGAGCACGCGTCACAGACGCGTGCTAGCGAGGTTGATTTATGACCTAGAACGGGACACGCGCCAGTAGGGGGAGCCTGCTTGCCGTAAGCAGGAAAGAAATAAGCTCACACAACACTGAATAGCAAATTTGCTAAATTGCCTCAGCTATGAAAATTGAGTTTATAAGATCGAATGACAATTTGATCGCTCAGGTGGTTGCTCTTGGGACTAAGAATAGTAAGACATTAGGACACTTTCCTGAAGGTGCATATTTTGATCATGCTAAGAAAGGCTTCTTGGTATGCGCCCATGCAGATAACAACCTAATTGGATACATCCTTTTCTCGATCACACAAAGCAAGAGATCGGTTCGAATTATTCAGTTATGCATTTCTGACAAATTCAGAAACAAAGGAATCTCCAAAATGCTCTTGGATGCAGTAAAGGATGAATTCCGAGATTCATTCAAAGGAATTGTCCTCAGTTGCAGAACAGACTATAAGGCAGCTTCAGCTCTATGGGAAAGATATGGTTTTAAAGCCATGAATAAGGTCCGGAGCAGAAGTAAAAAAGAAAATTATCTCTTTAGGTGGTGGTTTGATTTCGGAAATGATGACCTATTCAGCAGTTCTCAATCAGCCTCAACAAAGCTGAAAGCAGTACTTGATGCCAATATTATAATCAAACTAAGAAGTGATAAATCTGACGAAGAGACAGGCACTAGGTTTCTGCTGGAGGATTGGTTAACAGATGCTGTTGACTACTACTACGCTCCTGAAATTTTTAATGAAGTAAAACGAGATTTAATCGATAAAAGAGCCCAAAAAACCCGAATCTATTTGTCAAGATTTCAGGAAGCTAGATTTAATCCAGATGTCAGAAATAGAATCTTTGATGAAATCAATAAAATAATCTCTGGCAACAGTGTCAATGATCTATCTGATAAAAGACAACTATCCGAGTGTATCGCCAGCGACATAAAATACTTCATAACTACCGATGAAAATATTTTAAACGCGGATTCTAAAATCAATGAATTATTTGGTGTTGAGGTATTGCGACCTATTGACCTAATTTTAACAGTAGATGAAAGTACAAATAGATCGGATTACTTATCTACAAGAATTGCAGGGGTTAATTACAATCAAGTCAATCTCAAATCTGGCGAAATTTCTTTTATGGTTGAGAAATTCCTCAGAGGGGATAAGGGGGAAAAGAAATTTGAATTAAGGCAAATTTTTACCCAAACTGCTGCTGATGTAAAAAATTGCAGAACTCGAGTTGTCAACGATGAAAACAAAGAAATACTGGCAGTATGGATTTGTGAGTCAAGTGGAGAAATTCTTTCAATTCCATTAATTCGAACGATTAAGTCCAAATTATCCCGGACCCTTTTCCATCAATTGATTTACCAATCCATAAATCTGGCACTTCAGGGAAATCAAGATCGAATAATAATATCAGACAAATTCATAGATTCTCTTGATCATGAAACTTTGGAATTAATGGGATTCGAAAATCAAGAGGACGAATGGATTAAATATTGTCGACAGGATATAATTCACAAACATGAGTTATCTGAGTTGGAGAATATAGACAAGGCAATTGACCCTATCAGGCTAACTGAAAAATTAAAAAATGGATCAATTGACTTTGCCGTCAGTGTTGAACGAAAGTTTTGGCCTTTGAAGTTTATTGATTTGAGCATCCCAACATTTATTGTTCCCATAAAGCCATTTTGGGCGAGTCAACTTTTCGATCATTACGCTGCTAGTAATTCAATGTTTGGAGCAAATGCGACTCTGTTGTGGAATAGGGAGAATGTATATTATCGTAATGTGAAACCCGTTTCGGAAGAAGCTCCAGCAAGACTTTTATGGTATTCAAGTAGTTCTAAAGATAAGAATGCAATAAGAACTAATTCTATTGTTGGGTGCTCCTACCTTGATGAAGTAAAAATTGAATCTTGCAAGAAACTTTTCAAACTATTTCGACATTATGGTGTGTACGAATGGAAACACATTTACCATTTAGCAAAGCGTGACACTGAAAATTTAATAAAAGCGTTAAGGTTTAGCGATACTGAGGTTTTCAGTAATCCCATATCGTTTAACAAGGTGACCAATATTTTAAAGAGCCATGGACGAAAAAAAAACACATTCACAGCACCACTCGAAGTAACAAATGACATATTTGTCGAAATCTATAAATTGGGAATAAATAAACAGAAATGAATAACCTCATTGTGGTATCTATCAAGCCTGAGTTTGTCAATAAAATATTCGATGGTTCAAAAAAAATCGAACTACGCAAGGTGGCTCCAAACGCCAAACCTGGGGATTTGATGGTTATTTACAGTACGTTTCCTGAAATGGCAATTGTTGGTGTATGTAAAATTGAAAAGGTAGTAAAAGCCAGCCCTGAAGAGATATGGGAAAATCATTCAGAGATTCTTGGAATCGATGAAGCGAGGTTTTTAGAATACTATACAGGTTCAACTACTGCGGTAGGAATTTTCATAGAAATTAGTAGAAGGTTCAAGGACAAGATTCCTCTCAAGAGTATAAAACAGTTATTTCCAAATTTCGCTCCACCTCAAACCTTCAAATATTTTAATCGCCAGCTAATTTCAAACTCTCTGGCTCAAGCCTAGTCAGAAAATCACCAAAGCCTCAACCTAGCCCCGATCAAACGCAGTGCGAGCGGGAGTGCAGTTTTTAGATGGCCATGAAGTCTCGCTCCTATTTTAGTTAAATGGTGATTGGTGATTGGTTAATCAGTCGCACTTGCTTCCAGGATTACTCCCTCCGTGTTCTCGGTTCCTCTGCGGTGAGGAGATTGCGGTATTTCTGCGTTGCACTTCGCTCAGAATGACGTGGTGGATTGTTCCTCCGTGTTCTCGGTTCCTCTGCGGTTAAGTAATTGAACAATCCTATCACAATCGGCGAATTGCTTCGCTTCCTGCCACTCGGTTGTTAAATTTGGTGACTGACGAAACCGAACCTCGACACATGAGCAATAGAATTCAGACCCTAAGCGGATACATTCACGAATACCAGAAAAGTGTGCTCCATCCGGAGACGTTTTGGAGCCAGGTCGCGGGATCGTTTCATTGGAAAAAGCGCTGGAACAAGGTGCTCGACTGGAACTTTGACGGGCCCGATGTGAAGTGGTTCCTCGGCGGCAAACTCAACATCACGGAGAACATTCTGGACAGGCACCTCTTCACGATGAGTGATCAACCGGCCATCATTTGGGAGCCGAATGAGCCTGGAGAAGATTCAATCACACTCTCGTACCGAGAACTGTATAACAAGGTTTGTCAATTCGCGAATGCAATGAAAGCGCAGGATGTGCAGAAGGGCGATCGGGTGATCATCTACATGCCGATGGTGCCCGAAGCGGCCGTGGCGATGTTGGCTTGTGCGCGAATTGGCGCGGTGCATTCGGTGGTGTTTGCCGGCTTCTCTTCAAGCGCGTTAGCAGATCGTATCAATGACTGTCAAGCCAAAATGGTGCTGACATCAGATGGCAATTTTCGAGGAGGCAAGCAAATCCCCGTAAAGGCGGTGGTGGATGAAGCGTTGGAAAAAACTACTACGATTGAAAGTGTGGTTGTGCTGAATCGCACAGGTGATAATGTAACGATGAAAGAGGGTAGGGATCATTGGTGGCATGAGGTCATTGACGGACAATCAGACGAATGCCCGGCCGAGGAAATGGACTCGGAGGATTTGCTGTTCATTTTGTATACGTCCGGTTCCACTGGCCAACCAAAGGGTGTGGTGCATACGTGCGGCGGTTACATGATCTATGCCTACTATTCCTTCTTGAATGTTTTCCAATACGACCAAGGGGATGTGTATTGGTGCACGGCCGATGTGGGCTGGATTACGGGGCACTCCTACATCGTGTATGGGCCGCTGTTGGCCGGAGCAACAACGCTGATGTTTGAAGGCGTGCCAACTTACCCGCATGCAGGGAGGTTCTGGGAGATCGTCGATAAATACAAAGTGAACCAGTTCTACACAGCACCAACGGCCATTCGTGCGTTGCAGGCACATGGACTAGAGCCCATCGAACCGTACTCATTGGAATCACTGAAAGTGATAGGATCAGTAGGCGAGCCGATCAATGAAGAAGCGTGGCATTGGTACCACGACCATATTGGGAAAGGCAATTGTCCGCTAGTGGATACTTGGTGGCAAACCGAGACGGGCGGGATTATGATTTCGGCATTGGCTGGGATCACACCAAACAAACCAGCACATGCTTCCCTCCCACTGCCTGGCATTCAGCCGGTAATTGTAGATCCTGAGGGAAATGTTTTGGAGGGAAACAATGTGGAGGGCAATCTGTGCATCAAGTATCCATGGCCGGGGATGCTACGCACCACCTACGGAGATCACGAGCGATGCAGACAAACGTATTTCTCCACGTACAAAGGCATGTACTTCACCGGAGATGGTGCCAAAAGAGATCATGATGGATACTTAAGGATTCTTGGTCGTGTAGATGATGTGATCAATGTATCCGGTCATAGAATGGGCACAGCAGAAGTTGAAAATGCCATCAACGAACATCCGAAAGTAATCGAGTCGGCAGTAGTTGGCTTCCCGCATGATATCAAAGGGCAGGGTATTTACGCGTATGTGATTTGTGATATGGAGGGCCGAACGGAAGAGAACCTAATTGCTGAAATCAAGCAAACGGTGAGCAAGATCATCGGGCCGATTGCGAGACCGGATGAGGTGCAAATTGTGCCGGGCTTACCGAAAACTCGTTCGGGTAAAATCATGCGACGCATTTTGCGCAAAGTAGCGAGCAAGGATATTTCCAATATGGGTGATACTTCCACGCTGTTGAATCCTGAAGTAGTGGATGAGATTATTAAGGGGGCGGGGTTGTAGGGTTATCCGCTCAAGCCGCTAGGGCTCTTCCTTTTTGGCTTGATCCAAAAAGGAAGCAAAAAAATCAAGGCTGGAAGTCATTCGCTAACATTCCGATTTGATTTGGGAATGAAATCCAAACTCCTCCCTACGGTCGTCAGACAGTGGATTTCAAATTCAATTTTCTTGAATCGGAATGTCGTCACGCAAATGCCTTCAAGGCCATCAGTGGCGCAAGGCGCCAGTAGTCACTCTGAGCGTTGGCCAGCCAAAATACCCGGGCGTGGGTAGAATGTGGGTGGATAGGTGATTATTTTGGCAAGCATTTTTGTCTACTTTTCATGCTTGAAAAGTAGAAGCCCAGCGGCTTGAGCGAAATGATATTGAAATAGCTTCTGATCATTGGTGATAGGTCAGGTATTTTCAAAAGTTCATTTCTTATCCTTATACCGATCATAATCCAATCGTCCACCCCAATAGCGCATTTGCTGCATTGTCCAGTCAATGCGGCGGCTGACATACGGGCTTGGTCTGGTGGCACTGTATCGGAGCGGGCTTGGTAAGATCGCAGCAATGGTTGCGGCTTGTCTTTTGGTGAGATTTTTGGCAGACTTTCCAAAGTATTTCTTGGAAGCAGCCTCCGCCCCGTAGATACCGTCTCCCATCTCGATCACATTGAGATAGACCTCCATGATTCGTTCTTTCGACCAAAAGAGATCAATCAAAACGGCGAAGTAAGCCTCCAGTCCCTTCCTCACATAGCTTCGGCCATTCCAGAGAAACACGTTCTTAGCTACCTGCTGGGTGATGGTGCTGGCCCCTCTTCTTTTGGATCGCCCCTCCACATTGAAGTACGCTTTTCTTAGCGCTCCAAAATCCAGTCCATGATGCTTGAGAAAATTCTGATCCTCCGTACAAACTACTGCTAGCTGAAGGTGAGGTGACAGCTCATCTAACGACTTCCATTCTTTGATGATTTTTGGCCCTTTTCCCTCCAATTTGTGATCCACGGCACGACTCACCATCAGCGGGGTGATCGGCACAGGCACCCAACGAAAAAGGATGACCAGAAAAATGCTGAGCGCCACAAACCACAGGACGATTCGCTTACTAACCCTCCAAAGGAGTGACCGTAATTCGGTAAATGGATGGCGTGAATAGAGGGGGAGCATGGGCTCAGCTTACGGCTTTCCGTATCCTTTGTTTTAATTCTGGTAGCACCTCTTCTTCAAACCAGGGATTTTTCTTCAGCCAAATACCATTTCGAGGAGATGGATGTGGCATGGCCAGAAAATCTGGTAAATATTCTTGATAGTTCTGTACAGTCTCAGTGAGTGAATCTTTCATCCGATCGCCGAGGTATCTTTTCTGGGCATATTGTCCGAAAAGCAACGTAAGTTGAATCTCCGGCATTTGCTCCAAGAGCAAATCATGCCATTTCGGGGCGCACTCTGGTCGAGGGGGAAGGTCACTTGGCTTAGCACCAGCGGAATGGCCGGGGTAACAAAATCCCATGGGCACCAGAGCGAAAATATCAGGGTCATAAAATTGCTCTTCGGACACGCCCAGCCACTTTCTCAGATTTCGACCGCTAGGATCGTCCCAAGGAATCCCAGTCTCATGAACCTTTCTTCCCGGTGCTTGACCAATCAATAAAATCCTTGATTTTGCACTAGCCTGCAGAATCGGTCGATGACCATTTTCCAATGGACAAATCGTGCAAGACCGTATTTCCTTGAGTAAACTTTCCATAAAAAAAGGTCTCGACAATTTACTGCCGAGACCTTTCCGAATCAACTTCTATTTACTTCTTGCCTTGAAATTTGCCGAGGATTTTTTCCATATGCTTGCCAGCCGCCTCACGTCCACCAAGTCCATAAGAAAGAGCAACTGCCACTGCAATGGCGCCAAGGGTCAAACCAAAGGCCAATTCTACGATACTATTAGCAATACCCATGGTACGGAGAGAAATGGCCAGGAACAATCCAACTATCGCCACTCTGGCTATTCCGGCCACAAACTTATTCTCGTCAGTACCGACCATTCGGTACACGATAGTTCCCAGGAAGTTGCCCATAACAAGGATGATCAATCCGAACAGCACATTTCCTGAGAGGTTCAAAATATTATGAAGTACCTCCGCAAGCCGATCCAAATTCAACATTTCCACTCCAGATATTACCCCAAAAAACACGAGAAAGAAAAAGATGATATTGGCAACAATGGATGACAGTTTTTGCTCTCCTAACACTGCTTTTAGCTGAAGTTTTTCAACCAACTTATCCATTCCCACATTTTCCAACAGTTCCTTCACGAAGGAGGTCACAAATCGACCACCTATAAAGAAAATTGTAATGATCAAAATCGCGCCAATGATATTCGGTACCGCATCAAGCATTTGATGCAAAACGTTGTTCGCCGGGTTGGTTATGGCGTTTAGCTCAAGTGCATTCAGTCCTTGGATGAAGAAAGGAATAAAAATGACTACAAATACGATTCTCTGAATAAATGTCACCAGTTTATCTGTTTCCTTAAAGCCAATCTTATTAGCTAGTCTGTCAAAGAAACTACCGGCCATTTTGATGAGGTTGGAAATGAATTTGGCAATGACATAGCCAATAAAAACGATGGCTAGTCCCGCCAGAATATTAGGAATGAATCCAAGAAACTCTGTCAGCATATGACTTATTGGGTCGAGTACGTAGCTCACGCCCAACATTTCCAGCACTATCAGAAGGATAATTACCATCATGATATAGTACACTAGGTTGGCAATGAACTTATTGGTATCCACAATAGTGTTCCCAAGCAACCGCTCGTCCCATTCGGTTTTTTTCATCAAACGGTGAACAATCTTTCTGATTAGGATGGCAAACAACCAGCCAACGACAAAAAATATAAGGGCTCCTAGAACCCCTGGTAGCGAGTCGCTGAAGTTGTGGATGAGACGATCGAGATAAGCAGGTAAATGCATGGTCTATATTGGTTAAGTGAAAAAAAATCTTGTCTTAGTCTAAATATACTCAATTTCTCGCGGAAGTTGAATCAAAAAAAAGGCGACCATTCGGTCGCCTTCTACTTCAAACTAAGCCTGATCTACAATCAAGTTTCTACTTCCACCCACCGCCCAACGCACGATATACATTCACCCAGGCCTGGACTTGCAACATTTTCGTCTCAATCAATTCAAACCGAGAATCCAATGCCTCTTCCTGTGTTAAAAGAACCTCAGCATAGTCTGCCCTGGCCGATTTGAAAAGATTGTTTGATATTTCAACAGACTCAATCAACGCTTGCACCTGCTGCTCCTTCAAATCAAACCCACTTTGCATGTTCTGGATTTTAGACAGCTGATTCTGCACTTCGAGGTAGGCATTCAGGATCGTTCGCTCATAGTTGATCAAAGCCTGCTCCTGCCTGGCATTCGCGTTTTTATAGTTGGCCTTTATGGCATTTCTATTCACTAGCGGCACCATCAATTCACCAGCTAATCCATACATCAGGGATTCGGGTGTGGTGAGTAAGTACTTTGCATTGAAAGCACTGTAACCAAGTCCGGCCGATATTCCTAAAGAGGGATAAAACTCAGCTTTTGCCACTTTGATGTCCAGTTTGGCGGCTGTTAATTCCAACTCAGCTTGCCGAATGTCCGGTCGGTTCTCTAATAACTGAGAAGGCAAGCCGGCCTTGACGTTACCCATCGGAATGTTATTGAAAGCTCCAGAATCTCTAGCTATCGGCTGAGGAAATCGTCCAACCAAAAAATTGATTTTGTTTTCGATTTCCACGATTTGCTGACGTATGCCAAACTCCAAACTTTGCGTATTCAATAGCTGCGCTTCAAATCGCTTGACCGCCAACTCCGTGACCCTGGCTGCCTGCTTTTGCAATCTGACGATCGCTAACGCATTGCTTTGGATTTCGATGTTTTGCTGAACCAATTCCAGCTGATTGTCCAAAGCGAGAAGCTCATAGTACGAGTTCGCAATTTCAGAGACCAAATTGGTCACCAGAAAATTACGGCCATCAATGCTAGACAAGTACCTGGTGAACGCCGACTGCTTCGCATTGCGCAACTTTCGCCAAATATCAATCTCCCACTGAGCATAAGCACTAACCGTGATATCTCCCAGTGGCTCTGGAAACTCCTCACCGTCCCGAATCTCAAGATTGTGCTCCACCGCACCATTTCTAGTGTATCGGCCCACTTTGTCGAGCCCAGCTCCGGCACCTACTCCCACAGATGGCAGGTACTCACCTTTACGTACTCGTACTTCGTTTCTCAGCATCTCCACTTCCTGAGAGACAATGTTCATCTCCTGGTTATTAAGAAGTGCTGTATCTATCAGCGCAATCAGATTGCTATCCTGAAAGTAATCCCGCCATTTAATTTCCACTGAATTGGTGGAATCACCTTGAGAGGAATAGACTTCCGGCACGGATTTATCCGCCTCCCGAATAGTGAGCTTGGGCGTGCATGCATTCATCACAATGGCCACTATGACCATCGATAAACTGATGTTTATGTGTTTTGTGATCATTGGTCCTTTGTTTTGTTTTTTAATGAATTCTCTTTCTGAATTCTTTCATCCAAAAGTTTGTCTCGCTCCACGGTCACCTGCACATATTCTTCTGAGAAAGGTGCATGATGCTCGTCCTTGATCAGGCTTCTGCCTCCACCAAGTGTCGCAAATACATAGTACAAGCCGGGGATGATCAAAACTCCGAAGACCGTTCCCATGAGCATTCCTCCCAAAGCAGATGAGCCAATGGTTTGGTTTCCTACAGCTCCGGCTCCTTGAGACAAAACCAATGGAACAAGTCCAGCGATGAAAGCGAAGGAGGTCATCAAAATCGGGCGGAAACGAACCTTCGCGCCTTCAATGGCCGCTTCAAGCACCGTGGCACCTTGCTGCTGCTTCTGAACAGCAAACTCTACGATAAGCACGGCATTTTTCCCTAGCAACCCAACGAGCATGATAAGCCCAACCTGTGCGTACACGTCATTGGCCAGTCCCATCATTTTGAGCAAAAGAAATGAGCCGAATATTCCGATCGGTAAAGACAAAATAACGGCCAGAGGAAGCAAGAAACTTTCGTACTGGGCAGCCAAAACGAAATAGACAAAGATGAGTACCACAATAAAAATGTAGAGCGCCTCATTCCCACGTCTCGACTGATCGTAGGAAAGATCCTCCCACGCAATGTCGTATCCTCTAGGCAGGTTCTGAACAGCCACCTCTTGAATAGCCGTGATCGCGTCACCTGTCGTAAAGCCCTTTGCAGGCAAACCCCGAATGGAAGCTGAGTTGTACAAGTTGTACCTCGTAATCTCGTTTGGTCCCTGCTTCTTGATGATCTTCATAAATGACGAATAAGGCACCATCTCGCCATGTTCGTTTTTCACAAAGAGATCCTGAAGATCAGAAGGGTACCTTCTGTATTCTGGGCCCGACTGAACGTACACTTTGTAGAATCGACCAAATCGTATAAAGCCCTGCTCATAGGTACTCCCGATCATAATGTTCAGGTTTTCCATGGCGGCACCAATCGAAACACCCTTCTGCATGGCAGCTTCATTGTTTATCTCCAACTCGTACTGAGGATAATTCGCTGCATAAAAAGTGAAAAGCCCCGCAAGTTCCTCACGCGCTTTCAGCGCATCCATGAAACTGTTATTGATTTTCTCGAATTCCTGATAATCAGTAGAATTGGTTTTATCCAACATACGCAGCGAAAATCCACCAGACGTACCGAAACCCGGAACGGCTGGTGGTTCAAAAAATTCAACCACCGCTCCAAGATCATGCGTTTTCTCTTCCAATTCTTCCATGATCTCATGCACAGAATGCGTTCTTTCCGACCAGTTTTTTAGGTTGATCAAGCAAGTCCCGGCGTTGGATCCTCGACCTTCCGTCATGATTTCGTACCCAGCCAATGCCGATACAGACTCAATGCCGTCGATCTCTTTACAAATTTTCTGAAGCTCTAGTGAGAGAGCATTCGTCCGCTCCAAGGTCGCTCCCGGAGGTGTTTGAATAATCGCATAGATTGTCCCCTGATCTTCATTGGGGATGAACCCTGAAGGAAGAACTTTGCTCTGATAGAAAATACCCACTCCAAATGCGATCAGTACTCCGAAGGTGATCGCACGTCGATTTGCTATCACCCTCAGCACCTTGATATACTTGCCGGTGAGTCCATCAAAAGCTCTGTTGAAAAGATGTAAGCCTTGAAATAAGAACGACTTTTTCTTGTGATGGCCATGGGTGTTCTTCAAAAGCATGGCACACAAAACGGGTGTCAAGGTCAATGCCACGACTGCCGACAGCACGATGGCACTGGCCATGGTGATACCAAACTGCCGGTAGAATGTACCAACCGGCCCAGGCATAAATGTGATCGGAATGAACACGGACGTCATCACGAGCGTAATGGCGATAATGGCTCCACTGATCTCGCCCATCACTGCCTTCACGGCATTGTAAGGATTGAGATTTTCAATTTCCATTTTTGCATGCACGGCTTCCACTACCACAATGGCATCATCCACGACAATCCCTATGGCTAGTACTAGCGCGAACAAAGTGATGAGGTTGATAGACAAGCCAAATAGCTGCATGAAGAAGAAAGCACCTACCAAGGAAACAGGCACGGCGATGATCGGGATCAAGGTAGAACGCCAGTCCCCAAGGAACAAGAAGACGACCAGAGCTACCAGAATAAATGCTTCTAAAAGTGTGTGAAGCACCTGCTCAATGGAGGCATCCAGGAAGTTGGACACATCATAACTGATTTTATAATCCATTCCCGGGGGAAAGGCTTCTTTCATTTCCACCAATTTTCCTTTGACCTCATCTATTACTTCCGAGGCATTACTACCGACTGTTTGCTTGAGTACAATGGAGGCTGCCGGGTAGCCGTCGAGGTTGGAGTAGATATCAAAAAATTCACTGCTGAGTTCCACCTCGGCGATATCCCTCAGGTGAATGATTTCGCCCTCTTCGTTTTCCCGAATTATGATCCCTTCGTATTGTTCCGGTTTACTAAATCGCTCCTGGTAAACCAGTACATACTCAATTGCCTGAGCTTCCTTCCCAGAGCTCTGACCCAGCCTACCAGGCCGACCTATAATGCTCTGCTCGAGCATGGATTCCATGACCTCCTCGGCCGAAATTTTATAAGCTCTCATTCGATCTGGCTTGAGCCAGATTCGCATCGCATATTGGCGGCTGCCGAGAATCTGAGCTCTTGCAATTCCCTTGATCCGCTGAATCTCCGGAATCAGGTTTACGTTGGCGTAGTTGTATAAAAACTTCTCATCATCGTCCTCATTCGTGCTGTACAGGTTCACGTACATCAGCATACTCGGCTGGATCGGCGTGATGATAACTCCCTCTCTTTGTACTAGCGGAGGTAAAAGCGGCATGACCTGATCTACCCGTGTTTTTACTCGAATGACGGCCTGATTTGGATCGGTTCCTGGTTCGAAAATCACCCGAATGGTCGCTTCACCGGCACTCGTAGCATCGGAAGAAATATACCTCATGCCCTGCACGCCATTGATGGCCTGCTCCAATGGAATGAGCGTAGAGTTTACCAACACCGCCGCACTTGAGCCAGGGTAGGCTATGAAAATATTTACGGTGGTTGGGGCTATCTCCGGAAACTGTGAAGTAGGTAGTGTCTTGATCGCCAAACCACCAGTAAAAAGAAGCACGAGCGAAATGACTATGGCCAAAACCGGCCTGTGTATTATTCTGCTAAACATTGTTCTGTTTTTTTAAGGTGAATGACTTACTCCGCATGGAGTTTTAGTCCCGAAATGGCTTTTTGAGGCTCAACGAACTCAGGATGAATCTTTTCCCCATCTTTCACCTTTCTCAAGCCTTCCAAAAGGATTTTATCCGATGCATCAATACCTGACAACACCGCGTACAGGTGCGGCAACTCTGCCCCCACGGTTATTTGTCTCGAATGAACGCCCCCATCTTCGGAGATCACAAAAACATACTTCTTGTCAAGTATTTCGAAAGTGGCCTTTTGAGGAATGAGCAAGGCATCTTCCAATGGAGAATCGATGATCACGCTTCCGGTTTCGCCGTGCCTAAGCAATCCCTTTGGATTTGGGAAAGTGGCTCTAAAGGCGATGTTGCCTGTTTCATTATTGAAGTCCGCTTCTATGGTCGTGACTTTGCCTCCGTATTCGAAGATTTTGTTGTTGGCCAACAAGAGCTTGGCATCAATGGTATGGTCCTTATTGACTTGCATCTTGTAATCGAGATACTCTGCCTCGGGCACATTGAAATACACCCACATTTCCTGATTGTTAGATAGGGTGGTCAGTAGCTCGCCTTCTTCGAGCAAGCTGCCCTCCCTTACATGAAAATGATCCATGATGCCATCAAATGGCGCACGGATCTGAGTGAAGTCAAGATGAACTTGTGCAAGGGACAATTCAGCTTTGGCATGATCCAACTTAGCCTTGGCCAATGCCAGCTCATTTGGTGCTACCACGTTCGTCTCAGCAAGTTGCTTCGTGTTTTGGTACTCAATTTCTGCAAAGTCTGCCTCTGCTTTGGCAATGCTCAACTCGGCCTGATAAAGTCTTGGCATAATTTGAAACATGAGTTGCCCTTTCTTTATGAACTGGCCTTCATCTACATAGATTTTCTCCAAGTAGCCCTTTTCAAGCGCTCTTAGTTCTATGTGCTGCACTGAGTGAATTTGACAAACGTAATTTCTTGTAGTAAGCGTATCTTTTTTTAGTGGGCTCGTTACCGGGAACGTGCTCAATGATTCGTGATGTTCGCTGTGGGATTGGCAACTGGTGAATATGACCAATGTACACAATGCACCTAGCATATATGTCTTTGACATGATTGTAGATTTTTTTAATAAAAAGGTATTGAATGCCTGAAAAGGCGGATTCCAGAAGTCAAGGCAAAGAGCCTGGGTACTTATGGGAATTTGGGGAGGGGTTTCGGAGATATATCTCCGAAGAGGTTTAGCAAGGTAACCTCAACTGGCAGTAGAGAATCACTAATTCTTCGCCTTGGGAAGTGGCTAGTGGATGGTAGGAATTTCCTCTACTTATTATGCCAGATGCAAGGGTCTGAAAAGAGAATGACTGTGGATTTGGAATCCAATTGCCATCTAGAAATTCATGCCTTGATTCCGAAGAACGATTTTCACGAAGTTCCTCTTTTGATTCTTCTTGTTTCTCCGTTTCGAGTTCTATCGCGATGCTGTCATCGCCAAGAAGTTCATACCATATATAATCAGTTACTGCTATGGTAAGCAGCAGCGACAGAATGATATGTAAGAAGTTCTTCTTCATTTTAAGCAATCAAATGTAGAACAATTATTGAACCATTGAGGGATAATCTATTTACGATAATTTATGCGAACGATTTCGGAAGTAAATAAAAGAGACTGTCTCAAAAGTCGGTAGCATTAGAGTAATTGTGCATTGGGCCTATCGAAATGTTATTCCCAGTCAAATGGGTGAAGTTTCGACAGGCTCAACTTGACATTTAAAGGACTTTTGAGACAGCCTCTTAATTTCAATTCCATCAACAGGTCTCTATCCCACCTCTAAATTCAACTGCTGCTGATCAGCCGTGCTGAACGGATTGTTGTAATATCTCTTGCCTGTTGCTTTGTATAGCGCATTGGCCAAGGCACCCACCGCAGGAGGCAAACCAGGTTCACCTAGACCAGTTGGGGCAATCTCATTCTCCACAAAGAACACTTCTATTTCCCTAGGAGCCTGACCGTGTCGAACAAGCTGATAGGAGTTGAAGTTATTAGAAACTGGTGATCCATTCTCGAACTTCAATTCACTATACATCGCGTGTCCGATTCCGTCTACAATGCCACCTTCGATTATGTTGGCGGCTCCTTCCTTGTTCACCACGATACCGCAATCCACCGCGCACCAAACTTTCTGCACCACGGGCTTGCTATTCTCCATGACAATATCAAAAACCTGCGCCACGTACGACCAGTGACAGAAATAAGCTGCTACGCCTCGATGCACACCCGGGGTTTCCTTGCCCCAGCCTGATTTCTCTTTCACCATTTTTAGGACGCCAGCATATCGCTCAGCGTCATAATCGTACTCAGCACCCACAGGATTGTTCTTGGCTCTTTCGAACATTTCCAATCTCATTTCGATTGGATCTTTCCCTGCCAATTCGGCTACTTCGTCAAGGAAAGACTGTTCCGCTCCAGCTGTAAAATGAGAGCGTGGTGCTCTCCAGGCGCCAGTGGAAATATTTGTTTTTGAGCCTAGTTTTTGAGCGGTGTAGTTTTCGATAGCTCCGGCAGGAAATCTATTTGGAAAAACCGGTCCCCCTGGCAAACCAACACCCTTCACTGAGAAAGCAATCAAATTATTGTTTTCATCCAGCCCCGCCTTGTAGGTCGATCGATATGGTGGCCGAAAAGTTCCCTGTGTCATATCATCTTCCCGAGAGTAAATGAGTTTAATCGGCCCACCGAATTTCTTAGAAATGGCGGCTGCCTCAAGACCAAAGTGAGTATATAATCGACGGCCAAATCCACCGCCTATTCGAGTCATGTCGACAGTGATATTTTCAATAGGGAGCCCAAGTAATTTACCAACGGCCTCTTCAAGTGCTTTTGGCGTTTGTGTGGGCCCAACCAGCTCCGCCTTATCAGCGGTGACATTTGCGAAGAAGTTCATCGGCTCCATGGTATTGTGAGCCATAAACGGTGAGGTGTAGGTTCGCTCGATCACTTTGGATGCTTTCACAAATGCCGCCTCAGTATCACCATCCGTTCTTTCTTCTTCAACTGTGCCCTTGATCAAATCCTCTTCTAATCGCTGAGCGTGCATTTCCGAATTTTCTGCCTCACTAAGTGTTTCATAAGTCACCTTGAGCGCCTTCTTGGCTTTCATCAGTTGCCATGTAGAATCTCCTACAATAGCGATCAAATTATGGAAGGCATTGACCGTACTCCAGCTCCATCCTGGATCTAAATCTGATTCATCAAAAGATGTATCAATAATAAAGGCATCCAATACGCCATCCATGCCTTTGATTTCATCAACATTGAAGTCAATGACCTTCTGCCCAAATGCAGGTGGATGCTCGATCATTGCAAGCTTCATCCCCTCTCGCTTGAAGTCTAATCCAAATTGTGGTTTCCCTGTGACTATTTCCAGCCCTCTTACATTCTTCTGAGCTGTGCCAATGATTTTGTAATCCTTCGGCTCTTTTAATTCGATCTCTTCTGGAACTTCGATTCCCACGGCCTTTGAAGCAATGTCTCCATAGCTCATGGTTCGTTCGCCACTTTTCTCTTTGATCACACCTTCACTGACGGTGAGGTCTGAAATCCCTACTCCCCACTCCTTGGCTGTTGCTTCAAGTAGCATTCTTCTTCCTGCTGCTCCGGCCATTCGCAGCGCATCCCATCCTAGTCTGAGCGAAAGACTTCCACCAGCAAACTGAGGATTCTTAAAGGCGTCTTCATCTAAGGAGCCTTGTTCCACAACTACATGTTCCCAGTTCACGTCCAATTCTTCCGCGACCACCATTGGCATGGAAGTCATCACATTTTGTCCGATTTCAGGGTTTGGGTTAAAGATCGTGACAAGTCCTGTATCACCTATTTTGATGTAGCCATTGAGGTCAAACCACTCATTTGGAATTGGTAAACCGACCTTTTCAGTAACTGGAGTACATTTTGTCAAAAAGCTAAATCCGATAACCATGCCACCACCGGCAGCTGCTGATACTTTCAGGAAAGAGCGACGATTATAGTGTGTTTTTACGATTGCCATTTTCTTGAATTTTAGGAGTTAGCGGCCGCTACTTTGATGGCCTTTTTGATTCGGGTGTATGTTCCACATCGGCAGAGATTGCCGTTCATGGCTGCATCGATTTCTGCATCCGTAGGATTCGGATTCTTCTCTAGCAGAGCCGCAGCATTCATTATCTGTCCGGCCTGACAGTAGCCACATTGTGGCACATCGATTTCCAACCAGGCCTTTTGCACCGGGTGATCTCCGTTTTCAGAAAGCCCCTCTATAGTGGTCAAAGATTTTCCTTCGACGGCAGAAACAGGAATCTGGCACGCGCGAACTGCGCTACCATCCATATGAATGGTGCAAGCCCCGCACATTGCTACGCCACACCCGTACTTGGTGCCGACCATGTCGAGATGGTCGCGAAGCACCCATAGCATGGGGGTGTCAGGTGCAACATCCACCTGCTTTGTTTCGCCATTGATTTTAAGATTGAATGTGGCCATGAGTTAATTGAATTTTTGTGGAATGTACAATTTAAGAAATGTTGAGTGGAAATGAATAGCCGTTTGTAAAAAACAAGAAGACCAATACCGGTTCAATCACCAACAAGAAGCTCTGGTAAATAGCCCTATTCCAATCTGCCTTTTAGGCGAGCCATCAAATCCATGCGTTCATGAAACAAGGCAATCACGAGAAGTGGTGATCATGGGCACAAAGTGCATAAAAAATATCCTCTAACCTCAGACTACTTTAAGTCCTTTCCTTTAGCCGTTCTCCACATACACGGCAGTAGGTTGACTCTTCCAAATGCTCCGTCTGTTCACACCTTGGACATTTCATGCTCTTCTTTTGATTCTTAGCTGCGGCGGCCACACCGGCTGCCGCTAATCCAGTAGGAACAGCTATAACTCCATAGCCTAACACCATAATGATCATGGCAATAAGCTGCCCAATAGGTGTGCTTGGAGAAATATCGCCATAACCGACAGTTGTCATTGTCACTACCGCCCAGTATACGCCACGAGGAATGCTAGAAAATCCATTTTCAGGCCCCTCTACCACAAACATGACTGAGCCCATGATGGTGCAAACGATCAATACGAAGAAGAGAAAAACCAGTATTTTGTTTGCACTTGCTTTGATTCCCTGTGCCAGCACATTAGCCTCGCTCAAAAATCGCATGAGCTTCAGTACTCTAAAAATTCTCAGAAGTCTCAGCAGCCTTATTATGCCAAGAGAGGAGAAATTGACAAAAATTATTTCCAGAAAAAGGGGGAGGATAGCTAGCAAGTCAATGATCCCAAATGTGCTCCAAACGTATTTTTTTGGATCCTTACTTGTCCAAATCCTAAGTAAGTACTCAATGCCAAATATGATGGTGATGACCAATTCAAAAGTGAAAAGTAAATTGATCCACCCTTTAGAAATACCTCCTACACTCTGGATCATGACTACTGCAACCGAGATTACAATCAGTGCAAAAATGACAATGTCAAAAAGAATTCCTTCGAGGGTCTTCGTTTCAAAAATGACTCGATACACATACTTGCGTAGTGCGATGTAGTCCTTATTTTCAGATAGCTTAACCCCCTCAGGGTTTCGAATAATTCGAATGACAGTCCCGAGTCTTTGTTTCAAATATTGGCTTTCCTTGGTCAATATTGGTTTCACTCCAAGCTGCTTAGCCAATTGCTGAAAAAACAATCGGATTCTTAACCTGTAGCGAATTACGTTCTTATGGACTGAAAGTGGGACAATGACTTTTCGGCTAAACCAACCAAGTTTAGCTACCTCTCCTTCACTATCCGGCGATATGGATTCGCGATATTGCTCCACTTCCTCAGCTTCAATTTTGTGCCTGACCACACTATCCACTATCAGCCCTACGGTCATAAACAACCCTGTTGACAAGATTATGAATAACAAGATGCCCGGATCAAAGAGCTCCGTTTGAAAGGTGAGAGGTATGGCATAAAAGAGTAAAACCGTGATCAGTCCTCGGGGAGCAATCCAAACCTGAGGGGACAAGTCTTTACCAACGAATATGCGGAGTAGTACAAACCTCAAAACAAAAATGGACGCAACAACTGCCAAGCTGATTTTAATAACTTCTATATTGTAAAGGCTGGTGACAAGAATACTCGCACCGAAAATCACAAAGAAAAATGTGCGAACAATAAAGGCCGTTTCGGCGGTAAGTGAGTGTAGTCCATGCTCCATTTCTTTGAATTTTTCTGAATCAAGAAACCGCTGAAGCGGCCCCCAAAAGAACAATTTGGAATTACTGACGGCCAGGCCAAAAATGAGAATAATAATGAGTGGAGAGAGGTGGAAAGTTTTTGCGACCGAATAAAGGAGCATCAGTAGGGCAATGAGCACAAATAACTTCGCCTTTTCATTGATTCTCTGAAACACAATAAGCAGTACATAGCTTACTACTAATGCTATCCCGATGGTGAGGGCCAGATTCAAAGCAAACGAACTGTATGGATTCACTGTAGGCAGTCCTTCTGCGGCGGCCACTTCATTTTCAAAAAATTGAATCAGAAAGTAGAAAAGCATGATACCGATGATGTCTGAGAAGGTGCTTTCATAAATATGAAACTCCTTCTTGACCTCATCCAGATTGGTGACACTAGGAATGATGATGGCACTGGAAAGTATCGAAATAGGAGTCGAATAGAGTAGTGCCTGAGCCATGGTCAGGTCGGGAATAAAATAGAGCAAAATAAAAGCCGCTGCAGCCACCGACGCTCCCAGGCCAAAGACGGCAATTACAAGCGATTTAATAATCACGCCGATTTTATTCCGTTGCAGCTTGAGATCCAGAGCCGCCTCAAGTACAATCATGATTAGCCCTAAAATGCCCAAAATCTCCAGTACTCCGAAGACATCTGGTACGTCAACATCTAGATATTTCAACAAGTATTGAAGCCCAATGCCCAACCCTATTAAGAGTAGGACCGATGGGATGTTCGTGCGCTTGGATATCCCTACAAAAAAGAAAGAAAGAAGTACGATGACCGATGCGGCAATAATTAAAGTGTAGGCGTCAAAATATTGCATGTTCGTTGAGCCGAAGATTTATAATAAGCCAGAATTTATATTAATTTCATTGTAATGGTAAGGCACTGCACGACAATATTGAATGACAATGACAGACATGCGCATCGGGCGAATATCCAGAGCAATTATCGTGGTGAACCTTCTGGTCTTTCTATTCGCTAAGTTTGCTCAAGATCAATTTTCCCTGACACACCTCCAGAAACGATGTACTTCATGATGTCTGAGCTTTTTCCTTTCAATCGGATCAATCCAGAACCATCCACTATGAACACGTTTCCGCTGAAATTATACGAGTGAGGCAAGTAGACGGTGACCATCCCCGGTAGCCCGATTTTATCCAAATCAGACTGTGTAATAAATCCGGGCTTATAGAGTTTTCCATTTTCATCAAAAGGCACAAGAACCGGTTGATCAAATCGACTTTTATCTCCGGCAAAGGCTGTCACCAGGTCGTTGATGGAGGTGAAGATGAAGTTGACCAACGGGATTTTCGCCAGTAGTTTGTTTATAAGGTCAAAGAGCGGACGCGCAATAATGGTATTGGCAGCTGCTCCTACAGCAAGGGTAATGCCCAGCACCGTCAGCAGGCCAAGTCCGGGAATATCAAAAGGAAGTAAATCATCTGTCCACGCCACTAAGGCATAAATAAAGTAGATGGTGATGCCAGAAGGCACTACCACCAAGAGTCCTCTGAGGAAATAGTTAATGTATCGTTTCACTTGGTTTAAGCTACCACTTCTCTAGATCAAATATTACTTAACCACCATATCATACACGACCACCTTGGCCCACAGATGGCCATACTTCTCAATAAAAGCTTGGTGATCAGGGTGAACTTGGTAGGCATCCTGCGCTTCCACATTTTCAAAAATCATCAATTCAGAAACCTGAAAACTGTTGTCCACTACTTCTCGCTCCAGGGTGGACGCAGGCGTTCCTATCAGCAATTCTTTGACCCCCTCTATTTCGCGCAAGGTGTTCAGGCCTTCTATTAACTTTTGCCTGTCTTCTTCGGAATCAGGATTCTTGAGCCAGAAAAAAACATGATGGACGATCTGCCCTGACTTATCTTCATCGGTCGGCTGGCAGCCAGCCAAGAAAACAAGTACAAAAACAGTGGAAATAATTTTAGTGAGCATAATATTCAACTTACTCAAACCCATGCTTCTTCAATCCCTCCATGCTAATCTTGATAGCTTCCAATGGGGCAAGATCGAAGGTCTGATCTTGCTCGACTAGGTAATACTCCATTCCTGATTTTTCTCTCTCCGCAAGGATTCTGGCAAAATCAATCGTTCCCTGCCCTACCGGAGCAAATTTCCCCTCTGTGTCCATGTCTTTGACATGCCAAATTTTGAATCGGCCGGGGTACTTTTCGAAGTACGCCACAGGGTCTTGCTTGGCGGCAGTCATCCAATAGAGGTCCATCTGGAAGTTGGCGATTTCAGGATCGAGGTTTTCAAGGAAATAATCCATCGGGATGATTCCACGGGAATTAGGAACAAACTCAAAGGCATGGTTGTGATAGAGCATTTCAATGCCCTGAGCTTTGCATTTCTCTCCAATGGTTCTGAGTATGTCGGTGATCAATTCCACCGAGTCGCTCATGTTGAGCGTCTGCGTTTCAGGATCGTAACTGAAGTGCCCCATCGGTGGGACTGGGATGACGAAGTACTTGATTCCGGCGGCTTTCACATCAGCGATCATCTCATCGGCATTGTCCAAAGTCACCGTGCCTTGATGTGAACTAATAGCGACCAATCCTAGCTCTTCCGCCTTCTTCTTGAATTCCTCTGGCTCCATTCCGTAGAATTTCCCTTCGTTGTATCCTGCCGCCTCGATGTATTTGTAACCGGCATCCGCCACGGCCTGCAGGGTGGCCATTGGGTCTTTGCCCATGTCATCACGGACGGTGTAGAGTGCAAGTCCTTTTGAGTTCTCCACAGTTTCGGTGGTGGAACATGACAGGACGAGAAGCCCTGAAAAGGCAAGTATTTGAAGTTTGGTAAGTGCTTTCATTACTGATCTGATTTTAAGGCAATTTATACTAATGACTTTTAAAAATTCCTTGTTCAATTTTCGGTTGTCCCTTGATTCGCAACTTCCTTTCTTTGACCTATGGTTGCGGAATTATCCTTTGATCGAATGTACAAGGCGCTCGTGGAGCGAGACTCCACATTCGAGGGGCTGTTTATTGTGGGGGTCAAAACCACAGGTATTTTCTGCCGCCCCGTTTGCTCTGCTCGAAAGCCTAAAAAAGAAAACGTCGAATTTTTCTCAAACCAAAAAGAAGCATTGGCCAATGGCTACCGAGCGTGCAAAGTGTGCAAACCCATGAAACCTGCTGGAGACACTCCGCATTGGCTTGCTCCACTACTAAGGGAGGTCGAGAATGGCCGTATCAAATTCAGAGATTATGAATTACGAGAAATGGGCCTGAGTCCCAGCAAGATTCGACGATACTTCAAGCAACATCACGGCATGACTTTTCAGTCGTACTTGCGAATGCATCGAATCAATGGCGCATTTCTAAAAATCAAGGAAGGTGAAAAAGTGACCAGTACGGCCTTTGCTCAGGGCTATGAATCGCTCAGCGGATTTTCAGATACCTTTAAAAATATGACAGGATTTTCTCCAGGCACAGAAGGCAAAATCATCACTATCAATAGAATCTCAACTCCTCTCGGCCCCATGATGATTGGAGTGACAGATGAAGGTCTCTGTTTGCTGGAATTTACCGATCGGCGGATGATAGAGACCCAAATCGAAACATTGAAGAAGCGGCTCAAAGTTGAAATGGTCACCGGTCAGCATCCAATGATTGGATTGGTCGAGGAGCAACTCATGGAATATTTCGAAGGAAACAGGAAAGCCTTTGAACTGCCTTTGGTCACTCCGGGAACGGACTTCCAAAAAAAGGTCTGGCAGGAACTAACCACCATCCCGTATGGACGCACTCGATCCTACAAGCAGCAAGCAGACGCCATTGGTGATGTGAAAGCCGTGCGTGCCGTAGCTCGAGCAAATGGTGAAAACAGAATCGCCATCGTCATTCCATGCCACCGAGTGATCGGCTCAGACGGAAGCATTGTAGGCTATGGAGGAGGCGTGCACCGCAAGCAGTGGCTGCTAAAGCATGAGTTTGGGAACAGCTAATTTGTCGATAGCTTTTAGTCAATAGTCTACAGCAACCTACTATCGACTACCAACTATGGACTATGGACTACCAACTATGGACTATCGACTATCCACTCTACTCCACCTCACACGCCAGCACATCCTCCAACGTTTCTCGTCTTCTGATCAATCTAGCTTCACCATTTTCAACTAGCACCTCCGGCGGTCTCAGTCGTGAATTGTAATTAGAAGCCATGGTCATGCAGTAAGCTCCTGCATTTCTGAACATAATCACATCTCCTTTGAACGCCTCCGGCAACACTCGATCAAGAGCGAAGGTGTCCGTCTCGCATACATAGCCCACCACACTATAGACCTTCTTGTTGCCAGTAGAATCCGTCAGATTTTCAATCTGGTGGTACGAGTTGTAGAACATCGGACGGATGAAATGATTGAAGCCGGTATTCAGGCCAATGAACGTGCAAGACGTGGTTTGTTTAACCAAATTAATCTTGGTTAGAAAATAGCCCGCATTACTGACCATGTATTTCCCTGGTTCAAATTCTAACACATAATCTTTACCCATTCTCTCGCAAAAGGCATTGAACGCCTCGCTGAATCGCTTTCCGAAAGCAGGAATGTCCGTGTGCAGATCGCCTTCTTTGTACGCCACTTTGAAGCCACTACCAAAATCAATATGCGTGACGGTATCAAATTTCTCAACCACAGAAAAAACCAAGTCAGCCGCACGAATGAAAATATCGGCATCTAAAATATCCGATCCTGTGTGCACGTGAATTCCCTGCACATTGATGTTGAAATTCTTGACGATCCGCTCGATGTTCGGCACCTGATGAATCGAAATGCCAAATTTGGAATCGATATGTCCAACGGAAATATTCTGATTTCCGCCCGCCATGAGATGGGGATTGATTCGAATATAAATTGGCAGCTCAGGATGGTTCACGCCAAAATACTCTAGCATGTAGAGGTTGTCCACATTGATTTTTACACCTGCCGCTATCGCCAACTCGTACTCATATTCGGAAATATTGTTTGGAGTGAAAAGAATTTCATCGGAGGTGAAGCCAGCTCGTAAACCCAGTTGAACTTCCTCAATCGAAACACAATCCAATCCCGCTCCCATTCCCTTAAACAACTTCAAAATTGCCTTATTGTTGAGCGCTTTACATGCATAGTGAATCTTGAGGTTCTTCACATCAAGAGCCGCTACGAATTGCTCATAATTAGACCTAATCTGATCCGCATCATACACGTAGACCGGATCACCATACTCTTCGCAAATGCGAAGCATCTGTTCGTTTGAAATTGCCATGATTATCTATTTGAAAAAGTAAAGATTGAAATCGAAAAGACCTGCACGGGTCAGGCAGGAAGGGACCGTTTATATCCCTTGGTTATCTGTTTATAGAAAAAACGACTTTTCGGATTCATGCGGCGGCAAATGTAAAAAAGGAAATTGGATTTGTACAAAGTATGAATGCGAATCACTGCCAGAGTCTGATTACCTTTATCCAAAACGCTTACTATGACACGAATTCTAACCGCTTGTTGCCTGCTCTTAATGATCGCCTCTGCCACCGCACAGAGGGTCATCACCCACACGACCTCCTCGTCCAATACAAATGGTCACATTACTAACCTCTCGGAGTTTAGA
Source organism: uncultured Roseivirgaceae bacterium (assembly GCA_964352625.1). Taxonomy (GTDB): domain Bacteria; phylum Bacteroidota; class Bacteroidia; order Cytophagales; family Cyclobacteriaceae; genus JAAEPI01. The sequence continues at coordinate 384,789 of CAYGSD010000001.1, forward strand.
GGACAGCCAAACATCATTCTCATAGTCTCCCAATTGTACGGAAAATACAACGATCACCAGATTGGGGTCTGGTACAATAACGGCACCTGGACCATCTACAACGAAGACAAGCAGCCTTTGCCCATGGACACAAAGTTCAATGTACTTGCATTGAACCCATCGGCTAATGCTTTTGTGCATCAGGTATCGGCTGGCAACATGGAAAAGACATGGACACTTCTGAATCATCCCAAATTGAACAACAATCCCAACGCAATAGTATTTGTCACTCAAAACTGGAAGGGAAAGTACAACCCCAAACCACTTGGAGTTTGGTACACGGGAAGCAAGTGGTCGGTTTTTAATCAGGACAATAGCCCTATACCTATCGGAACAACCTTTAATGTGCTCGTGGCTGACAATGGTTTCAACTCTGCTATTGGAGCCACCGCTCAAATCCAGCAGGCCAATTCGGCCAATAAACAAAATCAATGGGGGCCGTACTTAATGACCTCCTCCACAAACGACGCAAATGCCACGCTTTTCGTCACCCAGAACTGGAACACCAACGGTCCCTACAATAATCACATTCCTGCCGTCTGGTATGGGGGGAATTCTTGGACGATCTATAATCAGGATAGAGTCGCCCTCGCTGATGGTACCAAATTCAACGTCTTAGTATTTGGAAATGCAGGTGCAGGCCAACAACAACAACAGGCCAGTTCAAATAATAAGGATGACAAATGGAAGAAGCTCGAAGAGAATGGTAAAAAAACGCTCGATGAAATCAATAAATTCATCAAAGACGCTAAAAAGAAAAATTAGGTTTTAACAACCAGATACTTCCTATCTGTCAATTCATTTCCTTTGCGGCATGAATTACCTTTCCGTAGAGAACCTGGCCAAAAGTTACGATGAAAAACAGCTTTTCGAAGGGCTGACTTTTGGATTAGAACAAGGACAAAAAGCTGCGCTCGTAGGGGTGAATGGTTGTGGAAAATCAACTTTACTGAAGGTAATTGCGGGACTCGAAACACAAGAAAAAGGAACGGTCTCTTTTCGAAAAGGCATCCGGGTTTCCATGCTGCGGCAGCACCCAAATTTCGAAGAAAGCACGACAATACTAGAATCAATTTTTGCAGAGGATCAGGAAGAGCTGAACGTCATTCGAGATTACGAATTGGCAATGTATCAGACCGAACATGACCCTGCAAACGCCCCCGACCTTTCCCCTATTCTGGAAAGAATGGAAGCCCTGAATGCCTGGGATTACGAGCACCAAATCAAGGAACTTTTGGGCAAATTGGGAATTCAGGATTTCCAACAAAAAATGAGCGAGCTATCTGGGGGGCAGAAAAAACGAGTGGCCCTTGCTCAGGCACTGGTCGTGCAGCCCGATTTCCTTATTCTCGATGAGCCAACTAACCACCTGGATGTCGAAGTGATCGAGTGGCTGGAAAACTACCTGACCACCGCCAACCTCACACTGCTCATGGTGACGCACGACAGGTACTTTCTGGATAAGGTGACCAATGAAATTCTTGAAATTGATCAAGGAAAAGTTTTTCGATATAAAGGCAACTACAGCCAGTTTTTGGAAAAGAAAGCAGAGCGCGAAGCGATAGAGCAAGCATCTGTGGACAAAGCCAAGAATCTTTTTAAGACGGAGCTGGAGTGGATGCGTCGGCAACCCAAAGCCCGAGGAACGAAAGCCAAATACCGAGTAGAGGCTTTTGATGAGGTGAAAGAAAAAGCCCACAGCGGCAAGCAAACCACCGAAATGGAGGTAAATCTGAGAGGAGAGAGACAAGGCAAGAAAATCTTGGAAATGCATAAAGTCAATAAAGGCTTTGACGGCAAGACGATGCTCAAGGATTTTGATTACGTTTTCAAGAAAGGCGAGCGTGTAGGAATAATCGGTAAAAATGGTGTGGGGAAATCCACGTTCTTGAACCTGCTCACAGGCACACTCAAGCCTGACAGTGGCGAAATGGATCTAGGGCTAACCACCAAAATGGGCTATTACACACAGGATGAGGCCATTTTCGACCCGAACAAGAAAGTGCTGGACATTGTCAAAGAGGTTGCAGAATTCATCAAACTAGCTGACGGTAGCGAGGTGAGTGCCTCTGCTTTGCTCAATCAATTTCTCTTTCCGCCTAAGATGCAGTACAATTTTGTCGGCAAACTGAGCGGTGGAGAGAAGCGGCGGCTGCAGCTCATGCGCGTTCTTATGGCCAATCCCAATTTTCTTATTTTGGATGAGCCCACCAATGATTTTGACATCATGACGCTCAATGTGCTTGAGCAATATTTAGAGCGATTTTCTGGCTGCATCATGATCGTTTCTCATGATCGGTATTTCATGGATCGGCTCGTTGATCATCTCTTCGTGTTTGAAGGAGACGGCAAAGTGCGAGACTTTCCGGGAAACTATTCAGATTTCAGAAATTCAGGACTTCAACTTACCGCTCAAGAAAAGACCAAAGAAAAAGAGTTACCGACTCCTCCTCCCAAACAAGAATCTAAAAAACTGAGCTTCAAAGAGAAGCATGAATTGGAGTCACTCGAGAAAGAAATGCCTTTACTTGAGACCAAGAAAGCTGAGCTAACCAAGCAACTCGAAACCGAAAGAGAGTATGAAAAACTTGAAGCACTCGGAAAGGAATTAAAGGCGGCCGAAGATCAGCTGGAAGAAATGGAAATGCGGTGGCTTGAGCTTAGCGAAATGCAGGCATAAAAAAAGCGCTCTGTTGAGCGCCCTTCGTTTTTATGAAACAATTAATTTCTTACTCCTCCAAAAGGTAGTAGGCATCTCCTAAATAGTCAAACATGTGAGAGCTACTTGAAAGCATTTTGTAATCATTCGCCTCCATGTTATTCGTATTGTAGTCAGCCTTGGAAATCTCTCTTACCACATTGCCGTCAGCATCCATGATCTTCACTTTTTCAGCTACTTGTTCGGTAATCATTAAATTGATTTCTTCCATAGCATTGTCCTGTGCCATCAAAGTGAAGTCCTCATTCGTGGAATTTGCTTCAGTTCCAAGCGTGAGTGTCATTAGTAAGTTTATCAGTAGAATTTTCATAACGTTTTGCGAATTAGTCCTAGAATTTTATTTTGTTTTTTGTCCGTGAGGTTGTTTACGAAGAAGAATCTTTTATGTTTTGAGTTATTGACATTTTATTTCGATTTTTCTTCCAACCATCTATAAGATGTCGAAAACTGCGAAAAGGTTGCAATTCCGCTTTCATTTTTCCGTCATTCAGTATGCCTTATCAAAAATTCGAGCACCTTATCAAAATGATCCAAAGGGGCTGAATGTGAGCCCTCTATTTTGAGGTGAGTACTTTGGAAAGGATGACCCTTTCGTTCTAACCTATTGATAACATTATTGGACATCTGGGTAGAGGGCCACATTTCGTCCTCACTTGCCGATAATATCAATATGGGGCCATTGATTTTTTCCACCTCAATGGTTGCCCTGTCAACTGCCTCTTCGTCTTCAAGCATTATTGTAAAAGCCCGATGCAAATCCCTTCTCATTGCTGGAAAAATAGTCCTAAGGGGAGCGGGAACGAACGACACTTCATCACCTTCATGAGTCCATGACGAAGTGTTAGCCATTACGGTGTTTGCTGGAAAACTTACATGGCTTGGGACAATGGCAACAACTCCTGAAATATCGCTATATCTAGCTGCGAGATTGAGGACGAGTTCCCCTCCCTTAGAGCCTCCCATGACAAACACCTTATTCGTGATTTTAGGATTTCTTTTCTGAACACTCAAAATAGAATCATGAATGGCGTTCAATGAAATTCGGTCAAGCGAAGAGGGTAGATTATTGCTACCGAAATACCCCACTGCAAGGAAGGAAAACCCTTCTTCGAGAAATTGATTCCTCACACTTGACCAGTAATCTCCCGCCCAAGCGTTACCTCCTTCACCTCCTCCAAATGCAACAATAAGTGCTTGGTTAGACGTGTCAGGGGTAAATAATTTCAAATCCAGATTTCCATGGTTCTCAGGAAGGGAATTGGTGCAGGAAGACAGGCCGATTAGTGCCAAGCCGATATAAAAAGTGCGCACACTCCATCCGTAAATAGAATTTCTATTCTTCATTTTTAAAATTTTTTAGAGATGAATACTGGCTAGCCTTTTTGAGCAGCGTAGCATTTATAAATGAGGGCGATTTCAATAATCGTGGCTGGAATAAGCAGGAACAATCCAACGAAACCCAAAATGAGCGTAAGGAAAAATGCTCCGATCACTATCTCCATGACCCCAGCTACTTTGGAGATGATACCAAGTTGAGCACCCATTCGGAACAGTCCAATACCGAAAATAATCTCAACACCACCTACAATTACCCCTTCAATGGCTTTGAGCTGAAGAAACTCATCCACCGTGCAGTCTGAGAAAAGAGATACTACATCATATATTTCTATAATGGCCATCATACCCAGTAGTATGTAAGCGCCAATCTGAACCAAATAACCATTGGCAATCTTCCCTACCTCCACAAACCCGATCATAAATAACGAAAAGCTAGCAAGCGTCAACAACTTCACTGAAGTGTAGACTAAAGGAAAGTATACAGGGAGGTCATAGTCAAATCGACTAAAATCCAAAAGGACTTCTACAATACCCAAAGCGAAATAAATGATCCCACCGATCCAACCCCATTTGAGCCAGGTCAGGGATTGCTTTTTCTTCAGAGATTTTTCGATCTCCTCAAACTCATACTCCAAGGCTGAAAGTATGGCGCGGATGGTATAATCTCTTGGTGTCACTTCCCCCGCTTCTATTCGCTGAAGGGTCCTTACGTTCAGGTTGCAAACTTCAACCAACTCCTCTTGGGTCATTTTCTTTGATTGTCTGAGGGACTGGATAGTTTGTCCTAGTTCGGGTTGCTTTAATGTTTTCATAGTTTTCCTTTTCCAACAAGGCTAGGCCTTTGCCAAATTAACCTCAAATTTCTGGCTGGACTTCAACACGGCATTTACCCGACATTTAAAACGGGTACATTTCTAGCCATTTCAAGGGTTTCAAGTGGCGTAAGAATTTGTAAATGTTTTGTGTGAATCATCCCTTGGCAAATTGCCGAATTCGGTTACTTTTGCCGTCCGAATCGATCCCGATAGCTATCGGGATACACAGAGGAGTGGCAGAGTGGTCGTCCCGATAGCTATCGGGAGCGGCAGTCTGAGATTCCGGAACTTACAGAGGAGTGGCAGAGTGGTCGAATGCGGCGGTCTTGAAAACCGTTGTACCGCGAGGTACCGGGGGTTCGAATCCCTCCTCCTCTGCTTTTAAGGAGTCAAATCCTACCAAAACCCTTCATACGAAACGTATGGAGGGTTTTTTATTTGGTACCATTGCTAAAATATTCATGAAAACTCATATCATTGGTTACCGATTCGGTTACCAATAAAATAGGTAACCGAATCGTCTTAATTTGTCGTTAAATGAGGTTTTTTGATGCTTTTTAAGTATATTTAGATAGGGATTCGAACCCTCGATCCCTGCAAAAAGTGTCATTTTCTCACATTTTAAACGGTTACCCATGAATCACACCTTTAGCGTCCTGTTTTGGCTTCAAAACCATAAGGCAAGTAAGAAAACCGGAGAAATTCCAATATCCATGCGAATCACGGTGGATGGTAAAAGAGCCGAAATTGCAACTGGAAAAAAGACTCTGGTTGAAAAGTGGAGCTCAAGTTCTAGTCGAATTAAGGGTAATGGCGAGGAGGCTAGAGTGATCAATAGACATCTTTCCACCATTCAATTGAAGATTGAAAAGATTTTCGATCGATTGAGTGAGGAGGATAAATTCATTTCAGCCCAGGTGATCAAAAGCACATATCTTGGGAAAACTACCAAACAGCATTCTTTGATAGAGTTGTTTGCTTATCACAATGAACAAATAAAAGCCCAACTCGGGCAAGGTTATTCAGCCGGAACTTTGGAGCGATACGAAACAACTTTCAAGCATTTGAAAGGATACGTGAAGCATCATTTTAAAACTGAAGAGTACTTCTTGAATGATCTCAATTATTCCTTTATCACGGAATTTGAATTCTATCTTAAATCAGTGAAACAGATTGGACACAATACCACAATGAAGTATCTGCGCAACTTCAAGAAGATTGTCCTATTAGCCCTTAAGAATGAATGGATAGACCGGGATCCGTTTGCACGATATCAAATGTCTCTGAAGGAAGTAAAGAAAGACTACCTGACAAAAGAGGAAATTCAAACTTTGTATTTGAAGGAATTTGAGATTGAGCGCTTGGAGCATGTTAAGGACATTTTCGTTTTTTGCTGCTACACGGGATTGGCCTATGCCGATGTTAAGAAGCTTACGCCGGATAATATTTCGATTGGACTGGATGGTGAGCATTGGATTTTTGTAGAAAGGACAAAGACAGGTAGTTCTTCTAATGTTCCATTACTACCGATCGCTAGGGAGATCATCGATAAATATGACAACCATCCAATGGTTTTGAACAGTGGTCATGTGCTACCGGTAATATCTAATCAAAAGATGAATGCCTATTTGAAGGAAATGGCTACCCTATGCGGGATCACTAAGCACGTAACCTTTCACATGGCCAGACACACATTTGCAACTACGGTAACACTTTCAAATGGGGTGTCCATTGAAACAGTAAGCTCAATGCTAGGTCACAAGAATTTAAAGACTACTCAAGTCTATGCTAAGGTGGTGCAGGAGAAAGTGAGTAACGATATGAAGAAGTTGAAAGAGTTGCTTGGAGGATCTGAATTATCGAAAGCAATTAATCAATAAACTCTGCGATGAGATCAGCATGGATTCCTGAGAACTCAGAATACTCTTCGATGGTCACTAACTGGTGATCATCTTTTTTTAGGTCTTGTTTGATGCGCTGGATCATGAGCCTTCCATAACGCTCACTTTTGCCTGTGATGCGTTGAATATCCTTCGGATAAATAACGATGCGTTTTAGTCTCATTTGATGTCAGTCATACTGTATCTATGCTTTATCCATACGGCATCTATGGCAATACCTACCATTACCTATCAAAGGCGGAAACGGGCCTTTGTGAAGCATTCCTAAATATGCGTTTTTTCAGCCATAAACCAAATAATTATTCATTATGGCAAGACAAAAAGGGATTATCAAACTAAAGGGAACGATCGGAGATCTGTCCTTTTACAAAAGCAAGGATGGCTATTTAGCTAGGGAAAAAGGAGGCGTAGATGGTGACCGAATTAAGAACGATCCGAACTTTCAACGGACCCGTGAAAACGGATCTGAATTTGGAAGAGCTGGACGCTCTGGACGCATTCTGAGAAACGCGCTTCGGCTGATGTTGCAGAATGCATCGGATGCCAAAGTGACTAGTCGATTGACAAAGGAGCTGCTAAGCGTGATTCAATCAGATCCTGTGAATGTGCGTGGAGAACGGAATCTGGCCGAAGGCGATCTGAGTCGATTGCTCGGATTTGATTTCAACATCAATGGCAAGCTGAATGCTACGCTTTATGCACCATTCACTGCAGTGATTGATCGAGCAGCTGGAACGATGACGGTAACGCTACCGGCCTTTGTTCCAGGAAGCACTATCGCGTATCCATCTGGGGCAACACATTTCAAAATTGTGATGGGTGCCGCTCAGGTGAATTTCGTGTCAGAGGCTTTCGTCTTTGATCGTGCGGAAAGTGCGGAAATCGTCTTGGGACCACAGAATCAAGTGACGTTTGATCTGGCGGGGAATGTGACTGCAGCATCTACGGATGATTTGTTCCTGGTATTGGGATTGGAGTTTATGCAGCAGGTCAATGGAATTATGTACCCATTGAAGAATGGCGCATTCAATCCATTGACCATCATCCAACTTGATGAAGCTTAAGCTACTTAGGAGATACCACTCTGATGGCACTAATGGGAAGCTCTACCATGGAGAGCAGCTGGTCTGCTACACCATAGAGCTTCCCTGGCTTCAGAATCGGAGCAATGTCTCGTGCATTCCTGAAGGGATTTATCCCATTCGTAAGCGATTCACTAAAAGCAGAGGCAATCATTTGATTGTGGAGGATGTGGAGAGTCGGACTGGAATCCTCCTCCATCCTGCTAACAATGCTTTGAAAGAATTGCGGGGATGTATTGCACCGGTGAGCACACTTGATGCGCCGGGAATCGGGTCTTTGTCTAGGAAGGCCACAGAGAAACTTCAAGACCTCCTCTTTGAAGTTTTGGATCGCGACGAGGAGGTATTCTTAACTATTCAAAAGGAAATCGATATGAACGTAGTACAACGAGTGAAAGCACCCACTCCCAAATTTTTCAAGGTGCTCAGAACAATTGGTATCAGCCTAGCTGCAGCTGGTGGTGCCATCTTGGCTTCACCTATTGCTTTGCCTGCAGGTATTGCTGCACTTGGTGGCTATCTGGTAGCTGGTGGAGGTGTATTGGGAGCCGTCAGTCAAACTGCAGTGGAAGATCCATGTAAGAAAGATGACTGATCATCATTTCACATCAGGTACTAAAGCGGGAACAGTTGGAGGAACGTTGCTCAGTATCGCCATGAGTATAGATGGATCCGATCTATTTCGGACAGCCTTACTCGCAACCATTGGAGCTGTGGTAAGTTTCTCCATTTCCCTGCTTTTGAAATGGCTGGTCAAATCCTCAAGGAGGAAACGCGATCCAGCCAACTGATTACGAGCCCTCAATCAAATAATGAGGGCTCTTTTTTTTTACTCCCCCTTACCCCCTCTAAGAGGGGGACTACTTCCCTAAATGAAAAGATCCTTCAATTAAATAACGAAGGATCTCTTTTTGGAAAACCCTTTTCTTTATGATTGCGGCACCAATCGAACAAACTCACAAACATCTGACGCCTGGTACCCTCCGGCAACTCCAGCGCTTTCTGCTTTACAAATTCCATACATTCCTCAAACTCCTGCCGACTCATCCTGCCAAGGACGCTCCGTAACACAGCCGAGTTCATATTATTGAAGAAGCCCTCCATACTATTCATTTTTAAAAGAAAAAAGGAAAAAAAAGAAAGCACTTCCATCAGGAGGGCGTGGCATGGCCACCAAGGAGGAACGGAATAAATGAAAGCCTAAGCGCTGGCCTATGTTTATGCCGTAGTTCCTTGGTGGCTATTAGGGCAGGCTTGAGTAAGCGCGACTATCTTTGATTGATTTTTTTGAATTTATCCTAGATTACCATGTGAAGAATTTTACTCTAATTAGTCTGACATGTCTCCTCCTTGGATGGACAGGGTCGATCGGTACTCACGCCATGTGGTCGATACGTGAATACGGAAGTGTTGAAGATGGAGATACGGACATAATTGCTTTCTGGTCACTAATCTTTATTCTCCTAGCTTATGGATTATTTATTCAGATCCCCAAGAAATGGGTCGTAAGAGCTGTAGATAAATACAATTTCCTGGTGTTCATTTTAATATCAACTGTCTATGCGTTAACAGCCTTTACACTTTTGATTGGGTGGCTATTTCTGATTGGAAATACGTTTTTGGGTGTGTTTCTTGATGCCGCTACGGTAGGGATGATTTTCGGGATAACGTTCTGGATATCTCGTCGGATCATGGCAACACCAACCAGTTGAAACAAGCTTTACTATTTTTCTCTAGCGAGCCGTAAAAGCGGAATGAGGTGTGGCCGGAGCGCAGTGGAGGCCACAACCGAATGGAGCGTGCGAGTCGAACGAAGGTGAAAGCACAGAAGGACGGCAATGCCGGACGTGGGCGACCCATGTGGGCCCTGCGATAGGCACTGGGCGTTTGGAAAGGGCAAACACGAGGGCTGGCGTGATTTTTTGCATTGTGGGTTGAACAATGGGAAGGTGCAAAAAGCATGACAGCCTGAAGCCTGAGAGAGGGCGCAGGCGAGCAAAAACACAGGCAGTGGCTGGACTGGCATGGAGCCGACAGTGTTGGGAAAGGAAGGGTGATTTGTGGAATTGCGGGAAGGGTTAAGAGGAGAATTCCACAAATGCCCTGACAAGTGGGTTGCCTAAGAGGCTGAATGCCTGGACAGAGACAACTGCCTGTGAGGAAGAGGGCAGGCAATGCAGCTTGCGTGACAGCACCTAAGCCCTGAAACGTAGCTTGCGGAGTGTAAGGGAACAGCCACGGCCTATCAGCGTGTTGATGGGTTGTGTGAGAGCTGAAAGGCGGTGGATGGATGCTGGCGCACAAGCTGCCGGCAACCGATGACGAATGCCGATTAAACCGCGACGGACAATTTATTTATTACCTGCTTTTATTATGGATTAGAAATATAAAATTTCATTCCATTTAGAAGTACCTGTCAAATAGATTCATTTGATTAAACTCAATTCCTGGCAAAGCACCGAATTCTCCATTCAAGTAATCCTTTTTGAAAGAGGTGTCACTTCGAGCGCCTTGTTTGTGTATGGATGTTAATTGAGTGCCTGACTTACTATTGGAAACCAATAAAATTTGATCCCGACGCAGTAATTCACGTTCCATCAAGTCTATCATGTGGTTACTGAAAACTAGCTGACCTCCAAATGGGTTGTGTTTCTCGTCATTAAATAGTTTGACCAAGAAATAGACCAGTCTGAAATGTAAACGAGCATCCATCTCATCAATTACAATCGGATAACCGTTCAGCAAACTGTTAATGATTGGACCAGCTATTGCAAAAAATTTCTGAGATCCTGCTGATTCCTCTCTAAGGTCAAATTCAATTTCATTTACAGGGTTACCGTTGAGATCAAAAACCTTATGGGTTGTGAATACCTGAAGCTGATGTGGGGAATTCTTTCTTACTATTTCCCTAATATCAGGACTTAAGAACTGCATGACGTTATCATCCATATTGAACGTTCGAATCTTGACACCATCGAAGTTCAGCCCAACGGCCCTGAACACCTCTAAAATGAATTCACTTCGCTGGTGTTCTTTAATCAGATTGGCCGTATATCCTACAAAGGAGGGATAGTTTTGATCCGTAATGATGGTTAGGTTGCTTAGCCATTCCACTATGCCACTGGAGATAGTTCCGTTTAGCTGGGCTAGCGTGGATAGGAAGAGTGTGGTAGGTTTTATGAATGACTCCTTCCCGAACCCTTCGGAAAAGGAATTGCTTAATTCGATTTCATCAAGATTTCGATAGAAAAGTTGCTTTTCAGTGGTCTTGAGAACTTGAAATAAATATTCACTGTGAATCCGCTTAGCTGTCGCAGTGAACCCATATCTATAACGATTCTCAAAGGCAATGAAATCCAATTCAAACCAAGTAGGCTCATCCATGCTACGAATGTTGAATTTATACGGCTCGATATTTATCCTTTTCATTGTTTGGGATTGGATCGAGGCAGAAAGAACGAATTCTTTAACAAAGTCTAATGCTTTGATGAGATTTGATTTTCCACTTGCGTTTGCGCCATAGATTGCTAGCGACTTCAATAGAGAGGTTTTAGGGAAATCCGTACCGATTAAATTGGATTCTTCGTGCTGTTTGAGGGGTTCAGCAATGAAGGATAAATCCAATCTATTCTGAATAGATTTATAGTTTTCAATGGAAAATCTAACTATCATTATTTTACAATATATCGAAATACGAGACAAATAATAATCAATATTAGATAAATATTGACGAATTATTACAAATATACGATTAAATGAGTATTTTTGGATTGCACTATTTTTACGTTTCAATTTTCAGCCATTATGGCATTAATGCAATTTTTGGCACGAAATATGAAGCATAAAAAAAGGCGAGTTCGTACCTCGCCTTGTGTTAATATTTGCCAGCCTTGACAGGTTGGGTTGTGGTTATCAACAGTTGCAAACTTATATGGTTAAATCCTGTTTTGCAACCTTCCATCAATCCTTCCTTATACATCGCTGGCGGTTACTAATAAGAATATGTCTAAGAAGGATTATTATGTCGTTACCAGACCTCTAGGAGGCTGGGCGGTGAAAAAGGAAGGAAGCAAGCGTGCTTCAGCTGTGACAGGTACTCAAAAAGAGTCAATCGAGATTGCAAAGGATCTCGCAAAGAAGTCTCAAGGTGAACTTACAATTCAAGGTAAGGATCACAAATTCCGTGAGAAGAATAGTTATGGGAATGACCCTCATCCACCTAAAGGATAAGTGCTATGACTAGAAATTATTCAGAATTATTTGAGAATACAAGATCCAGGATAAATCCTGAGAACAGATTGTTTGAGTACAATTTTCAACAAGAGCTTGCTGGAATTTCCTATAGTGATGTTCTCAAATTTGTAAGAATGGCGATGAAAGGAGTTGATCCTGTATACACCACGAAGACGAGAGAGGCTGGTGAAAATGTAAAATCACATTTGCGAGCCCACTTATTGGATGTAGAGTTTGAGTATCAAGGAAGTGTCATGACTAATACCCATATACGAGGACATAGTGATATTGACTTGCTTACAATTAGTACTAAATTTTACTTCTATGATAGCGCAAGAGTAACCGAAATTATTACTTCGACACTTGAAAGAAATAAATTTCATCAGTACCAGCTGGAGCGAATATTTAATGAAAGTAAGCGGTCATCATATTCAGGAAATTGGCAAGATGATCTTTGGAAATTACGAAATGATAGCGAGAATGTTCTGACAAGAGTTTATCAGGAATGTAATATCACCAAACCAAAGGCGATTGAGGTGCTCAATAAAGGACTTAACAGAAAAGTAGATGTCGTCATTGCTAACTGGTTTGATGACGTAAGGTCTATTATTAACAACAAATCTGAATATCGTGGGATACAGGTTTATAACAAACACACGAATAGCCGAGAGAACCCGGATTACCCCTTTACAAGTATTAGCAGAATAAATGATCGCAGTGCTGATACGAATGGCAGGTTGAAGAAAATGATTCGTTTTTTGAAAAATGTAAAGGCATTATCAAATAATGAGATCAATCTGTCAAGCTTCGACATCAATGCTATTTGTTATGCCATTGATATAAACCAGTACAAAAACTTGATTTTTTATGAACTTGTTTCGGTTGTTCATCGCCAGATGACGAAGATTGCCACGGATAAACAGTATGCAGATGACATAGTTTCAGTGGATGGGCGAGAATACATATTCAGGTATGACTCAAAAAAAATAGAGGGCCTGAAATTGCTAATGGGGGAAGCTAATTTGATTTTAAGAGACTTGGAAGAGGTGGTTGTATATGGATAATTTATTTATCATAATTAGGAAAGCAACAATCAGGATTAACATGTTTTACATAGGAACCATAATAACCCTGTTACTGCTTTTTCTTTGGTTTCGGTTTCCCAACTTCACAGAATGGGAACCTTTGATAGGTGGATGGGTTGTCTTACAAGGTTTGGTAATCTATGGACAAAATCGAAAAATCGAAAGCCTGGAATACTCTCCATCAATTCCACTGGCACTTGGTTACATCAATAATTTCATCGAGCCTGTAATTGGAGAGTTGTTAAAGAAGCACTCGAATCCAACCATATTTATATATATGCCAGAGGATATTAGTGAACTATCTCCTAAGAGTATTGAACGAATCAAAATAAGGATCGAGCAAATGAATCTCTCTTTTAGGAAGACGAGCATTGAAATCGGCAGTAAAGGCCGGATGCGCTCATGCTTTGAAGTAAAGTCAATCGATGGTCAAAAGGTTTTCTTTTTCGATTTCCCAGAGACTCTAAAATCCTTGGAGGATTATATTGATTACAAATTGGAATCAAGACGGAATCACTTCATTAAAGGGGATAAGAAAATTATGGGAAAACGCCTTATAGATCAATTCCATGCGACCGTTATCGAGCTATTGAAAGAGAAGGACATTGATGGGCATATCAAGTTTGTCAATAAGAATTTAAACTTTGAATTATGAATAGTCAGGATAAAGGGTGGTTGACAATCGGGGGGCTGGTAGCCGCAAGTTTGGGTTACGTACTATATGATAATCGTGTGAGGCATACCATTATTACATGGTCGAAACCTGTAGAACTAGATCGAATTTTATACTCAGAGAAGGCTCAAGGATATGGTCTTTATTGTATTACCGATGGAGTAGATAAAAACAGTGAGATTTACTACATTGGAAGAGCGACTCGGACATTTAATGAGCGACTTTTAGAACACAGAAAGAAATTGCTGAATGGATTAGATGGGACATTTTATGTAAGAATTGGTGAGTTTATTCAGCCCGAGGAACCTAAAAATTCGATCATTAACGACACGGAGAGTGCTTTGATTTATGAACACAATACCATTTTGAATGTAAGTCAAACAAAGGGTTACACTTACTGGAATCGTTTAAGGATATTAAACCGAGGTTTTAGGGGACCTTTAAAAAAGGAGATTGTAGTTAAGTAGAGGATAAAGCTGTTTTGTGTTGCTCGAAAAGCTTACGCATCCTCTCAAATCAAGATTTATTGTTGCCCCCTTGCTTACCAAATGCCGGTTTCAAATCAAAAGAGATTGCATCTTCAATGATTTGAAGAACTGGTCGTTCAACATCGAATTCCTTAATTGTTACTTTAAACTTGCCTTTGAACCAATGGGACATATGTAATGCATAGGTTCCTTTTGGTGCTTCATTCAAGTGTTGCATCAATCTCTTATTGACTCTTGTTGTCGAAGAGCCAACGTAGAGTACGTTTGATGGACCATTGACTTTCGCACATGCTCTCTCGTTCCTTGATTTATATGTTGCAAAGTCTTGAAGGGTCTTTTCAGCATTCCCACCTATTTCTTCAATTATGTATATGCCGTGCTTTATAGAATGGAGAGATTGTAGTTCGTCCTTAGAGTTTATTACGGATTCGGAAACAGGCTCTGCTATCTTGGCTCGTTCACAATTTGAGATAAGGGTATTTATGTATTCACTATTCATAAAGCTTATTTGAACCATTGGTTTACCCCATTTTACGACTTGTCTCTTCTGTAGAAAACATTTTGAAGTTAGGCCATTGCCTTTTCCTTCTTGAGTGTCCTTTTAGGGTTGCTTTGGATCAATAACTCATAAGGTCGATTAAACGCTTCCTGATTCATACTGAAATGCTCAGCAAGCTTACGGATGACTTCTTTGGAAAGACCTTTCTTGTAACTCAAGATATCTGATACCAATCCTTTGCTTACGTTGAGCACATTAGCTACGTCTTTGGCCTTTTGGTTGTGCTCATGCATCAATGCTTTGATTAATTCCACTGGATCCAATTCTTGGAAGGAATTGTTTTCCTGGTCGTATTTTTCAATGAGCAATGTGAGCAATTCGATTTCCTCCTCGATTTCCTTGGTGTGCTTGTCGGCAAATACATATTCTTCCAACGTCTTGGTGTAGTCGTTGTACTGCTTTCTAGACTTAATGACTTTGTATTTCATCGTTTCCATGTCAGTAAATGTTTACTGTGTACTGCTCGTTTTTCTTACACAATTCATCGTATTCTGCATGTGTTCCAATCCAACAAACAAACAGGTGAACCTGCGTTTTCCCGAAGGCGTATTTGCAGATCATACGGTAATTGTTCCCTCCAATGTCAAAGACTACTCTTGAACTGCTGTTGCCCAAGATGTCAGCAGAACCAAAGGTCTTCGGAATGTCGCCGGGCTGGTTCCAATCTGCTGCCGAAAGTACGGCCAACCATTTCTCAAACGAGACCTTGCTTCGTGCCTGTCCCTTGGTGTAATCCTCAATCGTCTGTCTTTTAATCAGATGAATCTTCATGTAAATATACGAGGTGGGTTTTAATAAGTTCACAAAATGTGAACTTTGTTTGTTAAGTTCAAATCTATTGTCTTTTGTCAAATCTATTAGGATCAAAGGCAATGAGGTTGCACATTTCCCTCAGTCTACTCCGTACGCGATTTCCAAATATGGATTCCAATTCGGTACTATTGAGATTGGTGGTGAGGTGCGTTAGCATTCCATGACTGATGAACTGGTCGTATCTGGAGAGGAGGATCTCTGCCATTACATTGCAGTCATTCCCGAAATACTTCAGGGAATTCTCAGCGCCCAGATCATCGAAGCAATAGGTCTTTGGTTCCCAATCTTGATTGACATGCCGAAAGGAATGGTCGCTGTACTTCTGAATGACTGAGTAGCCTTCCTGGATGAATTCAAAAGATACTGTGCGGCATGAAAGCATGATGTGGTGATTGAATGCTGCTGTGATATAGCGCATGAGATTCATGACGCTTGTTTTTCCGCAACCGATCGGGCCGGTAAGGAGGAGGCCTTTTTTAAATGAGATGTTGAGGAGGCTGGCGTTTTCTTGGTCGCGGAGGAAATAGACCAATAGCCTGAAGATTACTTCGTGATCTTCCTCCACAATTCTAAAGTGTGGACCATAGAGTTTTTTGCCCGAGTGCTCAAGGATGGAGAGGCATTCGAGGAAGGGGAAGACGTTAGAGTGATATGTAATGGTTTGTGGCATAATTTTTCTAAGGCCTGTGTGTAAGACCCTTCGACTGGCTCAGGGTGACAGACCTGTCAAAGAGGTTCATCATAATTCTTATTTTGATTGACATGACTGTTTATATTGTTTGTTTTATACTGTTTACTATTGTTTATAGAAGAGCCTACCACATGTCCAGCGCTTGTCCATTTTTTGGTCATGTTGTGGCCTACCACTTGTTCAGTGCTTGTACAAAAATTGATCATGTTCACTTTGCTTCCCCTCATGGGATTTCGAGATGGTATGTACTCAATATAACCGTACTCTGTGAGGTCATGCAGGCACTTCAAATAGGTGGTTCTGGAACCGATTCTGCTCCACTTCATTGTCTCTTCTCTACATATACTTATTGGGTTATTGAATCGGTTAATATTCCACTGCTGGAAGAGCGTAAAGTACAAGCTGATGTGGCTCGGATAGAGCCGGTCATCAGCTTGCACCTTGGCAAACCAGTTGTTCATATGATGGATGTAATTCATCCTTCGACAGGCTTAGGATGACTATTCGTTATTGAATTTGTTGACCTCTATCATACGGAGGATATCTTCGTATGCATAATAGATCACTCCTCCGATTTTGGTATATGGAAGTGTGCCGTTTACCCGGAGATTCTGGAGTGTACCAGGAGAGATTTTAAGAAGTTTCCTTATTTCACTAGACCTGAGCCACTGCTTAGGCGCTGAATCCGCACCTAGCATTTGCTTGATTTCGGAAAGAAGCTCGAGTTTAAAATCCCGTAAGTCTTCTGTTGTAATAATTGTTGCTGCCATCGTTTGTTTGTTTTTGTTTTTCGATGAGCAAAGCTGATTTGGTTTGAAATGTTTTATTCACAATATGACCCCAACTTGGGTGAAATATTTGTCAATTTTCTGATCTGATTTTTGTTAACAAGCTGATTTTCAGGTTGTCAATAAATGAGGTTGGGTTCTTTTTTAGCTTAATATCCGTGTAAAGGCGGTAGAAATACCCAAGATCAATATTGAAGGTTTTCTCCATGACCGAAATAATGTCTTTCAGGTCGCCTTTCAGCGTTCCTGAAGCGTGAAGGCCATAAATCAGTTCGATCATGTCTGTTTTGGATCCATGCCACTCGAGTGATTTCATGAATTCCCAACTTGGGTCCAAAGATGGATTCTTGAGGGTGAAGCTTTCGTTACGCAAAAACTGAACAAACCGAGCTGCTGCAAACAGACATGAAAGCGTAGGATCGGCCGGTGAGCTAAACGTAGGATCTGCAGGGTATTCCATATTTCCATGCATCTTGGGACAATACTTCCGATGTGTGAAGTACATCTCATCGAGATAGGTAGATCCAAGCTGGATGTACGTATTAAATTCACAATGCTTTGAAAGGAACGTGGATGCCTTATCCAGAGACATGTTGATGTGTTGTGATTGTTGCTTCATGCTCCCCTTGGGTCGGTGCTTATAATACTGGAATACCTCGACCTGAAAATGAAGTTCAGAGAAGAACCTTGGCTTTACTTCTTTGAAGAAGGTGATTTCCTTTTCAACCGTTTCTAATTGAGCATCGATGTATCTATCGCGTAATTGGTTTGTTAGTTCCTGGCATATGGTGATTTTTTGGGAGCACTTATCGATCCGAGAGTCTTTGTTATTGTCTACGTCCTTTAACTGTTGCTCCAACTCTGAGAGCAAGTCAAAACAGTGATTTTTCAAGAAGTGTGATTAAAGCTAGTTAGGACGAAAATAGCATAATCGAATTGAATAAATATAACGTTTTGATGACAAAATTGTGCAAAATGATGGATTTGTAACGATTGCGAATGTGCATCACAAGAAATGCATGTAGGACTTTTTATTCTCTATGTGCAGAGTAAGTCATTTGCTAAAATATTGATATTAACAATCCTCCAACTCACAATTCTCATCCTGACCTTCAAACTCTATGGTGATATGGTTAATGGATTCATCTTTGAGCTTTGATCTCACCTTCTCTTTGAGCTTGGCCTGTTCGGAAAGTTTGTGGTCTTTATCTAACCGCAAGTGAATCGTAAGGATATTATATTCACCATCCAAAGACCAAACGTGATTGTCGTGGACATCTGTGATTTCCGAAATATCTTTCAACTTCTCTTTGATATCCTCCAGAGAGACATCCTCCGGGATACCCTGTAAGATTACCAGCATGCTTTTTCGAAGATTCTTATAGACATTGTACAATACAAAAAGGGAAATAAGAACGGAGAGTAGCGGGTCTATAAATGGCGCATCAGCATACATCATAATGACACTACCAATAAGCACAGCTACCCAGCCCAAAACATCTTCCAATAGATGTAGTGAGACTACTTTTTCATTCAGAGATTCTCCTTTTCGAAGTTTTAAAACTGCAGCGCCATTGACCACTATTCCCAAAATAGCTAGATAGAGCATACCTTGAGCATTGGCTTCTTCAGGGTTGAAGAGCTGCGGTATCGCTTTGGTCAGAATGAATATTGAGCCGACAACTAGTACGATGGAATTGATGATAGCTCCAAGTAATGAGAACCTTTTATAACCATAGGAAAAGGTCTTGGTTCTACCCTTTTTAGAGAGTTTTTGAAAATACCATGAGAGTCCGAGGCTGAGGCTATCTCCCAGATCATGCAATGCGTCTGAAAGAATAGCTAAACTATTGGTGTAAAGTCCTCCTATGACTTCAATAATGGTGAAGCTCAGGTTGAGAAAGAAGGCAATCTTTACATTGCCTTCTGAATGGTTATGAGAATGTTCGTGATTATGAGACATTTTTTAACAACAGTTATCGTTACAACTAAGCCCATTACTCTTTGATTTTTCAAATGCTTCCTTTCCTTCCTTAAGAGCATACCAGGCAATACCCATACTTCCGATGGCATCAATGTAAGGAATGGAAAACAACTCGTAAGCAACACTTGATCCTAAAAGAATGAATGACAGGTAAAAGCAGGTTTTGGTGCAATTGGCATCAGAAATAATTGGTGCCGAATTGAGTTTGTGGCCGATATCCAATTTTGCTTTATAAAGGAAGTACATTGTCAGAATTGATAAAACCGAGAGCATAATACCTATCATAGTGGTTTCAGGTCTTGATCCATTATACAGACTGGTTGTCGCTCCGATAATCAAGCCCGCTGTTAATAAGTAGAATGCTGAACCAGTCACTTTCAGGGCAGTTCTTTCAAACGAATCCCTCTTGGAAACTTCATGCCTCTTCATCCTCCAGATCATGTGAGCTATTCCAATGCCTGAGAACACTTCCACAAAACTGTCAAGACCAAACCCAAAGAGGGCCAGAGTTTCATCTTGTGCTCCATAAAAGGTAGCCACACCACCTTCTATCAAATTGTAGAAGATGGTAATTAGGCTAAGTACATAGGCTCTATTTAGAAGTTTAGTGTCCATGACCTCCTTCTTCTTCTGTGTTTTTAGCTTTTGCCAGTACCGTAAATGCACCCTGAGTGACGAGATCAATCGAGGTAATATCAATTGATAAATCTGTCAAACTGATCTGAGTGAATCCATCTTCATCAAACCCCTTGTTAATCTCAATCATTTCGAAATCATACATGCTCACCTGGTTTTCAATACGCTTATTTCTCAACGCAAAGACATAATGCTTGCCGCCAAATCTTACAATGGATTCCTCTGGAGTCGCCCATGTCTCATTGCTGCCTGTTTCGATTTTTGCAGATACGTACATCCCCGGAAGCAAGTCACTGGTCTTTTTCATGAGGTGACCATGAACGGTAACCGAACGGTCCTCACGCACACCACTCCCCACCAGAAAAACCTCTGCCTCCCTCCACTGATCCGGAGCATTGGCCAAGGAAAAACGAATTCTCTGACCCTTCTTTATCATAGGAATATCATTTTCGTATACCGTCAGCTCGACATGCAGATCATCGGAGTTTGTGATGTCCATAATTACATCCTGCGGATTAATGTATTTGCCCACATTGGTATACACCTCCCTCACCTTACCTGTCACAGGTGAGTAGATACTAACGAACGGGACTACAGTTCCCTCACTGATTTTCATAGGATTCAACCCGATCATTTTCAATCTTGCTTCCATGGTTTTGATTCGGGCTTCATTAGCCAGATAGGCACTCTTGGCTTGCTGGAAATTCTTACCTGAAGCTACTTTCTCATTGTATAACTCCTCCTGCCTTTCGAATTCCGCCTTTAGAAATTCCTTATTGGCTAGACTTTCCAAATACTCCTGTTGAAACTGAATGAATTCAGGATTTTCGATGGTCACTAAGAGCTGCCCTTTTCTCACTGAAGTGCCAGGAAGCATATCCGTGTATTTTACGAACCCACCATAAGGCATGTTGATCGAGATGTTGCTCTGTGGTGGCACGTCAATTACGCCATTCACACGCAATTCTGAGCCCATGACTCGCTTTTCGATCGATCCGATTTTGATATTCGCCTGATCAAATTGCGTCTGAGTTAGCTCTATGCTATTTTTCTCATCATGATGTTCCTCGGCCTGATCGGCTGGCTTTGAACTACATGAAATAATGACTGCACTCAAAAGAGTGATCGTCAATGCTTTGTTAATATATTGATAAATAGTTTTCATTTTTTTTCTCTTTTATTGAATTCCTGAAATGAATTCGATTTGGATAATGGTCTGATTGTATTGATTGAGGATGTCTAAGTAATTAAACCGGACACTCAGTGATCTATTGAGGCCCTGGGTATACTCCACGTACCCTATATCTCCACTTTGAAACCCCTTTTGTGCTTGATTCAGAATTAACTCCGCTTGTGGAAGAGCATTCGTCCGGTAATAGCTGAGACTGTTTTGAAATTTATAGTATTGCTGCAGCAGCGATTGCAAACGTCCCTCCAACTCGTTGCTCGCGGATTGAACCAATGCTTCATTTTCCTGCTTCTTCAGTTCAATCGACCTTATGGCAGATGCCTGAGATTTTGCACCAAATATGGGGATGGAGATACCTACCTGAAAGCCTGTGAAACGATCACCAGAACCGTAGGTAACTGGATTTCCATTGATGTCCTGGTTGGGTCCATTGAGGGATTGGTTGAAGTAACCAACCATCAGGTCTGGCATCAGTTTGGATTTTTCCAAAGACTTCTCTTTCTCAGCAACTACTATTTGCTGCCTGAACCAGGCCAATGTAGGATTACCGTCCACATCTGCTTCCGCAATCAATGATTCGACTTCCCTTTGGGTTAAACTATCACCAGCCGGATCAATCAGTGAATCGGTATTCAAAAGCGTTTTCAGTGCGGTTTGATAAATCTCAATGTCTGATTTGTTTTGCTCCAACATCACTTTGATTTCTGCCACCTGAGATTCCGCTGTAGCCTTTTCAAGCAAATTGGTTTCGCCTGTCTGGTATCTCAGATTAGCTGCTCGCGAAAAACTTTGATAGATACTGTCCTGCTCCAGAAGAAGCCTCCTTTTATTCTTTTCCATTAGCAGTCCATACCAGGTGGATTTCACCTGCTGAATCAATTCATTTTTTGTAATAGCTTCTCTCCTTTCACTCGATTCAATTTTGGCATTGGCCAATTTGGATTGATTGGAGTAAACAGTTGGAAAGGCCATGGATTGATTCACATTGAACTGGTTGTCGTTGTTAAACACACTGTTGTATTGCCCATGTGTCACACTAACATCAGTCTTTGGCAGATTCCAACTAGCGCCCTTCAATGTCCTTTCCTGCTGGGTTTTTAAGTCAGCTGCCCGTAGTGTTGGATTGTTCTTTACAGCAATCTCTATGACCTCATCCAACGTATATTTCGACTGAGTATCTTGGGCTCGCACGCCCTGAGACTGGAACATGAAAGCCCCTACTAATAGGATGGGTACCGCAATACCGGGTTTTACCTTCAATCCCTTTTCAAAATAGTAATAGAGTATTGGCAGTACGATCAGGGTCAGGAAAGTAGCTGTAATCAATCCTCCAATGACCACTGTGGCCAATGGCTTCTGCACTTCGGCACCACCTGACTGAGATAAGGCCATTGGTAGAAACCCAAGAGACGCAACTGCTGCGGTCATAATCACCGGTCTCAACCGCGTTTTTGTGCCCTGATAGATTCGTTCAAAGATATCCGAAACACCGTCCTTCTTCAGGTGATTGAATTCTGAAATCAGAACGATCCCATTTAACACAGCTACTCCAAAGAGTGCAATAAATCCAACGCCTGCTGAGATGCTAAAAGGCATTCCTCTCAGATAAAGAGCCACTATTCCCCCGATTGCTGACAAAGGAATAGCCGTGAAAATCAGAATTCCTTGCTTGACCGACTTGAACGTGAAGTATAGCAGTACAAAGATGAGCAGAAGAGCAAGTGGAACAGCCACTGCGAGTCTTTGACGAGCCTCAACCAGGTTCTCAAACTGGCCTCCGTATGAAATGGAGTAGCCAGGAGCGAATACCACGGCTTGATCAATCTTCTGACGAAGCTCTGTCACCACACTTTCTACATCCCTGTTTCTAACGTTGAAGGCTACTAAGATTCTTCGTCTAGTGTCATCACGTTGAATTTGGTAGGGGCCGTCTTTGATCTCCACATTCGCGACTTGGTACAAAGGAATTTGGTGTCCGTCCTTGCGTGAAATGTACAAATTCCGCACTGACTCTAGGTCATTTCGATTGGCCTTATCCAGCCTAACCACCAAATCGAAACGCCTTTCATTTTCATAGACAAGTCCGGCTGATGCTCCTGCAAATGCTGCTTGTACGGATCGGTTTACATCAAGTACACTCAATCCATACTTGGCTAATTGATCCCGTTTGTAGGTGATGACGATTTGAGGTATTCCTGTTACCTCTTCAATGTACAGGTCAACCGCGCCATCCACTCCCGAGGCAATACTTCCAATTTGATTGGCGTACTCCGACAGGTCGTCCAGATTTTCTCCATAAATCTTTACTGCTACATCCTGCCGTACGCCAGTCATCAGCTCATTAAAGCGCATTTGGATGGGTTGTTGAAATCCAAAGGTTACTCCCGGAATTACCTCTAGGGCTTCCGCCATCTTATTAGCTAATTCTTCCCTATTTGACCCACTGACCCATTCATCCTTATCTTTTAGAATAATCATCAAGTCGGCGGCTTCTACAGGCATTGGGTCTGTTGGTATTTCCCCAGCTCCAATCTTGGATACCACCTGCTCAACCTCAGGAAATTGATCCAGTAGTATTTTTTCTGCCTGAGTGGTGGCTCTTATCGTGTTTTCTAGTGAACTTCCTGTCATTACACGTGTTTCAACGGCAAAGTCTCCTTCCTCTAGTGTTGGGATAAACTCACCGCCCATGTTAGAGAAAATCCAAAGTGAACCTGCAAAAAGGGCAACCGCTACGCCAAGGAGAGGTATTCTCTTATGCATGGCCCAACGAATTGTTGGTTCATACAGTCGATGGAAGAAGTCCATGATTTTATCCGAAATGTTTTTCTTGTAATCGGTCTTTTTGCTTAGAAACAAGGCTGACATCATTGGAACATAAGTGAGTGATAAGATGAACGCCCCGAGGATCGCAAAGCTTACTGTTTGTGCCATCGGGCCAAACATCTTGCCTTCTGTACCAACCAAAGCCAAGATGGGCAGATACACAATGAGGATGATGATTTCTCCAAATGCGGCTGAATTTCGGATTTTGCTGGCAGATTTATAGACTTCCGTATCCATCTCATCCTGTGTCAGTTTTCGGCCCAATTTTATCAATCCGAGATGATGCAAAGTAGCCTCGACAATGATGACTGCACCATCTACAATCAATCCAAAGTCAATGGCGCCAAGGCTCATCAGGTTGCCGGAAACTCCGAAGTAGTTCATCATTCCAAAGGCAAAGACAAGTGCCAACGGAATGACTGATGCGACGATAAGTCCAGCCCTCATATTCCCAAGTAGCAAGAGCAAAACGAATATGACAATTAGGGCACCTTCTGCTAAGTTCTTGCTGACTGTACCAATGGCGGTATTAACCAACTTGGTACGATCCAAAAACGGCTCAATGGTCACTCCTTCAGGTAGAGTCTTTCTGATTTGCTCAATCCTTGTTTTGACGTTTTTGATAACCTCAGCGGAGTTTTCCCCCTTCAACATCATTACGATGGCACTGACCACCTCACCCTCTCCATCCCGTGTAGTGGCACCATAGCGCACTGCGCTACCCAGTTGTACAGTTGCAACATTCTTAATGAGCACCGGAATTCCATTGTCATTCGTACGGATGTTGATATTTCTGATATCCTCAAGATTTCCAACCAGCCCCTCTGTTCGAATGAAGTAGGCATTGAGGTTTTTTTCAATATATGCACCACCAGTATTCTGATTGTTCTCCTGAAGAGCCTGAAATATATCTGCAATGGAAACATTCATTGCTTTGAGCATATCAGGCTTAATGGCTATTTCGAATTGTTTGAGATACCCTCCAAAGCTGCTCACATCGGCAACACCAGGAGTTCCCAGTAATTGTCTGCGCACAATCCAATCCTGGATAGTTCTTAGCTCGCGAGCGTCATATTTATCTTCATAACCCGAAGCTGTACCTACCACATATTGATAGATTTCTCCCAGACCTGTGGTGATAGGAGCCATGCCTGGCGTTCCGACCCCCGGTGGTATTTGGGATTGTACCTCGGCCATGCGCTCGTTTACCTGTTGTCGTGCCCAGTAGACATCTACATTCTCCTTAAAAACAATAGTTACCACCGACAACCCAAAGCGGGAAAATGATCTGATTTCGTCTAAATCAGGTATGGTCGCCATGGTTATTTCAATGGGAAATGTAATTAGCCGCTCTACTTCCTCCGCGGCTAACGAAGGTGATTGAGTGATGACCTGTACCTGATTGTTTGTAATATCAGGGACGGCATCAATCGGTAGTTGGGTGAGGGAATAGCCCCCCCAGATTATCAAGCCCAATGTAAGTAGGCCAATAATCAGTTTGTTTTTCACTGAAAAGTGAATGATTTTATCCAGCATTTTATTTTGGATTTAGAAATTCTAAATGATTTAATCGCAGGGCGATAGCCTTTAGGTTGAGGTCCCGAAGCTCTACTTCAGAATATGAGAGCAGATTTCTATCTTGAGGTTTACTACCGTTAGTTTAATGACTATTCGCCAGACATGTGGACACTACAACTGCATGAGCGATATGCACACAGATTGATTCGACTTAATATGAGTGTCTGAAAAATTTGACCTGAGGAGGCTGAATTGGCTTCTCCAAGTATTCAGAAGAAACTGAAAACTGGTAAAAACTACCTTTAGTTTGAAGGGAAAAAGCTTTGTCCCCTAATTCTATGCCCGAGAAAGTATTGGTGATATAGACAGGTGCATGATTACACTGATGCTGGCCGTGAAACGGAAGATCATCATCCTTATCATGGTCGTGATGCCCTTCACTATTATCATCGTGGTGAACATAGTCCTCGACGATAAACTCAAAAAATGTATCGCCACCCAGAATCTTATGCTCCTCAAAATGTTTAAAAAGCGCCGGGAGTTTCTGCAATTCACAACACATGTCCATGTTGGGAGCAAGGA
Source organism: uncultured Roseivirgaceae bacterium (assembly GCA_964352625.1). Classification (GTDB taxonomy): domain Bacteria; phylum Bacteroidota; class Bacteroidia; order Cytophagales; family Cyclobacteriaceae; genus JAAEPI01. The sequence continues at coordinate 410,748 of CAYGSD010000001.1, forward strand.
TCTGGATTACGAAAATCAGAGACAATAATATGGATGCCAAACGCTTCATCTATCAACAAAACTAATCATTTAGGCATGCAACCTGTTTGCATTGTTTTAGGAGCAGTTGGCACATGTGCCCTTGTACACCATGCTGGCACTTGCTGCCTTAAACCCGGATGGAATGTTCGTTTGAGGGATTTTTGACTGGGTTAGGCAGTATGTTTCGCCACATCCCACGCAATGAAAGTGAATGTGTTGATCTTGTGGCTCGCATTCACAACCTTCTTCACATAATGCATATTTCACAGCACCAGTACCATCATCAATACTGTGAATGAGCTTCTTGTCTGCAAACGTCTTCAGGGTTCGGTAAAGTGTGGCCTTATCCGCTCGCTCAAACTTCGTTTCTAAATCACTAAGACTTATTGCTGCTCCTGATTCCACTAGCTTTTTAAGTACCAACAGCCGCATGGCTGTTGGCTTGATGTCTCTGTTTTCAAGTTTTTGTTCTAGCATATATCAGAATTTAAACTGAGAAATGGATACCGAAGTTTTATCTTCCTCAATTTTCGTCCAGGCAAAAAACAACACGCCATCAATAACATCCATCTGAGGGAAACCACTTCCCCTAGATACGCTGGTTTCAGAAACTACCATTGGATCACCCATGGAACCATCCTTTGATACTTTTCTGAATTTGATTAGGGGTGTTTCGCCTTCCAGATCAAGCCAACTAACAAACGCTGTTTGATTGTCAATCATGACAATATCTACCCTACCCACTGAAACCGAATCGTCCACAATGATTGGCTCCAGAAAAGATTCTTCCGAATCATGCATGAAAGCAACCTTCACTTTGGCAAGACCTTCAGCGGCAGTGAACCAGGCCGTAGCTGTTGCATTTCTAAATGCGTCTATTCTTGGACCATTTACCGGACATCCTGCAATCTTCCATCCATCGGAGTTGACCGTCTTAGGTTCAGACCAATTATTTCCAACAAACCTTACAAAGGACATATCCCGTATTTCTTCCTCTGAGCGATCACGGTAAACGATTACAGGTCCATTTGGAGTCATTACGCCTCCTGTCTGGCAGCAATCACATACGCGAGAATCGAGCTCTGCTTCTCGTGTCAGTTTGCCATTCATATCTAATGTGGCTGTTCGAATAGTCATCGCACCACCGCCTCCGTGTCCTTCATGCCCGTCGTGTTCGCCACCTCCGGTATTGCGGCCATCTAACCAGGTAATTAAGAACGTACCATCATTGTTGGGTAGCATGGTCACAAATCCATGTTCTGTTGATGTTTTGTCATCATGAGGGACAATGGGTTCCGACCATTGTCTATTTATTGGCTTATAAACCACATTCACATCGTAGGAATAGGTTCCAGATGAACTTTTGGCCAGAAAATGAGCAATCATATTGCCTTGATTATCTACAGCCATCATCGGATAGTCTGCCCAATTCACAAACCAGTCGTTTCCGGATGCTATTACTTCTGGCGTTTGCCAAGTGTCTTCTTTCAGAACAGAATACTTCAAATCGATCCAACCCGAATCCCTTTTCTCTACCCATGACATATACAATAGGTTGTCACCTCCCTTGATCAAAAAAGGTAAAGAAGCATTGCTCCCCGCAGGGGAGTCGATACTTTTAAGTGTGGAGGTCTCCAAAGTTTTCTCCTTGTTTTCCTGACAAGATGAAAGCAATAAAGTGGCGATGACTAATAAGTTTAAAGATTTCATTTTAGGTAGGTTTTAAGTTGTTTAATTTGTTCTGGACTGTCCCATTCACGAGCTCCGACGAGTGTCTCCAATAATTGGCCGTCCTTGCCAATAATGAAAGTGGTAGGTAAGGAATAGACACCCAGGGACTCTACAGAAGTTTGATTTTGAGCAAATGTTAGGTCAAAAGGTCGTCTTTCGGTGAATTCCTGAATCTTTTCGAGGGATTCATCGGATGCAAGGAGTAGTTGAAAATCTTCTGGCAATTCCTTTTGCATCTTGACCAAGTCGGGCATTTCCTTGATGCAAGGAGTGCACCAAGTAGCCCAAAGGTTAAGTATGACAATCTTGTTTTTGAATTGCTCCGAATCCAATGCCTTGCCTTTCAGATCTGTCAGTTTGATTTTACTGATAAAGGTTTCCTTCTTGGGTTGACAGGAAATCAAACCAATTAGTAAAAACGAAATGATCAAAAACCTCATTTGTTCTCCAGGTCAAATGAAACAGCTATCTGATCCCATTTAATTGTGATTTGACCCTTCTTTTCATCGGTTTTGGTGACCTCAAAAGTTAACGACTCAACTACTTCATTAAGTGATTGGATAGGTACTGTTACTCTGACAATGTCGCTAGCTTCGTTATAGTCATCTGCCAAGTGCATGTCCCAATCTTTACTGATAATGATAGTCCATTCTTTTTCCCCTGGAATTGTAAACAGACCATACTTTCCTGCAGGAACATTCTTGCTGTTTATGATCACGTCCTTGTCAAAGGAAATGGTTGTGGCTTTGTGTGCCCCTGTTGCCCATACTGTGCCATAGCCTACCAATCCTCCGAAGATCATTCGACCTCTTTTACCGGGTGACCCGTAATCAATGTGAACATGATTGGATCCAATCATGGCCATGGAAGCTGTACGAGGACTCAATGGCCTTTTCACACCTTCCTCCTTTTTTGGTTCATGTTCATGATTCGAATGTGATTCCTGCTTATCATGGTTTTCATGTTCTTTATTGCTAGGATTTCCACAAGCAAAAAGAAGTGAGGAAATGGCGAATGTTAATAATGTTGTTTTCATGGTATTGATGGTTTGAATTTTATCTTAATCTTAAACTGTTTCCTATGACTGATACTGAACTTAGACTCATGGCCAGAGCTGCTAACATTGGGCTCAGAAGAATTCCAAAAAAGGGGAAAAGCAAACCTGCAGCAATCGGTACTCCGAGCATGTTGTAGATAAATGCGAAAAATAGATTTTGCTTGATGTTTCTCATTACATCCGTGCTTAGCTTACGGGCTCTCACTATTCCGTCTAACTCTCCTTTGACCAATGTAAGGCTCGCGCTTTCAATAGCCACATCGGTTCCCGTACCCATAGCAATGCCCACATTGGCTTGTGCCAGCGCAGGCGCATCGTTGATGCCATCTCCGGCCATTGCTACTATTTTTCCCTCTTTTTGAAGCGCTTTGACTTTCTCGTACTTGCTTTCGGGTAAGAGATCCGCTTCATATCCATCTAACCCAAGCTTGTCGGCAACCGCTTTGGCCGTATTCTTATTATCACCTGTGAGCATGATAACTTCCAATCCTTGATGCTGAAGCTCTTTGATCGCGGCGGCTGAAGCCTCTTTAATTGGGTCTGCCACGCCAATGTATCCGGCCAATTTTCCATCTATCACAACGAACATGACCGTTTCACCGTCTAGCTGACGCTTTTCAACATTTTGACGCACGGTATCTTCAATTGCTACTTCTAATTGCTCAATCAATTTCTTGTTTCCTATTGCCACGGATTTGCCATTCACATTTCCTTGAATGCCTTTGCCGGTGATCGAATCAAAATCCGAAACTGAAGGGATACTTATACCTTGATTCTCAGCTCCAGTAACAATAGCATGTGCCAAAGGGTGTTCACTGCTTTTTTCCAATGCGGCTGCAAAAGACAAAATTTCATTGGAGGAATATTGGTCACCAGCTGGTTCTACCTTTTGAAGTGCTGGTTTTCCTTGTGTAATTGTGCCCGTTTTGTCAATGACCAAAGTGGTCACTTTGTGCATTTCTTCAATGGCCCTGGCATTTTTCACTAAAATTCCCTGCTTGGCACCCTTCCCTGTTCCAACCATGATAGACATTGGTGTGGCCAAACCTAATGCACATGGACACGCAATGATGAGCACTGTGACTGCACTTGTAAAGGCATACACTAATCGAGGATCAGGCCCCCAAATAGCCCAAACCGCAAATGTTACAATGGCGATTGATACCACAATGGGAACGAAGTAGCCAGACACTTTATCAGCCAGGTTTTGAATCGGCGCTTTCGTTCTACTTGCTTTATTGACCATTTCTATGATCTGTGAGAGCAGGGTGTCACTACCTACTTTCAGCGCTCTCATTTGAAAAGAACTAGTACCGTTTATAGTACCTCCAATTATTTCATCCCCAGTAATTTTTTCTACAGGTACCGGCTCTCCACTGATCATCGACTCATCGATGGTGCTTTTTCCCTCCGTGATAACTCCATCTACAGGGATCTTTTCACCGGGCTTAATCTTGATGATATCGTCGAGTTTCACCTCCTCCAATGGAATAACAATTTCTTCACCATTGCGAATGACCGTTGCTTCTGGCGGCACGAGATTGAGCAATTCTCGAATGGCAGAGTTGGTTTGGCTTCTTGCCTTGGCTTCCATAACCTGACCTAATAGAATCAGGGAAAGAATCACAGTAGCCGCTTCAAAATACAGATGAACTGCTCCGCTTTCTGACTTGAATTGATCTGGAAATAATTCAGGAAAAATCAAGGCTATGATACTGAACACATATGCGGATCCAGCGCCTAGCGTGATGAGCGTCCACATGTTTGGCGATCGATTAATGACCGATTTGTATCCTCTAATGAAAAACTCTTTGCAGGAATAGAAAATAACTGGAGTTGAGAGTGCAAATTGAATCCAACCCCATGTGGTATCACTGGCAATGCCTTTTAGGGATACACCTACCATCTCACTCATTGCAATGAACAATACTGGTAACGTAAAAACAACGGCGATCCAGAACTTCTTCAACATATTGCCATATGCTTTGTTTTCCTGATCATCTTCCGAAGTGGTGACATTTTTAATTTCCAAGTCCATTCCACAAATCGGACAACTACCGGGTTTATCCTGCACAATTTCAGGATGCATGGGACAAGTGTATTCTTTGGTTTTTGAGGATGAGACTTCCTTCTCTAGATGCATTCCGCATTTAGGACAGTCACCCGGCTTGTCGTATTTCTTATCTCCTTCGCAGAGCATTGGGCAGAAGTATTTTCCAGGAGTGCCATCTTCGTTTTTCGATTTAGGCACTGGCTGATGGTGATGAATATGCTCATCTGGACGATGAATGTCATATCTACCTCCATCTTCTTTCAGTGTTTGTTTGAGTTGGTCCAATGGAACGTGATGGTCCATTTGAACTACTGCTTCCTTATTTGCTAAATCAACAGAAACATCCGAGATACCCTCAACTGCTTTGAGCGCTTTCTCTACATGACTCTTGCAACCATTACAGGTCATTCCGGAAATTTGATACGTGTGTTTCATTTTATTTGAAGTTTATGGAAACTAAGCTCTGAGATGTCAAACTGAAGTGACTTCATAATCTTGGATTTGATTTACACAATTTTGTCAAGCGGCTTTCTGTCCGATTGTAACATCGTTTTATACTCAGACATACTGAGGCCAGTTTCCTGTTTGAACTGACCTGATAAATGATTAATACTTGAATAATCAAGCATATTAGCAATTTGAGAGAAAGAATGGTTTCCGTCCTGAATCAACTCTTTGACTTTCTCCAATTTCAAGCAGAGGAAATATTTCTCAATAGTAATGTGCTCCCTCTGTGAGAAAATTTTACTCAGTGATGAATAGTCCTTTCCTAACTCCTCGGAGATCATGGTTGAAAGCTTGTTCTTTCTCTGAATAGGGAGCTTTTCAAATATGGAAATGAGAAATACCTTTATGCTCTCGATAATGATTTCTTCCCTACTTTCGATCAACTCAAAACCATGTGCTTCAATGGTACTAGCGATGGATTCAAGATCAACTGATTTTGGGTCAATCTCGAGCACTCCTAATTCAATAGAATACACCTCCACGCCGAGGGTAGTCAGCTCGTCTTTGATCACTTTTTTGCAGCGATCACAAACCATGTTTTTGATGTGGAGGGTAGTCATGATTACAGTTCTTCAGTTACTTTGCCGCACTTGAGCATCTTATCTCCGAAGTATGGATTTCTAATTTGGTCAGATGCACTTATCCAGCTTGCTCCCGTGTTTTTAAATGCCATAGGACAATACTGTACATAAACTCCATCTTCAGTGCCGTTTGCTTTAAGTGCTGCTATCAGCCCAGCCGTCACCGTTTTGAAAGATGTGCGTTGCGCTTCAACGTCATCGCTGGATGTTATTGCTTCTGCCGCATTAACCATATCAGCACTCCAATTCTCAGCTGTTGCCGATGCTACAAGTTTGTTGCCGGCACTTTTCGCTGCTGAAGCGTCGGTTTGGACCAATGCATCCTTCAGTGTCAAATAGTCTGAAAGAGCACTAGATTGATCTTCAGTTACTATTTTGGCTTCTGAAGCTACTGATTCAGTAGATTCCGTTTTGTTCTCCTTTTGAGGAGTTGAGCAGGACATTAATAAAGTCAATGTCCCAAGGGATAAGATGTACTTTTTCATTTTTCTAAAAGTTTATCAGTTTAAAATCATTTAAGTTCTTCTTCTACATTCCCACAGGTGAGCATCGCATCACCGAAGTAGGGGTTTAAAATCTTTTCAGAATCACTGAGCCAATAGGCTCCCGTATTGTTCATGGCCATCGGACAGAATTGGCGATACCCTTCAACGCTTACCTGGAATTTTTTTAGGGTATGAAATAATTGATCGCTCAATGGAGAAAGCATCATTCTCATTTCATCAAGATTACCCCCCTTGCCAATGGCTGTTGCTGTTGCTTTTAGTACCTCCGAATCTTTCATCCATTCCATGTGAGCTTCTCCTTTGACCAGCCTCATGTCTACTTCAACAATGCTCTTGTTAAGATTTTTTGCTTTCGATTTTGCTTCAGTGGAATTGCTAGCCACCAATGCGTCTTTGACATCCAGATAGTTTGCGAAAATGAGATGGATCTGATCTTGGAATTCCGTAGGTACCTTATAAGTTTTAGTTCCCACATTTACTATGAACTGATCACTGGCTGGTTCATTTTTAATTTCTGAATTCCCTCCATGATTATGCCCCGTCATGGTAGCTCCACCTTCGGGGCTCATCATGCTCGGCTTACCTGCCAACTGAGCAGCAGCGTCTACACTAAAGGCTCCATTGACTACAATCTCTTCACCTACTTCCAGTCCTTCCTCTATCACATAGCTATCACCTAGAGCAGCTCCTAAAGTGACCGTTCGCATTTTAAATGACATACCTGTTTCGCTCGCGGTTTTCACATAAACGACTGATCGCTGGCCTGTCCACATCACAGCTGATTTAGGAATGATTAGTTCATCGGTTGACGCCAGACTGGATTTGAGCTGACCGGAAGCAAACATTTCCGGTTTCAGTTGATTTCCAGAATTGTTCATTTCCACTCTCAATTTCGCTACTCGTGTTTTGGGATTGATTACAGGATCGATATAGGAGATTTTGCCTGTGAACGTCTCGCCGGGCAATGAAGCAATCGTGAAGTCAATGGTTGCGCCTTTCTTCAGGTACTTGATGTCCGATTCATAACCTTCGAACATCACCCAAACTTTTGATAAGTCGGCAATCATGTAGATCGGCATTCCTTGTTTGATATAATCACCGAGGTTCACCATTTTTTGCTTTACGTATCCAGATCGCTCTGCTCGAATGGGTATGGTTTCAATAGGCTTTCCATTTTCGAGTATTTTGTCAATCTGTGCGTTTGTTAATTTCCAATTAAGGAGCTTTTTGCGAGCTGCTTCAAACAAGGCTGGCTGTGAGTCCATTATTTTCTGAACTTCGAAAAGCTCCTGCTGCGCTGTTACCAATTCTGGTGAATAGATCGTGGCGATTATTTGCCCTTTTTGAACAAAATCCCCAGTGAAATCAACACTCAAACTCTCTACTCTGCCTGGAATATGTGAAGCTTGGGTATAAACCTGCTTCTCATTTTCCATCACCTTGCCATTTAATCGGATGGACTTGGATGCCTCCCCAACGCCAACTAGCTGCGTCACAACATTAGCTAGCTTCATCGCTGTGGGTGACATGGTCACTGCCATAGGATCAGACATGTCAATATCCGAATCTAACGGGATCAAATCCATCCCACAGATAGGGCATGCACCGGGTTCATTTTGTCGGATCTGAGGATGCATGCTGCATGTCCATACGCCACTTGCATCGGCGATATGTTCATGCTCACTAGCGTCTTCAGTAGACGCTGTGGAGGGTTTAAGTACCCAGCCTATCAATGCACCAACTATCAATGTGAAGCCAATCAGTGCGTATTTGTTTTGAAGTAATTTTTTCATTGTCTTATGATTTAGTTGCTCTTTGCCGTGATGTACTCCAAGTTGGCAAGTGCAGATAAAAGTCTTGTTTTTGATTTCACCAGCTGTTTTTCGTAATTCAAGAGTTGCATTTGAATTCGTAAAAGCTCGATAAGTTCCTTTCCTGAATTGCTAAATTCCACTACAAGAAGGCTCTGAATCTGTTGGGTTTCCATGCGCTGTTCTGAATAGAGTTCTGACAATTGAATCTCTTTCTGAACATCATATTTCAAATTCTCAAAGCCAGTCGATAACTCGTTTTTGGTTGCCTGAGTCATCAGTTCAAATCCTTCCGATTGCAGTCGTGTCTCGGTTAGAGCAGCTTTGTATTTCTTCCGGAAAATTGGGAGACTTACCGTTACCATGGGCATTATTGCATCCTGGCCGTTTCCCGGTACATTCATGTCTGACCGTTCGGCAACAATGATGTAATCAAGCCCGACTCCAATTTTCGGAAGCGCTTGTTTTTCAATCACCGTAACCTGCTTCTGCTTCGATTGGATTTTGAGTTCCAATTCCTGAATAAGCGGGTGTTCATTCCAATCTTGTTCGGAAAGTAGTATTCCGGTTTCTGTTTCAATATCAACCGCAACTTCAACTTGTAAACTATCTGGCCGATTTAAAAGGTTATTGAAATTGGTAGTCAGAGGGCGTTTTAATTGTTCAAGAAGGAGAATATCCGTCTCTTGCTCCTGAATCAGTAAGTCAACCCTGAGCACATCGGCTAAACTCGTTTTTCCATTTTCGTATTTGGCTGTAGCTAGCGATTTCCATGATTTCAACTGCATGAGGGTTTCCTCTTGAATGCTCAAAAGCTGATCTATCTCAACTAGTGGATAGTATGCTTTGGCAACCTGAAATCTCAGCTTGTTTTGGTCATCCACGTATCGCTGAAAACTGGCCTCCGCCATGAGCGTCGATGCGTCACCTTGAGCACGTAATGTTCCAAACCAAGGAAACATCTGCGACAAAGTGAATCTGGCCATTTGTGGCCCTACCCGTGTTTCGGTCATTCGCCCAAATGCACTCACTGAAAGCGTAGGATCTGGAAGCCCCTTGACTTGGATAACACGCTGCATTGCGGCTTCAAAATCCTTGTACTTTGCCTGGAGTGCAGGGTTGTTTTCCAACGCATACTGTTGATACTCCTCAAGGGTCTGTGTGTTTCCAGCAAACCCAAGTGAAACGACGATAATAAATGCTAGATATCTCATTTCAGTTTCTTGTTTTGATTGTTAATCACTGTCTCGCGCCAAAATGATTGCAAAACGGGTACGACGAACATGGTCATGATTTGTATGGTCATTCCTCCGAATGTTGGGATGGCCATTGGCACCATAATGTCTGATCCTTTCCCCGTTGAAGAGAGGACTGGTAGCAAGGCAATAATTGCCACAGCTGCTGTCATCATGGCCGGTCGCACTCGCTTCTTTCCAGCTTCAAGTACCGCAGCGCGTACGTCTGCAACCGTGTTAGGCTTGCGCTCTTCAAATACCTGATGGATGTAGGTTCCCATGATCACTCCATCATCCGTGGCAATTCCGAACAATGCGATAAACCCAACCCACACAGCGACACTCAGATTGACCGGATCCATTTGGAAGAGGTCTCTCATATTTGTGTCGGAGACGGAGAAATTAAGGAACCAATCCTGCCCGTAGAGCCATAGCATGATGAATCCTCCCGCAAATGCCACGAAGACTCCTGAGAAGTGAATAGAGGAGGCGATGACCGTTTTGAACTGGAAGTATAGAAGCAAGAAGATGACCAGTAAGCTTATTGGAATGACAATCGAAAGTCGCTTGACGGCTCTGACCTGATTTTCGTACGTTCCTGAAAATTTGTAGCTAATACCAGCTGGAACAATCAGTTCCCCTGAATCAATTTTATCCTTGATGGCTTGTTGTGATGCATTTACAACATCCACTTCGGCAGCAGCGTCCTTCTTATCGAAAAGCACATAACCCACAAGGAAGGTTTCCTCACTACGGATCATTTGTGGCCCACGCACATATTCAAACTCAACTACTTGCTTTAATGGAATTTGAGCACCTGTCGGGGTAGATAGTAGAATTCTTCCCAACGATTCAGGATCATCACGTAACTCTCTTGGGTATCTCACTCGCACCGGAAATCGTTCTCTTCCTTCCACAGTAGAAGTAATTTTCATTCCTCCAATGGCCGTTTCAATGGTCTGCTGCACATCCTCTACACTTAGCCCGTATCTTGCAATTTCATCCCGATTGATGTTCAAATGGAGGTATGGCTTGCCGACAATTCGATCAGCAAATACTGCTTCAGACTTCACAGATGGAACCTCTTTGAGAATTGTCTCCAGTTGGAATCCGAAATCCTGAATGGTCTTTAAGTCAGGTCCATAAACTTTGATGCCCATAGGTGCCCGCATGCCCGTTTGTAACATTACCAATCGTGTTTCAATCGGCTGCAACTTCGGAGCAGAAGTAACTCCCGGAATCTTGGTTTTGCTTACTATTTCCTCCCAGATATCATCCGGAGATTTGATGTGCTCCCTCCAATTTCTGAAGTACTGACCATTGCCATCTGCTATAAGTTGAGTCGGCTGCACTCCAAGTTCAAGTGCTTCATTATTGGAAACTGTCTCTCCCGACACGAGTACATACCGACCTTCGCTATCTGTTTTGAATCGTTTTCTATGCCCATCTTCATCAACTATGTATTCTGATTTGTAGTTGATCACATTCTCATACATCGAAACAGGTGCCGGATCCAATGCGGATTCTACTCTTCCTAATTTTCCCACTACCGTCTCAACTTCAGGAATCTGACTGACGAGCATATCGAGTTGACTTACAACCAATCTATTCTGATCCACACCTGCGTGAGGCATTGAAGTAGGCATCAGCAGATAGCTCCCTTCATTCAGGGAAGGCATGAACTCAGAACCAATACCTGGGAAGGTCGCTGACAAGGATTTCCATGGCTTTGTTTCCTTGATACTTTCTCCCATGAAGCCGAAGACCTTGTTAAATCCCAACCAAATGATTACTCCCAGAAGAATGGTGAAAAGTGGAAGCAATAGGAATTTGCCTTTATTTACCAGGCACCATTTCAAAATCGGTTCATAGAAATAAACCACCGACATTAATGCACCCAAAATGGTCGCAATCAAGGCTATTACGAATAAATAATTAAAAATCAAGTGAGTTTGGACACCTAATGGCATCCATTCTTCCGCTAAGAAAAAACTGGCAATGAAAAGCGCAAGCGCAATATTGATGTAGTCGGGCAAGCTCTTGAATTTACCAGTCCACTTATTCTCCAGCATGTTATTGATTCCTACAAGGCAAAGCACCAATGGTAACCACATTTGCAGGTAAGCCGCCAGAATAATTCCTCCAGTAATGAAGGCTATATTCCATATTCCCCGAACTCTCTTCTTATCGTAATTGATGCCAAAGATGAAGTAGGCAAGTGTGGGTAAGACCACTAATCCGAGAACAAATGAGCCAAGTAACGCGTAGGTCTTTGTAAATGCTAATGGCTTGAACAGCTTGCCTTCTGCTGATTCCATGGCAAATACCGGAACAAAACTTACTACGGTGGTAGCCAGCGCAGTAGTAATTGCAGAAGCCACTTCCTTGGTTGCTTCAAATATGACTTTTAAAAGGCTTTGCCCTTTGGCTCCATGGTTTTCTGGCATTTCCAGATGCCGAATGATGTTTTCCACAAATACGATCCCAACATCTACCATAACGCCAATAGCAATGGCAATCCCCGACAATGCTACCACATTAGCGTCCACGCCTGTGTAGCGCATGACAATGAATGTGAGCAGGACACCAACTGGTAACAAACTAGAAATAATAATGGATGCTCTTAGGTTAAGGAGTAGAGCCAATACAACAATGATACTTATTAGGACTTCATGGGAAAGTGCTGTTTCCAATGTCCCAATGGTTTCATGAATCAATTGGGTACGGTCATAGAAGGGTACTATTGTCAGTTGAGTTTCTGTTCCATCGGCTAGGGTCTTCTTTGGGAGACCTGGAGCTATTTCCTGGATCTTCTTTTTCACATTGTTGATGACTTCCAATGGGTTGGATCCGTATCTGGCCACTACTACTCCACCTACCACCTCAGCTCCTTCTTTATCCAGAGCGCCTCTGCGAGTTGCAGGACCCAGACTAACCACGGCAACATCCTTAATGCGTATGGGTACATTGTCCTGAACTGCCACTACGGCCTTTTCAAGGTCATCCACGCTTTTGATGTAACCAAGCCCTCTGACAAGGTATTCCGCTTGGTTAATTTCAATGGTTTTCGCACCTACATCGCGGTTGGATTTGCGCACAGCCTGCATCACCATCATTAGCGGGATATTGTAGGCCTTCAAAGCGTCAGGATTAACGTCAATCTGATATTCCTGAACGTAACCACCAATTGAGGCAACTTCAGAAACCCCTTCCACCGCATTCAATCCATATTTGACGTAGAAGTCCTGAACCGTTCTGATTTCATGCAAATCCCAACCACCAGTAACATTTCCGTCTTTATCCCGTCCTTCGATGGTGTACCAAAATACCTGACCCAATGCAGTTGCATCTGGTCCTAGTGTCGGTTTGACTTCCTCTGGCAAAAGTCCTGAAGGAATAGAATTGAGCTTCTCAAGGATTCGAGATCGAGACCAGTAGAATTCAATTTCTTCATCGAAAATGATGTTGATCATTGAAAACCCAAAAATCGACGAACTACGGATTGACTTTACCCCTGGTATCCCCAACAAATAGGTCGTCATTGGGTATGACACCTGGTCTTCAATGTCCTGTGGTGAACGACCTGGCCACTGAGTGAAAACGATCTGTTGGTTTTCTCCAATATCAGGGATGGCATCAACAGGCACAGGATCACTTGGAAGGAAACCCGTGTTCCAGTTGAATGGAGAGGTAACGATACCCCATGCCACCAGTGTTATCAGAATGAGTACCGTCACTAGACGATTCTCAAGAAAGTATTTAATTATATTGTTAAGCATTGTTTGATTTCTGATTTGATAAATACACGACTAGACACTTAGAAAAAGCGTCGACGCAGATTCAAATCAAGAAATCAAATAAGGAAAACCTGATGCAAGACAGTGATGTCCCGTTTCAGGAATGGAGGAGAGTTATCAACCGCTAAGGGTTGTTCTAGTAATGGAAATAACTCGAATGAATAAATAAGACTCGCTATAGTCGTCGCAACAAAAACAGTCGACAACTCCAGAGAAAGGCTCTTTTTGAATGAATCGTCTGTGTTAGATGAGAGGTATTGATTTTGGCAGCAGTCTGGATTAGTGAAATGATCTCCAGCCTCATTCTCTGGCATATCCATCATGGCCATACCACAGTCCAAATCCTTTTCCCCAATCATGAATTCACTAAGGACGGGATGTCCCCCGCATATATGAGTTCCATAGGTTAGACCTGTGCTGCCTAGAAGCAGTAAAACTGAAAGCGATATAGAAATTATCTTTTTCAACTAGGTAAAGATACGGAAAGTATAAAAGAAGGATTTACACAATTAGGGGGAAGTGTTATAAAATTCAAGTATAAATGGCTCTATCACTGTGCTAATTGATTAAAAAAGGCACTAATCTAAATTGGAGCAATTCGGTGAACAGATTTTGGAATAGATTGTAACTAGTTGATATTTATGTATAAACATGAAGGGTAAGAATCCTAGTATTCGATAATATGACAAATTAAAAGGATTCAATTTCAATCAAATCATTCGGTTACCAAGTCGGTTACCACTAATAAATTGATATATGTAACTGATTGATATTCAATGTGTAAAATTCGAGGTTCAAGTTCCTCCTCCTCTGCAAGCAATTACCCAACACTTTAGTGTTGGGTTTTTTGTTTCTGAAAGAATGAAGCCTTGGCTTCAATTAGAGAAAGAAACAAAAAAGAACTTTCGAAATGAAATGAGAAGGCTTTGCTTGACAACCCCCCAAACGGGATCACCGAAGGTAATCCCAAAAAAACCTCTTTAAAGAGTCGTCGGAAGCTCCCCTACTACACACTCTCATATAATTTGAAAAGAAACGGATAGATAAATGTGTGTTTTTGTGGATTTGTAACGGTTGCGATTACAAAATCGAAAGATGAACTTGTCATGGTATCTATAAAATAACTATTGGGGGAGCATGAAAAGATGAATAGCGTCAAATAAATTACTTGAAATACTATAATGTAAAACATGATTTACAATAATATGTATATTTGTAAACTATAATTTACGTTATGAAAAACACATCCATCCATTTGCTTCCTAAAACGAGTAAGATTCTCGAAACAGTTGGAGAGCAGATCAAACTTGCCCGGTTAAGGCGCAAGTTTAGTACTGAAATCGTGTCTGAAAGGGCAGGGATCAGTAGACCTACGCTATCATCTATTGAAAAAGGGCAACCTACCGTGAGCATTGGAAATTACATCAATGTTTTAAAGGTGTTGGGTTTGGAAAAAGATTTTTTACTCCTGGCAAAAGATGATGAGTTGGGAAGAAAATTGCAAGATGCTGGATTGTCAACAAAAGAACGTGCACCTAAGAAGAGTTAATCATGGCAAAGAGAGAAATATATGTATATGCAGACTGGAAAGAAGTGGGTGGCCCACTTCCCATGGGCATCCTGTCCTCTGAGCTATCAAGAGGAAAAGAAATATTCTCTTTCGAATATGACAAGTCCTGGTTGTCTTCAAAGTTTGTCCAGACACTAGATTCGGACCTACAACTTTACAGTGGGTCACAATATCTGAATGATGAGAATAAATCCAACTTCGGTCTGTTTCTAGACTCATCTCCTGATCGATGGGGAAGAGTACTTATGCAACGACGTGAAGCAGCTGTGGCAAGGCTCCAGGACAGAAAAAGAAATACACTCTTTGAAACCGATTATCTTCTGGGTGTGTACGACGGTCATCGATTGGGCGGACTAAGATTTAAGCTTGATCCTGATGGAACATTTCTTAGCGATGACGAAAGACAAGCGAGTCCTCCGTGGACATCCATCCGAGAGCTCGAGCAAATAAGCTTAAGACTTGAGGAGGAAGACGCCATCGATAATCCAGAATACCTTCAATGGTTAAATATGCTGGTGAATCCTGGTTCGTCTCTTGGAGGTGCAAGACCAAAAGCAAGTGTCCTTGACCCAGATAACCATCTTTGGATAGCTAAGTTCCCAAGCAAGAACGATTCTGGTAATATTGGAGCTTGGGAAATGGTGACATATGAATTAGCCATAGCTGCAGGAATACATATGGAGGAGTGTCAGGCTCGGAAGTTCTCAAGCGATCACCATATCTTTCTTACTAAAAGATTTGATCGAACGAACGACGGCCAAAGGATTCATTTCACATCTGCAATGACACAACTTGGATACACCGATGGAACTGATGCGTCTGCAGGTGCGAGCTATCTAGAGTTGGTTGAATTCATCTCCAAAAATGGTGCTAACGTGGCAGATGATCTAGAAGAGCTCTGGAGGAGGATCGTATTTAACATCTGCGTTTCAAACACCGATGATCACCTGAGGAACCATGGTTTCATACTGACTAATGAGGGCTGGCGGCTATCCCCTGCTTATGATATCAATCCGGTCGAAACCGGCACAGGTCTAAAATTGAATGTATCAGAAGATGACAATGCGCTTGAACTTGCTCTTGCAATGGAAGTTCATCCATTTTTCCGACTGGATGAGCCAAAGGCCAAGGCAATTATCGAAGAGGTAACGAAAGCCGTCGCAAAATGGCCTGAGGTAGCCAATAAGTACGGCATATCAAGAGCTGAGCAAGAATTAAAAGCACCTGCTTTTGATCAAGCTATGAGGTGATTTGGAAAAGGGGCGGTGCGCCGCTGCGATCTGGAGTCAATTGCGACCAGAAAAGTGCAAATCATACGGTTAACAATCCTCAAATAATACTCATAACTAATTGATTATCAATGGTTAAAAATGAAGGTTCAAGTTCCTCCTCTGCAAAAAAGCCCCGACAAGTCGGGGCTTTTTTGTTTGGAGTCCTCTCTACCTCAATACTCCGTTTTCCTCACCTCCACCATGGAACCGCTCTCAGTAAGATTCGTCCAGGCGAAATACAGCGCTCCGTCCACCACCTCCATCTGAGGGAATCCGCTGGCACGGGAAGCACTGGTTTCCGTTACCAAAACCGGATCGTCAAGTCGTCCATCTCTGGAAACTAAACGATATTTTATTTGAGGAATATCATCATCCAGATCAAGCCAACTGACAATCGCATTTTCTTGATCGATCATAACAATATCCACTCGTCCTACCGAGGCGGAATCATCCACGATAATTGGCGCATCAAACGTATTATTCGAGTTCATGAAAGCCACTTTAACAACTGACTGATCATTGACTCCCGTAAACCAAGTACTTACCACTGCATCATCAATTGATGCTATTCTTGGTCCGTTTACCGGACAGCCTTCGATCATCCACCCATCTGCCGCCACCATCGTCGGCTCAGACCATTGATTCTTCGTTTTCTGTACAAATGCCATATCTCTCACTTCTACTTCTGATCGGTCTCGATACACAATCACCGGCCCCTGTGAAGTCATTGCCCCTCCTGTCTGACAACAATCGCATACCCGCTCATCCAGCGCCACACCATTCGTGACTTTTCCGGACATGCCCATCACAGCCGAACGCAGCGTCATCGCCCCACCACCTTCATGACTGTCATGATCGCTATCATCACCTCCTCCTGTATTTCGTCCATCTAGCCAAGCCAATAGAAAAGTCCCATCATTTCGCGGGAGCATGGTGACAAATCCATGTTCAGTTGGGGTTCCATCATCATGAGGAATTACGGGACCAGACCATTCACCATCAGCTGGTTTATACATCACATTCACATCGTAAGAGTATGTTCCTGCTGAGCTCTTGGCAAGAAAGTGAGCAATCATATTTCCCTTCTGATCAACGGCCATCTGAGGATAGTCCGCCCAATTGACAAACCAATTATTGCCTGAAGCGATAAGTTCAGGAGTCTCCCATGCATCACCTTGCAACACCGAATATTTCAAGTCAATCCACCCCGAATCTCTTTCCTCTACCCAAGACATATAAAGATTACCGTCATCTCCCTTTATTAGATATGGCAGTGAAGAGTTTTCTCCAGCAGGAGATTCCAAAGCCAATGAAGCGTTGTTTGATTCTGAAGGTTCACAACCCAAAATCACTATCATTGTAGTCAAAAAAATGATTGTGCGATACATATAGCTTATTGGCTTTAAAGACTAAAAATCATCCAACCTGCCATGGCCACCATCGTCAAGTCCTCGATAATGGTGACTGTGCTCATGGGCAAATCAAATACATCCCCAAGACAGGCACACTTGATTTTTCTTTTGGAAAGGTTGCTTTGAATCACCCCGATGCTGCTGAATCCGAGTACAACCACCGTAATCCAGTTAATCAAAATAGGGTAGTAATTAACCAAATAACCGATCCCAAGTCCCAGCTCCACAAAGGGGTAAATGAAGCCCCATGTTTTCCATTTAGCCGCAAGCAAATCATACATGGCATAGGACGATGCAAATCCTTTGAGATTTAAGAGCTTGAAAAAACTGAACGTCAGAAAGAAGCCTGCCATGAAATGGCGCATCCACAGCATCCAAGACCAAGGCGCTCCTATCTGAACAAGCGCCGGAACCCCTGCCACAAAAAGCACGATCAGAATGAGCGGCTTGTAGGTCGCCAAAGAAATGGGCTTCATGCTCGATGATTTGATTTCCGGCATAGGATGTAGTGATTCCTTCATGTTACCCTGATCGTGTATTCCGTATTTACCACCATCCTTCGCAAGTACCTCTTGAAATTTTTGAGTTTCAATGTGATTGGTCATTTCAATGGAAGCTTCCTTTTTCGCTAAATCCACGGTCACGCCCGACACACCTGCAACACCACGAAGTACCTCTTCTACATGCTCACGGCATCCATCGCAGGTCATTCCCGAAATTTGATATGTGTGCTTCATCATGATCAAAGTTCTTCGGTCACCCTACCGCACTTCAGCATTCTATCTCCGAAATACGGATTTCTGATTTCTTCGGAAAGACTCAACCAGCTTGCCCCGGAATTGCCAAAGGCCATGGGACAGTACTGAACAAAAAGACCGTCTTCCTCGCCGTTTGATTTTAACGTTTCGATCAGCCCATCGGTGATGGTTTTGAAAGCGGCGCGTTGCGCCTCCACATCGTCAGAACTGGCAATGAGGTTGGCGGCTTCTACCAAAGACGCATCAAAGTTCTCAGTAGATAAGGAGACACTGAGCGCCGCTCCTGCCGCCTTTGCTGATTCCGAATCCGTTTGAACCAAGACATCCTTGAGATCCAGGTAATTGGTCAATGCATCTGAGATAACCTCCATCCCTTTGTTATTTCCCATCGCCATTTCATCGGTCGCCTCTGAGGAAGTTGCTTCCGTTGCTTTTTCTGATTTATTGGTGCAAGCGGACAATGATCCAATCACAACTGCTAAGTACAAAATCGCTTTCATTGGTTTCATGTTTCAGTTTTTTGAGGGTTAATTGTCTTTTTTCGTAGGTAATTGAGGAATAGGTGTACCGTGCGAGCCATCCTTGCAGCACTCCGGCAGTTTGTCATATGCGTCCGCATTGCGAGCCAAACTATCGGCATGGTACCCAACCATTGTGATTCTCTTCCTTATAACTTCAGGTGCAGTTCTTTTCTCATTATAAACCACCGTAACCACCTTGTTATCCAAATTAAGAACGGCACTTTTCACTCCCTTTTCAAAGGCCAGATCGTACTCAATAGCCTCCTTGCACATTTCACAAATAGCTGACGTTTTGATTTCAATTTTGTGACCATCCGCCACCTTAATTGGTGCCTTTTGTGACCAGGCGACTATCGCCAGTCCAAGCATCGTAGTTAAAAATAGTGCTCTCATAATTATCTCTTTATTTTATATCTAAATCCTGCATAAATCAGTCTACCCGCCACTGGTGCCCAAACGATCGATGCATCAAAATCATCGCTGAACGGATTCTGACTATCGATGATCGGGTTGGACTGAGTAAAGTTCAATAAGTTTTCCGACCCTAAGTAAATATTTCCCCATCTGAAGCCTCGACTGATTTGGGCATTGAGAAGGAAGAAATCAGGCGTGGTTCCGGGCAGTTGAAAATCAGCCGGCTTGTCTGAAGTGTCTGGCAATCGTTTGCTACCAAACCACTGAAGCGTTGCATCTACTTCCCATTTGTCATACTTAGTAGCATACGAAGTGTTGAAGAAAAAACGATCTCTGGAGTTGAACGGCACCTCTCTCAATTTGCCATTTATCGTGGTTTTCACATCATAAAATTTGTAGGCTCCTTTTACGCTCAGGTAATCTGTGAATCTATAATTCCCCTCTACTTGGAAGCTGTTTGCAAATGACTTTCCATCCAAATTGTACACATTCAACTGACTGGAATTTTGATCCATGTCGTAGATCAATTGATTCTCAAAAGTCGTATAGAAGTAGTCAACGATTAGTCCCATTTTTTTATCACCAAAGGGAATAGCTGTGACCAAACTGCCACCCATGTTCCATGAAACCTCGGGTTCAGGATTTTCCTGAATGATCAACTGACGTGAGGAAACCAGAATGTTGCTGTTTTCTACAATGGTATTTGGTGTTCTGTACCCTCTTCCGATAGCAGCCCTAAGGGTCGTATTTTCAGAAAACTGATAACGCGTGTGAAGTCGTGGAGTGAAATAATTACCATATAAATTATGGAAATCCGTGCGTGCACCCAGCAGTAGCGAAAATTTATCTCCGGGCGAATAGGTGTATTCGTAATACAGCCCAGGCACAATTTCCTTCCGGGCAAAAGCCGAGTCGGCATATACTTCATCAAATTGGTCGTAGAGCATGCTCACGCCCGTTTTGTACTGGTGGAACGAGTTTCCGATGATGTTCTGAAAAATCACATTTCCATAGAGCGTCGTTTCTTTTCCCAGATAATTGTCACGACCAAAACCACCGTCAATGTCCAGATAGGCTCCTGAATAAATGAAGCCCCAACCTTTATATGGCTTATTCGGGAACAAGAGTCCGGTCTTCCCAAACACTTCCGCTCGTCTGGTTTTGCTAGAGAACCCGTATTGAGGTGAGGTGCGGAAATCATCCCCAAAATCGAACCCGAGCTGTCCACCAGCCTTTTCATCTACCATCACCGTGAAGCCAATCTGTGATTCCAGGTTTTCTCCGTGAAACTTATAGCGGTTCATAAAATTGATCTGCTTGCTTTTTGGCAAATCCATGAACCCATCATCATTGTTATCAATTTCATTCCCAAAGTAATTGGAGTGAAAAAGAAAGGCTGTGCTCCATCGGTCGTTCAGATCTCTGGCATGGTTGGCGTTGAGTTCCAATCGGCCAAAGGAGTTGGCATACGAATTCAGGTAAAGGGTCTCACTATTTTCAGGCTTCTTCAATTCCACATTGATCTGACCTGTCATGGATTCGTATCCATTCACGACTGTTCCGGCACCCTTCCCTACATCAATTGACTGTACCCACGTTCCGGGTACATAGCTTAAGCCATATCGACCGGAAAGTCCGCGAACATTGGGAATGTTTTCACGATTGATTTGGACGTATCTCCCATCAAGACCGAGCATTCTGATCGTTTTTGCACCGCTCACCGCATCCGTGAAGGACACGTCCACCGAGGCATTGGTTTCAAAACTTTCGGAGAGGTTGCAGCACGCGGCTTTTGTCAGCTCCGCTTCGGTGATGATCTCCACGTGTTTGGATTCCAGATCATCCATAAAAGTGCTGCTAGCCGTTATTGTCACCTCACCAAGCTCTTCGGTGTTTTCTTCTAGCGTGATGTGCATCATGCCAGAGAAATCTGCGGAAAGAGTGTCGGACTTATATCCCGTATAGGAAATGACAATAAGAGAATTCCGGCTGCTGAGCTTTAGTAAAAACTGTCCCTCAACGTCGGTGACTACTCCGTTTTGAGTGCCCAGTTCCTGGACGGTGGCACCAATTAATGGCTCATGGTTCTGATCATCGACTGCCCCCCGAATGGTTTGGGATCGAGCAGATATTGTAGATAGAACTATAAAAATATAGAAGTATATTGATTTCATTTAATAGAGTTTTTTTGGATTAAATAAATCCCCAAATCGGGATAATTTAGACGGTTGATAAGGTGCATATTGCACCTCAACATTTACTCTATCAAATTATGAATACCTGATGCAGGGTAGTAACATCCCGCGGCGGCAAAGGAGGAGATATGTCAACCGGGATTGGTTGATCAATATTGAAATCAAGATCAATGGTGTAAAGGACCGGAGCACTAAAGGAGGATACGACGGGAGCTACTAATTCTAAAGGAATGCTCTTACTGAATACTTCATCTAATTCAATACAGATGTACTCGTTATCACAACAATCAGGAATAGAGAAATTCACACCTTCTTGTTGGTGAATGACATCATCCATACTTCCCATGCCACAATCCATCGGCTCGTGCCCAATCATCAATTCGCTCATCATTGGCAATCCCATACAGAAATGGGTACCATAGGTGATGCCCACATGACCGAGCATCATTACAAGGACTAGCGATATGGAAAGGACTTTCTTCAACACTGCAAATATACGGCATGCAAGGAAGAAGGTTTGTGAGTGAGATGACAATCATGGTTAAATTGGTTTGCATACTTTTAAACCATGCAATTCCCTTCACTAGCCTGCAGACTCTTTCGAATTAGTATCGTTGTTTTTCTTCTTTCGTCATGCAAGGTCAACACGTATGGCTTTCGATCTTCAGAAGTACAAACCGATAGTCTGTACTCAGAGCACCTCGGCAAGAAAGTGCCCTATCGGGTATATGAACCAAGGGCTAAGAAATATGAAGGCACCCCTCCAATGCTCTACTTACTTCATGGGCATGGCGGCAACTATCTGGATTGGTTTGATCTAGATGAAGGAAATGTCCAAGCGATTCTTGACAGCCTAATTCGCATTGGTGCAATACCACCAATAAAAGCAGTCACCTTCGACGGTGAAAACTCCTGGTACGTCAATGGCCTTCAGCAAATGGAGTCTGCCTTTATTGAAGAATTCGTCCCGAATATGGAAGAGCTGTTCAGCACACAAACTGCTAACAATTCACGCATTATTGGAGGGGTTTCAGCTGGCGGTTATGGCTCCTTGAATTTTGCAATGAAATACCCGGAGCTCTTCAAAGCTGCCATTTTACTAAGTCCTGCGGCATATTATCCATATCCACCGTCTAATTCCTCCTCCCGGAAAATAGACGTCTTCAAAACCAATGGAGAATTTGACACCTTAAAATGGCAGTCTTATAGCTATGAGGAGTATTTCGATGACTCATTGGACAAAAGTAATTTCCCAAAATTCTATCTCTCCACCGGGGACGATGATGTATTCGAGATTACCGATGTGGTCATTCGCCTGAGAGAATTCCTTCGAGAAAGAGAGTTGGAGCAAGAGCTAACCATCGTCAACGGAGGTCATGACTGGGATGTATGGCGATACTGCTTCGCACAGGATTTGGTGAGAATCTTCGCCGAGTAATTTTCCAATCCATTCCAATTCGTTTACTTGCAAAGGCGTAACCAGCATCAGATGACTCCTCCTATCGAAGGGATTAAGAAAGCGAACTTCGGGACAATTCCCGTCTTTATGACCACCCTATCCACCATCCTAGGTGCGATATTATTTCTTCGATTTGGATATTCAGTTGGGCATGTGGGCTTGCTGGGTACACTTGGTATTGTCGCCCTTGGGCATCTGGTAACCTTGCCAACAGCCATGGCAGTAGCTGAGATTGCCACCAACCAAAAAGTGGAAGGTGGGGGTGTTTACTACATCATCTCCAGATCTTTCGGAATAAACATCGGAGCGGCCATCGGTTTCGCACTCTACCTTTCTCAAGCCATTAGTGTTGCTTTTTATGTAATTGCCTGTGCGGAGGCCTTCACTCCGGTTTTCGATTGGCTCAATCAAGAATATGCACTCGGCATTTCGGACAAAAGGTTTGTAAGTATTCCACTCACATTAGCCATTTGCCTGCTGATGCTCACAAAAGGCGCCAATATCGGAATGAAGGCTCTTTATGGCGTTGTGGCCATTTTGTTTGTGTCGCTCATCATGTTTTTTGCTGGCACTACCGACCACCAATCAACGAATAGCATTGATTTCTTATCAGCGATTCCTGAAGGAGATAGTTTCTTTTATGTCTTCGCCATCATATTTCCTGCTTTCACTGGAATGGCCGCAGGGGTAGGCCTGTCTGGCGATCTAAAGGAACCGAAAAAATCAATTCCCACGGGAACACTCTGGGCAACAGTAGCGGGGATGCTGATCTACATAGCGGCGGCCTTTAAACTGAATCTCTCGGCAAGCCCTGAAGACTTAGCGACTGATCAGTTGATTATGTCACGAATCGCAATTTGGGGGCCAATAATACCCATCGGGCTGGTTTGTGCAACCCTTTCTTCAGCGCTGGGATCTATCATGGTAGCCCCTCGAACCCTTCAAGCGTTGGCTGGTGATAAGGTGTTTGGAATTCCTTTTCTGAATAATTGGATTGGGAAAGAGGCGGAAAAAAGTCATGAGCCAGTTAATGGCGTTTTGGTTACAAGTGTCATCGCCTTGGTTTTTGTGGCCATTGGAAACGTCAACTTTGTAGCCGAAATCATTTCCATGTTCTTCATGGTGACCTACGGGGCTATTTGTCTTATTTCATTTCTTCACCACTTTGCTGCCGA
Source organism: uncultured Roseivirgaceae bacterium (assembly GCA_964352625.1). Lineage (GTDB taxonomy): Bacteria > Bacteroidota > Bacteroidia > Cytophagales > Cyclobacteriaceae > JAAEPI01. The sequence goes on from CAYGSD010000001.1 coordinate 434,822, forward strand.
CCCATCCTATCGCCCATCCTTTCGGTCAAAATGGTACTTTTCACTCATTGGAGCCGTAATGTGTTTTTACCTAATGTTCTCAATGAATCCAGGATATGCGGCAGGTTCGTTGGCTCTGATGGTGGTTATTTATTTCATCATCAACCGAGTGAATGAAGACAATAAAGGACTCGCTAAAATCTTCCAAGGAGTAATATTTCAGCTTTCTCGTAAGCTCCAAATTTTCATCCAAAAAGCCGAAACCCAAGAACAAGATTGGCGACCATCTGTTATCTGCATAAGTAAAAATGCTTTTGAGCGAACCTCCGATTTTGACCTGATCAGATGGATGTGTCATCGCTATGGATTCGGGACATACATTCATTTTCTGAATGGCTACCTCTCGCGGGACACCCATCATCAAGCCGAGGAGGATTTGCTCAAACTCATCAAAATCGCAAGTGATGTGCATAGCAACGTGTACCTGGACACGATGATTTCTCCATCCTATACCACGGCCATTGCACAGTCGCTGCAGCTACCAAGCATTTCCGGCAAGGAGGGAAATCTGTTCTTGTTTGAATTTTCTAGACAACATCCCGAGGAGTTAGGAGACATCATCGACAACATTCCTTTGGTGAGAGCGGCCAATTATGACCTTTGCATTTTGAGTACATCGGAGAAGGGTTTTGGCTTCAAAAGAGAGATACACATTTGGATCACACAGAGTGATTTTGAAAATGCAAACCTTATGATTTTGATGGCCTACATCATGATGGGACATCCCGATTGGCACAAGGCTAAAATCAAAATTTACACCATTCTGCCGGAGGGTGAATCAGCCGAGCAGCGAGCTAAACTCGTGGAACTCGCCCAGGAAGGAAGGCTGCCTATTTCTGCGAATAACATTCGAATAGTTACGAAAAAAGAAGGTGTGCATAGAAAGGAAATGATAAAAGAAACTTCTAAGGCTGCCGACCTGATAATAATTGGCTTCCGCACGGAGGTCATAAAGCAAAAAGGACCTGAGACATTCCTCGGTTTCGAAGGATTATCCAATGTGCTTTTTGTCAATGCTCAAGAAGAAAAAGAGATCAAGTAGGGAACGAATTAAGCGGAGCTCAACTTATATTACTTCACCAAAAACACTAAATAGACATGGCAAAAATTACCCTTGGCGGAGCACCCGCATCTACAGTTGGAGATTTACCTAAAGTAGGATCAGACGCTCCAGATTTCTTATTGACTACTCCTGATATGAAAACCATCAGCCTTGATGATGTGAAAGGCAAGAAAGTGGTTTTGAATATTTTCCCAAGTGTTGACACTGGCGTTTGCGCCTCTTCAGTAAGAGAGTTCAACCAACATGCGTCTAAACTTGAAAACACATCTGTGATTTGTGTTTCAATGGATTTACCATTTGCTCAAGCTAGATTTTGTGGAGCCGAGGGAATAGAAAATGTGACAATGGGCAGTGGTTTCAAGGACGGTGGGAATTTCGGAAAAGCGTATGGCGTGGAGATCACTGAAAGTGCGTTCACTGGTCTTTATGCTCGTGCCATTGTGGTGCTCGATGAATCAGGAAAAGTGACCTATACAGAATTGGTTCCGGAAGTTGGACAAGCACCAAACTATGAAGCTGCCTTAGCCGCGGTTTAGTCAGCTATCTTTTTAGCATCCAAAACCATCCTGATTTCAGAATCTGAGAAATGTTTTCTGAAGGTCTTCTTTAAAACATCTTCGTGCAAATCACCAATCAAAGACTGATAAAGGAGCAATGCGGCTAGTGTAGTGCCTTTTGTTGACGGATGAAAACCATCCCATCCGTAGAGTCCAGCCTTGTTGTAGTCTTCATGAATTTGTCGCCAAACTTCACCAACACTGACGAGTGTGGCTTCATTTTCAAAGGCAGCATCTCTGTGATTCAGGATCACTCCATCAAACGTGTGATAGTAGGCTAAAGATGGCCAGACCATAAAATAGACGGGTTTGGCGTTGTGTTTTTTAGAAAGAGCAGAGATTTTTCCGCCGAATTCCAGAAGGCTCTCACGACCATAATCTTGAGAGGATGGCCCCTGCTGAAAGATGACAAAATCGTAAGAGCTAGTCTCCATCATTTTCTGAAAGTCACCATCCTGCCAGTGATCTTCAAGTCCATAATTTGGATAGCAGAGGCAGTCTGTTTCTATGGTTTGATTGTGCGCATGACCAATGTCTTCTAACAAACCGGGTAGGTCATTGGAATAAGTTAGGCTGTTACCTAAAAAAAGAATTGAAACATTTTGAGCATTCGCTAAATTCAGGCTCGAAACAAAAAAACAGAGAAGTAATAACCGGATGTGCATCTGGTTAGAAACAGATCAATGAGTGCTCCCCCTAGTTAAGAAACCGAATGAATTTCATTAAATCCTTCCTTGTCAAAGTCATACAAGCCCGTGCCACATGGCTTCAGCGCAGACTCACTGCTCGACAGCTCGTAAGAGAAGTGAGGGATGCAAAGGTGGAATTCAGGCATTTTCTCAAGGAGTCTTTTTCTGTTATTCTGGGCATTCTCTCTGCTAGTTTTGGATTGGAGGCCTTTCTGATCCCCAACTCATTTATCGACGGTGGAGCCATGGGACTCTCATTGATTTCCAAAGAAGTCACCGACATCCCACTGCCCTATCTGATCATTGGAATCAACCTGCCTTTCTTGCTTCTTGCGTTTTCCACGGTCGGACGATCCTTCGCATTGCGAAGTATAGTGGCCATCATTTTGCTGGCCTTAGCGGTGAACTTCATTCACTTTCCGGTAGTCACCAATGACAAACTGCTTATTGCTGTTTTCGGCGGATTCTTCCTTGGGCTTGGAATTGGTCTTTCCATTCGTGGTGGGGCCGTGATTGATGGCACAGAGGTGCTTGCCCTTTTCATTAGCAAAAAATCTTTCCTTACTGTTGGTGACGCCATTATGCTCATCAATGTGGTCATTTTTGGGATTGGGGCGTATGTTTTTACCGTCGAGGTTGCACTCTACGCCATGCTCACCTACCTCGCCGCTTCCAAGACCGTCGACTTTGTCATAGACGGTATTGAGGAATACATCGGTGTGACCATAATTTCAGACTATGCCGATGAGGTACGCGTAGCGGTGATTGAAAAAATGGGGAGAGGTTGTACCATTTACAAGGGCGAGAAGGGCTTTGCGAAAAAAGGCGAAACACTGAAGGAAACCAATATCGTCTACACACTTATCACTCGACTGGAATTGGCGAAACTGAAAACAGAAATTGACAAGATCGACGGGGATGCCTTCATGGTGATGCACACCATAAAAGAAGCCAAGGGAGGGATGATAAAGAAGCGACCACTAGCCAAAGCGCACGGTGGGAAGAAATAGGATTTCCTTCAATTCGTCTCCTCACCACTCCCCCTTTGGAGGGGGTCAGGGGGAGGTGAAACAAAAAACCCGACCATTAAGGCCGGGTCTGGTGGAGAATATCGGATTCGAACCGATGACCTCTACACTGCCAGTGTAGCGCTCTAGCCAACTGAGCTAATCCCCCAAATTGGTCGGCAAATATATGACTGCCGATGAATTATTTAGTCAAAATCCCAAATAGATCAAGATTGTCCTCGTGCTGCGCTCTGAGGAAGTAATCTTCCTGCCCTATGGCCAACACCAATTCATCATTCCCTTCTTTCAATCCATCTCGATTTCTCCTATTCAGAATCTCATATGGTTTTCTAAGCACCCAGGCCGGCAACCGATGCTGCAGATCCAGCACGTCCCATTTCATAATATTCCGAACAGACTGACGGTTTTTTTCATGGTATTCCATCACTCGTTCACTTCCGGCAATCCCTCGCATGTCCACTTTGGTAAAATACTTTTCGCTCAGCTCAGTAAGCGACTGGGCCGTGTATTCTCGAATGTGCCAAGGATTTCGAGACAAAGTCATCACGTTATTGGGGGTGGTCAAGATGGCCTTCCCCCCTGGTCTAAGTAATCTGGCTATCTCTTTCAGAAACAGATGATCGTCTTTGATGTGCTCTATCACCTGAAAATTCACGATGGTGTCAAAGCTTTCATCTGGTAAATCTACGGGCGGAAATACCGCTTGTTTGAACGTGAGGTGAGGGAACTCGTCCGACAGTTTGTTTATTACTTCAGGAATTTTATCCAAAGCCAGATACGATTTGGCTCTTTCAGCAATGATCTCGACACCACGCCCTTCGCCACACCCAAGTTCCAACACATCTCCCTCGATGAATGGAGCAGCCGCGTGATAGGCCTTGAGCAAGCGCTGATGCAGCGGGTTGTCAGAAGGTATTTGGTCTGAAGTGATCTCTGTCGTGTAAACGCTCATGGAAAAAGTTTCGGCAAAAAAAATAAATAATCGGACATTGATGTTACTTTGAAAAAATATGGAAGGACGAAAGAATCTTCATTCAATTATATTTTCTTTTTTGATCATGCTTTTGGTAGGTCCAGCTTTTGGGCTGAATCTCGCAAGACTAGACATGAGCCATCAATACGATCCCGATGCGCCCGTGAAGCTACAATATCGAGTGACGCAAGATGGACGCACGGTGACAGTTTATTTGTTGATCACCACGGACAGTTCTACTGTGTGGACAAAAGAATACTTAATCCAGCGAGGCTATGAATCTGAAGATCATCGCGTGTTTTTTCCAAAAATCAACGAAGTAGAAAGCACAGCGTCTTTGTGGAGAGGGAGCATCAGTTTTCAGCCATTGGATAATGAAGAACTTCTTGTCATCAACTTCGCCTCGGATTTCAACTTCTACTTCGATGTACCTCTCACCAATGGTCGGGGCACCTTCCCTTCTTTCTATCCCATGGGAAAAGGGCAACCTCTGTTGACTACCTATTTGACTACCAATGACCTTACCTGGAGTTCGGAAGCTGCTATGGAAGTAACCAGCTACTCGGACAGGTTTGGCCCAGCAGAAGCTCCCATGGAGGAAATGAAACAATTGGCCCCTAGGTTTTTTGAGGACTCAACCTACCTCGTGAATGAATCCTTCGAGCTAGTTGATTACAAATTTTATTATTTCAAAAATGACACGTTGATTGATGATGGCTTGGCCTTGATGAAGGCTCCCCCCTATTATCCTGCGTATCGTCTAATTGGTGAGTTAATTCCTCCAATGAAGTACATCACTACCGAGGCAGAGTATAGAACCCTAACCACCTCCAACCGACCAAAACGAACCTTCGATGAATTTTGGATCAATACGTATGGGACCAAATTCAGAGCTCGAAATTCGATACGCAAGTATTTCAAAAGCGTGGAGTTTGCCAACCAATATTTCACCACCTATAAGCAAGGCTGGAAAACAGACAGAGGGATCATTTTCATAACTTACGGCACTCCTTATGAAATGTACCGGACTGACAATGGCGAAACGTGGGTGTACGACAATATCGAATTCGAATTCATAAAGGTATCGACCCTTTTTGGAGACACGTACGTGCTCAGAAAAGATAGGAATTACGAAAAAGATTGGTACAAGCAAGTAGGCCGATTACGAAAAGGCGAATAATGACAAAACAACCCGAACATCTAATCTACGGGATTAGAGCAGTCCTTGAAACCATCGCCTCAGGCAAGCATCTGGAAAAAGTCTATGTTCAGAAAGGACTAAAAGGTGATCTGATAACCGAACTGCGAGAGGCTCTAAGCAAGCACGAGGTTCCAAGCTCTGTGGTCCCTGCCGAGAAACTGAACCGACTTACCAGAAAGAATCACCAGGGAGTCGCAGCATTCGTCTCTCCTATTCAATACTCTCCTTTAGATGAAATCATAGCACAAGAATTTGAAAAGGGAAATCAGCCGTTGTTGGTGCTACTAGACGGCATCACGGATGTCAGAAATTTCGGGTCCATTGCCCGTACAGCCGAGTGCATGGGAGCAAGTGGAATCATCATTCCCTCAAAAGGTGCCGCTCAGGTGACGGCCGATGCAGTGAAGACTTCAGCTGGTGCATTGAACTTTATCCCTGTTTGCAGAGAGCCAAACATTGGTCTTTCGGTGAGTTACATGAAGCAAGCCGGGATCAAAGTGGTGGCTTGTACCGAGAAGACAGAGAATGCGATTGGTCAGTTAGATCTGACCGGGCCTCTGTGCATTGTGATGGGGGCTGAGGATGTTGGGGTTTCTCCCGAGATTCTTGCCACAGCCGACGAACGAGGCAAAATTCCCATTACCGGGAAAATTGAGTCGCTAAATGTGGGATCGGCGTGCTCTATGGCTCTGTACGAAGTAAGTCGCCAAAGAACCTCATAAGATTCTATCGCCGTGGACCTTCTTGGCCTCACGCATCAGGTCTTTCAGTTCATCCGATTCATTTTTAGGGCAGATCAATAAAACATCTCCTGCATCAACGATCAGAAAGTTTTCCAGACCTTCTATTACGGCCACCTTGTCCTTGGGAATACTCACCAGATTATTTGAGCTCTGCAGCAATTGCACCCCTTCAGAAAGGACATTTCCGTTATCATCCTTTTCATTTAGATCGTACACCGTGCCCCAACTCCCCAAATCCGACCAGCCAAAATCTCCTTGCACCACATGTACATTTTCCGCCTTTTCCATGATGGCATAGTCAATGGAAATGTTGCGACATTGGGCATAGGCCGCCTGCACGAATTTTTTCTCCTTCCACGTGTAGAAATATTTATTTCCTTCTTCAAAAATCTCCGCAGTACTCGGGTCGTACTTCTCGAATGCTTCAATAATTGCTTTCACCGACCACACAAAAATTCCAGCATTCCATACAAAATCCCCGCTCTCAAGAAACTTCTTCGCTAGATCAAGTTCCGGCTTTTCTGTGAATGTCTTCACCTTCTTCACAGCTCCATTCCCCTCCAAATATTGAATATAGCCATAACCCGTTTCCGGCCTGTTGGGCTTAATTCCAATCGTGACCAACTTCCCCTCCTCGGCTGTTTTTACTGCTAACTCTATAGACTTTAAGAATTTCTCTTCTTTGAAAATGGCATGATCTGCCGGACTTACCACCATGATAGCATCCGGATATTTCTTAGCCAATTTGTAGGCTGCAAAGGCGATACATGGAGCGGTGTTCTTTTTGCTGGGCTCCAGAAAAAATTGATGTTTAGAATATTTCGGAAATTGATTCTTCAATATGGATTCATATTGAAGATTAGACGCAATGATCAAATTGCCGGCATCTGCAACTCCATCAAAACGATCGGTGGTCATTTGGAGTAGCGATCGCCCCGTCCCTAGTACATCTAGGAATTGTTTCGGTTTATTCTGACGGCTCAACGGCCACAAACGAGTACCTGTGCCACCAGCCATCACAACAACGTGTAAATTCTTATTCATCAAAGGAGATTTTCGAGTTCCGGTCCGCACAAATATAGAGAAAGGAAATGCCGCTTGTTTTTAGATTAATTAAGAAATACATGACGTCTTATCCCCAAATATTGATTATTTTTCTCTTAGCATTCAACTAACTATAGAGCGAAGAAGATGGAAAGTGTAGCCGAGCCTGAACTAAAAGAATCACTCAAAAGAGTCTTTGGTTATGATAAGTTTCGAGGGAACCAAGAAGCTATCATAAACCACATCATGGATGGTCGCAACACGTTTGTGATCATGCCCACCGGAGCAGGCAAATCACTTTGCTATCAGCTACCGGCCATCATTCAGGACGGAACCGCCATTGTCATTTCTCCCCTCATTGCTTTAATGAAAAATCAGGTGGATCAAATGAATGCATTTGGCGTCAATGCCCGATTTCTGAATTCCACTTTAACCAAAGCTGAAAGCAATAGAGTGAAGAAGGATACTTTGGCTGGACTTACAAAACTCCTCTATGTAGCCCCTGAGTCATTGACAAAGCCTGACAATGTTGAATTTCTTCAGAAGACCAAGATTTCGTTTGCCGCAATTGACGAGGCTCATTGCATTTCGGAGTGGGGCCATGATTTCCGCCCAGAGTACCGCAGAATCAGATCCATTTTGGCAGAACTCGGGAATGTTCCGGTAATTGCCTTGACAGCTACAGCCACCCCTAAAGTTCAGTTGGACATTCAGAAGAATCTTGACATGGACGATGCGGAGCTGTTCAAATCTTCTTTCAATAGAGAGAACCTTTACTACGAGGTACACGCCAAGCAGCAGGCCAAAAAACACCTTATAAAATTCATCAAAGGACACAAGGGTCAGTCAGGGATTGTCTACTGCCTGAGTAGAAAAAAAGTTGAAGAAATTGCTGAGTTCCTACGAGTGAACGATATCAAGGCAGCCCCCTACCATGCCGGCATGGAATCCAAAGACCGAATGAAGAATCAGGATGGATTCCTAAACGAAGACATTGATGTGATCGTAGCGACCATCGCTTTTGGGATGGGGATCGACAAGCCAGACGTAAGATTTGTGGTACACTATGATGCACCCAAGTCTATAGAAGGTTACTATCAGGAGACAGGCCGTGCAGGACGGGATGGCATCAATAGTAATTGCTTAATGTTCTACAGCTACAACGACATTCTGAAGCTCGAGAAATTCAACAAAGACAAGCCTGTATCCGAACGAGAGAATGCCAAGTTTCTACTCGAAGAGATGGCTTCATATGCCGAATCTTCTGTTTGTAGAAGAAAACAGCTTCTCCACTATTTCGGAGAGGAGTGGAAGCCAGACAATTGTGGAATGTGCGACAATTGCCTGCATCCAAAAGAGAAATTTCAAGGAGAAAGTTTGGTTCTGCTCGCCATTCAGGCGGTGGTGGAAACCAGCGAACGTTTTGATATCAATCACCTCGCTCATGTGCTGACAGGCAAGAACAGTCAGCATGTCAAAAGCTATGATCACGATAAATTGCCAATTTTTGGAAAGGGCAAAGAGCATACCGAGGACTTTTGGCGATCCATCATCCGACAAACGCTGTTGAATGAATTCATAGCCAAAGACATTGAAAAACCTGGCGCATTTCTTCTCACAGACAAAGGAAGAAAATTTCTGAAAGCCCCATATCCTGTAGAACTCACCAAGGATCACGAGTTCAACATGGAAGGTGAAGAAGAAGAATTCGAAAGCACGGTGATCGACTCCAGAGCTTACGACAAAACGCTCTTCGACATGCTCAAGAGCTTAAGGAAGAAAGTGGCTCGCACTAAGGGACTGCCTCCTTATGTTATTTTCCAGGATCCATCCTTGGAAGAAATGGCTACCCTCTACCCTACCACTATTGATGACCTAAAGAAGATCGTAGGAGTAGGAGAAAGTAAGGCTCGGAAATTTGGAAAGGAATTCATCAAACTAATTGAGGATTATGTGGAAGAAAATGACATAATCACCGCCTCTGATGTGTTAGTGAAAACTTCGGGTGTCAAATCCAAAAATAAGATTGCCATCATTTCTCAAATCGACCGAAAAATAGATTTTGAGGAAATCGCCGAAAGCAAGTCCATGACCTATGAACAACTCATAGTAGAGATTGAAAATATCTGTTTTGGCGGCACAAAACTCAACATCGATTATTACATCGATCAGCTGATGGATGAGGATCGGCAAGACGATATCTACGATTATTTCATGAATGCCGAATCGGACAGCCTAGAAGCCGCCCTGGATGAATTGGACGAAGACTATTCTGAAGATGAAATTCGATTAATGCGAATAAAATTCATGTCAGAATATGCGCATTGATTTTTGATCCGCATTTTTGCCACCTATGCACCCAGCCATGAAAGTACTTATATTAGGATCAGGCGGACGAGAGCACGCTCTAGCCTGGAAAATCAAACAAAGCCCACTCTGTGATAAAGTTTTCATTGCTCCCGGCAATGGCGGCACAGCTGAGGTTGGCACCAACTTACCTGTTGATCTATCAAGCCATTTTGCAGTGAAGAGCCTGATAGCCGAAAATAAAATTGACCTTCTAGTTATTGGCCCTGAAGACCCCTTGGTCAATGGCCTAGTTGATGATTTACTCGAAGACTCGGATTTCAAAAAACTTAAAATAATTGGCCCCACTAAGGCAGGCGCCCAGCTGGAAGGTAGCAAGGATTTCTCCAAGCAGTTTATGGAGAAATATGGAATCCCTACCGGCTCGGCCAAGACTTTCACCAAAGAAAATTTTGCTGATGGAATTGACTATCTGGAATCCTTAGAGCCTCCATACGTTCTAAAGGCGGACGGACTGGCGGCAGGCAAAGGAGTAATCATTACCTCTGACCTGAATGAAGCCAAGGAAACCCTGCACGACCTTATTTTAGACAAAAGATTTGGAGATTCAAGTGCCAAAGTCCTTATTGAAGAATTTCTTCTCGGAATCGAGGTTTCATTCTTCGCGCTGACAGACGGAAATTCGTACCGGATGCTACCGGAAGCCAAGGACTACAAACGAATAGGAGAAAAAGATCAAGGCCCAAATACAGGAGGTATGGGTGCCGTTTCTCCGGTGATTTTCGCTGATAGAGCTTTCAAAGAGAAAGTTCAGAACCGAATCATCAAGCCAACGATTGAGGGACTGAAGAAAGAAGGTATTCCCTATACCGGATTTCTTTTTTTCGGTATTATCAATATCAAGGGCGATCCGTACGTGATTGAATACAATGTGAGGATGGGCGACCCTGAAACCCAAGCCGTATTGCCAAGAATCAAGTCTGATTTTCTGGAACTATTGGTCGCCACCGCCGATGGCAATCTGGTAGACACTGAAATAGAATACGAGCGGTTTTCTTCCACCACGGTAGTCACGGTGAGTGAAGGGTATCCTGGCTCCTACGAAAAAGGAATCGAAATAACGACTGCCAAACCCAGAGGGGTGATTACCTTCCATGCCGGAACAAAAAGAAATGAGAAGAACGAATTGGTCACTAATGGTGGTCGAGTCCTGGCTGTGACAGGCCTGGGCAAAAATCTTGGTGAAGCAATCAGCAAGGCGCAAAAAGCCGCAGAAGAAATTGCATACGAAGGAAAATACTTCAGAACAGATATTGGACTGGACTTAAAGGAATTAGGTCAGTAAATTGTAAAAAATTGAAACAGTCAAGATGGGGTGTGTAGGATGTAGCCCAAGCGGGTGTAACAACAATGGCCACTGCGAAAGCGGAGGGTGCAACAAGCTTAACGTGTTTGATTGGCTCTCTGACATGGACCAAATTGGTGGTGAGCCTTACAACATCATGGAAGTGCGTTTCAAAAATGGCCGCAAGGATTTCTTCCGCAATGAAAATAAACTTGAAGTAGTCACAGGTGATCCCGTGGTGGTGGACGTGCCAAACGGACATCACATTGGATACGTCTCCATGCAAGGCGAACTGGTTCGGCTGCAGATGAAAAAGAAAAAGGTGAAGGAGTCCGACGTGAAGACGATCTATCGGCAGGCTTCCTCCAAAGACCTTGAAAAATTCCACAAACTGAGGGAGAAAGAGCAAGGCATGATCTACAAGTCGCGTGAGATTATCCAGCACCTTGGATTAGAAATGAAACTGACCGATGTAGAATATCAAGCCGATAGCTCCAAAGCAACTTTCTACTATTCGGCAGAATCCAGAATTGATTTCAGGGAGTTAATTCGGCAGCTCGCCTCAGAATTTCACATTCGTGTAGAAATGAGACAAATCTCCATGCGGCAGGAGGCAGGAAGAATTGGTGGTATTGGCTCATGCGGCCGAGAGCTCTGCTGCTCCACTTGGCTCACTGACTTCAAAACAGTCTCGACTTCAGCCGCTCGGTATCAGAACCTTTCGCTCAACCCCACCAAGCTATCCGGCCAGTGCGGACGCTTGAAATGCTGCCTCAATTATGAGCTAGACACCTACAAGGATGCATTGAAAGACATTCCAAAAGTGGACAAGGCATTGGAAACAGAAAAAGGCCCTGCATTCCTTCAGAAAACTGACATTTTCAGAAAGATCATGTGGTTTGGTTACAAGGACGACCACAACTGGCATGCTTTACCTGCTTCCAGAGTTTCGGAGATTCTTGAGCTAAACAAAAAAGGTAAAAAACCAGCCTCACTTACGGAGGACGAATATTTGGTGGAAGAGAATCCTGGGACTGGGCTCAATGCAGACTTGGTAGCAATGGATCGTAAATTCGGCGGCTCGAAAAAGAAGAAACCGAAAAAGAAACGTAGAAATAAAAACCGTCCAAAAGACAAAAAAAACCAAACGAATTAATGAAGTATATAGCAGTAGCCATTTTTCTAGGGTTGGTTCTCATCTCTTGCGACAAGACAAAAATCTATGAGGAGTTCGCAGACTTAGAAGATGCATTTTGGCATCAAGACTCAGTGAAGACCTTCAATTTTGAAATCACAGACCCAAGTCAACCTTACAATTTGATTGCACATTTTAGAAATAGCCAAGCGTATCCTTTTCACAACCTCTACTATAAGTTTAGTTTAAAAAATGATCAGGACTCTCTTATCGATCTCAAGCAAATGCAGATTCTTCTTTTCGACCCCAAAACGGGTGAGCCAAATGGCGGTGGGATCGGTGACCTTTTCGATAACTCACAGGTTGTCAAAGACAATTTCACTTTTCCACAGGCAGGAAACTATTCGGTCAGTCTCCAGCAATATATGAGAATAGATACTTTGCCTTACGTCTTGTCAGTGGGATGGCGAGTAGAGAGGGTGGCTGAATAAGACAGGGCTTGTTGCATTCACGATCAGGCCAATCATATGGCCATTTAACAAACAATTAATCTGTAATTTGCTTCCTTTGATCAAAAGAAAATCCTCAAACGTGCGATCTAGCTTTAATTCAAAATCTTCTCTTTTAATATTGCCAGTACTTCTTATTCTGAGCAGTTGCAATTCCAAGACCTATCTGCCAGAGACATTTTCGCAAGAAGTAGTGGCAAAATTTGGCGGGGAGGTTAGCATTTCTAATTTAAAAAATGACTCTAATCAAAGTGTGCTGGATCTCACGCTGACCCAAATCAACCTCGACTCGTCAGCGGTAAATGCCACCGGATCCTTATTAGCTCTTCAGGCATTTGAAAACTTGGAAGAAGGGGCCAATTATGATCTTGTTCAGGTAAACATTGAAAGCGGCTCCCTTACAAGGAGTAAAATGACGTCATTCGCTTACTCGCTTTCCGATTTAGAAAAGGTGTCTAAGAATTGGGCCTTTTTGGAAGAATATTTTGGGAATGAACTCACCGAATCAATTGAGCAATTGTATGCATTTTACGATCCAACTATTTTTACGCAACAAGATGTTGGCACCTTCATTCTTGACTTTAAAACCTTGGATGCTAAAGAAACATTCAAGTCAAATAATTTGATCGGATTTCAAATAGGTTATTTGACTAACAATCAAAAGGCTATCATGTTTCTGGTTCAGAAAGAGTTTGAAAAAGCATCAGCGCAATTCGTTTTCATTTTCAAGTACGATGAGGAGAAACCACTAATTGCAGGTGTGAGTACTATCTAAAAACAAGTTTTTTTGGGAAGGACTCTTGAATCCATTCTATCAGTTTCAGCATCCTAAAGGTCATCTTCTCCAATAAAATTTCGTTTCAACAATACGTTAAAGGCAATATTTCCATCCAATTTTTTCTAAATAAAATCTAGTTTATAAACTAACCTCGTAAGTAGGCCAAACACATTTTATAAACTGAAATTATTATGAAAAAAATGATTCTTACGATTGGTCTGGTTATTTCCATTGGCTCAATCGTCTACCTCACCGGAGCTGATCACATCGACGCTCCGGCCGTCGGATCTCTCACTACTGGAAGTACTGTAGAAGATATCACCGACTACTATGCATTTGAAAGTCCCGCTAATTCAGACAATTATGTATTTGTCTGCAATGTCTCAGGACTAACCGCTCCCTCTGCTACCAACGAAGTTGAGTTTAGTGAAAACACTATGTATGAGTTTAACATTGATAATGATGGAGACAATCTCGAAGACCTTGTCATTCAGGCCTATTTCAAAAATGGACAAGTGGTGACGTATGGTGCCGTTGTTCCAAGTACAACTGGCGCTTCCAGCATTATTGAAAAATCAGGAACCAAAGTTTCCGCAGATATCACCGCTTATGGAGAAACTCCGGTAGTTGGCACAGCAGGTGGCATCCAGATTTTTGCTGGTCCAAGAGACGACCCATTCTACATGGATTTTTTCAAATTCGTCGAAATAGTCAACGGAGTAGGTGCTTCTCTTTCTGATGAGACCAACACGGGCTTGTATGATGGAGATAGGGATTCTGACCCTGATACTGAAGGGATTCAGCCTTATCCAGCCGCTTTTGACGAGCCAGGAGCTGACGCTTTTGCTGGTACCAACGTCCTCTCGGTAGTCATCGAAGTGCCAAAATCTTCGCTCGGAACAAGTACCACTTTTACCTCCTGGGTAGAAAGCAAAACCATCTCACAATAATCAAATAACAAAATCGAATTATGAAAAAGTTAAAATATCTCATACTCTCCTTAGCCTTGTCAGGTGTAGTGATTTTATCATCCTGTGGCAATGACGATCCGGCTCCAATGTCAGACACATTTGTGACAGTTGACCAAATGGGGCGTCCGGCCATCAACACCGTTTTCAATTTTTTTGGCGATGCAGCCACCAAGAACGGATACAATCAAACGCTTCCTTCCGCTGGGAGCAGTAATGCAACAGCCTTCAAAGGCATCCTGGATGCCCTACAGACTTACATCTTTTTAGATCCTGCTGAGTTTGAAAACATTCTCGGCGTTGATAATGCTGGACTAGCCGGTGTTCTCGCCGTGGATGTACTGCAGTCGGACAAGTCATCGGCTTCAGCTTACGGCTCACTGAACGGACGTGCATTAGGTGATGACGTGGTAGACGTTACGCTTCTTCTAGCTTTTGCTGATCAATCAGATGCCGGTGCGGATAATCAAGTCAAAGACGGAGTGTCTTCTGATAATGTGGACTCAAATGACAAGAGCTTTAGCTCGTCATTCCCATATCTGGCGTCTCCTCACTAATAGTTGTTTGTTTCAAGGGAGAGGTTAGCCCCTCTCCCTTTTTATTTAAAAAACTCATGAAATACTTACTTCCAATTCTCCTCACATTCTCCGCGATAGCTTGCTCCACCAAGTCGGAAATGTCCAAAATAACTACTCCGTCGGACTACAATCAGTTTTTACAAAGCACCCAGGACAATACTGCATTGGAGGAAGAAATCGAATTCTGGGCAACCAAAATCGCAGCTCAACCAAAGGCATTCACCTACTTACAAAAACAAGGGACGGCTTACTTAAAACTCTTCAAGCAAAGTGGAAATATTGAATTCCTACATTCCTCATTTGACAAATTCAAAGAAGCAAATTCCTTTCTCAAGGGCAAGTCAAAAGCTTCGAACCTCCTAACGCTAAGCGAGTTATCGATCATGAAACATGATTTTGATGCGGCAAGAGTTTACGCTGAAGAAGCACTTCAGCTCACAGATGAAAAATTTGGGCCTGAAATGATGCGCTTCGATGCGTACATGGAACTGGGGGATTACATGGTTTGCAAAACCATTCTGGAACGAAACAAGCGCATGGATTCTTTTGACTATCTCGTTCGGCTCGGCAAATTCAAAGATCATGAAGGAAATCTCGACTCAGCGATAGTCTACATGGAACGTGCAGAGCAAATGATCCGAAATGAAAAATCACCTCGAGCCCTTTGGATCAACACCAACCTTGGTGATATGTATGGCCATGCGGGTAGAATTTCAGAATCTTATGAGAAATACATCAAGGTTCTTAACCTTGAATCGAGCTATGATTATGCCCTGAAAGGAATTGCTTGGATCGCCTATTCAGCCGATAGAAATATCTCTGAAGCTAGACG
Source organism: uncultured Roseivirgaceae bacterium (assembly GCA_964352625.1). Classification (GTDB taxonomy): domain Bacteria; phylum Bacteroidota; class Bacteroidia; order Cytophagales; family Cyclobacteriaceae; genus JAAEPI01. Next base: position 450,611 of record CAYGSD010000001.1, read on the forward strand.
AATTCTCACAGTCCTCCACTCAAAAACTAATCTTCCCGACCATCATCTAAGTCTAGCTGAGCTGGCTGAATTCGAAAATAACTTCGCCTTGGCAACTAAACACATTGATGCGTTCGTATCGGAAGCATCTAAGCCTGAATACAAAGGAATGTACAACAAATACCTAATAGAAATCTATGCCGATAGGGGCGACTTTCAATCCGCTTTTGCCTTAGCAAATGATGAAAATAGAAAGCGCCCTACTCCCGCAACATACGATTGGCTGGCGTGGACCAATCACTTGGCAGGAAACAAAGAAGTCGCCATTTCTATTTACGAAAACATGGTAGAAGGCAAAACGGAAGAACCCGACGTGCTCTATCACATGGCCATGGCATTCTCAGAAAATGGGATTGAGAGAGGAAAGGATTACTTGAAAGAAGTACAAGAAGCCAGCTACGAGCTGGGTCCAGTACTCTCGCAAAAAATCAATAACACCCTTCATTAATTACCCGGCATACCAATGAAATCAGTCTGCTCATCACTTCTACTTTTAGCTAGTCTTTTCGCCTTCTCTCAAAGTGAAATTTCAGGCAAAATCCATGACGCTGAATCTGGCGATCCGGTTGAATTTGCTCTCATTTACAATCTTACCCAGGACAATCACACGCACTCAGACGCTTTGGGGAAATTTATCCTAGCGGATGTTTACAAAGGAGATTCTCTAGTGGTATCTATCATTGGTTATGAGAAAATATACCTGAGAGCAGAAGCCAACACAAATTGGAGTATCAGTATCAACCCTGCCCCAGTCGAACTTAGCCAAGTAACGATCACGCCAGAATTAGACGCATTAAACTCCATTAAGGCAGTGGAACTAAAGCTAAACCCGGTAAACTCCTCGCAGGAAATCCTTAGAACAGTTCCCGGACTCTTCATAGCTCAGCATGCTGGAGGCGGCAAGGCCGAGCAAATCTTCCTTCGAGGTTTTGACATTGATCATGGGACGGACATCAACATCACAGCCGATGGCATGCCAGTGAACATGGTCTCGCATGCGCACGGACAAGGTTATTCCGACCTCCACTTTCTGATCCCGGAAACCATCCAATCGATTGACTTTGGGAAAGGCCCTTACAATGCAGACAAGGGAAATTTCGCCACAGCAGGATACGTCGGATTCCGAACCATGGACAGAATCAAAAACAGCACCGTCAAACTTGAGGCAGGCCGATTTAATACATTTCGCGGAGTAGGACTCATCGATCTGATGCCGGACAATGGCGCCACTGATGCCTATATAGCCACAGAGTTTTTGAGATCAGATGGGCCATTTGAGTCACCTCAGAATTTCTCCAGAAACAATGTCATGGCCAAGGTCTCTACCCAAGTGGGTGGCGGCTACATGAGCTTACAAGCCTCCACATTTCTAAGTGAGTGGGACGCTTCCGGACAAATTCCAATACGGGCGGTGGAGTCAGGACAGATCAGCAGATTCGGGGCAATCGATGACACTGAGGGTGGCAAAACCTCACGCCAAAATTTCATAATGAACTACTCCTATCGCTTGAATTCTGCAAGCTTGTTGTCTACCAATTTCTACATTTCAAAATACGATTTCGAGCTTTTCTCCAACTTCACCTTTTTCCTGAATGATCCAGTGAATGGCGATCAAATTCGTCAGAGAGAAAGCCGCACCATGACGGGTGGACAAGTAGATCACACCTATCAGACGAAAGCCCTTCTCGGCAACCTAACGATACGAAATGGCGGTGGATTCCGAAACGATATTGTCACTGGAAATGAGCTATCACGCACGATCAACAGAAAGGAAATCAGCGACTCCATCGCACTTGGGGACATCAACGAATTCAATGGATTTCTTTTCTCGGACTACACCTGGGAGCGTGGCAAGTGGACGCTGAACGCCGGTGTTCGAATGGATCAATTCCAGTTTCAGGAAGTGGACCTTTTGCAGGAAAATTACGATAGAGCAAATGCCACCAAGTACATCGTATCTCCAAAATTCAATGTGATCTACACTGCCAGCAGGCAATGGCAGTTTTATGCTAAGTCAGGCAAAGGCTTCCATAGCAACGACACACGAGTGGTGGTAGAAAATAAGAAGGGCAACACTTTGCCGGCAGCTTACGGCTTTGATTTAGGAACAATCTACCGACCCTTCGATCGACTATTACTAGATGTTGCCTACTGGCAGCTACATCTTGAGCAGGAGTTTGTGTACGTGGGAGATGAGGGCGTGGTGGAAGCAGGCGGACGCACACGCCGAGAGGGTCTGGATGTTGGGCTGAACTATCAATTAACGGATCATTTGTTTTTGTATGGTCACATGAATTACGCTGACCCTCGCTCAGTCAACGATCCAGAAGGAGAAAATTACATTCCACTCGCTCCTACCCTCACAAGCTCAGGTGGCCTGACTTATCAGCAGAACGGTTTCAGCGGAAGCGTAACCTGGCGTTACTTGAAAGACCGAGCCGCCAATGAAGACAATTCTGTGGTGGCTGATGGCTATTTCCTAACTGACCTAAATCTGAACTACGACCGAACCAATTGGGGCATTCAACTTTCTGTCGAAAACCTCTTCAACACCGATTGGCGAGAAGCGCAGTTCGATACTGAGTCGCAGTTACAAGGTGAGGCTGCACCTGTCTCCGAAATTCACTTCACCCCTGGGACGCCCTTCTTCGCAAAGGCTGGGGTGGTGTTTAAGTTTTGAGGAAAATCAGTTCATCTGAAAATCGTCTATTTTAGATGGATGAAAAACTTCCATGCCTTTTTTGCACTGACGCTTGTCATTCAAACTTTTGCCCAACCAAACACAGACATCTACTTATTCAACATTGGCGCCCCAGACCAATCTCCAATCAACATTTCCAACAATCCCGGCTATGACAATCAACCTTCCTTTTGGGAAGACAGTCAATCCATTCTTTATGCTCGGACGGTCAATGGCCAAACGGAAATCGCTCGTTATTTCATAGAATCAGCAGAAACGGAAATCATTACCAGCACACCTCAGGGAAGTGAGTATTCCCCTACTCAGATACCTGGTTCAAATGATATTTCAAGCATTCGATTGGACACTTCAGGACTTCATCTTTTGTACAGATATGACCTGGATGGAAAATCATCGGTTTTAGTGCCAGACCTGAAAATCGGCTACCATGCATGGGTAAATGGACAAAAACTGGCCGCCTTTGTTCTCGGTAGTCCTCCCACCCTTCAGTACATTGATGTTAGCACTTCCATGGCAATTACCTTGGAAGACAGTATTGGCAGGTGCCTTGTTCCCTTTCCTACTATGGAAGGTTTCAGTTTTGTAGATGCAAGCCAAAAACCAGAAAAAATCTTTCTACGCATTCCTGAGAAAGAAATGACCTATGAGTTGGCAAGTCTTCCTGAAAATTCTCAGGATTTCTGCTGGAGTGCTGATGGACGAAATATTTATTCATCGCAAGGCACAAAAATCGTTAAGGCAGGACAAGGTCAGCCATGGCAAACATTCTTCGACCTCAGAGACTTCAGATTGACTGGCAAAATCAGCCGAATGGCCGCTTCCCCTGACGGCAATTGGTTGGCAGTTGTTATCGAACAATAAATGCACTCTCAAATTTTGTTAATCCTTACCAATCGAAATGCCCCGGCACCATCGACTCTATTGTCATCTCGTTCAGGTGGTTAGATAGCACTCCTTTTTCGAGGAAAATTTCTCCTTCGTCGAAATGACCAAAAATATTAGACCATTCCAGCTTTCGGAGAAAAACAATTCAAAGAGATCATTAGGTTTGCCACATGTCCATCACCCTCGAACTAAAAGAGCTTTTCAGCATTCTGCTCCTTCTTGTTGCTCTTTATCTGGCCTTCAGACTTATCGAGCAGAAATGGTCTTACAAAATCAGCAAACCCCACAAATGGGACACTGCAGTGAAGGCCGGTAGAGTTTCGAAAACCCTGAGAAAACTCGAGCGAACATATCGGGACAAAGTAAGATTTTACACCATTTGGTTGCAGATAGAACGTCTCAAGGAACAAAACATTCGAGGGGCTTTTGCAGAGCTTGGTGTCTATAAAGGAGAAACCGCACAGTTTATCCATGAAATGGACCCTGCAAGGGAGTTTCACCTTTTCGACACGTTTGATGGATTCAAAAAAGACGACCTCAAACACGAAAAATCAACCGACATCAAATTCTCTGAAGACAATTTTTCCGACACATCCTTGGAACAAGTCAAAGCGAGAGTAGGCGAATCCGCCAAGCTTCATTTCCACAAAGGTTTCTTCCCAGATACCACCAAAAATTTGAAAGATCAGCCGTACGCCTTTGTTCATTTAGACGCTGATCTCTACGCTCCCACGCTCGCCGCGCTTAACTATTTCTACCCCAAACTGGCAAAAGGTGGCGTCATCTTTATTCATGATTACAACCACACCTGGGCTGGATTGCGGCAAGCCGTTCAGGAATTCTCCGCTACCATCCCAGAAGTGCCCATCGAGATTGCCGATTGGCAGGGAAGTGTGATGATCATAAAAAATGTAACTTAGATACAAGAAGAACCTGAATAATTGTTCAACAAAAAACAAACGCATGAAACTAGGAGCCTTTTCCGTGAGTCTCAATGTCAAAGACATTCACACTTCCAAATCCTTTTATGAAAACCTCGGCTTTGAGGTGTTTGCCGGAAACATCGAGATGAACTACCTCATCATGAAAAATGGGAACGCATTAATCGGGCTATTTCAGGGAATGTTTGAAGGAAACATACTCACGTTCAATCCAGGCTGGGACGAAATGGCAAATACGCTGAAAGACTTTGATGACGTCCATGCCATCCAGAAAGAGTTGAAAGAAAAGGGCGTGGAACTAATCAGCGGCACTTCATCCGAATCAGGACCAGCAAATGTCATGGTCGCCGACCCAGATGGGAATGTTATTCTCATCGATCAACACGTTTGATTTGCCCAAACCAAATTCCGAGCTTATACTTGCAGCGCAAATGAAAATGAACAGAACACATCATCATCACGTTACTCTCTCGGTTTCCGAAAGACGGTGATGCTGTAGTGCTTAAAATATTAACACTAGCCTCCCGACTTGTCGGGAGGCTTTTTTTATGCTTTAAAACCAACGTCATCCTGAGCTTGTCGTCTTCGATAAACTCAGACTGACATAGCCCATGTCAGGTTCAGCTTATCGAAGGTTGTCAGGTTGAGCTTGTCGAAACCCACTCTTCGATACGCTCAGAGTGACAGACACAAATTGAATAGAAAAAAGAAATGAACAAAACTGTACTCAAAATCGCGATTCAGAAAAGTGGCCGACTCAGTGAAAAGAGTCTTGACTTGCTAAAATCCTGCGGCATCAGCCTTAGCAACGGAGACAGAAAACTGAAGTCGATCTCCTCCAATTTTCCTGTGGAAATTTTCTTCCTACGTGACGATGATATTCCGCAATATGTAGCCGAAGGAGTGGCTGATGCAGGCATCCTTGGCGAAAATGAGGTGATGGAAAAAAACCAACCCGTTGAGGTCGTTCAGAAATTGGGATTTGCAAAATGTCGAATGGCATTGGCTGTGAAACGCGAGGAAAATTATACGGATGCATCATGGTTCAACGGCAAAAAGATTGCCACCAGTTATCCTGTTGTCCTTCAGAAATTCCTCGACGACAAAGGCCTCCATGCGACAATCGAGGAAATCGGAGGAAGTGTGGAGATTGCCCCCGGAATTGGCTTGGCCGAAGGTATTTTTGATATCGTTAGCACGGGCAGCACACTGATCATGAACGGTCTGAAGGAAGTGGAAACCGTCATGAAAAGTGAGGCAGTTTTGATCTCCGGAAGGGGTCTGAGCGCCGAAAAGCAAGAAATTCTTCGACAGCTTTTGTTCAGAATTAAAGCGGTCAACACCGCGCAACAATTCAAATACATCCTTCTGAATGCGCCCAACGACAAACTAGAAGAAATCATCGAGGTGCTCCCGGGAATGAAAAGCCCAACCGTATTGCCTCTGGCTCTTTCCGGCTGGAGCAGCGTGCACACGGTCATTCAGGAGGATGATTTCTGGAACGTAATCGATCAACTCAAAGCAAAAGGCGCAGAGGGAATTTTAGTTTCACCCATTGAAAAAATGATTCTGTAATGGAAATTTTCAAGTATCCGCAACGAGCCGATTGGCCCGGCCTATTACAACGACCAACGGAAAACTCAGCCGACATAGAAAAGACCGTGCTGGAGATCATGAATACCGTACAGACCGGCGGTGATCAGACCATCAAAGACCTGACGCATCGGATAGATGGTGTGCTACTGGACGAACTGGCTTTCACGGTTGGAGACTATTCCGATAAGGTAGCCCCAGAACTGAAAAAAGCAATTGGCATAGCCAAACAGAACATCGAGAAATTTCATAGATCGCAGAGAGACTCTGACGCGCTTATTGAAACAACTAGTGGAGTAATCTGCTGGCGAAAGAGCGTGGCGATCCAGCATGTCGGGCTTTACATTCCCGGCGGCACGGCTCCTCTTTTCAGCACCCTGCTCATGCTGGCAATCCCTGCCAAACTTGCCGGTTGCAAGAATCTGCTCATTTGCACACCTCCTCAGAAGGATGGTTTGCTTAATCCTGTCATAGGCTATGGCTGTCAACTGCTCGGTATTGAAAAAGTTTTTCTCGTTGGTGGCGCTCAGGCCGTTGCAGCCATGACTTTTGGTACGGAGACCATTCCTAAAGTGGATAAGATTTTTGGACCTGGAAATCAGTACGTGACCATCGCCAAGCAACTAGCTCAGAAAGAAGGATTGGCCATAGATATGCCGGCAGGGCCAAGTGAGGTGCTCGTCATCGCAACTGAGGATTCTACTGCCGAATTTGTGGCCGCCGACCTACTGAGTCAGGCCGAGCATGGGCCAGATAGTCAGGTGATTTTGGTGAGTACTTCCGAGGAAAAAATCCAGGAGATCAAGGAGTCCATTGAGAATCAAGTCAAGGAATTACCACGAGAAGAAGTCGCCCGATTGGCTCTAAAAAACAGCCGAGCCTTTCTGGTGAATGACTTGTATGAGGCCATCGAACTAAGTAATGATTATGCCCCCGAACATTTGATTTTGGCATTTGATGAGGCTCAGAGATGGATTGATTTGATCACGAATGCTGGCAGTGTTTTCGTAGGGAAATACGCTTGCGAAAGCGCCGGTGACTATGCCAGCGGCACCAACCACACTTTACCTACCAACGGTTATGCCCGCGCCTATAGTGGGGTCTCATTGGATAGCTTTGTGAAGAAAATTACATTTCAAAAAATCAGCAAGACGGGATTGAGCGAATTGGGTCCTCATGTGGAAATCATGGCGGAAGCAGAGGGTTTACAAGCCCACAAAAATGCCGTGACCGTACGATTAAACGAACTAAGAAATGATTGATATACACTCTCTTATTCGACCCAACATCCTCAAGCTAAAGCCCTACTCCAGCGCGCGGGATGAGTTTGAAGGCCAGGCCAGCGTTTGGCTGGATGCCAACGAAAATCCTTTCGACAATGGCCTGAATCGCTACCCCGACCCGCACCAAAAAGACCTCAAGTGGGCAATGGCTCGCGAAAAGAATTTGAACCCAGATCAAGTGTTTTTTGGCAATGGAAGCGATGAAGTCATCGACTTGCTCATGCGTGCATTTTGTATTCCGGGCAAAGACAAGATTTTGCAGTGCTCCCCCACTTACGGCATGTATCGGGTAAGTGCCGAGACCAATGACGTAGAAGTTCTTGACGTGCCTTTGATGCAGGATTTCCAGATTGATTTGGCAGCAGCCAAAAAGGTAATTGCAGACGAAATGCCTAAACTCATTTTCCTGTGCAGCCCAAACAATCCCACTGGAAATTTGATGGATCAGAAGACCATCGAATCCTTGCTTGCATCAAATGCGATCGTGGTAATCGATGAAGCCTATTCCGATTTTTCCTCACAACCCAGCTGGACAAAGCGCCTCTCCGAATTCAATAATCTTTTCGTGATGCAAACCTTCAGCAAGGCACGAGGATTGGCGAGTATCCGGCTCGGCATAGGCTTTGGGAATCCTGAAATCATTTCAGTTTTGGACAAAATCAAGCCGCCCTACAACGTGAACGGCCCTACCCAAGAGGCCGCTCTTAGAAGCCTTGGCATTTTCGATGGGAAAGTGGTGAGTGAACTAATCGAAGAGAGAAGAAGGCTTGAAATAGAGCTTCCAAAAATTGATGGTGTACTTAAAGTTTATCCTTCGGAAGCCAATTTCCTACTAGCTGAGTTTGATGATGCCTCCGGCGCGTACGAGCTACTCGCAAAAAATGGCGTGGTGGTGCGGGATCGCTCCAGGCAAATTGCCAATTGCCTAAGGATTACCGTGGGTACTCCAAAAGAAAATCAGAAGCTACTCACCCTTTTAAAAGGAGAAACCCTGCCAGAATCAACCGACCGAATTGGAAAAGTTCGTCGCACGACCAATGAAACGGATATTTCCATCGAGGTGAATCTGGACGACAATTCTCAAACTTCCATTTCGACAGGCATTGGCTTTTATGACCACATGCTTGATCAGGTGTCAAAGCATGGGAAGATTGGTTTGAAAATACAAGTTCAGGGGGATCTGGAAATAGATGAGCACCACACCGTGGAGGACACAGCCATAGCTCTTGGCGAGGCATTTTTACAAGCACTTGGAGACAAGAGAGGGATAGAACGGTATGGCTACATGCTGCCGATGGACGATTGTTTGGCACAAGTGGCCATTGATTTTGGCGGAAGAGCTTGGCTGGAATGGGATGCTAAATTCACTCGGGAGAAAGTCGGAGAACTTCCGTCTGAAATGTTCTACCACTTCTTTAAATCGTTCTCAGATGCCGCGAAGTGCAACTTGAACATCAAAGCAGAAGGCGACAATGAGCACCACAAGATTGAAGCGATCTTCAAAGCATTCGCGCGAGCTATAAAAATGGCTGTGAAAGTTGATGGAGATGATTTACCAAGTACAAAAGGAGTTTTGTAACCAGAATTTAGAATACAGAAACCAGTTGACAGAATGGAAAAAACTAAAAAATTTGAAGACCTAATTGTATGGCAAAAATCCCATCAATTAGTTCTTAAGGTTTATCGACTTACAAAAAAGTACCCCAAAGAGGAGATTTACAATTTGGTTTCTCAGATGAGAAGATCGGCCAGCTCTATTCCGACAAATATTGCTGAGGGTTACCGAAAACGAGGCATCAGGGATAAAGCAAACTACCTGAATATTTCAGAGGGATCAATAGATGAATTAAAGTACCAATTGATTCTTTCGAAAGATCTAGAGTACATTTCTCAAGATGAGTTTCAAAAAGAATTTGAACTGGCTGAGGAGGTTTCCAAAATGCTTTTCAGCTATCGAAAATCACTTCTGAATTCTAACTCCTGACTTATGATAGCTGTCATAAAATACAACGCCGGTAACATCCGCTCTGTCCTCAACGCCTTGGATCGCATGGGAGTAGAAGCTACCCTCACCGATGATCCTGAGCAACTACAAAACGCAAACAAAGTGATTCTTCCGGGAGTTGGTGAAGCAAACACGGCCATGAAATACCTAAAAGAAAGAGGACTTGATGAGGTGATTAGATCCTTGACCCAACCATTTCTTGGCATTTGCCTGGGCATGCAGCTAATGTGCAAATACTCTGAAGAAAACGACACAGAATGCCTTGGTTTGGTAGATGAAATGGTCAAGAAATTTCCATCAGGCGAATTGAAAGTGCCACACATGGGATGGAACAATTTCGTCGAAACAAAGAGTCTTTTATTTGAGGGTATCGGGTTAGAGGACGATGTATATTTCGTGCACAGCTACTATGCGGAAGTCGGGCCGGACACGATCGGCACTACCAACTATATAAAAGATTTTAGCTCTGCCATTCAGCGAGACAATTTCTACGGGGTGCAGTTTCATCCAGAAAAATCAGCGGATGTTGGCGAACGAATCCTCGAAAACTTTTTGAAATTATGACATTACTACGAACACGTCATTCCGGATTCCGGATTCCGACTGGTCGGAAGAAGGAATACCGGAATCTCATCAACCTAAATTATAAGATTCCGGCATTTCGCTGTGCTTCAGCCGGAATGACGAAAGGAGGTGAGTTATGCGCATAATCCCAGCCATAGACATCATCGAAGGAAAGGCCGTTCGGCTGTCGCAAGGCGACTATGCCAAGAAAACCATCTACAACGCCGACCCGCTGGAAGTGGCTAAGGAATTTGAAGGGGCTGGGTTGCAGTACCTCCACCTTGTCGATCTGGATGGAGCTAAAGCTGGTGAAATCATCAATTGGAAAATTCTTGAAAAAATAGCCAGTAAAACCAGCTTGAAAGTAGATTTCGGCGGGGGCGTAAAGACCAATGATGCCGTGCGTGTGGCATTTGAATGTGGTGCAAAACAAATCACTGGAGGCAGCATCGCGGTGAAAGATCGGGAGACATTCGAGGGATGGATCACCGCTTTCGGTGCGGACAAAATCATCCTTGGAGCAGATGCCAAAGACGAAAAGATTGCCGTTCAGGGTTGGACAGAATCGACAGACGAATGGGTGGTTGACTTTATCCAAGATTATAAAACAAAAGGAATCGAATATGTGATCTGTACGGATATTTCAAAAGATGGAATGCTGGAAGGTCCTTCGTTGGAATTGTACAAGCGAATACTCGGTGAGGTTGAGAACGTTAGGCTTATTGCAAGCGGAGGAGTTTCCTCTATGAAAGATTTAGAACAATTGGCAGAACTTGGAATGGATGGCGCTATCGTCGGGAAAGCCATTTATGAGAATAGAGTCTCGCTGGAAAACCTGACCAAATTCAACCAGATATGAAAAAAATACTTTTTCCTTTATTAACCCTATTACTTGGCTTGTCCTCAAAAGCGCAAAATGTAATTCAAGATTCTGGGGAGGTATCGTTCGAATTAGTTAAAAACACTATCATCGTTCCAGTAGTTATCGATGGAGACACTTCCAAATTCATTCTTGATACAGGTGGGATTTTTAGCCTCTCTAAGGAACTTCAAAGCAAGGGCAATTTCGAAGTGACCGATGAAATTGCTATTTCAGATATTCGTGGAAATGAAAGCACCTTTGACAAGGTTCGTGTTCCTAAAATAGCATTGGGTGACCTCACTTTTTTAGACCGTGAAGGCATTCTGATCTATGACAGTGAAGCCTATCCTGATGTTTGTTTTGGCACCCAGGGAATGATAGGTCGTGATTTCTTCAACGGCTTGATTCTCCAATTTGATTACGAACGAATGGTCATTCGTCTTTCAAATGATGTCTCATCATTTGACCTAATGGAAAACACAAGGCAGAAGTTGAAAATCAGTGATCGAGGCTTGCCAGAGTTTCCTGTTAAGATCGATGGGAAAAAGAAATACATCGAATTCGATTCGGGATCCGGAGATCTTTTTAGCTACAAGACAGGAGAAGCTGAAAAAATCAAATCAAAAGTAACAGGTGACAAACTTGGATTCAAAGGGGTCTTCTCGTTTGGTGTAAGTAACCGGGAGCCCGTCCTGACAACACGATACAAGGTTTGGATCGATAAAATGGAAATAGGAGGAGTTACCTTTGAAAATTTCTATTCCGATTTTTCCAAACCAAGTGCTCCAAGAGTAGGTGCTTCCCTACTCTATCATGGCAAGGTTACCATTGACTACAAGAATTCTGGATTCTACTACGAGCCTTATCAAAATTCTACGAGGCTATCACCACTACAGTCCTATGGTTTTGATATTGCTTCAATAGATAATCAATATGTAATAAAATGGATCTTGGAAAATTCAAAAGCTGAGGAGGCAGGATTGAAATATGGATTGGTGGTTAAAAGAATAAATGGGCAATCGGTCGATGAACTAGCGGCTGGTTGTGATGGATACATCAACGGGTATTCATTTCACGAGTTGGATAAAATCACATTGGAGTACATCGATTCTGAGGGGAAACAAAATTCGATTGAACTAAGAAATCAAGTACTGCAGCTCAAATGACGAAAGGAATGCTTAAAAAAAGAATCATCCCCTGCCTCGACATCAAAGACGGCCAAACCGTGAAAGGCGTCAACTTCGTGAACATCCGAAATGCCGGCGACCCGGTGGAGCTGGCGAAACGGTATGTAAAAGAACGAGCCGATGAACTGGTTTTCCTCGATATCACCGCTACAGTCGACAAGCGAAAAACGCTGGTGGAATTAGTGACCCGAATCTCCCATGAAATCAACCTGCCCTTTACTGTAGGTGGTGGGATCAGCACCGTGGAAGATGTACGCGCCGTGCTGAATGCAGGTGCTGACAAAGTGAGCATTAACTCCGCCGCAGTGAAGCGACCTGAGTTGATCAATGAATTGGCTGCTGAATTTGGTTCACAATGCGTGGTGCTGGCCATTGATGCAGGATGGGTGGAGGAAGGGTGGAAAGTCTTCGTGAAAGGCGGGCGAGAAGCCACTGAGAAAAATGTATTCGACTGGGCGGTGGAGGGTGAACAGCGAGGTGCAGGAGAAATCCTGCTCACTTCCATGCAGCATGACGGAACGAAAGGCGGTTTCGCTCATGAACTAACCAACAAAGTAGCTGAACTTGTTGGCATTCCCGTAATTGCATCGGGTGGAGCCGGAAGCGCTCAGCACTTCGTTGATCTTTTCACCCAAACAAAAGCAGACGCTGGACTAGCCGCAAGTATTTTTCACTTTGGCGAAGTAGCCATTCCTGAATTAAAAGAACAATTAAGAAAAGAAAATATCCCTATAAGAATTTAGAAATCCCAAAATTCTATCTCCTAAATTCTGACTCCTAAATTCTGACTCCTAAATTCTGACTCCTAATTCTGAACTCCTAAATTCTGAACTCCTAAAAAAATGAATCCTAATTTCTCAAAATCTCCAGACGGCCTCCTCCCTGCTATCATCCAAAACGCCAGCACCGGCAAAGTCCTCATGCTCGGCTATATGAACGAAGAAGCATTCGCCAAAACACAAGCCGAAGAGAAGGTCACATTTTTCAGCCGCTCCAAGCAACGACTTTGGACAAAGGGGGAAACATCAGAAAATTTCCTGCACGTGGTTTCCATGTCATTGGACTGTGACCAGGACGCTATTTTGATACAAGCCAATCCTGACGGCCCCACCTGCCATAGGGGAACCGAAACCTGTTTCAAAGACGATTCGGCGAAAGGCTTCTTGTATGAATTGGAGCGAATAATCGCCGACCGAAAACACAACCCAAAAGAAGGTTCGTACACCACCGACCTTTTCAATAAAGGCACTAAGAAAATCGCTCAAAAAGTGGGTGAAGAGGCCACCGAAGTAATCCTTGAAGCCATGGAAGGCAATTGGGATTTATTGATCGAAGAGACCTCTGACTTACTCTACCACCTTATTACACTGCTCCAAGACCAAGGTGTGAGCCTGGAAGATGTGGAGAAGAAGCTGAGGGAGAGGCATAGCTAACTCTCCCCACGAAAAAACTGCCTCAGTTTTAGTTCGATAATCACGAACAAAACAGCGAAGTAAATCGCCGCAAAGATCCCGTGTTGAGTATGCGACCATTTTTCAAATGACTCCAAGGAGAAGAATATCATCAGCAAGTACACGGCGCTTATTACTGTCATGCCTACTCCATAAATCAAGTTGGCATAGGCATAGGATTTATGCGATTTGATCGCACGAGGAGAGCGGTACCCAAAAATCCAGTTCCTATTACTTCGCAAGAAAATATTCGTAATCCCGACGATAAATAGACATATCGACACTTTCAATTCTATCGGCAATTGCTCGCTGGTTTAAGGTACGAAGCTAAACATCACGGTTGGGTTTCCCATGTTCATCACGGTAATCCAACTCTTTAAAATATCCTACGTAATGAAAAGCTGATTAAAATCATGCACCACAAAAAGTGAAAATTGTATTTTCACGCCTCCACCTAATCTCCTAAATGAAAATCCTCAAAAGAATATTCATTGGTCTCCTATCTCTGATAGGCCTCATTATCATTTTTCTGGCCGGATCACTATTGATCGACAACTGGAACACTTCCTACCTCAAAGTGAAAAAACATGATGGCGTTGCAACAAATAACTATCTGATCAAAAATGTGAATGTAGTGCCCATGACCGCCGATACTGTATTGGCTAATATGGATATCAAAGTGGTTGATGGCATCATCGAAATGGTAGGATCGAACCTCGATGCGGAGGATTTGGAAATAATAGACGGCAATGGCGCATACGTGTCACCTGGCCTGATTGACATGCACGTGCACGTGTGGGATAGGTACGAGCTTGGCCTCTACCTCGCTAATGGCGTGACCACAGTAAGAAATCTCTGGGGACAACCCATGCATCTGAGAATGAAGGAGGATATCAATCAAGAAAAAATCCTCGCTCCAATTTTCTTCACCTCCAGTCCTAAGCTCACAGGGCCTGTTTTTATGGGAGATGACAACCTCAACCTCTTCACCAAGATTGATGCAAAAACAAGAGTTGCCGATTACAAAAAGCGTGGATATGATTTCATCAAAACGTACTACGGATTGACAGAGGAACTATTTGATGCTGTGCTCGAACAGGCAATAGAATCGGATATGGAAATAGCCGCTCACCCGACGAACGAAGTGGCTTACAGCTATCATTTTAAAGATCAGATAAAGACCATAGAGCACGCCGAAGACATTGTGCAACAACCGCTGGAATATCAGTTAGATACTGCCAAGCTCAACGAAGTTGTGGAATTGTATGCGTCAAATCCGAACTCTACCCTATGTCCAACTATCACGGTTTACTACAATATCTATCGTCTTCTCACAGAAGAGAGCATCCTCAGTAATCCAGAACTCTCAATGATGAATCCACTCATCAAAATGGTGGATAGCGAAGCGCAATTCAACAGATGGCAAGGAACCAAGGCGAACGATGAGACCATCACTCAGCGAATTAAGGATCAGCACGAGTTTCACCTTTTGGCTATTAGAAAACTTCATGAAAATGGTGTGAATATCGTTGCTGGAACGGATGCCGGAATCGGAGTGACTGTGCCTGGGTATTCAATCCATGCCGAACTCGACTTCTACAAAAAAGCTGGAATGACGAATTATGAGGCACTCAAAACAGCTACCATCAATCCAACAAAAACACATTCGTTCTTGAGAAACCTTGGCTCCATTGAATCGGGCAAAATAGCCAATCTATTGTTCACCAAAGAGAACCCGCTGAATGATTTGAGTACACTACATTCTCCCCAAAACGTAATGATCAGAGGACGACAACTTAGTCGTGAAACATTGGATCAGTTTACCGAAAAGGCCATGGATAGAAGTAATCTCATAGCTTCTGGTCTAAGGTACGCCGAGAACCTTGTCATTGAGAAATAGCACCCAAGGTCGGAATCCCCGACAGAACAAAATATCAACTCAACCGTTTGCCTTTGGCATTGGTCATACATTTGGCTGAAGAATCACGAACCCATGAACCGATCGGTTAAGTCCGTTTTAGTCATCCTGACGCTCATTTTCATTCCGTTTTGCATTTATGCGGTGATTCAGATTCGCTCGCTTGATGAGGAAGAACGACGAGCCAAAGCAGGCTATGAAAAGCAAATGGAGGTCATGCTTTTCACACTGAATAATCTTGCCGATGATATGATGAGACTGTGGATGCGGCGGTTATCTGACGACCAGAAGCCAATAGCCATCAATGCGGCGGACCTCACCCTTGGTAATGAATCGATCCAGCTCCTAGCGCTACGAAATATGTCCTCTGGCGATGCAGCTTTTTATTCCAGCGAGTATGTGACTGTACTCCCCGAAACCGAAAACGCCATAAACGAATGGTACGCCAAAAAAGACTCCATGTTCTCCCGGCTCGACGAATACATGGAGGCTGGTTTTCAGAAAATCCATGCGGTGGAAGATTGGCAGAATTTAGCGGGACTTGAGGCAGGACAGGCGGCCATAACAGCCATGCTCTACGATCAGGACTCTACCATGCACAATGCCCTGCTAATCATCGAACCCACCTTCTGGATTGAGCAGATTCTTGGAACGTCTATTCAGGACATGGACGGAGATGGTTTCACCGTGGCAGTTCTGAGCCCAGAACATGATGGCGTCAAAATCGACTTTTCTTCAGGCAACTTTGATACCGATAAGGACTTTGTGAAAAAAGAAATATGGGTCTTGACGAATTCCTATTTGGCGATTCAACCAAAAGGCGAGAGCTATTACAAAACCATTGAGAAGAGAAGCCAAAACACCATCTACTACCTCCTCTTTTCCCTTTTCATTTTCTTATTCGGCGCGGTGATCATTATCCGAAACATTCGAAACGCATTCAAAATAGCGCAACTCAAATCAGATTTTGTTTCCAATGTCTCACACGAAATCAGGACGCCTCTCTCGCTCATTCGCATGTACTCTGAAACACTGAAACTTGGCCGCATCACCGACGAGGAAAAGAAGAAGCATTACTACAACATCATCCATCACGAGTCAGGTAGGCTCACCTATCTAGTGAATAACATCCTTGATTTTTCCCGCATAGAGGCCAATCAGAAGACCTATCATTTCGAAGAAGGTGATCTCAACGAGCTGGTGCAGTCACTGTGCAAGGACTTCTCATTCTATTTTGAGGAGAAGAAAGTGGATTTCAAGATTGACCTTTATAAAAGCAAGCTGACCATCTCCATGGATGCGCTAGCACTGGAAGAAGCCATTTCTAATTTGATTGAAAACGCGATCAAATACGGAGGTGAGGAGAAGCATTTGTCAGTGAGGACGTACATCGAAGAGGACTCAGTGTTCTTGGAAATAGCTGACCAGGGAATCGGCATACCAACGGACTCTCAAGGACAGATCTTCGACAAGTTCTACCGGGTCGAGAATGCGCTCACCCAAAAAACCAAAGGAACAGGGCTGGGATTGAGCCTAGTGAAGCACATTGTGCAAGCGCACGGTGGCAAGATCACTGTTGCTTCAAAACTTGGAGAGGGAAGCACCTTCACCATCAAATTTCCACTATTCTAACGCAGCACTATGACCAAAATACTTGTGGTAGATGATGAACCAGCAATGAGAGAAGGTCTCTCGGACAACCTTGTTTTCGAGGGGTATCACGTGGATATGGCGGAGAATGGAGCTGTTGCATTGAGCTTGATGACGGCCAACAAATACGATCTGGCCGTCCTCGATTTGATGATGCCGGAAATGTCAGGGTTTGATCTGTGTAAAAAACTTCGGTCGAGTGGAGACGAAACACCCATCATTTTCCTGACTGCCAAGGGCGAAGAGATTGATCGGGTGGTAGGGCTGGAACTGGGTGCGGATGATTACATCACCAAGCCTTTCAGTTTGCGGGAGTTGCTGGCACGAGTGAAAGCGATTCTCCGACGGGCTCAGACCAATGGAAATAGCACAGCAGCCACCTTTGAACGAATCGGGTTGCTGGAGGTGGACTTCCAAAACTACCAAGCCAAAAACAGCGACGGAGAAGTGAAGCTTTCGCACAAGGAGTTTGAAGTGTTGCACTTTCTGAACGAGAACAAACAAAAGGCCGTGAAGCGTGACGACCTCCTCAAGAACGTCTGGGAATACGACGAATACCCAACCACTCGCACTGTGGACAACTTCATTCTAAGGTTGCGACAGAAGATCGAAAAGAACCCGAACGACCCGAAAATCATCCTTACCGTGCACGGAATCGGCTACAAACTGATCTAATTTTCGATCCTGTGACATCTTGTGACATCTCTTTACACAGCTGTTACACCCCATAACATCCCTTGCAGCTAAGTTTGGGTTTAAGTAGTCAGAACAGAAACTCAAACGCCATGACTACCAAATCCATACTACTGATGATCGCTGCATTGCTCACACATTTTTTGATCGCCCAAACCGCATACCACGAGGTGGCCAGCTACCGTGGCAAGCCCATCATTCAGATGACGATCAACGAGAAAGTAGCATGGGTGCTTTTGGACACTGGAGCAGACATCACGGTGCTAAACTCCGCCCACAAGGAAGAATACGAGTTCGGCACTTTCGTGAAACACGATGAAAACCTCAGTGTCCCCGGATTTGGTTCTACAAACAACAAACTTGAAAGAGCACACCATGTGAAAGTATTCTTTGGTGCGACCCGGTTGCACGGCTCTTTTTTAGCTTTCGATATCAGTCATGTGTCCAATTCCATCAGAAGCAGAACGGGAAAAGAAATATCGGCCATCATTGGCACGGATTTGATGAGAAAGTACGGCTTTGTAATAGACCTAAGAAATGGAACCGCTAGCATGGTCCAGCGTATAGACAATAAAGAAATTCGAAGATCTGCTCGCGATCAGAAATTCGCATTGAACTTCAACGAGCCACGCTAGAATGAAAAAAATTGTCCTTTCGACGGTAGTCCTCTTTATGTCATGTTTAAATCCACTGCTTGCGCAGGAAAAGGAGAATAGTCGCTTCTGGAGCATAATTGAGGACTACCTAGGGGACTTTTCCGTCGATCTCAAAGGCGAAACACGCATGAGCATTGAGTTCCCCCACCGATGGAAATTCAAAATTGGGAATGACGAAAAATGGGCATCTCCAGCACTGGACGATTCGAGGTGGATTGACATCCGAGTCCCCTACGACTGGGAAGATGACGGCTTCAATGGATACGATGGATACGCATGGTACCGCATCACCTTTGATGGAAGAAAGCTAAATCCAAAAGATGTGCACTACCTAAATGTTGGCTACATCGACGATGTGGATGCCACGTACATTAACGGCTACTTCGTGGGAAAATCTGGGGGCTTTCCTCCAAAATTCAGAACCGCTTACAATGCCGAACGAGAATACTTCATCAGCAATGACCTCATCAACTTCAAGGGTGAAAACGTGGTAGCTGTGAAAGTCTATGACGAATATCACAATGGAGGAATCGTGAAAGGCCGTCCTGGAATATATGTTGCCAATCTTGAGAACAAAGTAAGTCAGCAGCTGCAGGGCGTCTGGAAATTCTCTGCGAACAATCACAAAGGAGCAGAAGACCCAAGCTTCAGCGATGAAAACTGGGACGACCTGACCGTGCCGGGCCTCTGGGACCACCAGGGCTATCGTTCGCTGGACGGCACGGCCTGGTATCGCAAGACCTTCAACCTGACGTTCGATTACGAGAGTGATGAGACCTACTACCTGATCCTTGGACAAATCGATGATTTTGATGTGACCTATCTGAACGGTCAAGAGATAGGCGAAACCAATGACTGGAAAGGCTATGGAGATAGTGAATCTTACATCACTCCTCGCGTGTACAAAATCCCGCGCGGACTCCTCAAAGCACGAAGCTCTAATACTATCGCCGTGAAGGTCACTGACATTGGAAACAATGGCGGCATCTACAACGGTCCCGTGGCAATTATGACTGCTGATCAGATTCGAAACATAGATCGCTAATTGACAAGACTTCCTTCAAAAAAAAACGGATGCCTATCCGGCAACAAACGGATAACTATCCAATGAGCAACGGATAGCTATCCGATTAAGATTGGATAGCTATCCGATTTCGAGGTGCATATGACCACTGGGATGCATGCGGTAAAGTAGCGTGGGACAATAAGTACACGCGTCACAGACGCACGCCAACGAGGGGATAAAACATATAAAACTTTAGAAAGGTGAAATATGTAATAGGGGCAATAAATGTAAGACGAGTAAAATATTTATTTATTTTGCAGACGTAATAAGGGGTACAAGTTTTTAGAATACTCTTATTAACACACTAAACGAGCAAGCCATGGCATTATCAATTAAACAAGCACCTACTCTAGAGGGTAAAGAGGCAAAGGAGTTTAATGAGCAAATTGTTAAGGCTGAATCAAAAAAGAAATCCATCAGCTTCAGCAAAGAGGTTTCCATTGCTCAAAGAATTCTCGCAAAATCTAACGGCTAAAGTAATTGTCGTTTCTAGAAGCGAAGACCAAATTCTCAGCATTAGGAGAAACACTACTTCCCCACGTTCAACAGTTTGATTGCGGTAATGAAGATTTGAATGAATTCTTCAAGGAAGATTGTATCAAATACTCGGAGCAGCTATTGGGCAAAACCTACTGCTTTCACCTTGAAGAAGATGAGAGTAAAATAGTAGCCTTGTTCACTGTATCCAATGATAGTCTCAAAGTAAGAGACTTACCGAGAAGCAGAAAGGAAAAAGTGATACGAGAGATGCCAAGAGGAAAACATATCTCATCCTACCCTTCCGTGCTGATCGGTCGATTAGGCCTTAACAAAGAATATAAAGGGATTATAACAGATGGTAAATCCATAGGTGATGAGCTTATGGATTTCATAAAGGCATGGTTTGTCCACCCTAACAATAAGACAGGTTGCAGATTTGTGGTAGTTGACGCCTATAATGAAGACAAAGTACTTGGGTATTATCACAGAAATGGATTCAGAACCCTCTTCAGCACGGAAGATCAAGAAGCCAACTATTTTGGAAGAGATGAAGCCAGAACACGATTGATGTACTTTGATCTGATTACGCTGAACCCATCAGAGTAAAACTTGAGTCAGTTGAGTTGGTTGAATAAAGTGGTAGGAAGGAAAGTTGCCAACCCTCCTGCCGGTAGAGAGCACACGCGACACGCGTTACTGACGCGCAAGCGAGGGATTGAAATTGTTGAATGAAAAGAAGCCTAATGAATTTAGGAAAACAATTTTCACTAAAGAAACGGTTAGACATTGGAATTAAAGTAGGTGAATCAACTTTTGGTAAATACCCCTCGCTTCACGCCGAGGTGGTTACACTAAAAATTAACAAGCATATGGCCTGTCAAACGGAATGAAATCCACAGGAAGGTTTCATCTTTCTCTGCAAGCGATTATTTTCGTCAGACATGGAAACCTATCAGGGCACTCAAACCTTTACGCCTTCTTCCACCGAAGAATGGAGAGCATGGCTAGAAGAAAATCATGACCGACTTGAAACAGTCTGGGTAATCTTTTACAAAAAAGGCAGTGGAATTCCTTCGATTACATGGAGTGAAGCTGTAGATGAGGCGCTCTGCTTTGGCTGGATCGATAGCAAACCCAACAAGCGAGATGAGGCGAGTTATTATCGTTTCTTCTCTCGGCGGAACCCCAAAAGCAACTGGAGTAAAATCAATAAAGAAAAAGTGAAAAACCTACTTGCTGACGGTCGAATGAATCCAACTGGTTTGGAAATGGTGAAGCTGGCAAAGGAATCAGGAACGTGGGATGCACTCAATAAAGTGGATAATCTTATCGTGCCTGAAGATTTGCAGGAATTATTTGATCAGAACCTTGTAGCACTTAGACATTGGGAGAAATTCCCCCCTTCCTCTAAAAAAATCATCCTTGAATGGATTCTAAATGCCAAGACTGATAAAACCAGACTAAAACGAATAACTGAGACAGTAGAAAATGCTGCAGAGAACATCAGGGCAAATCATTATCGCACTTAATAATTCTAACTCATCGATTGGTTGCATCTTTAATGCGTGAATGCTCTTAACACCATATTAATTGTCATTTTAAGCATTGGGCTTACTCAGGGCGTCATATTTGGAATCATCGTTTGGCGTAAATCCGAAAGCAGTCAAGCCAATAAATACAAGGGGATTCTTCTTTTATTGCTGTCTTATGGCCTACTCAATCAAGTGCTCAGATTGTTTGACATTGGCTACTATGACACCTACTATCATCTTACACTTGACCTCAATTGGTCTTACGGACCTTTGCTTTATTTATACGTAAAAGCACAGGTCACGCCTGATTTTAAATTTTCCAAAAAGTATCGATGGTTACTGCTCCCTCTTTTGATTCAAGTCATTTGCAGCATCTATGTGCGGTCTCAGAATTTCTATTGGGACGGCACCAGAGAAAGTCTGACTTGGCTCGGTTACTGGGGCTATCACTATTGGATGAACTTTTCGAGTGTTCCTATTATCGCCAGTATTCTCATCATCTACTTCTCCATCAAGTCACTTCGATTGCTGAATCAGTTGCCCGAGCATGATGTAATCGAGAAGAACCTGAGATGGGTAAAAAATCTCGTCATAGGATTTGCAGCATACTACGCATTGGTTCTGGTCATATTGATCACCGATCTTTCCATCTATATGAGCCAAGTGAGCATCTGGTATTTCTATCATACAAGATTTTTTTATTACCCATTTTTTATTGGGATGGCAGTCCTACTTTATTGGTTTGGGATATCAAGTGTTCTCAAGGAAGATCAAAGGGTGCTGAAAGTCCGTAAGAAACTCAGCATATCTGAGCTAGAAAGCTTGGAGGAAATCGCCGAGAAACTTCAGATTGCCATGAAGGTTGATTTAACCTTCAAAGACCCAGAGCTGACCGTAACCAGTCTTGCAGAAAAACTAAGCATCAAATCCTACCTACTCACTAAGACACTCAATGAAGTGTTGCATAAGTCCTTCACGGACTATGTCAATGAATTCCGTGTTGCCGAAGTAGATAAACTAGTCAACGATCCGTCCAATGATAAATTCACTTTGCTTTCACTTGCCTATGAGGCAGGGTTCAATTCTAAATCCTCCTTCAATCGTGCTGTTCAGAAACATTTAGGAATTGCACCAAGTCAACTAAAACGAAATAACTGAGGTGTCAATTTCCCAAATGAGACCAAAAGCTCCTTTCAAGTAGGTTTCAATTTGCTAATTGAGACAATTGACAATGACCACTTGTAGAGTATTGCCTCACATTTATAACAATAAACAAAATGATGAAAGCAATTTTAACATTAGCAATTGGTCTGGTTCTTTTTGGAAATGAATTAAAAGGACAGGATTCACCAGAAGTTTTAATCGGCACATGGAAACTGGACATGAGTCCGCACATTGAAGATGATGACAACTTCGCGATGATGGAAATTACGAAAGTGACCGGATCAGAGATGAAGGGCACTTTTTACCGTGAGGGTGTGAAACTGAGAGAAGGAAGGATCAATACCCAACGAGGGATTGTGTATGGGGCTCTGATATCAGGTGACAACAGTGGCGAGTATAATACGACCTTCTACTATGAAGATGGAAAGCTGTACGGCTCCACGCATGCAATCGAGCGGGGGTTCCTATCTGTATGGATCGCCACCAAGGAAAAATAAAGAAAATGGACATGGTTAATAGTACCATGTCCATTTTTCACACCCATCAAATGATCTATGTAAATGTTCAGCGTAGTATTGGCAGTTCCGGCTGTTCTCTATGCGGTAGTTGCATGGAAAACCAAATAACTCATAAAGGACACGCGTCACAAACGCGCTCTAGCGAGAGGATCAGTAAGAGGCAACCCTCCTAGCTCTATCTTGTCATTGCATTAAAATTTCCGAATGAAAAAGCTCATCATCATCCTTGCTCTAAGTAACTGCCTATCACCTTCCTTCTGTCAAACCAATATTTCGGAAAAACTCACTCGTCAGTTGGAGGAAGTCTATGCGCAGGGACACATTGTCGGGTTTTCTGTGGCCATTGTAGATCAAAACGGACTGCTTTATTCGAAAGGGTTTGGATTTGCTGACCTAGAAAAGAACATTCCATACACGGAAAACACCATTCAGAACATTGCATCGATTTCCAAAACTTTCATCGGTGTGGCCTTGCTGAAAGCACAGGAGCTTGGGAAGCTCAACTTGGACGATCCTGTGAACGAATACCTGCCATTTAGGGTGGTCCATCCGAAATTTCCTGATTACCCTATCACTATCAGACACCTGACTACACACACCTCTGGCATTACCGATGGCAGCAGCTATGACAAATATGGGTACGTCCTTCAGAAGGCAAATAATGAAGGAAAAAAGATCGACGACAATTTTCGACAACCTGAAGAAATGATGAGTTATGCTGATTTCCTGAGAAATGTGCTCAGTACAAAAGGAAAGTGGTATAGTAAGAAAGCATTCCTCAAAAGTGCACCGGGAAAGAAATTTGAATACTCCAACATTGGTGCGGGACTTGCCGCTCTCGCTCTTGAGGGCGCAACTGGTCAGTCCTTTGAGTCATTCACTGAAGAACACATCTTCAAACCACTCAACATGATAAACTCCGGCTGGCACCCCAGTGATGTAGACTCCACTTTGCACACGAAACATTTTACTACCGATCAATCTGAAATAGCCCCCTACTACCTCGTCAATTTTCCTGACGGAGGAGTCATCACTTCCTCATCCAACTTAGGACGATACCTGTCCGAACTTATTGCCGGGTACAATGGCGAAGGAAAAGTCCTGACCAAGGAATGCTATGCCACCCTTTTCCAGCCTCAATTGACAGAAGATCACTTTGAGGAGAGAAGTGATAAACCCTACAACGATGAATATAACATGGGCATATTTATGGGTATTTCTGCAAAAGATCATATCGGACATACGGGCGGTGATCCGGGAGTGGCCACATTCATGTTCTTCAACTACAATACAGGAATTGGTAAACTGATGATGATCAATACCAACATTGATAATGAGGGCGTTCAGGAGTTTTTTGGAATATGGGAAGCACTTGAGCAAAATGAGAATAAATTTTAAGCCCTGAGGGCCCTAATCTGGTCAAAGCGTCTGCTTGGACCAACTCATAACCTTAAAGGACACGCGTCATAGACGCGCGCCAGCGAGGGGTCATGACCGCCGATCAGATTCGAAACCTAGATCGGTAGTTGACATAACTTTCTAAAAAAACCGGATGCCTATCCAATAACGAACGGATAGCTATCCGATTCGAGGTGCTTGTGACCACCGGGATGCATGCGGTAAAAGCAGCGTGGAGTGATCTTAAATGAGACTATAGTCACTAATCTGGTTCAAGCGCTTGGATCAACTTCTTAACTTTGAAGGCACAAGTGGACACTTGCGTCAGAGGGGGTATTGTACCCATGCCTTTACGTCACTCTGAGTGAAACGAAGAGTCTAAATGATACTCGTTTAACAAAACCAGATTCTTCGCTGCGCTCAGAATGACGGTTTTGGGGAGGAGCGCTTCAGAATGTTGGCTTTGGGGAAGGAGTGCGCGGAATAATGGCTTTGGTGAGAGGGGCTTCAGAATGATGGTTTTGGGTCGTCATTGGAGTTTCGAGTGAGTTTTAATTGATTGATTCTAACTATTGAGGTTTATTTACAGCATGTACGAATCCCTCATGTTCATCCACCTCTCCACGATCATACCTTGTGTGATCATCGGGACGGTACTGCTCCTTATCAAAAAAGGAACGCCCATTCATAAAAAGGCCGGTCGGGTGTACATGATTCTGATGCTTTTCACGGCTGTCATCACGCTTTTCATGCCGGCAAAGGTTGGGGCTACTTTTCTGGGCCATTTCGGATGGATTCATTTACTAAGTTTCCTCACCATCTGGACAGTGCCTACAGCCTACGCGGCAATCAGGAAAGGCAATGTGAAATCGCATAAGCGAAAAATGATCATCCTTTATTTTGGTGCAATTATCATCGCCGGAGCTTTTACACTGATGCCTGGGAGGTATTTGAATGATTTGCTTTTTCAATAATGGACTTGCTCACCTCAGCCTTCATCCTCCTCTTCGCCCTTTTCCTGATCATCTTATCGGGAATCATGATGGTCAACTCGAAGTGGGGTCGCAAATTCCTGGAGTCTTTCGCCAGCTCTGCCAAGGCGCACTACACCGAAATGGCCATTCGACTGGTATTCGGTGCATCGCTCATTCTCCATGAGTCCTATGACCATTACGGATACTACCTCCAACTCCTTGGCTGGGTTGTGGTGATTACCACGATTGGTTTACTTGTATTTCCATGGAGATGGCACCACAAGTTTGCCGGCAAGGTCATTCCGCCAGTTATTCGTTTTATGAAATTGTATGGCCTGGTACTTCTTATTTCAGGCGCTTTCCTTATTTGGGCTGTTTGATGTGATTAATTTCGGATCAAGAAAATGAATCGAATCAACGACCGCTGGCTTTTCTATTTTGTCTATCCGTTGATGGGCGTATCCATTGTACACATAGGCAATGACAACCCTTTTGGTAAGCTTATTCGGATTCCTAGCTACTACACCGATGTGGCACTGGCCCTAATCGTTCTCTATGCCATCGGTATCTATTTTCGTTGGATTTTTAACAAAATAGATAACCGCTACGATTGGGAAACAGAATTTAAAAAAAGAACCAGATACCAGTTTCTTTGGGCACTATTGGTACCCACGATTTTCGCCCTCCTTGTCGAAATTGTCTACCTGCGCATACTAGGCATTCCACTTTCGGATAGTCCAATTTTTTACTTGGAGCTTCCTGTGATTCTCGGCTTCTTCACACTCATCAATCTCATCTATTTCATTCTCTACTTCAGATGGCACAATGCTCTGCTCAACCAGGCTTTGAAAGAGAAAGTCCTGGAGACAGAAATTACCAAAGAGAAATATTTGATTGCGCAGCAAGGCGGACAGAAAATCAATATTCCTAACAAGTCAATTGCCTATTTTCTGCTTAAGAACAAACTCACTTTTTTAGTCACCATCGAGGGTAAGCAACACCTCTATGATAAGACTATGAAGGAAGTGCTGGATATGTTGCCAAAAGACGAATATTACCAGCTCAACAGGCAGGTGATTGCTCGAAGAAGTAGCATTGTGAAATACTCCAATACCGAGACACGCAGATTGAAAATCGAGCTAAATCCTCCCGTGAATGAGGATATTTTCATCGCTAAAGCAAAAGCCGGAACATTCCTGAAGTGGCTTGATCGGCAATAAGCTGTCCGCTTCAGCTCAAAATTTGTCCGCTTCAATTTCTCCCTGTACTAAAACCTCATCCCCGCTTCCAGTGCTTCGTTGATTCGCAAAAAATAATGATCAATGAACACACACGGACACTTTATCAAACTGATGCTAGTACTGCTTTGGATCATGCTGAGCAGCACGGCCAAAGGACAGCAACCGATTAATATTTCGGTTTTTAATGAAGCCACCACCATCCCATTCACCACTTTCATGAATTCGCCTATTCATCCGGGCATACAGGTGGGAACAGAATTGGATTGGAAAGAGGGAAAGCATTTTCGATTGTACCCCACCATCAATGTGGGCTATATGTTTCACAACAAACTTTTTCAGGGATTGTATGCCAATGCTGAACTCGGAGTTGACTACAAGACAGCTTTTGGTTTAAACCTTAAAAGCAAAGTAGGGCTTGGGTATTTGAGGACATACACAACCCGGCAGGAATACCAACTGAGAAATGGGAAATATGAAAGTGAGCGAGACAAAGGAAACTCTCGTATCATGCCCTCACTCACGTTTGGAATGGGTTATGACCTGAAAAAGAACGATCCCTACTCACCCGAAATCTATGTGCTCTATCAGTCATGGATTGAATATCCCTATTCCCCAGGATTCATTCCAGTCATGGCCCATACCAACCTCCACTTGGGTACGAAATTTTACACTTCAAAAAATAAAAACAAATGAGACTAAGCCTAATCATCATATTCGCAATCTTGTTTGCGGCTTGCGAGATGGACGACATAGTTCCTAGCTCCACATATGCGTGTAGAGCAGAGATCGCAGAAAATCCAATTCATCCACGCGAAACAGAGTTCCTACAATTGCTGCAGCAAATTGTCTCTCAGG
The DNA here is from genome assembly GCA_964352625.1 of uncultured Roseivirgaceae bacterium. Classification (GTDB taxonomy): domain Bacteria; phylum Bacteroidota; class Bacteroidia; order Cytophagales; family Cyclobacteriaceae; genus JAAEPI01. Next base: position 478,267 of record CAYGSD010000001.1, read on the forward strand.
GCCCTCCTGGCATGCAGCTTTCAGTGAATGACGAACATGGTTTCTGGAATGGAGCATTCGGCTATGCCGACTTGGCATCACAGGTAGAAATTGAGTCCTGTAACATCACCAGAGTCGGAAGTACAGTAAAGACTTTTACAGCCGTCACGATTCTTCAATTGGAAGAAGAAGGCAAGCTGAGTCTGGATGACCCGATCACAAACTACCTTTCCCACTCAACAATCGAAGGACTTGAAAACGCCGACAGAAGCACCATAGAAATGCTTTTAAAACACTCTAGTGGCATTTTCAACTATATCCAAAGCGCACAATTCCAAACTGCCTCGCTCAACGATCTGACTAAGGTTTGGCAACCGAACGAACTCCTTGAATATGCACGAGGTAAGGATGCCTATTTCGAACCAGGAACCGATGTGCTTTATTCCAACACCGGTTATATCCTACTTGGTATGATCATCGAAAAAGTAACAGAGAAGCCTTTCTATGAAGCCTTTGAAGAAAGATTCTTTGAGCCTCTAGGCATGGCTTTCACCCAATTTGCTGCGGAGGATCCGGTTCCTAATGATTTGATTCGAGGATATGTCGATTTCTACTCAAATCTCAATTTGATAAACAGCACGTTCTATAGTGGCTGGGATTATTTTACTGCTGATGGAGGTCTTATTTCGAATGCTCATGATCTCAATATTTTCGTCACGGCGCTCTTCCGAGGTGAATTGTTATCTGAGGAATCGATGAGCAAAATGCTTGACTGGCAAAAGCCAAAATCGCATGCTTCTGATGGCTGGTATGGTCTGGGCACCTTCAGAATCAAGACTGATCAAGGGCCTGCCTATATCCACAGCGGTGATGCCATTGGTTACTTCGCAAGCATGGTCTACTTCCCCGATCACGACGTGACCATCACTTGGGCTGTGAATGGCAATTACGGAAAAGTGGATGACGCTACGCAGACCAAAGAAGCCATGGAAAGAATCTTTAAAACAGTAATAGAATGAGTGATTAGAAATACTCAAGATTGAAAAAGAGGCACTCAGTGAGTGCCTCTTTTCTTGATAAAACTTATTCCTTATCTCACTACTTTAGCTTCATGAATTCATCCTCTCAAAGCTGGATCGAAAAGCTACAAGAAAACCCAAAGCCTCTCTATGTGGCTATTTTGGTTTTATTGATTCCGGCAGTCTTTTACAACCTCGGACTGATGCCCCTTATCGCTGATGAGGGCATTCGAGCGACCGTGGCTCTAGAAATGATCTTTAGTGGCGACTACCTCACACCTAGACTCGGGGACGTTTATTATCAAAACAAACCACCCCTTTATAACTGGTTCATCGCATTGGGGTTTGGGCTTACAGGGAAATACGACGAATTCTCTCTTCGCTTAGTCATGACCATTTTCATGTTCCTTTTCATGGGAGCTATTTATTACCTCACCAAAAAAGAAGTTGGAAAAAAGATAGCCTTTATCTCAGCGCTTGCCTTCTTCACATGCGGCAGAGTGCTCACCTACGATTCTATGCTCGGGCTGATTGACATTTGTTTTTCAGGTTTCATCTTCGTGATGTTCATCCTCATTTATCGCTCCGGAAAAGCTGAAAAATACTGGCAATTATTCTTCTCCGTTTACTTGCTCACAGTACTGACCTTTATGATGAAAGGCCTTCCGGCAATTGCGTTTGTGGGCATCTCATTGATTGCCTATTTCATCTATCAAAAGAAATTCAAGTTGCTCTTCTCTCCTGCTCACATTCTCGCCGGGCTTAGTTGTGTGGTACTCATCGCTGGGTATTATTATCTGTACTTTCAGCAAAATCCTGACCGTACGTTTGAGGATGTTTTCAAAACACTCTATTCTGAATCTAGTCAGCGAACTGTCATAGAAAATTCCGTTTGGACTACCCTCAAAGGTTTCATCCAATTCCCGATTGACTACCTCTACGCCTTCCTACCTTGGACGCTGTTTGGTTTGGCACTTTTCTCAAAGGATGCACGACAAAAAATAAAAGAACACGAATTTCTCAGAGTGATGATTGTGCTATTCTTAGCCAACATTGTTCTTTACTGGCTTTCGCCAAAAAACCACCCCAGGTATCTCTTCATGTTTGTGCCTATTTCCACAATGGTATTCGTCTATGCGCACGAAAACCTTCGAGGTTCGAAGTGGGTCAGTTTCATTGAGTCAGGACTGATGGGAATTCTCGGGATCCTGACACTCGGAACACTTGGCCTTCCTTTTCTTAAACAGACACAAGATTTCACACTCATCTGGCTAATTACAATTCTATTATTCGGATCGCTCGGAATCTGCATTTGGCTTTATCATAAGGTGGAAAAACAGCGGCTAGTCATTCTCATCTTGTTCTTACTCATAGTGAGAATTGGTTTCAATCATATTGTTCTTCCTACACGATACGAATCGTCCGATGTGGTCACGAGAGTGGCACAGGCAAAGGAACTGGGAGAAATGGCTCGAAATAGAAACTTGTTCATTTATGCAGAACCTCCTCGCAGGTATTTTCATGGCGAACAAGTGCTCAATGCCCGTACGCTGTTCTACATTTCGGCCAACACGCATCAGGCGGTCGTCCACAAAAAGGATGATTTCAAAAAAGGCGACTGGGTCATTTTACCTCCTGATACCGAATTTCCATTTCCTGCCGAACAAGTATTTCTCCTTCCTTCCTATCGGTGGAAATACCCGGTGATGGAAGTGAAATGAGGTTGCCATTTATTTAAATAAACTCTAATGGATAAAGATGAAATTTTAAATTTAGTAAAACCGAAAAACCACCTAATGCATTCGTTCTGGCACACTCTTTCAAGAGATCCTGGAAAAGATCCTAAAGACTTTCTTCTATTCACCACGACAGGATACTTTCTAAGACATTTGATTCTGGAATTGATGATCAAAATTCTTTTTGAATTAGACAATAGAAAACAAGCTCCAACAAATCATAGAATTTTTGATCAATTCAAAAAGCTTAAAGAAAAAACACAAAGAGAGTTGATTGAAAACTATGACAAGGCCCGCAATAGAGAGGATACCTTGATCAAAAAAAGAGGCGAGAATAAAGTTCTATTTCCGCCTTTTCAAACTGTCCTTCAGGTAAACCCTAAAGTGGTTGTTGCATTTAAATATGATGCAAAAGGAAGAAAAGAGAATTTTGCACTTGATTATCATTTCATGATGGATATTCACGAAATGATTCAACAAAGATTAAAACAACTTTAATCATAAATCTAAAAACGTTTAGTAAGTGACCCACGGAACCCACAACGCAATCGAAGACCCTCGCAATGAGGATGTTCTAATCTATATCAATGGCGAGTACTTCCCTCGCAAGGAGGCCAAGATTTCTGTTTTTGATAGTGGCTACTTGGTAGGGGATGGCATCTGGGAAGGCATCCGGCTTCACCATGGCAAGCTCGCATTTATCGACCAACACTTGGACAGACTTTGGCAGGCATCTTATGCTGTGGGAATGAGGTTTCCGTTCACCAAGGGGGAGTTGACTTCCACGATTTTTGAGGTGCTCGGAAAGAACGACATGCACGATGACGTGCACATACGGCTCATGATCACGCGCGGCATCAAGAAAACTCCCTCGCAAGATCCTAGGCTCACGATCTCCGGCCCCAATGTGGTGATCATCGCCGAACACAAAAAGGCTTCTACGGAAACAGCCGAAAAAGGCATCACACTTTTCACCAGCACCATTCGTCGCGGCTCCCCCGACTACCTCGACCCAAAGCTCAACTGCCACAGCAAGCTCCACGAAGTGCAAGCCTTGATCCAAGCCATAGAAGCAGGGGCTGACGAAGCTTTGATGTTGGACATTAATGGATTCGTCTCCACTTGCAACGCCACCAATTTCTTCATTGTGCGAGGCGAGGAAGTTTGGACCTCTACAGGCGAGTATTGCATGAATGGCATCACCCGAGCAAATGTGATCAGGGTTTGTGAAGAAAATGGAATAACAGTCAGGCAAAAGAATTTCTCGCTGTACGACACCTACGGAGCGGATGAGGCTTTCGTCACAGGGACTTTTGGAGGCCTTACTCCGGTGAATAGAATAGATGGAAGAGTAATTGGAAACGGGAAGTTGGGCAAGGTGACCAAGCTGCTGATTGGTTTGTATAATGAGTTGATTGAAAAAGAAGTGAAATGATTTTTCTGTTCCCACTCAAACGTAAAACCGCTCAAGCCGCTAGGCTTTTACTTTCTGTCTTGACACAGAAAGTAAACAAAGAAGTCAAGGCTTAATGAAGCGGGCTAAAAACAGCTTAGATGCCTAAAATTCACTAAGCGCCTCTCCTTCGTCGAGTTGAATAAGTGAATTTCTTCACGGCAACTTCGCAGTTTTCTTTACGCCCTTATTCACTGAGGCCATTCACAACTCTTTCCGGCCTTGAATAAAATCATTTTCCGAATAGCAAGGCAAAGCGATTAAGAAATTCAATAACTCGAACGTAGTGAGCCAATTGGATTTTCAGCGCAAGCCGAAGCAATTCTATGATTTTATTCACGCCTTGATTTTTTGCTTCTTTTTCATCCAAGGAAAAAGAAGGGCCCCTCCGGCCAGAGGAGAGAACGAAATGAGTATTTTAGTGAGTATCGGATTTTTTTAATTAGATGAAAGAGGAAACCAAACGAATCTGCCTTTGGTCTGGCCCCAGAAATATCTCCACTGCCATGATGTACTCCTTTGCGCAGCGCGAGGACACAGCGGTTTTTGATGAGCCATTTTACGGTTACTACCTAAAGCATTCCCCCGCAAATAAGTATCACCCGGGCGCACCTCAAATCATGGTTGAGCAGGAAACTGACCCAGACCAACTCATTGATTGGACCCTTAACGAGGGGCGAAAACCTGTCCTGTTTTTCAAGCACATGACTCATCACCTGCTAGACATGGACAGGTCATTTCTCAAAGACACCATCAACATCATCCTTACTCGAGAGCCAAAACCCATGATCGCCTCATTTGCCAAGGTCATCCCCAATCCGACCATTTCAGATATTGGGTACCAGCTTCATCTTGACCTAATCGATGAAATGAAAGTATTGAGCATTCCCTTTTATGTTCTCGACTCCAAGGGTGTATTGATCGACCCTAAAAAGGCGCTTGCTAAACTTTGTGATTTTATCGGAATTCAATTTGATGATTCAATGCTTAATTGGGTAGCTGGTCCTCGACCTGAGGACGGTTCTTGGGCAAAGTACTGGTACGGGAATGTTCACAAGTCCACAAGCTTTCAAAAATATGAGCCTAAAGAAGTTGAGCTTCCTGAAAAACTGGAGCCACTTTTGAAGGAGTGTGAAAAATGTTATCAAGCACTTCAGCAATACATGCTATGATCAAAATCCGTTTCGCACTTCTATCAGCCGTTTTCCTTCTTGTCGTTTCCACATATGCTCAGAATTCCGTCAAAACACACGAAGGTGTAATGATTGGAGGCATCAAACAATGGATTGGGGCACGGGGTGACGATTCGTCAAAACCATTATTGCTATTTCTTCATGGGGGGCCAGGGTTCTCTTCACGCAGCTATTCTAAAAAGTTCGTCAAAGAATTAAAGAAGGATTTCATTGTCACTCAGTGGGACCAACGAGAGACGGGCATCACGAAACATTGGGGGCCGTATGCTGATTCACTTACGCTTGACCTGTTTTATCAGGACACAGAAGAGGTTGTAGATTATGTGATTGATCGATTCAACAAACAAAAAATCTACTTGGCCGGCTACTCTTGGGGAGGCCTACTTGGGATGAACTATGCCAATAATCACTCAGAAAAATTACATGCTTACATCCATGTGAATGGGATGATCAGTGGAGATGAAAATGTAGAAAGAATTCAAAAACTATTGCTTGATAAATCGGAAGACCTAAACGAAGTTGATCGTGCGGAATTGACACAAATTCAGGTGCCTCTAACTTCATGGCAAGACTATTATCTCCAAAGAAAGTGGACAGCCAAGCTGCTGACTGAAAACAACAATGAAAGTTATTCTAAGTCTCTGTGGACCGAGTGGGCCTCAAAATGGTGGGGACTTTCGTCAAAAGCCTTTTCTATCGATTTATTCGAGGAAGTGAAATCCATCGATTGTCCAATCTATTTCTTTGTTGGCAGAAGAGACTATGTGGCCTATTTCGAAGTTATAGAGGAATTCTATCAGGGATTAGACGCGGACAAAAAAGAGCTTATTTGGTTTGAGGCAGGGCATGAACTTCCCTCGCAGGATTATAAGAATTTCGCCGCTGAGTTGGTTAGAATTTCTCAGGAATTAAACTAAAGAGGTTTATAATTTACTTGACACAAGTAATAACAACTAGATGTAAATTTATATGAACCTAATATGATCCAAAGTGACAAACGCTGAATTTCACGATTTTCTGGATTACTTGAAGCTCCTAGTGAGGAATCCATCTGTAGTTGGTTTTGAAACTCCTTTTTTTAGATTTCTGGAAAGGGAATTAGAGGATCTTGGCATCAAAACGACTCGCTATCAGGGTATCCTTGTGGCGGAGGGAGCTGCTCCAAATTCGAACTATTTGTCGGCTCACATCGACAGGCACGGGCTCATTTGCACCGGGCCAAAGGAATTTCAATACGCGGCATTTATAGCCCAAAACAAAAGCGAACAGACGGGCACCTCCACTTCTGAGGAGATGCTCATCAAGATTGCTCATCGGTTTGCCGGTGAAAAAGTCATGGCCTATGAACCCTGGTCGGGCAGTTATCTTGGGCATGGCACCATTCGAGATGCATTTATCGATGAGCGGGTAAACAACCTTTTCATGATCATCGACGGGTTCGATCACCTGACGGCAGGCATACCCATTGCGTACTCCGACAAAATAAAAATGGCGGACGGAAAGATTTCGGCTCAACTAGACAATGTCCTTTCCGCTGCGATCATTCTATACTTGTACTCCAATGGCTATCAGGGAACGGCTTTTTTCACCTCTCAAGAAGAAGCCGGAAGAAGCTGGCGATTTTTAGCCGAATGGTTTGGGAGAAAAAAGCTTTCAACCAACCGATTAATCGTGCTCGACACCAGTCCTTTTAACAGCCCCGAAGAAGCCTTTCAGCAAAACCTCATCTTACGTTGGAAAGATGCTACAGCTCCTTTCGATAAAAACTTGACCAACCAACTGGATGAACTGACCAAGAAGATGGATGTCTCAACTATTTTCAAAGACCTTTTCATTGATGAAGCCAATGAGAGAAAGCGTGAAAAAGGCGAAAAAGAGCTGTCTCTTGGACGCACCGAACTCGGCAGGCTCATAGAAGCAACAAGTGGGAATGTGACGGGCACTACCCTCCAAATTCCCACCATTGAATATCATACGGCTAACGAGACTGCAACAGTCGAATCCATTCAATCTGCTATCAATGTGCTGAAGCAGCTATTGAATTAAATGTGGCTATTTTAAGTATCTAAAATCCTGCCCGTCTTTCACTTGACAAACGGTCTCGTAAATCAGTCGGATCACGCTCTCCACATCATCCTTGTGCACCATCTCCACAGTGGTATGCATGTACTTGAGCGGAAGTGAAATCAAAGCTGCTGCTACTCCAATATCAGAATAAGCAAAGGCATCTGTGTCTGTGCCTGTAGATCGGGAGGCGGCTTGGCGCTGAATCGGAATTTTATTCTTCTCGGCCACATCGAGGATCATATCTCGAACATTGTTCTGAACAGCCGGGCCATACGTCACGGCTGGCCCCTTACCAGCAGTAGTATCACCGCTTACCTTCTTGTCGTACATTGGTGATTGCGTATCATGCGTCACATCCGTCACAATTGCCAAATTTGGCTTGATTCGATGGGCCATCATTTCTGCACCTCGCAATCCAATTTCTTCCTGAACTGAATTCACAACATAGAGCCCAAATGGCAACTTCACTTTGTTCTCAGAAATTCGTCGGGCCACTTCCGCAATCATGAAACCTCCAGCACGGTTATCGAGCGCTCTACCAACTAAGTACTTTTCATTGAGTTCCATCAACTCATCTTCGAAGGTGGCAACAGTTCCTACATGGATGCCCATTTCTTCGACTTCCTTGTCTGACTCAGCTCCCACATCTATACAGATGTTTTTCAGAGAAGGTGGCTCCTCTTTCTCCTTGCGCACATGAATGGCCGGCCAGCCGAAAACTCCTTTTACAGGCCCCTTTTTGGTATGAAGGTTCACTCTCATGGACGGTGCAATCTGATGATCAGACCCGCCATTTCTCACGACATAGATGTAGCCTTCTTTGGTCACGTAGTTCACAAACCAGCTAATCTCATCGGCATGTGCCTCAATGACTACTTTGTATTTTGCCTCCGGATTGATCACTCCATAAACACTACCATATGTGTCTACTTCATAGCCATCAACATACGGCTTGATGTAATCCAACCATATTTTCTGCCCTTCCACTTCGAACCCGGTCGGGGCGGCATTGTTGAGGTATTTGAATAAGAATTCTTTGCTCTTTTTGTCCATATAATTTGCAAGTTACTAGCTTCAAGCTTCAAGGACTTAATTTTCTTAAGTAGCCCTATAGCATTTTTTGTTCTTCAAGTATTAGTTCTTGGATAGCTTTTTTGAACTCATGTCTTTCAGCCTACTGCTCCTAACTTGTCACTTAAAGCTTGTGACTTAAAGTTCGCACCTCGTATCTATAAAGGAATATTCCCGTGTTTCTTCCTTGGCAATTTATCCACTTTGTTCTCCAGCATTTCATAGGCTTGAATAAGTTTCTTTCGCGTGTTGTGCGGGAGGATTACTTCGTCAATAAATCCTCTGCTCGCTGCAATGTACGGGTTGGCAAATTTCTCCGTGTATTCATCAATTTTTTCCTGCAATTTTTGATTCGAATCTTCTGCACTGTCTATTTCCTTTTTGAAAATAATCTCTGACGCTCCTTGCGCACCCATCACGGCGATCTCTGCTGTTGGCCAAGCAAAGTTCATGTCAGCTCCTATGTGCTTAGAATTCATCACATCATACGCCCCTCCATACGCTTTGCGGGTGATGACCGTAATTCTCGGAACGGTCGCCTCACTAAATGCATAAAGTAATTTCGCTCCATTGGTGATGATTCCATTCCACTCCTGATCTGTACCAGGCAGAAACCCGGGCACATCTTCTAAAACCAAAAGGGGTACGTTGAAACTATCACAAAACCTAACGAACCTACCCGCCTTAGTGCTGGAATGGATATCTAAAACTCCCGCCATTTGCATCGGCTGATTGGCCACAATGCCAATGCTTCTTCCGGCTAATCTGGCGAACCCACAAATGATGTTTTCTGCAAAATCCTTGTGCACTTCAAAGAATGAATCCTGATCGATGATACCACTGATCACATCGTGCATATCATATGGCTGACTGGGATTATCTGGCAGGATGCTGTCTAGAGCTGTTCTTGTTTCGTCCACTGACGTGTAGTCTAGCATCGGAGGCATATCCTCACAATTGGACGGGATGTAGCTTAGCAGTTTCTTGATTTCCAGAATGCACTGAGCCTCGTTTTTGCACGCAAAATGGGTGACACCACTCTTAGAAGCATGTGTTTGTGCACCTCCCAGCTCTTCACTGGTTACTTCCTCGTTGGTCACTGTTTTCACCACGTTGGGGCCTGTGACAAACATGTAGCTAGACTGCTCCACCATGAAAATGAAATCGGTGATGGCAGGTGAATAAACGGCCCCCCCTGCACATGGGCCAAGAATGGCCGAAATCTGAGGCACCACGCCCGAAGCTAAGGTATTCCTATAGAAGATATCTGCATACCCACCTAGAGACACAACACCTTCCTGAATTCGTGCTCCTCCTGAATCATTTAGGCCAATTACAGGATGGCCATTTTTCATTGCCAAATCCATGATCTTGACAATTTTTTCAGCAAAGGTTTCTGAAAGAGATCCTCCGAAAACCGTGAAGTCCTGGCTGAAGACATAGACCATTCTTCCTTCGATGGTTCCGTATCCGGTAATTACTCCGTCTCCAAGAATCTTTTGTTTCTCCATCCCGAAATCAGTGGAACGATGAGTGACAAACTTGCCAATTTCCTGAAACGACCCCTTGTCCAGCAAAAGATCAATTCGCTCGCGTGCGGTGAGTTTGCCTTTTTCATGTTGCTTATCAATTCTTGCCTGACCACCACCCAGCAAAGCTTCTTGATTCATTTTCTCAAGTCTCTCTGTTTTTTCTTTGGTAGTCGTAATAACGCTTGCGGATTTAGGTTTTTCGTTGCTCATTCTTTGGGTATTGAGGTTGCCAAAGTTATCACAAGATGAAGTGACAGATTTGTTAAACTTTTATGAATATTCTAAGAAAAAGTTATATTGCGTCGCGAATGAGAATAGCAGTCATCGATATGGGCACCAATACCTTTCACCTCCTGATAGCGGAGTTGAGTGGGACATCTTTCTCTGTACTTCACAAGGAGAGAGCAGTCGTACGCATCGGACAGCAAGGCATTCAGGAAGGTTGGATTGCGCTGGATGCTCAAACTCGTACATTATCCACGTTGGTGGAATTCAAAAAACAAACAGACAAATTCAAGGTTGATCGGATTTTCGCTACCGCCACTAGTGCCATTAGAAGTGCTGCGAACGGCTTGGATTTGGTGCGGATGATCAAAGAAACCACGGATATTGATGTAAAAATTATTTCGGGACAGGAAGAGGCAAACCATATTTACCACGGGGCAAGACGTGCAGTGGATATTTCCAAGGGCACCTTTCTTATCATGGACATTGGAGGTGGAAGCATCGAGTTTATTATAGCCAAAGATGGTGAAGCCATGTGGATGGAGAGTTTCGAGATTGGGGGTCAGCGTTTGATTGATGAGTTTCACAAGAATGACCCCATCACTTTCGGAGAAATTGAAAATCTAGAACACTATTTTGAAAGGTCACTCGACAAACTCCATGAAGCTTGCAAGACTTTTCAACCTACGACCCTGCTTGGTTGCTCCGGCACGTTCGATACCTTAAGTGATATTTATTGCCATGAGACAACTATCACAAGTGATCCAAACGCCACAGATTTACCGATTTCATTGGATCATTACCACGAACTACATGCTCGTCTGATCACACTGAATCGTCAGGAAAGACTGGCAATTCCGGGCATGATCGAAATGCGGGTAGAAATGATCGTAGTGGCCAGCGTCCTGATTTCTTATCTGATGCGACGATACGACCTCACCGAAATGAAGGCCTCTGCATATGCATTGAAAGAGGGTGTGCTTTATGATATTTTGGACAACCTGAAAGGCTTTAAGGTGAAGACTAAATAAGCGAACTAGGCGGCTTTTTACTCACTCTTCCTCCAAAGAGGATAGATGAATCTAAGTGAATAAGCCATATGCGGCTCATCCTTTTCAAGCTCCGGAAAGAATCCATAAAAGCCATTTGGTATATACATGGCCTTCACCTCCATCTCCATTTCCTTGAAAATAACCATTCTCCCAACGGCGTTGTAGCTGCTAAGCCCAAGGTCATTTTTGTTTCCATCCTCATCCGTGAAATCCTTACCTGAATTGATCAGGCTATAGCCAATACCATAAGCAAATTGACCCGCATTGCGAGTAAGGTTAATGTTGTGATCCAAAATGACCTCATAATTGGCCGACGATCCGGCATAGTCATACCTAAATCTGGGGTTATACTCTAGTTGAAGCTTCTTAGCAAAAAGCCATACTAGTCCTGCATCCAGACCAAATCCCTGAAGCCCTCTCTCGGAATCATAGCAGCATGTGCGCTGACCGTTAAAATCTCCGAGTTTCTCCGCAGATACTAGTCTGTGAGCGGTGCTCCTCCAGGAAAGACCTACGTTCGCCTCCAGCTTCGTATTTTGAGCATTCAAACCGTAAAGGGCACAAATGCTGAGGATGGTGAAAATTCTTGTACGATTTCTCATTATCTATTGTGTTAGACCGATCCCTGTCTTGGATCGATCCCTAAAGCCCACTAATATCCTTTCCTTTCGGATATTTCACATCAAAACTAATCTGTCTTTTGATTTGCTTGGCTGGGTTTACTTTCACCGTCCACGTTACCTCACCAGTGGTTGCATCCATTACACCTTCGTCAAGTTCCACATTCTCTACTTTGATATCGCCATTTCTCGACACAGGAATTTGATCCTGAATTTTCACGGTGATCGCCTTGCTCTTGTTGTTACGCACAATAATCTCGTAGACCAATGTTTCCTTTTGATTCGTACCGATGGTTTTCTTAGAAGAAAGTTCAGTCAATTTCTTCCGTTCTATTGTGATCCCCGGATCATACCCCAGCGAAATGGGTAGGTTGTCGGAAGTCACGTTCGGGTTCATGTACGATTTGCCAACATACCCGCCTTCAAAGAAAATATTGATGGGGCCGGGAAGTAAAACGAGCTCTCCCCAGTTCTTTGCCTTGGCCACTAAGAACACGCGGTTTCTGAGCTTAGGCACAGCCTGGTATTCATAGTCCGCCTCCACTTCTTGCGAGCGGATAGTGACCGTCAATGGCTTCTCGCCTGATGCAAGCGAATACGGCCTCTCCACAGCGTAGTTGGTGTACATGGTTTTGGTCTCGGAAGCCACAGCAATGTCATCGATCACAACCTCCTCCAGATACTCAGCCTCAGCCATCGGGGCGGACTGGCGCATGTCGTTTGATTGCATTTGATAAGCCGCCCCCACGGCTCCTTTTTTCAACATGTTTTGGTTGTAATAATTGAAATCCAAATACTGGGGATCCAGCTCAGGCTTGATAATGCCTGCCATTGGATTTCCGGTGGAGAGAGTCAATTTCACATCTTTCCAATTCTCGCCTGTATTTTGCGTAATGATCGCTTTGTAGTTTAGTTCAAGCGGCTCATCCACATCTGCCGAGCGGACGTCATATTCTGCTCTCCAGCCAGCTGACGAAACCATGTAGATGATTTCAAGGTTGGCTTTAGTGGCGGCTTTAGCATCCACACTCACGACGATCTCACCAGAGTTTCTCCTAAACTGAGACGTGCGATCATTATATTGCGCCCTGAGTTTTCCAAGCTCCTCATTTTTGTTTTGTACTTCGCTTTGAATATCAAGAACCTCATTTGATATAGCTCCGATTCTGGTTCGATAATAAGTCGATATTGACTTTAAATCTTCAAGACTCAGATTCTCCTGATTTCCTCCAATTCTTTGGTTTGCCTGCAATAGCTGTCTTTCAGATTCCAGCGCATTGATGCCATTGTTAAGTTTCTTAATCTCCAAACCAAGCGTCTCTATCTGATCTTTTATCTTCTTAAGGTCAGCCGGTAATTCATTTTCATTGAGGAAATTTTGACGAAAGCTTATTCCCAAAATGGTCAAGTTACCTGTGCCACGAACTTGAATATTATTGGGGTCTACCAGCGTAGAAATGCCCGAAAAAACCAACTCTTGTTCACCGGATGTAAGCTCCAGACTCGCCATTCTCGTGACCTCTGCGCGCGTTTGGTAAACAGTGACAGATTTGACTTTGGAGGGTTGAATATTACTTAAAAGTGTGAAAGGAACGACGAGGGTTAAAATCAATATTAGCTTTTTCATTTGTGTGTATTTTGGGAGTAAGATTCAAAAAGCATCGAATTCCATAAAGATTTTTGAAAACATTAGCAAGTTAATCGGATAGTCATCCTTCGACAAGCCTGACTGCCGCTTGGCAAAGGGCACCCTTCGACAAGCTCAGGGTGACACTTCTCGGCAAGCTCAGGGTGACACTTCTCGGCAAGCTTATAACGGGGCATTCGATGAGCTTAGGTGATAAAATGCGTGGGACTAGTATCTAAAGTCGGCTAAATTTGCTGCTCTAAATACCCCTCAATGATTGTATCAGAAGAAAGACTATTTCAGTTTACCAAATCCATCCTTGCAGGAATGGGCTGTCCGGAAGATGAGGCGCATCTTGGTGCAGCTGTGCTACTCAGCGCAGACCTCAGAGGGGTGGATTCGCACGGAGTGGCTCGGCTTTCAGGGTATGTGAGGCTTCACGAAAAAGGTCGATTGAACCCAACACCAGACATCAAGGTGGTGCATGAAACACCAAGTACAGCGGTAGTCGATGGAGACGCTGGATTGGGACTCGTTGTTGGCCCAAAAGCCATGGAAATGGCCATAGAAAAAGCCATGAACGTGGGGACAGGCTGGGTGGCGGTGCGAAACTCCAATCACTACGGGATTGCGGGCTACCACGCCATGAAAGCCCTGGAGAAAGACTGCATCGGATTTTCGTTCACCAATGCGAGCCCGTTGGTTTCACCCACCTTTGGAAAGGAGCGTTTATTAGGGACGAATCCAATTTGTGTGGCCATTCCGGCAGACAAACAGCCTCCGTTCGTTTTGGATATGGCCACTACCACGGCAGCAAATGGAAAGCTGGAAGTATTGCAAAGAAAAAATGAAGACGCTCCTCTTGGTTGGCTGGCAGATGCTGAGGGCAAAGTGATCACAGATTCGCACGGTCTGAAAAAAGGTGGCTCAATGCTGCCTCTGGGTGGTGACAGGACGCATGGCTCGCATAAAGGCTATGGACTTGGGGCTTTGGTGGATATTCTATCTGGGGTGCTCTCCGGAGCTAACTATGGCCCTTGGGTGCCTCCGTTCGTTTCGTTCATTGATCCTCTGGATGAGAAGGTGGGAGACGGTCTCGGCCATTTCTTTGGAGCTATGAGGATTGATGCTTTTAGGCCGGCAAATGAATTCAAATCTCATATGGACAACTGGATTGAGCGATTCAGAAACTCCACGCCCATTGAAGGACAAGAGAAAGTCTTAATCCCCGGAGATCCTGAAAGAGAGATGACTGAAAAGAGAAAAAAAGAAGGCCTTCACTTACTGCCTGCGGTAGTTGAGGATCTACAAGCACTAGGTAAACAGTTTAAAGTAGAACTGTAACCCTGCGGAATTCTCATCTTTAAAAGGGTGGCGGAATAAATCCGGCAAGCCTTCAAAATCTTGGAATGCAGTACGGAGTTGATCTCTAATTCTATTAAGTAGGATTAGGGAATGAGCGTCGAAACAAGTCCTCCTTAGAAACCTACAGCAACACCCGCTCGAATGGAAAGTGGGCTCGCATATGGTGAAGGTTCCGTTTCATCGTACAGCACATTGTAGAGCGCCAAGAGAAAGAAACCTGCATTTCGCCCTAGGCTTTCTCTGTAACCTCCACCCAGCCAAAGCGCACTGTAGGTATCTCTAAAGGTTTGTAAATCTCCTGTACCAGGATCGGGAATTCCATTGGTGTATTCAAAACTTAATATTTCATACTCGGCATGGACGATATACCTATCCTCAATTACGTACCGAGTAAAAGGGCCTCCACCGTAGTTACTGAATTTCAAATCAAAATCAGGGTAGCTTACATACTGATAGGTTGTTTGAAGACCAGCAGAAAATTCATCCGTGATTTTGTATCCAACCAATGGGCTTGCGCTAATAGAGGTGTAATCTGTCCCTATAGAAAGTCCGAAACCTCCACCGAAATAGAATTTATCGCCACCCCCTCCTCCTCTGTATTGAGCGGAAGCAATAGAGCAAACTCCAAAAAGTAATGTTAGGATTAAAAACTTTTTCATAGCTATGTGATTTTATTCTGTTTCTTCAACAATTATATAAACATCCTCACTATCCTTCTTCATCAAATATTTCTCTCTCGCTAATTTTTCCAACTGCTCCTCATCTGTCAGCAAAGCTTCACGATCATTCTTCACTTCCAGAATTTTGTCTTCGTAAAATTCCTTCGACTCCTCTAAATCTTTCTTTTTGGTAGATAATCTACTCTGGGTAAAGAGATCATTCGAATCGAAAATCAAGAGCCAAAGCAGAAAAATAACTCCAACAATGAAGTAGAAATTTTTAAACACTTTCGGCACTCGATCGAGGAAATTCATTGGTTAAAGTTAATAGAAAGCTCCAAGCAATATGCAAAAAGCCCCAAGCTACTCTCGAAAGAAAATGGCTTGAGGCTTCATCAAAGTATTGAAAATTTACTTTGAAGGATATACGGCGACCTCACCGAGTTCCTCCTCAATACGTAAAAGTTGGTTGTATTTCGCCATTCTATCAGATCGTGAGCATGAGCCCGTCTTGATCTGACCAGCGTTAGTAGCTACCGCGATATCAGCAATTGTGCTGTCTTCGGTTTCACCTGATCTGTGTGAGACCACAGCTGTCCAGCCAGCCTTATGAGCCATTTCAATCGCCGCAAGGGTTTCAGAAAGTGTTCCGATTTGGTTCACTTTGATCAAGATCGAATTAGCAGATTTTTCTCTGATTCCTCTCTCTAGGAATTTCACGTTTGTGACCAAAAGATCGTCACCTACTAGCTGGCATTTGTGCCCAATCTTGGCAGTAAGCTTCGCCCAGCCTTCCCAGTCATTTTCATCGCAACCATCTTCAATACTATCTATTGGGTAGTTCTCAACCAATGATGCCAAGTACTCGACTTGCTCATCGTTGGTTCTCACCTTTCCTGACTCACCTTCAAATTTTGTGTAGTCGTATTTTCCATCAGAATAGAACTCTGATGACGCACAATCCAATGCGATAGTGACTTCATCACCCGGCTTGTAACCAGCTTTCTTGATGGCTTCCAAGACACTTTCAAGCGCCTCTTCTGTACCTCCGGCAAAGTTTGGTGCAAATCCACCTTCATCACCAACGGCTGTGCTCAATCCTTTGTCATGAAGGATTTTCTTCAGGTTGTGGAAAATCTCAGACCCCATGCGCATGGCTTCTGTAAAATTTGGCGCTCCAACCGGTCGTATCATGAATTCCTGAAAAGCGATAGGCGCATCCGAGTGTGATCCACCGTTGATGATGTTCATCATGGGCACAGGAAGCGTTTTCGCATTGGCTCCCCCGATGTATCGGTACAAAGATTGGCCAGTCTCCATGGCAGCTGCTTTTGCAACGGCAAGAGAAACGCCAAGAATGGCATTGGCGCCAAGCTTAGATTTGGTATCCGTTCCATCAAGCTCAATCATCGCTTTGTCAATCAAAGCTTGCTCGTCTACCGGATAGCCTACAATCTCCGGCGCTATGATTTCATTCACATTCTCAACGGCCTTTAATACAGCCTTGCCCATGTAGTGATTTCCACCATCCCTTAATTCGACTGCCTCATTCTCACCAGTTGATGCCCCGGAAGGAACAGCCGCTCGGCCGATAAAACCATTAGTGGTCAGCACATCAACTTCTACGGTTGGATTTCCCCTTGAATCAAAAATTTGTCTTGCGTGTATGCTCTCGATTACGCTCATTTTATTTGGTTGTTAAAAGTTCTACAAAGTCATCAAACAAGTAGCGGGAGTCGTGGGGACCCGGACTTGATTCGGGGTGATGTTGCACTGAAAACGCAGGCCTATTTTTAAGTCTAAGCCCTTCGACTGTGTTATCATTTAGGTTTACATGGGTAAGCTCCGCCTCTTTAGACGCCTCCAACGATTCCATGCTCACGGCAAAACCGTGATTCTGGGAGGTGATTTCACTTAGACCCGTGTTTAGATTTTTTACCGGGCTGTTGAGTCCTCGGTGGCCATGGTGCATCTTATAAGTCTCCACCCCCACTGCTCTCGCTAGGAGTTGGTTGCCGAGGCAAATGCCGAACAAAGGTTTGTTAGCATTCAATATTTCTTTGACCGTGTCCACTGCGTAATCCATAGCCGCCGGGTCACCTGGGCCATTGGAGAGGAAATATCCGTCTGGATTCCATTCCTCGATTTCCTTAAACGTGGTTTTTGCCGGAAATACTTTTAAGTGGCAATTTCTTTCGGTGAAGTTTTTCAAAATTGAACGCTTCACTCCAAAATCGAGGACTGCCACCTTTTTACCGGTGTTTCCTTCGCCCAATTCGTAAGGCTCATTTGTGGTAACCACAGATGAAAGCTCTAAGGAGGCCATGTCTGGCACTTTGGCTAACTCGGCCTTCAGGGCATTGTCATCAAATATTTCTGAGGAAATAATAGCGTTCTGAGCTCCTGCTTGCCGTATGTGACGAACCAGCTTTCTGGTATCAATGCCGCAAATTCCAACGGTGCCATTTTTCTCTAAGTATTCTTGAAGGGCTCCTTCAGCCTGAGTTCGACTATGACCGTTGCTAAATTCATTCACGACCAATCCCTTGATGGTGGTGCGAGAAGATTCATTCTCGGCTGGATGCACTCCATAATTACCGATATGAGAGGTTGTATTGACTATAATTTGTCCGTAATATGAAGGGTCGGTGTAGATTTCCTGATAACCTGTCATACCGGTATTGAAGCAAATTTCACCACCAGATGTTCCTTCTTTTCCGATCGAAAACCCTTCGTATTTTGAGCCGTCTTGAAGGAGTAGGACTGCCCGCTTTTTGGTTGGTAACTTCATCGGCGGCAAAAATAGGACAATCTCTTTGGATAGAGGTTCTTGAAATCAAAAAAGCCAACTCGAAATCGAGTTGGCTTGGTTCATAAAGTGTTTAAAAACTATTTCTTATCTTCTTCCTCGGATGAATCCGCATCGTCACTTCCCGCGCTATCCTCTGTTGCATCCTCAGTAGTTGCCTCTACTTCCTTTGTAGTTTCATTAACGACTTCAGCCTCCTCTACCACTTCCACAGGAGCAACCTCCTCAGCAACAACTTCCTCAACAGGAGCAGCTTCAACCTTTGCTGTTTCAGACTTCTTACCGCCTCTTCTCGATCTTCGAGATTTCTTAGCTGTTGTTTCTTGAAGAAGTAACTCGTTGTAGTCAACCAACTCCATCATGCACATGTCTGCATTGTCACCAAGACGGTTACCCATCTTTATGATTCGAGTATATCCACCAGGTCGGTTAGCTACTTTCTCTGCTACAGAACCAAACAATTCTTGAACAGATTCCTTATCCTGAAGGTAAGAAAATACCATTCTTCGTGAATGCGTGGTATCCGATTTGGCTTTAGTTATGATTGGCTCAATGTACTTTCTAAGTGCTTTCGCTTTAGCAACTGTCGTGTTGATTCGCTTATACTTGATCAACGAAGATGCCATATTTGAAAGCATCGCCTCTCTATGAGAAGCAGTACGGCCAAGGTGATTAAATTTCTTACCGTGTCTCATTTTATTCTTCCTCCAATTTGTATTTGGATAGATCCATTCCGAACGTCAATGACTTGTCAGAAACTAGTTGCTCTAACTCTGCCAACGACTTCTTACCGAAGTTTCGGAATTTCATCATATCGCTAATCTCAAGAGTCACAAGATCCCCAAGAGTTCTTACTTCAGCCGCCTTAAGGCAGTTGTAAGCTCTTACTGAAAGATCAAGATCATTCAAATTAGTTTTCAATAGTTTTCTCATGTGAAGTAGTTCCTCATCTACTTGCTCAGGCTGACCAGCTTCGTGTGTATCCATGATCATATTTTGATCAGAGAACAACATAAAGTGTTGAATCAAGATGTGAGCTGCACTTTTAAGTGCATTTTCTGGATGAATAGAACCGTCCGTCTCAATATCTAGAATCAATTGTTCGTAATCCGTCTTTTGCTCAACTCGAGTGTTTTCGACGTGGTACTTCACATTTTTAATAGGTGTAAAGATTGAATCAATGGCTATGAAGCCAATATTCTCATCACCCGTTTTATTATCGTCAGATGCTACGTATCCACGTCCTTTCTCAACGATCAATTCGATTTCAAATTTTGCTGCCTTATCAACATGAGCAATCACGTGATCAGGGTTCAATATTTCGAAAGAAGTTGTTGCCTTTGCTAAGTCACCTGCTTTTAATTCAGTTTGGTTTCCTACAGCAATAGTGATTTTGTTATCTACGGTATCCTCAAGTTTCTTGAAGCGCACCATTTTAAGGTTCAAGATGATCTCAGTGACATCTTCTACAACTCCCTCGATAGTCGAGAATTCGTGAAGAACACCAGGAATCTTAATTCCAGTGATTGCATAACCCTCTAAAGAAGAAAGTAGAATTCTTCTAAGCGCGTTTCCTACAGTAACTCCGTAACCTTGTTCCAGTGGTTTGAAAGTGAAAAGTCCGTGAAAATCATCGGCCTTTTCCATTACCACTTTCTCGGGCATTTGAAATGCGAGAATTGACATATCTATTTCTTTAGTTTAATGATTATTTCGAGTACAATTCAACGATAAGTTGTTCTTTGATATTCTCAGGAATATCGTCTCTCAATGGAGCGCTCATAAACTTACCAGCCATATCAGTGCCATCCCACTCCAACCAAGGGAATCCCTTTCTGTTGGCAAGACTTTCTGATATTGCCTGCAGTGACTTAGATTTTTCTCTAACTCCTACAACGTCGTTTGGCTTAAGAGTGTAAGACGGAATGTTCACAACTTCACCATTTACAGTGATGTGCTTGTGTCCAACCAATTGGCGTGCTCCTCTTCTTGTGGGGGCGATACCTAGTCTATACACAGTGTTGTCTAGTCTTGACTCCAGTAATTGAAGTAAGATTTCACCTGTGATTCCACTCTTTCTTGAAGCTTTATCGAAGATGTTCTTAAACTGACGCTCCAATACACCATATGTGTATTTAGCTTTCTGCTTTTCCATAAGCTGCACGGCATATTCCGACTGCTTTTTTCTTCTTCCACGACCATGCTGTCCTGGAGGATAAGCTTTCTTCTGCAATGCTTTGCTATCACCAAAAATGGGCTCACCAAATTTTCTGGCTATCTTCGACTTAGGGCCTGTATATCTTGCCATCTATTCTAAATCTTTATTTTACTTCGTTAAACTCAGTACTAAACTCTTCTTCTTTTCGGAGGTCTGCATCCATTGTGAGGTAGTGGAGTAACGTCCTTGATAGAGGTTACTTCTATTCCCAAATTCTGGAGCGATCTGATTGCTGATTCTCTACCAGCACCAGGACCTTTCACAAATGCTTCCACTTTTCTCAAACCAAGATCGTACGCCTTCTGACCACAATCCTGAGCTGCTACCTGAGCTGCATATGGAGTGTTCTTTTTAGAACCCCTGAAGCCCATTTTTCCAGCTGATGCCCAAGAAATAACTTGTCCTTGGTTATTTGTAATGGATACAATGATGTTGTTGAAAGAAGCTTTAATGTGTGCTTGTCCAGTGGACTCCACATTAACCACTCGCTTCTTTGCCTTATCTTTTCTTTTCTCTGCCATATCAGATATTACTTAACAGCTTTCTTCTTGTTAGCAACCGTTTTCCTTCTACCTTTTCTGGTTCGGGAATTATTTTTTGTTCTCTGGCCTCTAACCGGAAGCCCTTTTCTATGTCTTAGTCCTCGGTAGCACCCGATATCCAAAAGTCGTTTGATGCTCAATTGCACCTCAGACTTAAGCACACCTTCTACCTTGAAGTTTTCAGTGATGATAGTTCGAATTTTACCTGCTTCATCGTCATCCCACTCACCGACTTTCTTATTCAAGTCGATTCCCGCTTCAGTCAATATTCTTTGAGCTGAGCTTCTGCCAATTCCGAAAATATAAGTGAGGCCGATTTCACCTCTCTTGTTATCAGGTATATCAACTCCTGCTATTCGAGCCATAATTATCCTTGTCTTTGTTTAAACTTCGGGTTCTTCTTGTTGATCACATAAAGCTTTCCTTTTCGTCGGATCACTTTACAGTCAACACTTCTTTTCTTTACGGATGCCTTTACCTTCATCGGTACTTTATTTATATCTGTAAACTATTCGTCCTTTTGTAAGATCGTATGGCGACATTTCCAACTTCACCTTATCTCCAGGCAAAATCTTGATGTAGTGCATTCTCATTTTACCTGAGATATGCGCGATCACCACATGACCATTTTCTAACTCTACTCGAAACATTGCATTAGACAATGCCTCGATGATTGTTCCGTCTTGCTCTATGGATGCTTGCTTTGCCATTACGCAGCTGCAGTTCTCCCTTTGATTCGACCTGAACTCATCATTCCTTCATAGTGTCTCATGAGCAAGTAGCTCTCGATCTGCTGAAGAGTATCTAATATCACGCCCACCATAATTAACAGTGACGTTCCACCATAAAACTGTGCGAAGTTCCCTTCTACGCCACCAATCATGGCAAAGGCTGGGAGTACCGCAATAATTGCCAAGAAAATAGAACCCGGAAGGGTAATCCTTGACAAGATAGTATCTAAAAATTCTGAGGTTTGCTTGCCTGGTTTAATACCTGGAACAAAGCCTCCGTTCCTCTTCATATCATCCGCCATCTGATTCGGATTGATGGTAATGGCAGTGTAAAAAAATGTGAACACGATAATCAAAATCGCAAAGGTCAGATTGTACTGCCATGATGTGAAATCCGAAAATGTGGTCACTATATACTGTGCATTATCGCTGCTTTCTGCCCATAGTCCTCCGAGCATTGCGGGAAGGAACATTAAGGACTGAGCGAAGATGATTGGCATTACGCCTGAAGCATTCACTTTCAATGGAATGTATTGGCGCTGACCGCCATATACTTTATTGCCCACTACCTGCTTGGCATATGAAACTGGTACCCTTCTTACTGCTTGGACTAAAGCCACAGTAACTAGTACGACGAAGAAAAGAGCCACTATTTCTAGTATGAAGACTAACAGTCCACTCATTCCTTTGGCATAAAATTCTGCCAGAATACTTCCAGGGAATCTCGCGATAATTCCCACCATGATAAGTAGAGAAATACCATTTCCAATTCCTTTGTCGGTGATTCGTTCTCCCAACCACATGCAGAAGACTGTTCCAGAAGCCAAGATGACCATGGAAGACATTCTGAACATGAATGGGCTCAAATTAGTATTAATAGCCTCAGCAGGTACATATGCTGTTAGGTAAGGAATGGACTGAGCCAAACAAATACCTATAGTAAGTACTCTAGTGATTTGATTAATCTTCTTTCTACCGCTATCTCCTTCTTTCTGCAATTTCTGAAAATAAGGGACCGCTACCGTCATCAACTGCAACACAATAGATGCGGAGATGTAAGGCATGATACCAAGTGCGAAAATCGATGCTCTACTGAATGCTCCACCAAGGAAAGTATCAATGAAGCTTAGAATGCCAGTTGTATTTGCAGCTTGTTCGGCCAAGATATCAGGATTCAACCCTGGCAAAACCACAAATGATCCGATTCTAAAGATCACCAACAAACCTAGAGTCGTCAGGATTCGATTTCTCAGCTCCTCGATGGAGAATATGTTCTTTATGGTATCGAAGAACTTCTTCATTATTTCGGAGCTTCCTCAGTTTTTACCACTCTTACTTCAGCAACCGTCACAGACCCACCGGCCTTTTCGATAGCTTCTTGAGCAGCTTTAGAAAATTTATGTGCAGTCACACTCAACTTAGCTTTCAACTCTCCTCTCCCCAACACTTTTACTAAGTCTCCTTTTCCAATTAATCCATTCGCATGAAGAATCTCTGGCGTGACTTCTTTCACTTTCTTATTGTCAGCC
This sequence comes from uncultured Roseivirgaceae bacterium, assembly GCA_964352625.1. Taxonomy (GTDB): domain Bacteria; phylum Bacteroidota; class Bacteroidia; order Cytophagales; family Cyclobacteriaceae; genus JAAEPI01. The sequence continues at coordinate 501,694 of CAYGSD010000001.1, forward strand.
AATTCCTGAAGTGTATCAAGATTGATTGGCTTGTTTTCAATTCTGTTATTGTTCTTAAATCCGAACTTAGGCACACGTCGTTGCAAAGGCATTTGACCTCCTTCGAATCCCACCTTTCGCGAATATCCAGATCTAGACTGAGCTCCTTTGTGTCCTCGAGTAGACGTACCACCTCTACCAGACCCTTGGCCTCTACCGATTCGTTTCGCTTTTTTAGTTGCGCCTTTTGCAGGCTTCAATGATTCTAATTTCATCTTAGAGCTCTTTAACTTCTACCAAGTGTCCTACTTTATTGATCATCCCAGCAATCTGAGGTGTCAATTCTTTCTCTACAGTACGATTAATCTTACCAAGACCCAAAGCCTGTATTGTTCTTACCTGATCAGCAGGTCTCTTAATGGCGCTTCTTACTTGAGTAATCTGAACCTTCGAACTTTTTGCCTTTGCCATCTTATTAACCGTTAAAAACTTTATCTAGCTCTACACCTCTTTGCTTCGCAATGGCATAGGGATCTCTCATTTTATTTAGGGCGTCAAAGGTTGCCTTTACCACGTTGTGTGGGTTAGAAGAACCTTTTGACTTAGCGAGCACATCATGCACACCAGCACTTTCAAACACTGCACGCATCGCGCCACCAGCAATCACTCCTGTACCAGGTGCGGCTGGCTTCACAAGTACCAATCCACCTCCAAACTTTCCGATCACCTCGTGTGGTACCGTGCCTTTGAAAACAGGTACACGTACCAAGTTTTTCTTAGCATCGTCGATACCTTTTGTAATAGCATCCGTTACCTCGTTTGCTTTTCCTAGACCGTATCCTACTACTCCGTTACCATCTCCCACTACTACGATAGCTGAGAAGCTAAATCGACGACCACCTTTTACTACTTTGGCTACACGCTTGATTGCTACAACGTTTTCCTTGAGATCAATCTCACTCGCCTTTACTGCTTTTATGTTACTCTGTGACATGTCTTAGCTTAAAATTTTAGTCCCGCTTCTCTAGCTCCTTCTGCAAATGCTTTCACATTTCCGTGATAAGGATATCCGTTTCGATCGAACACTACTGTTTCAATTCCAGCGGCTTTGGCTTTTTCACCAAACTTCTTCCCTACTTCTTTTGATACTTCTACGTTCACGGCTGTCTTTCCCAATTCTTTAGATGATGCAGCAGCTAATGTATGCCCCTTTAAATCATCAACTAATTGAGCATAAATGGCCTTATTGCTCTTGAATACTGAAATCCTTGGCATCTCAGCTGTTCCGCTGATTTTGCGACGAATCCCTTTCTTGATCCTTGTTCTTCTTGCTAATTTGTTAAAAGCCATCTCAGTTATTATTTAGCGGCTGTTTTACCAGCTTTTCTTCTTACCTGCTCACCAACGAATCTGATACCTTTTCCTTTGTAAGGCTCTACTTTTCTCAATGATTTGATTTTGGCAGAGATTGCTCCTACCAATTGCTTATCAATTCCTTCTACAGTTACTTTCGGATTCTGTCCCTTCACCGTCTCAGTTGAGACCTTAATTTCCTCCGGTACAGCTACAAAAATATTGTGCGAATACCCTAGGTTAAGTTCAAGGACACTTCCTTGAGCGTCTGCTTTATAACCAACTCCAACAAGCTCCATTTCTTTCTTGTACCCCTCACTCACACCTATGACCATGTTATTGATCAAGGATCTGTACAGACCATGCATAGCTTTGTGTCGCTTTTGCTCAGTTGGACGCTCAAGAGTGAGTGTACCATCCTCGATCTTCACAATCATATCTGGATCGATGGTCTCAGAAAGCTCGCCTTTTGGGCCTTTAACCTTCACAACCGCCCCGTCCAAATCGATGCTGACTCCAGCTGGGATACTAATCGGTGCTTTTCCTATTCGTGACATCTCTAGATTCTATTAATAAATGTGACAAAGTACTTCTCCACCAACATGCTCTCTTCTTGCTTCTTTGTCCGTAATTACTCCTTTAGAAGTAGACAAAATAGCGATACCCAAGCCATTCAAAACTCTTGGCAATTCACCCGAGTTTTTGTACTTCCTAAGACCTGGCTTACTGATACGCTCCAGGTGAGTAATCGCTGACTGCTTAGTCTGAGGGTTGTACTTCAAAGCAATCTTGATGATGCCTTGCTTGTCATCTTCCTCAAACTTGAAATTGCGGATATAACCTTTGTCCATAAGAACTTTAGTCATTTCCTTTTTAAGGTTGGACGCAGGAATTTCTACTATGCGATGATTAGCTTTTATCGCATTTCGAATTCTGGTCAAATAATCTGCAATCGGGTCTGTTACCATTGTTTTACACTTAAGCCCTCCGAAAAGGGCTGCAAAGTTAAATAAAATATCTTCTTTAGAAAATCTGTTTTTACCAGCTTGCCTTGGTGACTCCTGGGATTAGCCCAGCAGACGCCATTTCCCTGAAAGTCACTCTGGAAATACCAAATTTCCTCATGTAACCTTTAGGTCGGCCGGTTAGCTTGCATCGATTATGCAGTCTCACTGGAGACGCATTTCGAGGCAACTTGTCCAATGCTTGGTAATCACCAGCTGCTTTTAGAGCAGCTCGCTTCTCAGCATATCTGGCTACCAGTCTTTCTCTTTTTCTTTCTCTTGCCTTTATGGATGATCTAGCCATAATCTAATTTTAGTTTTGAGAAGGTTTAACAAATGGCATCCCGAAGGCTGTCAACAATGCATGACTCTCCTCATCTGTATTGGCAGTTGTCACAAATGTGATGTCCATACCAGAAATTTTGTTCACTTTATCAATACTGATCTCAGGGAAGATGATTTGCTCTTCCACACCCAGTGTATAATTCCCTCTACCATCAAAGCCTTTTGCTTTGATTCCTCTGAAATCTCTTACTCGAGGAAGTGCAACAGACATTAATCTGTCAAGGAATTCGTACATACGATCTCCTCGTAGAGTAACTCTAGCGCCAATTGGCATTTCTTCTCTCAATTTGAAATTCGAGATTGACTTCTTAGATTTTGTCGCGACGGCTAATTGTCCTGTGATTTGAGATAGCTCTTCAATTCCCACATCAATTAACTTCTTGTCTGCAACCGCCGCACCGATACCTCGGTTGATAGCAATTTTAGTCAACTTAGGCACTTGCATGACCGACGAGTATTCAAACTTGTCTTTCAAGGCAGGCACAATCTCCTGTAAATATTTGTCTTTAAGTCTTGGACTAGCCATTAGTGATAAATTCTCCTGATTTTTTTGAATATCTCTGAAGCTTACCGTCAGCGTTCTGTTTTCTTCCGATTCGTGAAGCTTCGCCATTAGAAGGGTCCACTACCATTAGGTTACTAATGTGAATAGCCGCTTCTGTTTGCTTGATTCCTCCCTCTGGATTGGCAGCTGATGGCTTTTGGTGTTTGGTCACCAAGTTGGCTCCCTCTACAATAGCTCGATACTTGTCAGTATTCACCTCAAGTACTTTTCCAGTTTTGCCTTTATCGTTTCCAGCGAGCACTTTTACAGTGTCTCCTTTTCTGATATGAATTTTTTTCATCTTGCTCATCCTTAAAGCACTTCTGGTGCTAGTGATACAATTTTCATGAATTGTTTCTCACGCAATTCTCTTGCTACAGGGCCGAAAATACGAGTACCTCTTGGCTCACCTGCTTCATTTAAAAGAACAGCGGCATTATCCTCAAATCGGATATAAGAACCGTCCTTTCTTCTTACTTCTTTCTTGGTTCTTACCACCACTGCTTTAGAAACCGTTCCCTTCTTCAAACTAGAAGAAGAAAGGGCTGATTTCACGGAAACAATGATTCTGTCACCAACAGAAGCATATCTCTTTTTGGTACCACCTAATACTCGGATACATAGTACTTCTTTAGCACCGCTATTATCCGCAACTGAAAGTCTTGATTCCTGTTGTACCATTTTATTTTGCTCTTTCTACGATTTCTACCAATCTCCAACGCTTGTTCTTGCTCAATGGTCTTGTCTCCATGATCCGAACTGTATCACCAATGTTACTGTCATTGGTTTCGTCATGTGCCGTGAATTTTTGAGTCTTCTGCACGAACTTTCCGTAGATCGGGTGCTTCTCTTTTCTCTTCACAGCTACGGTGATGGTCTTTTGCATTTTGTTGCTGACTACTTCACCAATACGCTCTTTTCTAAGATTTCTTTCCATCGCGCTTATGCGTTATTAATTTCTTTAGCTCTTATTTCTGTCTGAATCCTCGCAATCATTTTTCGAGATTCTGTGATCTTCTTAGGATTCTCGATTGGTGTGATGCTATGAGCAAACTTCAGTTTGTCGTGGTTGTCTTTCTCCACAACGAGCTTATTCTGAAGCTCCTCTAAACTCAAACCTCTTATTTCTGAATTCTTCATCGTTTAGTCCGGTGTATAGTCTCTACTTGTGATGAACTTAGTCTTAATTGGAAGCTTCTGGGCTGCTAATCGCAATGCTTCTTTAGCCAATTCCAAATCAGATCCAGCTGACTCAAACAAAATGGTACCTGGTTTCACAGGGGCTACCCAATATTCCGGAGCTCCTTTACCCTTACCCATTCGAACTTCAGCAGGCTTCTTCGTGATAGGCTTGTCTGGGAAAATTCGTATCCAAACTTGACCTTCTCTTTTCATAGCACGAGTCATCGCGATACGAGCTGCTTCTATTTGACGAGAAGTGATCCAGCCCGGCTCCAATGATTTGATACCAAAGGTTCCGAAGGCCAATCTATGTCCTCTTCCTGCAAGGCCTTTAACTCGGCCTTTTTGCATTTTTCTAAATTTCGTTCGTTTAGGCTGTAGCATTATTGTTCAGTCTATTCTTATCTTTTTCTTCTTCTTGGTCCTTGATTTCCACCGCCTCGACGGTTCTGGTTGCCACTTGGCCCACCAGAGTTGGTCATGCCAACATTAGGAGAGAGATCTCTTTTACCGAAAACTTCTCCTTTGAAAATCCAAACCTTGATACCAATCTTTCCATACACAGTCTCAGCTTCAGAAAGCGCATAATCAATATCCGCTCGAAGTGTGTGCAAAGGAATTCTGCCTTCTTTGTACTGCTCTGATCTCGCCATCTCAGCTCCACCCAATCGGCCAGAACATTTTATTTTGATACCCTCAGCTCCAACTCTCATTGAAGAAGCGATTGCTTGCTTCATAGCTCGACGGAAAGAAATTCTAGCAGCTAATTGCTGAGCGATTGACTCTCCCACTAACTTCGCATCTAGTTCAGGTCTCTTGATCTCGAAGATGTTGATTTGTAGATCCTTACCAGTAAGGTTCTTCAACTCCTCTTTGATTTTATCTACTTCAGATCCTCCTTTTCCTATAACCACACCTGGTCTCGCTGTGTGAACAGTAAGGGTGATTCTCTTAAGCGTTCTTTCGATCACTACTTTAGAGATTCCTCCTTTAGGAATACGTGCTTTGATGTATTTTCTGATTTTGTCGTCCTCTACGATTTTGTCAGAGAAGTCTTTTCCACCAAACCAGCTAGAATCCCATCCTTTGATGATTCCTAATCTAAATCCTACGGGGTTAATCTTCTGTCCCATTATTCTTTAGTTTCTTTTTCAGTTGAACCATTTCCTTCACCAGCATTTTTGTCATCAATCACGATGGTTACATGGTTTGATCTTTTTCTAATTCTATGCGCTCTTCCCTGAGGTGCTGTTTGCAACCTTTTTAGCATCTTTCCTCCGTCTACATATATCTCCTTCACGAAAAGGTCAGCTTCTTCAATCTTCACATCCTCATTGGCAATTTGCCAATCAGAGATAGCTGTCATCAACAACTTCTCTAGGTCTCTTGATGCATGATGTCCGTCAAATCGAAGCAAGTTCAACGCAATGTTTACTCTTTCGCCTCTGATCATGTCCGCTACTAACCTCATCTTTCGAGGAGCAGTTGGGATGTTGCGAAGTGAAGACTTGACAGCACCAAGTTTGCCTTTATTGGCTTCCTTTTGAGCGGCCGCAGCTTCCTTAGCTAACCGGATTTTTACGGATTTTTTTAGCTTTTGCGTCTCCATTACCTTCTCTTATCTTTTTTAGCGATGTGACCTCTAAAGTTTCTCGTTGGAGCAAATTCACCCAACTTGTGACCCACCATGTTCTCGGTTACATAAACAGGAATGAATTTGTTTCCATTATGAACCGCAAAAGTTTGACCCACAAAATCCGGAGAGATCATTGATCTCCTAGACCAGGTCTTGATCACGGTCTTCTTGCCAGACTCAGAAAGTGCTTCCACTTTTTTCTCAAGTCTGAAATCTATGTAAGGTCCTTTTTTTAACGATCTAGACATTATGATCTCTTTTTAACAATTAGCTTGTCTGAATATTTATTTGGCTGACGAGTTTTCTTACCCTTAGCGTACAGACCATTTCTTGATCTTGGGTGACCTCCAGAAGATCTGCCTTCACCACCACCCATCGGGTGATCAACAGGGTTCATTGCTACACCTCTTACTCTTGGTCTTCTTCCCAACCATCTGTTTCTACCAGCTTTACCCAAACGAACGTTCATGTGATCCCCGTTTGAAACGGTACCGATAGTTGCCATGCAGGTAACAAGTACCATTCTCATTTCACCAGAAGGTAATTTGAGTGTAGCATACTTTCCTTCTCGAGCCATCAACTGCGCATAAGACCCAGCACTTCTTGCCATCGCACCGCCTCTGCCTGGCTGCAGTTCAATATTATGAATTACCGTTCCCAAAGGAATTTCACTCAGTGGCATAGTGTTTCCAACTTCAGGAGCGATTCCACTTCCCGATTGGACAACAGTTCCTACCTCGAGATTATCCGGTGCAATAATGTATCTCTTCTCGCCATCAGCATAGTAAAGCAATGCGATTCGAGCGGTTCTATTTGGATCGTACTCTATAGTTTTCACTGTGGCAGGGATATTCAATTTTTCCCTTTTGAAGTCGATCTCTCTATATTTCTTCTTGTGACCACCGCCAACGTTTCTCACAGTCATACGACCCTGATTGTTACGGCCTCCTTTACTTTTCATTGATTTTACCAATGATTTTTCAGGAGTGGACTCAGTTATTTTATCGAAAACAGGGGCTACCCTGTATCGTTGGCCTGGAGTCGTTGGTCTTAGTTTTTTTACTGCCATTGCTATTAATTATATGCCGCTGTAAAAATCAATTATATCACCATCAGCCACATGAACCACGGCCTTCTTATATGATGGGGTTTTTCCTTCTATGATTCCAGACTTAGTAAATCTACTTTTTGCCTTACCTGGGTGAACCATAGTGTTCACTGACTCTACGGTCACGCCGTAAGTCTTCTCTACCTCTTTCTTTATCTCCACCTTGTTGGCGGTTTTCTCAACGATGAATCCGTACTTACCATGTTCGTTCATGGCAGACACTTTTTCAGTCACTAAAGGTTTGATTAATACTCCCATTAGTTCAATCTGTTTTGAAGTTTTTCTACTGAACTCTCAGAAAGAATCACTTGGTCGGCGTTGATGATGTCATATGTACTCACATCGTCAGCTGTCAACACTCTGGTATTCTTAATGTTTCGCGAGGATAAATACATGTTAGTATTTGCGTCACCCAAAATGAAGAGTGACTTCTTATCCGCAACGGAAAGATTTCCGAGAAGCGCAGTGAATTGCTTGGTTTTCGGAGCGTCAAAAGACAAATCTTCCAAAACCTTAATTGCTTTATCTTTTGCTTTAGCAGACAAAACAGATTTGCCAGCCAATCGCTTTACTTTCTTATTAAGCTTGAAGCTATAATCCCTTGGCTCAGGACCGAAGATTGTTCCCCCTCCTCTAAAAACAGGAGACTTAATACTACCAGCCCTAGCTGTACCAGTACCCTTCTGCTTCTTGATCTTTCGAGTAGATCCTGAAACTTCTGCTCTCGCCTTTACTTTATGAGTTCCTTGTCTTTTGTTAGCAAGGTGCTGCTTCACAGCTAGGTAAACCACGTGCTCATTTGGTTCTACACCAAACACATCCTTGCTGAGAGTAACTTCTCTGCCAGTTGGTTTTCCATTAATATCTAGTACCTCCAGTTTCATTGCTTATTTCTCTAGAATTACGAAGGAATTTTTAGCTCCAGGGATAGAACCTGATACTACGATCAAGTTTTGCTCTGGATAAATTTTCATTACTTTCAGGTTCATCACTTTCACTCTATCACTACCCGTTCTACCTGCCATTCTAAGCCCTCTAAATACCCTAGAAGGAGTTGATGCTCCACCAATAGAACCTGGCGCTCTAAGTCTGTTATGCTGACCGTGGGTTGCTTGACCAACTCCAGCGAAGTTGTGTCTCTTAACAACACCTTGAAAACCCTTACCTTTAGAAGTGCCTATTGCATCTAGGAAATCATTCTCAGCAAAGACATCAGAGATAGTAATTGTGTTTCCAAGTTGGACCTTCTCGTCAAACTCTTCACGGAAATCTCTAAACTCTACCACTTTCATCTTTGGAGTAGTCTTTGCCTTTGCAAAGTGATTCTTCAAAGCTTTGGGAGTGTTCTTGTCTTTACGCTCACCGAATGCCAACTGAACAGCTTTGTAACCATCCGTATCAGCATTCTTCACTTGAGTCACGACACAAGGACCCGCTTCTACAACAGTGCAAGGGACACTTTTCCCTTCCTCTGTGTAGAGGTTAGTCATACCTACTTTCCTTCCTATTATACCAGGCATTTTTCCTTCAATTATTATTCAATAATGACCCCCTCAGAAAACTTTTTCCGAAAAGGACTGCAAAGATAGCAATTCTAAACCCTGATCAAAAGATTTGAATCACAATTTTTTAGGGCAAAAAAAGAACCAACCGCGTTGCACGATTGGCTCGTCTGAATGTCCTTAATTTAGGCGTTAAACCTTGATTTCCACGTCAACTCCGCTTGGCAATTCAAGCTTCATCAAAGCGTCAACAGTCTTTGCGCTGTTAGAGTAAATATCTACCAACCTCTTGTAGGTACAAAGCTGGAATTGCTCCCTTGCTTTTTTGTTTACGTGAGGCGATTTTAAGACAGTGAATTTCTCCTTCACAGTTGGTAATGGAATTGGACCACTTACAACAGCTCCAGTAGTCTTTACTGCTCTCACAATTTTCTCAGAAGATTTATCTACCAAGTTGTGATCGTAAGATTTAAGCTTAATTCTAATTTTTTGATTCATGATGCTATAATTAAACTGTGGCGCCTTTTTCTTTTTTGATTACTTGCTCAGCAATGTTGCGAGGCACCTCATCATAATGTGAAAATGTCAAGTTTGCAGTTGCACGACCAGAACTCATTGTTCTAAGGTCAGTGATATATCCAAAAAGTTCTGAAAGAGCTACATCAGCTTTGATCACTTGAGAATTACCCCTTGTGTCCATTCCTTTCATAATACCTCTTCTTCTGTTCAAATCACCAGTAATTGATCCAGTGTATTCATCCGGAGTAACCACTTCAACTTTCATGATCGGCTCAAGAAGTACCGGATTACATTTCGCAGCGGCAGATTTAAATCCTACTCTTGCTGCCAATTCAAATGAAAGTGCATCCGAATCCACATCGTGGAAAGACCCGTGGAATAGTCTCACTTTCATGCTATCAATTGGGAAACCTGCAAGCGGACCATTGGCCATTGCCTGAGTAAATCCTTTTTCGATAGATGGAATAAATTCTTTCGGAATAACTCCACCAACAATCTGATTTTCAAACTGCAACCCATCCTTTTCGTAATCCTCGTCTTTAACGCCGATTTCGAAAACAATATCCGCAAACTTACCTCTACCTCCAGACTGCTTCTTATAAACTTCTTTATGCTCAACCGTTGATCTAAGAGCTTCTTTGTATGCCACTTCAGGTGCTCCCTGATTGATCTCTACTTTGAATTCTCTTTTCAATCTATCAATGATAATGTCGAGGTGAAGCTCACCCATACCTCTCAAGATAGTTTGGCCTGTCTCGTGATTTGTCTCAACTGTCAATGTTGGATCCTCTTCTGTCAACTTGCCAATTGCCACTCCCAGTTTGTCTGCATCCGCCTGCGTCTTAGGCTCAATAGCGTATCCAATAACCGGCTCTGGGAAGACCATTGATTCGAGAACAATTTTGTGCTTTTCGTCACAAAGTGTGTCCCCGGTCTTAATATCCTTAAAGCCAACAACCGCAGCAATATCACCACAATGCAAGCGATCGATTTGATTCTGCTTGTTAGCATGCATCTGGAAAATCCGTGATATTCTTTCCTTTTTGTCGGTTCTTGTGTTGTGAACGTAAGAGCCAGATTCAAGCATGCCCGAATAAGATCTTACGAAGCAAAGTCTACCCACAAAAGGGTCAGTTGCGATCTTGAAGGCAAGAGCTGCGAAAGGTTCAGTTGCCTCGGGTTTTCTATAAACTTCAACTTCTGTATCAGGATTAATTCCTTTGATACTTTCTCTGTCTAAAGGAGATGGCAACAATTCCATCACGTAATCAAGCATGGCCTGAACTCCTTTGTTCTTGAAAGCAGAACCGCACACCATCGGCACAAATGCCATATCAATAGTTGCTGCTCTAAGCGCCTTGAGAATTTCGTCTTTGGTTATAGAATCAGGGTCTTCGAAATATTTCTCAAGGAGACCTTCATCGTAATCTGCAACCGCCTCCACAAGCTTCCCTCTATACTCAGTCACTTCATCGGCCATGTCAGCAGGAATTTCAATTTCCTGAAATGTCATGCCCATATCTTCCTCGTTCCATACCATTGCCCTGTTTTCAACAAGGTCAACTACTCCTTTGAAGGTGTCTTCCGCACCAATAGGCAATTGCAACGGGACAGACTTGGTTCCAAGCATCTCAACAACCTGGTTACAAACTTTCAGGAAGTCTGCACCGCTTCGATCCATTTTATTTACGAAACCAATTCTGGCGACATTGTAGTTATCAGCAAGTCTCCAGTTAGTCTCAGACTGAGGCTCAACACCATCAACTGCACTAAATAAGAACACTAGACCGTCAAGTACACGAAGAGATCTATTTACCTCCACGGTAAAATCCACGTGACCTGGAGTGTCAATAATATTTATGTGATACTGCTGATCCTTGTAAGGCCAGAAAACGGTTGTAGCGGCCGAAGTAATTGTAATACCTCTTTCTTGTTCCTGCTCCATCCAGTCCATGGTGGCAGCACCATCATGCACCTCACCAATCTTGTGACTTACCCCTGTATAATAGAGAATACGCTCAGTAGTAGTAGTTTTTCCAGCATCAATGTGTGCTGCAATCCCAATATTTCGGGTGTATTTAAGGTCCCTTGCCATTTCTGGTTTTTAGAATCTAAAGTGAGAAAATGCTTTATTAGCTTCTGCCATACGGTGAGTATCGTCCTTCTTCTTCACAGAAGCACCTTCACCTTTTGATGCAGCGATGATTTCAGCTGCTAAACGCTCAGTCATGGTTTTTTCACCTCTTAGTCGAGCATATTTGATGAGCCATTTGATACCAAGAGAAACTTTTCTTTCAGGTCGAACTTCGATCGGCACTTGAAAAGTAGCACCCCCAACTCTTCTACTCTTTACCTCCACCCCAGGGCTAACATTACTAAGAGCAGTCTTCCAAGTCTCAAGTCCGTTTTCTTTAGTTTTCTCCTCAACAATTTTAATCGCATCGTAGAAAATTGCGTAAGACAAACTCTTCTTACCTCTAAGCATCAAGTTATTTACAAACTTGGTAACCAGAGTATCATGGAACAAAGGATCTGGAAGAATGTATCTCTTCTTAGGTTTTGCTTTTCTCATTTCTTAAGATTTTTTAGGTCGTTTGGCGCCATACTTTGATCTTCTTTGCAAACGGCCGTTCACACCAGCTGTATCAAGAGCCCCACGGATGATGTGATACCTCACACCTGGAAGGTCTTTTACTCTACCTCCTCTGATAAGCACAATAGAGTGCTCCTGAAGATTATGTCCTTCTCCGGGAATGTAAGCGTTTACTTCTTTTCCATTGGTCAATCTAACCCTTGCTACCTTTCTCATTGCTGAGTTAGGCTTCTTTGGAGTAGTCGTATACACTCTGGTACATACTCCTCGTCTTTGTGGACATGAATCCAAAGCGGGTGATTTTGACTTGGAAGTCAACTGCTTTCTGCCCTTTCGTACTAATTGCTGTATAGTTGGCATTATATACTTTTTTCTTACCTCTTTTGATTTTGGGAACGCAAAGATAGAAATAATGATATTATATCCCAATGTGTTGCGAAAAGGATTTTATAGGAATTTTTTATCCCTTAAAACAGCCCAAGACTAGGTGAATCTGACCAATTTGGACTTTACATCTTCCTTATAAGTTCTTCCGATGCTTAAATCCTTTCCATTAATTCTAATATAGTCACGATCAAGGCTGTCGATTTTGCAAACGTTTATAAGGTATGATCGATGAATTCTCAGGAAGTCATCGGACTTCATTTGCGAACTTACAGTATTGAGATTTCCTGTGAGCACGTATTCCTTAGTATCTGTAAAAACCTTGCAATAGCTCCCATCCGCTTGGACGTATAGTACATCGGAGCAATTGACTTTTTCAAATGTTCGGCCGCTTTTTATGAAAATGAAAGGAAGCGAATTTTGAGGTCTGGACATGGTTGCCTCAGCGAATTTCATTGCGGCCAATTCAATGGCCACTACTACCTCCCTTTCATTAAATGGCTTAGTGAGAAATGAGGACGGATGCGTTTCAAGGACTTTTTCCACCGTCTCTTTATCTGAATTAGCGGTCAAGTAAACAACTGGAATCTCAAGGCTAAGATTCTTCACTAGTTCAATACCTGTCATTTGGCCTGCCAACTGAATGTCAACTAAAATGACATCTGGCACAAGGTGTGGAACTTTAATAAGGGCATCCTCCGCCGTGTAGCATATGCCGAGTACGTTGAAATGATTCTCTTTCAAGATTTCACTTAAATCCTGGGAGGTGAGAGGATTATCCTCGATGATCAAAACAGAGACACCCATTGGGCTAAGATATGTATTCTTCCCATTTGACGCATAGGTACTTCTCCGTCTCTTCCCTTTCTATTTTTTTATGGGAATCGTCATTGATATTTTAAATCCATGATCATGGCATATGTTATATTCAGCCCCTATACTCGCTAAGGTGGATTTTATTATCGTCCAACCAAAGCCATCTGTATAGTCCCCATTGGGATTGGACTTACCATTATCCGAAACCTCTAATTCTGCGTTATCGCTTTTATCTTTTAAGCTTATTCGTAATTCAGGTGATTTGGTAGTTGAGAATGCGTATTTAATTGAATTAGTGATTAGCTCATTTAAAACAAGGCCAATGGGTATGGACGTGTCAATATCAGCCCATAACTGATCAATTTCAAGATTAACCCTTGGTTTGGTTTCGAACTGTTCAGATTCGACCAAAAAGGCAACTAAGTCATGGATGTAATCATGAAGGTTGGTTTTAGAGAAGTCATTGTGTTGATACAAATGTTCGTGAATCAACCCGATTGACCGAACCCTAGCTTGAGTGATTTTGATTACTTCTTTGCTCTGCTCATCCGTCAATCTCCTCTTTTGCATATTGAGAAGGCTGCCTATCATTTGCAAATTGTTCTTAACGCGATGATGAACTTCGCCAAGAAGCAACTCATTTTCATCGTTTCTTTTGTCAAGTTCCGCGGTTCTTAGCTTGACGGTTTCTTCAAGCTCATCGGTGTACTTTTTCTGAAATTCTTCATTCAGTTGCAACTGCTCTATGAGTTTACCTTGTGCCTTTTCACGATCCTTATAGACAAGTCCTATCCTTATGGAAATACCAATACTGAATAAGAGAATATCTAATAGCAACCCTGCCTGAATGAAGTAATTTGTTTCGACAGTGAGTCGAAAGGTAGAAAGCAGCTGAGCTGTCAGAGAAGAAAATGCGAGAATGAGCATTCCTGAAACGAATATTTGACTAAGAATATCTCCACTCCTAAAAATCCTATAAATGATCCAAATCATTAGGGGTGTCTCAATCACAATCAGAAGCAACTTATAGCCCAATTGATGCTGAAGGTCATATGCCATCAAATGAGAGGTTACTTCAGCAATGACAACTAAAAGAATAAAGTATTTACCAAACTCAAATAAATTATAGGTTATCCGGTCTTTCTCTTTCAAACGAAGAAAGGACTGAGCGAAAAAAGCATATGATAGTGAAAGAGATGCCGAGGAAATCCACCACCAGGTGGGGGAAATAGAATTTATAAATGGAAATAACCCTCCTAACAATCCATACTGATAGGCGAAGAAATATGAGATGCTGCTAACGTAAAAAAAGAAATGCCAATAGAGATTGTTTTTACTTCTTAATGCCAGCAAGAGCAAAATGAGTGCAACGAAAAGGAATATCGTTTGGAAGCCAATCTGAAAAGCATTCTTTTGGCCAATCCTTTCAAGGTAATCCGTTTTGCTCATCAGCTCCAATTCTACTGAGCCGGACTTCTCGTCAATAAAAGGATAATAGATATATATAAGGTGCGATGATTCACCATTTATATCAATCTGATTACCAGCGCCTATTCTTTGCCAATTGCTATCATAGAATTCCAATCCACGCATATACCAGTTACCTGCCTTGAGAACCATCTCCTTTGCATCATTCGCGGGTATAGAGACTCTTATCCAGCAATCTGATCTAAAGGGAATTTCTGTGGAGTCGGTAAGTGGTTGCCAAATTTGGTGGTGATCGTCTAATGAAATATCCGTCTTCAATGCAGGCGCGGCATCACCTAGAAATAGAGTTAGAAAAATGGCAAAGAACAAATTCATTCATCAAGGTCTTTGATGAATTCAAGAGTCAAGTCTTCCATGTAACTAGCGGTAGAAAAAGGTTTTGAGAAACCCACATGCCCTCCATGCTTAGTATAAATCACTGTCAGATTCTTAACTCCTTCCGTGTCTGGGTAATTCTTGACCCCAAGGAATGGGTCGTTTTTGGCATTGACGATCAGCATTGGTTTGGAGAGACCTGCCATGAAGTTGCAGGGTGAAGCATCGTAATAAAATTCATCCAGATCTGAATAACCATTCAATTTGAGGGTAAACTGATTGTGCAATTGCTCAAGACTTTTAATAGAATCAAGGCTCACTATATTAATCAAGCCGGAATGTCTTTTATCTATTGAGATAATGCGGTTCTTGATTTTCTCCAAGAAAGATTTTTTATAAATCCTGTTACTTGGGAGTTCTATGGCTTGCATCATGCCTTCAAAATCAAAGGTTACGGAAAAACCAATGGCTCCCTTTACTCGGTCATCTATTGGATGAGTAGAAAGATACTTCAGTGTTTGACAACCGCCCATGGAGAAGCCAAGGAGTACAATCTCCGAATATTCAGATTTCAGGGTATGATCCACCACTTCTTTGAGCTCAATAGTAGAGCCATGATGGCTAATTATAGGCAAAAGACTTTGCTCACCACTACACCCTCGCTGATTCCAAGCCAAGACATCCCAGCTGCGATCAGAAAAATAGTTACACGCTCTTGTGACATAAGGCCGATGACTATCACCCTCCATTCCATGAGAAATTACAATCAGACGACTGTTGTCATTTCTAAGCCAGTCCAAATCCAAAAAGTCACCATCAGATAAAATGATACGCTCTCTTTCATAATCAGGAGTCGTTGGTTTAAAGAAAACCGATGGAACAATTGTCTCAAGATGAGCACTGGGTAAATAAAAAGGGCGAGGCATTCGGTTCTGAATCAATTGCTCTGATTGAACGATGGGTTTATTCATCTCCTTGAAATTTACACCATTTAAAAAAAATGAAGCCAGAAGCGCAATGGCTCCCGACTTCAAAATCCCTGAAAAATCAGGATAGTTCATTTGTCACATACTATTAGCACTGATTGTCGCACTCACAGCCAGGGAATTCTCCATTATTTGGAGTTCCATCATTGTCACAATCTCCTTGATCATCTACATCCCCTGGGGCATTGCCAAACGAAGGATCCAAGAAGTCATACCAGAACGCATTGGTTCCTGTCACATATATTCCATAACCTGCCGTGTTGCTCATTGTACTGTTAGTTACGCTGAATTGTGACGTGCTGGGATTATTCAGAGATGTGTTTATAACCAAATTTGCCGCTTGAGTCACTCCGATACCTGTCATGACTCCATGACCTCCTCCGTCCACAATTAAATAATCTGCTATGAAGTTAGTAGACGTATTATTACCTACCATCATTCCCAGCCAGTCCCCAGAGCCTTCAATAGTTACGGGATTAACCGATGTTCCCGAAATAGTCAATTTAGGGCCGCTATAGTAAAGCCCTTTGTCGTCTCGAAATTTAAGATGTACTCCTTCATCAAGCGTCAGTGCATTGCTAGTCATGGTCAGATTTCCCGTGAACTCATAAAAGTTTCCACTTCCAAGTCCTTGCCACGCATACAAATGGGACGGCTCAGTGGAAGATTGTCTCACTTCAACAGCCGCAACATCGCCATTCAAATCGAAAGTGTTGCTATCAGCAATATATCCACCATGCTTCTGATCCAGAGATATGGCAGCCAACCCGCTGCTGAAATTAGTTGCGCGTATTGGCCCACTTCCTAAACCTGGAGCTTCCATAGATGATGTAGAACTCATATATAATCCATAGGCATCTGCAGCTGAAGAAATATCAGAAGCTACAAGCCTGTTGAGATTTCCATCACAATAAATAGCAGCCTTCTGGGTAACTCCAGTTATACTATTGCTAACAATGAAATTGCCGCCGGCATTTTTCACTGTAAGACTGGTTAGGACAGAAACGTCTGCAGAACCTAAATAAATTCCCGCCCATGAAGCGCCATCAACGCCATCAAATTCGGTAGTATTAGTGACTAACAATCCACCCGTGATAAAAGAAGAATTCTCAGGCATCAGAATCTTCGCGAGGTTATTAACCGATTGAATGGTGAGCCTCCCTCCATAACTGAAGCCCCCTTCAAATTCAACTGTACCGTATACTGTGACATTGTTGTCTTGATATGCCATCTGTACATTCACATCACTAGCCATTGTCAAATTAGTCGGGCCAAAAGATCGGACCAGTTCTAAGCTCGGCCAAAGTGTAGAAGGCCCATGAATTCCATTCTCGCCTGCTGCTAAACGAACATTTTCTATCGACGTTACGGTCTCTGTAAACACAATATCGTATCCACTACCGTCTGCCACATAAAAGTACATGTTTGAATTACTCGCATTATCGACCACAACAGACGCAGGATCAACAATTCCGATTCCAGCACTGCCAGCATTGACAACATAAACTATGGCTGTCCCATCAGAATGAGTGATACTCCCTCCTGTCTCAACAACAAGACCTTTCCATGCAGGACCTTCGCTTGTTTGAAAGTTGATCGAGCTTGATCTCGAATTAAGATTTCCATTGATACGGATAGTTGCATCTGCGTCAATTCCAAAAACAATGGTTGAGCCTTCGGCTGTGGTGGCGTTACCTATTTCTACATCTCCTGTAAGGATATAATCCGCATCGCCACCGCCTGGGTTCACATCCACGAATTCGTATCCCTCCGGCACGACAGATAATCTGACTGCACCGGATACCGTAATGCTGGTTGATGTTGATGTGAATTCACCAGAATTTTCCAAACGCAGATTTACGAACAGACTGCCAGTCACTTCCGGAATGATACTTATGGATTCAACGCCGCTTATTGTTGCTTGTCCTGAGCTAAAATCATGATTAACATCATTTATCATGGCTTTCCCTGAACCAGATATTTCCCAAATTCTAGTAAAGTCCTCGGCGTTCTCACTATCTGTAGAAGAGGCCGTAACGGTTTCCCCTGGCCCAATGGTTGCTGCTGATACTGTAATTACTGCTGTTGGAGTTTTACTAATATCATTTCCATCGTCATCTCCGGAATCACAGGAGAAAAATGTGGACACTGAGGTAACCAAGAAAAGCAATACAATGGATTGCCAATTAATTGACATGTTTAGTTTCTTTTTCATTTTCATAGGATTTTGTGTTTTCCAAAAATGAAAGCTCTTAACGCACCGAACTAACGGAGTTTCATGAACAACCGCATTTCTTCACAAGGGATGAAATTAGTCTTCCGATTCTCATAGAAATAAAAAAGCCCATCAACGATTGATGGGCTCTTCGAAGCTGGTTAGGTTCTATTTCTTAGCGAGCTTGTCCATGAATTCGCCGGCAGCCTTTTCATAACTTGTTTCAAAGGCCGCACTAAGTTCTTCGTCAGAAGGCCATGCGACTATTTCTTTGACAGATTCCATAGTCAGCTTTAGTGCATTGGCACTCTCTTTCGTATAATTTTCCTCCGTTTTTATCCTACTGGACAGAAAATTATTCCCTGTGGTTGCAACAATTTTTTGTTTTGGCTTACCCTTCTTTTTAGAATACTCCATGAATAGTAATCGCGTATTACCCACTAAAGAAACTTCAATTTTTTTGTCGACAATAGTTGCATCAAAAGTGGGTGCGACAGACATAGCAACCGAACCTTTGTATTTGCTTTCCCACCAGTCTGGGATTTTCTGACCAAGAACTGTTTTTGATGGGATTCCAGATGGATCGATCACCTCAAAAATACTTGTTCCATACTTTTCATTGAGGTCTGCAGCTAACTGTGAAGCCTTATCAGTGATGCAAGTGCATATTTTGGTCTCGCCAGAAACAAGAACTTTTTCATCAACCATTCCCTCAGACTTTGCAATGGAATTATTTGCAAATGCGCTCTCTTCCTTTCGCTGCGCTAAAACTCCCTCCTCTTGATAGACTCCAATAGCGAATCCTGAAGATTCAAACCTCTTGATCATACCGGCCAGGTCTTCTTTCTTTGGCGGAATATTATCAGTTTGGGAATGAACAGAAAGAGAGAGTAAAAAGACCAGCACAAATGCACTGGATGATCGCCGAACAACCTTGTTGTCAAAACGATGGTGAAGGTGTTTTTTCATTTAATAGGATTTTGTCCATCGAAAATGCCCCTTCAAAAGATTACTTCCCACCACATCTTCATGAGCGACCATATATGTTCATGAAGGAAATGATTGAATTGTAAAAAGAACTTATCATTGGAGCTCCTAATCCTAGCCATAATCTATGAATTATCCTTCTTATGAATTTTATGGCGTGGAGTATTTCGCTACAATTCTAGTACTCATCCTACTGGGCATATTCATTATCCTAAGAGCTAAAAGCCTAAGTGAGGCATCTCAGCTTAAGCTCCAGAGAATACTGTCCTTTGCAATTTCTCTAGCTGTTATCACTTGGACTGTCATAGAAATTATTCTTGGGCAGTTCAACCTTAGGGAGGATCTTCCATTGATTTTTTGCAATCTAATCGCGCTCCTCTTACCAGTCTATAGCTATTACAACAGGCAATGGTTATTCGAGGTATTGTACTTTATAATCCTGGCCGGAGCAATTCAATCTGTAATAACTCCTGCTCTAGATTACAGCCTTCCACATCATGACACTATTAAATTCTGGATTGTTCATGGAGGTCTAATAATTTTCGTTTTTTATGCGATTATAATTGAAAGGAAGCTCCCTAATTGGAGGGGAATTTTACACTCTTTTCTCTTCGTACAAGGTTATGTGCTTCTAATTCTTGGAATAAACTTCTTGCTGGATGCTAATTATCTATTCCTCAAGGAACGCCCCCCAACTGCCTCTATTTTAGATCTATTAGGTGATTGGCCGTATTACATAATTGTAATGGATCTAATACTTATTCCCTATTTCGTAATTCTGTATCTACCGATATTGGTAGTAAAGAAGTTTACTCAAACAGGGATAAAGTAATTTATCCCTTCTTTGATCAGATACTGTTTACAAATGAGGTTTGATCACAAGAACAAAAGCTAAGGATTTGGAGAGTTTTAGTTATTAGGCCTCTCCGACAGTTCCTCCGAAATTAATTGGGAACTTTGGCGCCTCTTCGACTTGCTTGATAGCACCAAAAGTTTTCTCGTATTTGTCAATGTTTTCCTGAAGAGCAGTCAAAAGTCTTTTGGCGTGCTCTGGAGTAATGACGATTCTTGATTTGACCTTAGCCTTGGGTACTCCCGGCATCAGTCGGATAAAGTCCACAACGAATTCGCTGCTGGAGTGTGCAATCATGGCCAGATTAGCATAGACACCCTCGGCTGTTTCTTCCGAGAGTTCTATGTTAATCTGTGGTTTTTTGTCTTCCTTCTTTTCTGCCATGATCTAAAAATTCTGAGAATTAAGATTCTACTGCTTCACCTGCTCGCTCTTCATGAGCTTCACGCGCTGCAGTTACTTTCTCCAATTCTTCTTTATTATTTACGATGTATTTCTGGAATTTTCTCACCCCTGTTCCTGCCGGAATAAGGTGTCCAACAATCACATTCTCTTTCAATCCGATAAGTGAATCCGCCTTTCCTTTGATAGATGCTTCACTCAACACCTTCGTAGTTTCCTGGAAGGATGCTGCCGAGATAAAGCTTTCAGTTCCAAGGGAGGCTTGAGTAATTCCTTGAAGTGTTGGTCGTGAAACTGCAGGATCTGCGCTTCTCACTTCCACCAACTTCATGTCTTTTCTTCTCAAGCTTGAATTTTCATCACGAAGCTCTCTGCTTGTAATAATCTGTCCGGCTTTCATAGAAGCAGAATCACCTGGCTCCATCACCACTTTCTTATCAAGGATATTGTCATTCTCTTCCATGAACACGAATCTATCAACAACTTGATTTGTTAAGAAGTTGGTATCTCCGGCATCAAGAATTACAACTTTCTGCATCATCTGACGAACGATCGTTTCGATGTGCTTATCGTTGATCTTCACCCCTTGAAGTCGGTATACTTCCTGAATTTCATTCACCAAGTATTCCTGCACTGCAGTAGGACCTTTAATCGAAAGGATATCTGCTGGAGTAATAGCTCCATCAGAAAGTGCATCGCCCGCTCTGACGAAATCATTGTCTTGAACAAGAATGTGCTTAGACAATGAAACCATGTAGCGCTTCTTCACTCCATCCTTAGATTCTACATAGATCTCACGATTACCTCGCTTGATTCCTCCATAGGTAACTACTCCATCAATCTCGCTGACAACAGCAGGGTTGGATGGGTTACGAGCCTCGAAAAGCTCAGTTACTCTTGGAAGACCTCCGGTAATATCTCGAGATTTACCCGTTTTTCTTGGAATCTTAGCGAGCACTTGACCGGCTTTCACTTTGTCTCCTTCTTCTACAGAAAGGTGAGCTCCTACCGGAATGTTGTACCCCTTCTCTTCATCTTTTCCAATGACATGAATTGCAGGGTTCTTCGCTTTATCCTTGGTGTCAATAATTACTTTCTCTCTGTGACCAGTCTGCTCATCCGATTCTTCTTTGAAGGTCACACCTTCAATAATCGCTTCAAACTCGACCTTTCCATCGTACTCAGCCATGATGACTGCATTGTATGGATCCCAATGACACAGGGTATCGCCCTTTGCTATTTTCTGACCATCTTTTACTTCCAGAATCGCACCGTATGGAACGTGATTGCTTAGCAATACTCTTTCCTTCTTAGCATCCAAAATCTTGATCTCTCCTGATCGTCCCATCACCACTTCGATTTTCTCTCCATCGGCGTTGGTCGTCTTCACTGTTCTTAATTCATCGAATTCAAGCACTCCATCAAATTTTGAAATGATGCTCGCCTCAACTGCAATGTTAGATGCAGTACCTCCAACGTGGAAAGTACGAAGTGTCAACTGTGTACCTGGCTCACCGATAGATTGTGCTGCCACAACTCCAACGGCATCTCCATTTTGAGCCATGCTACCTGATGCAAGGTTTCGTCCGTAACATTTCGCACAAACTCCTTGCTTAGTCTCACATGTCAAAACCGATCTGATTTCAACTTCTTCAATAGCAGACTCATCAATGAGTTCGGCAATTTCCTCACTAAACTCAGCACCAGATTCGATGATCAATTCCTCCGTAATTGGATCGTAGATGTCGTGCACTGAAACTCTACCAAGAATTCTCTCAGATAGGGCTTCTACTATTTCCTCATTGTCCTTCAATGCTGAAACAACCTGACCTCTCAACGTTCCACAATCATCCTCATTTACCACCACATCTTGTGCAACGTCTACTAGTCGTCTTGTGAGGTAACCAGCATCCGCCGTTTTAAGAGCAGTATCCGCAAGACCTTTTCTAGCACCGTGAGTAGAGATAAAGTACTCGAGTACGTCCAAACCTTCCTTAAAGTTTGAAAGGATCGGGTTTTCAATGATTTCACCAACAGACCCTTGAAGGTTCTTTTGTGGCTTAGCCATCAACCCTCTCATTCCTCCAAGCTGACGAATCTGCTCTCTAGATCCTCTAGCACCAGAGTGCATCATCATATAGATGGAGTTGAATCCTTGATCATCTTCTTCCAACTGCTTCATAAGCGTGTTGGTAAGCATGGTGTTAGTTCTAGTCCAGATGTCAATCACCTGATTGTATCTTTCATTATCAGTGATAAGACCCATTAGGTAATTATTCCAAACGGCTGCTACTTCTTCTTTAGCTGTCGCGACCATTCCATCCTTTTCGTCCGGAATCTGGATGTTATCAAGTCCCATGGAAAGACCACCCTTATATGCAGTCTGGAAACCTAGCGTTTTGATATCATCTAGGAAGTGGGCCGTTCTCGCCATTCCCACGATTTTGAATACGTTGGAAATAATGATTTGAAGTTTCTTCTTAGTCAAAAGCTCATTGACGTATCCAACTTCTTCTGGAACGTGAAGATTGAATAACACCCGACCTGCAACGGTCTCGATGATTTTCGTCTCCAACTCTCCCTCTTTGCTTCGAACCTGAGTTCTAACTTTAATATACGCGTGCTTAGAAACTTTTCCCTCGTTGATCGCTATCACAACTTCCTCATGATTGTAGAAAGTCATTCCTTCACCAATCACTTTCTCCTTATCTGTACTTCTTCTTCCTTTTGAGATATAGTAAAGTCCTAATACCATGTCCTGTGAAGGCACAGCTATGGGTGCACCATTCGCAGGGTTCAAAATGTTGTGAGAAGCAAGCATCAATAATGATGCTTCCAGAATAGCCTCGTGTCCCAGAGGTACGTGTACAGCCATTTGGTCACCATCAAAATCGGCGTTGAATGCTGTACATGCAAGTGGGTGAAGCTGAATAGCTTTTCCTTCAATCAACTTTGGTTGGAAAGCCTGGATACCCAATCTGTGAAGAGTTGGGGCTCGGTTTAGCATGATCGGGTGTCCTTTGATGACATTCTCCAATACATCCCAAACCACAGGATCTTTTCTATCCACAATTTTCTTCGCTGATTTCACCGTCTTTACAATTCCCCTTTCGATCAACTTTCTGATGACGAATGGTTTAAAAAGCTCAGCGGCCATGCTCTTTGGAAGACCACATTCGTGCATCTTCAACTCAGGGCCCACAACAATTACTGATCGACCAGAGTAATCTACCCTTTTACCTAAAAGGTTCTGACGGAATCTACCTTGCTTTCCTTTGAGCATATCACTCAAGGATTTCAAGGCTCTGTTTCCATCTGAACGTACGGCGTTTACTTTTCTTGAATTGTCGAAAAGTGAATCAACCGCTTCCTGAAGCATCCTCTTCTCATTTCGAAGGATTACTTCTGGTGCTTTTATGTCGATCAACCTCTTCAATCGGTTGTTTCGAATGATCACTCTTCTATACAGGTCATTCAAATCCGAAGTAGCGAATCGTCCACCATCCAACGGCACCAATGGTCTCAATTCCGGTGGAATAACCGGTACCATTTTTATCACCATCCATTCTGGTTTGTTCTCGATTCGAGTTTTAGCATCTCTGAAAGCCTCTACCACTCTCAATCTTTTTAGTGCTTCTGCTTTTCTCTGCTGAGAAGTATCGGTAGCAGCTTGGTGTCGAAGCTCATAAGAAAGCTCATCCAATTTGGTTCTGCCAAGCAACATTTCTAATGCGTCGGCTCCCATCTTAGCTATGAACTTCTGCGGATCTTCATCGTCCAATAATTGATTCTCACGCGGAAGTTTGTCCAGAATATCAAGGTATTCTTCTTCGGTCAAGAAGTCCAACCGGTTTACACCGTCCTCTTCCTTAAGACCTGGCTGAATAACTACATATCTTTCGTAATAGATGATCTGATCCAACTTCTTCGTAGGAAGACCAAGAAGGTATCCTATCTTATTTGGAAGCGATCTGAAATACCAGATATGAGCCACAGGAACCACCAATTCGATGTGTCCCATTCTCTCGCGACGAACCTTTTTCTCCGTAACCTCAACCCCGCATCTATCGCAGATAATGCCCTTATAACGGATTCTCTTATATTTTCCGCAATGACACTCCCAATCCTTTACCGGTCCGAAAATTCGCTCACAAAATAGTCCTCCCATTTCTGGCTTGTAAGTTCTATAGTTGATGGTCTCCGGCTGAGTAACCTCGCCGTGAGAACTCTCAAGAATAGACTCAGGAGAAGCCAGACTGATCGTAACTTTATTAAAGTCGTTGTAGAGTTTTTTGCTTTGTCTGAATGCCATATTCGTATATAAAGTGTCCCGACAAGTCGTCGGGACTGTTTTTTCAATTAAATATTAGTCCAAAGTAATTTCAAGTGCCAAGCCTCTTAGCTCGTGTACGAGAACATTGAAGGATTCCGGAATGTTCGGCTTACCCATGTTTTCTCCTTTTACGATTGCTTCGTAAGCTTTCGCACGTCCGATTACGTCATCCGACTTGATAGTCAGGATTTCCTGTAGAACGTTCGCAGCACCGAATGCTTCAAGTGCCCAAACCTCCATTTCACCAAAACGCTGACCACCAAACTGAGCTTTACCGCCCAATGGTTGTTGAGTAATAAGTGAGTAAGGTCCGATGCTTCTTGCGTGCATCTTGTCATCTACTAAGTGACCTAGTTTCAGCATGTAAATCACACCGACTGTTACCGGCTGATCAAACATTTGACCAGTCAATCCATCGTATAGATAAGTACGTCCGAAAGCTGGTAGTCCTGCTTCCTCTAGCTCGGCGTATACTTCCTCTTCAGAAGCTCCGTCAAAAATTGGAGAAGCGTATTTTCTACCTAGTTTTAATCCGGCCCATCCCAGAACTGTCTCGTATATCTGACCAATGTTCATCCTTGATGGCACACCAAGTGGATTCAATACAATGTCCACTGGAGTTCCGTCTTCCATGAATGGCATGTCTTCCTCACGAACGATTCTTGCAACCACACCTTTGTTTCCGTGACGACCCGCCATCTTATCACCCACTTTCAGCTTACGCTTCTTGGCGATATACACTTTGGCCATCTGAACAATGCCGGCAGGCAATTCATCTCCTACTTCAAGTGTGAATCGCTCACGCTTGAAAATACCCGAGATTTCATTTCGGTAGTTGATATAGTTCTTGATCAGTCTGAAAACCAAGTCATTGGTTTTCTCATCGTTTGTGATGGTCTCAATGTTCAAGTCAGAGATCAAATTGGCCTCTTCAGGAACATTGTAATTACTTTCATCTCTGTATTTATTCTTCTCAGGGAAGAAGTTCGCTTCGATGTTCTTTTTGGTGAATTTGGTGCCTTTTGACATTACAACGTCACCAAATTTGTGCTTCACTTCTTGACACACTTTGCCTTCAAGAAGTCCTACCATTTTATCAATAACCAATGCGCGAGCTGCTGTGAGCTCCGATCCGTACCTTGATTTCAATAGCTCAACTTCCTTCTTGGTTCTGCTTCGAAGATCTTTGTCTTTCTTTTGCCTTGAGAAGAGCTTGGTATCGATAACCACACCTCGAAGGGACGGAGATGCTTTTAAAGAAGCATCTTTAACGTCACCAGCCTTGTCACCAAAAATTGCTCTCAGTAGTTTTTCTTCTGGTGTTGGATCAGATTCTCCTTTAGGAGTGATCTTACCAATAAGAATGTCTCCTTCCTTTACATCGGCACCTATTCTGATGATTCCGTTTTCGTCAAGGTTTCTTACGGCCTCTTCGCTAACGTTCGGAATCTCAGAGGTCAATTCTTCCTCACCTCTTTTGGTATCTCTAACCTCAAGCTCGAATTCCTCAATGTGAATAGATGTGAAGATATCTTCACGCACTACTTTTTCTGAGATTACAATAGCATCCTCAAAGTTGTATCCTTGCCACGGCATGAACGCCACCTGCATGTTTCGACCTAGAGCAAGCTCTCCGGCTTCCGTCGCAAACCCTT
Organism: uncultured Roseivirgaceae bacterium; assembly: GCA_964352625.1. Classification (GTDB taxonomy): domain Bacteria; phylum Bacteroidota; class Bacteroidia; order Cytophagales; family Cyclobacteriaceae; genus JAAEPI01. The sequence continues at coordinate 527,893 of CAYGSD010000001.1, forward strand.
CGGTAAGTGCTTCTCCAGATTTCACCTTATCTCCCTTTTTTACAATTGGTCGAAGGTTTACGCAAGTATCCTGGTTGGTTCTTCGGAACTTAATCAAGTCATAAGTGACACTATTGTCATCAAATGCGATCAATTCCTCTTCCTTAGTTCTCTTGTATTTTACTGTGATCTTATTTGCGTCAGCATAGGTGATTTCACCATCGCCTTCGGCTCTCACCAATACTCTTGAGTCCAAAGCTACTCGCTCCTCCAAACCAGTACCCACAATCGGAGCTTCCGGTCTCATCAACGGAACAGCTTGCCGTTGCATGTTTGATCCCATCAAGGCTCTGTTCGCATCATCATGCTCAAGGAATGGAATCATAGAAGCAGCCACAGATACAATCTGGTTAGGCGCAACGTCCATGTATTTCAAATCCTTAGGCGCAACCAATGGGAAGTCACCTTCAAATCGAGCTTTTACCTGCTCATTGATAAACTCTCCATTGTCTTTCAAAGGAGCGTTTGCCTGAGCAATGTTATGTGTATCTTCTTCTTCTGCTGTTAGATATGACACGTTTCCGGACATATCAACTTTTCCTTTAGTCACCTCTCTGTATGGAGTTTCGATGAATCCCATTTGGTTCACTTTGGCGTGAACACAAAGTGAAGAAATCAAACCAATGTTCGGTCCTTCAGGGGTTTCAATGGTACACAAACGACCATAGTGAGTATAGTGAACATCTCGAACCTCAAAACCGGCTCTTTCACGAGAAAGACCTCCAGGCCCAAGTGCAGACATCCTTCTTTTGTGTGTGACCTCAGCGAGTGGATTCGTTTGATCCATGAACTGAGAAAGTTGGTTTGTTCCGAAGAAAGAATTGATTACAGAAGATAGCGTTCGTGCGTTGATCAAATCAACAGGTTTGAAATCCTCATTGTCTCTCACGTTCATTCTCTCTCGGATCGTTCTTGCCATTCTGGCAAGACCAACACCAAACTGAGAGTACAACTGTTCACCAACCGTTCTTACACGTCTGTTACTCAAGTGATCTATATCATCCACCACCGCTTTGGAGTTGATCAAACCGATCAAATATTTCACGATTAGGATAATATCCTCCGTAGTAAGCGTTCGCTTGTCATACCCGGTATCTAAACCGAATTTTTTGTTGATTCTATATCGACCTACTTCACCAAGATCATATCGCTTGTCACTGAAGAACAAGTTCTGGATGATATCTCGAGCTGTTTGCTCATCTGGAGCATCCGTATTTCTCAGCTGACGATAAATCTGCTCAACTGCTTCTTTTTCCGAATTAGAATTATCCTTTTGAAGTGTATTGTAGATAATTGAATACTCAGCAATGTTCACATCCTTTCTATGAAGAATAATGGACTTAGTGCCTGATTCGATGATTGTCTCAATATCTCCTTCTTCAATAATGCTATCTCTTTCAAGAACTACTTCATTTCTGTCGATAGAAACAACCTCCCCTGTATCCTCATCCACGAAATCCTCTGTCCATGTTCTAAGAACACGAGCAGCCAGTCTCCTTCCAACAGCTCCTGCTAGGTCCTTCTTAGTAGCTCCGATTTCCTCGGATAGACCAAACAAATCAAGAATGTCCTTATCAGAACCGAATCCAATTGATCTCAAGAGAGTAGTAACAGGGAATTTTTTCTTTCGGTCGATATATGCATACATCACGTTATTCACGTCTGTAGCAAATTCAATCCACGATCCCTTGAAAGGGATTACTCTAGCACTATAGAGCAGCGTTCCGTTTGTATGCTTGCTTTGCGCGAAAAACACGCCTGGCGATCTATGAAGCTGAGAAACGATGATTCGCTCGGCACCATTTATTACAAATGAACCGCGTCGAGTCATGTAAGGGATATTTCCTAAGAATACCTCTTGCTCTATAGTTTGAAAATCTTCATTGTCCTCATCATTGCAAAGCAATCTTAGTTTTGCTTTTAAGGGAACAGAGAAAGTAAGACCTCTTTCGATACACTCCTCCACCTTATATTTTGATGGATCGACGGTGTAGTCAACGAATTCAAGGACGAAATTGTCTCGAGAATCGGAGATGGGGAAGTTCTCCATGAACACCTTGTATAGACCTTCCTTTTCTCTCTTCTCAGCAGCTGTGTCGAGCTGGAAGAAATCACGGAAAGACTTCAACTGTACATCAAGAAAATCGGGATAATCTCGGACGGTTTTTATTGAGGAAAAATTAATCCTCTCTTGTGTCTTAGTAGCCAAAGCTTACTTCGGTTAAATGTTTCTCAAAA
>CAYGSD010000002.1:0-385464 GCA_964352625.1 uncultured Roseivirgaceae bacterium
CGCTGATGGTACTGCCCCAACAGGTGGGAGAGTAAGTCGTTGCCAGTTTTTAATTGAAGCCTCTACGAAAGTGGAGGCTTTTTTTATTTATTCTTGCTCCAAAAGGCGTTACATTCCGTACAGAATATAATGATATTTCAATCTCCACTTTTTTTATGGGCTCTAGCGCTGTTAATTATTCCTGTAATTGTTCATTTGTTTGATTTTAGGCAAGTTAAGACTATTCGGTTTTCGAATGTGATATTTTTAGATTCGCTAAAAAGACGTAATACCCCTCGCAAAAATTTTAAAAATCTACTGTTGCTTTCTGCTAGAATTCTTGCTCTGGCATTGATTATTCTATGTTTTGCGGATCCAGTATCTAAGGCCAAAACCACTTGGAATGCAGGAGATGGATCGATGCTGATAGATAACAGCTATAGCCTTAAGAGTAATTGTGAATCTTCTGACTGTTTAGGAGAAATAAGTGGTTTGGCACTAGCATTAAGTAAAAGGACGATGAATTCTGGAGCCGTTTGGCTTTCAAATTGGTATAATTTCAAGTCTTTTTTTGGAACGTCTGAACTTCAGTCACATTTGGCCGATATAAGGGCAGTTAAAGGTGAATTCCTCTTTCCTAAATTGACTAATGAAAATGTATTTCTCTTTTCAGATTTTCAAAATACTGTTGTAGAGAAAATACAAGCAAAATTGGCAGACTCTACGAAGTTTACTTTGGTGCCAGTAGACAGAAAGGGGGAGAATAACGTTCGGATTAATACTATCCAATTGACAAAGTCCGCCAGTTCTAATGCCAGTGCTCGAAAAATTCAAGTAGCGGTTAGTAATAATGGTGAAACAAGAGTGGAAGGGGTGCTCATTAGATTGGTAGGTGATGGAAGTCAATTAGGTTCAACGGCAGTTTCGCTTGGTCCAAATGAAATTGGAAGGATTGAGTTTGAAATTGACGATTTACAAAGGAGGAATTTTGAGATTGAGGTAGAGGATTATGAAACACCTTTTGACAACAATTATTTCTTCGTGTTACCGGAACATTCTCCGATAAATGTGAGTGTTGTCTCTACTGACAAATCAAGAAGTCTTGCGGCAGTATTTGGTAACAAGGATTTATTTAAACTTGATGTATTTGATAAAGGATCAGTGAATTTTGAAAAAATATTTTCGAGTGATTTATTGATTTTAGACTCATTTGAGAGACTTCCGGAATGGTTTGAATTAGAAAGAATTGAAGGAGATGTTGTGATAATCCCTAGTCAAGAAATTGATATTGATAATTATTCCAGCATTTTAGAAAGGAGAGTAAACAGATCAAGTGATACAGCATCGTTTAGATTATCCGCTGCTTCAATAGAACACCCATTTTTCAACGGAATATTTAATGATTTGGATTCGAGGGTAGACCTACCGAACGCATCTAGCCTATACTCGTTGGCAGGTGGAGATCCGTTGCTAACTGGAAGACATAATTTTTTAACTTTTTTTGAAGATCAGAAGTTGTATTGGTTTGCCTCTCCCTTAGAGGAGCCTTTTTCAGAAATTGAAAATCATTCAATATTTCTTCCCCTTATGTATCGAATGGCTGAATCTAGTCGTGCATACAATGAGCCACTTAGCTATGAGCTTAATAATTCACCACTGGAAATCAATGTACAATCGGTCTCAGAGGCTGTTCCCGTATTGGTAAATGAAACAGGTCGATTTATTCCTGAGCTGAATTACAGTGGATCAAAATTGATCTTTACTCTGCCTCCAGATTTAAATGAGCCTGGGATTTATCATTTGGTTTCTGGGAGTGATACTTTGAAAACAATTGCCCTGAACATCCCTCTACAAGAATCTAAAATGGACTTCAGGGGGTATGAGGAGCTTGTTGAGTATTTTAAAGATGAGCCAAATGTTAGAGTTCTCGATGCACGTAGCTTGGATACCTTGGAGGCCAGTATTGAAGAACTGGATAGCGGCGAGAGATTATGGAAATATGGGTTAATTTTGGCGCTGATGTTCCTGCTTGCCGAAACCGCAATACATAGATGGATGAAATGAGATTACTGCTGAGAAACGCCCTCATTTTTGATCCTCAATCTTCTTTTCATGGAAAAAAAATCAATCTGTTGCTTGAAAATGGCTTTATCTCAAAGATTGGTAAAGCTGCAACAGCCCAGAAGGAAATTGATTTAAGTGGCGCTTGGGTGTGTCCTGGTTTGTTGGACATGAACGCGAACTATCGCGAACCCGGATTTGAGTTCAAGGAGGATATTGATAGTGGAACAAGAGTAGCCATTTCAGGGGGATTTAGTAAGGTGGTTCTGTCCCCTTCTACTAATCCCATCGTGGAAACTAAATCAGACGTAGAATTCATAAAGTCCAAATCGAAAGGGATTGTCGAATTCTTGCCACTCGCAGCTTTAAGCGAGGGAATGAAAGGTGAGGATATGACCGAAATTCTTGACTTAAACGAAGCTGGCGCTGTGGCTTTTTCTGACGGTAACAGGTCTATTTGGAACAACGAGCTGTTGCTCAAAGCGCTTCAGTATGTTCAAAAATTTGATGGTTTGATTATTAGTCGTCCAAAGGATCCACATCTTTCGAGGAACACTCACATGCATGAGGGCAAGGCCAGTACAATGCTTGGACTCAAGGGGGAGCCTTCTATTTCTGAGAAAATTCAGATTTCTCAGCAACTTGAGATTCTAAGATACGCTGGTGGTAGAATACATTTCTCAATGATATCTACTGAAGACGGACTTAAAGAAATCAAGGCTGCCAAGAAGGAAGGGCTTAGAGTGACCTGCGATGTGGCAGTAAATCATCTTGTGTTTACTGATCAGCATGTATCCGGATTCGATACGCGATTTAAGATGGACCCGCCATTCAGAACTGAAAAGGATCGTAAGGCACTTATAAAGGGAGTGAACGAGGGAGTGATAGATGTGATTGTTTCGGGGCATGAGCCACAGGATAGGGAGAGTAAATATTTGGAATTTGATCTGGCTGAAGCAGGAGCCATTAGTCAACAAACCACCTTCTCAGCCTTAATGTCCATCAACGAGCAAATTGACATGGAGGTGGCTATTGAGCGCTTGACTCACGGACCCAGAAAAATCCTTGGCATTGAATCAGCGAGAATTGAGGAAGGTCAGAAAGCAGATCTGGCGATTTTTGATTCAAAAGGAAAGTGGATTATGAATGCCCAGACCAACAAGTCAAAATCCGAAAATACACCTTTCTGGGGTAGAGAGATGATTGGGAAATGTGTTGGCGTGGTGAATAATTACGAGGTAGAGATAGATATGTGATGTGGAAACTTGCTTTTAAATATGCGCTGACATGCGGCGCTTTTCTTGTCCTAATATTTTGGTTGTCATTTCGATTTGGAAGTAACCCGCTGATTGATTTCAGGCATCTCTTTTTTGACTTAATCCTTTTCGCCCTATTTATTTTCTTCTCAAACAAAGAGTTTAAAACGTATCGAAATGGTGGAATCCTCCATTTCTGGCAAGGAATGACATTGGGGTTCTTCACCTATCTACCCGCCACCGTTATTTTCTTAGTTGGTGTGTCTTTGTTTTTCTATTTCGATCCTGAGCTTCTAGCGGGATTCAAGGTTGAAGCCATTGAATTCATGGAAAGAAACAAAACCGAATTTCTTTTGGATTTATCGGAAGAAGAGTACGCTCAGCGAATAAATAGAGTGGAAGAAGTAACAGCCGGCCAGATGATCGCTAGTGCCGCTCTTAAAAAATTCCTCGCTGGATTGTTCGTCAGTCCAGTAATAGCCATAATTTTAAGAAAAAAACCAATCTAATCATGGAAGAGAAAACTGTTTCATCAGGAAAAATAAGTGTGAACTATGGTTTAGTAGCCGCATTAGGAGCAATAGCATTCACTATGGTGGTCGACATAGCCGGAATGATGGGGAACCAAGCAATTCAGTACTTAGGGTATGTGATTTTAATTGTAATAGTTGTCCTGGCTCATAGAGAATTTAAGAACAAGGGTGATGGGTACATGAACTACGGGCAGGGACTTGGAATAGCAGTTCTCATTTCGTTGATATCATCCGTCATTAGCTCAATCTTTTTTTATTTCTACATCACAGCTATTAATAAGAATTTCATTGCCAACATGCTGAGAATTCAGAAGGAGAAGCTAGTAGAGGGCGGGATGTATGGCGCTGAATTGGATAAGACTATGGAAGCCACCGAATCCTTCATGAGCCCAGTGGTAATGACTTTATTTGGCCTAATTGGTGGATTCGTTATTAGTGTTATTGTGTGTTTGATAGTAACAGCTATTACCCAGAAAAAACGCCCTGAAAACTTAGCATGAGCCTAACGCTCTCTATTGTCATACCGGTTTTCAATGAGGAAGAATCCATTCCGGAATTAGCGGATTGGATTTTTTCTGTTGTCAAGGAAAGTAGCATTTCTTGCGAGGTGCTACTTATTGACGATGGGAGCTCTGATAGCTCATGGTCTGTCATTTCCGAATTGCAGTCAAAGAATTCTTCTATTCGGGGATTTCGATTCAATCGAAATCATGGGAAGTCAGCCGCCCTTCAGACAGGTTTTGAGCATGCTGAAGGGGAGGTGGTGATCACGATGGATTCTGATCTACAGGACAGCCCTGATGAAATACCGGAGTTGGTTCGGATGATCAAGGAGGACGGCTATGATCTGGTATCCGGCTGGAAGAAACGACGACACGATCCGATCACTAAAACTATTCCTTCCAAATTTTTCAATCGGGTAACGCGCTGGGTTTCTGGAATCAAGTTGCATGACTTCAACTGTGGCCTGAAGGCGTACAGAAAAGAGGTGATCAAGAACATTGAGGTCTACGGTGAAATGCACCGGTACATCCCTCTGTTGGCAAAGTGGAGTGGATTCGGCAAAATCGGAGAAAAGGTAGTTGAGCACAGAAGTCGAAAATACGGCACCACGAAGTTCGGTCTGGAGCGCTTTGTCAATGGCTTCCTGGATTTGATCTCAGTCACCTTCGTGATGCGTTTTAGGAAACGTCCAATGCACTTTTTTGGCACGCTAGGCACGCTATGTTTTTTAGGGGGTTCTGTGATCACTGTGTGGGTCATTGGCGAGAAACTTTATCGACAATTCAATCACTTGAACCCACGCGCTGTGGTAGATCAGCCACTTTTCTTTTTAGCACTTGTGGCCTTGATCATAGGGGTGCAGTTATTCCTGGCAGGATTCCTCGCTGAAATGATGATTCAGGTAAATCCCCGAAAGAACGATTACCTGATCATTGAAAAGACTGACCTCACCCCCGACCCCTCTCCAAAGGAGAGGGGAGACGTCTCTCTAAAAGAGAGGGGGAGTTAGGATAGTAAAGTTTCTATGCCGAAGTATTCTGTCATCATCCCCGTTTACAATCGACCTGAAGAGGTGGATGAGTTGCTGGAGAGCCTAACCAAGCAGACCTTCCAAGATTTCGAGGTGCTCATAATTGAAGATGGCTCAACACTCAAATGCGAAGATCGAGTGGCCAAGTTTCAGGATCAATTATCCATTCAGTATTTCTTCAAGGAAAACTCAGGGCAGGGTTTTAGTCGAAATTATGGATTTGAAAGAGCGACCGGAGAATGGTTTATCGTTTTTGACTCAGATTGCCTGATCCCAGCGAATTACTTTGAAAAAGTTGAAAATCATCTGAAGTCAGAAAATTTGGATGCTTATGGTGGGCCTGACAAGGCCGCTGATAGCTTCACTTATACCCAGAAAGCAATCAGCTACTCGATGACTTCTCCGCTTACTACGGGTGGTATCAGGGGGAATAAAAGCAAGGTGGGTAAGTTTCATCCGAGGAGCTTCAATATGGGCATCCGCAAGGAAGTATGCGAAGAGACCGATGGTTACATCATTACCCGCAAAGGCGAGGACATTGAATTCAGTATCCGTATTGCTGAGAAGGGCTTTAGGGTAGGCTTGATTCCCGATGCATTCGTTTATCATAAGCGACGCACAAACTTCCTTCAGTTCTTCAAGCAACTACATTTCTTCGGAACAGCTCGGATCAACATTGGCCGGTTTTATCCGAAGGAAGTGAAGCTCGTTCATTGGTTCCCTGCTGTGTTTACTATCGGGCTGGTGCTTTGCCTCCTGGGATGGTTTTTCCATGTGAAGCTTGGGCTCTATGGACTCAGACTTTATCTTCTTTATTTTATTGCTATTTTCTTATTTGCGAGCGGAAGGACCGAAAACCTTATAGTGGGTTTGCTTAGTGTGATAGCTTCGTTGGTGCAACTCACGGCCTATGGGCTGGGCTTTTTGCAGGAGTGGATACAGAAAACATCTAGGTAGTTAGCTTTTCCATTACATCTAATCCTACTTCTCCGCCCGATAGATGATCTCCTCTTTAGGAAGGGCATATTTCTCCACTTCTTCCGGAGTTAGCTCAAAGACCAGTCTATCCTCAATCACTTGAAATCCAGTACTTCTGATTCTATCCGCATAATCTTTTCCATACAACCGCACATGATCATCCTGCCCAAATAGTCGCTCTCTTTCTCGTGGGTCAGTGATGGTCGGGTCTTCGGTAGTTTCGTCGTTTAGCGGATAGAAAAAAGGAATTTGAAGAATGGCCCAGCCACCTGGTTTAAGTACCCGCCGCATTTCCTCCATCGCTCGGAGGTCGCTCTCCACATGCTCCAGCACGTGATTACAGAAAATAATATCGAAAGTATTTTCCTCGAATGGGATGTCATGAATGTCCATCTTCACTTTGGCCAGCGGCGACTCAATATCCCCTGTGATGTACTCCAGGTTGTCCAGTGCCTCAAATCTATCCATAAAGCAAAGCTCTGGTGCGATATGTAGCATCTTGGCTTGCTTGGTAAAAAAGTCCGTCTTTCGCTTCAGGTAAAGCCAAATGAGTCTGTGGCGCTCCAAGGCAAGGCAATTGGGACACAGGGCGTTGCTTCGAGATTTCCGACCGTAAGGAAGAAACTTTCGAAATCGAGATTCGCAAACGGGGCATTCGACCTTATTACCTCGATAGAAAACAGCCAATATTTTCAGTACGAAATGACTAAAAAGCTGGAGGTACTTTCGAGGAATGCGTCGTAAGAAAAAGGAAATTAAAAACTTCAATTGGAGGAATTTCAGGGCCAAAGTTATTCAAGATAGGAGCAAACCCCTATTTTTAGCCTCATGATTCGAGGCATCCTCACAGTGCTGTTTTTGATGGGTTTTATGCTCTTTTCAGGTGCGCAAGCCATCAAGGAGGATTTGCCGACGAACAATACCGTTCAGAAAAAGGTGAACCATAGAAAACACCAACCACAGCGTAAAAACTACGACGTACTCTATGCCAGAAAAACGAAGGGCACGCTGTACGGAAACCCCTGTGCCATTGACGTCACCCACAAGATGGGATTTCACTATGTGCCACTCACTCAAGAGGGAAAGACCAAAATGGGATACTTCTTAAATAACCTGCTGGTGAAGACGAAACTTTGCGTGACTAGAACGCCTTTTTGGAAGGTTATCTTAAATAAACGATTGGACGATTGCCGTTTGAAGAGTGGCGATGGAATTGGTTAATATTTAGTTATTTGTTATTGGTTGAATGGTTAATTAGTTATTAGTTGAATGGTTAATTGGTTAATTGTCTGGACCCTACCTCCTAATCCCTACCTCCTAATCCCTACCCCCTAATTCCTACCTCCTAATTCCTATCTTCCTTTCTCCACATAAATTTCAACCCTGACCAGTCGTGATCCACGGCGCATACTTTGGTGTCGACCAACCCGCCTTTCAGGCCAAGTTCTCGAACCTTGTTGCCATTCAATTCTGCAGCAAGAGCAGACGTTTGCTTCGGCCATGAAAACCAGAGCATTCCCGTCTTTTTCAGATTCTTTTTCCAATCGGCCCAACCTTCAGTGATCTGTTTCTCATCTGTGACAAATATGTGCATGAAGTCGAAGGGCCCTTCATTTACGTCATCGGTAAATTCTGAACCGGAAGGGATTTCCTCCAGTAAATCAACGTAATGAGTGGGTTCATTCATTACCAGGCATTTGAAATTTTCCTTGATGCCAAGCTTCTTGATTAGCGGGTTTGGGGAATATCCTACAGACATTATTCCTTGATTATTCTTGAATAATTGAGTCCTTCGTTGGTGTGAAGGCTTAGAAAATACAGCCCAGCCTCCAGTCCTTCCAATGACTGATTAAAGGAGTGATTTCCGGCATCAAGAAATCCGAGTTGAATCATCTTTATTAATTGTCCGGAGGAATTAAGTAGCTCTAGTCTTGTCCTTGTGAATTGAGCAATTTGAACATCAATTGAGATGGAACTATTCGTTGGGTTTGGTGAAACGCTAAGTTCGTGGAATGATGCTTCGGAAGATAGAACTACTTCTTCATCAGGATAGTTGTCATCGTATTTATACACTCGTCTTCCAGTAAGAAAAATGAGTTCATCGGAAAACATAAAAAATCTATTGAACGTGGAGTTACCGTGCGTCTCGATCTTCCCCCAAGTGTCACCACCGTCATTTGTTTGAAAAAGCGCAGTTTCGCTTCCTTGTGATGGGTTAGCTGTTCCACCTGTCCATCCTGTTAATTCATCCTTGAAACCCACCATTTGCATATAGTTCCATTTATCTGCCTGCACGGTATGGATAGTCCAACTTTGACCCCCGTCGGACGATTTCACGAAACGAACATTGTTGGTCGAAGCAAGAGACTGGATGCTGCCGAAAAAATTGACAGAGTCCGGCGTTTGAATTTTCCAAATGTAATCCCCCGCCACACCGGTTTCAAGAACAGTGGTCCATGTTTCCCCGCCATCATCGGTGTAGAGAATTACTCCACCTTTTTCCTCGCCTATAGGGTCATTTCGTCCCGTCAAGAATCCCTCATTTTCATTCAGAAAAAGGACGTCTACCAGCTGGGTGGCGTAAGTGGTCATGTCAGTAGTTACCCAACTGTCTCCTGCATCAGTGGATTTGGCCACATAGGCAGGCTCACTCCCTGACCAGATTGCACAGGCAAAAACTACATTCTCTGAAGGTGCTGAAAGGCTACAAGCTCCCGGCACTTCTGTGTATCTAACCCCATTGTAGGTGATGTCAAAATCCACATTTTCTGAAATGTTCTCCCAGGTTTCTCCACCATCAAGTGTTCGGTAAATACTGTTTCTGAGAGAACCTGCATATCCGAGCATGGGTGTTGCAAACTCAATACTTCTTAGGTAATTATCAGCCTGAAATTTCAAAGTCCAGGTAGCTCCACCGTCCGTGGTTTTGTAGATTCTTCTTTCACCGTTGACAGCCCACCCTGTATTTTCATCAATGAAGAAAACATCGTCATATCTATTCGCGGAAGGAATATCCAGAGGTCTCCACTGAGAGAAATTCTTGAGGGGAAAAAGGAAGATAAGGAGCAGAAAAATTGTCCGATTCATCTATCGGCAATTTACGGGCAGGGGCTCAGAAAAGCCTAACCTTCGAAGCTCTTCATACTCCTGACATGCTTTGGTGAGATCGCCCATTCTCAGGTAAGATTCTGCCGCTAGCCTATAGGGTGCCACACTATCCTGCCAGATGCGCTTCATCCAATTAGTTGCGCCAATAGCCTTTTCAGGTTGATCAATTCGGTTATAAATTTTGGCGAGATTCTCATACAAGAAATAGTGCTCCGATGGGATAAATTCTTCACTTACAATCATCATGTAGGCTTTTCCATATCTTCTTGAGTAGTCGCTTATTGCTACATCCCGAGCTAGTTCGAGATAATCACGTGAAAGGTCAAGGTCACCGAGTCCTTCGTCGTACACCTCGGCGATTTGCACCAAGGTAGGTATCACCTGATAGTTTTCTTCAATCAATTCCTTAAGCATTCGAATGGACAACTCAGGCTGATCAACATAGCGATACGATTGCGCCAACCTTGCTCGCATCGCCATAGGACGATAAGGTGAAAATTGCTCTACCAACTCGTAGTACCGAATGGCATTTGCAAAATCTTTTTTCAAATAATAATCTTCACCTCTGAAAATGATGTCCTCCATTTTCCCAGTTCTAAATTCCTTCATATCCTGCTCTTCGGGCTTGAATGGAGCCAAATCTGCAAGCATAAGCATCGAAGATCTGATGTCATCGTGATCATACAAAAATTGAGCTTCTTTAAACAATTCGCGCCGCTCCGCAAGCAGGTCATCGTATTTCTTCTGAAGGTAGAGGTCGTACATCCCTTTTGCGAACATCACCATTAGCGCTACCCCAAAAGTGATTCCGAAAGCATAGAGAGTGGCCTTGTTGTTTTCCTTATGATTGATTGGGGGAGCAGTGTAGTACGGCCGGCCACCGTATCTTTTCTGCCTTGGAGGTTGATAATTGTAAGCGTGTCGAGGTGGAGTTGTAGCTGTTGTTCTTTGAGATTTATGGAAATGCTCATATTGAAGCTGAAGGTCGAATTGCGCTTTTTTGTAAGGATCAGATAGAATCTGGTAAGCCTGATTGACGGACTTGAATTTTTCCTCCATCGTACGGTCGCCCATGTGCTTATCAGGGTGGTACTTGACCGCTAGTCGCTTGAAAGCCGCCTTTATTTCATCTTGCGATGCGCTTTCCGAGAGTCCAAGGGTAAAGTAATGATTTTGCATCCGTGGAAAAATAACGAGCTTTTCGAGAGATTAGTTTACTAACATCCGACCAAGCCACAACCCAGCCATACAAAGCAATAATCCTCCAATGAGACTGACAGACGAATATCCAAGAAAGGTCATCCACATTTCGTTTTTGATCAATCGGACGCCATCCATTGAAAAGGCAGAAAAAGTGGTGAAGCCACCACAAAATCCGACCACCGCAAACCAGTAAACCGGCTGATCGTTTTTTACTGCCAGTCCTAGAATGATTCCAATGATCAAGCTCCCGATGAGATTCACTAAGGTTGTGCCAAGGGGGAAGCCGTCGGAGGCTTTTAGTGTCCACGTCCCAACGCCGTATCGCAGAATGCTTCCGAAGAACCCGCCCAATCCGACAAGAAGAAGTTGTTTCATTTTTGGTTCGCTATAAATTCTCTGCAGTGTTGCTCTAATTCAGGAAAGAACTCATGAAATTCTTCCCCAAACTCTTCGTAGTGTTTTTTTAGAGCGGCAACCGCATGTTCCATTCGTGAGTCAAAAGTAGTTCGCCTAGCCATTCCTGAGAGTGCCCGCTGCATTCCTTCGACCAATCTATAATTGAAAAGCCAATTGTCTCGCTTCATGTAAGTGAGCATATGTTTGGCTGGGTCGGGGAACATATCCCGATACTTTTCGGTCAATGTATAAAAATCTTTGGTGAACTTTTCCAGATCAATTTTTGAAAATTTCATCCAATCTCTGGCTAAGAAATGGTCATAAAAGACGTCTGTTATCACTGGAGAATAGTGTCGAAAATCAGGTCTTAAACGTTCTTTGCTTCTGAGAACAACGGGATGTGTGTCAGTGTATTGATCGATGGATCGATGAAGGTGGATACCCCTTTGGATGTCTTCAGGAAAATGATCGAATTGGGAGCCTTTTACAAAATCACCAATGAAATTGCCCATGGTCAGTTCCTCGTTGGAGCCGGAAAGGTAGATGTGGGCTAGGAAGTTCATTGATTTATAAAGCTTTATCCAATAGATTTGTTAGCAGTTTAGGTAAGTTAGAAGTTTTAAAGCAAACTCAATTGGCCAACGGAAGCACATCTCGCTCACATATTAATATTCTCGTTCAGCTCGCCCGCATCGATGGTGTGGTAGTGCAGGAGGAAATTGATCTGATCACTCAAATCGCCAATGGATTTGGGATGACTTCCGAAGAAATAAGCGCATGTTTTGAAGATCCTGATGACATTGGGGACTTGACCAAGTTGCCTGATGACGAAAAGTACGAGCACATCTATAACATGGTGCAGTTGATGAAAATAGATGGGCGATTGTACAAAGAGGAAATCCAGTATTGCGCAAAAATGGCGACCAAACTTGGCTATGACGAGGAGGTGCTTACCGAGCTAATGCTAAAAATCTACAGCGACCCCCACATCACCACAGATAAACAGTCACTCAAATCAGCGATTCAGAAATACCTGAAAAAATGAAAGCGCTAATTCTTGTTTTTTTTGTTTCCGTTTCATTTTTGGCTTTTGGTCAGGAAGAGGAGATCAAAAAAGTAATGAAAGACCAAGAGGATTGCTGGAACAATGGCGACCTGGAGTGCTTCATGCAGGGGTATAATAAATCTGACGATCTGATTTTTGTGGGTTCTTCCGGCCCCAAATACGGCTGGCAGGTGACCCTTAATAATTACAAGAAAAGCTACCCTTCCAATGCTGCGATGGGGACACTTTCATTCGATTTGCTGAAGTTTATCCCTCTCGGCGAAAAGAACTACCTCGTAGTGGGCAAGTGGAGTTTGAAGCGCGAAACGGATAATCCTAACGGCCACTTTTCGCTGGTTTTCGAAAAAATCAAAGGTGAGTGGAAGATCATTGCTGATCATTCGAGCTAATTCTATTGCTGATAAGCAGAAGCCCCACAAAAGTCAGCAACCCATTGACCAGCAATATCGTGAAGCCAAACTTGTGCCCCCAAAACCACACTTCCGAGTTTTGATTTAGAACAAAAGAAAGAATCGGTGTAACCAAGCATACGACCGGCACCCATTTGTCTTTGAGATCGAGTTTTGTCAAGATGCCGAAGGAGAACAGTCCAAGCAGTGGCCCATAGGTGTAGCCCGCCGCTATGAAGATATTGGTGATCACACTTCGGTCATTGATGCCATTGAAGATAAGTATCACAATAAAGAGCAATACCGAAAACCCAAAGTGGACAGCCATTCGCAGCTTTCTGTTTTTCTGATAATTTTCTGACTTGAAGCCAAGAAAATCCACACAGAATGAGGTAGTCAAAGCTGTGAGCGCAGAGTCAGCACTTGAGTAAGCAGCCGCCGTTATTCCTAGCAAAAACACAACACCACCGATCAACGAAAAATGCTCGGTCGCCAGCATAGGGAACAGCCCGTCGGTACGATCGGGTAGTACAATACCGCCAACCTCAGCGTATTGATAGAGCAACACCCCAAGGGTCAGGAAGAGAATATTAGCGAATATTAGAATCACCGAAAACCAGAACATATTTTTCTGAGCTTCCCCGATCGTCTTGCAGGTCAGGTTTTTTTGCATCATGTCCTGATCCAGCCCAGTCATCACTATCGCGATAAATGCGCCTGAAAAAAACTGCTTGAAGAAATTATTCCCACTTTGCCAATCCCAATTGAAAATTGTGCTTCGGGAATCATTAGTCACACTATTCACTAATTCGCTCCAGCCAAAATTCAATTCGTCTTTAATAAACCAGATGCTAATCACCACAGCCGCCAGCATGAAGGTGGTTTGAAGTGTGTCGGTGAATACAATCGTTTTGATTCCACCCCTGACGGTGTACAGCCAGATCAAAATAATCGTGGTGAGCACTGACACCCAGAACGGCAAGCCAAAGGAATCGAAGAAAGTGATTTGCAGCACTCCCGCTACAAGAAAGAGCCTGAAAGATGCGCCGACCACTCGACTAACCAAGAAGAAAAACGCACCGGATTTGTAAGACCAGAATCCAAATCGCTGCTCTAAGTAGGTATAAATCGATACCAAATTCAAGCGGTAGTAAAGCGGCATGAGCACAGCCCCAATCACCAAATAACCAAGTAAATACCCCAATACGACCTGGAAATAATGAAAATTGGAATTGGCCACCTCACCCGGAACCGATATAAAAGTTACCCCGGAGAGGGATGCACCGATCATCCCGAAAGCCACCAGATACCAAGGCGACTGACGATGAGCCGTGTAGAAATCGTCCGGAGAGGATTTGCGAGATGTCACCCACGAAATGCCAATCAAAAGAGCGAAATATCCAATAATTATGCTGCCAACAAGTGTAGGACTCATACTTGATTTTTGAAGGTGTCAAAGTAACTGTATTTTTGCATTATGGAATTGACAACAATGGATTGGTCAACGGAAGTCGAAGTAGTAGAGGAGGTCATTTCCGATACGGAGGATGCACGCGACCTCATTGTCTACAACGATGATTTCAACACATTCGAGCATGTGATCGAAACGCTGATTCGTGTATGCAAGCACGATGTGGTGCAGGCAGAGCAGTGCACTCATCTCATTCACTTCAAAGGAAAGTGCGCCGTGAAGAAAGGAAGCTACACCGAGCTAAAGCCAATGCGCGAGGGTATTACCGAAGCGGGTATAAAAGCCACAATCGAATAAATGGAATACCCTTCCAAGCTGATTGAGCGGGCAGTTGAGGAAATCTCGCGTCTTCCTGGGATTGGAAAGAAAACAGCCCTTCGACTTGCTCTTCATTTACTTAAGAAGCCTGAGGAGGAAACTGCTAATTTGTCCTTCGCTTTGCAGGAGCTCAGAAACAAAATTCAGTACTGCAAAAAGTGTCACATGATTTCTGATGGTGAGACTTGCAGTACATGTACCAGCGCCTACCGTGATCCTTCAATGATCTGTGTGGTTGAGGATAGCCCCGATGTGCTGGCTATTTTGAATACGGCGCAGTACAGCGGCCACTTTCATGTGCTCGGAGGACGGATTTCTCCAATGGATGGCATTGGGCCGGATCAGATAAATATCGAAACGCTTATACGCAGAGTTAAGGCTGGAGGAATAGCCGAAATAGTCCTCGCTTTGAGCGCCACTATGGAGGGGGACACCACCTCATACTACATTACCAAAATGCTCAAGGATGTGGGGGTAAAAGTCACCACCATTACGCGCGGAATTCCTGTCGGGAGTGAAATCGAGTATGCCGATGAAGTAACGCTCGGTCGCAGTATTTTAACTCGGACGGAAGTAAAAGATTAAATTCATTCTTTAAAATGAACTTAGTTTTTCGGTGAACGTAATGGAGTAAATTTGAATTAATACTAAAACGAAAAAACATGAAAAAACTACTCACAATCGCGGCAATAGGATTATTTATGATTCTTGCAAATGATGCCCAATCTCAACTTTTGGATACCAAACTTCAAGTAACAGTAAGGAATGACCTTGGTAATATTGTTGAAGGAGCAACGGTGACGCTCTACAAAACAATGACCGATTACGAAAACGAGGAGAATGCCGTCCAATCGGGCACTACGGATGAAAAGGGCAGAGTGAAATTCACAGAACTTGCTTCCATGGCGTACTTCATGCATGTAAAAAAAGGAGACTTGACTAACATCGGACGTGGCGTTCAAACTTCAAAGCTGATCTCAAAGAAGAAGAACATGCTGAATGTAATAATCGAATAGAATGCGAAAGGTTCTCATTTGCACTGTGTGCATTGTTCTGGTAGCGGATAGTTTAAAGGAAAAGCCGAAGGAAGGCTTTGATACTATAAGGCCAGAATATTCCATTTCTGTAAATGAGAACCCTAATGCAAGGCATGAATACGAGCTCCGCCAAGTTATAAATCCAAAGACCGGGCAGTTGCCAAAAGAGATTCGAAGGAAGGAGTTAGATTTCGTGCGGACGCACCTTACCCGTGCTGAACTAACCGCCTTTCGAAGTGATGAAGTAAATGAAGAGAACTGGATACCTACCGGCCCATTTAACGTGGGTGGTCGCACGCGAGCGGTTGCCATAGATGTGTCCGACCCTACAGAAAACACAATATTGGCGGGAGGTGTGTCAGGTGGAGTTTGGAAAACGACCGATGGTGGCACAACTTGGAGAAGAACCTCCGATCCGGAACTCAGAAATAGTGTGACCGCTCTCGTGCAGGACACCCGTTCTGGCAAGGAGAATATTTGGTACTACGGAACAGGCGAGTTGCTGGGTAACTCAGCAAGAGGAGGTGCGGCTCCTTATCGGGGAGACGGTATTTTTAAATCCACAGACGGAGGTGAGAGCTGGTTTCAATTGGAGTCCACCCAGGATTCCGACCCTTCGGTTTTTGGTAGCCAGTTTCAGTACATCTGGCGAATTGTATTAGATCATACAGATTTAGCAAATGATGTCATAGTAGCAGCTACCTATGGTGCAATTCTAAAATCGACGGATGGTGGAGAGTCGTGGGTTACAGAATTAGGTGTGACGCTCAATAACTTACCTGATGGAGTCGATCTCAACGAATCCAATGCTCCTTTTTACACGGATATTATTCAAACAGAGGAAGGCTATTTCTATGCTTTTTTGAGTGATCAGACCTCTATCAACCAGCCGTTCATAGGATCAGGAGTTTTTTTCTCAACAGATGCTGATACTTGGCATAACATCTCAGGACCTACTGGTGTGTTTCAAACCGAAAGAGGAGTACTGGATGCCTTAGGCGATGACCTCTATTTTTTCTTTAACACTAAAAAATTAGTCACTGAAAATGGACTACAAACTTTGGTAGACAATCCGCAGCTATTTAAATCAGAGCTAACTAATGTGGACGAATTTGGAATTCCTAGTGGGAACTGGACGAATTTAAGTAATAACCTCCCTGATATTGAGGAATTGGGAGAGTTGAATGTGCAAGGGGGGTATAACATGGTGGTGAAAGTCATGCCCTCTAATCCGAATTCAGTGCTTTTAGGTGCCACGAATTTGTATAGGTCTACAGACGCTTTTAGCACAGGGAATAATATAGAATGGATAGGGGGGTACAATCCAGAAGATGAAGGGGGCAACCTTTATCCCAATCATCACCCCGATCAGCATGAGTTATTATTTTTTGCAAATAGTCCCAACAAGGTTTTATCGGCAAATGATGGAGGCTTGCAAATTTCCAATAACATTCTGGCGAGCAACGTACAGTGGATATCCCTGAACAATGGCTTTGTGACTAGTCAATTCTATACCATCAATATGCCTAAGTCCAGTGATTCCCCAATTATTACGGGAGGTCTTCAAGACAATGGAACTCAATTAACCCAATCAAAAGCACTAAATCCTAGTTGGACTCAAGTATTAGGGGGAGATGGCGCATTTTCGGCAAGTGTTCCTTTCAACTTGCATTGGTTTTTCTCGTTCCAAAATAGCCAGATATATCGAATCACCTTTGGAGAAGAATCCTCCACTTTTGCTCGCGTGGATCCAACGGGAGGAGCCGAATCCACCAACTCTGAATACCTATTCATCAATCCGTACGTATTAGACCCAATAAATGCCAACATCATGTACCTGGCTGGTGGTAATGCCATTTGGAAGAATGGGAATCTGTCGCAAATCAAGGATGGGTCACAGGAAACCACTGGGCTAAATTGGGAAATGATAGAGGAGTCTTTGATCCCTCAGCCTATGGAGCTAGGAGTGAAGCGACTTATTACTGCATTGGAAGTAAGTCCGAATTCTGAGTATCTCTATTTTGGTACATCTGACAGTATTATTTATCGATTGGACAACCCATCTCAAAGGAACCCTTCTGAAGTTGTTGATTTGAGTAGTGATGTTTTACCGAGAGGTTACGTTTCCTGTATCGCATCGAATCCGGAGAATGACGATGAGGTGATTACAGTCTTCTCCAACTATGGAATACGGTCGTTGTTTCATTCGACAAACGCAGGTTTATCTTGGACAAGTGTCGGTGGTAATCTTGAAGAATTTGCAGATGGCACAGGAAATGGGCCAAGCATTCGATGGGCAGAGATTGTTCCCATAACCAACGGAACTAGGTATTTCGTAGGAACAAGTGTTGGTCTTTACAGCACGGACGAGCTCGACGGTGATGCTACTGTTTGGGTAAAAGAAAGCCCTGAGGCAATTGGGAAAAGCGTAATTCGAATGATGGACTATCGTCCTTTGGATGGGCGCTTGGTGGTGGCAACACACGGCAATGGCGTTTTTGCGACCAATGTCCAAGGCTTCAAGCAATTGTCCCCAGTTTCACCCAATGCTCCTGAAAGGCTGAAAGTTGCCAATACCTTCCCAAATCCATTTTCTGAAAACATTGAAATCGAAATCGAAATCCCTGAGACGAGCTATGTCAGAATCGACATCTACGATACAGGAGGAAACTTCGTGAAAAACCTATTTTACAATGTCCAATTTAGCGGCACCAACACGGTATCATGGGATGGCTCAAACCAGCAGGGATATAAAGTGAAGCCGGGGATGTACTTCTACCGAATATACTACGGAGATAAAAGAGAATCTGGCCGAGTGGTGTATACGCCTTAGCTACTTGATTGTGGCAAGCAATAGGGCATAGGCGATCACCATCACATAGAATTCGTCCACTACATCAATGAATGGCAGGAAGCCGAAATACATGGCCACCACAATCAAAGCCATTAGTACAGAGATGATGCGGAGAGTACTTTTAAGTTTATCAGACATTTCTTAAGCTAGTTGGTTGCTGCTAAAATATAAAAAGCAACCAAATTTGCCGCATGGCAGAAATCGGTCTGGACGTAAAAATGGCTGCAGACCTCCTCAGAAAAGGAGAGGTGATCGGAATGCCAACTGAGACGGTTTATGGTCTTGCCGGAAATGCACTTGATGAAAGGGCCATCCTTGAAATTTTCAAAGTAAAGAATCGGCCAAAATTCGATCCACTAATAATTCACACAGATACTCTTGAAAAGGTCAAACAATGGATCACCGAGTTGCCTCTGAAGGCCGAAAAACTGGCTGCAGCCTTTTGGCCAGGCCCACTTACTATGCTTTTTCAGAAAAAATCTGCCATTCCTGATCTGGTCACCTCCGGTTTGCCAAGAGTTGCAGTTCGAATTCCCAAGCACCTGATGGCTCAGGAACTCTTAGGTCAGCTGGACTTTCCACTAGCTGCACCTAGCGCCAACCCGTTCGGTTTTGTTTCTCCGACCTCCGCTCAGCATGTTCAGGATCAGCTTGGAGCTCAGATTCCTTACATTCTTGATGGTGGAACCTGTGGAGTCGGTCTTGAGTCAACCGTTATAGGATTCGAGGGGAATGAAGTGATTGTTCACCGATTAGGTGGATTGCAATTGGAGCAAATAGAGGAGGTAATAGGCGAAAAGGTTAAGGTTCAGCTAAACCAAAGCTCCAATCCGAGTGCACCAGGCATGCTCAAGTCCCATTATTCGCCTGGCAAACCAGTTGTCATCGGTGATATTGGAGCGGAGCTTCCAAAACATGAAAACGCTGGTGTGATTTCTTTCAATCAGGATTTTGGGATCAAGCACCAAGTTATTCTTTCCCCAAATGGGGACTTATCCGAGGCAGCCGCGGGATTGTTTGCGGCACTTAGAAAAATGAAGGAATCCGAAGTATCATTGATTTTGACGCAAAAATTTCCCGATATCGGACTAGGCCGTGCAATAAATGACCGCTTACAGCGAGCTGCGGCCAAATGAATTTGGTTTTAACCATCGTTCCCTTTTGTTTCGCTGAAAATTAATATCCCATGAAGACCATAGACGATTTTTCCTTTGCTGACAAAAAAGCCCTTGTACGTGTTGATTTCAACGTGCCTTTGAATGAAAATTTTGAAGTGACCGACCAAACCAGGTTGAAAGCGGCCGTGCCGACGATTCTTAAAATTTTGGCTGACGGAGGAAATCCAATCTTAATGAGCCACTTGGGTCGACCAAAGGGAGGTCCTGAGGATAGATTCTCACTTAGGCACGTCATTCCGGCATTGAGCGATTTACTTGCCACCAATGTGAAATTCGCCAGTGATTGCATCAGCAATGAGGCTGTTGAAATGGCTGCCAATTTGGAAGAGGGAGATGTCCTGTTACTTGAGAATGTTCGATTCTATGACGAGGAGACGAAGGGTGATGAGGATTTTGCAGCTTGTCTTGCCAAGCTAGGAGATATTTATGTGAACGATGCGTTCGGTACAGCTCACCGTGCACATGCTTCCACCACTATCGTGGCGAAGCATTTCACTGACAAATGCTGTGGATACGTGATGAGAAATGAGCTCGAAAACGCCCAAAAAGTGTTGGGTGATGGGGAGAAGCCATTCACTGCCATCATGGGTGGAGCGAAAATTTCAGACAAGATTTTGATTATCGAGAAATTGCTCGATGCAGTGGACAATCTGATCATCGGAGGAGGAATGTCCTACACGTTCTCAAAAGCCAAAGGAGGCCAAATCGGAGATTCGCTATTGGAAGCGGACAAAATGGAACTTACCAAAGAAATCGAAAAGAAGGCTGCAGAAAAAGGCGTGAAGCTGTATTTGCCACTTGATACGGTCATCGCGGATGATTTCAACAAAGACGCAAAAACCGATACCGTAAAAGCAGGTGAAATTCCTGACAACTGGCAAGGGCTGGACATTGGGCCGGAGACTGTAAAACTTTTCTCTTCTGTGATAGAAGGATCAAAAACTATTCTTTGGAACGGCCCTATGGGCGTTTTCGAATTCCCTGCCTTTGCAAAAGGAACAGACGCCATCGCAGAGTCTGTGGTAAAAGCAACCAAGGCTGGTGGGTTTTCACTTATCGGTGGAGGTGACTCTGCCTCAGCTGTGAATAACCTTGGCTATGGGGATGACGTGAGCTACGTATCCACAGGCGGAGGCGCTTTGCTTGAGTACATGGAAGGCAAAGTACTTCCTGGCGTTGCGGCTTTAGATTAAAAGACGGTGTTGCGGTCGCTGCTTTGGTTTTTTGCCTTTGCGATTCTACTTGTTTCATGTAAGGTCAGTACTGTTTCAAGCATGTCCAATAAAAAGGAAATTCGGCTTTGGGCTAGTTACTACTATGTGCCCACTTTGGCGCATGACGAAGACGGAATGCCCCTGTTGGATTTGGAGGAGCAAGAGTTGCCTTTGCGATTGCAAAAGAGCGATTGGTGCAATGCGGCCATTCAAGGTTCTGTTTACATAGTCAAAGAAGACACGGTCTACTTGGCGAGTTATGCTGGCCGATCCAAATACAAGCAATTCGATTGCAGAGAATGCGAGAGCTACCGCAATTACCCCGGCTATAACCTGACCGGAAAAGTTCGATGGGAAATAAGTGAGGGTCGAGTGACAGGGAGTACTGGATTGAATTTGGTGCCGCTGAAATCCATCGCCGTGGACCCCACGGTTATTCCGTACAAGAGTGTGATTTTTATCCCTGAGGCAATCGGCACAACCTATTTCAATGAGGAAGGTGTGCTTGTGCAACATGATGGCTATTTCCTTGCGGCGGATACCGGCAGTTTGATCAAAGGCCATCACATAGATGTGTACTTAGGAACAGGAAAGACTAATCCCTTTGCCTTTGTGAAATCAGACGAAGGGCAGCCTTTTCAGGCGTTTGTAGTTAAGGATGAAGTGATGCGGGAGCGACTGCTGGAGATGCATCGGTAGATTGCCGGACTTGTTCCGGCATCTCATAAAGATGAACGAAGATTCTTCACTTCGCTCAGAATGACGTGATGGAATAAATGATGAACTCCACTGCTCATTCGTCACTCTGAGCCTGCCTGCGGCAGGCAGGTGCAACGAAGAGTCTCGGATGTTTGCCTGAAGCTGATGGTAGCAAAGATTCCTGCGGAATGACTTGATGTTGATTTCAGGAAACAAACAGGGTCATGCCTAAGCAGTCAACCCCTCATAAATCCTCAACGCCACCCACGCATCGGTGGCGGCATAGATTTTTTGTGGTTCAGTGAGGGTTTGGTTTTCCCAGTTGGAGGTTTGCTGGGATTTGGAGAGGCGGCCATCTAAGAAAAAGGCGGTCAGGTTACGCAAGCCGAAATAGGGGATGTCTTGTTCTTTCGCCAGTCTGGCCAAGTCAATGAAGCCTCCCGGGGTGAATGGCTCCATTCGCTTCAGTTCTACCAAGTCATCCCGCACCGCTACTCCAAGTTTAAGGATGTTCGGATTGCTGAACAGGTCTCTCAGCGCAGGATGAAAGCCAAGAGCTGGTAGTTGAAAAATGTAAGCCGCTTCGTCAGTCGCCAGTTGAATAAGTGCAGGGTGGTTGTATTCACCTTTTTTGAAAGTGGGTTTCTTCTCTGTATCGAAACCAAGAACGGAGAATTTTTCCAAATAAGAGATGGCTTTTTTTAAGCTCTTCTCATCGTTCACCACATGAATGGGGCCTTCATATTGAATGAGCGGAAGCTCGCGAATGCTCTCCTTGGTTAGCTCTTTCAATCTTTCAGTTTTTTGATTTTAAAGCCGACGTACGCAACCAAAATAGTCATTATTGGACTTACTAAATTGAAAATGCAGTAAGGCAAGTAGGTCATGGTAGCCACACCGAGCACGCTTGAATGATAAGCCCCGCAGGTATTCCAAGGTACTAGCACGGAGGTTACTGTTCCAGAATCTTCGAGGGTTCGACTCAGGTTCTCTGGAGCAAGACCTTTTTCCTTATAAATGTCAGCGAACATTCTACCCGGCACTACAATCGCCAAATACTGATCAGAAGCAGTGATATTGAAGAATACACAACTACTGGCAGTAGCCGTCACAAGAGATCCTGTGGAGTTTACCAAGCTGATGATGGCTTGAGCGATTCTTTTCAGCATGCCGGATTTTTCCATGACGCCACCAAAAATCATCGCCGCTACGATCAGCCAAACAGTTTTGAGCATGCCGTACATTCCGCCAGAGCTGAGCAAGCCATTTTCATCCAAACTAGCAATTCCAATGTCAAAATTGATTGAACCGAAGAGGGCCTGCATCATTCCCATGAATGAAACATAAAAACCGGAGGCATTTTCAATTCCGCCCATGTTGTTCAGAATAATACCGTCTCCTCCAACCTGACGACCCACTTCCATCACCAAATCAGGTTGAAAAACAAAAGCAAACAGAGCGGCGAGCAAAGTCCCGACCAGTAGGGCAGGAAGTGCATCCACTTTTTTCACAATAAGAACGATGACCACTACAGGCACGATAAATAACCAGCCTGTAATGTTGAAACGGCTGTCAATCGCATCGAGAATCAAGGCTTTTTCTTCCAATGATCCGGTTGAGTTTCCCGTGAATCCTACGATAAGGAAAACGATCAATGCAATTACGATAGAAGGGCCTGTTGTAATCGTCATGTATCGAATATGAGTGAACAAATCCGTGCCGGCCATGGCTGGCGCCAGGTTCGTCGTGTCTGAGAGTGGAGACATTTTATCTCCGAAGTATGCGCCTGAAAGAATAGCACCGGCTACCCAGCCGACAGGGATTCCCAAGGTGGAACCTATTCCAATCAAGGCAATCCCAACTGTGGCGGCAGTTGTCCAGGAGCTACCAGTGGCAATGGATACGATCGAACAAATAACACAAGCAGCGAAGAGAAAAATACCCGGACTCAGGATTTGTAATCCATAATAAATCATGGCGGGTACTACACCGCTAAGCATCCATGCGCCTGCAAGCGACCCAATGAGAAGCAAAATCAAAATTGACCCCATGGCTGAGCTGATTGTTTTGACGATTCCTGCCTGAAGTTCTGACCATGAAAACCCCAGACGAAAAGCGACGATTGAGGCTACAGCTCCAGATAAGATCAGCACGATTTGATTGGAGCCATCCAAGGCATATGATCCAAACAAACCCACATTGAGCGAAAGAAGGAGAATTAGAAAGATGACAGGAATAAAGGCCTGAAAAAGAGTAGGGGTCTTGTGTGACGTCATAGGATTGATTCAGATCGTCGAAAATAAGCAAATTCAGGAGGACTGCCCGCTGGATTTCTTAGAATGGGTCAGGCGATACCACATTTCTAGCAATCCAAGGCATAGCTTGCTATGATAAAACCAAACTCGAAGCGCTCTCAAATTCTTGCCTCGTAGTTTCTTTTTGATGAAGCTCATCTTATAGAAATCGGAAGCATGGCTTTCTCTCAAATCGGGTTCTACACCTTCCAATTCCTTTTCCCAGCTTTTGTCTTTCTCAAAATCGAATTTGATCAGGTCATCGGAAATAGAGCCATGTTGTTGAATTTGACCCAAAACACGCGGCTTGTGATTTCGCCAGTTTCCGATGCTTTTGGAGCTCACCGGCCGCACTTCACCGAGCGCCAAACGCGAATCCGAAGAAGGATTTGATACGCGGTGGTATTCGCTGAATTTGTGTTTTTGTTTGATGAAAGGAAGATGAGCTGAAATCTTCTGCTGCACGGCATCCGGATTTGCCGCCAAGTCCTCATACCGAATTTGCAGGAACCTTGGATGATCTCGCAGCGCATCTGCGAAGGGCATGAAATTGTTCCAATACTCGAGGTTGCTGTAGTACAACTCACTGTCCGAACCATGCATACTCACAATCATGTCTCGTGGATCGCGCAGCATATAAATCACGTGCAGGTTTTTCATTATTTTCATGATCGGCTCGATGACGATGATGTCCTTTGGTGATTTGGTCAGGAAGACCTTTCCATTGCGAGGCGGGCATTTGCCGATTCGATCTTCATGATCGGTGTACAGATCAATGTCGTACGAACTGATCATCATCTCGGTGAGCAGCGTGGTGCCGGTTCGGGGGCCGCAACCTACAATGTGAATGCGCTGCATTATTCTTCGTCGGGGTAGGGGATGAATACGAAGTTGGTGAATTCCTCATCCACCACAAACAGGCAGCAGAACTCCTCAGGGTCTTTGTAGGCTTGCTTGAAGACGTCAATATTTTCGATCAAACCTCGCTGCTGAAACTCCTCGACCATGGAAGCGTAGTAGTGCCATTTGTTCTCATCAAAGCCCGGCTCATAGAGCAATTGCCCAATTGGTGTTTCAATTTTGGAAACAGGGAAAATTGGATAGTCGGAGAACTTCCGCTTCTTGATCTGGTAAGCCGCCTCTTTCAGGTTATCAGCTATCTTGACAAAATCTGAAGAAATAGTGCCTAAGTATTTGGGGTTAAGTTCTGGATCGTTGTGCATTAGTCTTTAGGGATAAATGAAGTGCCGTCTTCGAATTCAAATGTGCTACTATGTATATTCTTTTCCGTCATCTCCACAAGATCCTTATTCATGTTAAAAATTAAATCCCCCGATCTAAGATCGAAAATTGAACAAAGTCTGGGTTCACTGGCATAAGGCCATCCAAATAGGACGAGATAATTCACTCCTTTAAATCTGGCAACTGAGGAATTGTTTTTGTGTCTTATCCATCCATCAAGGTTGGTGCATACACTTGAAAAATTTTCTCCGACCAATTCAATTTTATGCGCGTCTCCAGGGTCCGGCCAATCCTTGATGGTTGATAAAGTCACTTCTACTTTCGTCTTGTCGGCAAGTGTTACAGAATGGGATTCCACGTGAACCCAATCGGTGTACTCATCATACATTGGGTTCAAAGGCGCGATATTCCGGTTTTGACCGATTAAATGAAGGGATAATGAGACTAGTAAGAATGAAATTAGAGATTTCACTTTCAGGAATTTCTTTTCAGCAAAATTACATTTTCCACATGTTGCGTATGAGGAAACATGTCCACCGGTTGAATTTCTTCAACGGTGAAGGCCTCAGAAAGGAGTTCTATATCTCTCGCCTGAGTGGCGGGATTGCAGCTCACATAGACAATTCTTTTTGGCCTGATGCGCACCAACGTTTCTACTACATCCTCGTGCATGCCTGCTCGTGGAGGATCGGTGATGATTACGTCAGGTTGACCGTGCTTCTTTACAAAAGCATCATTGAGGACGTCTTTCATGTCTCCAGCGAAGAAGACGGTGTTGGTGATGCCGTTGATTTCGGAATTAACTTTTGCATCTTCGATTGCTTCAGGGACATATTCTACACCAACTACTTTTTTCGCTTTTCCAGCCACATAGTTGGCAATTGTACCCGTGCCCGTGTAGAGGTCATAGACTACTTCTTCTCCAGTAAGCTGAGCCATTTCCGCTGCTACTTCGTACAACCGCTCAGCTTGCTTAGAGTTGGTCTGATAAAACGATTTGGGCCCAATACGGAAAGTCAAAGCGCCCATTTTCTCTTGGATGTAAGGAGTTCCGCTCACGCAAACTACTTCCTGATCGAAGATGGTTTCGTTCTTCTTTTCGTTGATGATGTAGTTCAATGAAGTGATCTCAGGAAATTCATTTTTCAAGAATTCCATGATGCCGTCTATCGCTTTTTGATCAGGCTCAAAGACCTGAAGCATGACCATTGTTTCACCTGTGGAAGTTGTACGGATGATCAGATTTCTCAGAAAACCATGTTGCTCGCGGATGTCGAAAAAAGTGAGATTGTTTTTTAGTGCATATTCCCTAACAGCATTTCGGATGCTGTTCGACGGTTCGGCTTGGTGGTAGCAGTTTTTGATGTCCAGAACTTTATCGAACATTCGAGGAATGTGGAATCCAAGTCCGTTTCTGTTCAGGTCTTTTTCCGAGCCAATTTCTTCCTTGGTCAGCCAGCGCTTGTTAGAAAAGGTGTACTCAAGTTTGTTTCGATAGTACTGGGTGTCGGCGGATCCTATAATAGGCTTGATCTTTGGCAGATCCATTCCACTAATCTTTGAGAGGTTTTCCTCCACATGGTCTTGCTTGAATTTGAGTTGACCTTCGTACGAAAGATGCTGCCACTTACAGCCACCACAGGTCCCAAAGTGTTCGCAGAAAGGTTCACTCCGGTGCTCTGATGCTTTGAGCAGATGAGTGATTTTGCCTTCAAGGAAGCGTCTACGCTTGTAAGTGATTTCGACTTCCGCCACGTCACCAGGCACACCTTCTTTCACAAAAACGACGATACCTTCATGTCTCCCTACGCTTTTCCCATCCGCCGAAATGCCTGTGATTTCTAACGACGCTATGATGTCTCCTTTATTCATGCGGCGCAAAGGTAAACGGGGCTGAAACAAAAAATCCCGGAACGAGTCCGGGATTTGAAATTCATTGAAATTTTAAATTAAGCAAGCCACCCTTTTGCTTTACTGCTTTTGGCCATCAACACTAGTAAAAGGGCTATCAATGGAATCATGACACTCATGGCGATTTCACCAGGGCCGTACACCGTAGTATTTTCTGCAACGCCTAGATTGTAGATCATTTGAACAACAACTCCTAAAAATGAAACAACAAGAATAGGGAGAGCCAATACTTTTCTTAATAGCAAAAAGACTGAGCCAAAAGTGCCACCCCAAACAGCAAATGCAAATGCTGCGGTAGCCCAAACTGGCATGGCTTCATACATGGCTTGGTCCTCTAAAGGGAGCGAGTCTCTCATCATCGCTTGCATCAAATAGGCCATTGCGCCCATGATATTCCAGATCAAAGCCAGAATGCTTACGATCCAGAACCAAACAGGAGGTTTAATTTTTTCGGTCATAGTTTATGGGGTTAGTATGAAGTGAAAATACTGAAATCATGCGAAGAAAAATAGCCGGCTAATGTCTTTTGGGATGAGCGGCTAGGCCAGTCGCCTCAGAAATTTCTGTGCTTTCACAATTTCTGCCTTCTTTATGGCTGGGAAATTGGCGATGCGGAATGTATCTTCCTTCCATTGTCCATACCCCTTTCCGAAGGTGATTCCAGATTCGGCGGCATTCTCTATCAGCGTTTGAGGATCGGGGGTATTCAATGTCAAAACCGTCTTGGATCGTACTTCTTCATTCTCTACGAGGAAATTCAAATGTTGAGATTCTCCAAGAAAGGTTCGCCATTGCTCGTATCGCCTGATCACTTTCGCATGAATGTCTTCAATGGATTTCCCATCGCTCAGCGTGCGGTTGAGAAGATAAATACCAAGCACGTTGGGGGTGTAAGGTGATTGGTTTTTATTCCAATTCTCCAAGACAAAAGGAAGGCTGTTGTATCGCTTGTCGTCTCCAATTTCCTGTGCTCTGTCGATCGCTTTTGGAGACAAAATCATGAGGCCCAAACCAGCGGGCAATCCGAAACACTTCTGCACGGAAGCGTACCAAACGTCAGCCAATTTAAAGTCCAGAAAAACACCGGCCATGGAGGAGGTGGCATCTGCGCAGATCAATTGGTCGGTGTTGTTTCGCAAGTTTCGGAGCGTTTCCATGGAAACCTGTGTGCCGTTGGATGTTTCGTTTTGGGTAACACAGATCACATCCGCTTTCTCGTTGATTTTGCTTGTTGGCAATTCTTCTTCTATGCTGAATCTGGTTTCGGAAGCTTCGGAGAGGTGCCCGGCTCTGGAAGCCCACTTCTCCCCAAAGGCGCCATTATAGAAATGATGCGAGTGTTTTTTGGTCAATGACTGAGCGATTATTTCCCAGCATTCTGTGGCCGAAGAGGTGAAGACAATCTGGTAATCTTCAGGAATTTGCAGGTTTCTGTGAAGGAGCTTCTTCGTTTTTTTGGCGATGGCCATGAACTCCGCGCTGCGATGATTCACGGACAAGATACCCTCGCCATACCCGTCGAGCAGGTATTCAGGAATCTTAGCATAGATTCGAGACGGTCCGGGGTAGAAATTCGCTCTCACCTTTCTTCGATCAAAAATTCAATAGCCATCTTGTATCCATCCAGCCCCAGCCCGATGAAATGCGCAGCAGCATATGGCCCGACGTAGCTCACTTTTCTGAAATCTTCGCGACTGTGAATATTCGAGATGTGAACCTCTACGACGGGAGCTTCTATGGAAGCTACTGCGTCACCAAGGGAAACGGACGTGTGCGTCAATCCTCCGGGATTCATCACAACCCCGCATTCAGAGAATCCAACTTCATGAAGTTTGTCAATTAATGCTCCTTCATGGTTGGATTGGAAATAGTCCAATTCATGAGCGGGGAATTCGGCTTTCAATTCTTCGAAAAACGCCTCAAAACTTTTTGAGCCATAGATTTCCGGCTGGCGTTTTCCGAGGAGGTTGAGGTTGGGGCCGTTGAGAATGTGGATTTTCACTTCAGGTCTTTTGGCCAAAGTTAAATTGAATAGGCTGCTATCAAAGAGAAAATTATGAATCAGAATTCTTCTTTATCAAGCAATCTTCAAATCAACTAATTCACCAATCATCAAATTCACCAATCACCAAATCAACCAATTAACTTAGCTCCGTGAGCTGGCCCACCTATACTCGTCAATTTCAAGACTACCTCAAGCTGGAGCGGTCGCTTGCGCAAAATTCCATCGATGCATACCTCAGGGACATTGCAAAACTTCAGCAGTTTTTTGAGTTAAACCATAAGGACATCTCGCCCACAAAAGTCGTCCAGAAGGATCTACTTGATTTCATTGGGTTTATCAATGAGCTCGGCATGTCACGTTATTCTCAGGCTCGCATCCTTTCAGGCATCAAGGCTTTTTATAAGTTCTTGCTCTATGAAGAATTGATAGTCAAAGACCCAAGCGCGCTGATCGAAACGCCTAAGCTGGGGCGCAAACTGCCAGACACACTGGATTTGCCCGACATAGAAAAAATCTTTGGAGCCATTGATTTATCCAAACCTGAAGGAACGAGAAACCGGGCGATGTTGGAGACGCTTTATAGTTCAGGATTGCGGGTGTCTGAGTTGATTGGGTTGAAGATCAGCCACCTGCACGACGACATTGGATTTATCCGAGTGTTGGGAAAAGGGAGCAAGGAGCGGCTCGTTCCGATTGGCTCGGAGGCACTCAAACACATCAAATTGTATCGCGAGCATGTAAGAGTTCACATCAATGTGAAGAAAGGATTTGAAGATCACCTATTTTTGAATAAGCGAGGAGCGGTGCTTTCTCGCGTGATGGTGTTCATGATTATAAAAGACCTGGCCTTGAAGACAGATTTGAAGAAAAATATTAGTCCGCACACGTTTCGACATTCATTTGCTACGCACTTGATTGAAGGAGGGGCTGATCTTCGGGCTGTGCAGGAAATGCTGGGGCACGAATCCATCACCACTACCGAAATTTACACCCATCTCGACAGAGATTACCTCAAGCAAGTCATCACCGAATTTCACCCAAGAAGCTAATGTACGGACTGATCAAACCCCTATTGTTTTCCATGGAGCCAGAGAAGGCACACGCCTTCACCACGGGCATGTTCAAGTTTCTCCAGAAAATGGGTTTCAAGGGCACGTTCAGGAAGAAATACACCTACGAGCATCCCGATTTGCACACGGAATTTTTAGGTCTAAAATTTAAAAATCCCGTGGGGCTGGCAGCAGGATTTGACAAGAACGGTGCGTACATGCATGAATTCTCCACGCTTGGATTTGGGTTTATAGAAGTGGGTACGGTCACGCCAAGGGCGCAAGACGGCAACCCCGCTCCCCGACTTTTTCGCTTGCCAAAAGACGAGGCGCTGGTAAACAGAATGGGCTTTAACAATCTCGGCGCAACGGCTGTGAAGCACAATCTCGAAAAGCGACCAAGGGACATCATCATCGGAGGGAACATTGGAAAGAACAAAAACACCCCGAATGACATGGCTCTTCAGGATTACCTGATTTGCTTCAAGGAAATCTACCCTCATGTGGACTATCTCGTTGTGAATGTGAGTTCACCGAACACGCCCGACCTGCGGCAATTGCAAGATCAGGAGCCGCTGGAGAAACTACTTGGCGCGATGGTGAAGGCCAATAAAATGAAGCCTTTGGCCAAGCCAATCTTACTCAAGATTGCGCCGGATATCACGGACAGTATGCTTGATGATATTCTTGAGATAGTGGAGAGAAAGGGTGTGGACGGCATTATTGCTACGAACACCACGATCTCACGCGATGGGCTGGAAACGTCGGCGAGTGAAGTGGAGAAAATTGGAAATGGAGGATTGAGTGGCAAGCCGCTGGCCGATCGGTCGAACTACATTTTGAATTACATCCGATCCAGAAACAGAGAGATTCCTCTGATCGCTGTGGGAGGTATCATGAGTCCTGCGGATGCCATTGAGAAGTTCAAGGCTGGCGCCAACCTGATCCAGATTTACACCGGGCTAATCTACAAAGGCCCTGGGTTGGTAAAGGAGATTTGCCAGGAACTGGTGAAGCAAAAGGTTTTTGAGAAGCCTAGGTATTGAGGAATTAGAATGCCCTCCATTCAATTAGTTACCCACATCAAAGCTCCAATAGAAAGATGCTTTGACCTTTCACGAAGTATCGATCTTCATAAAATTTCGACAAGCCATACTGAGGAAGAGGCCATAGATGGAATTACCTCTGGTTTGATTGGAGCGGGTGAGTTTGTCACCTGGAAGGCTCGGCACTTTGGGATATCACAGAGGTTAACAACCCGAATTACAGAGTATAAAAAACCTATCTTCTTTGTAGATGAAATGCAGAGCGGAGCGTTCAAGAGTTTCAGACATGAACATCATTTTGAATTCATTAAGGGACAAACTGAAATGAAAGATGTTTTTGATTTTGAATCTCCGTTGGGTGTTTTGGGAAGATTGGCAAATAGTCTATTTCTCAAAACTTATATGACAAATCTCCTCTATAGGAGGAATTTGACTATCAAGGAATTTGCTGAGTCTGAAAAATGGAAAGAGGTTCTTACTCCAACTTCCTAAAAAACTCCAACACCGCTCTTGCCTGTTCCTCCGTCAGTCCTTGATTGGACATGGGCGAGCCATTGAATTCCATAAATAGGTCTTTAGCCAGTTGATCTTCCTTGAGCATCACCTCAGGATTCAGGATCATATTCATCACCCACTCTGGCGTTCTTCTTTTTAGGATGCCATTGGGTGCAGGCCCGATAAACTTTTCCCCAATCTTGTGGCAAGTGGTGCACTTACTTTCAAAAATGCCCTGACCTTCTTTCGCTAAGACAGGATCGATATTTCCCAGCTGCACGAACTTCACCGGCCCCACGCCTTTGTTGCTCAGCTCAATTCGCGTAGATGCTAGTCCCCCAACTCGCTCGGGGGGCTCATCCCCTTTCTTCTCAAAACTGAATGTTTTTTCCTCTTTGTGCGGCGAGCAAGCTGGTAAGGCTATCACTAATAAAAAGCATCCTAACACCCTCCTGACCTCCCTCAAGGGAGGAATTATCCCCTTGAAGGGATTATAGGGGTGTTTTCGTGAATCTATGTTCATCTTTTCGAAATTAGGAATAAGTGCCTTTAAATGATAATTTGCTTGAAGTAAGAATCTAAACCTAGCACAAAACACCCCGAACCTGTCTTTTCGACGAAGGAGAAATCTTCTTAAAACGGAGAATCACTTTGTCTGACATGATTACACCGTTCAACAGGAGGAGATATCTCCATTTCATTGCGATATGACAGTTTTGGCGTGTTTTTTTGAATTGAAAAGAGTTCTTAAATGAACTTATATTGAACTACCTAACTATGAAAAAATTTCTGATTGCATCACTTGGTCTGTTTTTGTTAGGGTGTCAAAGCGAAAATGACGACTGGACTGACCTTTTCAATGGAGACGATCTAGACGGTTGGCATACCTACTTGGCAGGAGATAATTACAATGGCTGGTACGTGCAGGATGGTGTCCTGGCTTTTGATCCTGAATCGAGGACGGAGGCTCGTAGTTCCAACCTGATGACGGACGAAAAATACACCGACTTTGAGTTATCCATTGAGTGGATGATTTCTGAAAACGGAAACTCCGGAATTTTCTGGGGAGTGGTGGAGGACGAGGATTATGAGCATCCGTACCTCACAGGGCCGGAAATTCAGATTTTGGATGATGGCTGGGAAGAGTACATTCAGGAGCGAGGCGATATCAACAGAGCAGGCTCGCTTTATAATTTGATGGCACCATCAAAGATCGTCAGCAAAGGAGCAGGGGAGTGGAATCATTATTTGCTCCATATTGACCAAACAAACAACGAGGGGTGGTTGAAATATAATGACGTGGAGATTCTTCAATTTCCGGTGAATGGCCCGGAATGGGAAGCCATGATTGCTGAATCACCACTGGCAGCATGGGAAGGGTTTGGAAAAGCAAAGACCGGGCATATTTGCTTGCAAGAACATGGAAGTGAGGTGGCTTTTAGGAATATTAAGATTCGGGAGCTTTAATCATTCTGTCTTGACCCTGATATTAATTGGCTGACTCCTTACTTTTGCCGACAGTTCATGGCGAAGAATACATATAAGAAACAGGGTAAGAAATCGAGCGAGAAGAAAAGCTTGAATATTGAATTTCTGAAAGACCGAAAGCTGCACCTCGCGACGGGTTGGTTTTTGCTTTTGTTGAGCTTCTTTCTTGCCGTTTCGTTCGTCTCTTATCTTCAGACAGGCAAGGCGGATCAAAGCGTGGTGGAGAGCATTGGCACGAACGGCTTGTCTGCCTCGGGAGCAGAAGTCCGAAACTGGTTCGGAATTGCCGGCGCCTACACTGCCCACACGTTTATTTTCCGATGGTTCGGAATTGCGGCACTCCTGATTCCGCCCATCATTTTCATTGTTGGTTTCCGAATCAATTGGTTCAGAACCTTATTGCCACTTGGCAGATCATCGGCTTTCGCTTTTTTCTATTTGCTCTGGATCAGCACGCTGCTGGGCTACTTCCAATTGGATGCTGAGGGAGCAAGCGCGATGAGTTTCTTGAGTGGAGGCATTGGATTCGAACTGGCCTTTTTGCTCGAAAGCCTGATGGG
This sequence comes from uncultured Roseivirgaceae bacterium, assembly GCA_964352625.1. GTDB lineage: Bacteria > Bacteroidota > Bacteroidia > Cytophagales > Cyclobacteriaceae > JAAEPI01. Next base: position 33,365 of record CAYGSD010000002.1, read on the forward strand.
CTGGGCCACCGTTCTGTTTTTGGCTTTCCTCTTTCTAGTGTTCAATATGTACCTGTTCGACATCACGCATCTGGCGTTTGTGCAGGAGTTTCTTGCTAGCGCAAAAGCAAAATTAGAAGGGGTTAAGTTGCCTGGAAAGAAAGAAAAGGAAGATGAGAATGAAGATGAGTTGGCTTCTATCATTGCCAAGGTGAAGCAGGAAGTGGAGGAGGAGGAAAAGGGCAGTGACTCAGATGCTCAAGAAGAGACTGGGGAGGGGTGGGAAATAGTAGTGCCTCCGAAGAAAACGGAATCAGCGGAGGAGGATGAGTTGGAGTTGGAGGTAGAAACTAATCTTCCTGAAGTAATTGACGAAGCTCCCGAACAATTCGCGAATGAGCGAGACGATGAGGAAATAGAAGATCCAAAACCAATCGCCGAGGTAATTGACGGCATGGAAGTTCAGAAGGCTGAGTTCAAGGAAAAGCATGTGGATGAGCAGTCGGTGAATTACGACCCTACGCTTGACCTTCCAAGGTATAAATTTCCGACTCCCGACTTACTTCAGGATTATCCAACCAAGAAGGACGTTCAGGTCACGAAAGATGAACTTGAGCAGAACAAAAACAAGATCGTAGAGACCCTGATCAACTTCAAGATTGGCATTCAAAGCATCAAAGCGACCATTGGCCCCACGGTCACGCTTTACGAAATTGTACCAAAGGCAGGGGTGAAGATTTCCAAAATCAAGAATTTGGAAGATGATATTGCCTTGAGTTTGGCCGCTCTAGGGATCAGGATCATCGCGCCAATTCCAGGTAGAGGAACCATCGGTATAGAGGTGCCAAATAAGAACCGGGAAATGGTGGACGTGAAGTCCGTCATCACCACGGAGAAATTCATGCATTCGGATTATGCCCTTCCTATCGTTTTGGGCAAAACCATTTCTAATGAAGTCTTTGTGACAGACCTGGCCAAGATGCCTCACTTGCTCATGGCTGGAGCGACCGGTCAGGGTAAGTCCGTGGGGTTGAACATGATCCTGACGTCATTGCTTTACAAGAAGCATCCGTCTCAGTTGAAGTTTGTGCTGGTCGATCCGAAGAAGGTGGAATTGACGAATTTCAACATTATTGAAAAGCACTTCCTGGCTAAGCTCCCAGACAGTGCCGAGCCGATCATCACGGATACGTCGAAGGTGGTGAACACGCTAAATTCTCTTTGTATAGAGATGGACACTCGCTACGACCTACTGAAAAATGCGGGATGCAGGAACCTGAAAGAGTACAACAAGAAATTTGAAAGCAGACGACTGAATCCAAACAAAGGTCATCGGTATTTGCCCTACATCGTGCTTGTCATAGATGAGTTGGCGGATTTGATGATGACAGCTGGTAAAGAAGTGGAAACTCCGATTGCACGTCTTGCGCAGCTTGCCAGAGCAATTGGAATTCACCTCATTGTGGCAACACAGCGCCCCTCTGTGAACGTGATCACGGGTATCATCAAGGCGAATTTCCCTGCGAGACTTTCTTTCAGAGTGACCTCAAAAGTAGATTCACGAACCATTCTAGATGCTGGTGGCGCGGATCAATTAATTGGTCAGGGAGACATGTTGCTTTCACTTGGCTCGGACATGATTCGATTGCAATGTGCTTTTGTCGATACGCCCGAGATCGATCGAATTTGTGAATTTATTGCAGAGCAGAGAGGCTATGATGATGCGTATCTTTTACCAGAATTTGTCGGTGAAGAGAGCTCGGGAATTGGTGAAGTGGATTTGAACGATCGGGACGCACTCTTTGCGGATGCCGCTCGCGTAATAGTTATGCACCAGCAGGGGAGTACCTCGTTGATACAGCGGAAGATGAAGCTTGGCTACAACCGTGCCGGTCGTATAATTGATCAGCTTGAAGCGGCAGGTATTGTGGGGCCTTTCGAAGGGAGCAAGGCACGTGATGTTTTAATTCCCGACGAGTATTCTTTGGAACAGTTATTGACTGAGCTGGAAAATAAATATTAAAAAACAGGTTTTGAATCCTGTAAATCAAAGGTTATGAGAAAATTAATTGTCGCACTTTCGATGTTGTTTATCGCGCAGTTGGGTTGGTCGCAATATGATCCGGCAGCTAAAACGGTGCTGGACGCCATGAGTGCCAAGTACAAAAAGGTTACCGCTTTTAAAGCCAATTTCAGTCAAAAAATAGAGAACAAAGCGGCAGGAATAGAGGAGGAGATGGAAGGTGAGATTACTGTAAAAGGTAAAATGTACAAGCTCGAAGTAATCGGCACTGAGATTTTCAACAATGGCAAAGAGGTGTGGGTGTACACGCCGGATTTGGAAGAGGTGACGGTGAGTCCTTACAACCCGGAGGAGGAAGAAATTACCCCTGGCAATGTGTATGACATTTATAAGAGTGGTTTCAAATATGCGCTGATTTCGCAGCTTTCGAATGGAGATCGTGTGATAGAGCTAGACCCTGAATCGAAGGACAAAACCTTCTTTAAAATCAGATTGATTGTAGATAGCAAGGATAACATGAAGTCCTTCACGGTTTTCGAGAAGACGGGCAGCCAGTATCTCTACGAGATCAAAAATTTCAAGTCACTTTCTTCTTTGACCGATAGCTTCTTCACCTTCGATCCTTCGAAAAATCCGAATGTAGAGGTGGTGGATTTTAGGTAATCAAACCAACGCCAGATAAACCAAAGCAGCCAACACGCCACCAACAATAGGGGCAACCACGGGCAGCCACGCATAGCCCCAATTACTATCTCCTTTTCCCTTAATAGGCAGAATGGCATGCATGATTCTTGGGCCAAGGTCTCGAGCAGGGTTGATGGCGTATCCGGTCGTGCCTCCGAATCCCATACCGATAACAATCACCAAAAAAGCAACGGGGATTGCCCCAATGGAGCCTAGTCCAATTTTCACTTCTTCCATTCCTTTGGCTGTGAGTTCAGGGCCTGTGATGTAGAGAATCACAAACATAAGGACGAACGTGCCAGTTGCTTCGCAAATGAAATTGATTGCTGTATGCTTGATCGCTGGCCCGGTAGAGAACACACCGAGTTTGGTTCCCGGGTCTTCTTCCTGATCGAAGTGATTCTTAAAATTAATCCAGACCAGAAACGCTCCCAACATGGCTCCAATCATTTGAGCCAGCACGAACATGGGTACTTTTTCCCAAGGAAATGAGCCTGCGGCAGCTAGCCCGATGGTTACCGCGGGGTTAATGTGTGCCCCACTAAATGGCCCGGCCACAGTGACTCCACAGAATACTGCAAGTCCCCATCCAACGGTAATCACTATCCACCCGGATCCTTGTCCATAGGTTCCTTTAAGAGAGACATTGGCATTTACGGAATGTCCAAGAGCTATAAGAATGAACGTTCCTACAATTTCAGCGATGAATTCAGTCATTTTTTAGTTAATAGTTATTAGTTGAATGGTTAAATAGTTAAATGTTAACCTGCTAATTAATTGTCTGGATTATAGGATCCCTAACCCCTTACTCCTAACCCCTAATCCCTAACCCCTACTTCAAGATGTATCGATTTGCTAATTCATTAAAATTCTTCACCTCTTTTTCAATCCAGTCCTGATCTTTTCCGAGATAATCGGCCATGATCTGAGCTACTTTGGGCGCCATCCGTTTGCACGCACGTGCGTCTAAGAGGAGTGCCCTTGTCCTCCTTGCCAGCACATCTTCAATTTTTCTTGCCATCTCCTCCTTTACGGCCCAAAGAACTTCTGCCTTTAGGAATGGATGTTTTTTGTCCAATTTTTCTCCCAATTCAGGATTCTCTTCAATCAATTGAAGGATCGCTAATCTATCCGCTCCATACACATGGAGTTTGTCTTTTCTGTCAAAATTTTTAACATATCCATGGATCGGCATATTGGCGGTGATACTTGGCCGTTCTTCAAGCCCTCCCACTAGTGTCACTTTATCAATAATGTCTTGCCCCATCTTTCGGTAGGTCGTCCACTTGCCACCAGTGACCGTCACCAAACCTGTAAGAGAAACTAAGATTCGATGATTTCGGGAAACGTTCTTTGTTTCCTCTTCTGAGTCCTCACTGGCAAGGGGGCGAAGACCTGCGAAAACGCTTAGCACGTCTGATCGCTTGGGAGCTCGAGTCAGGTATCGCCCGGCTGTTTTCAGAATAAATTCAATTTCTTGTTCCTGCGCCATTGGCTCCAGTTCGGCTTTTTCTACCAACGTGTCGGTGGTGCCAACGATGGTGACCCCATGCCAGGGAACCGCAAAAAGCACACGGCCGTCATCCGTTTTTGGAATCATGATGGCAGAGTCGCCTTGGAGAAATTCTTTGTCTAAAACTAAATGGACTCCCTGACTCGGAACAGTCGTTTTCTTGGCTTTTTTGTCGTCCATTTTTAAGATATCATCGACGAAAACACCGGTGGCATTTACCACAGCCTTTGCGCTGATTTTGAATTCCTCCCCTGTTTCTTCATCAACGGCCTTCACACCTTTGATCAGACCGGCTTTATTTTTTCTCAGCCCCGTCACCTTCATATAGTTGAGAACCGTCGCGCCATTTTTATGAGCTGTTTGAGCCAGACTAATGGCTAATCGTGCATCGTCAAATTGCCCATCGTAGTAAATCACGCCACCTCTAAGACCATCCGTTTTAATGTTGGGAATCGCGGCAATTGTTTCTTCTTTCGAAATTCTTTCTGAAGGCCCAAGGCCAAGTTTGCCCGCCATCATATCATACACCTTCATCCCGATGACATAAAAAGGGCCATCCCACCATTCGTAGTTGGGAATGACGAAAGCAAGATTTTTTACGAGGTGAGGCGCATTTTGTCGAAGCAATCCTCTCTCATGCAATGCTTCCAAAACGAGGGAAATATCTCCTTGGGCCAGGTATCTGACTCCACCGTGCACAAGTTTTGTGCTCCTGCTGGAAGTGCCCTTGGCAAAATCGGCTTGTTCTAAAAGAAGTGTGTCATAGCCTCGGGTGGCCGATTCTACGGCAGCTCCAAGTCCTGTCGCCCCGCCTCCGATGATCACGACATCCCACTTCTTTTTTTGGCGCAGCGCCTTGAGCATTACATTTCGCTTCATATCAGTCGATCCAGTTTTTTGATCTCTCCACAGCCTTCTTCCATACTTTCAGTTCTGCCTCCATGTCCTTCTCAGCATTGAATTTTCTATCCACCGCCCACTGCGTTTTCAGTTCTTCCAAGTCTTTCCAAAATCCTACCGCAAGTCCAGCAAAGTAGGCAGCTCCAAGTGCCGTGGTTTCTAAAACCTGAGGCCGAACCACCTGAATATTCATGATGTCCGATTGAACCTGCATGAGGAAGTTATTTGCACTAGCTCCACCATCGACACGCAGTTCTTTGATCTCCAAGCCGGAATCGGAAGCCATAGCATCTATCACTTCCTTGGATTGGTAACAAATGGATTCGAGGGTGGCTCGGGCGATGTGTCCACGGTTCGTGCCCCGTGTGAGGCCGAGCATTGCTCCTCGGGCATATTGATCCCAATGCGGAGCGCCAAGTCCAACGAAAGCGGGCACCAAATAAACGCCACCATTGTCCTCGACAGATTGCGCCAAGGCCTCTATCTCTCCAGCACTTTCGATAAATTCTAATCCATCCCGTATCCACTGCACCACCGCCCCACCTATGAACACTCCACCCTCAAGTGCGTAAGTGACCTCATCGCCGAGCTGCCAGGCGACTGTGGTGAGTAGATTATTTTTGGATTTGACAGGCTCGTTTCCGGTGATTGTAAGAATGAAACAACCAGTGCCGTAGGTGTTTTTCACCATTCCTTTTTCGATACACATTTGGCCGAAAAGGGCCGCTTGCTGATCTCCGGCCATGCCTCCGATTGGAATACTGCCTCCGAATTCTTCTGTGTGGCCGTACACTTCTGAGCAGGATTTCACCTCAGGTAAAAGAGAATGGGGGATGTTCATCAATTCAAGGATTTCTTCATCCCATTTTTTCTCATGGATGTTGAAGAGCATGGTGCGACTCGCATTTGACATATCAGTGACATGAACTTTACCGCATGTCAAATTCCATACTAGCCACGAGTCAATCGTTCCGAATGCCAATTCACCATTTTCCGCTCTTTCTCTCACTCCTTCCACATTGTCAAGAATCCATTTCACTTTTGTGCCAGAGAAATAGGCATCTATAACAAGGCCTGTTTTGTCTCTGATTTTATCAATCCATCCTGATGCTTTAAGTTCATCACAATAGGCAGATGTCCGACGATCCTGCCAAACAATGGCTTTGAAAACTGGCTTACCTGTTTTCCTATCCCAAATCACTGCTGTTTCGCGCTGATTGGTGATGCCGATGGCAGCAACGTCTTTTGCGCTTATGTTTTTCTTTTTAAATACTTCCTTTGCAACCTCTACTTGAGAGCCCCAGATTTCCATTGCATCATGTTCTACCCACCCTGATTTTGGAAAATGCTGAGTAAATTCCTTTTGAGCTACTGATTGGATGGCTCCTGAATGGTCGAAAAGTATTGCTCGACTACTCGTGGTACCTTGATCAAGAGAAAGAATATATTGTGGCATGAACTTAGCTTTTCACTAATCTAAAGGGATTCACATTATTATGCCGGTGATTGATTATTTTTCATCCCCCTTTGTTTGACATGCAGGACGAAAAAAGTTTTTTGATTGTGGATGATGATGAGATATTCTTGTTTACGGCAGGATATGCGATCAATCGTACATTTCCTGGTATCAAAATAATTACAAGTCGTCATGGTGAAGACGCGTTGGAGCGACTCACTGAAATAAACCCTGAAGTACTCTTTGTGGACATCAATATGCCAGTAATGGACGGATGGGAGTTATTGGACAAATTAGCCGAGAAACATACCCCAGCGCCGTATCCAATAATTATTGTGAGTTCTTCTATTGATCCTGCAGATAAAAGACGAGCGGACGAACATCCCTTGAAACCGGGTTTCATTGAGAAACCGCTAACGGGAGAAAAGCTAATGGCGCATTCGCTTATTGAACACGGATAATCTCCGCTCCGAGTGCATTCAAACGGTCATCTATGTATTGATAGCCCCTATCAATTTGCTCAATGTTATTTATAACACTTTCTCCGTCGGCCGATAAGGCGGCAATCAAAAGAGAAACCCCAGCCCGAATGTCAGGAGAAGTCATTTCGATACCTCGTAGGTCAAAAGCGCGATCAAGGCCGATGACTGTGGCTCGGTGTGGGTCACACAAAATGATCTGAGCACCCATATCTATCAGCTTGTCTACAAAGAATAGGCGACTCTCAAACATCTTTTGATGAATGAGAACCGTGCCTTTTGCCTGTGTGGCTGTTACTAAAATTACACTCAATAAATCGGGAGTAAGACCAGGCCAGATGGCATCTGCAATGGTGAGAATGGATCCATCAATGTAAGACTCTATTTCGTAATGATCCTGCGCCGGAATGTAAATGTCATCTCCTCGAAATTCCATTTGAATCCCCAATTTTTGGAAGGTTGTGGGGATCAGGCCAAGCTGATCGATTCGAGCATCTTTGATGGTAATCTCGGATTGAGTCATGGCGGCCAAGCCAATGAAGCTCCCAATTTCGATCATGTCGGGGAGCATGGTGTGTTCAGTGCCTTGCAGACCAGACACCCCTGTGATCTTTAAGAGATTAGACCCTACACCTTCGATTTTCGCTCCCATTCTATTGAGCATCCCGCAGAGTTGCTGAAGGTAGGGCTCGCAGGCTGCATTGTAGATGGTCGTATCACCTTCTGCCATCACAGCGGCCATCACGATGTTGGCTGTGCCTGTGACAGATGCTTCTTCAAGGTGCATGTAGGCGCCTTTCAGGTTGCTACCATCGACGGTATAGAAGGAGGTTTTTGAATCGTAGTTGAACCGGGCACCTAGTTTTTCAAATCCAAAAAAGTGTGTGTCCACTCGTCTTCTCCCGATTTTGTCGCCACCTGGTTTTGGCATTTTTGCCGTTCCGAATCTGGAGAGTAGTGGGCCAAGAATCATTATAGAACCTCTGAGTGCTCCGCCTTTCTCTTTGAATTCTGGCGAATCCATGAAATCAAGATTGATAGAGTCTGCTTGAAATTCATACGATTCTTCTGCTATTTTATTGACCTTGACGCCAAGGTCAGCTAGCAGGTCGATGAGTTTCATTACATCCCGAATATTCGGAATTTTATGAATGGTCACCTTTTGATCGGTGAGAAGGACTGCCGAAATGATTTGAAGCGCCTCGTTTTTTGCTCCTTGTGGTGTGATGCTACCAGAGAGCTTGTTGCCGCCTTTTACCCGAAAAGAACTCATTTATTGTGTCGTCTTCTTCGGTTTTGATTGTTGGTATTGTTCGGGCGTTTGCCTTTTCCACCACCTTTGAAGTTGCTGTTTCTTCTTGGCTTAAACTGTGGCTTGCCCAAATCAAACAGGTTTAATTCTTTCACTGTCTCTATGTCAATGTCGAGTTGATCATTTGACATTCGCTTAATGTTCTTAAGGACTAGCTCATCCTCAATGCTGTCTTTGTTCCAAGTCTGAAAGAAGCTTTTCATGAGCTTTCCGATGACGATAACCGCACCTTCTTTTTCCTTAGGGTCTTCTAGGGCGATAGCCTTTTCGATCAGCAATTCAATACTTCTGCCGTAGTGCTTGTACTTTATTTCGTTGGAGAAATAGTTGATTCTCTCCGGCTTCCTGTCTAAAACAGAGGGCTCAGGTTTAGTAAAAGGGGAATCTACGTCCAAATCAAAATCGGAGATGATGAAAACGTCATCCCATATTTTCTGGTCATATTCATCCGTGTCTTTATTCAGGTTCGGGTTTACCTGCTTCATCAATTCCACAAGAGTCGCTGCGTGCGCGTTTCTCTTTTCTTTGTCTGATTCTTGTTTGATATGTGCGACCAAGTTTTGAACATTTCGGCCGTATTCTCTGAGCTTCAAATGAGCTCTCGATGTGTTGTATTCCATTTCCTCAATTTTCGATGACCAAAAGTATATAATTTAGATTTGGGTAATGTGATTCTTTCCGATCTAAAGTAGTTTTAGGCGACATTCATTAAAAACCTTGCTCAATACTGACAACACTTCATCGCCGGATCATCAGGATGCAGAGCTGGTTCGAATCTTGCTGAGAATTTACAGAATTCTTCCGCTTGGCTATGTGCTTTTGATGCTCACGACGTTCCTGACCAAGGATTGGGAAGTATTGTTTTTGATGCCCTTATTGGGGTTTTTTACTTTCCTAGCTTATCGCCAAGCGCGTGCTGGAAGGGTGCGAATTTCAGTGCTTGTCTTACTTTTAGTGATAATTGTTGTTATCACAATTCTTTCTACCAATGGTCAGGGCATTCACGATATATCACTTGTCACCTTTTCATGCGTGGTGGTTCTATCGAGTTTTATTCTCAAACTGCGAGGGCAAATAATCGTAGGATTAGCCATTTTGATGGCGCTCTCTTGGCTTGCTTTTGGAGAGCAGTACGCTTGGTATGTCCCTGAGCCTATCAAGACGGGTTCATACGGAGATTTAGTGATTATTCTCATAATCTTGTCAATAAGCGTGATCATATCCTTTAACCTTTTTAAAAGGCTAAAATGGACGCTTATAAGAGCCGGAATAGAAGTCAGGAAAAGTCAAGAAACTTCCAAAAAATTGAATGAGGACTTGGAGCTAAAAACGGAGCTTGGGAGTTTGGTGCATGATCAAGTTCAATTTAGTCTTTCTACGGTCAGGGAGCTTTTTTCTCTTCATGAAAGTGAGGCGGTTTTTAAGATAAGCCGACAAGTTCGCTGTATAGAAAGATTGCATTTCTTTTCGATTGATGCGGACGTGCGCATGAGAGATTATTTGCTTGATATGAAGCAGGCAGCTGGAGCTAATTGGACCGTGGAAGTTTCGAGCGATTATTTGTTGCCACTGGATCAAATGCTTCCATTGGTTATTTATATAGACGAGTTTCTCGACACAAATAATAGTTTCGATGAGTTGAGTATTACCAAGAATGGTCAGGCTTGGGAGGTAGGTATTATTGGCCAGCGGGCAATACTTCCCAATACCATGCTATCAAGTATAATGATGCGTCAACTGAAAGCTGAAGCCGACAAATCGGAAGCAGGCGTGACACTTACATTCAAGGATTCAAAAGGACGGCCATGAAACCATATCTGGCAAACAACTACGAGGGAATAGACTATGATCTTGCCAAGATCGTGCAGAGGATTCTTTTGATTTTTCCTCTTCCGGCATTGGCTCTGAGCGTTACCCTTTTCTATTTGGGAGATCAACTACGAGGCGTGATTATGCTAATTGCCATTCTTTTCATGCTGTTGATGGTTTTCTTGTTGAATCGTGGCTGGCTAAGACTAACTGTGGTCACTTTTTCTGTGACTATGAATTTGTTTGTCACTTGGAGTTGTATTCATGGCAATGGCATTCACGATGTAGCGGTGGTCATTTATCCTGTGATTATATTGTTTTCTGCCATCATTCTTAGAAAGGGTGATCTGTTGTTCGTTTCGGTGCTGAGTGGAGTTTGCATAGCAGTGGTTGTACTGGGTGAGATGTACGGATACTATGTGGCTGCCGATACTGGTGGGAGTGATGGAGCAGATGTGCTTATCATTTCTTTTTTGCTGATATGTGGGTTTGTCACGACTTCCACGCTTTCGAAAAAGATAAATTTAAGCTTAGCAAGTGCCCGTGATGAGATAAGTCATCAAGAAGAAATGAAGGAGATTTTGTCCAAGAATCTTGAGAGTAAATCAGATATGCTCCGGGAGGTACATCATAGGGTCAAAAATCACCTGGCTTTTATCAACAGTGTCTTGGATATACAGGCAATGGAAAATCCTGAAATTGCTGATAAAAAATCGGATTTACAGAATAGGGTGTTGGCGGTGGCTCGAGTACATGATCAGTTGTATCATTCTGATAAGTACAAAGAAGTGGAGATTAAGGACTATCTGGAGAAGATTATCGGCACGTTTGTATCGACTAATAATCTTTTCGAGTTGAAGGTGGAAATGCAAATTGAGGAAAGTGTCCTTGACACCTTTAAGGCTTTGAATCTGGCCTTATTAGTGAATGAGCTTCTCGTGACGGCAGAAAAGCGAAAGAGTACCATTCGGAAAATGGAGTTTATACTATCTGTTACTGACAAGCATTTCTGCTTCATAGTAGACAAAAAATCACAGGCGAAGTGGGATTTGGATGCAAAGTCAATGGCATCCATAAACCTTCTGGTCGACAAATTCGACGGCCAGTTTGAGTTTCTAGATGGCCAGGATAAATCAATCTTTGAAGTCAATTTTTAACCCACAACAGCCACACATTTCAACTCAATGGCAATGGGAGTCGGAAGGGCATTGACTTCCACCGTCGTTCTGCAAGGCTGCACATCTTTAAAATACTCGGCATAAATCTTATTGAAGGTTTTGAAGTCAGCCTTCATATTGGTCAGGAAGACGGTGACATCCACAAGGGATTCCCAGCTGGCGCCTGAAGCTTCCAAAATCAGACGAACGTTTTTGAACACAGAATGACATTGTTCCTCTATGTCGTAGGCAGTGATTTCTCCCGCTTCATTTAGCTCCACACCAGGAATCTTTTTAGTTCCTCTTTCCCTAGGGCCGACCCCAGAAAGAAACAATAAGTTTCCGACTTTCCTGGCATGCGGATACAAGCCAACAGGCTCTGGTGCTTTTTCTGAATTGTATTGATTTTCCATTAGCTGTTCATGATTTCTTCTATCTCTTCGGCCTCTATGGGGATGTTGGCCATGAGGTTTTTTTGTCCGGTTTCGGTGATCACAATGTTGTCCTCCAGCCTAATCCCGATCCCCTCTGCCGACACATATATTCCCGGTTCCACCGTGAAGACCATGCCCGGCCTGAATTTGGTATAAATGCTCGCCACGTCATGTACATCAAGCCCCAAATGGTGCGAGGTGCCATGCATGAAGTATTGCTTATAAGCTGGCCAATCTGGGTCTTGGTTTTTGATGTCGGTTTTGTCGATTAAGCCCAAGTCCAGTAGTTCTTTTTCCATCAATTCACCAACTGCCTTGTGGTATTCTGGGATGGTATTTCCGGGTGTAAGCATCTTGGTAGCGGCATTTTTCACCCGTAGGACTGCATCATAGATTTTGCGCTGACGATCAGTAAATCGGCCACTGACAGGTATTGTTCGGGTCATGTCGGCATTGTAGTTGGCATATTCAGCGCCAACATCCATGAGTAAAACTTCACCCGCTTTCAATTTCTTGTCATTCTCCAAATAATGAAGCACACAGGAGTTTGCTCCACCCGCAATGATGGGTTCATAAGCGAATCGGCGGGAGCGATTTAGTTGGAACTCGTGCAAGAGATCGGCTTCCACTTCGAACTCCCACACGCCCGGTTTCACCGTTTTTAGAATTCTTCGGAACCCCTTCTCGGTGATGTCACAAGCCGTTTGCAGCTGCTTGATTTCTATCTCGGATTTTACTGATCGCAAATCATAGATATGAGGAGCCAGACGCTCGTAAGAGTGAAGTGGGTACGTTTCCTTGCACTTTTTCAGAAGTCGGTCGTTTCGAGTTTCCACTTCCGATCCATTTCGCACGTGCTCGTTGGTGTCCAGATAGATGTTTTCTGTTTCAGCCAATATTGTCTGCAAAGTCTGATCGAAATCGTCCGTCCATTTCACATGCTGAATGCCACTTGCGGCACGCGCCTCTTCCTTAGTGTACTTGTGTCCTTCCCACACGGCGATGTGCTCATTCGTTTTCCTGACGAACAAGATTTCCCTCATTTTTTCATTTGGAAAATCAGGTGCTAGAATCAAAATCGTTTCCTCTTGCTCTATTCCGCTTAAGTACAGCAAATTTGAATTTTGACGAAAAGCAAGCGTGCCATCTGCATTGCTCGGTAGAATATCATTCGAATCCAAAACAACAATCGAATTCGGCTTTAATCGATCTTTGAGTCGAGCTCTATTTTCCACAAAAAGCGTAGGATCGATGGGGTTGTACTTCATAGGTTGATGTCTTTTACTATCTTCATTTCGTGCGGTCGATAAAATTACTGTTTCTTTTTGTTCTTCCTTTTGGATTGCTCTCGCAGCAGCTCTCTTTTGCTCTTGAGCAAATTGGCGGACATGCTCTTATCGAAAAAGGTTTGTCGGGGAAGGGAGTAAAAATTGGGATTATTGATGGTGGTTTTTTGTATGCCAATGAGGACTCGTCATTGTCGGGACATTTTTCGGAGGGAAGAGTAAAGTACTACAAGGATTTCGTCACGCCGGATCTTACCCCCTATGGTGGCTCCAAGGGACAGGACGATGGGCATGGAACGGAAGTTTGGGAGCAAATAGGTGGATACAATCCCGAAAAGAAAATCCAATTTGGATTGGCCACTGAGGCCGAATACTACCTCGCTCGAACCGATCAGCAGGTGTATGAACGGAGGGAAGAAGAGGAATTTTTAATTGAGGCGCTTGCCGAAATGATTGATCAGGGCGTGCGAATCGTTAATATTTCGTTAGGCTACACCAATGGGTATTCCCGGCGAAGTGAGAATTACAGACCGGAGCAAATCGACGGCCGGTCAACTTGGATTACCAGCGCCATGGATTCGCTACTGGCTCAGCGCGATGTGCTGGTGATCATCTCGGCAGGAAATGACGGTGATACACGCTGGCAGACACTTAGTGCACCCGCCGATTCGGAAAATGTGCTCTCGGTGGGAGCAAGTAAATTGAACCTGAATGAAGAAATGAAATACAGCTCCAAGGGGCCAGCTACCCTTGACTATGTGAAACCCGAAATTTCATGCTTTTCGACCACCGGAACTTCATTTTCGGCTCCTGTGATCACGGGTTTGGCGGCTTGTCTTTTAGAACTTGATTCCACCTTGACAAGCAATGAAATTAAAAATTTGATCATTCGGTCAGGCAGCCTCTACCCATACCCTAATAATTACCTTGGCTATGGAATACCTTCGGGGTACAAGCTTTTGCAGCTTATGAGCGGAAAGGAAAATGAAGACAAAGAAGTGGCGAACACTCAAAAATCCAGAATCGCTTTTAAGATCAAGTCAGAAACTGATGAGAAAATCAGATCACTTGCCTATCACAAAGTGAATGGGTGGAGAGTCATAAAAAAAGAGATTATCCGCTCGAAATCTAGAGTGGTGGTGAAGAGACCTGAAGGAGCAGACCAAACCACGCTTCTATTAAAAGGGACTGAGCCAATCGAAATCTTTTGGAAAGATTAGCCTCTGAGCTTTGATCAACAGTTTTCATTGAATAATTTGAAACCTAATCACATCTTAATTAAAAAGTAATGCAAGAAGACGTTGTAAACATTTCGGAAAAAGCAATTGAAATCCTCTGGAAATACGGGCCTCAGGTGGTGCTGGCCATTGTAGTGCTTATTGTGGGTTTGATCGCAGTGAGTGTCATCACTAAAACCTTTAGGAAAGTACTGACCAAACGAGGAGCGGATCCATCACTAATTCCTTTTCTCAGTTCACTCATAGGCGCCACCCTAAAGGTGATGCTGGTCATCACGGTCATTGGTATGGTAGGCATTGAAGTCACAAGCTTTGTGGCCATTCTGGGTGCCGCTGGTCTGGCAGTCGGACTTGCCTTGCAGGGAACCTTGCAGAATTTTGCCGGGGGAGTTATCATTCTCATTCTTAAACCGCTGAAAGTGGGCGACTTTATCGAGGCAGTGGGACATTCTGGTACGGTAAACGAAATTCAGATTTTCAATACGTTCCTGAAAACGCCTGATAACGTGACGATCGTCATTCCAAATGGCCAACTAGCGAATTCCTCAATTAAAAACTACACAACAGAGGATAGACGAAGGGTCGATTTGGTATTCGGCGTGGCGTATGGTGATAAAGCAGAACTTGCTCGCCAAGTACTGATGGATTTGATCAAAAATGATTCGCGAATTCACAGTGATCCTGAGCCCTTCATCGCACTGTCCGAGTTGGCCGATAGTTCTGTGAACTTCGTCATTCGGGTGTGGGTAGATCGTGATGATTACTGGGGCGTACATTTCGATATGAAAGAAAACGTGTACAAGGCGTTTGCTGAAAAAGGACTCAGTATCCCTTTCCCGCAAATGGATGTGCATGTTCATCAGAATTAAATTTTTTATTGTCCATTTCTATATGAGTGCTTCGTCATAAGAAAAAACAACAATTATGAAACAGTTTTTATACTTATTCAGAGGAGGAGACGAGAATTTTGGAAAATTGTCTCCAGATGAATTTCAAGCTCATATGGAGAAATGGGGCATTTGGATGCAATCCGTGAAAGCCGAGGGATTCCCGTTGGAATCAGAAGGTATGCAAGTCGCCGGAAAGAGCGCAGTTGTGTCGAACGGCCCCTTTGCAGAAGGAGCTGAGGTAGTCGGTGGATATGTGATCCTACCGGCAAAAGACATGGATCACGCGGTTGAACTCTCGAAGGGTTGCCCTATCCTTGAAATGGACGGGCACATTGAAGTTCGGCCGGTGGCTGATATGCCGGGCTAGGAGGAGCGATATAAGAGACTAACTCAAAATCTTCGTAACATTTTTCTGTCACATTGAGTCTATCGAAATGTTTTCTAATAATTGAAAACGTAGGTTTCGACAGGCTCAACCTGATAAATTACGTGCTTTGAGTTAGTCTCTTTTTTTATTTTACATCCATGTCCGAGAAAGTCACTGAGCTGGTAGACCATTACTTCCGAGAGGAGTATGGCAAGGCTGTCTCCTATTTGACGGCAAAGTACGGCTCTCAGCATCTTGATCTTGCCGAGGATTCAGTGCAGGAGGCACTCTACAAGGCGATGCAGACCTGGCCTTATGCGCAGATTCCCAAGAACCCTTCCGGCTGGATTGTGACGGTCGCCTCCAACAAAATGATCGATCATTTCAGGAAAACTTCTCGCGTGGATAACTCTGATCACATTCCTGACCGACCAGTAGAAACACAGGATTTGGACTTAGAATCCATTCAAGATGACGTAGTGAAAATGATGTTTGCATGTTGCCATCCCTCGCTGAGTGCTGAGTATCAAATAATTCTCACACTCAAGATTTTGGGTGGGCTTTCCATTAGAGAAATCAGTCGTGGACTTTTGAAAAAGGAGGAGACTGTGGCCAAATCCTATACCAGAGCTAAGAAGAAATTTCAGGAGGAGGGAATCCAACTTGTGCTGCCATCACAGGCTGAGATCAAGAGCCGATTAAGGACGGTGCTCCAAGTGATTTACCTGCTTTTCAATGAGGGCTATAAAACAACGGAGGGGGAAGAGTTGCTAAAAAAGGATCTGTGCCAAGAAGCCATACGGCTGGTGACGATTCTCACCGAAAACGACCGTACCAATATTTCCATGTGTCATTCGCTATTGGCTCTGATGCTGTTTCATTCGTCTCGGTTCGAATCAAGAGTGGATGCTGAAGGAAGACTCGTGACGCTTGAAAATCAGGACCGAAGCAAGTGGGATCGGGAGAAAATTCAGGCTGGACTCAGCGCGCTTCAGCGAGCAACTTCAGGTGCATTTCTCAATGAGTTTTATGTGCAGGCGGCCATCAGCGGAATGCACTGTGAAGCCAAGACCTATGCCGACACTCAGTGGCCGGAGATTTTAGGAATGTACGATACTCTTCTCAGGATTAGCCCCTCGCCAGTAGTGCGCTTGAATCGTGCGGTGGCATTGGCAAAGGCCAAATCTGCAGAGGACGCGCTGAAGGAAATAGCCATTTTGGAAAAGGACGAGCAAATGAGTCGATACTACCTTCTGCATGCCATCAAAGGCGACCTATTACTAGAGATTGGGGAAGACAAAACCGGAAGATTGGCCATTGAGCAAGCGATTGCTTTAACCGACAATCAGGCTGAGAAGGAACATTTGTCAGCAAGAATCTCGACCAATCATTAGAAGCCAGTCTTCCAAACTTTATCCGACGCTTCGAGGTATTCGGATAAGGCTGCTGAGCCGTACCATTGGTAAAACTCTGGCTTCAGAAAATCAGCGCTTATGGCTGGGTCAGTTTGCATTAGGTCGGCAGCTTCTTCCAAGGATTTTACATCCAGAATAAAAATCCCTCGATAGGCATTGTCATTCTTAACTAAGGGGCCTGCCACTATCAGTTTCTTTTCCTCTACAAGGCGAGAAATGTTATTCATGTGACCAGCAAAACAGCTATCCCGCAAGGCCTTATCGGTGGACAGGTTGCCTCCGGTTTTCAGCATGACCAGAACGAATTGTTTCATGCCATACTCATCCGCACCCAACTTGGCTGCCAACTCAGCATCATAATTGGGATTTGTTTTTTGGGATGAGGCAGTCAATGTCAGGATAGAAATGGCAAGAACAGTAAGAAGTATTTTCATGAAAATGGAATTGAAATAGTCATCAAATATACCCAAGTGCCTTCTTCTGGGTATATAGAGATTCATTAAACCAACTAACTTTAACCCCTAACATCTAATGCCATGCTCAAAAAAATACTCATCGGTTTCGGAATATTCATATTGTTAGCCGCAGGCGCGCTTGCCTACCTCAATAATCGCAATCGTACGCTCAGCCCTCCCGGCGAGGCAGAGTTGACGGTGGGCGATCTCGCAGTGAGAGTGGAATATTCGCGACCTTCAGTAAGAGGTCGGTTGGTTTTCGGGACAGAAGCCGAGGGTGCGCTACAGCCCTATGGTAAATACTGGAGGCTTGGAGCCAATGAGCCCACCAAGCTGATTGTGAACAAAGATTTTCAATTTGAGGGAAAGGCGGTTGCTGCTGGGACTTATGACATGTATGCCGTGCCGGGAGCCAATTCTTTCATCATAAATCTGAATAAAGATGACCGTTTCTGGGGCTACACTGAGCCGGATTATTTGAATGATGTGGTGAGCGTCAGTGTCCCTGTCACGAAATCAGAAATCGGTGTAGAGCAGTTTACGATCACCATCATTGAAGAAGAAGGAGCTGCTAAGCTGGTTTTCATGTGGGCGAATAGCGTCTGGAGTGTGAAGATTACGGAGTAATCAGTCAATCCAAGTCGTTTTCTCCCCAACTGGAGCGCGCTTGCGATTAGCCGCAAAGGGCTTATAATATCCCATATAGAATAGTCCAATGCATTTTTCGCCTGCCTTCAAATCGACCAGTTCACCCAAGTGATCGATGATGCCTGGCGTACTCCAGTATCCTCCGATTTGGTAGGGTGAAGCAGCCAGCCAGATGTTCTGAACGGCGCAGGAAACAGCAGCCAATTCCTCCCATTCTGGCACTCGCTTTTGTTCGTCTATTTGAATGCAAATGGCCAGCACCGCTCCGGATTTTATCGGGTTGGTCTTCAGCTTGTCGTATCTGGTGATCGAAAAATCATCCATTGAGGTAGTTGATCGATATTTTTCGGCCATGAAGGTGCCTAACTTTTTCCTGCCTTCACCCACAAAAACTTTGAATCGCCAAGGCTCGGTGAGCTTGTGGGTAGGGGCCCAGTTTGCCGATTCCAGTATTTCTTCCAGCACCCTGCGATCTATTGGTTTATCCAAGTAAGAGGGCGGATAAACAGACTTTCTGTTGCGCAGTAGTTGATGAACTTCTTCTATCTTCATTACCTTTAAAATCTTGACTTTGGAGCAGCAAAGAAACCAACTAATGAATGAACAAGTCGAGAAACCTAAACAAGATTAAGACATGAAATTTGGAGGAGTAGAGCAACCAGAATTAGTTGATTTCACCTTGCCGGAAGACCATCCCGGAACGGCTGCCATTTTGAAAAATGGGAAAGGTCTGAAAGAGGTCTTCGTGGGATGTGCCAAGTGGAACAAGCAAGATTTAAAAAAATTCTATCCGCGTGGAACAAAAGATGAGCTGGCCTACTACTCCACGCAGTTCAACTCGATAGAACTGAACGCTACTTTCTACAATCACTTCAGTGAAGATCAGATAGAAACGTGGCGGACCAAAGTGCCAGACAACTTCAAGTTCTTCCCTAAAGTGCACCAGCGTATTAGTCACCAAAAGCGATTGAACGAGGTGGAAGAATCGGTGGAATTTTACACGGATGGAATCCGTGCGTTCAAGGAAAAGCTCGGCATGGTTTTCCTTCAGCTCCATGATAACTTCAAACCAAAGACAATTGATCGGCTAGTGAAGCTCTGTGAATTTTGGCCGGAGGATGTTCCACTCTCTATCGAGCTAAGAAACACCGAGTGGTTCAACGATGAGGAGGTGGCTGCTGAGGTTTACAAGCTTTTTGAGAAACACAACATCACCAACATCATTACCGACACTGCCGGACGTAGGGATTTGCTACACATGCGACTAACAACTCCAACGGCGTTCGTTCGGTACGTGGGAGCCAACCATGAAAGCGACTGGTCTCG
Organism: uncultured Roseivirgaceae bacterium; assembly: GCA_964352625.1. GTDB lineage: Bacteria > Bacteroidota > Bacteroidia > Cytophagales > Cyclobacteriaceae > JAAEPI01. Next base: position 52,736 of record CAYGSD010000002.1, read on the forward strand.
CCTTGACGATTGGATGGATCGCATCAAAAAATGGACAGATGCGGGCTTGGAGAATTTGTATTTCTTTGTTCATCAGAACCTTGAGAAAGAATCTCCGGTGTTGGCAGCTGCTTTCATCGAAAAACTAAATAAGGAATACGGCTTGGAAATGACCGTGCCGGTGGGAATAGAAGAGAAATGAAAAAACTGATTTTAATTTTTTCCACGATCATCTTCATAGAAGGATGCTCAAAAGACGATGTTTCTTTTACCAATAGCCTGAGCGTTGAAGAGCTATCGATCCCGTTTGAGGATGTGGTGTACGCAGATTTAGGGTCATCAGTTACTGAGGGTCACTTTCAAAGAATCTATTGGTTCTATGACAGTGAAGTAAATATCGGAACGGAGACGGTTTCTTGTGAAGACTGCACGTACTATGTTGTGGTCAACCTTATGAGTAAGTCTTCTTCTGAATTCTCAGGAGGAACTTTTACAAATATCAATTTTCAGAGCAATGCATTTGCTTATGATGCCGATGAAAACTACGCTAGGATTTTCGTGTATGAAATCATCCCGCCCGTTGGAGAATTAATCCCTAACCCTCAGCTTCGGTATGCCACGGGAGATGGTTCGGTGACTGTCAAACTCGGGAGCAAGCATACAGTGACCATCAAAGGGAAGCTTTGGAAAATGAACGAAGTGGAAAATGTGATAGAGCAAGTTTCAGTCTCAGGTAGCTTCTCAGGATCGGCTGAAGACACCAGTTTTATGTTTGAGTAGTTCCTTATTCCTCCTCCTTAGATTCAGGCTTGGAAATAAATGCAGAGCCGATCAAAGTGATCCCCAGAAAAATGCTCCAGAAGTATTCCATAAAGGCCGAGCCTGTAACGGCAGAATAGATACCTGCAGCCAAACCCAGAGCACCAATAATGATGAGGATAAGTTTTAGTGATTTTGTCATTCGTTGAAGATAATTGGTGCAGGAATAAGGTGCAAATCTTAGGTGAATTCAAACCCCACCTCCCCACACTTAAAATGCCCATCTGGGCAGGCCTTTTGTCCCCAAATCTGTTAGTTCCGAGACTTTACAAATTTAGCCTTTTGGATATGCACGTACGTAACTCCGCGCTAATGGGGTCGCGCAAGTAAGGATGTAGTGTTTGTTTGATCACTTCAAACTTTAACGCGTACTATTTATTAGTGATTATGGGGGACGACTGCCTAGCAGCTAGTTGCCATCCGTTTTCAGTTCGTATCCAAACATTTGTAAATCTTCTTGGAATCCATTCATCTCTCTTGGTAGTCAAATTTGGAGGTTGTTGTAATTCTTTGCCCATTACGATTGCGATGCTTCCGTTAAAAGTTATTTTTTCAATAATTCTATCAACAGCTGGAAACTTATGCCCGGACTTCATGATCGCAACAATGTCCCTAGGTGTTACAATTTTTCCGGATGGATTGTTTACTACATACTCGCTTGACCAGATTTCTAAAAGCGAGGTTGTGTCTCCCTTATCGAGCAAATCGGTCCAATGTTTTTCCAGCCTTCTGATTTCATTATCATCGTCATTTGTTTGTGCAAATGCCGAGCTAGTAGCTAGAAGTAAACAGATAAAATAATTAAAAGCCTTCATATTTATTTTATTATCCAAAGGTTTGTTGTTTTCTAGTTGTGACAAAACGCCCAACGACACTCTGTCCGAAATTTAGTTCTGTGAATTTACAAATCTAATCTTTTGGATAGCACGGAAGTAACTTCCGCGCAAGAGGGTGTAGGATATTGAGCATTTCAAATGCTCGATAAGATTACGATCGCAATGCAATTTCGACCGAGCGTGGGAATGCTCACGCTAGGGGGGCTAGTTTTTGCCAGCCCTTTCGAAAAGTTGATCGATAATTTCTTGATACTCGGGCGCGTTAAACTCCGATTCTGTAATGAAATCATCGAATGCTTTATCCTTCATCCACTCTGGTTCTTCAAATGGATAGCCACCGAATAATCCCAAAGCCATATCAAACCTCAATTGACTTCCCACTACCGTCATTTCATCAAAGGTTGAATGAGCTAACCATAAATCCATGCGTCTTTTAGCTTCTGTATAAATTTCAAGTATTCGGTTTTCGGACATTTTTGATGATGTTGGCATTTTAATTATTATTTGGTTTAGAACCGTTTCTAATAGTCAAATCCTCCTTTGTTTGGATACATTATAAGCCTTACAATTATTGAGATTATCAAGAGGAGCCCAGAAACGACGCTCAATATGATAAGACTCAAAAGTGCACCCTTTTTATAGCTTATGCCGGAATCAACCTGAGATAATATTCCTACTGACAGTCCACAAATTAGGAATAACATTGCCTGAGCTACTTTAAGCCATCTTGGAACTTCTTTTTCCATTTATCAAATATACCTGTTCTGAAAATTACTGAATCCCCATCTCCCCACACCTAAAATGCCCAACTCTGGCGCGGAACTTAGTTCCGTGACTTTATTAATTCTCTTTGGGATAGCACGGAAGTAACTTCCGCGCTAGTGGGGGTAAGCTGAACTTTTCAAATATCTATAAAAGTATCTGATCGTAGAAGCCTTTGCAAGTAGCTAAGTAAAGCTTATGGATGATAGTGTTTGTTATGAGCTCTTTTACTTTTTCAGTATTTTGACGATTCTGCTATTGATGATTTCGGACAAGTTCCAGTTGTAGAGCTTAGGGTCTGTTGTGCTGTAGAAGGCAACAACCACAGCGTCCAGGTCTTCATAATACTCCGCGAAACTCTGGTAGCCCGGCACCCAGCCGGCGTGTTTGTATTCGTATATGGAAGAATAAATTTCCTGTTCTCCATGTTCAAACAATGATCCATCGTTTAACGCCCGAAGGAATGTTCCAACATCTTCGGCAGTAGCCAGCATGCCATGTTCATCTTCCTTTAAATCATGGGGGTGCCCGACATGATAGCCACTCATCACCTTGTCCATATCTACTTCGCTTAGAGAACCGAAGGTGCTATTTAGATTCAGTGGAGTTAAAATTTCTTCATGTATAAATTGAAAGTTGGTATAGCCTAGTTCATCATCCATGATCTTATTGATCAACAGGTAGTTTGTGTTGCAATATTCATAGTCTTCGCCGGGTTCGAAGTTGGCGGGCTTGTCCAGAATTAATGCTAGACTTTCTTCAAAGGTCTGAGTAGGGGCTGCCCAAAAATTGGGAGTATCGGTAAAGTTGGGCATCCCACTTCTGTGCTGGATCATCAACCTAAGGGTGATTTTATCGGCGTTTTCAATTCTTCCCACAAGCTCCGGAAAATAGTCGGCGATGGTTTTATCGAGCGAAAGGCGTCCATCCTTTACCAGTTTGGTGACTGCCACGGCATCATAGAGTTTGCTAATGCTGGCGATCTTAAAGAGTGCGTTAGGCTTGGCAGGTGTCTTGGATTCTCGATTATGCCAGCCTGAGGCAAAGTACTGAGGCGGTTGACCAGCCTGGTCGATGTAAAGGATCATTCCATCAAATCCGTGATCAATGGCTTGATCTAATTGCCCTTGAACGGTATTTGGTAGTGGAAGAATCCATGCCTTTACCAATAGCCAGGGTACGAAGAACAGCGAAATGGCAGTTCCAGTTAATAATGTGATTCTAATAATTAAGGTTCTGTTTTTCTTAGTCATATTAGATACTAGTTTAGTTTTTCGAGAGTCCGAACAATGCGCTTGTAGAAACGCCTGAGCTCGAGCCAATATATTTCTTTCCCACTGGTACTAACGAACTGCACCACAACTGCATCCATTTCACGGTGGTAACGAGCGATACTTGTATAGCCGGGTAACCAACCTGTATGTTCGTAGCGATAAACCGATGAATAAATGGCTTGCTCTTCAGGGGTGAATAAGGTACCATCAATGAGTGCCCTCAGAAAGATAGTCACATCCTCAGCGGTGGCGATCATGGATCCGCCAGGTAGGGGAAACTCCCAGTCCCTTACGTCAGATTCCAAACCTTTCAGATAACCACTCATTACCTCATTCATATCTACCTCACTCGGCACATTGAAGGTATTATTTAAACCAAGTGGCTTGAATATCTCATCACGGATGTATGTGTGGTGGGTGTAGCCTAATGTCCGATCCATGATTTCGCCGAGTAACAGATAGTTGCTGTTGGAGTATCGATACTTCTTGTTGGGTTTAAAAACTGCAGGTTTATCGTAAATCCTTGCGGCAAATGAGAGGTAATCGGTAAATGTTTCACCGTCAACTTCTGGTTCAAAACTATAATCCAGTATGCCGCTTCTGTGTTGGATCATCATTTTGAGTGTGATTTCATTGGCATTTTCAATCTTGCCTTCCACTTCAGGGATCAGCTCAGCAAGTGTCTGATCTAATGATAGTTTTTCTTCGGAAATCAATAGGGTAGCCGCAGCGGCCATATATAGTTTGCTGATGCTTGCGATCTTAAATAATGCATTTGGATCTGCTGGGATTTGCTCTTCACGATTTTTCCACCCTGCTGCGTACAGCTGGATGTCACCTGGCCGATTGACACAGATGATCACTCCATCCATGCCACGATCTACCGCATCCTTTAATTGTCCATCAATTGTGTCTGGCAGAGCTTGTTGCCCCATGGCAATGCCCGACAACAGAACCATGACAAAAGCATATGCTAGTCGAATAGATATTGTTGTGCTTTTGTTCATTTTTTGATTTTTACGATCTCTTTCTTGTTCTTTTTCCTTGAACTATCAGTTTAGTCGATTGAGTTTAGGTAGAACAGTGCTGTGCTTTCTAGTGCTCCGACAAAAATGCTTATGAGAATTTCCCTAGTAGAAAGACTTTTTAGCTTAAACGGATTTGCATGAGCAATCCACAGTGATGAGATAGCACAACATCCAAACAATACTGTTGTAGTAGTGCCTAAGTTGTTTGTTGAAGTTCCTATCAGATCCAATGCAAGTATCTCGAATATTGTATATCCAAAAATTGCCATGGCGAAATTCGATTTTGGATTCACTTGAATTAAATAGAGTCCACAATAAAAAAGCATTACGCTAATGACATGCGGAGCAAACTGCATGTAGTATTTATAGCTTAACCATACATGAAGTTGAATACTAAATTCAGTGTGGGTAATGAAAATGCTGAAAGTAATAAGTGATACCGCTAAGAATACTATTCCAATAATCTTTCTCAATTCCATGCTTCTAAGGTTTTACATTAATGTAGTTTCTGCCCTTTCTCGGTATTCACGTTATACTTTTTTCAAGTAGTATTTGTCTCTACTTAGGTTTTGAATATTCGATCAGCTCCTCTACGTAGTTGAAGTCGCCTTGAGTCTGAGTGAGCTTGATGAAGTTTTTTAATGCCGGGGCATAAAGCCAAATCTCCTCTTCATCTGCGCTATATCCTCTCGAGTTCGAGATTTGACCTGTATACTTGATGGTGTAAGCCATAAATGTCCCTGCTTCCACGGTCTCCTCTTGATAGGATAGTACCTCCGCATCCTGACTTTGGTTTCCGGTTGTGCCGTCTTCACTGGTCCAGTTGTTCTCGTATTTCCACTTTTTGCCAACCTCCAAAGGCCAGGCGTATTTAGGTGTTTCGCTTTCTTCCGGTTTCACAATGTCTGAGACGAGAACCGTGTCGTGGCTCATCTTCATGGCTAAGGCGCCATCAATACTGATAATCTCTCGAGTATCTGTTCCGTCCGAGCGAACTTCTCCGGCAGTCGTCACGCCTTTGTATTTCCAAACCCATTTTTCACCAACTTCATAGTCAGCGAGGGTGGGTTGGTAGGTGGCATCAGGTTGGCTGTTACATGCACAAAGTGCTAAGAATACAATAAATACTAGGTTTTGAATTTTCATGTTTAGGTTGTTTTTTGTGTATGTGTTTTCTAAGAATACTATTCCAATAATCTTTGTTATTTCACTGCTTTGATGATTTTTTTAACATAATGCTGCTTTGTCAATCTTTATCAAGTTGTTCATGGTTTAACATCCTTTATCGCTGAGCCTTTAATTAGAAGCCAAAGCATAAATACTAACTCGCCTAATGCGGTAAACATACTGAAGCTCGTATTGAGCTGGGGAAACAAAAACACTTTTAAATGGCCAATGACATACCCTATACCTGCAATGATCAATAACCAACCCATTATTTTCGGTATATATCCTGCTTTCAAAACCAAATAACCAAGAAGAAGCAGATAAATACCAAAAAGCACCAATCCGAAGAACCATTCGTATTTATATGATTTGATATAAAAAAGTATGAGTTCTGAGATGCTTTCTGGAGAATTTGCAAGAAAATAGGAGGCTCCTTTCGTCAGGGTAAAAACTTTTATCAAGTTCGTTACAGCCACAAGGTAAACTCCAGTGTATAGCAACCGAAACCAAGCCGTAAGCAATGATAGACCTTTATTTGCAGGCTTTAAAAACAGGTAAAGTGCCCAGGCTACAACTATATCGCAAACTATCGTGATGAAGATCAGAAATATGGCTCCATTAAATAGGAATGTATTATTAGTGATATTAGATGCAGTTTCGGATGCACTATCTGGGTTTACTAAATCTGGAATTATTTTGAATTCAGCGAATGGAACCGTTAATGTCATAATTAACAATCCGATTCCGGCTATTAGAGCAGCTTTTGAAAGTGAGATGTCTTTATTCATGTTGATTAAAATTGGTTGTAGGCCTTAGTAGCCTGTGTAGTCATTTGTCAGTTCATTGGTGGTAGCGATTGCTACCTGATATTAAATGAATCCGATTGTCAGGTGAAACATATTTGAAGTTGTACTCAGAGTCTAACAAGCCAAGAAGAATGAATCTTGACTTGTCAGACTACAGCTTAAAAATTCCACCCCAAGTATATCTGTGGCTCAAGAAGAAAGTAGTTTCTCCATTTATCGTCCAACTCCTTAAATCCTGCAGGAGCATTTTTATCGGACGTCCAGACCATACAATTAATTTGTGGTTCTATGAAAAAACGCTTTTTCTTACCAAAAGCTACATAGTAGCCAAGATGATAGGAAGTATAAAGTTTAAAGCCGTTTTCAATTTTATCACCGTTTTCATCAAGGTAAGTCTGAAATTGAGGCAGCACTTCAGTAGTAGCGAACAAGCCTTTCCATAGCATACGTTGGTAGGATATACCTACCCCCATTGTTCGCACATGTCCCGGATAGAATTCACTTTCTGATTCTATTTTATCCAAAAGACCGTCCCACCACGTGATTCCCATTGGCTGGAACAATCGAAAGTGGGCAAGCTTCACACCTATGATGTTCTTATTATCCAGGTTCCGTTTTACATGGAACTCTATGTGTTGCGTACTTGTGTGCTTGTTCCAGGAACTCCCAATCAGACTTTCTGGAACAAAATAGGGCATACTTACTCTCCACTTATGGGTTACTTCAGTGTCCTTTCCCACGGTTGAGTTCGTTTGAGCAAAAGCACTTAGTGTGCAAGAAAACAGAAGAATTGTTAATAGCTTTTTCATTGTCTTAAATGTTTGTTGTTCTATGTGATTAATTAATTTTCACAAAGGTCAGGAAGCAGTAAAAGCGAGACTTATGAGCTATGAAGCCAAAAGCATAAGGTTTGCGGAAGCCATAAAAACTATGGAGCCGGGATATAAATTATGAAGCAAAAGGCTGATTTCTTCAGGGTATTTGTGGGAAGAGTAGGGTTATGAGCACCAGAATGCTCACGCTAGCCGGGGGTAACGATCAGATATGGCGAGTGGCCATACCCTTTGTAAACAACACTAATGTAGTGAAACTGCCCAACCACCGCAACAGTATCCACGAAGAACTGCGGTCTACAAGTCAAAGTCCAGAAAGAGTGAAGCCGCTAGAAGCACAAAAGCCCGCAGAATGGGCAGATTCACGGGCGAATTGTACTGAAGTATCAGATAGACAGTTTGGCCATTCGCCATATCGCCTGTTACAGCCCGTTTAGTTTGTTCAGTCCAATTTTCAGTCCTTTAATTCCTGTGTTTTCCACTTCTATTAGGTCGTCACCTGATATTACGAAGGAGTTCCGAGTGTTCCCGTTATAAAATGCTGTGCCACCGAGAGTTTTTAAGTGTAAGGTGTCACCGGAAATCGTGTAGGTTCCTCTGACTTCAATTTCTCGTGAAGAGTTCCCTAGTTCCCAAGTTGAATCGTCATAAACTCCTAACCAGTATGCTCCTAAAGGAGCTTCTCGGAATCCGGTTAGCACAAGTTGATCCTGTTTTCCGTTGGTTGGGTACATCAGGAATTCAAGACCAGTTATGGCAAGAATTAAAATGAATGTTGTAAAGAAGGTTACTCCAGCATACCGCAGTTTGTTTGTTCGTGTTCGTTGAAATGCTGAAAGAACCAAGAAGACAATTGTTCCCACTACTCCGATGAGTCCGATAAAAAACTTCAGTAAGCCAGTTGCAAATAACATCATATCGAAGTGGGTATGGGCTGTAACAACAGAATATCGAACATATGTTCGATATCTACTTTATCAAATATAGTATAACGGCCTTAATGGAATGAATAACCTACTTATTAAGTGAGGTAGGTTGGATTTCCAATCCGTGTTATTATACGTATATAAACGTATATAAACGTTTAATAAAACGCTTTTAAGAAAGGGATAAGCAGAACCACGCAAGAGTATTTCATTCAATCCCCATCTCCCCACACCTAAAATGCCCCTCAGGACAGGCCTTGTGGCCATGGAGTCCGCAGGGGCGGCAGGAGAGGTTTTCGGTGGTTTGCACCACTTTGGAGTTGTCTGCCAAGGGGCCAAACCCAAACTCCGGAATTGTGGAGCAGAAGATGGCGGTAGTGGGAGCGTTCACGGCAGAGGCGAAGTGCATAGGGGCAGAGTCGTTCACATAGTTCATCTGAGCATCCTTCATGAGCGCGGTAGATTCCAGCAGGGAGAGCTTACCGCAGAGGTTTTGTACTTGTTCGTTTTCGCTTTTCGTTCGGATTTGCTCACAAGCTTCAAAATCCGTCGGTGCACCAAGGAGGTAGATCGGGCCGGAGAATGAGGTGCCTTTCAAGAACGCCACCCATTTGCGCGAGGGATATTGTTTCGTAAACCACACCGAAGTAGGCGCGAGGGTGATGTAAGGTTGGCTTTTCAGGTTTTTGACTTTTTCTAGTACTTCAGGCTGCAAGTGTAACTTTGGTTTCTCCAGTTGATCGTTTGTCCACTCCGAGATGAGCTGAAGGTTTCGCTCCACCTCATGCTTGCCATTGCCTATTTCGTGGGTGTGCTTTCGGTCGTAGCAGAATGAGAAGGGGTTCTTGTCAAAACCCACTTTCAGTTTGGCCTGGGAGAGTAACGTCATCAGTCCGGTGGTGCCGAATCGCTGCACATTGATCAGTAGGTCGTATTTTTCTTTCCGAATTTCCCCGATCACCTTGAAGGTGTTTTTCCACTTACCATTTTTCTTGTCCCAGATCAGTATGCGATCCACGTTTGGATTTCCGTCTAGGAGATTTTCATTGCCTTTGCGCAGCAAAAAATGAATTTTGGAATTGGGATAGAACCTTCTTAGTTTTTCTACCAGTGGAGTGGCAAGTACCACATCGCCGATGAAGGCGGTCTGTATAATCAGGATTTTGCCGAATTCCATATATCGCAAAAATGCGGAACCATTTTAGGAATAGCTAACTTTGAAAACAAACAATGTAACCATGAGACTAACAAACTTATTCATACTGATCACGATCGTAGCATTTGCTTGTAACCCGCCGAAGAAAGCAGAGGGGGAACAAGAAACCACTGAAACTCAAGAGGTAAAGCCAACGATCACGTTGACCAAAGCGCCAGCATCACCGCAGTACCCTGACGCTCAGCTCACAAGAGTGGGAGAAGGAAGCCCCGTAACTGCAACTTCTGGAGAGGAAACGGTGGCAAATCAGGTCAGTTATGATTTCTCATTGGAGGGATTTGAATTGGGCGTGCAAACGGAGGATGCCGCCACTCGTGGCATTGCCAATTCTGGCAAAGGACAGCACATTCACTTCATCGTGAATAATGGCCCGTATGCGGCGCACTACATGTCCATGATCAATCAGGAGATGGAGGATGGCAACTATACGATTTTGGCTTTCTTGTCTCGATCGTATCATGAGAGTGTGAAATCACCAGGAGCGTATTTTGTACAAAATGTAACCGTTGGGGATGTGGAGCCTGCCGAAGTTGATTTGTCTGCTCCTCACTTGTTTTTCAGCCGACCAAAAGGCACGTACAACGGAGCTGATACGGAGAAGCTGATGTTGGATTTTTACCTACTAAACTGCGAGTTGTCTGCGGATGGATTTAAGGTTCGCGCCACTATTAATGATCAAAGTTTCAACATTACGGAATGGGCACCTTTCTACATCGAAGGTTTAGGAATGGGAGAAGTGAACATCAAATTGGAGCTTTTGGACGCAGATGGCAATTTGGTAGACAGCCCGTTCAATCCTGTAGAGCGCACCGTGACACTTGCCGAATAAATGGGAATACTAATGGAAACCTTAGGCTGGGTAGGAGCGGGATTGCTCCTCTCGGCTTTTTTTTATTTGACGATCTTCAAGAAACAAGGCGACAACCTTTTCTATCTATTGGGCAATCTGTTTGGCTCCATCGGCCTGCTGATCAATGCCTGGTACAATGACGCCTTTCCTTTCGTCTTGGTCAATTCTTTTTGGGTGGTGATCACGGTTATTTCTTTGATAAAGAAAGCCCGTGCTACCACGGTTTAAGGAACCGGATCATAGCCATTCCCGCCCCAAGGGTGACATTTGGAAATCCGTTTGATGCCCAGCCACGTACCTTTAAAAATGCCGTGCTTCAAGATGGCGTCTTTGGCGTAGTTGGAGCAGGTGGGCTGAAAGCGGCAAGTGCTCGGAAATAGAGGAGAAATCGAGTACTGATAGATCAGTACCGGTAGAATAAAAATTTTGCGTAGCAGTTTCCGCATTAAGCGAAAGTACAAACCATTTGTCCAATACAATAAATATGTGTCAGTTTGCGCTCGCAATGTAAAGGCCGAGTCCAATCGGGTTGTTTCAGAATCGTGAATAAATTCCTTCTAGTCTTATTTCTTGGTTTTTCCTCGCTCCAGCTAATGGGTCAGGATGCGCAGGATTCGTCTAGGACTGTGACCATCAGAAACATTCACATTTTAGGCAATGATAAAACCAAGGAGTCGATAATTATCCGAGAGTTAAAAGTACAAGAGGGTGGCACCTACGTGCTGAAGGAGCTTTCGGATACCCTCCAATTTGACCGCAATAGAATCTATAACACCAACCTCTTCAACTCGGTAAAGGTGGAGCTTCAGGAAGTGGGGAACGGTCAGGCTGATCTTCTGATCAATCTGGAGGAAAGATGGTATTTCTGGCCAATCCCACTCTTCAAACTTGCCGATCGAAGTTTCAATGATTGGTGGTACAATCAAAACCACAGCTTTCAGAGAGTGAATTACGGCATAAGGTTGACACAGTTCAATGTCAGAGGAAGAAATGAGCGACTAAGGGTGGAAGTGCAGAGCGGTTTCGAGGATAAGGTGATCCTGAACTACAGACTGCCGTACATTGACAAAAAACAGCATCACGGTCTGCTGCCGGAGGTATTTTATATCACAAGCAAAAACCTTGGCTATGAGACGCGCGATCACTTGAGGCAATTCATTTTGGCGGAAGAGCAAATGCGGCGAAGTGTGGGTGTGTCAGTCATTCACACCTATAGAAAGCGGTTTTACGATTACCATTTCACGGGACTTGGCTTCTATGATACCCATATTAATGACACCATTGCTTTCTTAAATCCAAGATATCTTGGTGATGGGCGCACCAAGCAAAAATTCATGACGGCCACCTATGGTTATCAGAATGACACGCGTAACAACATTAACTATCCACTTACCGGGCACAATGTTTTTGGCGCCATCACCAAAGCAGGTTTGGGTGTTTTTAAGGATGTGGATTACTGGTCTGTCACAGCGCGTGGGGCAAAGTATTTTGACTTGGGAAATAATTTCTATCATGCGAGTTATGTCCACGGGTATTGGAGTACCAACGATGATAGGGCTCAATTGAATTTTTATGGGCTGGGATTCGAGAAACAATATTTGGTAAGGGGATATGAACTTGACCTGATAGAGGGGCGAGCATTTGGCCTCACAAAAAACACAACCAAAAAACTGCTCTGGAAACGAAAAGCCGACATCAGTAAGATAATGCCCCTAAAGCAATTCAAGAAGTTTCCTATCGCGCTATACGGCAAGGTTTTCTTCGATGGGGGCTATGTTCAGAATTACGAGAACTATGAAAACAACGACCGATTGACTGATAAATTCATTTACAGCTTAGGTGCCGGTTTGGATATTGTCACGGTCTATGATGTAGTTATTCGTCTGGAGTATTCTCAAAATGCCGAACAAGAGACGCAGTTCTTCTTGAACTTCCTAGCTGAATTTTAATCGTTCCGTAACACCGCGTTCTTGCTGGATGTGAGCGAATGAATTAGTTTGCGTCCGTGCGCGCCTTTGTCATTCTTTTCTGCCTGATATCCTTTCAGGCCATTAGCCAAAATGGTAAATATCCAATGGGAGCCAGAAATGCAGCTATGGGTGGAGCAACTACCACTTTGGGTGATCAATGGAGTCTTTTTAATAACGTAGGAGCGCTGGGATTGGTGGACGGCAGCTACGGCTTTACCTCCTACCAAAACCGATTCAACATTGCAGAATTTCAGACCGTAGGGGCAGGGTTTGTACACGATTTTGGAGGGCTGGTCGGCGGGGCTGGATTCTACAAGTTTGGGGATGAGTTCTTTAGCGAACAAAGGGTGAATGTCGCCTTTGGGCACAAACTCGATCGGGTATCCCTCGGCGTGAGCGTAGACTACCTCCAGTACAATATTGCTACCGTTGGCACGAAAGGAGCCATGATTATTGAATTTGGGGGTGTGGCAGAGATCACTGAGCAGATCCTTTTCGGTGCAAATGTTTTCAATATTAATCAGGCCAGGCTGGTGAAGGAAACAGATGAAAGACTGCCGACCGTCATGAAGGCCGGGCTTTCCTTTTTGCAAAGTCCTGACTTGATCATCAGCATAGAGACAGAGAAAGATTTGGATTACGATGAGGTGTTCAGAGTTGGTCTGGAATATCAGATTGTGGAGAATCTCTTCATCCGAACCGGCCTTAGTACCGAGCCTTTCAATGGAGCTTTTGGAGTTGGGTTTCAGCCGAAGCGATTCCAGGTGGACTATGCTTTTTCAAATGATTCTAACCTGGGTTCTGTCCACGAAGTGTCTGTGAGTTATAGCTTCCAGAAACCATGAAAACCTGGGGATTTCTTTTCCTGATTCTTATTTCAGGCGTTCTTTCGGCTCAAGACACCCAAATTGATTTGGAGCAATTCGCAGAGCGGTTATTTCAGGTGCAGGATGAGGATGTAGGCTATGAGGACATCTATGAGTCATTGTTGCTTTTTTATACCGATCCGCTGAACCTCAACAGAGCTTCTGAGGAGGAGCTGTCATCCCTTTATATTTTATCTCCGAGTCAGGTTCAGGCCCTGTTGGATCACCGCGAGTCTTTCGGTGATCTGTTGTCCATCTATGAACTGCAGGCCATTGAGGGCTTTGATTTGAGTCTCATTCAGGAGCTTCTTCCATTTGTCACCGTGCAGGAGTCTTCATCAGATAATCGCACGCTTTTGCAGCGAATGTCTCAGGAGCAGAATAAGTATCTTTTGCTTCGGTACTCAAGGGTACTGGAGGAGCAAAGAGGCTTTCGCGAGGAAGAGGAAACCGGTTACGTCGGAGACCAAAACAAAATCTACGGCCGATTCAGGATGAGTAGGAGAAATGATTTTAGCGCGGGAGTCACATTCGAAAAAGATCAAGGTGAAGAAATGCTTCAAAGCGGCCAGTTTGATTTTATGTCTGCGCATTTCATGCTTGAAAATCAAGGGCCCATCAGCAAGGTAATCGTTGGCGATTATCAGCTTCAGGTAGGGCAGGGGCTTATTTTCGGAGCGGGCTTCAATCCGGGAAAGGGAGCGGAAACTGTGAACACAGTGAAAAGAAATACATTGGGTGTTCGGCCTTATACTTCAGTTTTGGAAACGGGATTTTTTAGAGGTGCAGCTGCTGCTGTTCCGGTAGGTAATTTCACGATTACAGGGTTCTATTCATCACTCAATCAGGATGGCAATATTCAGATAGATAGTTTGGATGCTTTCGAGGCATTCGCAAGTTCCATTCAAAGTTCTGGGTTTCATAGGACGGCATCAGAGTTGGAGAATAAGGATCAAATATTGGAGCACTCGATGGGAGGGGTCATCGAATTTGAGCCTACTAGAAAATTGAAGTTGGGCGTTTCTGGAATTTCCACGACGTACAGTGCTGCCTTGAAGCGGATGGATGCACCGTACAATTTGTATGAATTCAAAGGGACAGAAAATACGGTTATAGGAGGATTCGGGTCTTATCAGTTGCAGAATTTAAATTTCTTCGGGGAGGTCGCCCGCTCTAGTTCGGGAGGTATTGGTGCTGTGGGTGGGGTGATTAGTTCTTTATCCAGAACCATCGACATGGCCCTCTCAGTTCGAGATTATGACAGGAATTTCCATACTTTCTATGGCAATGCTTTCGGTGAAGGTTCGCGAGCGATCAATGAACGAGGCATTTATTGGGGGATCAAGTTCAAGCCCTCTAGGAGATACACAGTCGCAGCTTATTACGATAAGTTCGAATTTCCATGGCTGAGATTCGGCACGGATGCGCCCTCCCAAGGGGCTGAGTGGTTGGCAAGATTTACCTATCAGCCGGATAGAAATGTTACCACCTATGTGCAAGTGAGGGAAGAGAAAAAGGAGATATCAAGGACAGTTGGCAATTTGTCTGAGCTAGAGTTGAGGACAAAAAGGAACTACATTTTCAATATTGATTATAAGTTGAATAGTGCCTTTTCAATGAAGACTCGCTTGCAAACAAGTACACAGAATTTGGCAGGAGAATTCACTAAGGGATACGCTATCATTCAGGATTTGAATTATCAGTTTGGCAAATTCAAGCTAAGCGGCAGAACGGCACTGTTTGAAACGGACGATTACGATAACAGGCAATATGTCTATGAGCGAGACGTGCTTTATGCGTTCTCGATACCTGCATACAATGGCGTAGGAATCAGAAATTACATTCTGCTTCAATTCAGTGCCACTCGGCAAATTGATTTCTATGTTAGATACGCGCAGTTCTCCTACCGAGATCGTGATGAGGTGGGCTCAGGACTGGATGTGACCGAAGGTCCCATACGATCAGAGGTGAAATGGATGATGCGAATTATGCTTTAAATCGAAACCTTATCCGTTCAAATCGAGTATTGAGTACATACATTATATGTATATGTATTTAAATTAATAATCATGAAAAAGATAATTCACAGAGCGGATAGTAGAGGACTTGCCGATTTCGGGTGGCTTCATAGTAGACATACATTTAGTTTCGGTAGGTACTACAATCCCGACCGAGTGCAATTTGGCGCATTGCGCGTGCTCAATGACGATATTGTGGAGCCGGGCATGGGTTTCGGAACTCATCCTCATGACAACATGGAGATCGTGTCGATTCCGCTTGCAGGCACTTTGGCTCACAAGGATAGTACGGGCACTGAGCAATCGATCGAGACAGGGGAGGTGCAGATAATGAGTGCGGGCACAGGGCTGACTCACTCTGAATACAATTATTCAAAATCTGATCAGGTGAATTTCCTTCAGATATGGGTTTTGCCGAAGGAAAGAAACATTGCGCCACGGTATGATCAGAGACATTTCGATTTTAAGCAAAACGAGTTGACAACTGTGGTGAGTCCAAACGATGAATCTGCCCTTTGGATCAATCAAGATGCTTGGTTTAGTATTGGTCAAATAGAGAAAGGACAGCAAATGAATTACAAATTGCATTCAGACGGCAGTGGTGTATATGCCTTTGTTATCGATGGTGAGGTTGAGGTGAGCGGAGAGCGGCTTGGCAAGCGAGATGCTATGGGTTTATCGGAATTAAAGGACGTTCAGCTTGAAGCATTGACCGATTCGAGGGTGCTTTTTATTGAGGTGCCGATGAATTAGTTGTCGATTAACAGAGAATTATAGAAATCAACGATAGTTTTCAGATCCGTAGAGTTATTAAAATTCAAGGATTCCTTTTTGACAAATATTTCAAGTTGCTTGGAACTAAAAAATTCAAGATTTTTTCTGCGACCATTTACCACGTTTTCAATAACACCGTTTCGAACTAGGTAGTTTTCCTCAAAAACTTGTGTATCATCTGTGGTATCATTCACAAGAGTGGGTGCTGATCCCTTGGATACTGCAACTACATTCTTTGACTTTAGTAGCATCACTTCACCATCGGAAATAATCTCCATGAAATATGGAATGTCCGCCTCAAACTTCAGTTCCTTTCGATTGATGAATTTTACTGACTTCAATGTTTTGGCACTGAACCATTCAAATGATTTGACTTGATCTTTACTAAAACCGACAATGTCTCTATTGATGATTACCTCTAGATAACTCCTAACTAGATCATACTTCATATAATATCCTCTTATTACCTCTCCATTGTTGAAGTAGATATTGCCAGCATTCCAGTCCTTATCGTAATAGTACGTGCCCATTTTGGTGAGGTGAATGCCTCTTACCTTCACTTCCGTTTCGGATCCTTCGAAGAAAAAGGGATTGTTTTGCTTGACCTGACATCTAATGCCTGAAAAAGAAAAGAGGGTCAATAGGGTAACTGCAATTTTCATAATTTGACTACACACATGGTTCAAAACGAAAGAACCCCTCACAGGTTATGTAAGGGGTTCTTTGAAATTAAATTTTAAAGGTTACAGAGTCTCTCCTTCTGTAACAGGGGTCGGGAATGCATCAGCTACTGCATCACCCGGTCTATCCAAAGGAATCTCGTCTAAACGGTCATATCTACGAAGGTCTATCCATCTGTGACCTTCACCGAATAATGAATAGCGACGCTGATTCAACAGTTCGGTTTCTACATCTGTATCTGTAGTGCCGCCAGAATACGCAGGTAGCCCAGCAGAAGCTCTGATTACGTCCAGAGCTGCTATGGCCTCAGTATTCCCAGCTGCACCGATATTAGCCTCAGCATACAACAAGATTAATTCTTCATTTCTGATTAAACCTACAGGGTCAACATTGCTGCTGTAGACAACCGCTTGATAATCAGCAGAAAGATCATCGAAAGTAATGGTTCCGCCTGCAAAAAGATTGGTCTTAGAGGTTACCCTCGTATCTCCACCTTCAGCATCGGCTACAAAACTATCATGAGCCATAAATCTATCTTGATCAACAATGTAGAACAACGCATTCGAAATGTCATTACCAGTCAGTCCGAAAACGTGGCTAACGCCCGTCGTTAAGCTCCCAGCGAGATCAAAGAATGAATCGTTTAATGCTGTTAACGCCGTTGATTTATCTCCTTGATAAATCGCCACCCTGGCTGCAATTGCTCTATTGAATTCAGCAAAAGTTGATGGAGTATCGAATCCGGTAAAACCTGAGCTAAGTGCAAAATCAAACTCATCTCCACCGGCTTCAGCAGTTGCCAGCTGGGTATTTGCTGTGTTCAAAATCGTCATGATACCTGCAAGCGCATTTTCGTAGCTCACAAATGGACCGAGGTTATCTGGATCGCCAACATCCAATCGAATTCCATTGGTGTACTGACGATTTGCAACCATCATTAAAGCATAAGCCTTTAATGTATTTGCATAACCGTAATAGCCTGCTTTTGTGGCATCATCAAATCCAGCCGCTGAGTTCTCGACTGCAGTGATCAGTAAATTGGCAGACTGAACAATTTTATACCAAGCTGCAAAAGCTCTGGTTGTTAAGAATCCATTATTGTCTAGTGTGCCTTTAAGAAGCTCTCCTGTAAACCGAGGGTCTACTCCTGTCAAGTCATAATATTCACGTCCTAGAATACTAACTGTTTGGTAGTGAAATTGAAGATCATTTCTCATGATGGCCTCAAGTCCCACAGCTAAGAGCTGAACGTCTGCCTGAGAGGCTCCAGAAGTGAAGCTCTCAAATGTAGGCGCATTTGGATTATCAATATCATCCAATGTACAAGCCGACAATCCAATTAGGATAGCGACTGTGAGTATTTTGCTATATAAATTTTTCATAATTTTTTCTACTTGAATGATTAGAAATTAACATTTAAGTGGAAGTTCACAAACTTGGATGCTGCGTAAGGAGTTACCTCCACAGTATTTCCAAGAACATTATTTCCAAAATTGGATACTTCAGGATCATAACTATTGTAATCAAAAATGTTAATCAAGTTACGACCTGACACACCTACTTGCACTCGGGAAAGCTGTGGAATTAAGTCTTTAGGTAGGGTATAGTAAAAGCCTATTTCCCTTAGTCTCAAGTAACTGGCATCCTCGATTACCGGCTCTGGATTAACAAAAGCTTGACTAGCTCGGTAATCTCCGTTGGACAATAACCCTTCAGGATCTAGTCCGGTATCGTCGTAATCCCAAGTGGTACCAGCTAGGTCATATAGTAGAGTTGTTAAATTGATATTGTCTCCACCTTTTTTCCAGTGCCATAAAAACGTTAAGCTAAAGTTCTTATAGTTAATAGAGTTAAACCATGACATTTGAAAATCCGGTTCTGAGTTACCATAAACAGCAAAACCATCACCATTCGGGTCGATTCTATCAATTTCATCTTGCGTTAAACCGGTATCATCAAAAGTTCCAACGATTTGGGTAGGGCTACTTCCTTTCTCAATTCGGTAGGTGCCCAATGATGCGGCAAATCCGCCAATGTTAAATGGATCCACATCCAGTCTAAACACTTCTGATTTGTTTCTCCACCAGTTAACAGTGGTATTCCAAGTGATAGAACTGTTTTGGATAACAGTTGCATTAATTCCTATCTCTATTCCATCGTTTCTAAGCTTTGCAGCGTTTCCAACTTGGGCAGTAAAGCCTGAAGATGTTGCGAATTGCTGCTGTAGCAACACATCAACCATTTTCTTGGTGTAGAACGTTACATCAACACCTATTCGGTTGTTCAATAACCCAAAGTCTAATCCATACTCCAATTCTTTTTGTCGTTCAGGACCTACATCTGGATTTCCTCTTAAATTGTTGGGAGACAATCCTGATGTGCCTCCAATTAATTGAGCACCTACCGACGTGAAACGATCGTTGAAATTCGAAAAACGACCTGACTCACCATAGGCAACTCTTGGTTTCACCGTGCTTACAATATCAGTCACAGGGAAGAAGTCAAATTCATGAAGATTTACAGCTAAACTTACTTTTGGGTAGTAGTAGAATTGATCGGCATCACCGTTATTGGTTGATTTGTCACCACGATACCCCACGGTACCAATTACCTTGTCTTGGAAGTTAACCTCTTCTTGAAAGAAAAATCCCTTGTCCTCTTGAGGTCTTCTTATTTGTTGCACTCCAATATTTGTGGATTGGTCCAAGTTAGTTTGTGAACCATTTAAACCTGTCGCGGTTGTGATAACGGTGTTTCTGTTAAAGCTCTGTTGGAAGCTCCCCACTTGAGTAGTGAAACTTAATCCATTATCCATAAAATATGAGTGCACCAAGGAGGCTGTCATGTTGTAGTTGGTGTTAATGGTCGTTCCTGAAATGGCAGCACCACCAAGAGAAGTTGGACTCCTAAAATATGATAGACTCTTTGGGAAAATACTTGTGGTTCTAAGTGTATATTGATCTAAACCGGCCTGAAGAACCAATTTCAATTGATTATCCTCCTGAGTTAAAATTTTCACGTTTGTAGTTGCTCCTCCAATGTATCTGTTGATGTTTTCACGATTTGTCGTGATTGCTATTGTTTCCAAAGCATTGGAACCAGCACCTCCGGCAGGGTATGCTCCATCCACAGGGAATAAATCCTCCCAAGGATAGGTGAAGGCTAGTGCGTATCCTACTGTTCTATTCTGATTACCATTGTTAAAGAACCCTCTATCCGCCTGTGAGTTGATGTAGTTGTTAGTAACGTAAATATCCAACCAGTCATTAAATCTATGACCAACATTTAATCTAACAGATCCTTTCTCGTAACCCGTATTCTGAACCAACCCTGGCTCATTTTTATAGGTCATTCCCAGAAAGAAATCACTTTTACCAGCACCACCAGATACCGTAAATCTTGAAGTATTTGTTACCCTTACATGATCAAAAACTTCAGCTTCATAGTCGTTCAATGGATCATTAGGATTGCCACCAGCAGCGGTGATTTCATCGGCATCCCAATCCCTCATTCCAAGAAGTTTCGTTGGTGATCTCAATCCCACGGTTTGTGAAAATGAAACTTGTGTATTTCCAGCAGATCCACGTTTAGTGGTAATGATTACCACACCACCGGCAGCTCGAGATCCATAAATAGCAGCTGCAGAAGCTCCTTTAAGGATTTCGATGTTTTCAATGTCTTCAGGATCCAGATCAGCAATCCTGTTTGAAGCATCATCTTGATTGGTTGAGGGATTACCTCCGCCTGCCGCTTCACTAACAATGTTGTTACCAAGCGAAACAGAAGAGTTGTCCATATACACCCCATCTACGATGAAGAGAGGCTGCTGGTCTCCAAAAACGGAGGTTACACCTCTTAATCTCATGGAGATACCTCCACCAGGAGCTCCTGAGCTCGCTGAAATATTCGCGCCTTTGAATTTACCATACAGTGCACCATCCATTGTGGATTGATTGGTAATGGCAGTCAATTTCTTGCCAGAAACGGATGCAACGGAGTTGGCCAAGTTGGACCTCTTCACGGAGGATGCCAGACCTGTTACGACTACTTCATCAAGATTTGTAACATCCTGTGCGAGTTGCATGTCGCCTGCTTCACTTGCTGCCACTTCAATGGTTGAGTATCCTATGAAGCGGAAAACAAGAATAGCTCCGTCTGAGACGGAGAACGAATACTGTCCATCAATATTAGTGATGGCGCCATTCGTGGTGCCTTTCTCCAAGACAGTAACACCAATAAGTGCTTCTCCGGTTGTACCATCGGTAACCGTGCCACTTACTTGAGTCTGCCCGAAAAGTAAACTCAATGGTACGAGTAACATCCCGGCCATTAAGCTCATTTTTGAGTAAATTTTTCTCATGTTGTAGAGTTTTAGTTTAACATTAGTTTTTATGAAAGAACTGAAAGATAATTTTTTTTTGGCAGAATCATAGATTCTCAGGGATTTCATGCAATCGATTGAATTCAATACAATGACAGTTTTTGTATAATTATAGAAGCTAATTAATTCGAATAAATTCTTCCGCCTTTCTTTTAATTGGCAATCAATTATTTTAAATTATCTCATGATCAAACAACAAAGTCCATGAGATACCTTATTGCTCTTCTTATTTCGGTTGTTTTTGGGTATGGCTTGGCACATGGCCAAATTTCACTGGAAGGCACTTGGGAGTTAAAGTCATTCGTGGATCATGGCACGGGAGATGTTGATTGGACGAAAAACCCGACCGACATTCTCTATCAGAAGCACATCTCGGCAGATCATTTCACCTGGGTAAAGTTTGATTTGAAAACGAATACCCTTCTGGGCATGGGCGGAGGGTCTTATTCCATAGATGCTAAGGGAAGATATGTTGAGAACCTTGATTTCTTTTATCCCCCTGGATCAAGTGAATTGGGTCAGACCATTCCTTTTGATGTGCAAAGGAAAGGAAAGGAATGGCTCCACACCGGATATGCCAAGGTATTTGATATTGGCCTGGAAGGAGAAAATATTGTGGTGGACTCTTCTAAGATTCAGGAAATCTGGAAACCTGTAAAAGCACCTAAAACTAAGTCTGAACTTGTGGGGGCTTGGGAGCTGGTAAAATATTTGGACAATCCTGAAAGTGGATACATGGTCTACCCTGACATTATAGGTTACATCAAAATTTTGACAGCCACTCATTTTGTTTGGGTCAAGTTTGACAAAGAGGGAGATCAAATATATGCGGCCGGGTCAGGAACCTATTCTGTTTCTGAATCAGGATATTCTGAGAAAATTCTAATGCAATATCCAGATACTCAATTGATAGGTGAGGTTATTCCTTTTGATAAGGAACTTTCTGGAAATCAATGGAAGCATTATGGATATCTTCAAACCCCAACTGGGGAGAAAGATATAATCGATGAATTCTGGCGTCCGCTTATTCTATCCCAAACCGGGGGTAATTTTGACCTTAAATAATCTAGTTTAGGCCCAATACGCCTTTATCAATATGCATAGTCACTAAATAATGCGGCATATCCACAACCTCGGCAATCTTTAAGTCTCCTGCAAGAGAGCATAACATATACGCTTCATTTCGAGTGATTCCATGATTTGATGTTAGATAGTCGATCATGTATTGAGTTGCTTTTTTGGCAGCTTCATCAATTGATGTTCCAAAGGCGGTAACAGCATAGATATCTTCTCTTTCGTACTGCGGCTCCTTAATTGTCTTGTCTTTGATCAACTCAATTTCCACAAGGAATTTCATTGGTGCTTCGATGGCCGTTCCGCAGACTTCACCCAGTCCTTGTGCAGCATGAGCATCTCCAATTGAAAATAATGCTCCTTCTACAAAAACAGGGAGGTATACTTTAGTTCCTTCAACAATATGCGGGTCATCCATGTTTCCTCCATTGGCTCTGGGGGGTATAGTACTTAAAAGTGAATCTGTTGGAGGAGCTACCCCCAAGACCCCAGGAAATGGCTTCAATGGAATAGTAATTTTGTCATTGAATTTTACTTGATTTTTTCCCGATAATTCCCAAGTTCTGAGATAGGGTTTGGTAAATTCATCAGCCAAAAAACCAAACCCAGGTAAGATGGCGGTCCAGCCCCAATCTCCCAATTCTATTCGGTGCAAGGTCACGGCAATCACGTCACCCGGCATGGCATTTTTGATGAAAATGGGTCCGGTCAATGGATGAATTGGATCAAAGCTCAGACCCATCAGATCAGAAGTGTCTGATTCCAGAGTCATCTGACCATCCGTTGCTTCTTCTGTAGAAATTTCAATAATAGCGCCGCTATTTACAGTGAGCACGGGAGGAATAGTTCGACTGAATTTATTGTGTTTTTGGGTTTTTTCTAAGATAAAATCAGGCTTTGGATGTGCAAGTTCTTCATCGTAGGTGACTTCTGTTTTCACATTGCAGGAAACCATAAGTAGTAGAATGGGCAGATATTTCATAACTAGGATTTAGTTTCATTTATTAAATAGGTCATCAGGGCCGATTTGGCTTGTGCGCGGACTTTACCCTTGATCAAAGGCGACCAGCCAAGCAATAGGCCAGGCATGCCGAGTGCCATTTGTGACCATTTCCAAAAATTGAAGCTGTCTTCGTGAATAATAATTTTACCATCTTCAAAGGTCATTTTTGATTTGATGACATTGTGAACGGGTCTTTCGGTCTTACTGAAAGTATACTTCGCTTCCCAGATACACGAAGCACTGTCCTCCGCTTCTTTTATGGTGTGGAAATCAATTTTAAGCTGACCTTTTGATCTTTCTATTAGCATTTTCCACATCGTGCAAACTTCCTCTGAGGTCAAGGTGACGAAAACGGGATCAGAAAAATAAGCGAGCTCGTGGTAGTGACTAGCCATCTTTTCGGCATCCAGATTTTGAAAAGCGGTATAGAAAGACGTGATTAATTCTTTACTCAAAATATTGTGTGATTAGTAGATCTCGAACCTTTGGCACACCCGTAGTGGCAGGCTCTTCAATCAAGTGAAGATACTCATTTCCCCTTGAAATAGGCAGATTTGGGTCTATGATGAACTTGGGTGTAGTGAATGAAATAATGTCTAAGAGCCCTGCGGCAGGATATACCGCTAAAGACGTTCCTACCACTAAGAAAATGTCAGCCTCAGAGGCAATTCGTGCGGCTTCTTCCATCATAGGAACCATCTCGCCGAACCAAACAATGTGGGGTCTGAGTTGTGATCCCTTTTCACATTTGTCGCCTGTTTTCAGTTCCCATCCATCGAGATCGTACACTAGTGTCTCATCAAGAGTGCTTCTGACTTTGAACAACTCTCCATGCAAATGGAGAACTTTTGAACTTCCTGCCTGCTCATGAAGATTGTCCACATTTTGTGTGATGATCGTGACATCAAACTTGTCTTCTAAATCAACCAGAGCTGAGTGACCTGAATTCGGACCTACTTCTAAGGCTTGTTTCCTTCGCTGATTGTAGAAATCAAGAACCAATTCCTGATTTGCTCGCCAACCCTGAGGAGAAGCCACCTCCATCACCTCATGTCCCTCCCACAGTCCACCAGCATCCCGAAATGTATTGATCCCACTTTCGGCACTGATGCCCGCTCCAGTAAGAACAGCGATTTTTTTCCGTGAACTCATGTAAATCCGTACTTTTGATCAAACAATAAAAATCTAAATTATCATGAAGAAACTATTATCAATTTGTGTTTGTGTTTTTTGTCTTTTAGTGGGGTCGCAATTGGTCGCTCAATCTCAGGGCGATCTCAGGGCTTCTGTTGGATTGGGTCTAGGGACAAATGCAAGTTTCGGCGATAATGCCTTCGATAGTGCGATGGGCCTTGGTTTAGTACTTGGAGCTGAATACTTAATTACGGATGATTTGAGTATTGCTCCTAGCTATGAATACTATTTTCCCGAAAAATTTGGTGATAGTAAGTATCGGAAGTCTTCATTTAATGTGGATGGTCGGTATTACTTTGACCAGTTTTATGGTCTGGCGGGTATTTCTTTTGCTTCATACACAGGGACCGATGGAAATGGCGACAGCCTGACTTTAACAGAAACAGGGTTGAATTTAGGAGGTGGTATGAATATTCCGATAAATGATTCTATGGATTTAAATCTTCAAGCAAAATACAACACTCCGCTCGAGCAGCTAGCGCTTCAGGCGGGTCTTTCGTTTAATTTCTGATTATGGAATTTTGAATTTTTGAAAGCCCCGAAAGGGGCTTTTTTTGTGAGTACCCAACAATCTTATCTTTAACTCACTCCCCTAAAAATCCTCAGTTAGACGCTGTAAGTGTTCTATTGTCAAGGGTTTTGTAACAAACTCCACAACTGCAGGAAATTTCATAGCCCTATTCACATCTTCTTCAAGCGAAGATGAACTCATCATGCTAATGCGCGGTTGCTTGACCATGTCAGGGAGTACCAGAGAGAGCTCCTCTAGAAACTTCCAGCCATCCATGATGGGCATATTGATGTCCAGTAGAATAAGACTCGGAAGAAGGTCCTGGTTTTGTGTGTTTGATTTGATGATCCCCAATGCTTCCTGACCATTATTGAAGGGATGGAAATCAATGGGCTTGAAAACCCTTTCTATAAGCATACTGGTTATGCTTTGATAGATAATATCATCGTCAATGAGAAATACGGGGTGTCTCTTCTCCATCTTAATAGGGTTTTTCTCCAACCCAATTCCCCGGAGGATCATAGTTACAAACCCAGATGACATTGCCATTGCATTCTACCTTGGCACACCCCACTTTCTGTGTGTTTTTCCAAACAATCTGCGTGTAATGGCCACACATCTTGCCCGTCTTACATTTATTCGAATTGTAGTTATAATCAGCCTTCTCCTCACCCCACGCATCTACTGCATCTCCCGCTGTATAATATCCGGCCGTCCCATAGAATAGATTTTCACCAAACTTGTTATTGGGCCGATGCTTAAACGCACACCCATCTTTTGCCAATTGTCTTGCCCAATCATCGGCTAGTTTGGCCATTTCATCAGACCATTCTAGTTTGCCCAGCCCTACATCCGCGCGCCAAAACGCATGGCGGTCTAGGATCATTTGTTTCTCTTCTTCCGT
Organism: uncultured Roseivirgaceae bacterium; assembly: GCA_964352625.1. Lineage (GTDB taxonomy): Bacteria > Bacteroidota > Bacteroidia > Cytophagales > Cyclobacteriaceae > JAAEPI01. The sequence goes on from CAYGSD010000002.1 coordinate 78,608, forward strand.
AACATTTGGTTTTTGAGAATCAGAAATAGGAAAAAATAACGTCAGCCAAGAAATTATTAGCACAAGATGAATCATAGCGATTGAGAGGTTTCTAGCTCAAAGCGTCTCAATTTATATAAATATTGAGCTAAAAAGAAGGCACCCACTCCGCTGAAGAGATGCCAAAGAAAATGAGACCCCATGGGCAGCCACTGCGTCATCGCAAAGTCCCTTTCACGAAATAGGAGCGAAAGACCGAGGAATAGTACCGACAAGGAAATATCGAACAAACCTCGATAAGAAGTCTTGATCAACTCAATAATAAGCGGGACAAAAATCAACGTGCCCGTTAGAAAATAGCTCGTGTTTATAGAGGCCGGAGGGGGCAAGTGCTCATAAATCACAAACCTTAAAGTGAACAAAGGCACCACCGTAAAAAAAACAAGCCACCACTTTGGGAGAATTTTTATCCAGAGATATATGCTCACCGATAGGGTGAGAATGGCTGTTGGTAGTACATCCATCAAAAGGAACCATCCCGATGATCTGAACGCATGAAAAAGGGTGCTCCCCAGACCTCCAAAAAACAAAAATGGAACGCAGAAATAAATGAATGAATAGGTTTTGAAATCTCCTTTTAATCGAAACGCCCAATAAACGGCCGGCAATAGAATAGCTAATGAAGAGATGGCGTTCCACGGCTCTGCGATGTAGGCAGATAGATCGGTTTCAGCATAAATTGGCCCTCCATCCTGAGGTATTTGTTCAAGCATTTTTTCGAATTAATTCACGCACGAATTGAATTTTTGGCACGGTATATGAAAGTACCGTAATCGTAGTGATTAAGGTTAGGTTGATTGAGTTTTTGGTTAGTGATTAAACCCCGGTGAATCCACCGGGGTTTTCTTTTTCTTCTTAGATTGCCCTTAGATGTGATTTAATCAGCATTTATGGACGCTCCGGTTTCTCAACGCAAGATTACTACAGAAAAATTCTCTATCATTCGACAGCAATCGGAAAAGTTGTGCACCCCTCTGGAAATCGAGGATTTTGTCGCTCAGCCGGTAGTTGATGTGAGTCCTCCCAGGTGGCACCTTGCACACACCACTTGGTTTTTCGAAACGTTCATTCTTGTTCCCAGAATGAAAGGGTACAAACTTTTTCATCCAAGCTATCCTTTCTTGTTCAATAGCTACTATGTGCAGGCAGGGGAGCGGTGGCAAAGAGCTGAGCGCGGATACCTCACTCGCCCTACGGTTAAGGAAATATTGGCCTATAGAAACTATGTGAATGAACACGTTCTGGAGTTTTTAGAAAACACCGAGATCAACCATGAACTGGCCTATTTGATGGAGCTTGGATTCCAGCACGAGCAACAGCATCAAGAACTTTTACTCTATGATATCAAGTACATTTTAGGACACAATCCACTGTTTCCTGAGTATGCTCGTTTGGTAAAATCGAATAGCGTTAGAACGGAAGGAAGCTGGAGGCGAATTGAAAGTGGTAATTATCAAATAGGCTATTCCGGCGATGATTTCCATTTTGACAATGAGAAGGGAATTCACACTGTATTTCTGCATGATTTTGAAATAGCTGACCGATTGGTGACCAAAGGTGAGTATTTGGAGTTTCTGGAAGCGAGGGGATATGAGAAAACAGAATTGTGGCTGGATGAAGGCTGGAAGTGGGTGGCTGAAAATGAAATTAAATCGCCGATGTATTGGGTGCGTGACGATGGAGGCTGGATGGAATACACCTTGAACGGGCTACAGCCAATTGACAAGAATGATCCTCTTGTCCATGTTTCGTTTTATGAGGCTGATGCATATGCGCGGTGGAAAGGGGTGAGATTGCCAACGGAGCATGAATGGGAGGTGGCCTGCAAGCTATTGAACCCAAAGCCCAACCCGGATTCAAATTTTGTTGAATCTGAGTTGTACAGAACTAGACAAGAGGATACCCTGAATTTCTTTGGAAATGTTTGGGAGTGGACGGCAAGTGCCTATCGCCCGTATCCGTTTTATAAAGCTCCCGAAGGAGTGCTCGGTGAATACAACGGAAAATTCATGATCAATCAAATGGTGCTACGTGGAGGCTCCTTCGCTACACCCGCTAATCACATCCGCAGCACTTATCGAAACTTTTTTCACCCACATCTTCGTTGGCTATTCTCAGGAATACGACTCGCCCGACATATCTAATCTATGACTCAAACAACCACCTTCCTTTCGCAATTCGAGGAAGACGTGATCACCGGCCTCCAATCTGATAAGAAGCGGCTTTCCTCCAAGTATTTCTATGATGCAAAAGGAGACGTCCTTTTCCAGCAAATAATGATGCTGGATGAATATTACCTCACCAATAAGGAGTTCGAAATTTTCGAAACGCAGAAGCAACAAATCCTTGATTCACTTACTCAAGGAGAAGCGATTAGAATCATAGAATTGGGAGCCGGTGACGGTACGAAAACAAAAATTCTTCTAAAGCATTTTCTCGAGTCAGGTTGTGAGTTCACTTACTCACCTGTGGACATTTCTGGTAACGTGCTCGAGATTTTGGAGAACAAGCTTAAAAGTGAATTGCCGTCACTAAATATTGAGACGTATGAAGGTGACTATTTTCATGCGCTGGAAGAAATCGGGAAGAAGCCGGGTAAGGATGTCGTCTTTTTCCTTGGCTCTAACATCGGAAATTTTGGCGAGGGAGGGGATGCCAGTTTTCTCTCCAAGCTTCATTCATTCATGAGGAAAGGCGATTTACTCTTCATGGGTGTGGATATGAAAAAAGATCCATCCATCATCCTTTCTGCCTATAATGACCGTGAGGGGATAACCAGAGAATTTAATCTCAATCTCTTGCGAAGAATAAATGAAGAGCTAGCGGCCGACTTTAACGTGGATCAGTTTCAGCATTATCCATACTACAATCCGCAGACGGGCGAATGCAGGAGCTACTTGATAAGCAAGAAAGCCCAAACGGTGGCTATCGGGGAGCGGACGATCGAGTTTGAGGCATGGGAGTCTATTTTTATGGAGACTAGCAAGAAATACAGCGAGTCGGAGCTGAACGAAATCTCGAAAGAGGTGGGATTCAAGCCAGTCACTGTCTTTAGTGATCAGGATGGCTGGTTTTCGGACGTGGTTTGGGAGAAAGATTGATCTTCAGATAAGGTTGATAAGGAAGATGATAATTGCTCCAATAATAACGACATAAAGTATCCACCTAGAAGCTTTCAAGTTTTCATTATCATCCTCTTCTTCCCACATAGATCTGATTGGATAAAATGTGCGCACGAGAAGATTCGAACTTCCACAGGATTGCTCCCACCAGCCCCTCAAGCTGGCGCGTCTACCGGTTTCGCCACGTGCGCATGAAGGACGGCAAAAATAGAAATTAACTTAAGAACTGACCAATAAAAAAAGGCTCTCGTTTGAGAGCCTTCCTTTTTTCTTTCTTTAAAGTCTAGTGAGCTTCCTTGTGTGCATCACCTTCATCATCATCTGCAATACCTACGTGGTGATAACTGTGCGTGATTTTCTCTGTCTGAGAGAGTAAAAGCGCCGAAAGAATGAATACCATGTGAATAACGATCTCCATGATGATACCCTCAGATCCTGACTTTTCTTTCTCCTCACGGTAATCAATGAATGTTTTCAAAAGCTGCACCCCCGAGATAGAGGCAAGCGAAGTAGCCAATTTGATCTTCAGCTGACCTGCATCCAGACCTTCCAGCCAAAGCGGCTTATCCTCATGCATGTCCACGTCGATGCGGCTCGTAAAGATGGAGTACCCTCCAATGGTCACCATCACCACCAGGTTCATTACCATGGAAATATCCACCAAACTCAAAATCTTGAGCATCATGTCGATTTCATGGAGTTCTAAAGTTTTCTCAAAAGTGTGGTAGAGTTCCTGAAAGAACTTAACCAAGTACAGGATAGCACCGACAACAAGGCCAGCATAGAGGGGAGCTTGCACCCATCTACTCCAGAACATGATTCCTTCAAAAAAGCTCTCGAATTTTTTAATTCCGCTCATAGGGGTTGTGATTCTTATTTCGCAGCGAAAGTTAAAATGTTTTCTCTACTCCACAGGGAAAAACCGATCAAAAAATAACAATGGAGCCCGCAAGTCTATCGTGGAGCCCCTGTCTTTTTGGATCCCATGAGATCATGGCAAACCCAATGAAAACGATAAGTGCCGAAAGAATCTTGAGGATATTCCTTCCAAAAACCCGCAAAACACTCAATTCCTGCCCTTCAGCATCGGTCACCTTCATTTTTTGCAATTTTTTCCCTGGTGTGCCTCTCCACTTGGTCATTTCGAAAACAGAATGATAAATCACATAAAGAGCAAAGCACAAACCGACGAGCATAAAATTGTTCTCCACATATTCTCCAATCAGATAAAAGAAGGGCAGGAGAATAATTAGATCAAAATTATGCGCCAGCATTCGGGCCGAAAATCCAGCATAATTAAGCGTAGAATGGGTTTGACTTTCCATGATTTGAAATAGACTTTGCAATCTATATCTGTTTAGATACTTTTGCCAACCGTTTGCGAAAACAGAATGCCTGAGTGGCGGAACTGGTAGACGCGCACGACTCAAACTCGTGTTCCGCAAGGAGTGCCGGTTCGATTCCGGCCTCAGGTACTCTAAGCCCTGACAACTTATAAGTTGTCAGGGCTTTTTTTAGAGCTTTTGGCAAAAGCATGTCCTCGAACAAATTCTTTCATTTAGGAATAAGAACTTAAGTTCAAGGCTATTGAGCATTGTCATTAGATAATATTCCGGGTAAATTGATCCGAATGATTGAAGTAATTGTGACTTTTTTTAAGCGCATCGTAAGTGCTGGCTTGGTTAGGGCGACTGATCCGATGATTAAGCAGCGAGTTGTTCTATCCAACTCTCTTACGCTTGCAACGCTGGCTTTTACTTTTGGACTGATGGGTTTGGTTATTGGGTTTGGTTTGTTCGATCAATTATTCGTGGGGTTTTCACTGATCATCGCGCTTTGTTTGGTCTTTTGGTTCAACTCTAAAGGGTGGCATTTACTAGCAAGCCTCTTCCTAGTTAATCTGACCTGCGCGGGGATCATGGCTGCATCTTTTTTGGCGTTTGATTCAGAGGTTTATGCAGACACGGAGAACTGGCTAATTGGGTTTATTGCGGTTTCCGTCTTCTTTTTCGATGGTCGGGTGCTTTTTGTGCAGTTTCTCATCATATTTTCCGAACTAATCTTGGCTAAGTACTGCAAATATGTGTCCATGGATTTGTCACTGGATAGAGATTTCGCCATTCTGGTGAGTAATTCGGTCGTTATGTGCACAGGCATTTACCTGAGCCTTGTGATAGTGAAGAACGCTTTGCAGAAAACATTGGAAAACCTAAAACGAACCAATGACGCAAAGAAAAAACTGTTATCAATTATTGCTCATGACATTAAGAGCCCATTAAGCACATTTGAGGCGTTACTGTCAGTGGGGAAAAGCGGCATAATGAACCAGGAGGATTTCTTTAAACATCAGGAGGAGCTCAGAGAGAGATTTGCACCATTGCAAGAGACCATAGATGGAGTATTAGATTGGTCAAAGATTGGTGCGGATAGTATGACCGCAAACCCTGAGTCCTTTGATCCGGTTCCTGAGATTGAGAAAATCATGGTTGTCTACCGAGGAATATCCGAATCCAAAGGAATTAGAATTGATTTTGTCGGGCAGGGAGTGGACATATTTATGGACAAAAATCACTTCAAACTTATCATGCGGAATTTGATTCACAATGCATTGAAATTCACCTTAGAGGGCGGAGCAATAACTATTAAAATGCATAAAAAGCATTTCGATAAACTATGCTTACTCACCGTGAAAGATACCGGAGTAGGCATGATGCAGGAGTCTATTCAGAGTATTTTGAAGAAGCAGATAGTCTTGTCAGAATCGGGCACCAAAGGCGAGGTAGGTACGGGTTTGGGATTGAATGTAAGCGTAGAATTGCTGGAATTGAACCATTGTGAATTAGCAATAACAAGCAAAGTGGGAGATGGGAGTACTTTCCATATAAAAATCCCGGTCCCGCCTAAAACGACCAACTAAGAACTCTGCTTTCCCTTTCATCGTTGTAGATTCGAATCTCAGAAAGTCAATTTTATGATTAGATATGTGGTAGCGGCTTTGGCCGTTCTTGGCTCGCTCACCGGTTTTTCACAGATATTCAATCCTGTTTCTTGGGAGTATGATAGTCGCCAGGTTGCGGCAGACGAATATGATCTAATATTCATGGCCACTGTGGAAGATGGCTGGTATGTATATTCTCAATTCATAGATGAGGGTGGCCCGATCCCGACGGCATTCATTTTCGACGGAGATCATTTTGAAATACTAGGTGAGGCTGAAGAGGAGAGTGCACATAAGAAAGAAGGGATGGATCCGGTTTTTGAGATGCATGTGATCAAATATGCCAAGCTTGTCACCTTCACGCAAAGAGTAAAAATCACTGATTTCAGCAAGCCAATTGTAGGCTATCTGGAGTACATGACGTGCGACGACAGCAAATGCCTGGCTCCCACCGAGGAGGATTTTTCCTTTGAATTGAAGGACTCTGGAAGATTTGGTAAGACGGAGAAGAAAGAAAAAGAGCCCGAAAAGCCTGATGAACCAAAGGAGGACAGCAACACAGAAATAGCGTCAGATTCTGCCAATGTTTCGGATGAAGTTGTGAACCCTGCACCAACCTCGGAATTTGAAATAACCAACGAGCCGCTTGCCGAATGCGGAGAGCCTTTGGTTGTCAAAAAAACGAACTGGGGAATTTTCATACTAGGTTTTCTTGGTGGCCTGATCGCATTGCTGACACCTTGCGTATTCCCGATGATTCCACTCACAGTGAGTTTCTTCACCAAAGGAGATTCTGCTAAAAGCAAAGGACTCGGAAATGCCGCGCTCTACGGATTCTTCATTCTTTTGGTCTACGTATTACTGAGCGTTCCATTTCATCTGATGGACAACCTGAACCCCGACATCCTCAATGAGATTTCCACGAATGTCTGGCTCAATGTGATCTTCTTCATTGTCTTCATCGTTTTCGCCTTTTCCTTTTTTGGCTATTACGAACTCACCCTTCCTAGCAGCTGGACCAATAAAGCAAGTCAGGCAGAATCCACGGGTGGAGTCATCGGCATCTTCTTTATGGCGCTCACACTCGCTTTGGTTTCGTTCTCCTGCACTGGCCCTATTCTCGGTTCATTATTGGCGGGCTCCATCACGCCACAAGGGGGAGCTACGCAATTGACAATGGGTATGAGTGGGTTTGGTCTGGCACTTGGGTTACCATTTGCCCTATTTGCCGCTTTTCCAGGATGGATCAAGAAGCTACCAAAGTCTGGTGGCTGGATGAATAATCTAAAAATGGCTTTAGGATTTATCGAGCTTGCCCTGGCGCTCAAGTTCCTATCGAATGCCGATTTGGTTGAGCATTGGGGAATTTTGAAAATCGAAGTTTTCCTAGGAGTATGGATTCTTATTTTCGTCGCAATGGGCGTTTATTTTATCAGAAAATTAAAATTGCAGGATGGTTTCTTGGCCACAAACCTGAAGCCTCGAGCAGCTTCCGTTGGTGTGATCGCTTTCCTGGCGGCCATTTATCTTTCAACCGGGTTTCGGTACAATGAGGCCACCAAATCTTTCACTCCGCTGAAGTTGTTAAGCGGACTGGCTCCACCTGTAGGGTACAGTTTTTTGTATCCAAATGACTGCCCGCAAAACCTCAATTGTTTCAAGGACCTTGATGAGGGAGTGGCTTATGCGCAGGAGCAACAAAAGCCAATCATGCTTGACTTCACTGGTCATGCCTGTGTGAATTGCCGAAAGATGGAGGAACATGTGTGGCCGGATCCAAGGGTGTACAAATTGCTTCGAGATGACTATGTGCTTATTTCCTTGTATGTAGATGATCGGGAGGAATTGCCGGAAGACCAGAAAGTCACAGTAGAAAGAGCCACGGGAGGCACACGAACTTTGAGGACGGTCGGTCAGAAGTGGGCGCATTTTCAGACGGAGACCTTCAAGATCAATTCACAGCCTTTTTATGCTTTGCTGAGCCCGAGCGGAGAACTGCTGAATCATCCGGTGGCGTACACGCCCGATTCGGATAAGTATGCTGCTTTCTTGGAATGCGGCCTAAGTACTTTCAAGAGTTTGGATTAACCCTGTTGGATTAACCTTGAATGAGCGAAAAAGCCTGTGGCTTTCCAGCAAACAGAGCTTTTGTCCGCCTCCAAGTTTCATCGAATAGCTCCGAATGCCGGTAGGCATCCAGTGCGGCTTGGTCATCCCATTTGCTGAAAGTGTATCTCACATTTTCCAGATCAGGGTCGGTACACATTTCCACATGCTGGCAGCCTGGAAATCCGGAAATTTTAGACTGCACTTCTTCAAAGAGATGCCGAAAATCATCAAGCTTGTCGGTTTGAAACTCCATTCGCACGATTCGTAGCAGCATACCCTTATTGATTGAATTCTATTGAAACCAAAGCATCTTTTCTCAATCCAAGTAACTCAGAAGCTCGTCCTTTGTTGATGCCAATTTCGAGGAGGCCATCACTGTTGAAAAGCACAAAACAATCACCGTCCTCCACATCAGAATAATGAGAATGCAGTCTGGTGAAAACCTCTCGAGAAAACCGGACCGTGTATCCCGGCTCACCGCCATTTAGTTTACAAATGTTATCAAAATCCGTCTTGTTGATGTTTGTGATCAGGTTGCCATAGTGATCGATATGAATGACTTGGCCAACCATTTCACGCTTAGTTGCCTTGAGCTGTCGATCCATTTTGATTTCAAGGTTCATCGCTTGATTACCCACTGACTGCAGCGATTCTCCCTTGGCCAATCGAGCAGCAATGGGGCCTAGCACCGAGCGCGTTTCGAAGGAATTGCCCATTGGCGGCAGCTCCACGGCAAAGCCGATGGGGGTGGAACTAATCAAATTAAAAATCCCTGAATCGTGAGCTACAAAAAAATGCCCATCTATTTCCACGGCCACCATCCTTGCATTCCTTTTCGTCACAGGATTTACGGAAATCAAATGAACAGTGCCCTTTGGGAATTGCTGAAAAACAGACTTGATCACGTAAGCCGCATGAGAGATGTCATGGCGGTTGATCTGGTGAGAAATGTCCACAATCTGCTGCGAGGGACTTTTGGCAAGAATGCTTGCTTTCACGGCCGCCACGTAGTGATCTTTCTCACCAAAATCGGATAGAAAAGTTATGATGGCCATTCAGGAATTAGAATATTCTTTAATTTGTGAGACAAACTTAAAAACAATAAAAACCATTTGTTAGAAAAGGTCATCACCCTCGAAAATATTTCCCTTGTCGATTTTTTAGGCATTGAAAATGAGAACATTAAAGAAATCTCATCTGCTTTTCCTGAAAGCAAAATTGTCAGCCGTGGAAATGAAATCAGAATCAAAGGAACCGCCCCGCAAATTCTGAAAATTAATGAACTGGTGCAGTCGCTGATGGCGCACTATCACAAATTCGGTAAAGTATCGCACGACAATGTGAAAGAGTACATTTCAGATGGCGAGAATAGCAGCGAGTTGAAGAAGGAAGAGAATGTGCTTGTGTTTGGGACTCGTGGGGTGAAAATCGCTCCTAAAACGCTGAACCAAAAGCAACTGGTGGATGCAGTACGACAGAATGATTTGGTATTTGCCCTTGGCCCTGCCGGAACGGGAAAAACCTACGTGTCGGTGGCGTTGGCCGTGCAGGCATTGAAAAACAAGGAAGTCAGGAAAATAATTATCACGAGACCAGCCGTGGAGGCTGGAGAGAATCTTGGATTCTTGCCCGGTGACCTCAAAGAGAAAATCGATCCATACTTGAGGCCCATTTATGATGCGCTGAACGACATGATTCAGTCAGAGAAACTTCGTAATTACATGGAGACTGGCGTGGTGGAAATAGCGCCATTGGCCTACATGCGAGGAAGAACGCTTAACAACGCATTCATCCTGCTAGACGAGGCTCAGAACACCACTCAGATGCAGATCAAAATGTTTCTGACCAGAATCGGTCCTGAATCCAAGGTGATTGTGACAGGCGATACCTCTCAAATTGATTTGCCTCCAAGGCAGAAATCAGGACTTATTCAGGCTGTTGAGGTGCTCAAGGATGTGAAAGGAATAGGGTTTGTCACGTTGGATGAGAAGGATGTTGTACGTCATCGCTTGGTTAGAGAAATAATAAAGGCATACAGAAAACATGCTGAAGAATGACTAATTACAAGATTCTAGAAGCAAATACACCTGAGCTTAAGAAAAAGCTCTTTGCGATTAGACAGGAGGTTTTTGTGGTTGAACAAGAGGTGGACCCGGACGAGGAGTTCGATGAATTTGAAGACATATCCACGCACTTTGTAGCGCTTGATGCAAACGATGATCCGATCGGTTCGGCTCGATGGAGAGAGACTAAGAACGGAATTAAACTGGAGCGATTCGCGGTGAAGGCCACACGAAGAGGGGATGGAATCGGGGGAGCGCTCGTTCAGGCGGTTCTGGATAATATTGAAAAATCTAAAGGCAAGGGGAATCTGCTCTATATGCATGCCCAGCTAAAGGCGATCCCTTTGTATGAGCGATTCGGTTTTCAGAAGAAAGGGGAGCAATTCGAGGAGTGCAATATCCAGCACTACTCGATGGAGAAGATTAATTAAACGCCCGATCGAGATGCTGCACATAGCTGGCGGCACCACCTCGCTGATAGCCGGTCCTTAACACCACTTGCTGGTTTGCTTTGGCCAAGAGTATGGTTGGAAAACCTCTGACGGCAAACTGCTGAACCAGCTTTTGATTCTGAATTTTGATTTCTTTTGGTTGTGGCGTCCGTCTGGGATAATCAAGTTTTAACAAAACCAATTTCTCTTTGGCATACTTCTGAAACTCTGGCTGAGTGAAAACTTCAGCATCTAATTTTCTGCACCAGCCACACCAATCGGACCCGGTGAAATTCAGCAACACGTACTTGTTTTCTTTCTTCGCTTTTACAAAAGCAGCTTCATAATCTGTCATCCATTCATTTTCCACGACTGGAGAATTGGCCGATGAAAGAAACAGCATTGCTATTGATAGCATCAAAATTTTCATAACCCAAACTTAAATAGTCTCAGAAAATAACGGAAGAATTTAATCGATGTTATCGCTAAATGTCGTCTTGATTTAAATCTAACCTTCGTTATATTTAACGGAACATGCACACGTGGAATAGATTTCCTTTTGTACGATTTGCCTTTGCGGGTATAGCGGGCATTGTCCTCTACGAGTATTTCGCAGACTGGTGGGGCAGTCCACAAGAACTGATGATATACTTGGTTGGCTTCTTCCTCATTTCCTGGATGATCGCAGTTCCATTGAAAATAGGACAAATTCATTTCATCAGTGGAGTTGCTGCACTGGCCATCATTGCCTATTCATTCGGCTGGGTGTCTTCCAAGAATCGTCCGTTGGATAATCCGGCACATTGGCGGCATATAAACGAGAGAATTGTGGCGTTCGAGGGGAGGGTCACTTCGGATGTGTTGGAGAAAAACACCACACGTAGGTACACCGTGGAACTTTCTGAAGTAAGAACCACCACACGAAGGAGACAGGTGATTGGCAATCTTCATTTGTATGTCAAGAAAATAGGAAGACCGGCCTATCTCCGACCTGACCTCATTCTCAAATATGGAGATGTCATTCATGTCATGGCCAATCCGTCTGAGATACCACCACCCACCAATCCCGAGGAGTTCAATTACTCGGCGTACATGGAGCGCCAGCACGTGCATGGCCAGTGCTTTATCCAAGAAGACAGAATTGAAGTTTTCAAGAATGATCCTGAGCATAAGACCCTTGCTTTTGCCTTTCAAATCCGTGAGTATTTACGTGATAAAATCGTGCGATACATTCCTCAAGAAGAGGAGCAGGCCATTGCTCTAGCTCTTCTGCTGGGCATCAAAGACTATCTCTCGGAAGATTTAAAACGGGCGTATGCGTCAGCCGGGGCAATGCATGTGTTAGCCGTTTCCGGCCTGCATGTAGGTATTTTGTACCTGATCCTGCTTGGGTTTTTAAAACCGCTTCAGAAACTGAAATATGGTAAAGTGCTCATTGCCGTTATTGCCATTAGTATCATCTGGCTTTATACGTTCATTACCGGCATGTCACCGTCTGTGCTAAGAGCCGCAGTTATGTTTTCTGTTTTTGCCACCAGCAGTGCCATGAACAGAGACAATAACATTTACAATTCGCTGGGCATTGCTGCTTTTATCCTGCTCCTTTGGGAGCCGAATCTATTGTTCTCGGTTGGCTTTCAGCTTTCATTCTTGGCCCTCACGGGAATAGTCTACTTGCAACCCAAGATTTATCACAGACTGTATGTCAGCAATCCTTTTCTTAATAAAGTGTGGGAGATCACAGCCGTTTCTATCGCCGCTCAGATTTCTACTCTTCCACTTACCATTTATTATTTTCATCAGTTCCCTACCTACTTTTTTCTATCGAATTTGGTGGTGATTCCCGGAGCAATGATTATCATGGTTTTTGGGATTTTTACATTAATTGTAGGTACTCTCCATGACTTCACCGGATTCGTCTTTGGGTTTTTCCTTGGAGGAATAATCGAGTTAATGAATTTTCTCGTTGGTCTAGTCGAGCAAATCCCAGGTAGTTTAATCACCTGGCTTTACTTTGATGATCTGCAAGTGATCCTTGTGTACGCTTTCCTTATAATTCTTTTGCTTGGGTTTTTTCATAAGAGCCTTTCTTACCTAACCACTGCAACCCTCACCATCTGTTTTGTTTTTGGTTGGTCGGCCTCCCTGCGGTGGAATCAATTGCAAGAACAGGAGTTGGTGATTTATGATATTTCAGGAACCACAGCTATTGACCTGATAAAGGGCGAGTCGGCTTCCTTATTTGTTGAATCAAGAGATCAAGCGAATCATGAACTACTAAAATTTCAGATTGATCCCTATCGAAGAAGAAAGCGGCTTAATCCTTATCATGAAAACCTTCAGGAGTTCAATGCGGTAGCAATTACGAAAGGAGCACTTAAGTATGGAGACTTGGCCAATCATCGCATCCTCATCCTCGACTCCTTGCTCACAGGCCTTTCGATTGAGAAACCGCTTGAAGCAGATATTATGGTCATCAATAACCAATCAGTGAAAAGTATCGATTGGCTTCAAAAAAACTTCAAGTTCAAAACATTGGTCATCGGATCGGATAACTCTACCTATTATTCCGAATGGATCAAGAAGGAGCTAAAAGCCAAAAATATAAGCGCTCACAGTCTCCTTATTGATGGCAGTTGGAGTCAGAAGATTCCAAGAAGGAGACGAAAAACTTAGTTTTTGTTCGTCAATCTTTTTTCTCGAAAATTCGAAAAGAAATATGCAAGGAAGTAGATTTGAGTACAACCATTAGCTCATGACTCCCGAAATATCCTCAGCACTTACCCTTCTTGCAATTGGCATGATCACTGTTTTTGTGGTTCTGCTTTTGGTTGTGATCACTGGCAATATTTTGATCAGGCTTGTCAATCGATTTGTGCCTGAAAGTAAGGATGGAATTTCGGATAAGACACTGGCGGTACTTACTGCGGCAGTCGAGTCTGTCACGGGTGGAAAGGGAAAAATAACCAAAATCGAGAAGCAATAATCCAAAGAATAAGATGGGAAGAGATATTGGACTAAGTCTGGTCTATCGTGACCTATGGCAATCCTCGGGCAAGTACATGCCTAGAGTAGACCAGCTTGTGCGAGTGGCAGAGCCAATTGTGGAAATGGGCTGTTTTGCTCGTGTAGAGACAAACGGAGGCGGTTTCGAGCAGATCAATTTGCTCTATGGAGAGAATCCGAATAAGGCGGTGAGAGACTGGACTCAGCCATTTAATGATGCCGGTATACAAACACATATGCTTGAGCGCGGACTGAATGGACTAAGAATGTATCCTGTGCCACGAGACGTGCGCCGGCTGATGTTCAAGCTGAAGAAAATTCAGGGAACGGATATCTCAAGATCCTTTGATGGGCTCAACGATGTGAGGAATTTGAAACTGTCCATCGACTATGCTAAAGAGGGTGGCATGATCTCGCAATGTGCGCTGTGCATCACGCATTCAAAAATTCACACTGCCGACTATTTCATCAAAATGGCCGGTGAACTGATCGATATGGGAGCAGAGGAAATCTGCATAAAGGACATGGCCGGAATTGGGCGTCCTGCAACCATCGGTCGAATCGTGGAAGGAATAAAAGCGATCAAAAAGGACATCATCGTGGAGTATCACGGTCACTCAGGACCGGGATTTAGTGTAGCCTCTTCTCTGGAAGCGGCAAGGGCAGGAGCAGAGTTCATTGATGTGGGGATGGAGCCACTTTCATACGGCACTAGTCACGCCGATGTGCTCACCGTACATGAAATGCTGCGCGATGCAGGCTTCTCATTGCCTGATATTAATATGAAAGCCTACATGCAAGCTCGTTCGCTTACTCAGGAATTCATCGATGACTTTCTGGGCTATTACATCAACCCTAAGAACAGATTGATGAATGCTCTGCTCATCGGGCCTGGACTGCCCGGAGGAATGATGGGCAGCTTGATGGCTGATTTAGAAAATAATTTGGTCAGCCTGAACAAATGGATGGCCAAGAACGGAAAACCGGAGGTCACTCAGGACGAACTGCTGATTGCGCTTTTTGATGAAGTGGAAACCATTTGGCCACAGATGGGCTATCCGCCTTTGGTTACGCCGTTTAGCCAATACGTGAAAAATGCCGCACTTGTTAATGTCATGCAAATGATGAAGGGCAAGGATCGTTGGTCGCTTCTTGACGACAACACGTGGGATATGCTTCTCGGAAAATCAGGACGGGTACCCGGAGAGGTGAGCGATGAACTCAAGAAACTAGCTGATGCACAGGAGCGATCATTCTTCAATGGCGATCCGCAGGATCTTCAGCCAGACGCACTTGATGAGTATCGTCAGAAGATGCAAGAAAAAGGCTGGGACGTAGGGCCGGATGACGAGGAGCTTTTCGAATATGCCATGCACCCGGCACAATATGAAGCCTACAAATCGGGAAAAGCCAAGGAAGACTTTGAAAGTGATTTGGCGAAAAGGAAGGAAGAGCAAAATGCACCTGCCGCATCTGCTACCGCGGTTGCTCAGCCTAAAACCCTGAACATCGAAGTGAATGGAGAGAAGTACAAGGTACATGTGAGCTACGATCATGCTTCAGGTGCTGCCTCTCCAGAGACAAGTTCGGCTCCAGTGGCTTCTTCGAATGGAACGGCTACTAAGGAAATCGTTGCACCGCTTGAAGGCACCATTCACCTGACCAAAGACTCCTCGGAGAAACCGCTGAAAATTGGCGACAAAGTGAATGTGGGCGATATCGTTTGCTACATTGAAGCCATGAAGGTGAGCAATGCCATCAAGTCGGATGTGGAAGGTACAGTTGCTGAAATTTTGGTGAAAGATTCTGACAGCATTTTGGACGATGATGTTTTATTCCGATTAAGCTAAGGCCTTGGATTTACTACGACGACTCTACGAAATGACGGCCCTTCAGCAGATCGGGGCACACCCCGAATATCTGTTGATGATAGCCATTGCCTTTTTCTTGCTTTATCTGGGAATCAAGAAAAACTACGAACCTCTGCTATTGGTGCCCATCGCGTTTGGGGTGCTGCTTGCCAACTTCCCCGGAGGACAGATGGGTGTCGAGAAAATTGACGAATCGCTGACGCTCTACCAAATTGCCAAGGAGCACGGTATCATGAATTTCATCTACTACTCCCTGATCAAAACGGGCTTTCTGCCTCCGATCATTTTCCTTGGAGTAGGGGCGTTGACTGATTTTGGCCCGATGCTTCGCAACTTGAGATTGGCCTTTTTCGGGGCAGCTGCTCAGATTGGCATTTTCACCGTTTTGATTTCTGCAGTTGCCTTTGGATTTACGATGAAGGAAGCTGCCGCACTAGGCATCATCGGGGGAGCAGATGGCCCAACGGCTATTTACACCACCATCAAACTTGCTCCGCATTTATTGGGCCCCATTGCGATAGCGGCCTATTCGTATATGGCACTCGTGCCTGTGATTATTCCATTCGTAGTGCGGCTCACCATGACCAAGAGCGAGCTAATGATCAATATGAAGCAGCAGGATAAACTCTACCCGTCGAAGACCCCAATTAAGAATTTACAAACGTTGAAAATTCTGTTCCCAATAGCTGTGGGAACGGTGGTGTCGCTGCTCGTTCCTTCATCCGTGCCTTTGCTCGGCATGCTCTTGTTTGGAAATCTGGTGAAGGAAATAGGTGCTGCAACCGGACGACTGTCTAAGGCTGCCAATGACACGATCTTGAATGCTGCGACCATTTTTCTTGGGTTGGCAGTAGGCGGAACGATGACCACAAAGGCGTTCCTTCAGACGGAGACGCTCCTAATTATTGGAGGTGGATTCATTGCGTTTGCGATTTCCATCGCGGGAGGAATTTTTGCGGTGAAGGCATATAATCTGATAGCCAAGAAGAAAATCAATCCGCTGATCGGAGCGACAGGACTAAGCGCCGTGCCCATGGCCTCTAGAGTAGCGAATGACTTGGCCCTGAAGCATGACCCTACCAACCACTTGCTTCAATATGCCATGGCCTCCAATATCTCTGGTGTGATTGGCTCTGCCGTGGCAGCTGGGGTGTTGATTTCGTTTTTGGGATAAACCCAAATGACAAAGGCTGAATGCCTGGCAGAAGGGGTTGGGGTAAGCCTAGTTAAAAAATGACATTCGCCTGAAGCACTGTGAGAAATAGAAAGCAAAAGAGGCAGTAGATATTTGTCGCTTTTAGCACTATCATTTCCTCTTGGGATTTCAAATCCCTGCCTTTCTCTACCTTTAGATTTCCAAGAACGAACAACCCATGAAGAAACTACTTTACCTCCTTCCACTTATTCTTTTTGCATGTGCAGAGCCAGCCCTTACCGACTTGCAGCGGCAAGAGCAGCAAGCCGCTCGTGTGGAGATCATCCGAGACGATTACGGCGTGGCACATGTTTATGGCCAGACCGATGCTGATGCGGTTTTTGGTTTGCTCTATGCCCAGTGCGAGGACGACTTCAAGCGTGTGGAACGCAACTACATTTGGGCCATTGGCCGTATTGCCGAAGTAGACGGTGAAGAAGCCATTTATAGCGACCTCCGGGCGCGTCTCTTTATGACCAAGGAGGAGGCTATTGCCAATTACGAACGAGCACCCGAATACATCAGGAAGTTGTGCATCGCTTGGGCGGATGGCATCAATTATTACCTCTACAAAAATCCGGATGTGAAGCCGGCACTGCTTACCAAGTTCGAACCATGGATGCCAATGTACTTCAGTGAGGGGTCTATCGGTGGGGACATTGAGCGGGTGCGCACCTGGAAGATCAAGGAATTTTATGAGCCAGACACGCAAGTGGCTCATCTGGAAAATGACGCGCCACTCTCAGAAGAGGAGTGGTTGGTAGAACCAAAAGGTTCGAATGGAATTGCCCTTGCTGGAGATCGTACCGCTTCTGGTGACGCCATGCTTTTGATCAATCCTCACACCACTTTTTACTTCCGTGGCGAATACCATGTGGTGAGCGAAGAAGGGTTGAATGCCTATGGAGCGATCACCTGGGGACAGTTTTTCATTTATCAGGGATTCAATGAAAACACCGGCTGGATGCATACCAGTACCTACACCGACGTGATAGATGAATTCGTGGAAACCATTGAGGAGAGGGATGGAAAGCGAATGTACAAGTATGGAGATGAGTGGAGGGAAGTTGAGGAAAAATCAGTCACGCTGAAGTACCGAGATGGAGATGCGATGAATTTTCGAACGTTCCCGATGTACCGCACACATCATGGACCCATCACTCAGACGATTGATGGCAAATGGGTGGCTACCTCCATGATGTGGGAGCCGATCAAAGCGTTGGAGCAATCTTTCATCCGTACCAAGCAGAAGAATTATGCTGAATTCCGTGAGATGATGAACATCCGAACCAATTCATCCAACAATACCGTCTTTGCGGATTCGGAGGGAAATATCGGCTACTTCCACGGCAACTTCGTACCGAAGCGCGACACCACTTTTGACTTTACCCAGCCAGTAGATGGCAGCAACCCAAATACAGATTGGAAAGGGCTGCATCCTGTGGACGAGTGCATCACCATCTTGAATCCGAGTAATGGTTGGATTCAAAACTGCAACTCCACACCCTTTACCGCTGCTGCGGAAAACAGTCCAAAAAAAGAGGACTACCCCAACTATATGTCCCGAATTCCTGAGAATTTTCGAGGCGTGCATGCACGTCAGATTTTGCCAGATGCCCGGAATATTACCTTGGACGGGCTCATTGATTTGGCTTACGATCCGTACTTGCCTGCTTTCGAAAAGGTGATTCCCGGTTTGATCGCGGCGTACGACAATAACATGGGCAATTACCCAAATCTTGCCGAGCCACTTGAGGTGCTGCGCAATTGGGATTTGACCACCTCCCAAGAATCAGTGGCCATGTCTTTGGCTCATTTCTATGGGAATTCATTGAAGTCAAACGTGCAAGTGCCGGACACCCTCGTCGGCATGGATCGGTTTCACTTTTTCGGAACGGATCTGGCAGAGGAGGAAAGGCTCAATCAATTTGCAAATGCGGTTGAACTTCTTGCTGAGGATTTTGGCAGATGGGACACTCCGTGGGGAGAAATTTGTCGATTTCAGCGGCTGAGCGGTGATATAGATTTGAAATTTGATGATGAGCAGGAGAGTTTGCCTGTAGGCCTCACGACTGCCCATTGGGGTGCGCTCGCCTCGTTTGGCACATGGTCCGATCAAAATACGAAGCGCATTTACGGCACGGCGGGCAACAGTTTTGTGGCAGTGGTGCAGTTCGGGGATTCGCTCAGAGCAAAAACCCTATTGGCTGGTGGACAGAGTGGCGACCCAAGTTCTCCGCACTTTTATGATCAAGCGCAGCTCTACGCCGATGAGCAATTCAAGGATGTCGCTTTTTATAGAAAAGACGTGGAGGCTCGTGCCGAGCGGAGGTATCGTCCGGGAGAATGATCTGAAAATTTCTAACTTAGTGACATGAGATTTTTCAGCCTTCTATTCCTGTTTGTTACAGTCCTCAGCTCCTTCGGTCAATCGCTGATTGGGGCATGGGAGCGCACGGATAAACCGGATTTGGTTGAGGAAAAATCTTACATGATTATCACTGATGGATTTGTGGTCACAACTACGGTGGAGGCTGAGACAGGAGGTTTTATTCGTACCCGATTGGAAGAGTGGACCCTCTTCGATTCTTCGAGATTCAATGTGCAATTGGTTTTTGATACGGAGTACCCTGAAGCGGAGGGAGGAGAATACGATGCAGAAATTTCAGTCCGAAGAAATTCAATGATTTTAGATGGAGAAGAGTGGATCAGGGTTGACGAAGGGAGCGATTCAAAATTGACCGGAATATGGAAAATGACAGGGGTCACGCTTGAAGGAAAGAAGATTAACCTCGGACTGAATCATCCACGCAGGGAGATAAAAATTCTCTCAGGTACCCGTTTTCAGTGGATTGATTACGATAAAAACTCAAGGACATTTACCGCGTCGGGTGGCGGAACCTATGAGCTGAAGAACAATGTGTACACGGAACATATTGAATTTCTAACGAATGAGCCCGAGTGGATTGGCTCGTCGATAAGCTTCCAGTTCAAGGTGTCAGAAGGTAAATGGTATCACATCGGGAAAGGGGAGGATGGTGTGCCGATAGACGAGGTTTGGACGCGCTTAAACTAGCTCAGATATCCTCATAAAAATGAATCCGATTTCCACTCGGATCGAAGAGACCGAATTCATTGGTGCCCCAAGCCGTATTTAGTTTCATTGCCTCTTCCTTGACCAACCCTTTATTTAGATACTCTTGAAAAAGTGGCTGAATATTGCGAACCTCAATCCGTAGATCGGATGACCACATATCCTTCGGAAACTGATATTGCATGTGAAGGAACAAGCCTTGTCGAGTTACCCCAGCATAATTCAATGGTTGGTCCCCACTGTCAAATACTTTTTTGAATCCAAGCTTCTCTTCATACCAAGTGATGTCTCGTCGCACATCCTGAGAGGCAAACACGGGGTTCATGTGTCGAAACTCGGTTTCACCATGAAATGTCCCGTCATCACCCGGTCCATCTTCGACTTCTTGTCCAAAAGCGAGTGTGTAACCCTCGGGTGCCTGCACAATGAATTCGTTGTTTCCGTATTGATCTTTATGCGTAAGCTCTTGCGTGAATTTGGCACCTCTTGACGAAAATTCTTCATACAGTTCTTTGACATTCCTCACCCAGAAATACATGTCCCAGATGTTTTCCTTCGGAATAATTTTAGATTCTTCATCTTGGCGGGATAGCATCACGATCATTCCTTCACGATCCGGCATGGCAAACCCAGGGGGATCACCCCACAATCTCGGTTGCCTGAAGCCAA
Organism: uncultured Roseivirgaceae bacterium; assembly: GCA_964352625.1. Taxonomy (GTDB): domain Bacteria; phylum Bacteroidota; class Bacteroidia; order Cytophagales; family Cyclobacteriaceae; genus JAAEPI01. Next base: position 99,145 of record CAYGSD010000002.1, read on the forward strand.
GCACATTTACATAGAAATCTACCGAAGCAATTAAATCCTTCACATAGAATACAGGTGCAGATCCAATTAGTTGTCTAGACATATCTTCTGGAATTTTCTCTAACTTGATATACGTGAAACCAATTTACAATTAATTTAAGAGCCTTATGAAAGTACTAAAGATCATCGGAATCGTACTCGTGGTTATCGTTTTGATAGTTGCGATTTTAGTTTTTGTATTACCGACCAAGATGGAGTTTGAAAGTTCGGTCAGTATTGATGCACCTATTGAGGTGGTATGGGAGAATGTGAATAGCGTGGAAGATATCAATAGCTGGAGTCCTTGGATGGACAAAGACCCTAGTATGAAGCAGGAAGTCTCTGGGGAACCCGGTACAATCGGAGAAACGCACACTTGGGATAGTGAAAACCCGGATGTTGGCTCAGGAAGCTCCACAATCTCTGAACTTGACCCTCCAAATTTAGTGGTCACTGATTTGAAATTCACTGGGGATATGGAAAGTGAAGCCAAGGCGTATGTTCGGTTGGAAGAAACCGAAGATGGCACAATGGCCACTTGGGGTTTTGAGGGAGAAATGCCACGTCCATGGAATGTAATGCTACTTATGATGAGTGCCGAGGATATGATAGGGGAGGACTATAGAAACGGACTCAGTAGACTCAAGGAGATGAGTGAAGAAGATCGGGCTGAGATAGAAAAGCAAATGATGATGAACGCGATGGAGTCTGATTCAACAAGTATGGAGTAAGAGAAAAATTTTAAGGAAAAAAAAGCCCCCCGACTTGTCGGGGGGCTTTTTCGTTGAGATCATTTCTGGATCAACTGCCACACATTTCGCAACCCTCCGGATCATCCAGAGAGCACTGCATTGCGGCCGCATTTTGCTCTTCTATCTCGGCCTTTGTTAGCGGCTTTTCTTCCTTCGGTTGATCGGCCTTCTCTTTTTCTACTGTGAACTTGATCGCGTCGGTGGCGGCCTTGGTTCTCAGGTAGTACATGCCTGTCTTCAGACCTTTCTTCCATGCATAGAAGTGCATAGAGGTCATTTTGCCAAAGTTCGCATCCTGAAGGTGGATATTCATGCTCTGACTCTGGCAGATGTAAGCTCCTCTGTCTGCAGCCATATCGATGATTGACTTTTGAGAAATCTCCCACACAGTCTTATATCGCTCTTTGATATCCTCAGGAATTTCAGGAATGTTCTGAACAGATCCATTCTCAGCTTTGATTCTGTTCATCATTCGCTCATCCCAGAGACCAAGATCAATCAGTTCATTCATCAGGTATTTGTTAGCCACGATGAACTCACCAGAAAGAACTCGTCTTAGGTACATATTGGATGTGTATGGCTCGAAACATTCGTTGTTACCCAGAATTTGTGAAGTAGAAGCCGTCGGCATTGGAGCAAGGAGGAGAGAGTTTCTCACACCATGCTTTTTCACTTTTTGCTTCAATTCAAACCAATCCCATCTTCCTGAGCTTGGCTCTACACCCCACATATCGAACTGGAAGATGCCTTTAGAAACAGGCGATCCTTCGAATGTTTCATAAGGTCCTTCTACCTGAGCAATTTCCATGGAAGTCTCCATAGCGGCATAGTAGAGTGTTTCAAAAATTTCCTTGTTTAGTTTTCTAGATTCTTCACAGTCGAAAGGAAGCTTCATGAGCATGAACGCATCTGCCAATCCTTGCACACCGATTCCGATAGGTCGGTGACGCATGTTAGAGGTTCTAGCTTCTTTCACTGGGTAGTAATTCACATCGATCACCTTGTTCAGGTTTCGGGTGACCACCTTAGTGATTTCATACAATTTTTGGTGATCGTACGTGCCATCTTCTTTCACGAATTTGTTAAGAGCGATAGACGCCAGATTACACACGGCCACTTCATCCTTAGAAGTGAACTCCATGATCTCAGTGCACAAATTAGAAGAGTGGATGGTGCCAAGATTCTTCTGATTTGACTTCTTATTGGCAGCATCTTTATAAAGCATGTAAGGAGTGCCAGTCTCGATTTGAGATTCGAGAATCTCGAACCAAAGATCCTGAGCTTTTACAGTTCTTCTTGCTCGGCCTTCTTTTTCATACTTCTCGTATAATTTCTTGAATTCATCGCCGTATGCATCGTACAATCCTGGGCACTCATGAGGGCAGAATAGTGACCAGTTGTCGTTCGATTCTACTCGCTCCATGAAGAGATCCGGCATCCAGATGGCATAGAAAAGGTCTCTGGCTCGCATTTCCTCTTTTCCGTGATTCTTTTTCAAATCAAGGAAATCAAAAATGTCAGCGTGCCAGGGTTCAAGGTAAATAGCAAAACTTCCTTTTCGCTTTCCACCGCCCTGATCTACATATCGAGCAGTCATATCAAAGTTTCGAAGCATTGGCACGATACCATTTGAGGTACCGTTAGTCCCTTTGATGTAAGATCCAGTTGCACGCACATTATGGATGCTTAGTCCAATACCACCAGCAGATTGAGAGATTTTTGCACATTGCTTCAGGGTGTCGTAGATGCCATCAATACTGTCATCTTGCATTGTGAGAAGGAAGCAAGAGGAAAGTTGAGGTTTCGGAGTACCAGCATTGAAAAGAGTAGGAGTCGCGTGCGTAAACCACTTCTCAGACATCAAGTTGTATGTTTCAATCGCTGCATCAATGTCTTCGCCATGCACACCCACGGCCACACGCATGATCATATGCTGAGGTCGCTCAACGATTTTATTGTCAAGCTTCATCAAATACGATCTTTCTAATGTCTTGTACCCGAAATAATCGTAATTGTAATCTCTTTCGTAATTGATGGCGTCATCCAATCTTTTGGCATTCGCCTGAATCACTCCGAAAACTTTTGTTGAAAGTAACGCCGCGTTTGCGCCGGTTTTAGGGTTGATGTAGGTGTACAATCGCTTCATCGTATTGAAGAATGAATTCTCGGTCACCTTGTGAAGGTTTGAGATTTCAATTCTTGCCGCCAGCTTAGCAAAGTCTGGATGCCGTGTTGTCATCGATGCTGCGGTCTCGGCTGCTAGGTGGTCGAGCTCGATGGTAGAAACACCATCATAGAGGCCATCAATAACCTTTTTCGCTATTTCAACAGGTTTTACATAATCGGAATTAAGGCCCTCACATAGCCTTTCGATTCTCACAGTGATTTTGTCAAACTTTACGGATTCTCTCCTTCCGTCTCTCTTAAGTACTAACATTCGTGTGCGTGATTAAAGTAGTTCAATTCTTTTTTTGGTGGTGGTTTAAAAGTCTTCGTCCATAGAAAATGATTTGCTATCACTGTCACCGGCCATAACTCCGGCCTTTTGGTATTCAGCAACCCTTTTTTCGAAGAAATTGGTTTTACCTTGAAGTGAGATCATTTCCATGAAATCAAATGGATTCGTTGAGTTATATAGTTTTTCGCAATTCAGCTCACTCAGTAATCTATCAGCGACAAACTCAATGTATTGACACATCAGGTCGGAGTTCATCCCAATCAGTTTCACTGGTAGGGCATCAGTCACAAAATCTTTTTCTATTTCTACGGCATCTCGAATGATGCTTCTTACTGTTTCTTCAGGGAGTTTATTGACGATATGATTGTTGTACAGCAAACAAGCAAAATCGCAATGCAATCCTTCGTCTCTAGAGATCAATTCGTTTGAAAAGCTCAAACCGGGCATCAGGCCTCTTTTTTTCATCCAGAAGATGGAACAGAAGCTTCCGGAGAAGAAGATGCCCTCCACGGCTGCAAATGCAATAAGCCTTTCTGCGAAGTTCCCTTCATCAATCCATCTAAGCGCCCAGTCGGCCTTCTTCTTCACACAGTCCATGGTCTCTATGGCATGGAATAGTTTGTCTTTTTCTTTAGGGTCTTTTACGTATGTGTCTATTAGAAGAGAGTACGTCTCTGAGTGAATATTTTCAATGGCAATTTGGAAGCCATAAAAGAATTTTGCCTCAGTGTATTGCACCTCAGACACCATGTTTTCGGCGAGGTTCTCATTTACGATTCCGTCACTAGCTGCAAAGAAGGCTAGAACATGGGTGATGAAGTGTCTTTCTCCATCGTTGAGATTGCGCCAATCTTTAAGATCCTGACTCAAATCGATCTCCTCTGCGGTCCAGAAACTGGCCTCCGCTTTTTTGTAATATTCCCAGATATCTTGGTGCGTGATAGGGAATAGGACAAAGCGATCTTTGTTCTCCTTTAATATTGGCTCTAATGACTCACTCATTGCGACTTATAATAGCGTAATAATTAAAAAAACAACACCTACCTTTTTAACAAAAACAAGCCCGCTCGCCGAGTATTTCAGCGATTTGACTAAAAGTTGAAAAATAAGGAAAAGACCTAGTTGGTGGTTATAGATTTTCCAAAGGCCGTGTACAAATGTTAATAAAAGGTGGATAAAAACCAAAGCCCAAAAACCCACTTAACATTGGATATTGACAAGGTCATATTTGGAGATAATTCATTGAAAACATGGGTGTTACTTCGGTTTTTGAGAAGAGTAACTTCATTAAATTTGAGCTGTAAATGAGGTTTGATTTTTTCGAAAAAAAACCAAAAAGTTTTCCACACTTTAAATCGTAAGGAGAGCGTTTGAAAATTAGGGTGTTTCACCTATCTTTGCAGTCCTTTTTGAAAAACAGAAAAAATGTACGCAATAGTAGATATCGCAGGAAAGCAATTTAAGGTCGAGAAAGACAAGTTCGTCTATGCTCCGTTGATGGATGGCGAGGAAGGAAGCAAAGTTGATTTTAAAGACGTTCTTCTTGTAGATAATGACGGAAAAGTCAAAGTAGGCGCTCCTAATGTAAAGGGTGCTTCTGTGTCTGGAAAAATCCTTGAACACTTGAAAGGTGATAAAGTGATCGTTTTCAAAAAGAAAAGAAGAAAAGGCTACAAGGTGAAGAATGGTCACCGCCAGCAGTTTTCAAAAGTTTTAATCGAAGAAATTAAAGGATAATACGATGGCGCATAAGAAAGGTGCAGGTAGTTCGAAGAACGGAAGAGAGTCAGAAAGTAAACGACTTGGTGTAAAAATATTTGGTGGTCAGCAAGCGATTGCTGGAAACATCATCGTGCGTCAAAGAGGCACAAAGCATCATCCAGGAAACAATGTTGGTATTGGAAGAGATCACACGTTGTTTGCTCTATCTGATGGTGTTGTTAGATTCAACAAAGGACAGAAAGATCGTTCTTTTGTCCACATCGATCCGATCACTGAGTGATCCAAGAAGATATTTGAATAAAAAAGGGATTCACATTGTGTGAATCCCTTTTTTGATTTAAGGAGAAGTTTCTATTAAGCCTCTTCCTTCTTAGGGTATTTTCTTGGTCTTCCTGGAAGTACAGTGTCGGGTTTGAATCCGTTAGCATACCTCTTCTTGCGCGTTTTCCATACTTTGAAGTTGTTTTTGTTGCCAACTTCAAATTGCCACTTCATGTGCTCTGATGGAGTCATCCACTGAAGATTCTCTACGCTGTTATTTCTAGGGTTGTTATCCTTGTGTACGATCATGGTTTTATCCTGATCGTCTTTCTTTAGAAAAGCAACTGCAGTCTCTTTGTGCGGATAAACTGTTCGTCTTTTCTTTTCATCATCAATCAAATCCAAGAAATAACATTTGCAGACTTTGTTCCATCTCTGGCGCATCATCTTGCCTCGAATCTTCATGTGTACTTGTGAACCCTTATGCCAAACCTTTCTGGTTTTGCTCCTGATTTTTCCTTTTGTGGAAATTTCGTAATTGGAGAAACCTTCGATTGGCGCCCACTCTTCTTTTTCGCTTTTTTGTGCCATCTTGCTCTTAAATTTTACTATTACGGTTTATTATGCTTCGCCCAGTGGCTAGCTAGATTGTTTAGGTTTAGAGCGAATCTAAGTATTTTTATTTTGTCAAATGATAATAAAATAGATTTATTAATGAATTTAATAAATAACCCTGTTCCGCTTTCCACGAACTAGATAATTAATATGATTTTATATAATGTAACTGTAAGTGTGGATAACGACATTGAGAGTCAATGGTTAGGTTGGATGAAAGCTGAACATATTCCTAATGTTCTTGTGACGGGTTGTTTTCTGGGGCATAGAATTTTGCGAATGCTCAATGATCAACCTGACGCAACAGGTGTCACCTATGCCGTGCAATATGAGCTTGAAAGTATGGCCATATTGGATCATTACTTAGTTGCGCACGCTCCTAAGCTTCAGCAGGACGTGATGATCAAATTTGGCCAGAAGTGCTTGGCTTTTCGGAGTGTTCTTGAGGAAGTTTAAAAACTCAAGGAGCAATTGATCCATTGCTCATCCAAATCAGAATTGTATTTTTTGTAAAACTGGATGGCTGGTTCATTCCAATCCAATACCTGCCACATCATGCCGGTACATTGTGACCTTTTGCCAATTTCGATGGTCGCCTCGAAAAGGGCTTTGCCAGCTCCGACTCCCCGATGTTCTTCAGTAACAATCAAATCCTCTAAATAAAGACGCTTTCCTTTCCAGGTGGAATACCTATAATAGTAAATGGAAGCACCGATGATTTGGTCATCTGATTCGGCAACTATGAATCCGTAGATTGGGTTGGTTCCAAAACCATCAACCTCCATCATTTGTAGCGTGTTGGTCACTGCATCAGGCTCTTTTTCAAAAACAGCTAACTCGACAATCAACTCTCTAAGTCTTGGTAGATCCGTCTTCCTTCCTGGTCTGATTCCGAAATTCATATTGTCTAAACTAAAACAAATGATGTAAACAGTCCATTCTGGTAAATCGGATTGAATTCTATTTAAAAAAGAAGTAGCTCAGATACATTTCTTGTAAAAATGAATTCTTTGGGATTGAAAAGTAAAAGCATGAACCAGGAATTACATGTTTATTTCTATTTTTGCATTGAATTTCAACATATAGGTGATGAAATACTGAATATTTCACCTACCAAGAGGAGATTTTGAACCGAAAAGTGTTAAAAAGTATAAACCGCAAAAAACAATCATGGCAAAAATTAAATTAGAGTACCTCTGGTTAGATGGTTACAAACCCACTCAGAACATCCGAAGCAAAACGAAAGTAGAGGAACATGAGAATTTCAAAGGGACATTAGAAGAGATTGGTAACTGGTCGTTTGACGGTTCATCCACTAGGCAAGCCGAAGGTGGATCTTCTGACTGTATTTTGGTTCCAGTAGCAATCTATCCAGATCCAGATCGATTGAATGGCTACTTGGTGATGACTGAAGTTATGAATGCCGATGGCACACCGCACGAGTCGAACGGTAGAGCTACCATCGATGATGATGACAATGATTTCTGGTTTGGCTTTGAGCAAGAGTATTTCATCATGGATACTCATACCCAATTACCACTAGGTTTTCCTGTAGGTGGGTATCCTGCTCCTCAAGGGATGTACTACTGTTCTGTAGGAGGAAAGAATACGCACGGTAGAGGTTTGGTAGAGGAGCATGCTGATTTGTGCATTGCTGCTGGACTTAACTTTGAAGGAATCAATCAAGAGGTTGCTTGCGGACAGTGGGAATTCCAATTGTTTGCCAAAGGAGCAAAAGTGGCCGGAGATGAATTGTGGGTTGCACGATATCTTCTTGATAGGCTTACAGAGAAATACGGTTATTATATTGAGTACCACCCGAAACCACTTGGTAAGGATATGGACTGGAATGGTTCTGGTATGCATGCCAACTTCTCAAATAGCTTGTTAAGAACATGTGGAGATAAAGCGACCTATGAAAAAGTTTGTGAAGCATTCAGACCCGTGGTAGCCGAGCACATTGCTGTTTATGGTCAGTACAATGATCAGAGATTGACAGGGCAACACGAGACTGCTTCAATCAATGATTTTAGTTATGGCGTATCTGATAGAGGCGCATCTATTAGGATTCCTATCGCAACTGTGGAAAAAGGATGGAAAGGATGGTTGGAAGACAGAAGACCAGCCGCAAACGGAGATCCATATAAGATTGCAGGAAGAATCATCAAGACCGTGAAGTCAGCAAAAGTTTAAACTGACCAAACTCAAACAAAAAAGGCGATCATTTGATCGCCTTTTTTGTTTGAGTTTTTTTCAATCCTACATATCATCTTTTGCGATATCGGGAAGTACGCCCATGTTGTACCATGCGAATGAATACAGGTCTGCCTGCTGTTCTATCGTTTTGGAAATCGGGGTGCCGGCTCCATGGCCTGCATCCGTTTCGATTCTTATCAGAACAGGATTGTCTCCTACGTGATGTTCCTGAAGAGTGGCCGCAAACTTGAACGAGTGAGCCGGTACTACCCGATCGTCATGATCCGCTGTAGTGACCATAGTCGCTGGATAAGCTGTGCCTGGTTTCAAGGCATGTACTGGAGAGTAGTTTCTCAAGTATTCAAACATCTCCTTGGAATCTTCGGCTGTGCCATAGTCACTGGCCCATCCGGCTCCAGCGGTGAATTTATTGTATCGAAGCATATCCATGACGCCAACAGCAGGGAAGGCAACTTTTGCTAAGTCTGGGCGCTGAGTCATCGTGGCACCTACCAATAAACCACCATTCGATCCACCAGCTATAGCCAAATATTCGCTCGAAGTGTATCCTTCACTTATTAAATACTCACCAGCAGCAATGAAATCGTCGAACACATTTTGCTTTTGCATCTTGGTGCCGGCCTTGTGCCACTTCTCACCGTACTCCCCGCCACCCCGAAGGTTGGGTTGCGCATAAATGCCACCATTCTCCAACCATACGATTCTAGACGTACTAAAGCTTGGGGTTAGACTGATATTGAACCCGCCATATGCGTAGAGATAAGTTGGGTTTTTCCCGTCCAACTTTATTCCCTTTTTATGAGTGATGAACATAGGGACTTTCGTGCCGTCTTTGCTTTCGTAGAAAACTTGCTTTGTCTCGTATTGATCCGGATCGAATTTCACATCCGGACGCTCGTATAATTCAGACTTACCACTTTCTATATCATACTTATATATGGAGTAGGGTGAAGTAAAAGAAGTGAACGAATAGTAAAGTTGATTCTCTCTCATTCTTGCACCGAATCCGCCGACATTGCCTATGCCCGGCAATTCAACTTTTCTCACAAGATTTCCATCTAAATCAAACTGATGAACCTCATCCTTCGCATCAACCAAATAGTTTGCAAAAAAGTAGCCTCCCCCAGTATTCACACTAAGCACATTTTCATTTTCGGGGATGACGTCCTTCCACGTTGAAATGGTAGGGTCGGAGATGGTCGTTTCGACCAATCGCTGATTGGGTGCATCTGCGTTGGTTTGAATGAATAGTCTATCCCCTTCCGAGTGAGCTATAAATTCATCCGTTTCCATATTCTCATCTACAGGTATGATTCGCGAATTTGGATCGTTCAAATCTTTGATAAATAGAATGTTTCCGCTGGTGCTTTCTGCGGCTGTGATGACGAGGAATCGGTTGTCTTCTGTGATGTAGCCAAAAATGTATCGGTACGGTTGCGCCTCACCCCCAAACACCAATTCATCCTCACTTTGAGGAGTGCCCAATTTGTGATAATACATTTTATGGTACTGGGTCTTTGCTGATAGCACGCTCCCATCCTTTGGTTTGTCATAACTGCTGTAGTAGAATCCTTCATTTCCTTTCCAGGAAATGCCGCTGAACTTAATATTGTGCAGGGTGTCACCGACCATTTCCATGGTTTCCGTGTTCATAACCAAAGCTTTTCTCCAATCCGATCCGCCGATCGAGATCAGGTAGCCAAAGAGGGAACCGTCATCGCTAAATGATGTTCCGGCTAAAGAAATTGTGCCATCCTCCTTGAATTTATTGGGGTCCATGAATACTTCACCAGCACCTTCCTCACCGGTTTTTTTACGGTAAAGTACATTTTGATTTTGGAGGCCATCATTCTTATAATAATAATCATAGTCGCCATTCGTGGTTGGTGCATAAACTCGCTCATAGTCGAAGAGTTCTTCCAATCTTTTCTTCAATTTTTCACGGTAGGGGATGTTGTCCAAGTAGGCGAAAGTGACGTCATTTTGATCTTTCACCCAACCGGCAGTTTCTTCTGACATGTCGTCTTCCAGCCATCGGTAAGGATCAGGTACTTCTACGCCGAAGTAGGTATCTACGGTATCTACTTTCTTGGTATCAGGATAGGCATCCACGGTCACCGGCGGATCGCTTTTTGGCTCTTTTTGGCACCCGAATAAAACGAATACAGAAAGAGCGGCTAATGTTAGTTTCTTCATGATTTGTTGTTTTTGGAACCCTCAATTTAATATTTGGAAAATTCTACTCAAGTCAATTGATCAATTTTTACTTGAGCGGCTGAGCGAGACGGTGTAGATTGGACATGTGAAAATTCTGATTGCATGTGACAAGTTTCGTGGTTCTTTAGACGGAAGGGAAGTTGCTAAATGCCTTGCTCAGGGTCTTTTGGAAGCGGATCCAAAACTTGAGATTACTTCTAGTGATGTTGCCGACGGTGGTGAAGGTACGCTTGATGTTTTGTCTAAAGCTTACAATACGCACTCTGAGAAAATCAAAGTTCGGAATGCCATTGGGGAAGAAATCTTTTCTACCATGGGATACAATGCCGAATCCAAAGTGGCTGTTCTGGAAATGGCTTCTTATGTGGGACTGGCGATGCTGGATTCAGCAAATAGAAATCCAATGAAAACCAGTTCTTACGGATTGGGACAGACAATTAAGAAGGCGGTTGAACTTGGCGCAAAAACGATAACAATAGGAATTGGAGGCTCAGCAACCAATGATGGAGGTACTGGCGCTCTCGAAGCAATTGGTTTTAAATTTCTCGATAGCACCGGCAAGTTGATTTCGCCAGTCGGTGGAAATCTCAATCTCATAGAGAAGATTGCAGTACCTGACTCTGATCCTCTTGACGGTGCTAAAATTATTATAGCCAGTGATGTCAACAATCCTATTTGCGGACCTCAAGGAGCCAGTTTTGTTTATGGCAAACAAAAGGGAGCTACAGATGCTGATCTTGTAATTCTTGACAACAACCTTCACTACTTTGCTAAGTTGGTCTCAGAATTTTCCGGGAATGAAGTATTTCAAAAGGAAGGTTACGGGGCTGCAGGGGGTGTTGGCCTCAGTCTTTGTGAGTTGTTGGGGGCTGAGTTGAAAAGCGGAAGTGAATTAATTTTCGAGTCACTTGGGTTGAGGAAAATGATCGAGCGATCGGATGTTGTGATTACGGGAGAAGGCAAAATCGATCATCAAACAGGTCATGGTAAAGCAATTACGCCAATAGTGGAGGCGGCACTTGAATTGAATAAAAATCTATTCCTTGTCTGTGGAGTTTTTGATGAGGGTGGAGCCAAAGAACTTGACTCACTTCCTCGATATGAATTGGCTGATTTAGCAAAGGAACTAGGTCGGGATTCTTTTTCGGATGCTGCCGATTTAACAATTGAAATTGGTCGAAGAATTGGTTTGACCCTAAAATAGGGTGCTGAAAAAATAGAGGAGAAAAACCATAGTCAAAGTGGTAACCCCCTGAGCGAAGGTGATCAACGAGAAGCTTCGGTAACCTTCTTTCATACTGATGCCGCTGAATTGAGTCACCACCCAGAAATAGGAATCGTTGGCATGGGAAACGACCATTGCCCCGCCTCCAAACGCCATTACTAAAAGAGATAATTGGAAAGGATTTGTTACGCCAAGTTGTGCAATGAAGGGAGCCAAAATAGCACTTGCAATCACCAAAGCTGAGGTGCTCGATCCTTGCGCGGTTTTTAGAATAGCAGCCAAGACGAACGCCAAAAGGAGCAAAGCCGAAAAACTCAATGAACTCCCTCCGAATTGAGCTGAGAGTAAATCGGTCAAAGGTGTTGCTTTTAAAACTGAGCCGAAAGCACCGCCAGCACCAGTAATCAGAATGATCGGACCCGCTTGAGCTATTCCCTCTTTGAAAAGCTCACTTTGTTCTTTGAGTTTGATTTTGGGCGCGACCTGTATCATTGCCAGAATGCAGCCAATCAAAAGAGCAATAACAGGGTGTCCAAGGAAAGAAACTATGGACGAGTCAGTTCCCACCACCTTTAGAATCGACGAAAGCGTAATCAATAAAATGGGCAAGAGAATAGGAGCAGTAGCCCAGAGAAAATGAAGATTAAGTGAAGACGAATTTTCAATGCCTTCCAATTCTTTAACTTCGATTTTGGAACCCAATCTATTGGCGAGAAAAATGCAAAAACCTAGAACGGGAATCGAAATAAGAACTCCTGTTAGAATGATCATTCCGATATGGTCAGTAGCTCCGATAGTCCCCGCAACCGCAATCGGACCGGGAGTTGGTGGAATAAGAGTGTGTGTAGTGTAGAGTCCCGCCGCTAAAGCAAGCGACATGGAAGCTGAAGACAGCTTTCTCTTTGCCGCTAAAGCCCGACTCAACTTTGAAAGAATGATAAACCCCGAATCGCAGAAAACTGGAATGCTGACCACCGCCCCCATCACACCCATAGCCATGGTTGTTCGCTTGCTACCAAGCAGTTTCAATATGACCTCAGCGATCACATCCAGTGCCCCTGACTTCTCTATAAACACGCCAATGATGGTTCCCAAAACCACGATTAAGCCAATCCCAGTCAGAATATTCCCAAAGCCCCTGGTAGTCTCTCTGACGATTGTAAGCCCATCCATGCCCGAAGCAAACCCAACGAAGAAGCAACTAAGAATAAGCGCCAAAAAGGGATGAACCTTAAGGTAGTTGCTGGCCAGAATGATTAGTGCAATGGCGAGGAAGATAATGAAGAGTAGGTAAGGAAGAGAGAGCATGTCTGCTAATTTAATCCTCTTCTCGAAACGAGATTCATCTAATCACCCCAAACCCCAGATACTCCTCAAGCACCTTTGGCATTTTGATGCCATCAGCAGATTGATTGTTTTCCAGCAAAGCAGCCATGATCCGTGGAAGTGCCAAAGCGCTCCCATTCAGCGTGTGAGCAAGTTCTTTTTTCCCTTCTCCGGTTTTGTAGCGGAGTTTCAATCTGTTGGCCTGGAAGGTTTCAAAATTAGAAACAGAGCTCACCTCCAGCCATTTCTTCTGAGCGGCAGAGTACACTTCAAAATCGTAGGTGAGGGCTGAGGTGAATCCGAGATCACCAGCGCACAACCTCAGAATACGATAGGGTAGTTCCAGCGATTTGATTAGTCCTTCCACATGAGCGACCATTTCATCAAGTACCCGATACGAGTCCTCCGGTTTCACCACCTGCACTATTTCTACTTTGTCAAACTGATGCAATCTATTAAGTCCACGCACATGCGCTCCCCAGGAACCAGCCTCTCTTCTGAAACAAGGAGTATAGCCACAAATCTTAATTGGCAATTCTTGCTCTGCCTGTATTGTGTCTCTGTAAATATTGGTAAGTGGCACCTCAGCGGTAGGAATTAAATACAAATTGGAATCCGAGATATGATACATCTGCCCCTCTTTGTCTGGCAACTGGCCTGTTCCTATCCCAGATTCTTCGTTGATCACAATGGGTGGTTGGATTTCGGTGTAACCAGCCTTGTGCGCTTCATCCAGAAAATAATTGATCAATCCACGAGTCAGTCGAGCTCCTTTTCCTTTGTATACTGGAAAACCCGCTCCGGTTATTTTATTACCAAGTTCAAAATCAATCAAATCATAGTCCTGAATCAAGTCCCAGTGAGGTTTGGCATCCTCGCCCAATTCAGGAAGTTTATCCGTGGTTTTTACAATTTCATTGTCGTCCTCAGATTTTCCTGAAGGGACGATTTCATTCGGTACGTTCGGGATTTGATAGAGCAATTCTCTTAGATCATTCTCCAATTGTGTCAACTGATCTCCAAGCGACTTGCTTTGTTCTTTGAGCTCTCCAGCACGTTTTTTGGCATCATTCGCCTCAGCTTGCTTTCCCTCCTTGAAGAGCTGTCCAACCTCTTTTGCAAGGGCGTTTGAGTCACGAAGTACCTCATCCAACTGCTGTTGCGTGGTTTTTCTGCTATTATTACTATCAATGATAGCCTTTAGTTGAGGCTCAATTTCCTTGATGCCTCTCTTCTGTAATCCGGCTAACACCTGATCCCAATTCTCCTCGATTGCTGCTACTTGTAACATTCCCTTGATCTATTTAAGTTTGCAAAGAAAATCGTTCGCAACCACTTACCGAAGCGCACGTTATCAAGAATTCTTTGAAAGGCTTAAATATTCGATTCTGAAAAGGAATTAGTTGATATTTTGTTCCCTTTCGCTATCATTGTTAAGCCATTCTACGAAAACCTACCGGAATTTTAATTCCAACCCGTTTTTACACAACATTTATTACAAATTCATTTCCATTAATTAATCAACATGTACACATTAGATGATTTGAGTGTGATGCTCTTGTCTGAGCTCCGTACCATTGCGGAAGACCTCAAAATCAAAAGCGCCAAAAAGGCCGCTAAGCAGGATCTCATCTATGAGATTCTAGATGCACAGTCCAAAATGGACGATGCAGAATTCAAAGAAATTAAATCTAAGAAAGGGGACGCTCCTACTGAGGTCAAAGAAAAAACTGACGAAGCTAAGGACGAAAAACCTGAGAAAAAGAAAGAACCTCGTAAGGCAAAACCTAAAAAAGAGGAAGCTGCGGACAAGGGAGACGAATCGAGGGATGACAAATCGCAGAAGTCTGAAAGAAGTGAAAAGTCTGAAAGACCTGATCGTCAAGATCGTGGTGATAGGCCTGAAAGGCAGGACAAAGGGGATCGCCCAGATAGAGCTGAAAGAGAAGCGGCTCGTGAAGCTGCGAGACTCAAAAAAGAGGCTTACAACGAAAGCATCAAAGAATTTGAAGGAATCATTCAAAATGAAGGTGTTCTTGAGATCATGCAGGATGGCTATGGCTTCCTGAGATCAAGTGACTACCACTACCTGGCAAGCCCAGACGATATCTATGTTTCTCCTTCTCAGATCAAATTGTTTGGCCTAAAAACCGGTGACACGGTAAAAGGTGAGATTCGTCCTCCGAAGGACGGTGAAAAATATTTTGCTCTGATCAAAGTCGATTCTGTTAATGGAAAAACCACTGAAGAAATCAGAGACCGAATAGCTTTCGAATATTTGACTCCACTTTTCCCAGAAGAAAGAATCAACCTTAGCGGCAAGCCGGACAACTACTCAGCTAGAGTCTTGGATATGTTTGCTCCGATTGGAAAGGGCCAAAGAGGTATGATCGTGGCACAGCCAAAGACGGGTAAGACAGTGCTTTTGAAGAACATTGCCAACTCGATTGCAGCAAATCACCCTGAATGTTACCTCATCATCCTTTTGATCGACGAACGACCTGAGGAAGTTACGGACATGGCTCGTAGCGTAAAAGCTGAAGTTGTGGCTTCTACTTTCGATGAGCAGGCAGACAAGCACGTGAAGGTTGCTAATATCGTTCTTGAGAAGGCGAAAAGAATGGTTGAGTGTGGACATGATGTAGTCATTCTGTTAGATTCTATCACAAGACTGGCAAGAGCACACAATACCGTGATTCCTTCATCTGGAAAGATTCTTTCTGGTGGTGTGGATGCCAATGCGCTGCACAAACCAAAGAGATTCTTTGGAGCGGCTAGAAATGTTGAGAATGGTGGTTCATTGACCATCATCGCCACAGCATTGATTGAGACAGGTTCTAAAATGGACGAAGTAATCTTTGAGGAATTCAAAGGAACGGGTAACATGGAGCTTGTACTTGATAGAAAACTTTCGAACAAGCGAGTTTACCCTGCGATAGACGTGCCTGCTTCAGGTACGCGTCGTGAGGACTTGCTTATGGACAAAGAGGAGCTTAGCAGAATCTGGATCTTGCGCAAGTACATGAACGACATGAACAGCACGGAAGCCATGGAATTCTTACTTGACAGAATGAAAGGAACCCAGAACAACAATGAGTTCTTGGTTTCTATGAATGGGTAAGCCGATCCTTTACAAAGAACAAAAACCGAATCCTTTTTAGGGGTTCGGTTTTTTTATTTGCCTAACTTGAAATAATTATAGAAAATCACAATTTGTTACCACCATGAATAAACTACCATTTTTTCTACTCACGCTTTTGTTTCTGGCAGCTTGTAATCCAGAGAAGGACGCACCAAAATTGAATGAGCTAAGCTCAGAAGAGGCCATAATGGCCATGGAAGATATGTCAGATGACGCATCTCAAGATGTCATTGACCTAATGAATTCAGACGGATTTGAGTCAATTTTCGATTTACTTAATTTCATGTTTGAGTCTGACGAATTCGGAAACAACTTAAGGGCTGATAAGTACTCTACTAAAGAAAAGGCGCTTGAAATAGTAAGAATTTTTGCCAGATCACCAGCTGCTCGAGTGAGCACCGATGAGTCCGAAGAATTTCCAACGGGCATCTATGAGTGGAACGCTCAATTGGAGGATTTTGAGTTAGTTGAAGAGTCTGATGATTTGATCTTAAAATTCCCGATAGGTGAATCAGAGACAAATAATGCCATTTTCACGCTTTCAGATTTGGAATTCAATGTGGATGATTTGCCGTCCAAGATTGTTGCCAATCTTGAGGTCGATGAGATCACCATGGTAGATCTACACTACGTTGTGAATTGGTCTAGCAAGGAATTCCCAGAAGTTGCCGACATCTATCTTTTTGTAAATCCTTTCACGTTCGATTTAAATTTCAATGCGCAAGGCGAAACTGTCACGCTTGTTTTCACCATTGCCAATGGAGACGAAACCATAGCAGCCATTGATCTGGAAGCCAGCGGAAGCATTGATGATGAAGTGCTGCCTGTGGTGGAAGGAAGTGTGGAATACAGGGGAGTGAAAATCGCAGGGCGCGTAGATTTGGATGGATTGGACAATGCCATGTTCAATGAAACCGATCCAAACGAGGAGATGGAACTTGAGCTCTTCATAGAAGATGAGAAAGCGGGAGATATAGTCCTTGTTTTGGAAACCAACGATGAGTACACCGATTATGTGCCTTATGTGGTGTTTTCAGATGGCACTCAGGAACCGCTTGAGGAGTTATTAGATTCCATTTTCTCTACAGTGGAAGACGAGTTAGAAGCACTGGAGATCTGAAATTAATTTTTTTGAAATACCAATACACCCTCGACCTTGGTCGGGGGTTTTTTATGTTTATAAGTTTGATCGGCATGGTAGATACACCTAACTTTGCGAATTCGCCTTATTGGCTCCTATGAGGAATGTTTTTCAGTCATTAGTTGTTGCATCCAAAGAAGTCTTTGCTTTGAGAAAACTTTCGATAATTGCTATTGTTTTTTTGACCGTTACTGGCGCAAAAGGACAGAGTTTGATGGGTAGTGAGGGTTCTTCGAATGAGAAAAAAGAAGTTGGTTTGGATACTCGAAAGGAAACCAAGGGAGATTTGGATGAGTTTGGTCTTTCGATTTTCAAAGTTTTTCAGAGTGGAAATCCTGAAGGTTTAACTGAATACCTTTTTCAGCGAGATGAACTTATCGAAACAATTAACAAGCAAACTACAAATTCCGAGTTGATAGAAAGGATTACTCAGCAACTGGATGACGGTTTTGATGAAAAAATAAGATTGGAGAATAGCGAAAGGTTTATCTCTTTGATGAACAATGAATCTATTGATTGGAGAAAAGCCACTTTCGAGAAATTCAAATTTATAAAGGACGAATCGCAGACTGAAAGATTAAATATCGTATCTGGGTCGGGATATATCCGTTTCTCATACGAGGGAAGAAATTATCAAGTATTGATAGACAAAGTTTCACGGCTGGTTTCAGGCTGGAGGGGCAATGAAATCGGTACAAGGGCAGAATTAGTTTATAAGAACCAGTAAAAAATAAAAAGAGCAATATGCGACAACTGAAGATTACACAGTCGATTACCAACAGGAGGGAAAGTCACACCCTGGAGAAGTATTTCACCGAGGTGAGCAACGTCCCGATGATTACGCCTGACGAGGAGGTTTCCTTAGCCAAGCGTATTCGTGAAGGGGATGAGCTTGCGCTGGAGAAGTTGGTAAAGGCTAATCTACGTTTCGTGGTATCGGTTGCAAAGCAGTATCAAAATAGAAGCTTGCCTTTGAATGATTTGATCAACGAAGGAAATCTTGGTTTGATCAAGGCAGCAAAGAAATTTGATGAGACCAAGGGTTTCAAATTCATCTCCTATGCGGTTTGGTGGATTCGCCAGTCAATCATGCAAGCACTTGCTGAGCAATCCAGAATTGTGAGATTGCCAATGAACAAGTCTGGTGCAATCAATCAAATCAGAAGAGCCTATGCCGAGCTAGAGCAGAAGTACGAGCGTGAGCCGACAGAAGAAGAATTAGCTGACATTCTTGAAATGAAGCCCAGTGAGGTGCGAAACACGCTCGGAGCGGAGGTTAAGCAAATGTCAATGGATGCTCCTTTTGGAGAGGATGAATCAGGCTCACTTTTGGACGTATTAGAAAACCAAACGACTGGAGCTACTGACTCAAGCCTAGTGTTCAATGATTCATTGAAAGTGGAAACGTTGAGAGCACTTTCTACCTTGACTGCAAGAGAAAGAGAAGTGATCATGATGAGCTTCGGGATTGGTCATGAAAACCCATTCACACTTGAGGAAATTGGGGATGCGATGGGCTTGACCAGAGAGCGAGTGAGGCAAATAAGAGAAAAGGCCTTGCAGAAATTGAGAGAGCCGGGCAAGAACCGAAGACTGAAGGAATTCTGCGCTAGCTAAAAGAGTTTTTTTATTTTTTACCCCACTTCGACTTTCGGAGTGGGGTTTTTTATTGCCTAATTTTAGGCTTATGAACCCGAATCAATTACGTGCATTTAGTTCTCTGGGAATTGTCCTAGCACTCGGACTTTGTGTACTTTATGTGATCAGGACACACCAAGCAGGAGAAACCAAATGGTACTTTTTAGTGATGGCGATGGGCATCCTACTCATGATGGTCTACGGTGTAATGTCCAAATCCAAGCGTAAAAAGAATAGGAAAAAGAAATGAAGAAAAGGGATCATTGGGAATTGACCGACGAAGACTTGGAGACCAAATTTCAGGATCACTCATTAAATGCAGGCTATTTTTCTCACGAAGCACACATACGATTGGCCTATATCCATTTGCAAAAATATGGCCCGGATCAGGCGGAGAAAAACATGAGCGAACAGATAAAATCTTATGCATTGGCAAAGGGAGCCAAAGACAAGTACAATGAAACGGTAACCATCGCCGCAGTGAAAACAGTTGATCATTTTATGAGAAAGGCTAATTCAACTGATTTTAAAGAATTCAGTCTTGAGTTTCCAAGGCTTTTCACCAATTTCAAAGACGTACTCGAACAACACTACGGATTTGATATTTTCAGAAACCCAGACGCTAAGAAGCAGTTCATGGAACCGGATTTGGCTCCATTTTCTTAGCTACTCCACGTCAAAATCGAAGTAAGTTGTAGGAAATGGCTCATCCCGAAGGGTATAGTGCCACCATTCTTTAGAGTAGGCCCTGAAGCCATGCCTCTCCATTACTGATTTAAGTTTTTGACGATTGGCTTTTTGCTTTGGACTTATCAAGTCACTTGAATGCCAGGAAATTTCTCCGAAAAAATCCCAGCCACTTCCCATATCAATTTCTTCCTTGGTTTCCAGGTCAATAATTGTCAAATCAACCGTACTGCCCCTGGTATGCCCCGATTTGCTCGCTACATAGCCAAGCCGAAAGACTTCCGATTTTTTGGTTTCTGGGTAATACTTTGCTTTGGTCAAGGTATCTGCAGGGTCTTTTGCCCATCGTACAAAATGATCGACCGCTTTTTGAGGACGGTACGCATCGAAAATTTTCAAGCTAAGACCTTCCCGTCGCAACTCTTCCTGAACTTTACCCAGCGCCTGTCCGGCCGCTTTGGAAATGAGCAGAGTAGGTTTTTTGTACCCATCCACTTGTGCACCTACGAAATTATCTTTCGAATAATAACGGGGAGAAATCAATACGTCAGATACGACCTGATGTAAATACACAAAATGTTCCCGTCCTTCCTGAGCCCGGATATTCCATGCAAGGAGCAGGATAGACAAAATCAGGAATGGGCGCATCGCTAATATTTTGCAGGAGCGCCCTTTGCGGGTGTGCTTTGCTTGATGAACTCTCTGATGTGTTCGTTGGAGTCGATCAAGTCTTCGTTTCGGAGGTACATCATGTGACCAGAGCGATAGGTTTTGAATGAAAAACGATCCTTCATTTTTCCGCTAGGGTCGATTTGCCACATCGTATACTTTGCATCGAAATATTTTGTGGCACCATCATAAATGCCTGACTGAATCATCACGTACATGTAAGGGTTCATCGCCATGGCTCGCTGTAAATTTTCTCCCGTGTTATCACCCGATCTCTCCCACGGGTGGACAGGCCCAAACATGTTGTATTTGATGTCGGTTTTGTAATTCAGCACATTGCTGAAATAGTAATTGACTGCAGGAGTGAAGGCATGGAGCCAGCTTGTCAATTCGGAGTTATAGTCAGGGCCATCTCCACCATCATTTCTGTCAATTCCTTTGTATCGAGAGTCAAGTCTTCCAATGGTGAAGCCCTCCTCACGTAGCAATTCTTTCCAGAAAAAATTGGTGGGTACGTCTAAGTTGTACTGTAGGATTACTTTCTCTGAAATGCCCGAATACCGAGCCATTATCGCAGCGGCTTCTTCTCGATTTTCCTGAGCCACAAACCCACCTTTCGCCAAAATCGGCATCAACTCGTCCACAGCATACCGCTCGACCTCTGGCAGCACCTCATCCAAATCTCTTCCTTGCAAGTCTGCTGGTAGTTTTTTGTGATACCAGGCAGCAGCGGTGAAGTAGGGGAGGCGAAGCGCCGCACCTAATGGACCTTCCCGACGGCCTTCACCCGAATGAATGCCTAGCTCCGTGGGGGAAACCAATATCACGCCATTGATGTACATCCACTGACGATTCTGAAGCTCTAGCGCCAGGCCAGACACTCTGGTTGTACCATAACTTTCCCCAATGAGGTACTTTGGAGATTCCCATCGGTTCATTCTGGTCACGAATGTGTTGATCCAATCCGCCAGATACTGGATGTCGGCTTGCACACCAAAAAACGTTTCTCGCTTGGTTTCTTTGTCCAGAATTCTGGAATAGCCCGTGTTTACAGGATTCACAAAAACAATGTCCGCCACGTCCAAGATGGAATTTGGATTCTTTTTGGCCCCATAAGGCTGCACAGGATAACCTTCAGAATCGACATTCAAAATGTACGGCCCTGTGTACGCAAGGTGCATCCACACTGATCCAGAACCTGGCCCCCCATTAAAGGAAATGACCAAAGGACGGCTTGCCTTGTCTCGAATGTCGGTTCGTTCGTAATAGGTGAAATGTACGGCGGCCACTGCCTTTCCATCTGCATTCCAAACGGGTTGGGTGCCCGTAGTGGCCTTATATTTCACCGGTGTACCTTTTATGATCGTTTCATGATTGGTGGTGATGATTTCGTCGGCGACTTGACTAATATCTTGACTGACTGCTAGAATTGAAAGGACGAAAATGGGTAAGAAGAAGAAAGACCTCATGGAGTTGTGGTTAATGTGAAGGTCTAAAATAAGAAGAATGAGGAAGAATAAATTTAGAGCAACCCTTTTTCCCTAAGTGTTTCCTTAATTTCCTGATGATGAGCCCAAAAATTGACTTCCATCTTTTTTAGGGCTTTTTGAAAACGCTCTGATTTCTTTATCGAATCATAAACGGGATCTTCATCCATGAATAAAAGCACCCAATATTGGAAATCTCTTTCTGCGGTGAATTCTTCGATTGCGGCAATGGCCTGTTCATTTTGTCCCAAATAGGCATGATAATTTGAACGGAATAGGGGTCCATATATGGACTCATCCGATTCGATGAAGTTGGCATAGCTGGAAAAGTAGGGTTCAGCTTTCTCAGTCATACCGAGTGCCCGGCAGGTGAAAGCGATCTTAGAATCTTCGTAATTATAAATTTTAAGATTGGATACCCTCCTAAAACTGTCGAGAAGCATATAGTAGTGATGCGCACCTTCAAAGTCTCTTTGGTAATAGAGGACCTTGGCCACATCCTGCAAAATATCGAGTCGAGTGGAATCTTTTTGGTACTCAGTGAGCAGGCTTTGCTTTGCTTGATTCAGGTCTTGATTTTTGGCTAGCATAATGAAAGCCTTTACATACTTCGAGTAGCCATTGTCGGCATGTAAGGCCAGTGACTTATCGATGTATTCAATCGCCAGGTCAACGAAACCGGACTGTACAAGGGCATTGCTCAAATGGAGGTAAGAATAGCTGGCCATGAGCGAGTCGGCTGGGGCCGTCTCTAGTCGCATACCAAGAAGGGCGTATTCTAAATATTTTGAGGTGTTTGGTCGAATGCGGCCATAAAAATCGCTGAGGAGATGAACGACTATGATCGAATTGGGATTGAATTCCAGTGCCTTTTCAAGAAAGGGAACTGCCTCTCCGAAATTTTCGGCATGGAAGAAGGTGAGGGCTTTTGCGATGAGTGATTGCGCAAGTTGCTGATCGTAGAGGATGGCCTTGTCAGCATTTTCGGTAAGCTGTTCGCCGTACTTTTTTTGTGCCTGAAATAGATCTAAATAGTAGTAGCAGAAAGCCCGACTGGCATAAGCTGCAGCGAATTCATTGTCTTCTTCGATCGCAAGATCTAGCCATTTCAATGCTTCGAACAAGCCTTCCCGAGTCTGTTGATTCATATGATCCTGAGCTTTGAGGTAGTGATCATAGGCGACCATGCTTTCGGTGATCACTTTTTCGATTTGGGCTTTAGCCGATGGTGTGATTGCCACTTCTATATTGTCGGCAATGATTTTGGCGATCTCCTGCTGGAGCTCAAAAATGTCGTCTACCTTCCTGGAGTATTGCGCACTCCATATCCGCTTGTCGCCGGAGGCTTCTATTAGTCGGATGTTCAACAGAATTTTATCTCCCTGTTTCTGTCCGCTCCCCTCGATCAGGTAGCTGACGTTCAGCTCTTCACCGATTTCCGGAATGCTCTTTTGCAGCGTTCGGTAGCGTTCTACGGAGGTTCTGCTGATCACCTTCAGGTCTTCTATTTTTTGGAGGTTATTCAAGACGGACTCCATCACGCCATTGATCAGGTACACATTTGTGGAGTCGCTGCTATCATTTTTAAAAGGCAGCACCGCAATGGACTTTTCCAAAGAAATCTCTGACTGATCAGTTGGAAGGAATTTGATGAGCAAGGCTGCTACGACAAGAATCAAACTAGAAATGCCCAAGATCAAGGAGAGCTTTTTTCTTTTTGGTGAATGAGCTGAATCGTGTAGCACGATGGGCTCTTCCGCCTGGTTCCTCACCTCACCAGGAGGATAGCCATACACCTCCCGAAAGCACTTAATGAAATAGGATGTGCTACTAAACCCAACTTTATAACCCACTTCAGAAACATTGAACTGCTCAGATCGGAGCAGCTCCATTCCGGCCTGTAGCCGAACATTCCGAATGTATTGACTAGCCGAGAGTCCTGTTTCCTTTTTGATTTTTCTCAAAAGGTTTGATCGGCTCATGCCCACAGCTTCGGCCAATTCTGAGACTCCAAAATTTTCATTGGCCATGTGCTCATGCAGCACCGCACTTAGTTTTTCTTGGAAGCTGGTCGGTTTTGGGGATTCTGATTCCATCAAATAGGCCTTTGAAGGCACTGCAAAGGAGTGTATTTATTCGCTAAGTAGCAACCCTCATTTGAGGCACCTGAAATGATGTTTCTGACCGACTTGCGTCATAATTTATATCCCTAAGTCATAGTTTTTATCCTGTCCTCAAACTTGATATGATTGGCTTCATGCGTGTTTAGTGACTCCCTGTGCCCCTCATCAACTTTGCCATATCAATTTTTAAACACGAAAAACAAACAATTATGAAAACGTCAAAAACACAATTATTTAGTGGGTTGTCAATGGGACTTTTAACAGCCGTCATTGTCATTATGACTTCTTGTGAGGCAAAGTCTCAGCAAAAAACCAAGGTAGAAGCTCCTGCCATGGATTTCCATACGGCGGCAATGACCGGAAACGTGGATGCGGTGAAGCAACACATTGCTGCAGGTTCTGATCTAAGTGCAAAGGATCCTTTCGGTGGATCAAGTCCATTGATTTCAGCCATAGTATTTGATAAGACCGAAGCAGCTAAGGTTTTGATAGACGCGGGATCAGATTTGAAATTCAAGAACAATGACGGATCAACCCCCTTGCATGTAGCGACATTTTTCTGTCGTACGGAGATTGTGAAGATGTTGCTAGCCAAGGGTGCGGATAAAACATTGAAGAACAATTATGGATCTACTCCCATAGAAATCGTGATTGCTCCATGGGATGTGATGAAGCCAATCTATGAAATGCAGCAGGCTTCACTTGGAGGCTTTGGTCTGGAGCTGGATTTGGGCAGAATCGAGAAGACACGACCCGCCATCGCTGATTTGCTTAAGTAATAATCAATAGCTGAAAAATCATGGAAACAAGAAGACACGATATAGATTGGGTACGAGTGATTGCCATAGGGTTGCTGATTATCTACCACACGGCCATCGGATTTCAGCCATGGGGTGCGATGATTGGTTTCATTACTAACAAGGAACCAATGATGTCCATCTGGCCGGCCATGTCCATGCTGAATGTGTGGAGAATCCCGTTGCTGTTTTTTGTGTCCGGTATGGGTGTCTTCTTTGCCATGCAGCGCAGGTCATGGAAGCAACTGCTTGGGGAACGGGCGATGCGGATTTTGGTGCCTTTTCTATTTGGAATTGTGGCCATATCTCCGATTCACATTCTGTTTGTTCAGCTTAAGTATGGCGCCCCGCTGACATATATTCCCAATGCCGGACACCTTTGGTTTTTGGGTAATATTTTCATCTATGTCATTGTGCTAGCCCCATTGTTCTACCTAATGAAGAAGCACGAACAAGGGCGAGTGATCCAGATGGTAAAGAGAATTTTTGGGCATCCTCTGGGTTTACTTGTTATAGTAGGCGGATTTGTACTCGAGACTTGGATCATGAATCCTGGAGTTTTTGAGCTGTATGCTCAGACCTGGCATGGTTTCTTTCTAGGTTTCGTGGCGTTTCTTTTGGGATTTCTTTGCGTGCTTGCCGGGCAGCCCTTCTGGAACAATTTGAAGAAAGGCAAGTGGGTTTTGTTGGCAATGGCCGCAGGTTTGTTCACCCTTCGGTATGTCGAGTACCAACTGAAATCACCTAACTATCTCTTGGCCACTGAATCGGTGCTGTGGATTTTGACAGTCTTTGGATTGGCCTATTCCTACCTCAACAGACCCAGTCGAACCTTGGACTATTTGAGCAAGAGCGCTTATCCGGTGTACATACTTCATATGATTTTTTTGTACTTCGGATCGTGGCTCATTTTCCCACTAGATATGTCGCCGCTTCACAAGTTTGTCATCGTCACGGTCATCACTTTCGTAGGATGCTTTGTCATGTATGAATTTTTGATTCGCCGTGTGCGTTTTTTGAGGCCATTATTTGGGCTGAAGTAAAAAGGACTGTCTCAAAAGTATCGAAGAGCCGTCATCGCGAGTATACGAAGCGATCTTGTCAAACATTTGTAGAACTGCCAAGGAGATTGCCTCACTTCGTTCGCAATGACGAAACACTTTTGAGACAGCCTGTTTCTTTTTAATTTCGATGGATGAAGAAAAAGGAATGCCCATCGTGCGGACTTGAAGTGGAAGCTGACAGCATCGAATGCATGTATTGTCACTACGAGTTCCCAAAAAGAAACAAGGCTTTTCCTGTGATCGCCGTGTTGCTCATTCTGTTTTTTCTCTGGCTGATTTTGTTTTGAGATTACAGCTCCTTCAAGAACCCTTCACAATTAAGCACCTTCAAATCGGAGAAATAGAAATCGCTTACGTCCTCTGTGATGATGAGTTCACATCCCGAATCTTTTGCGGCGTAGTACTCCATTCCATCTTCGAAATCGTGGATTTTTTGGTTGGAGACAGTTTGTGAAATCACCTTCTCATCCATTGTCGAAATGGATAATTTGCTCGAAAGCAATTTCAGTTTAGCAAGGGCACTTTTGTTTCCAGACTTCTTCTCTGCGAAGTAGAAAGTGATCCCAAGGCAAAGCGGCGAAGTGAAGATTTCATATTGTGGCTGATCCGATAGGCTAAGGATTCGAGAAGAAAGAGAGAACAATGGATATTCTCGGTTCACTACAGAAACCAGAACATTGGCATCCAGGAAGATTTTCATTTTTTGGAATCGTAAAAATCCGATCGGCTTTCCTTTCGAGAGCGCTTGGTCTTGTATTCCGCTTTACCTTCTGCCACCTGCATCACCCAATCCGAGACAGGCAAATCTTCAAGACTTTGGTAAGGTCGCTCGGTGACTCGCTTCAGTAGAAATTCTGTCAGACGAGATAGGCTGATATTATTTTCTTGGGCAAATTCTTTCGCCCTCTCCACAACTGCCTGATCAAAGCTTAATGTCACTTTAGCATCCATACGTACAAAAATAATAATTAATACGTAAACACGAAATTCATGTTATTTCACGCCTTCCTGATCTAGCAAGTAAACCAATGCAGCCATGGACGCAGCGCCTAACTCCAACTCTCGCTGATCTACTGCCTCAAATACATCAGCGTTTGTGTGGTGGTAGATAAAGTATTTCTGCGAATCCGGCCTCAGCCCGATCAGCAAAGTCCCCAAATCACGAAGCGGCCCAATGTCGGCACCACCACCTCGCTGGTCTAGATTCCAAAGGCCATATGGCTTGAAGTACTTTTCATAGCTGGCGATTTGTGCCTGCTGCTCATCCGTACCCGAAGAACCAAATCCTGTTGGGAGAAACCCACCAGCGTCTGATTCCAACGCAGCAATGTGTTTTTCTCCTTTTTCTGCCGCGATCCTCGCATATTCCTGCCCACCCCTCAATCCATTCTCTTCATTCATCCACATCACAGCACGCAATGTTCGTTTTGGTTTAATGTTTAGTTCTTTAAAAAGCCGAAGTGCCTCTATCGCTTGCATGCATCCACTGCCATCATCATGTGCACCTTCTCCTACATCCCAACTATCCAAATGTCCACCGACAGAAATGATTTCATCCGGCACTTCCGAACCCTTGATTTCGCCGATTACATTGTAGGAAAGGACATCCTCCAATTGCTTTCCGTGAGACTCCACATATAGCTTAAGATCAGACTGATCTTTTAGTAAATCACTCAAAAGCATGGCATCATTGGAGCTGATTGCAAAGGCTGGAATCCGTGGCATCAATGGCTTGTATCGAAGCGAGCCCGTATGAGGGATGTCATCTTGCCGGTTGGTAATCGACCGAATGACTACCGCCTTTGCCCCGTATTTCCCAGCCTCCGAGGCACCATACGCTCGCGTTACTACAGCATTGCCATAGGCTGAGAAATTATTGATTACTGTCGGATCCATCCCTGCATTGATAAACACAATTTTGCCTTCCAGTTTCTTTCCCCACTTTTCGATTTCCTCTAAGCTTTTGACCTCTACCACATCCCCGACTGCTCCTCCGGGTCCGGTACCTACTGCATTTCCCAAGGCGAGGGAATTAAGCTCTTGTGTACCGACCTTATCAGAATTCACAATTCGAACTATGTCCTTACCACCTCTAATCCAGTGAGGAACCATCACAGGCTGCAAATACACCGTGTCGAACTCGTAAGATTCCATCAACTGCCTGGTGTACTCCACAGCAGCAGCAGCTTCTGGCGAACCGGAAAGGCGGTTACCAATCTCCTTACAAAGCACACGCAGGTTTTGATAAACATGCCCATCGGACAATTCTTTATCATAAATGGATTTGATAGAGGCTTCATGGTTTTGGCCGAATGTGACCACCGGCGCAAGAGCCAATAGGAGGAGATGCTTCAGTTTCATTGGTGCCGAAATTACAGAGAATGAATGGTTATCCCGAAATGATTTGGATGAATGGACATGCGGTCGGAATTCATGTCGCAAAATCCTACTTTTGAGCCAACATTAACCCCAACCTATGTTCAGTTACGGAATTGATCATTTGACCTCTGGCAAAGCACTTGCGATTCTTCGTGGAGAGTTGGAAGCGGAGATTTCTGCTGAGGCCAAGTCAGCCATTGAAAAATCTCATCAGGACGTCTTGGCAATAGCCTCTCAGGACGAAGCGGTCTACGGAATAAACACCGGTTTCGGTCCGCTGTGCAACACAAAAATTGGCAAAGAGAAGACCGTCGAGTTGCAGCGAAATCTCCTGCTTAGTCACAGTGTAGGGGTGGGGAATCCCATCTCAGAGGATTTGGCCAAACTTATGTTGATCCTAAAAGTGCATTCACTTTCTAAGGGATTTTCAGGTATTTCCATGGCAGTCATTGAGCGGATTCTCTGGCACATTGAAAATGATATTGTTCCAGTAGTCCCAGAGCAAGGCTCTGTTGGGGCCTCTGGCGATTTGGCGCCTTTGGCACATCTTTTTATCCCTCTTTTGGGCGAAGGTGAAGTTTTTGAAAATGGAGTTCGCAAGCCTTCTTTAGAAGTGCTCAGATCACACGGTTTGGAGCCAATGGATTTACATCCTAAAGCTGGCCTTGCCTTGATCAATGGCACACAGTTCATTTTGGCTCATGCCGTGTTGCTGGTAGAAAGACTTCACAACTGTCTGGCTCACGCCGATATCATTGGTGCTCTGATGGTGGAGGGGATGCTGGCTTCTGAAATGCCTTTTCATCCGGAGCTTCACAAAACCAGACCTTTCAAGGGAAATGTCCATGTGGCCAGCAGGCTATGGAAATTTTTGTCAAACTCCGAAATAAACGACTCTCATGCTGCGTGTGATCGGGTGCAGGATCCGTACTCGCTTCGGTGCATGCCGCAGGTGCACGGAAGTTCACGTCATGCCTGGCTTCACCTAAAGGAAATCGTGGAGATTGAGCTTAATTCAGTCACGGACAATCCAGTGGTTTTTTCCAAAGACTTGACCATCAGTGGAGGAAGCTTCCACGGTCAGCCATTGGCTTTACCCATAGATTACGCTTGTCTTGCTGCGTCCGAGTTAGGGAATATTTCTGATCGCAGAAGCTACTTTTCGCTCACTGGCACGGCCAGCGGCACTCCCAAAATGCTGATCGAAGATGCAGGGGTGAACTCCGGTTTTATGATTGTTCAGTACACCTCGGCAGCACTTGCTAGCGAGAACAAAGGCCTTTGTTTTCCGTCCAGTGCGGACAGTATTCCCACCTCTCTTGGTCAGGAAGATCACGTGAGTATGGGGTCGATCAGTGGAAGAAAAGCACTTCGGGTTTGTGAGAATGTGGAGAAAATATTGGCAGTAGAATTGGTCTGTGCGGCGCAAGCATTTGATTTCAAATTGCCTTTAAAGTCGAGTGATATTTTGAATGACGTTCATGCGCATATTCGAACGAAAATTGATCACGCCACTTCAGATAGAATTTTTGGAAACGATATCAACACCGCTACAGAGATCATTCAAAGCGGTGAATTAATCAAATTATGTGAGGGGCCTTTTTCTGAATTTGATAACCTTTTTGAAACGTACTGATGGACTCAACTACATTTCAAGAACAAATCAGGCAAGGAATTTCAAATAATCTTCCTCCAAAACGACCCTATCCATCTGACGGAAATCCCGCACCCAAAAGAAAGGATATCCTTTCTGCAGAGGAAAAGAAATTGGCAGTCAGAAATGCACTTCGCTATTTCCCGAAGGAATGGCATGCTGAACTAGCACCAGAGTTTTTTGAGGAGTTGAAAACCCTTGGAAGAATCTACATGCACCGCTTTAAGCCGGAGTATGATTTGTATGCTCGGCCCATTGAAGAATATCCTGCAAAGTGCCAACAAGCCGCTGCGATCATGGTCATGATTCAGAACAATCTCGATCCTGCCGTGGCACAGCATCCTGAAGAACTCATCACCTACGGTGGAAACGGTGCAGTTTTTCAGAACTGGGCACAGTATCTCCTCACAATGAAGTACCTCTCGGTGATGACCGATGAGCAGACCCTTCACATGTACTCAGGTCATCCAATGGGACTTTTCCCATCCCACAAAGAAGCCCCTCGGGTAGTGGTGACCAATGGCATGATGATCCCCAATTACTCCAAGCCCGATGATTGGGAAAAATTCAACGCTCTTGGTGTGACGCAGTATGGCCAGATGACTGCCGGATCGTTCATGTACATCGGGCCCCAAGGAATTGTGCACGGTACGACCATCACCGTGATGAATGCATTCCGCAAAATGTTGCCGAAAGGCGAAACGCCGGCAGGGAAGATTTTTCTAACCGCAGGACTCGGCGGTATGAGCGGCGCACAGCCTAAAGCGGGCAACATCGCAGGGTGTATTACTGTTTGCGCCGAGGTGAATCCAGCGGCAGCTACCAAGCGACATGAACAAGGCTGGGTGGATGTGCTCGTAGATAATCTCGAAGATTTAGTGGCTCAAGTTCGGGAGGCTCAAAAAAATCAAGAAGTCAAATCATTCGCTTACATCGGGAACATTGTAGATGTATGGGAGCGATTTTACGAAGAAGAAATCTTCGTTCATGTGGGCTCGGATCAAACGTCTTTGCACAATCCCTGGTCTGGTGGCTATTATCCAGTTGGTCTTTCTTATGAAGAGTCGAATGACATGATCAGAAACGATCCAGCCACTTTTAAAACCAAAGTGCAGGAATCGCTTAGGAGACAGGCTGAGGCCATTAACACGCATGCCGAGCGAGGAACCTATTTTTTTGACTATGGAAATGCTTTCCTGCTGGAAGCTTCCCGTGCAGGAGCTGATATTATGTCCGAAAATGGCGTTGATTTCAGGTACAAATCCTACGTGCAGGACATCCTTGGGCCTATGTGTTTTGACTATGGTTTTGGGCCGTTTCGTTGGGTTTGTACCTCCGGAAAGCCCGATGACCTTGATCGTACTGATACTATCGCCATGGAGGTTTTAGAAGAAATAAAGGCGCAATCACCTCCGGAAATCCAACAACAAATGCAGGACAACATCACTTGGATCAGGGATGCCAAAAAGAACAAAATGGTGGTGGGATCGCAAGCTCGTATTCTGTACGCTGATGCGGAGGGACGGTCGAAAATTGCCGAAGCTTTTAATCAAGCGATTGCCAATGGAGAAATTGGGCCAGTGGTGCTTGGCAGGGATCACCACGATGTGAGCGGCACGGATTCACCTTATCGGGAGACAAGTAATATTTATGACGGGAGCCAATTCACAGCAGATATGGCCATTCAAAATGTGATTGGCGATAGCTTCAGAGGAGCCACCTGGGTGTCGATTCACAATGGCGGTGGAGTAGGCTGGGGCGAGGTGATCAATGGTGGATTCGGAATGTTGTTGGATGGAAGTGAAGACGCTGAACGCCGATTGAAAGCCATGCTTTTTTATGACGTGAACAATGGAATTGCCCGCAGAAGTTGGGCGCGTAATGATGAAGCCATTTTTGCCATCAAGCGTGAGATGGATCGCTCACCAAACTTAAAAGTCACTTTACCGAATATTGTAGATGATCAAATCTTGGATCAACTGATATGAAAAAATTAATCGGCCCATTTGCTCAGATACTCACTTTTCGGAACCTTCCCTTGCGAGGCGCTTTGAAAGATGAGCAACTTGAGATTGTTGAATGTGGAGGAATTTTGGTCGAGGATGGAAAGATTGAACAAGTCGGATCATTTGAGGAGCTCAGAAAAGCAAATCCAAACGCTGTGATTGATGAAATTGAGGATGATCAAGTGGCTCTGCCCGGTTTTATAGATGCGCACACTCATATTTGTTTTGGAGGGAGTAGAGCCAGAGACTTTGCGGCTCGGAACAATGGCAAAAAGTATCAGGAAATAGCCAAGGCCGGTGGTGGAATTTGGGACACGGTGACTAAAACTCGTGAAGCCAGTCAGCAAGAATTGACTAATTCCATGACTGCTCGAATGGATACGCTAGCTAAAAATGGCGTGACTACCGTGGAGGTAAAAAGTGGCTATGGATTGAGTGTGGAGGAGGAATTGAAAATCCTTCGTGTGATTCGAGAAGCGGGGGATCAGCATTCAATGGATGTGGTCGCCACCTGTCTGGCAGCTCATATCGTGCCGAGAGAATTTGATAATGCCGAAGACTATTTGGAAGTCATTCTACAAGAGCTTGTCCCTAAAATCCAATCTGAACAATTAGCCCAACGCTTCGATGTGTTCGTGGAAGACAATGCTTTCAATGCGCACGTATCTCGCGATTATTTATTCAAATTAAAAGCCCTCGGTTTTGATCTGACCGTGCACGGCGACCAATTCACCACAGGCGGAAGTCAGGTTGCCATTGATGTAGGAGCCGTAAGCGTTGATCATTTGGAAGCGTCCACCGACAAGGAAATTCAGGCACTTGCCCAAAGCAATGTCATCCCAACCGCTCTACCCGGTGCGTCGATTGGACTCGGATGCGCCTTTGCACCCGCAAGAAAATTACTGGATGCTGGCTGCTCGCTGGTCATCGCCAGCGACTGGAATCCAGGGAGTGGTCCGCATGGTTACTTGCTTGCTCAAGCTGCTATTCTTAGCACGTTCGAGAAATTGAGTGCCGCTGAGGTTTTCGCAGGGATGACGTTCCGAGCCGCCAATGCACTGAGATTGGCTGATCGCGGAAGACTGGAAGCTGGCAAAGTAGCCGATCTGGTGGCGTTTCCGACTTCTGATTTTCGGGAAATACTTTACCATCAAGGAGAATTGCGCGCTATTGGCACATGGAAAGGAGGGAAAAAGGTATGAGCTATTCTCCTCCAAATTCTGACAATTGGCAAGGCCGAAAAACCGAGCTTGCAAAGGGCAAGCAGTATTGGTATCAGCATGTGGAGTTGCTAGGTATTTCAGAACTAAGCGAAGGACAAACGCCCGATTTTGGAATCGTGGGTTATGTATGTGACGAAGGAGTGCGACGAAATCAAGGAAGAGTAGGAGCGAAGGATGGCCCGGGAGCCATTCGGCAAAAGGCTGGAAAAATGGCCTTGCACACGATCAAAAGAATTGCTGATTTTGGAGATGTGGTTTGTGAGGATGAGACGATGGAAGCGTGTCAAGACCAGCTCAGTGGAGTAGTCAGCAAACTCATAAAGGCAGGCACATTTCCTATTGTCTTGGGAGGCGGACATGATATTGCCTATGGACATTTCAAGGGGATTAAGGAGGCAGTGGGTGACAAGAGAGTGGGGATTATCAACTTCGATGCGCATTTTGATCTTCGACCGATTGAGGATAAACCCAACTCCGGCACGCCTTTCAATCAAATTTTGATGGAACACTCCGACCAAGTGGAATACCTCGTGCTTGGCATTCAGCAAGCCGCCAATACCAGGGAGCTTTATGAGAGTGCTGATCACTTTGGGGTCGAATATGTGTTGCGCGAAGATTGCAATTTGTTTAATCTGGAAACCATTGAGCAAATCGTTTATGAATTTGCTGAAAAAGTGGATGTTCTTTACGTCACCGTGGATATGGACGGATTTTCGAGCGCTTATGCTCCCGGAGTGAGTGCACCCTCGGCGGTAGGTTTTGCTCCTGATTTCTTTTTCAACACCCTTTCCTCAATTTTCAAAACCGGAAAAGTTATCTCCCTCGATATTGCTGAGATGAGTCCGGAATATGATCAGGATGGGGTGACAGCCGGACTGGCCGCAAGGATTGTGGAGTGGGTTGGATGTATTAATTAGTCCAGTTAGCCTTTTTCGCGAAAAGTCCTTATCGAGTTGTTAGAGAGTTGTTTGACAAATTAATGCTTAGTAGTTGAGTGTATTGGATAGGTGTCTTTAGCTCTAAAGATTAATACCCCAAAGCACCTCCATCAGGCCTGCTTGAGTCAGAGTGTCCGATGAACAGCTCTTTTTCTGCATCGTAGATTATTCCCATGAGCGCTCCAAGTTGATCGTAGGCACGCATAGTATGCCCCATTACTTCCAATGCCCGTTTGGTATCCGGTGAGAGCTTATTTTTTTCATATCTAATTTCATCCGGTAGCCACTGATGATGAATTTTCATGGCCTCTATTGCTTCATTAATTGTCATTTCAAATTCCAGCACGTTCAATACCGTCTGGAAAACCATGTTGATAATTGTGCGTCCCCCCGGACTGCCAACGACCAAATAGGGCTTCCCATCTTTTGCTACGATCGTTGGAGTCATGCTTGAGAGCATCCGCTTTTCTGGTTCGATCAAATTTGGTTTGGTTCCGATTTGACCACCTCCGGTCGTGGCACCCGGCACGGGATTGAAATCTCCCATTTCATTGTTGAAAATGAAGCCAAGTTTTTCGTCGTATAGACGAGAGCCAAAGGAATACTCCAAAGTGTAGGTGAGTGAAACCGCATTGCCTTCCTTGTCCATTACCGACAAATGAGTGGTGTTATTGCCGCCCTCTATGAGCTGTCCAAATTTGGTGGAATCGCTCTTCGTGGCTTTGACAAAATCTATTGATTGGAACTGTTTTTGGGCGTGCTCTTTAGACAGTAATTCAGTCAATGGCATAGATGGATTGAAGTCAGGATCACCGAGGTAGTAGGCACGATTGGCATAGGCTCGCTTCATACTTTCGGCTAAGAAGTGAACGTATGGGGTGGAGTTGAAAGGCTTGGTATCAAAGTTTGCCAATTCCATCATATTCATCATTGGGATCAGTGTAGCCCCGCCCGAACTGGGAGGAGGCATGGAGTAAATGATGTAGTCTTTGTAAGTGCCGGTTACAGGTTTTCTTTCTACTGCTTCGTATTTATCAAGATCCTTTGTCGTAATAATTCCCCGATTTTTCTTCATCCAGGAAGCAATGCTTCTGGCGGTCTTTCCTTTGTAGAACCCGTCATGCCCATTATCTCGAATTCGGGCAAGACTCTCACTCAATGCCTGTTGGGTAAATTCAGAGCCCGGCTCTATAATGTCTCCAGCCTCATTTCTGAAGAACTCATTCATCTGAGGGAAATCCTCCTGCCGAGATTCGTAGTACTGAGCGGATTTGTATAAAGACCAATTCATTTCAAATCCATCAGCAGCTAGTCTCACTGCGGGATCCACCAGTTCAGCCCATTGAAGTGACCCATATTTTTGATGGGCCAGGTACAAACCCGCGACCGTCCCAGGCACTCCGATCGCCTTGGCATAGTAGTGATTGAGTCCATTGATGAGATTTCCATTTTCGTCTTGAAACATGTCTTGTGTGGCGGCAAGAGGTGCTTTTTCTCTGAAATCGATGGTGGTTGCATATCCATCATTTTTCATGATCACCATAAAGCCACCGCCACCGATGTTCCCAGCGGCAGGGTGCGTCACAGCCAAGGCAAACGCAGTGGCGATGGAAGCGTCCACCGCGTTTCCTCCTTTTTTTAGAATGTCAAGCCCAACCTCAGAAGCAATGCCACTTGCAGAGACGACCATGCCGTTTTTGCCGTAGGTTTGGGACAATGTTTTGGTAGAAAAAGCAACTAAAAATATTGCAAGCGAGATTCCGCTAAATGTTGTTTTCATATTGGATTTCTTATAAAACTACGATACTGAGTACAAGATTTTTAAAAGATCATAGCAGCTTTGTTTATTTGTGATAATTAAATGAGCTATTTGCAATGATTTTTTTGAACTTCCTTGACTTGTAACTTATCTTTATTTTCTTGAAATGAAATTCAATGACAGCTAAAACTCCCCTGATCACAGTCTTCCTAGTAGCATCGCTAAAAGTCTTTAGCCAATCCGATGCTCTAGATCCGCGGGTAGGATTGGAAAAATATGCGTTGGATCAAAGACAAGAGAAAATTTATCTGGATGTTCCAAAAAGGTTCTATGCTCCAACCGAAACCATATGGTTCAAAGGATACACTCTGGAACCCACAATTTCTCAGCCTATAAGAAGTAAGGTGGTCTATGTGGAATTGGTCAATTTTGAGCAGAAAGTCTTAGATAGCCGACAAATTGAAGTTAAGAATGGTACTTTCAAGGGAGATATAAAGTTGCCAAAGGAGATTCCTTCAGGTAGTTATCAGGTT
Organism: uncultured Roseivirgaceae bacterium; assembly: GCA_964352625.1. Taxonomy (GTDB): domain Bacteria; phylum Bacteroidota; class Bacteroidia; order Cytophagales; family Cyclobacteriaceae; genus JAAEPI01. The sequence continues at coordinate 135,196 of CAYGSD010000002.1, forward strand.
CGTGTTTATACCAACTGGATGAGAAATTTTGGCAATTGGTTTTATTTCAAAAAAAATATTTGGGTAGTTCCTGACTTTCAGGGCAAAGGAAGATGGGATGAAAAGGAACAGGATGTTTTGATTAACTTTTTTCCCGAAGGCGGAGATTTGATTGAAGGGATTACTTCAATAGTGGCTTTCAAAGCTACAAATCCTCAAGGCAACAGTGTCAATGTTTCAGGAACTATTGTTAATGCAAAAGGCGTTACCGTTTCCGCTTTTTCAACGAGGAAACATGGTATGGGAGAATTGCTGTTTACTCCAGAGGCTGGTGAGAAATATATGGCAATTTTAGATTCCTCCAATTCGGAATATTCCTTACCAGTGGTAAAGTCTTCGGGAGTTTCTCTAAGGGTGAGAAACTCCATTAACTCCGATACTATTCAAGTGGTGGTACAAACTAAAGGTATTGACTTAGCGGGTGGAAAGTTAATCGGACACGTTAATGGAGTTTTGATCCTGGAAAGTGAATCCGTTTTTTCGGGTAGCTTTTCAATGCTAGTCCCACGAAATGCATTAGGAGAGGGAATCGTACATCTGACTTTTTTCAATAAGGAAAATGTGCCATTTGCGGAAAGACTTCTTTTTGCAAATGTACCATCTGATGTGAAGTTAGTAGCAAGTTTTGATAAGGAGTCATATAAGGTTCGAGATCAAGTGAAGATGAAGGTTCAGTTGCCAGATTCTGCGGTCGGTGATGTTTCCATAGGCATTACCCCTTCTATCGAGAAGCAGTTCGATTCTTACGCAAGTAACATTGTCAATTATTTTCTATTAACCTCGGACCTTGGAGGAATAATAGAAGATCCAGAATATTATTTTCAGGGAACCAAGCAATCGTTCAAGGATTTGGACTTATTGCTACGAACCCATGGATGGTGCAGATTCAAATGGGAAAAGCTTTTAAACGAGCAGTTTATGCCCGTTTACATTTATGAATCCGGCATCACCATTCGAGGACAGATTGTCGATTTTTTCAAAAAGGATAAACCAAGGAAAGGTACCTTAAGCATGACGAAATTTGAGGGAGGTTTTAGTCAGATTTCTGGAGATACAGATGAAACAGGACTTTTCACTATTTCGGGATTGGACTTCCAAGACACTACTAATGTTTCTATCAGTGCGTTTGGATTTCGTGGGAAAAGTGATAAAAAAGACAAATGGGTTTCGATTCTACTTTTAGAAGAGGGAAAACCTGATGTGGCTCCCTTTAGAGAAATTAAGCCACCTGATAATGTGAAATCATTTGAAATGAAATCGGAGAAGCTTCAAGAAATCATCCAGGCATACAATCTAGATCCCGATGCAGTATATTTAGATGAATTCGTTAAATCAGGAACACGAATCAGGAATGATTCATTTGATAGACCAGGCAATATTTACGGCACTCCAACTAGAAGAATTGTGACAGATTCCATTGGTTGGGCACAAAGTGCCCAAAGCGTTTTTGATTTATTAAGAGCAGTTTCAGGGGTACAGGTGGGAGGAAGCTTCCCAAATCAGTCGGTTCAAATAAGAGGTCAAACAACTATAAGTGCAGGTGCTGGACCTCTCTATATGCTCAATGGAGTTCCAGTCGACAATATAACCCTAGGTACAGTTCCAGTACAAGACATTGATTTTGTGGATGTTTTGAAGGGGTCTGATGCTACAATTTATGGATCAAGAGGAGCTGGAGGTGTGATAGCTGTTTACACTAAGACTGGAGAAAATAGATCGATCAAAGAGCAAGAAGGTATTTATTCTTTTGCACACCCGGGCTATGCCCAAGCTAGAGAATTCTTTTCTCCAGACTATTCAAAAAACCTACAGGGGCATATTGTGCCAGATTATAGATCTCTATTATACTGGAATCCTGATGTTACATTGGATGATGATAAAAAGGAATTGACTTTTTATACCTCTGACCAGAGGGGTGTGTTTCATGTAAGGATTGAAGGACTTACGAATGAGGGAAAACCAATTTTTTATACTACAGACTTTGTTGTGGAGTAAGAGGCAAGTGCAGCTTCATTCCCTCATGAGTTGCCTTGAAACCAAGTTTTTGGTAGAACCTGATTGCATCGGGTCGCTGTTTGTCCGAGGTGAGCTGTACAACATGTGCACCCTTATCCTTGGCTCTTTTGATTGCCCATTCGATCAGTACTTGTCCAATTCCCTTCCCAGTTAAATCTTCTCGAATCCTCACCGCTTCCACTTGCGTTCTGGTGCCGCCTTGATAGGTGAGGTATTGAATGTGCGAAACCTGCATAGTTCCGGCTACTTCACCATCAATTTCCACCACCATCAGTTCCTGATTGGAGTCAGAATCAATGTTTGAGAAGGCAGAGTAATAGACCTCCGGCAAAGGGTCCTGAAAGTTTTCTCGCTGCTTGCCGAGGATGTCGTTCGCGAGCATTTCAATGATGGCAGGGAGGTCTTGCTTGGTGGCTTTTCGGATGTGCACTGATTTGGGATTTAAAACATGTAACGGCTCAGTATTATCTTCAATACGCTTAACTTAGTTGAATGATGAAATTAGCCATTATTTGTTTAGCAGCGATGATGCTTTCCATTGAAGGGATCGCACAAAGGGAGGTTAAAGTTATTACTGTGGTGGAGTCGATTGTTCCCATGGGTATAGGCCGTTCGAGGATTATTGAGGAGAAGGACAATGTAGACCTAGAAAGTTTAACCAAAGAGCGGCGCATAGGATCTGATACAAAAAATGATGCAGCTAGGTATCAAGCAAGAGTCACTAAGTTCGATGATACTAAGCTCCTGAATTTCTTCAGTGGTGTGGGGATCAATTTTTCCAATATTGCTTCTAATGATGCGATTATCACAGAGAAGATAAATGAGATGTTGAAAGCAGGATGGACCCTAAGTTTTGTTACGAGTGGGGTTGAGAGCTACGGAGGCATTGGAGATACGGGTGGTATTTTCATCACCAGACTTTTTTTCACAAAAGAGGATTAGACCATATCGAAATGACAAATCATTATATCACTTGGTGGAACGTTGAAAATCTCTTCGATGAACGAGACGCCCCTGCCGAAAGAAGGCCGGAAGATTTAAAAAGAAAAATACACGCAGACCTAAAGAATTGGACATCTGAGGTACTTGAGCGAAAGCTCAACCAGCTTGCATCGGTCATTAATCAGGTGAATGAGGGAAGGGGGCCTGATGTGCTGGGGTTGTGTGAAGTGGAGAATGCGCATGTGCTTCACCGATTAATTGAAAAGGTAGATGTCGATAGGAATTACAAACTCATACATCATGACATGAGCGACAACCGAGGCATTGATGTAGCCTTCATCTACGATGGAAACAAATACGAGTATATACCAGACTCGTTTTTTCACTATCCTGTAATCAAGCGCTATCCTACACGTGAGATCGTACAGGCGGGTTTGAAAACAGCAAAAGGAAATGAGTTGGTTTTGTTGGGAAATCACTGGCCTTCTCGTTCTGCCGGGCAATTGGAGTCTGAACCCTACCGAATTCTTACGGCGGAGACTTTGAGCTATTTCATGGAGCGTATTCAAGAAATCAAAGGCAAGGATGTGCCAGTAGTTGTAATGGGAGACTTCAATGATGAGCCCCACAATCGCTCTTTGACTGACTATGCGCTGAGCACTATGGATCGTGAGAAAGTTGTATATGCCAGAAATCCTGCGCTCTATAACCTCATGTGGGAGCTGCTAGGCCGCAGGAAGGGAAGCTACGTATACAGCGGGGTGCCCATGATGATAGATCAGTTTCTGGTCTCCAAAGGCGTTGCAAAGAAGTCAGGCAAGTTCGAACTCAATGAGCAGAAAGTAAAAATTGAGATTTTTGCAGGAATGGTCTCAGGCCGGTACGATACTCCTGTAAGGTTTGGTCAGAGCGATCCAAATTTGGATGGATACAGCGATCATTTGCCGATTTCCTTTGTCTTGGGAGAGAAGTGAATACCTTACTGCTCCAGCTTCATTCTAGCATCAGCTAACTCCTTGGTATGTTCAATAGCTCCTTTAAGAGAATAGTGTCCATAGTTCCAAATGTTGCTGCTATCCTCGCCTGCAACACCCCCACGAAAAATGTAATAAGTGTACGCTGGAAACTGACTCAAACCCACTTCGTGCGCATCTAACTTCATAATTGTCAGCTCTTCTCTCGTACTTTCCGGCAACTCGCCATTTTCCTTTTGCTGAAGGTATTTCTCCCTTCCCCTTTTTATGCTCCACCGCTTTTTCGGATCGGAGGATTCTATAAGCTCCTGATCATAAGCAAGGAATCCTTTTTGCTTTTTATTCAATTTCAAAAGTCTGGGAGAGTCCTTGATGTGGTAATCCATGATTGGAATCAAGAGGCCAATCCCAAACAAATTCTGGAAATAGGTAGATATATGCGTGTACACCTCATCCCAGTTTTTTCTCTTCGCGAAATATTTTACGCCGATGAGCATTCGCTTTGAGTCCATGCAGTATTTTGTTTTCACCGAATTAAAATTCACATGAGTTATCTCATTGGGCTCAATTTTTTGAAATATGATTTCAGTGGCAGGTGACAAGGGGTGATCCCTTAGAAAATTCTCAAACAGGAAATTCATTTCAAGATGAAAGGTGGCCCCTGCTCCAAAATTGAAGGAATTCTTACCAGTAATGCTGTCGTAGACCGCAGGTACAAGGTGTCGGTAGATCTTACTTGACCCGACAAAATACGTGTCGAATTTTCTATGGTGCTTATTGAGGTATTCGATTTTCGCTTCTATGTTTTCGTTTCCCCAATGATATGGCACACTGCTTTTGATGGCCCCTATCACAAGTGCCAGTAGGCCAAACAAGAGAAGAGATTTTAGTAAGAACTGTTTCATCAGAATTGGAAATAAATGAATTCTCCACCTCTTGAAAAGTATTGCACCACCAGTAGGGAAAGGAAAAGGTAGATTGGGTAACGCAAAAACATGTTTTTGGGTAGGCGCTGCAGCGTGAACTCTTCGTTTCTATTTATCCACTCGATAACCACCATTAACAAAATATATATGGCTGTCAATACTAAAGCACGGTAATCTATCCATTGTAATTTGACACTACTCCAATTGGACAAACCTGATATGTAATCAAATGCCATGGTCAGGTTCTCAGCTCGGAAAAATATCCACGCCAAGGAGACCAATAGAAAGGTTCCCAATACTCTTACAGAGTCAGTGAATCTAGGAAATAATCGGCCTTGTGCAATGTTGTCTAGACTATTTCGATTGGATCCACCGATTAAGAGTGGCAGGTAGAATAGTGCATGCAAGAACCCCCAAATAATAAACGTCCAATTGGCCCCATGCCAAAAGCCGCTAATCACAAAGACCAAAAAGACGTTTCGGATGTTCAAGAACTTAGAAACACGACTGCCGCCAAGAGGGATGTAGAGGTAGTCCCTGAACCAAGTGGAAAGGGAAATGTGCCACCTTCTCCAGAATTCTGCAATATCTCGTGAAAAATAGGGTGTTCGGAAATTCTTCATTAAATCAATTCCCAAAAGCTTGGCTGAGCCGATGGCTATTTCAGAATAACCCGCAAAATCTCCATAGATCTGAAAAGAGAACAAGACGGCCCCAAGTAATAACAATGGGGCATTCATACCATCCGCTCTGCCGAAAATTTGATCAACAAATTCACCACAAGAATCCGCCACAACGACTTTCAAGAATAGCCCCCATAGGATTTGTTTTAGTCCATCTCGACCTTTCTCGAAAGTGAATATTCTCTTATTCTCAATTTGAGGAAGTAGTCGAACCGCTCGCTCAATTGGACCAGCAACTAACTGAGGAAAGAAGGCAACATAGGTGAAGAAATTCAAAGCACTTCTGGTTGGTTGCATCTTTCCTCTATAAATGTCGATAGTGTAGCTCATCGTCTGGAATGTATAGAAGCTAATGCCTACAGGGAGTACAATTTTTAGAGTTGTAAAGGAGACATCCAAGCCCATAGCTCCAAAGAGATCTGCCAATGAACTCGCGAAAAAACCATAGTATTTGAAGACACCTAATATTCCCAGATTTACGAGGACACTGACTGTGAGCAGTATTTTGCGTTGCTTGGGAAGGCTGGATTTTTCAAGGCTAATTCCTATTAGATAATCCGCTAAAGAACTAATGAATATGAGGGATAGAAAACGATAGTCCCAAAGTCCATAAAAGAAATAGCTAGCCAGTAAAATGAATACGTTTTGATAGCTGACCTTCTTTAGGCCCCAATATATGAGGAACACGAAGGGCAAGAAAAAGAAGTATTCTAGCGAATTGAAAAGCACTTTTCAGAGCGATGAAGTGGAGAGTGTTCTACATTACTTAATCAGCTTATATAGCCCAAAAAGTCCTAAGGTGGCACCAATGATCAACGTGAAATAATACGAGCCTTCACTCATGGTGTAAGATCCCGACAAAGCATTACCAACGATCTGTCCAACACCGGCTTGGGGAGAATGGGTCTGAGCCCAGTAGACGGTGAACGCTCCTACAAGAATTAGTACGATACCTATTACTTTTCCTTTTTTCATAATTATTTAAGTTACTCGAAGTGGTATAAAAAGATCATGGTTGCGTTGAAAGCTGGTTTCTTTTCGTCCTTGATTTCCAAGACCACATCTAGTTCAGTTTTAGAAATACCACGAAGGTTAAGAAGATTTTTGAGTTTTGCTTTCAAGCGTACCTCTGAACCCACCATTACTGGTTGTCCGAATTTCAGCGAATCGATTCCGTAATTCACGAGCATCTTCACGTTGTGAAATTCGGCAATCTGCTCCCAGAGATACGGCATCACCGAAAGGGTCAAATACCCATGCGCAATCGGGGTGCCGAACGGTCCGCTCTTGGCTCGCTCCACATCGCAGTGAATCCACTGGTGATCGAGTGTCGCATCCGCAAATAGATTGATTTGATCCTGCGTAATTTGGAGCCAATCGGAAACGCCTATTTCCTGCCCTAGGTAAGCTTCAAATTCTTGGTGGCTGTTAATAACTACTTTACTCATTGGTACTTAATTGGGGTTACTGGGAGTTCTCCTCTCGCTTCCACCGTTCCGGCAAGCAAGTTAACAACTGCTTGAATATTTGAGATGTTCGAGCCAATGGCGCAAACATATGCATCGGCAGAAATCAAGTTCATATCATATGGGTCTTTCAATGCAATATTGACAACAGGAACTTTAGCCATTTCCTGAACGGCCTTAAGCATCTCTCTTTGCCAGATCAGATCAAGTGACTTCCCCGGCAAGGGGTAATTTTCACTAACAGCCAACACTAGATCACTTTTTGGAATTTCATCCCCCGATGCGAACTCATTCACCATGAATCCCGCAGCGTTCATTTGGGACACAAAATCTTGATAGGCATTGGCGTAGTTGGGACCAATCCCTTCTGCAATACGAATGATTTCCTCAACATTTTCTATGGCCAGTCGAATTATGGCCACCGAAGAGCCTGTCTTTAATGGTAGCAAGTTAGTTGGATCAGTTTCAATAAGTGCCGCTTCTGCCGCTTTGACCGCTACATCTTTGTTTCCTACACTCCCAATGGTGGAACCTGCCGCATCAACATATACAGGCACCCTGTTAGCCAGATTGAATTTTTCCTTCAGACTTTTGATCCGATTGTACGATTCATCTATTCGTTCCATTGGAATTTCACCTTCCATGACCGCTCTCTCTATTCGGTCAATCAAGGCAGTCTGAGACTTTTTGTAGTCACCCACATCCTCGCCATAGCGCTCCTCCGCGAGCATGATCATGTCAGCTCCGGCCAGAATTGCTTGGATAGCCGCTTCTCCCGGATCGTAGTTTTTCTGAATGGCCCACATGTTGAAGGAGTCTGTGATGATCACTCCTTTGAAACCCAGTTTTTCTCTTAAGTAGCCTGTCAATATTTTCTTAGAAAGTGTGGAAGGATTTTCTGGATCGAGTGCCTCAAAGATGATATGAGCGGTCATCACCATGTCTACACCTTCTTCCACAGCTGCCTTGAAGGGAAGCAGATCAATGGACTCTATTTCCTCAAGTGTCCGAGAGACCAGAGGGAGCCCACTATGCGAATCCGAATCTGTGTTTCCGTGCCCGGGAAAGTGCTTTGCTGTAGCGATCACATTGTTGGTGTGCAAACCTCGAACAGCGGCCCGAACTCTTTCTGCCACTTTCTCCGCATCCTCACCAAAAGAGCGGGTTCCTATTATCGGATTATTAGGGTTGGAGTTTACATCTGCAACCGGGCTCAAATCACAGAACATTCCTACGGACGCTATTTCCTCGGAAAAGACCGTGTACATTTTTTCGGTGTGCTCTACGGGCGCAGCACCAAGGGCCATGTTTCCTGGGCCGGTTGTGGAGTAAGGAACCATCACGCCCCAGGCTCCTTCCTGATCTCCAGCGGTTAGAAGGGGGAGACCTGCTAGCCCATTGATCGACGCTTCTTGCAAGGTATTGAGGAGTGTGGCTGCTTCAGTGGGCGACCCAAGATTTTCATTACTCAGGTAGAGTCCACCAATTCCTCGTTCCTTAATAAATGGGAGGACCGTTTCGGCATCCTGTCCTGAAAAAGCCAGTAAGAACATCTGTCCTACCTTTTTGCGGACTTCCGAGGCGTCAGGTTTTGTAGGTGTGCAGGCTTGGCACACAAATGCCAAGGCAAATAGCCACGTGATTCGTTTCATACTAAAAGTTGTTGAATGAGAAAGTTAAGAAATTAATCTACAGCCTCCCCAGATTCGTGATTGCGAAGCTTAATCTTCCCATCTACTATTTCAAATGTTTCTTCCTCCTGACCTTCAAGGTACAGTGCATTTAGATCTGGCTGTCCGCCATCTACCCAAGCCGTATACCAAAAATCGGCGATGAGTTTGACGGCAGCTTTCATCCTTCGCTCAACCATTCCATTCAATTGATCGTGGTACTCCTTGGAAAATTCCTGAGAATAGGTGCGCACGTTGCTGTTTCCACGCTGCTCAATGACGAACTTCTTAGATTCACCGATTTCGTCCGTGAGCTCTTTCTCAAAACGGAGAACACTGTCTAAGGCCAAGTGCGATTGCACCACTGCATCCCAGATTCTGAGCTGTGTATTTTCAACGTATTCGGCTTTTCCAACAAACAAATAATAGTCTTCACTGAATAGCTCTGGCAGACGACTCTCCCAAAATCCATGAATACCATATTGCCCGGTAAGCTGACCATTGTAGTTTTCTGTCGTGTGTAGTGGCACGTGCGCATCGCCTATATAGTGCCCCAGATCTGCCGAGAGCCTAAGAATCTGGACAGGGTCTTGATTGGTGAAAGCATTTGTGAGCCAGCCCTTCACTCGGTTCACATGCCAAGGCACTATGCCGTAAGCTTGTAGCGTGTCTTCTGTATACATCTCTACCGCGTCGAACCAATACCTTGGCATTTTATATAGAGCGCTATCTCCGTATACATCCAGATCGATATAGTGTCGTGCAGCTTCCTCGGGCATGATATATCGTCGCTGATCGGGGTTAATGGCCTTTTCCGTTACAAATTCTATGTTTCGTTTATAGAAGCCGATCATTTCTGGAGGTAAGGAAAAAACCGCCAGTCGATTTATTTTTTTGTGTGAATAAAATCCCCATCCCGGAGAAAGCCACGGAAGAAAAAGAGCGAACAGGATAAATAGAGAGCGTTTCACTTTGTCAAAGTAACTGGATTCGGACCTTAGTTTTGATAAACGAAAGTTGTCTTTTGATTAAGAAAGAAGTTTAACGTAGAATCTTTGATCATTTCAATGAAAAATCTATCTTTGCGTTCCCAATTTTGAAAAGGACAGATAATGGCAAATCATAAGTCAGCACTTAAAAGAATCAGATCGAACGAGGCGAAGAGGCTTAGAAATAAGTATCAGCACAAAACAACTCGTACTTTTCTTCAGAGACTAAGAACGTCTACGGACAAGACTGAGTCTGAGGAATTGTTGAAGCAAGTGACAGGAATGCTTGATAAGCTTGCTAAGAAAAACATCATTCACAAAAACAAGGCTGCAAACTTGAAGTCAAGCTTGACAAAGAAAGTGGCTGCTATGTAATCACGGATTACAAACAAGAAATTGATCCCGATCTTACGATCGGGATTTTTTTTTGTCTTTTAGAAAATTACCTATTTTCGGAGGTAATGGAATCATACTCTCCTGCGAATATCTCTATAAAGCAATGGGCTGAAGAAGATCGGCCTAGAGAAAAACTTCTCCTTCAAGGACGATCGGCGCTTACTGAGGCCGAGCTCATCGGCATCTTACTTGGCTCTGGGAATCAAAAGCAAACGGCGGTTGATCTGGCCAAGGAAATCCTTCGGTCAGTGGACAATAATCTGAATTCATTGGCAAAGCTCACCGTCAAGGACTTGATGAAGTTCAATGGAATAGGGGAGGCCAAAGCGATAACGATTGTAAGCGCGCTAGAGCTTGGCAGAAGGAGAAAGTCTGAAGAGATATCCCGAAAGCCAATTATCAAAAGCTCCGAAACGGCTTATGATATTATGGTTGGTGAACTAGGTGACCTTCGGCACGAGGAATTCTGGATTCTTCTGCTGAAGCGAAATAACGAGCTTATCAGGAAAGTACGTATTAGTGCCGGAGGAGTGGCGGGAACGGTAGCCGACACAAGAATAATCTTCAAGCAAGCACTAGAGGAATTAGCCTCCTCTATCATTTTGGTTCACAATCATCCTTCTGGAAATTTGAAGCCGAGTGCCACCGACTCTCAACTCACGAAGCGAATGGTAGAGGCGGGCAAGCTTCTTGAGATCTCGGTAGTGGATCATTTGATCATCACCGATGCAGGCTATTTCAGCTTTGCGGATGAGGGGATGATTTGAGAATGGGAGACACAAAACCTAAAAGCGAGAATTGTCTCTAAAAGAGACATAGTCTGATCCCGCTAGGTATCGGGAATGGGGGAGTAACGCCAAGCTATCCGCCGTGTGTCCAGAGATAGCTAGAAAGCTCTAAAGTAGCGAAACTGCCCAACCCCCACAACAGTAACTACGAAGCACTGAGTTCCACAAGTCTAAGTCCAGAAAGAAGGAAGGTGGGGAGGGAGATAAAGTATCAGAATGGGCAGAGTAGCGGGCGATTAACCGATGAAGCTGGCAGAATGCTCATTTGGCCCATAACTGCTAGCAAACGTTATGCTCAGCTTTATTCTTCAATTATTACACAGTCCACAAGATCAATATCGGGTTTGTTGAATTCCGCTATTGGAATGAAACCTTCGACAATGTTCGGCATCACGTTTATTCCAATAACTTCTCCATTGTTCGCAAGTAAGAAACGTTGCATTTCTACAACTTGAAGACTTGAATCAACCATTAAATAATAATGGGCAATTAGTGTCGAATCAGTGTTCTGATTAATTCCCAATAGAGAAGTGCGAATATTTCCATCAGCCCATTTCACAAGTTGTTCAAGTTGAGTCAATTCAAATGTTCGTCGCTCAAGGTCAGGCCTATAGTTGTTGCAAATTACAAGTTTGTTCGTGTCAATTGTATTGAGTTGTCGGATGGAAACGACTGTGTCAATAAAATCCATTTTGGAGATATTCCATTTGACAGTCCGTGTTTGGCAAGGTTCGGGTTGTGAAAGGTTAATTTCTGTTAGACTAGATGCCTGAGTTTCGGCTCGCTGTTCAACTTGTCCGCATGAAACAAGCAGGAGGGCAATAAAATTAAGTGTTAAAAAGCGTCTCATTGTAAGTTGCGAACTTGAGCATAACATTTATGTAAACGTAATTTATCTATGCAAAACCTAAAATGCGTAAGTTGGGTGGGTAGAGGCATATATGGTTATCCTCACCGAATTTCCTTGGTGGGTTGATTGAGGTTGTAGACCTTTCGGTGAATTAACACAAAAATTCACTCGACAAATACGAGAAGATGAAGCAGTCCGCTAAAATAGAACTAGATTCCGTTCGGTTTCTTTTATAGACTTCTATCCATGGAATATACGCTCATTATTGTTGGCCTCATCATCGCAGGAGCAGTCATTTTGTTCTACGTCATCCCGGTTAACTTGTGGATTACAGCCATCTTCTCAGGTGTAAGAGTGAACCTCTTTGAACTACTCTTCATGAGATTCCGGAAGGTGCCCCCAGCCCTGATAGTCAATTCTCTTATATTGATCACCAAGGCGGGCATCAAAGACATTAGCACCAACCTTCTGGAAACACATTACCTCGCCAAAGGCAATTTGCCCAATGTCATAAAGGCACTTGTGGTTGCTGACAAAGCGAATCTTAACCTTACTTTCAAGCAAGCCACAGCCATTGACCTAGCAGGGAGAAATGTGCTGGAAGCGGTGCAATTGTCGGTGACTCCATACATGATCATTGTGCCAAAGATCACCGCCGTTTCTACGGACGGCATTCAGCTTATTGCTGAGGCTCGGGTGACGGTGCGAACCAACATTCAGCAGTTAGTGGGTGGAGCAGGTGAGGAAACCGTGAAGGCCAGAGTGGGGCAGGGAATCATCTCCATGGTGGGAGAGCGAAACTACCTGAGTGTGTTAGAACGCCCTGAAGAAATTTCCAAGAAAGTATTGAACGATGGACTGGATGCAGGCACTGCGTTCGAAATTTTATCCATCGACATTGCGGACATCAATATCGGTGTGAACATAGGCGCCAAGCTTCAGATAGACCAGGCGCAGGCCGACCTGGACGTGGCAAATGCCAAGGCTGAAGAGCGACGCGCGATGGCGGTGGCATTGGAGCAAGAGATGTCCGCCAGAGTACAGCAAGCCAGGGCCCTGGTAATCAAAGCAGAAGCGGAGATTCCCGTTGCGCTTTCAGGCGCCTATAGAAAGGGTACTTTCTTTGGGAAGAGAACTCAGGATTAAGCTAAGAATACCTCATAATAGGTATTGACAGAATCGATGGCTACCTCTAATTTTGTGATCTATTAACCATGGCCATGAATAAATACTTGCTCTTTTTCATCGTTTTTATTTTATACGTTCCAGCTTTACTGTCGCAGTGCGTGGAACAGGTAACCTTATTCGAAGATGATTTTGAATCAGGTTCCATTTCTAATTGGACAATAGGCTCTAGTGAATCATACACGCAGCAGGGGGTGACTTCAGATAGTCCAGGTGAGGGAGTTTATAGTGTGGTTCTAGAAGGAGCATCATCCGCTTACCAAGGTCTTTCCTCAAGTTTCGAATCAAGCCAACCAATAAAAATCAGTTTTCAGATAAAATCTGATTTAGGTTCTAGTTTTACTGGATATGTGTCTATCGGAGATGATAATGTTGAAACAAAACGAGGTGTCGTTTGGATTTATTTTGACTCGGATGGCCGAATAGCGGTTGGGGGCAACCAAACGAGATACTATGATATAGTTGGAGTTAGCGAAAATACGTGGTACAATATATCCTATCGAAATATAGATTTTGAAACTAAGCGAAGTGATTTGTATGTAAATGATGAGTTAGTACTTGCAAGCCTTCCTTTCATGGATAGTGAGAATACTAATTCAGTTTCTAAAATTCATCTTTGGACCTTGGGTGGAACTTCTTACTGGGATGATTTTAAGGTTGAGTCCATTGTTGAAACAGATCAAACTGCACCTGTGCCTGATTCGGATGAATTAATCGCCGTTCATGCTGAATGTCAAGTCACAGAACTGACCGCACCAACGGCAATGGATGCCTGTGCCGGAATTATTACTGGAACAACTGAAACAATTTTACCAATTAGCACTCAAGGTACTGTACCAATAACATGGCTTTTTGATGATGGAAATGGTAACATATCATCTCAAACTCAAGACATTGTGATTGATGATGTCACAGCTCCTGTGCTTGACGTTGAAAATCTGGCGGAAATCAATGATGTCTGCGAGTTGAGCGAACTAACTGCACCAACGGCGACTGATAACTGTGCGGGCCAAATAACAGGGACAACTGATACTGAATTGCCAATTACATCTCAAGGATCGACTGAAATAACTTGGACATTTGACGATGGTGAAGGAAACACAAGTAGTCAAACACAGGTTATCAACCTTGCAGATAACACTGCACCTGTACCCGATGCTTTTGAGCTTTCAGAAATTACGATTGAATGTGAATTGGCTGAGTTGACTGCTCCGACCGCTACTGACAATTGTAAGGGAAGTATTTCAGCCACCACCGATACCAATTTTCCAATAACTACCTTAGGTGAAAATACAATTGAATGGACTTACGATGATGGGAATGGAAATTTGTCTACGCAGTATCAAACCGTAACTATTGAAGGTTTACTATGGTACTTAGACTCTGATGGAGATGGCTATGGAGATACTGAAATCTCAGTTATTAACTGTGAGCAACCAGATGGCTATGTACTTGATAATACCGATTGTGACGATACAAATGGGAATCTCACCCCATTGAACGAATGTGTGATACTTAGTGCAGGTACCCGTTTTAGTGATTTAGTGATTTCGCCAAATCCAGCTTCAGAAAAATTTAGTCTAAATCTTCAAAAGAAGAGTGATGTTACATCCATCGCATTATTAAACTCGGCAGGCCAGCAGGTGCGCAAACTGGATTTTAATCAGATGAATGAATACAATATTAGTGGATTGGAAGCAGGAGTATATTTTGTCGTTTTATCAGGTAGTGTAGAGACAAGTAAAGTACTGAAGTTGCTTGTTAGATAGGATTCAATTTTTTGCTGAATCAGAGGGATTACTCATACCCAGAACCCTGCCGCACAATCCTTCGTGAATTCGTCCTTCATTTCGATCCCTCTACTCGAGTTCCATCCCAAATCAATAAAATAAAATAGCCTCCTTTCGGAGGCTATTTTATGTCGTCTGTCAGGCCTTGTTAGGAAGGAGTGTACATCAATTGACCATGGCATGATCCAGCGTGATCTTTACATTTTCATATTTGTTGTAATTCTTCAAAAGGTTATTCGTAAAATTCAACAAGCCGTTGTAAAATACCCATAAGTTGGTATTGCTGTCCGTTTTGAAAATGAGGATATTCGGGGACAATTCAAAAGTAACCCCTCCATGAAATTTACTTCAGAAAAAATTTGGCTGATGAGGTACAGCTTGCTGCTCACCTTTGCGATCATCTCTTATACCCTGTTACATAGTTGCTTGAATTATCCAGAGCAACGTGTTATTAATCTTTCGTCTGAGCAGGTTGATTTCATTGTGAATGTGACTCTTGACAGTTCCTTGGATCAATCTCGAGATTCTATCGTTCATACTTATCTGTTCGTTTCGGGCTATTACAGCGGAGTGAAAAAACCAGAGTCATTGCCTGATGAAATAAGCGATCCAATGCGGATTCTAGACCCTTCATTGCTTCGGTCGTATCTGACTTCATACACGTATGTTCGACCATCTACCTTTTGGCTGGATGGAGGGCTTTCGTATTTAGAAATCGTGTTTTGGTCTTGGTTTGGTGTGCTTTCTAGCTTGCTTTATCATGGTACCGAGGCGATGAGATTGTCCAAATTTGACCCGAAGGAGCTGGCGGTTCACTATGCCAAACTATTCTACACACCCCTTGTAACCATCGTGTTAATTCTCTGCATCGATTGGGTGATTGATGGTGGTGATTTGGATTTAAGGAGCATTGACTATTGGCTAGTAGTTTTATCATTTGTTCTGGGATTCTATTCTCGTAAATCCATTGATTTGTTAGATAGAATTAAGGATTTGATTTTTAAATCAGGCAAATCCAGCGAGCAAGAGGGAAAGACGCAACCTGACGATCACGAAATGAGCCCTATTGATAAGGCAATTGAGGTGAATATTGAAGAGTTTGAAAAACTCCCCAACTTCCTAAGGGCTTATCCGGGGATTGATTACTCCAAAGCCGAACCACAAAATTGCGCATTTATAGAGCTCTCCGATGCGGATGATTCCAAGTTGAAAATACCACTTGGGTACAAGGTAGGAGAGTTTGAAAGAACTGTGCCGACAGTGGTACTCAAGAATGTGAAACCCTCGGAATCCACGATAGGCCAAGGGGACGCTATTGCCAATGATAATTATCTCAGCTATCTGGGAACCATTGGCTGTCCGGTTTTGGACGCTGATGAGAATTTGAGATTGATTTCTTGTGCACATGTGCTAGCCGGAGGTGTTTTTGATCCGACCGTTTACAAGGGTGATCTAGACGCACCCGAGCCTGTGGTTGATGCTAGCGCTCATCGAATCGGAGACTTCATTTATGGATTTCAAAACAATCAATTCGATTTTGGCCTTTGTTCAGTCGATGACCAAGCTTCAGTTGATTCGTGCGGATTGGAGCCTGAGCCGGTAGATATTGGATCGCTCACAGGCCCTACTAATCTTCACTTCAAAGGACAGGTAAGTGAGGGTAGTGGTTTTCTTATCGCCAAAAATCAAACGGAGAGAATCGTTTTTGATGGAAACTATCATACCCTTACCGGACTGATCAAAGTAGCTCATGTTAATGGAGAAAGTTATCGTCCTATTTCGGAAAAGGGAGATTCAGGATCCATTTTATTTACTGACCAACAAAGGGCCGTGGCTATGATAGTGTCTAGTAATGACCATTTCACTTTTGGTTTTCCCATTGCTTCCATTTTTTCATTTTACAACCTTAAAATCTACTAGCCATGAAAATCTTTAGCACCAGTTTTCTAATTACCTTCTCATTTGCCATTGCAGCGCAATTCCCAACTTCTAGTGTACTTGGGGGTGGTGGAGCAACGACAACCTCTACCATCACCACGGATCAACCATCGGCATCTTTTACCGATTCCACCGCGACTATTAGTATGAACCCAAACACTGATGCGGGTGAGCTTCTGAGATATGTAGCGGCCGGAAAAAATGAAAAAGTGTTGGCGATGCTCCTGGCCTATGTGCAGATCAATGATCCTAACGTAAAAACACCCGCCCAACTACAGTCGTATTTGCAAACGAACAATACCCTACTCGCGGAACTAGTTCTTAATTCTTTCTTAACACTAAAGGTAGCAGAGTCTACATCTGCCACAGCGGCCACAGGGGATCTTAGTAATTTTGGAGGGACTGCTTTCGTTGATGCCTTTGGGTCTTTTTTGGCAGATCGTTTCAAGGAAGAATTGACCATTCGATATTTGGAGAAATTCAAGACCGAACTTACGACAGGAGATGCTGCGGACGACTTTAAGAAAGTGCTTCCAAGCACTCATGAAGTGTTGGTTTTGAGCGATGTTTTTCGGTTTAGCGAATTTGTAAAGACCCTTCAGGATGCTTTTCAGGATGACCTAAAAGAATTGCCCGGCAATTTTCCCGATTGGATGAGGGAAAAGAACGATAAGGATGAACACCTGAAATATTACCTCTTGTACGATTTTGCCAGATCTGTTGCTCAAGACGGCAGTAATCCATTGAGATATTTATCAGAAATAGAAAACAATGAGCTGTTGAAGGATGCTGAGGAAATTATCCGAACATCGAAGGAAGAGGCCTACATTTTTAATTCCATTCGACTAAGTGGGGTTTTTATACGGGCCTTTGCCAAAGAATCAGGAAATGGAATTGTTACATCGAGTAAAATTTTTAATGATCCCCAAATAGCGAGGCTGTTTGTAGGCCTAGTGTTGGAAAAAGAACGGAGCACGCTTAAGACGATCGAATTTCCACGTCAAGGTGGGGCAGTGAGCGTCATTGAGTTGATAAATACCAAGTTGAAAGAGGGGAAAGAGGCATTGGAACTCATCAAGCCCATTCATAATTCTATTCTGGATATTGTTGCGGCCACATCCAGTGTGGAGAGCGCAGTGAAGAAGGGAACAAAAATACCGTTTAGTGAGGTAGAATCTACGCTTGGTGCTTTGGAGGAGTTGGCTAATGAATTAAAGGATTTTTTCCCGGACTATGACGAGAACAGCGTGAAGAATACATGGGTACTTGCGAATGATTTCGCGAAGCTTGTGAAGTTAATTGGAGAAGAAAAGTTTGGATTGGCACTCACTCACTCTGTGGCTTTAATGAATACCATGGGTGTGGATGAAAACAGCGCATTTTACAAAGCCTATAAAAAGTATGGGCAATTCATTGTGAATGTGGCTGAGGCAGAAAGCAAGGAGGAAATGCAAGCTGCGATTGAATTGGCCGCAATGCCAGTCGGTAGCTATAGAGTTAAGCGAAGCGTGAAATACAACATTGCGCTAAATGGATATGTTGGATTTGTATATGGCAAGGAGACCTTAAGAAATCGAGGAACAATGGATGTTCCGGTCAGTCGAAACTCTAAAATACTAGGTATGACAGCCCCGGTTGGCTTGGCATTTAGCACTTCGAATGCAGACGATGTGGACAGGAATGGAAGTTCTTGGTCACTTTTCGTAAGCATTATTGATCTTGGGGCCGTTACGGCCTTTAGGTTGAAAGAGGATGCGGCAACAGACTTGCCGGAAGTAGAGCTAAAAAATTTCATAGCTCCTGGCGCCTATTTGATTCATGGATTTAAGAATACCCCATTGTCTTTAGGAGCCGGATGGCAATATGGTCCCCAAGTGAGAAATATTGCGAATTTTGAAGAATCAGATGTTGTGTCCGCTCACAGCGTAAGGGTCTTTTTGGCTGTGGATATTCCATTAATTAATTTCCATTCAAAATCAGAGTAATCCATACCGCACAAACCTTCGTGAATTCGTCCTCATTTCGAACCCTCTACTCGGCCCCATCCCAAATCAATAAAATAAAATAGCCTCCGAAAGGAGGCTATTTTATTTTGTGGAACCGGAGGGATTCGAACCCTCGTCCAGCTAAGGAAACAGCAAGCCCGCTACATGCTTAGTCTATCATTGGTTCTCGTCGATTAGGCCGGGGAAAGACACCCTACCTCAAAGACCAGTCACTTAATTTCACCCCGAATCCGTGACACTACCCAGAGCTATCCCTAAATTTCGACACCTCATGGTCCAAGCTTAAAGGGCAGAAGCTCAGTGAGATGTGACAGTCCCGACTTAGTCGGGATTAGCAATTTCAGATCTTAGATCTAAAATTAAGCTGCCATGGCGTAATTAGATTCGCCAATTATAGTTTGATCAATTTGATTGCGGATGTATGATCAGCACCCGACATGCTGGCGTACAGTTTACACTTCCTGTCAATTCCAGTCGGTCCCAAAACTTGTCCCGACTTGTGTCGGGAATTTCAATGAACGGATTACAAAGATAACCAGATAGGTAGGTCAATCTCTTTAGTAAAACCCCTAATCCGAATATTTAATTCACTCAATTCATTCGCTTTTGGTATCATAGCGGCGTGAAATTTCTTCAAATCCTGCTTATCTGCTTTGCCTGGTCCGTTTCAGGCCAATCCTACGATGAGGCCATTCAGAAGGCCGACAGTATGACAAGAAGGTATGCCAACCAAATTTTTAATAAGGCGGGTGTAGTGGGAGTCTTCTACGCGGGTAAGGACACGATCATGGCACATGGTCGAATCAATGGCCTTGGGAGAAAGGCGGATAAAGATGATGTATTCCAAATAGGCTCTGTTAGCAAAACCATCACGGGACTTATGTTCGCCCGTGCACTCGAAGAGGGCTGGTTTCAGCTAGATGATTCTATTGCTCCTTTTTTGGACATTAAGGAAAAACACAGGAGCAAGTTTGATTCCGTTACATTTCGACAAGTTGTGACGCATACAGCCGGTTTGCCAAATAATACGCTAGATGTTTTGGGGCCAACATTTGTTGCAGGGGCAGGAGTGGGGATCATTAAGAACCAACTCATTTTGGCTCCTCTGGGAGCACCAGCTTTGGTGATCTACTTACCGTGGCATGCAGCTTTTGTACCGCCACTCCCGCATTTTGCAACTTACGGAAGGGGCTCGCGACGAACCGATCTACACTTCGCCAAATTGAAAAAGCACAAGGAATTCAAATACTCGAATGTTGGTTTCGGTGTGCTAGGAAACATTCTCGCCCGACATTATGAAACGAATTTTGAAGGACTGCTTCAGCAGGAGTTTTGTGAGCCTCTTGGGCTAAAGGAAACATCCACTCAACCTAAGAATTTACCTAAGGGCAGTTATGCCACACCCCATGATTTCTTCGGAATCCGGACAGTAAGAACACAATTTGCCGAGTGGGGAATGGAAGGAGCCGGGGATATTAAAATGTCGGCGAAGGACCTGATGGTGTATCTGCGCATGCAGTTTGACAATGACCACCCCATGTCTTCGGCGGTGCAGTTTCAGCAAGAGACCCTCTTTGAGCAGGATCATCCGAAGCACCCCGAGGTGGCCGCTGTGGGAATTGGGTGGTTAAAGGATATTGAGGAGGATGGTACCGAAATTCTTTGGCATCACGATCACCTGCTTGGCTCGAGTGCTTTCATTGGATTTTTACCAGAAAAACAGATTGGTATTTTCATTTTGGCAAACAATGCCAAGGATCGGAAGCTGACCAAGCTGGGCTTTTGGTGGCTTAGGGAGCAGTTATAAAATTCAAAAGCCGTCATCGCGAGAGGAACGAAGTAATCTCAAGTAGGTCAAGCTTATTTGAGATTGCTTCACTGCGTTCGCAATGACGGCAAGTTTTCTTGATTTGTGGTCACCTAGAGAGTGATCCCTACGGTGAAGGCATTGAGCTTTGCTCCACCAGGTCCTCGACCATTTGCGAATACTTCGTTGAGGTCATAGAGAACGAAGAAATCACACGATCCAAAACCTACTTGTCCTCTGATGCCGTATCGGAAATTTTCAAGATAGAAATGGTCGCTTTCTTTGGTTCTGTCTCGGCTGCCTCTGTCTTTGAAAACAAACTTAGACTTGGAACCCAAGCGATAGCTGGCATACATTCCACCACCAATTCTGAATCCTTTTTTGCGGTAACTCTTGAAGGTAAAACCATCTCCTTTCGTAGCGCTCACTCTTCTGGATCCTTTGGAGAAATCAAGCACTGGCACCAAGCTGGCGTTGATGTAGGTGGTCGATAGTTTACTCTTTATGCCAACTGCATCCGCGGGAAGTCCTTCAACCACCTCTACTTGGGTATCTCCTTTTGTGAATTGGAAGTCGGTATCCTCCAGCTTCCAATTGTACATGTTAAATCCGCCACCCCATTCTAGAAATATCGGCCCGGCCACTTTGGTGCTGTTGATCCAGTTTAATCCCACATACCACGACCCCCAGGGCTTCACAGCGTATGGTTCGTTGTTTTCATTCGGCAAAGTTCCGTCTTTCTCCATCCAGTTATTTAGTCCTATTTCCACATTGAAGAAATGACGAGTTCTATCGGTCTCTTCCTTCACGTATGAGTACTTTTTCAGATCAAGATCATTTCCATCGTAGCGTTCAAACTCGTCGATTTTGTTAGGGTCCACTGCGAGTTCCATGCCGCCAATTCTGATTCGGATATTGTCTAAGTCTTCCTCCGTGATCAGCACGGTATCACCCTCAGCTACTCCCTCACCGAACAAGACCTTGGGACTGTCGATCAAATATTTGCTGCCGTCCTTATTCTCTAACTCCATGTAGTCTACATTGCTGCCCTGCACCGAGGAGTTCAGATCACGAATCATTTCGTTGATGTCGTATGCTTGTAGTTTTTTCAGTTCGATTCTGTCCTTTGTGTAAATCACAATTCGGCTACCGTTTTCCAATTCGATGATAACCGTATCTCTTTCTACAGGTTCCATCATGTTGGTCGCATTAGATACCGCCGGTATCAAGGCCACCATTGCTAAAATTAAAAGCGTTTTTATCGTTTTCATGTGTCCGTTATTTTGAGTCTAATTATTAATTCCGTTAAAAAAATTGTTCTTTGTTTCGCGAATACTCGCAATCATATCTCCTGGTGAAATCTCTCTAGCCTTGGCAATTAGTTTCCCCATTTTAGTCTTGTCGTCAGTCTTCAAAGTGTCAGGCTCTGGCTGACTGCTGGCGATGTAGGTGATCTGAACTGATAGCTGAGGAAGCAAGGCCGCTTCGTCCACCTCTTCGATGATTTCGGGTTCCGGCATTTCGATCAATGCCAAGGATTCAATGGGATGAATCTCTGGAGCGTCCAGTAGTTCTATTGTTTCAGGCTCACTTGTCTTTTCTACTGCTGCGAATTGCCGTGAACTTTTTTGATTTCTAGTTGGAGTAGTCTTCTTCTCAACAGGTACCGTTTCTACCTTTTCAAATACAGGCAACTCAAACACCGGAGTTCCTATTTTTACGGGGTGGTCAGGGTTGATATACACCACTTCCCCGGTAGTAGTAGAATTATCATTTAGTTGAATCACTGCCACGGCTGATACAGCTAGAATCAAAATGGCTGCCGCCACGCGCATCCAAACTACAGGACGCTTTTTGCCTTTTAATTCTGCACTAATTTGATTCCAGGCTTCATCGGTTGGAGGCGTTTCGTGCCTCGCGAGTTTATCCTGAAACAACTGATCTAATTTTCTATTTTCCATAACTCACTATCTCTTTTACTTCATTTTCTAATTCCACCAATTGCTTTTGCAAGAGCTTCCTGGCTCTGTTCAGTTGGGATTTTGATGTGCCGGTACTTATGCCCAGCATGTCCCCAATTTCTTCGTGCTTGTAGCCCTCAATCGCATAAAGGTTGAAAACTGTCCGATAGCCAACCGGTAAATTTTCTATCAGCTTCAAAAGCTCTTCGGCGTGCATGCTGTCTGCTAGTGCTTCAAATTTTGGTTCTTCCTTCACTTCATCAATGTCCGTGTGCAGCGCCATGTTCTTGTGTTTCCTCAGGTACATCAGGCTCTCATTCACCATGATGCGCCTGATCCACCCTTCAAAACTTCCTTGCTCCTGAAACTGTCCAACGTTCTTGAAAACCTTCACCATTCCTCCGACCATCACGTGCTCGGCTTCCATTCGGTCCTTTATATACCGAATGCAAACAGTCAGCATCAGGGACGCGTACTTGTCGTAGACCGCCTTCTGGGCGCTGGACTTTCCTTTCTTGCAGTCCTTGATGAGTTCTCTTTCTTTCACGGATGTGTTTAATCGCAACATTGGTCAAGCTTCACAGGGTAGATGTCCTGTAGGCAGGAATGGTTGCGCGGGTATGAAAAAAAATTATACGAGCTTCATTGTTAGCTCGTTAGCGGTTGTAAATTACGGCAACTCATAATCCAAAATGAAAAGATTAATTCTCATATTATTTCCACTCACCTTACTTGCGCAGGAGGGTATTGATTTTCAAGGTTTATCCTGGGATCAGACATTGGCAAAAGCCAAGAAGGAGCAAAAGTTGATTTTCATGGATGCGTACACCACCTGGTGCCAGCCTTGTAAGACCTTGGAGAAGTATACGTTTTCTGATCCTTCAGTCGGGGCATTGTACAATGCTTCTTTTATCAATGTGCGCTTTGACATGGAGCAATACCCTGGCTTGGAGTTAGCGGAGAAGTACAACGTGGATTTGTACCCCACCTTACTGTTCATCAATGGTGATGGAGAATTAGTGCATAGAGGGTGCGGTGCGATGGAAGTGCCAGACTTTCTGGATTTAGGGAAAACGGCCCTCTCACCAGATCAAAATCTTTTGGCGCTTGGTAAGAAGTATGAGGCAGGTGAGAGGTCAACGGGATTTGTGGATGACTACATCTCTGCGCTTGGTGAGGCATGTCAGGATGTAGATAAATTTCTTGCTAATTTCTTCAAGGAGGTTCCTTCTGAAGAATTGATAAAACAGGACAATTGGGACGTGATCCGAGACTATGTTTTTGATGTGTATGGAAGGGAATTTTTGGACGTTTTGAAAAACCAAGAGGCTTTTAGCGAAGCTCACGGCCAGGATGAAGTGCAGGATAAGATTTTCGACACGTTCATGATCACGTACTCTGAATTAAGTGAATCGGACGTATCCTTATTCGCCATCAAGTCGCTGAGGTATTTGGCTTCATCGCATGAATTCGAAAGGCAGCAGGAAGTCGTGGACTATTTAAATTTTGGCCTTGGCGAAATCACCGAAGACTGGGAGCTCTATGCTGATGGAGCGATGGGCTTTGTGGAGTTAGGGGTGGAAGATCCGGAATTCATCATGGACATTGCATGGAAGTTTTACCTGTTTGTGGATGACAATACCAAACTCTTGGCTGCTCTGAACTGGACGAAATACGTTCTGGAAAACAATGATCCGCAACCAGCGGCGATCGATACCTATGCATCGCTACTCTATAAAATTGGTAGAAAGGCGGAGGCTGTTAAGTTTAGCGAGCAGGCCCTTGAGTTAGCCAAAAGCTGGGGTGAGGACACGAAGCATTTCGAACATCAATTGGCGAAATTTAAAAGCGGCAAGTAATTTCACGGCATGATATTTCAGTTTCTCCTTTACATTTTTCACGCCGTATGTGCGATCTGGGTCATTTATGACGTGTGGGCCTATGGCAGACAAGATACGGGCATCAAAATTCTGTGGACGGTGATGGCCTTGGCTTTCAGTGTAATCACTGCAATTATTTATGGCATTGGCAGGAAGAAGTGGTGACTAAACCCTAATGGTAGAAAGCCCCATATCTAACCCAACGATCTGACCAGTCATCCCAACGGCTTTGTCTACCAAATACATCACCGAATCGGCGACTTCATCTGAGGTCAGAATGCGCTTCATGGGCTGACGCTCAGCAATGCTTTCGCGAGCTTTCTCATTTCTCAAAATCTTACCGGCCAGAGGCGTATCCGTAATATTCAGCGCCAAACAATTCACGCGAATGTTTGTGACAAACTCGGCAGCCAAACTTTTGGTCAATCCTTCCACGCCTGCCTTTGCCACTGCCACCGAGGCATGGAAGGGCATGCCCTGTGCCACGGCTACCGTGCTAAAGAGCGTGATGGATGCATTTTGCCCCTTTTTCAAAAGATTGGAATACTTCTTTATGGCCTTTACTGCCCCCATCACATTTATTTCAAAATCATTTCTGAAGTCATCTTCAGACAAAGAATTGAATGGCTTGAGGTTAATGGAGCCGGGGAGATAAATAAGGGCGTCTGCGCCATCAACATCAGGCAGATCATCTTTCAAAATATCAACTTCATGGTGAGTTAAATTTTCATGATCGAGCTCAGGTTTCGTGCGGCTAATGTTGATGATGCGGGTGGACTCGATTTTCTTTTTGAGGTAGGCAAGTCCGATTCCGTGACTGCCCCCGATGATGATTTCAGTGCGCATGATGTTCTTCGAAATAAGCTGCTTTGGCAGCCATGATTTTGTTTAGAAATTTTTGATTGAATGCCCGACCCTGATAATTAGTGAGCGTGATTTTCTCCGATCCGGCAAACAGGCTGAAGTAGCTCACATCTGTTTTGAAAATGGATAGTTGGGCAAAGGGAATGGCAACTCCAAAAACTTCCAGCCTGTACCGAATGCGAAGGAGAATCCCATTTGGTCGGATTTCGATGTTGGCGAAGTTCTGTCCAAAATTGTTGGAGAAAATCTGTGCTAGTTGCCCTTCGGCATTTTTGACTACAAGTCTCTCTGACCCTATGCCTGACCAGCGCTCTTTGCTCAGGATTCCGAAAGGCTTCCCAATGGCCTTGTTAATTTCAATATTGGCTTGCCGGTTTTGATAGGTGAGGTCGTGGATCACGCCTTAAAACCACGGGTGAGGAAGGGTAGTTCCTTGATCACATCAACTTTTCCCAATTGTTCATGGCCCGATCCAGATTTTTCTTTTTATCGAGGTATTCCTTATTCAGCGCTTGAAATTTCTCAGGATCATCGTAAACTGTGGGGTCGGCCATTTGCTCTTCGATTGATTTTACTTGCTCTTCCAAAACAGAGATTTCCTCTTCAATTTTTTTCAGTTCTCTTTCCTCGTTTTGGGTGGGCGTTTTTGGCTTTTCCTGTTTTTCCTTTTGTACTTTCTTGGGTTCTTCTTTTGGTTGGGGCTTGGGCGCTTTTTGTTGCGATTGCCACCAAACGAATTCTTCGTAGGTACCAGGGTATTCCTTTAGTTCCTGATTTTCGATCCACCAGATTTTGTTGGCAACTTGTGTGATAAAGTGCCTGTCGTGCGAAACGAGCAGAAAAGTGCCCTCATACTGCTGCAGCGCCTGGATCAGGATGCTGACAGATAGCATGTCCAAGTGGTTGGTTGGCTCATCCAGCAATAGGAAGTTAGCTTCTGAAATCAGGGTCTTAGCTAAGGCCACCCTTGATTTCTCACCACCCGATAGCACCTTTATTTTCTTGAAAACATCGTCATCGGTAAAAAGAAAACAACCTAGCACACCTCTCAATTCCTGCTCGGATTTGCCCGTGCCTGCCTGCTTGAGTTCCTCGATGAGATCATTGTTTACGCCGAGGGATTCCAGTTGATGCTGCGCATAGAAACTCGTGATCACGTTGTGACCCGTATCGATTTTCCCGTCGAATTTCTCCGTGCCAGCCACCATTCTCAGCATGGTCGATTTCCCTTTCCCATTCGCTCCAATTAGGGCAATTTTATCTCCTCGTTCTATGTGAGCTGAGGTTTTATTGAGAATGGTCAGATCGCCATAAGACTTAGATAAATTTTCTCCTCGCTTTACATGACGCCCAGATTTTGTCTGAAAATTGAAGCGAAAGTTGACCTGCATGTTTTCATCCACCACGGCATCCACTTTCTCCAGCTTGTCCAGCATCTTGGCCTTGGATTGCACTTGTCTTGCCTTGCTGGCTTTCGCTCGGAACCTGTTTATGAACTGCTCCGTCTGCTTGATTTTTTGCTGCTGATTTTCGAAAGCGTTTTGCTGGAGTTCGTTCCTTAGCTCCTTTTCTTCCTCGTAAAAATCGTAATTGCCTTTGTAGACATGCAGGTCTCGGGCGTACACTTCCACGATTTTGTTGACAGTGGCATTCAGGAAACGCCTGTCGTGAGAAACTACAATACAGGCTCCTTCATAAGACTGCAAATAATTTTCCAACCATTGAATAGAAGGTAAGTCCAGGTGGTTAGTAGGCTCATCGAGCATCAAAAGGGAGGGCTTTTCCAACAGTAGTTTGGCGAGCATGACTCGCATTCGCCATCCGCCGGAAAATTCTCGAAGCGGCCTTTGAAGATCTTTTGTTGTGAACCCAATCCCTTCCAAAATCTCCTCAGCACGTGATTGTAAAACATATCCATCCTCAGCTTCAAATCTTTCCTGAAGTTTGGTGAGTTTATCCACCAGTTCATCTCGGTAGTTCTCCTCCATTTCTTTGATGATTTTGTCGATCTGCTCTTGCAGCTTCAGCGTACTCGCAAAAGCCTGCATCGCCACGTGAAGAATGCTATCATCAGATTGATAGGAGAGAAGGTCTTGATTCAGGAAACCAATGGTCGTGTCCTTGCTTTTTGAAATTTCACCGGCGGATGGTTGAGCTTCACCGACCATCATTTTTAGTAAAGTCGACTTGCCGGTTCCGTTCAAACCAATGAGGCCGATTCTGTCTTTTTGGTCAATGAAAAGGGAGGCGTCTTCGTAAAGTGCACGGTCGCCCAGGAAGTATGAAAGGTTGTTGATTGAAATCACGGCGCAAAGGTAGAAAGATCAGACACTGACCAAGAGAAAAGTGTAATGTAACTTTAAGTTCAAATCCATATTTATGAAACGAATGCTATTTCCAATCCTATCACTTTTACTGATTTTAGGTTGCAATGACGGTACCTCTACCGATGAGGAGGTCGGAGAAGTAGTAACCGTCGATTCTGTGCTGGTTAATGCCGATGGGCTTCAACTCGATAAAATTCAATTACCTGAAGGTTTTAAGATTGACGTCTTTGCGAGAGTAAACAATGCGCGATCTATGGCACTATCGCCAAACGGGACATTGTTCGTGGGAAACCGAGGCGAAGACAAAGTTTATGCCTTGCAAGACACCAACGGAGACATGAAGGCAGACAAGCGATATGTGCTATCCACAGGCATGACCATGCCGAACGGTGTGGCTTTCAAAGATGGGGATTTGTATGTGGCGGAGGTCAGCAAACTGTGGCGATTCGAGGACATAGAATCCAATCTAGAGAGTCCTAAAAAGACATTGATTTACGACGATTATCCTACGGATCGTCATCATGGTTGGAAATACATTGCTTTTGGCCCTGATGGCAAACTTTACATTCCTGTAGGAGCACCTTGTAATATCTGCGAAAGTAAGGATGAGCGATATGCTTCGATCACTCGAATGAATCCTGATGGAACTGACCAGGAGGTGTATGCACATGGCGTGCGAAATACAGTAGGATTTACCTGGCACCCTGTGACTGGCGAAATGTGGTTTACTGACAATGGCCGTGACTGGATAGATAAGAGTCAGTCAGTCACTGACAATCTTCCACCTTGCGAGCTGAATCGTGTGACTTCAGCCGGGCAGCATTTTGGGTATCCGTATTGCCATGCCGGAGATATTCTTGATCCTGAGTTTGGTGATGAAACTGAAGACGGCAAGAACTGTGAGGGCTATGTGGCCCCAGCTCAGAAATTGGGACCTCACGTAGCGCCCCTGGGGTTGAAATTTGGGGTCACAACCAATTTTCCAGCTTCTTACAAAAACAAGCTGTTCATTGCAGAGCATGGCTCATGGAATCGGTCTATAAAGATTGGATACCGGATTTCTTTGGTAACAGAATCGAATGGAACAGGAACGAGCTATGAGACTTTCGCTTCGGGTTGGCTCGATGATGACACTCAGGCAGTTTGGGGTAGGCCGGTAGATTTAGTCTTTGCTAAGGATGGTTCTATGTTGGTATCAGATGATATGTCCGGCACGATCTATAGGATATGGTATGAGGGTTAATTCTTCCTCACGTAACTAATCCGCCAATTCAGCGTCCAGGTTTCTCCGCCATCGGTGGATCGTTCCCAGTCCCAAGTGAAGGAGTCTTTCTTGAGATCGTAGAAGACCATTCTTGAAATCACTGTTTGACCATTTAGGTCTCGAGGGTGGGTTTTAAAGATTCTTTTATCACCATCAAACTCACCGATGAAGTCAAAATAGCCACCCTGATTGTCTGCCCAAGCCTGACGCCAAATTTTGGTATTGGCATTAAATACCGAAATGCTGGTTCCGAAAAATCCTGTGTTCTGGCCTTCGGTGATTTCAAAATTCTCCTGAAGAACTTTGCCTCCTGTCGTCCATTCAATAAGGTTGGTGGCTTTGCCAACCGCTCCATTTCCCTCGGGCCAAGTGCCTTCCCAGGTACCTTCCCAAAAGTTGAAGAAGTCAGCAGAATCAGTGTTGGCTAATGCAAAATCCTGAGCACAAAGTTGTGAGCCAAGGGTTAGAACAATTAGGGCGATTAGATTTCTCATGGTTGATGGTTTTGAAAGTAACCATCAAATGAAGAGAATCCCTTACCCAATTTCGATTGTGATGTTGCTGGTTTTTGGTTTGCCAATGCACAGCAATCGATAACCCTCCTTTAATTCCTCTTCAGAAAGCCCTTCGGCATCATCTGTTGTCACTTCACCTTCGAGGCACTTGCCCCTGCATGCGGTGCAAAGGCCGCTTTGGCAAGAATATGGCATGTCCAATCCGGCATCTAGTGCAGTCTCAAGTATGTTGGCATTCATCGGGACGGGCACCAGGTATTCTTCGCCATCAAGGAGAATTTTCACGTTGCTGGCGGAGTTGGTGTCTTCTGTGAGAAGTTCCTTCGGGGAAGTCACGCCCGCCTCAAAACTCTCCATGCGAATGGCATCTTCTGAAATGCCGGCATTCTTTAAGCCATCAACTGCCACATCCATCATAGGCTGTGGGCCGCAAATGAAAAATTCTGCAGAAGAGAGGTCATTTGAAGCAACAAGATCGCCAACAATCCCAATGGATAACCTGCCTTTTATTTCACTAATGTTTTCTGAATCTTCTTCCAATATGTGAATGAGGCTAAAGTGGTCATTGTTGGATGCCAGTTGCTCGAGTTCGTTCCTGAAAATGATAGAGTCAATATCTCGGTTGCAATAGATCAATGTGACTCTGGTTTTTGGCTCCTTTTGGAGCATTGTTTTAAGAATAGAAATCAAAGGAGTAATCCCGCTTCCACCACCGATGAAGCATATATTTCGGGCATTGGACTCGTCATAAGACGTGGTGAACATACCCATCGGTTCCATTATCTGCACGGTCATTCCTGCCTTGTAAGTATCACCGATGTGATTGGACATTTTTCCATCATCCACCCTCTTAATGGTTACAGCAGGGTTTTCATCCAAAAATGGTGAGCTGCAAAGTGAGTAGGCTCTTCTTATTTTCTTTCCTCCGATGGTGTCTATGATGGTGATGAACTGCCCCGGCTGATACTCAAATTTTTCCGACGGCTTTTCAAAAACCAAGTTGACCGCATCCTTTGTGACAGGTACGACTTCCTTCACGGTCATGCTGAGGTATCTGTCGTCTGATTTTGCTTTGTTTTTCTTTTTGAAAAGTCCGAATGCCATAAGTTTTTTGTTAGAAGCCGCAAAGTTAACAGGGAGGGGCAACAAATAAGTTCGATGCTCTATTTTTGCAGCTTAATAACCCGTTCATGAATTTCGACGCGCTTGACGCCATTTCACCGATCGACGGTCGGTACCGTTCTAAAGTTTCCAAATTAGCTGACTACTTTTCTGAAAGAGCCCTGATCCAGCATAGGGTGGAGGTGGAAGTGCTTTATTTTCAGGCTCTTTGTGAATTTGGCCTACCACAGCTGAAAGAAGTGGATATGGAGGTGGTCAGAGAATTGGACAGCATATACAAAACGTTTTCACTTCGTGATGCCGAGGAGATCAAAGCAATAGAGAAAACTACAAATCACGATGTAAAGGCAGTCGAATATTTCATCAAGGATGAATTTGACGAATTGGATCTTACAGATTTCAAAGAATACATTCACTTCGGGCTCACCTCTCAGGATATTAACAATACCTCCGTGCCTCTTAGCCTGAAGCGGGCGATGGACAGAGAGGTCATTCCGCAGTTGGTAAACTTGATAGCGAGCATCGCGCATATGGCTGACCAATGGAAGGACATTCCGATGCTGGCCAAAACGCACGGTCAGCCTGCTTCACCCACTCGATTGGGCAAAGAGATTCAGGTGTTTGTGGTGCGTCTGCAAGAACAGCTTGCCGAGTTAATGCGCATCCCTTACACAGCCAAATTTGGAGGTGCTACTGGAAATTTCAATGCACACCATGTGGCCTATCCGGACATTGATTGGCATTCATTCGCCGATCGATTTGTAGAAGATAAGCTTGGATTGAAGAGAAGCAGCCCTACGACACAGATCGAGCATTACGATCACTTGGCCAATCTCTTTGATGCACTGAAAAGAATCAATACGATCTTATTGGATTTCAGCAAAGACGTGTGGCAATACATTGCCATGAACTACTTCACTCAGAAGATTAAGGCAGGAGAAATTGGATCATCGGCCATGCCTCATAAGGTAAATCCAATAGATTTTGAAAATGCAGAAGGTAATTTGGGAATTGCCAATGCAGTGCTTGAGCACCTCAGTGCGAAGCTTCCAATTAGCCGACTTCAGCGGGATTTGACGGACTCTACCGTGCTGAGAAATATAGGTGTACCAATTGCTCATTCGTACTTGGCGATGCTGTCGATAGCGAAGGGGTTGGAGAAATTACAATGCAATGAGGAGGCCATCCGAGAAGATTTGGACAACAACTGGGCCGTAGTGGCTGAGGCGATTCAAACCATTCTTAGAAGAGAGGGCTATCCAAAGCCTTATGAAACTTTACTGGAGTTGACCAGAAAGAATGAGAAAATCACGGAGCGACGAATCAAGAACTTCATCAAGGGTCTTGATGTGAGTGATGCCGTAAGGGAGGAATTATTGGCCATTACGCCATTTAATTACACAGGAATTTAAGAATTCTTCTCAGCCAGTAAGTAGAGCACGGCCATCCGAATGGCTACACCATTTTCTACTTGCTGCAGAATAATCGAATGATCCGAATCCGCAACATCGGAGGTGATTTCCACCCCTCGATTAATTGGGCCAGGATGCATGATTACAATTTCCTTTTTTAGGGAGTCAAGCAATTTTTTATTCACTCCGAAGAACCTTGTATACTCACGCAAAGAAGGGAAGTATCTCATTTCCTGTCTTTCCAGCTGAATACGTAGGACATTCGCTACGTCGCACCACTCCAGAGCTTCTCTTACATCATTTGATACAAGCACGCCTAATTCTCCAATGTGCCTAGGAAGGAGAGTTGCAGGGCCGCAAACCATCACTTCAGCCCCCAAGGTTTGCAGAGCAAAAATATTTGAAAGGGCCACTCGAGAGTGCAGGATGTCTCCAATAATTACCACCTTATTACCCTTAACCTCACCACGTTTTTCTCGAATAGAATAGGTGTCTAGTAGGGCCTGAGTTGGGTGTTCGTGGGTTCCATCCCCAGCGTTTATGATATTGGCGTCAATATGATTGGCCAAAAAATGTGGAGCCCCGGGGCTGCTGTGCCGCATTACGACCATATCCACTTTCATAGCCAGGATGTTGTTGACCGTATCGAGGAGTGTTTCCCCTTTTTTGACAGAAGATCCTGAAGCTGAGAAGTTGATCACATCTGCGGAAAGTCTTTTTTCAGCTAGTTCAAATGAAAGCTTGGTTCGAGTCGAATTCTCGAAGAAAATATTGGCGATAGTGACGTCTCTCAAGGACGGCACCTTCTTAATCGGACGGTTGATAACGTCTTTGAAATTGTCTGCTGTCTGAAAAATAAGTTCGATATCCTCTTTGTCGAGGTTCTTGATGCCAAGTAGGTGCTTCGTTTTCAATTGGCTCATTCTTCCTTATTTATTAACCAGACATTGTCCACCTTGTTCGTTTCTTTCCACTCCACCAGCACTTTCTGCGTGTCTATTGTATTCACTTTTCTGCCTACATAGTTGGCTTCTACGGGCACATGTCGAGAATAGAGTCTATCGATCAGGACGAGCAATTCCACTTTATCTGGCCTGCCGAAAGAGGCCATAGCATCAAGAGCCGCTCGTACGGATCGTCCAGTATAAAGGACATCATCCACTAGGATTACATTTTTCTTTTCGATAAGAAAGGGGACGTCAGTCTTGCTTGCTTGGATGGGTTCGTCTCTTCGTCGGAAGTCGTCTCTGTGAAAAGTAGTATCGAGATAGCCTACTTGAATTTTCTTCCCGATGATTTCTTGTAGTCGCTCTACGAGCCGAATGGCCAGGGCTTTCCCTCTGGGCTGGAGGCCAAGAATTACAGAATTAGAAAAATCGCCGTGGTTTTCGATAAGCTGTTGGCTCAATCGATTGATTGTCACCTGAAGTAACCTACTGTCGAACAAGAGGCGTTTCTGCATGGGGATTTCGTGCAAAAGTAATAAACCTTGATGATTGGAGTGTTGTTAGGGGTAGGGCATGTTAGGCCACATTCAGAACAAACAAAAAACCCTGTCCCGACGAGTCGGGACAGGGTTCATAAACCTGTTTTGATTGTTTTTATTCTTTAGAAAGTCCGTTTGTGATTAGGAAGTTTTCATACAACTCCTTGAAATCTTGAACTTCTGGAGCCATTTTGATGGCTTCCTGATATTTAGTAGAAGCATCAAGCAAAAGACCTTTTTCTTCGAAGAATGAAGCGTAGATCAATTTGCTAAGCGGAGAATCCTCAGCCACTTCAGCTTTTAGGTTTGCCAAGTCAGCAGCCACCTCAGTGTCTTCAGTAGATCGCTTGATTCCGATATCACCTGACGCGATGCTTTCATCGTCTTTGTCCTTAACACTAAAGATGTATAACCCTGCTCCTTCGTCTTTTTGCATTGCTTCAGATGTGAAGTCAAGCTCAACCTGAGTATCGTTTACTTCTTCTTGGAAGATTACTTCGTCAAGAATGTTTCTAACCGTAACGATATAGGTAGCATCAATCTTCGCACTTTCCCATCTAACAATTGCATTGTCGCCAATAACATCTACCTGAGGAGGGAGCATAACGTTCAGTGTGCCATCAGCAACCGCACGAGAAACAGCTCCAGTAGCTTTCTGTCTCGAATAGACACTTCCGCTTCCTTGATCAGCATTCATTTTATCATTTACGAACTTGGCATATCTGCTAGCCACGCTAGTGTTTCCAGTTTGTACTTTTTTCTCTAGATCAGAAACAGCCATAGTTCCGGCTTTTCTTACCTCAATGGTTCGTCCTGTTTTGTGCATTAGACCTATATAGGCACCTTCTGAGGCAATAAGTGCATCGCCTTCATTTAGGGTAGCACCAGTCTTCAACGTCACCATTTCTCCTGTTGATTTCTTCACCTGATTCGTGCCTTTATTGGCAAGCACTCTGAACGTATAGCCTTGGGCAAGAGTAGCTTCTGCCAAGAAGAGCAGCGCCAAAGCCATTGTGTATGTGATCATCTTTTTCATAGTATTTCGCATGTTTTAGTTGTCGTAGTTATTAGCGGTTGTGGTTAAATCAAATACTGTGCCTAAATCTTAGACACCCTGAATAATTCTTTTCTTCCTTCTCGGGTCATTGAATTTTTCACTACACCGTAGTATACCTCAAGTGCGTCTCCCACCACGGCGACTACAATCAATGTATAGGTTAAATCTAGTTTGAGGCTGTAGTACTCCATAATATAGATAACCAAAAATACAAACCCGAGGAATTCCAACGCTTGAATAAGCTTAGTGATGCCATCATACCACCTAGGAACTCTTTTATAAATCCAAGAGAAAGCTAGGACATTCAGAAAGCACACAAGTATGGCAATTAGCCAAGTTTGCCATTCTGTAAGCTGATCAATGTAATCCTCATTTAGAACCATTGAGATCACATTGGCGTGAATGACACCTCCATACATATCAGGGAATGCACGACCAACATATGTCGAATTCAAGGGCGTGAAGTACCTATCTTCCAAGGCCTCTCTGTCTGCGAGATCGTCTCCCATAAAACAGAATATGACAATACTCCCAGTTATAAAGTCGGGGACGTACATCCTTTCATACTGATCCAAGTCGGAATTATAATACTGCTCAAGAATTTGGTAATGATCCAGTGCGAAAAACATACTTCCGAACTTAGTTGCACCATAATCGATAATATTACCTCGGTAATTAATCACCTCCTCTATATTATCTCTTTCCAGAAAATTTTCTGCGGCTTCTGGGTTTATATAAGAAGCTAGTTTTACCCCAAATGCAGGTATCCAATATTGTTCTTCTCCAGATCCAATCGGGAATTGAGGCACGATTGTTCGGTTCATTTTTAAATCAGCTTGGGTTGCCGCTTCGGTTGTAAGGTTCACATGAGCAAACTCTGCGTTTTCGTTGAATGGATCCCAAGATACTGTACTACCAAATATTCCTGTGCTGTCGTTGTACTCAGCTTTGAACGGCATCACTAAGTTGTCAACTTTTGAAAGAGCCGAAGCTAAAAACGCATCGCCTATTGAGTCGTCCAAATGTGGTTCACTAAAGAAAATATCGATACCTATGGCCAAGGGATTGAATTGATTGATTGAGTCAATCATCATGGCTATTTCAAATCGAGAACGATTGCCTACATTCACCAAGACCACTCGGTCATCCACAACTGGACGATCCCTAAGTTGAGAGAATACTACATCGGTCATTTCCATATCAGCGAATGCTTCACCAATAGGATCGAAGATGTCAAATATTTTGAATGCTGTGAAGCTGCTGAAAAACCCAAGTAGAGCGAAAATGAAGACAGTTCCTAGGATGACATCCAGCCAAAACTTCTTGAACATCGATTTTTGCTTCGGCTTAGAGTGAGTATCGGCCATGTTTTTTGGGTTTATTTTCGTCAAATTAAGCAAAATTCAACCACTTTCACGGAGAAGTGAGCAGCTTGAACAAAAGGAAATTCGGAATTAAAGAAATTCAGGAGGGCATTCTCTCGGGAAGTCGTCAATGGCTGAGTCGTGGAATTACGCTGGTGGAAAGTCAACTTCATGAAGACCGGCAAGCTTCTTCAGAATTAATTGATGCTTTGATTGCAGCGTCAGGCGGAAGCTTAAGGATTGGAATAACAGGAGTGCCGGGTGTCGGAAAAAGCACCTTCATTGAAGCTTTCGGTACATTCTTGACTGATTATGGGAAAAAGTTGGCGGTACTTTCTGTCGATCCAAGCAGTACACTGACCAAGGGAAGCATACTCGGTGATAAGACCAGAATGGCTGAACTCTCGATGAATGAAAATGCGTTTATTCGGCCTTCACCTTCTGGAAACAGTTTGGGCGGGGTGGCCTCCAGTACGCGCGAATCCATCCTTCTTTGCGAAGCGGCAGGCTTTGATGTGGTGATCGTGGAGACAGTCGGAGTGGGCCAATCGGAAACTTTGGTCAAAGAGATGGTTGATTTTTTCCTTTTGCTGATGCTGCCGGGGAGTGGGGATGAGCTTCAGGGAATCAAGCGGGGCATTATGGAAATGGCCGATGGCATTTTCATCAATAAGGCGGACGGAAATGCCGAGCGCGCGAAGCGCGCTCGGAAGGACTTTCAGAATGCACTGCACCTTTTTCCTCCAACAAGATCGGGCTGGAAGATTCCAGTAGAAATGGGTTCATCACTTGAGAAAAAGGGAATGGAGGAAATGTGGTCTCAGTTGAGCGCATTCGAAAAACTCACAAAGGAAAATGGCTTTTTTGAAGGTCAAAGGAAAGAGCAACAGATAAAGTGGTTTCACCAACTGATCAGGCAGAAACTAGAAAATGATTTTTTCTCCTCGGACGAAGTAACCGATAAAATAAAAAAAGCGGAAGCTGGTATAGCCTCCGCTCAGTGTTCGGTTCGTCGAGCTGTGTCCGACCTATTTGCCTAACTGCATGGTTAGCCCAATTGTGTAATTACGGCCCATTGTGGTAAAGCCAAGTATGGCCTCATATTTTTCATTGAGCAGATTGTTAATTGCTCCATTCAGTGCAAATCTTCCGAATTGGTGATTCGCCGAAAGATCTACTAAACCAAAGCTGTCAGTTGCGACTGTCTCGAAAGTTGCTGGATCATTTTGCTTTCGTTTGCCTGTCCAGGTATAGTCGAGCGCTATGCCTCCATTCTTAGAATAGTTGAGCGTACCGCCAAGACCATATTTAATTCTTGGGACGCGCTGACGGAGGTTGCCCTGAATATTGTTCAGCCAGGTGTAGGTACCTCTGATGTCAAATTTCCCAATGGAGTATTGCCCATCAAACTCTACACCCTCTACCCAAAGCTGTCTGCCAGCGTTAAAATACTCGCCCCCAATGAAATTGAAGTCATCGTCCAGGAAGGACTGAAAATCAATGGGACGATTGTCCTTTCGCTGGAAATAAACAGCATTCAGTGTCAAATTCTCTTGATAGACACTGGTTCCAAAATCCCACCCCTTGGATATTTCGGGCTTTAATTCCGGGTTGCCAAAAGGCCCATTCAACTGATAAAGTGAAGGCGTGATGTAATTGGTGGAGTAATTGGCGAGCAGCTTCAGGGTAGTGGAGCCAAGGTCAAAAAAGTACGATGGGTTCAGGTTATAAACGGTCTTTGTTCCGTAGTTACTGTGCTTGTTGATTCTGGTGCCAGCTTGAAATGTGAGGTTTCCCAATTCTAAAATTCCTGACAAGTAAGGAGCCTGACTTGTGAAATCTACCTGAGTTTGCGTTGGCTGCTCGTAATTTAAACGCTGCAAATCGACACCCGCAATGACCGTTATTAGGCTGCCAATTTCCTGAGTCAATTGAAAATTCCCCTGATTATTCTGTGCTTCATAATCGTCAGAAAACCCTCCATAATTAAACCGACGTTCTAAATTATTCTGAAAAATACTGGCCGAAAACTGCGTTTCTTCACCGGAGTAGTTCCCCGACAGGCCAATTCTATTTTGTAAATAGACACTCCCACTTGTGGGGTCGTCTGTGAAGGCAAATGCATCAAATTCATTTTCGAATTGATCCAAAGCACCGCTTACCTGAAGGTTGATTTTTTCAGTGACATCATAGCCTACATTCAAAGAAGCATTTTCGCTCGTCATTCCGTCCTTGTCAAAATTAGCTCCACCAGTTTCCTTAGCTGCTGAGAATCCATCGGATGATTTGTAGCTTCCAGAGAATCCATAGGTCACTTTGTCTACCCTTCCGTTTGCATTTACCGAACCTCCTTTGGTATTGAAAGAGCCTGCCTCCAGCGATACGTTCCCGCTCAGTTCGCCGCTTTTTGCTGACTTGGTTTTGATGGAAATGACTGCCGCAGCTGCACCTGATCCATACAATGAGCTGAGCCCTCCGCGCAAAACTTCTATGGATTCAATATTGTTCATATCGACTAGCCGCAGGTCGTAGGTCAGGTCAATTCCCGACGGATCGTTGAAAGGCACGCCATCAATCAGTATGAGTGTGCGCTTGCTTCCTGCGCCCCTCACGAAATAGTCGATGTTCGTTCCGGGTGCTCCGAAGTTTCCGTCCATCTGCACACCAGGCACTCTATTGAGCAAATCGGGAAGGGAACGAACCCCACTTTTTTGAATGTCTTCTCCCGAAATCTTGTAGATCATTTTTCCCGATTTCTCCTTAGGAGTAGCCATGCGGGAGCCAGTAAACACCATCTCATCTAGCTGAGTGGTTTTGAGGGAATCCTGTGCCTTGACAGCATTTCCTGCGCCTAGCATGACAAGCATGGTGGCGACTTTTGTGAGGTTTTTTCTCATAGAAGTTTGGTCACTATGAGCCTCGATGAACAAAGGGGTATAACCTTTCGATTATCCGCCAGCTTTCACCCGAAGCTTCGAATTATATAAAGGCACCTTGGCAGGTCTCCTGGCTCGTCCGATTTTGATTTCCTTCCCATCCCGTCCCGATAGCTATCGGGATCGAACAGTGGATTTGTAATCAAAAATTTTCCCAAAAAAATTTGGGAATCGGACTTACAGTTGCGGGGACAGCTTCCGAATTTCCTAACTCAGGATCACGGAATTCCCTTTTAATCTCGATTCCGAACTGAATCGGTGATCGAAAACCAAAAGCCATCGCAATATTAGTTGATAAATTTGGGGCGATGAGTAAAAACTGGATCGTCCTTCTGGCAGGCCTTTTGGCTTGTACCCCAAAGCAAGAAGAAAGAAATAGCACCGTTGATGTGGCAGTGGAGTATGCCACCGCTTTTCATTTCGAGTCGGACGAAGACGGTAGAATCTTGGTCGTGGACGAGCCTTGGCCAAACGCAACCATTCCCAAAAAGTATGATTTGAGTAAACCCCTGAGCAAAGTGGTTTGTACTTCTACTTCTCATTTGCCTTTTTTTGAAATGCTTGGAAGAGCCGATGCGGTGGTAGGTTTTCCCAACGTATCCTACATCAGTTCGGAGGTTTTCAGAGAGAAAGTGGAGGCGGGAGAGATAACTGATCTTGGGCCCGACGGGGGGATGAACATGGAGCTACTTCTCGCCTTACAACCTGACGCAGTAATTGCCTTTGACATGGGAGGAGAATCAGCAACGCTAGACAAGATTGCTGAGGCAGGAATTCCGGTATACTACAATTCTGATTTTCTCGAATCTTCTCCTTTGGGTCGGGCCGAGTGGATTAAGTTTTTTGGGGCGCTACTTGGGGAGGAGGAAAAGGCAGATTCGATTTTCACAACGATTGCCGATGAATACAATCGCCTCGTTGATTTGGCTGCTGATGTAGCGGAAAAACCAACGGTCTTGAACGGCGTGGTTTATGGCGACACGTGGTTTATGCCTGGCGGTGGGAACTGGGCATCTGAATTTTATGCTAATGCGGGTGGAGAGTATCTGTGGGCAAGTGATACTACCTCTGGCTGGCTGGAGTTAAGCTTCGAGGCGGTATTCGACAGAGGACGAAACGCTGATTTTTGGATTGGAACTTCGTCCCACACCAGCAAGGCAGAGATGCTGGGTGCGGAATCTCGGTATGCTGATTTTGGTCCGTTTCGAGACGACAAGGTCTTTAACTATAGCAAAAGAAGAAGCCCAACCGGAGGCTTTGATTTCTTTGAGTCTGGCTATGCACGGCCTGATTTGGTGCTGGCCGACTTGATCAAAATCTTGCACCCTGAATTGCTGCCAGAGTATGATATGGTTTATTTCGAACAGCTCAGATGATCCGGCAGCAACTCGATACTTCCATCAGGAAATGGCGAATGACTTTCATTGGGCTGTTCGTTGCGATGATGGTCGTTTTCGTGCTGAGTCTGCTGCTCGGCTCGGTTTCAATCCCACTCAATCAGACGTTAAAGTTTTTGGGAGGAGGGACGTTGGATAACTCCGGCTGGCAAGCCATTTTGATGAATTTCAGGTTGCCAAAAGCCATGACATCCATCCTTGTGGGGAGTGCGCTGGGCGTGAGCGGCCTTCAAATGCAGACGCTTTTTAGAAATCCATTGGCTGGGCCATTTATTCTTGGAATTAGTTCGGGTGCAGGCCTAGGTGTGGCACTGGTTATATTTCTGGGAATCTCCTTTGGCGTGTATTTTGGCCTGCCAGATACCGCTAGAAACTGGCTGCTTGTGATCAGTGCGGCAGGTGGTAGCTTTCTTGTACTTTCTATCATAGGTCTGGCGGCCATTCGGGTTCGCAGTGCCGTGACTTTACTGATTATTGGGCTAATGTTTGGATCGCTCGTAAGTGCCGTGGTTAGTATCATGCAATTTTTCAGTCAGGCGGAGAACATTCAGGCCTACATCATTTGGTCGTTTGGTAGCCTCGGAAGTTTGTCGTGGAGTGAATTGTGGATTCTGATTCCCATCGTGAGTGGAGGTTTGGTTGTTTCGTTTGCCCTTTCTAAGAACTTGAACGCACTTCTTCTGGGTGAGAATTACGCCGCGTCCATGGGGTTAAATCTGAGATCCATTCGGTTGGTGATTATTCTCTGTACAAGTCTGTTGGCCGGTTCGGTTACAGCTTTTTGTGGACCCATCGCTTTTGTTGGGTTGGCCATTCCTCATTTGGCAAGAATGCTTTTCAACACCTCCAATCATTTATTACTCACGCCATTGGTCATTTTACTTGGCGCCATAGCGATGCTGGTGTTTGATTTGATTGCTCAGCTTCCAGGGTCTGACGCCACACTACCCATCAATGCGGTGACTTCCCTACTGGGAGCACCCTTTGTTATTTGGCTCATTTTGAGAAAAAACAATCTTCACTATTCCTTCGAAAAATGAACCTGCTAGAGACACATGATTTGTCAATTGGCTATGGCGAGAAGGCGCTTGCTACTGATCTCAATCTTGAAATTGGTGCAGGAAAGCTGATAGGATTAGTGGGGCAAAACGGAGTAGGAAAATCTACGCTGCTGCGCACCTTGTGCGGTTTTCAGAAGCCTGTTTCCGGCTCGGTTCAAATGGAGGGAATGGATATTGAACTGCTGAGTCGAAAGGCGCTGGCTAAAAAATTCTCGGTGGTGCTCACCGAACGACCCGCTGCACAAAATCTCACCGTATTGGAAATGATTTCACTGGGGCGTCATCCGTATTCGGGGTGGCTGGGACAGCTCAGGGACGAAGATGTTGTCGCGATTGAGCGAGCGCTGGAGCAATGCCAGGTTCATTATATCCTGACCAAGCGGTTGTACGAACTAAGTGATGGCCAACTGCAAAAAGTTATGATTGCTCGGACATTGGCTCAGGACACTAACATGGTGA
Organism: uncultured Roseivirgaceae bacterium; assembly: GCA_964352625.1. Lineage (GTDB taxonomy): Bacteria > Bacteroidota > Bacteroidia > Cytophagales > Cyclobacteriaceae > JAAEPI01. Next base: position 176,766 of record CAYGSD010000002.1, read on the forward strand.
TTCTGGATGAACCTACCTCGCATTTGGATTTGCGCAACAAAGTGGAGGTGCTGGACTTGCTTAAGGACATCACCGAGCAGGGAAGGTCGGTACTTATCACCACGCATGAGATTTCCTTGTCCGCCAAAGTCTGTGATACGTTTTGGTGCATGGACTTCAATGCGCCCATGGTAGTTGGCAATCCTCGAGAATTAATTGAATCAGGAGCAATAGCCAAGATGCTTCATTTGAAGGAGGGAATTCTATGAATCCTTGAACACAAGTGTCATCCTATGAAGGGCAATTGAAAGGCAACCGCTACCTCTTGCATAACCTTCATTAGAAGGAACACGAAGTACCCTGCCATTCCCACCATTGTTGCACCAATAAGAAAATCTAAGAAGTTGAAATCGCGTGTCATGATCGTATTGTTTTGTCATAGCCAAGTGACACAAAATCATGAAAAATTGGAATGGGGAATGTCAGTACATGAGCTGAACTTTATCAATCCGGAACCCGAACTCAAATTAATTTATTAAGTAAAATTAAGTGACCATCTCAGGCATACTCATTCATCCATCCCCCAATCACTATTGTCTCGCACTAGACATAAAAGCACGACGAATGTTGCCATCATCGAACATCCGTTAACTTAGGCTCACTCAAAGAACATGAAGCATATCGTCATCATCGGGAACGGCATTGCGGGCATCACGGCCGCTCGGCACATTCGCAAGCGCAGTGATCACAAAATCACCGTGATTTCCGGAGAGACCGATTATTTTTTCTCGCGTACGGCCCTCATGTACATCTACATGGGCCACATGAAATACGAACACACTAAGCCGTATGAAGATTGGTTTTGGGAGAAAAACCGCATAAACCTGAAGCGTGCCTGGGTGAAATCGGTTGATTTTTCAAGTAAGGAATTGGCGTTCGAGTCAGGGGAGAAAATGACCTACGATAAGCTCGTGTTGGCCACAGGCTCCAAGTCCAACAAGTTTGGCTGGTCGGGGCAGGACTTGGAGGGTGTGCAAGGACTCTATAGCTATCAGGACTTGGAGTTGATGGAGGGAAAAACAAAGAATGTGAAAAATGCGGTGGTCGTAGGTGGAGGCCTGATCGGGATCGAAATGGCCGAAATGCTGCACTCGAGAGGCATTCATGTCACGTTCCTCGTTCGAGAGAATAATTTCTGGGACGCGGTGCTGCCGAAAGAAGAAGCCAAAATGATTGATAGGCATATACTTGAGCATGGAGTTGATCTGCGATTGGGAGCAGAGTTGGAAGAAATACTTGACGATGGAACTGGCAAAGTGAAAGCCGTGAGAACCAAAGACGGTGAAGAAATTGACTGTCAGTTTGTAGGGCTCACGGTGGGTGTCTCACCCAATGTAGATTTCCTACGAGAGGCGGATTTGAAGATTGAGAAGGGAATTGTGGTTGATGAAAACCTTCAAACCAATCAACCAGATGTCTTCGCCATTGGTGACTGTGCGCAGTTGGCGAATCCGCCTGCAGGCAGGCGACCAATTGAGGCCGTTTGGTATGTCGGGCGAATGATGGGGGAGACTGTGGCTCAGACTGTCACTGGAAACCAAACGAAGTACGATCCGGGCATCTGGTTCAACTCTGCCAAGTTTTTCGATATTGAATATCAGACTTATGGAGCGGTGAGTGCGCAACGAGGCGAAAATGAATCGGACTTTTTTTGGGAGCATCCTGAGGGTAAGATCTGCCTGCGATTGGTTTTCGATAAGGAAAGTAGAGCCTTGATTGGTGTGAACAATTTCGGTATTCGATTGCGTCATGATGTCTGCGAAGATTGGATGAAGAAAGAGCAAACTGTGGAGTTTGCTTTAGCGCACTTGAAGGACGCCAATTTCGATCCGGAGTTTTACAAGAAATACGAGGAGGCGATAGTAGCGAAGTTTAATAAGGAAAACGGAACGAATATTCAGGTGAAAAAGAAAAGTTGGAAGCGGATACTGGAAGCCATTAACTAACCACAGAGGAAGCAGAGAATACAGAGAATTTTCACTGTGACCTCAGAGTTCCCTTTGGTTTTGAAAAAAAGAAATGGAGATCAACAAAATAACTCAGGCGATTATCGGTGCAGCCATTGAGGTTCACAAGGAATTGGGTCCCGGGTTATTGGAATCTGCATATCAGGAGTGCTTATATTTTGAGTTGTTAGAAAGAGGACTGTCCGTGCAGAAGGAGTTAGAACTGCCAGTAGTTTATAAGGAGGTGCAGCTAGATTGTGGCTATCGTATCGATTTGTTTGTCGAAAATGAAGTGATCGTTGAGCTGAAATCGGTGAAGGAGTTGGAGGATATTCATATTGCTCAAACTCTCACATATTTGAAACTGAGCAATAAGAAGATTGGACTCTTAATCAACTTCAATGAAACAAAACTGATGGATGGACTGAGGAGGTTGATTAATAAATTTCACGAAGAATAAAATGCGAAAGCAGGGCTTCTCTGTTCCCTCAGAGACCTCTGTGGTCAAGTTATGACAGATAATTTATCCATATCACAAGGTCACGAAAAAGTAGACTGGACACAGAAAATCGGGCTGACGCTTGCCGGGTTCGGCATCCTCGTCTTGCTAATCAGCTGGGGAGGAGTAGCCTTAGATGCGACTATTTTTCTGCCACTTTCCATGTTCGCGATTTTGGTCGGGACTGCCATCTATGGACACAGATCTTACATGAAAATCCCGGCGGGGATCAAGAATAACAGTGTCTATTTCAATTCACTGACCAACAAAGGAGCGATAGGGTGGGTGGTGGCCATTGTGCTCACAGGCTTTTATGTTTTCCTTTATAAATACCCGACGTACCTAGGCTACCAAGCCGGAGTGGATGGCGCAAATGCAGGACTCATTGCGCTTTTTGATCCTTTGAGTATTTGGATAAATGGCAATCCGGCATCACAATGGTTTGTCTACGGGACCATTTACACGCTGGTAATTCTTTCGCTCGGCGTCAAGTTCATTTATAAGTATCGCCACAACAAGTATCAACAAATTCGAACCTGGTCAGTGATGGGCGCACAGCTGATCATGGCCTACATGATTCCCCAGATTCTTGCTGCACTCAATTTTAACGATGCACGAGATGCTGCTGGAAAGTACATCGGTTACTACGATACGGACATCAAAAACATGTGGCCACTTGATTATGACTTCTTTCAGAGTTGGCATTTGGATGCCATGCAGCAGGAGGCCTACCAGCCGGTCGGGATGATTTTCCTTGTTGTCGGAATTGCTTTGACCGTGGTTGGTGTTCCAATCATTACCTACTTTTTTGGGAAGAGGTGGTACTGCTCTTGGGTGTGTGGGTGTGGTGGCTTGGCTGAGACTGCCGGAGACCCCTTTCGACACCTTTCGGACAAGAGCACCAATGCGTGGTTCATCGAGCGATGGATGATTCATGGAGTCATGGTCTTTGTGGTGATCATGACGGGCTTAGTTCTCGCCGATTATCTCTGGGATTTCAAATTTTCGGAGACCATTAACCGGACGCTTTTGGTAGGAATTGTAACGGCCATCATTGGTGGAATCGTCCTGATTCAGCGCAAAAAATCCAAGGAGAAGAAGATCCCAATGAAGAAGATTTTGGTCATTGCCGGAGTGGTTGCTGCCTCATTTGCCATTTATATTTTGTATCCCCAGATCGTGGAAGGAGCTTCAAGCAATTACAAAGTGTCGACCAACAGCATCAAAAGCTGGTATGGATTCTTCATCGGTGCTACCTTCTCGGGAATCATCGGCGTGGGATTTTACCCGCTTATGGGCAATCGCGTGTGGTGCCGATTCGGATGTCCGCTAGCAGGCTACCTTGGATTGGTGCAAAGATTCAAGTCAAAGTTCCGCATTACGACAAATGGTGGACAATGCATATCCTGTGGAAACTGCTCCACGTATTGTGAGCAAGGTATCGACGTGAGGGCGTACGCCCAGCGTGGACAAAACATTGTAAGATCCTCTTGTGTGGGCTGTGGTATTTGCTCAGCCGTTTGCCCAAGAGGTGTTTTGAAACTAGAAAATGGCCCGGAAAAGGGCAGAATCAATGATTAAAAAACTACTGCTAATTTTTCCATTGGCATTCTTTGGATGCATTGGCGAAGACATCATTCAAGATGAAATTCCACCGGAGGTGCGCCTAGTCAATGTGCCCACTTCTATTGAGCTTGGGACTACCTTTCAGCTAAGCATTTCTGCATTCAATAATATTGGAATGAATACGGAAATTGAGTCTGCCGTGTGGTCTAGTTCCAATGAAATGGTGTTGACCGTAGATCAAATGGGGCTTGCCACAGCGCACGCCATTGGCACATCCATTGTGACGGTTTCTGGACTAATTGATGGCGAAATGGTTTCAGAATCTGTGGAAATTGAGGTAGGTGAGGAGACGGTTTTCATGGATTTGCGCGATGGAAATATTCGAACAACAAGCAGCTATATTCTCAAAGGAGATTTTGAAATGTACATGGAGGAAGGTGAGCTGGTCATTGAATTCTTTGATGATTACGTCGCTGATGATGGACTACCGGGCTTGTATGTGTACCTGACCAATAACCCAAGCACCGTGGCAAATGCTTATGAAATAGGCGCTGTTACCAAGTTTTCAGGGGCTCATACCTATCAGCTTTCGGATGTTGACTTGTTCGATTACGATTACTTACTCTACTACTGCAAGCCCTTCAATGTCAAGGTTGGAGACGGTGAAATAATGGATCAATAATGAGAAAATTTCTAGTTGTACTTTTTGTTCTCAGCCTAAGCACGGTTCAGGCCGGGGGCTGGCCAAAGAAAAAAGGAACGGGCTATTTCAAACTTTCTGAATGGTGGATTATCGCTGACAGACATTTCACTAGTCAAGGAAAATTAGACCCTAATGCCACGCGAGGAACCTTTGTCACGAGCCTTTATGGAGAATACGGAATCACGGATCGGCTGACTGCTCAAGTCTATTTTCCAATGTTCGTTCGTACCTATCAAAATGCACAAATATCAGGCACGACCGGAGAGGTGACGCAAGAAGGCGAAGCGCTTAATTCAATTGGCGACATCAATATCGGGGCGAAGTACGGGCTGACAAACAAAGGGAGTAAATACGTAGCGGCGGCCACTTTTTTGCTCGGATTGCCGACTGGAGTTTCGCAGGGAGGTAGCGACGGTTCTTACCAGACAGGCGATGGAGAATTCAACCAGATGCTCAGGTTTGATGTTAGTCGTTCGTTCAAGTTGGCAGGACTACCCGCCTTTGGAAATCTCTATTCAGGATTTAATAACCGGACCAATAATTTTTCTGACGAGGTGCGTTTTGGAGCCGAAATTGGGATCGCCGATAAGAGGCGGAAGTTTTGGCTTTTCACAAAGTTGGATGCCATAGAATCTCTGAAAAACGGTTCGACTGTAGCCAGCGGAGGAGGTGAAAGCCTGTTCGCCAATAACAGCGAGTACCTCAGTTACACCTTTGAAGGAGCCTATAAAATCAAGGATAGTTGGGGGGTGACGGCCAGTTATGCCGGGGCTTTCAGTGGAGAGATCATTTTTGCAAATCCGGCCTATTCAGTTGGGGTGTTTCTGGATTTGAACTAGTTTTTGAGTAGTCTGGCCTAATTTTCAAAATGCATTTCGAAAGCCGAGAACCTGCAAATCACCTAAAAGGCGTTGTTAGAGAGTACTGGATATTCGAGAACCCTGAGTCAGAAACTCACGAGCAGAAGATTATTCCGGATGGCTTCAGTGAGATTATTATTCACTACGGCGATCCATTTGAAATCAACAATTCAGGAGTTTGGAAGGAGCAGGAACGGTTGCTGTACTCCAATCAGATATCGAAGCATTTCTACCTGAGAAACACAGGCCGATCGGCCATGCTTGGAATCAAACTTCAGCCAACAGGATTTTTTCGGCTTTTCGGCAATTCACAATCCGAATTTACGGACAAGGTCATTTCATTGAATGGCATTATTGATGTGCCCGATTCGATCGCGGCACTGGTTGAATCTCATTGGTCAACTGATGAGAGGATCAAATGCATTGAGAGTTGGCTAACGGAAAAACTCACAGGACAAGTAATTTCTCAGATTCCGGAGGTTTGTGATTTTATTTTGGAGAAAAGGGGACTAATCTCTGTGGAGGAACTCGCTACTGAATTCTCCATAAGCACTCGTCATTTGGAAAGGGAGTTTAAGAAAAGTGTAGGCATCACTCCTAAGCTCTACATTAGGATTATCAAGTTCAGCCACATATTCAATGTCATGCAAGAGGACAAGCCGTGGGTGCAGGTGGCCCTTCAATCCGGGTACTTCGATCAATCCCATTTCATTAAGAATTTCAAGGCATTTACCGGAGAGGACCCATCAAAATATGGCTTCAGTGATGAAACGCTCGCCAACTTTTTCCTGAACAAGTAGGTCGCATTTTTACAATACTACACGTTGCAATAAGCCTAACCTTGTCCTAAAAATGAAAACTACAATCATTCTCTTCGCACTACTCCTCACGGCTTCTCTGCAAGCTCAAAACCTTAAGGACTTCAAATGGCTTGAAGGAACTTGGGAGCGACAAGGAACGAAAGTCGGTTCAACGGCCTTCGAATCTTGGACGTATTCTAATGATGGGCTAAAAGGAGAAGGACTTACACTTAAGGGAGCCGACACGGTTTTTGTTGAAAAGCTAAGCCTGATTATGAAGGACAATAAGCTTTTCTACGTCGCTGAGGTCAGTCACAACGCTGAACCAACTTATTTTGAAATCACTTCAGTTTCAAAGACGGGCTTTATCTGCGAGAATCCTGACCATGATTTTCCTAAGAAGATTGAGTATGCTTTTACTGGAACCGAAATGATTGCGACGATTTCTGGCGATGGAAAGGATATTCCGTTTCGATTCAAAAGGTTGGATGAGTGACAGCAAACAAGACTATGAATATCACCAGTAAGGCAGGAATCAAACCGCACGTTAGACGAACATCTGAGTAGTTCTTTTCCATTACCACGATCAACGACAGACCAATGATGATAATGGAAAACACATTTCTAAAGGAGTGAAGGTTGCCAAAAATTCTGTGTGTGGACGGGCTGTTTCTTAGGTGAACTCTTGTGGGAATTTTGAAAATGGCTGAGTAAACAACGGCCAATTGCAGATCTCCCGTTTGCTGATGTTCTTTCAACAATCCTTCCCCGGCAAGGAATCTCGCATGCGGAAGGTTTACCTCGGTCACATGCCTGCTCGGTTCTATGGATTTTGCTAAAAAGTCTTTTTCTCCACCTTGGTAGTAATAATCAATAGAAAAAAGTGCTCCGATAAGAAGAAAAAAATAGCAAACCTTACGCTCCACCTTGTAAAACTTGATTTTGAGCTTGATCAAGTATTCCAGTTTTTCTCGCTCCTCGTGCGCCTTTTTGTGTAGATATTCTCTTCGATATTTTTCAGCGGGTGTTTCTTCCTGCGGCTTATCAATGACGATTCCTTCTAGCCCAGAATCATAGATATGTCGAGTGTACGGATCTGTCAGTGTTTCATAAGCTAGGTTGATTTGTCGAATACGCTCCTTGGCATCCGAAGCCTTACTGATATCAGGATGGTACTTTTTGACAAGACCTCTGTAAGCACTTTTCAGCTCCGATTTTGTAGCTGATTTAGGTACGCCTAAAGTCTCATAGTGAGTCAATGAAATGTTACTTTACCTGAATTGCTGAGAGGGAATAACCTCTTGATTTTTCGATTTGATAAAAGTGAACCAGCTTGAAAAGCTCTCAATTTTATAATCCCCGTCATATTTATCATCAGAGCTTACTAATTCATACCGGTTATTATTTGCTCCGACAAGGTAGCCGTTGTTCCACATGGTGTGGCTGAAATAAAGGGAGCTATCATTTAACAAGATACCGATGTAGTTCGGTACATAGTTGTATTCATGAATGACCAGTGAGCTCCCTGTATCCTCAAAGAAATCCTCATGCTCCTCTTTGTAAGCTTCGATTTGATCTCGTGAAAGTCGAGCGGCTTTTGAAAACTTTCGAACATTCGCTTCATTAAAGTGTTCGGATTGTTCAATGTAATCACTTGATAAGGTGGCAATTTCAATATTGAATATCCTTTTATCGGCTATCAGTTTGTTCATAATATTGAAAAGAGAAGGGAGATATACTCTTGACCCCACGGTAATCACCTTTAGATTAATGGTCTTACCACGCTTTACTTGCATCACATCCTCTTCAAATTTTATCAGCATCTCAGTTCCTGAATTAAATACTCGAAAACGATCCAAAGAGGAAAGTTTTTTGTACATCTGAAAAATCACTTCCAAGAGAATAAACCCAAGTGCAACAAGGACTATGGTATTTGCTTGAGGGAAGAACTCGTCAATTGGGAAAAGCTCGTAAACAGCAATGAACAGTACGATGGCATAGGTAACCTGAATCTTGATTTTATCATAGACTCTTAAGGCCTTGTCTAGAATATTCTCTTTTGTCTTCATAATCAACTGCGATATTAACACCGCTCAGTACTTTATCTGTAATTGTCAGTCAATTTTCTACCCTCGGAATATCTTCTCCCACGAGTCCCCACGATTACCTAATTAGACAAAAATGAAGGTTACGGAACAATTTTATATAACGATATCTAGTAAAACATGAAAATTTGGAGGCTATAAATAGCCAAAAAACCTGCATTTATGCACAATTTAAGCTGTTTATCCACATTGTGGTAAAAAGTGGGAGGATGTGGGGGATAATGTGAAATGTTTCTATATTTTTGTCTCGGTGGTTTATATTTTTCAAGGCTCTTATGGCTTTTTTTACAAGCGAGTATGAGTGTAAGTTGGATACTAAGGGAAGGTTGGCTTTGCCTGCAAAGGTCAAATCCAATCTTCCTGAGGTCTCCACTAACGAGCTGGTGATTCGAAGAGGATTCGAACCGCACCTAATCGTGTACCCAATGCTGGAGTACAAAAAGATTCACCACAAGATTTCCTCACTCAGTGAATTCAACGCCGAACAGAGGAAGCTTAAAAGAAATTTTTTCAGGAGCATAGCACATGTGGAGATGGATAGCGCCGGGCGCATCAATATCCCAAAGAATATGCTCGCTCATGCTGGGATAGAAAACGAGGCGGTAGTTATTGGCATGGGCAATTATGTTGAAATATGGAATCCTAAGGTTTTTGAGGAGCACTCGATGAGCGATGCTGAGGAATATTCCGAATTGGCCCAGAAGTACCTCGATGCAGAATGAGCCATACCACACGCCGGTATTGCTCCATGAATCTGTAGAGGGACTTAACATAAAGCCAGACGGAGTTTACGTGGATGTGACGTTTGGAGGAGGAGGTCACAGCAGGGAAATCCTTAGGAAACTAACAACGGGAACCCTCGTGGCATTCGATCAGGATAGTGACGCAGCAGAAAATGCAGATCGACTAAGCGAAGAATTCCCAGATCGTTCTTTCACATTTATTGATTCAAACTTTCGATACCTCAGTAAGTATCTCAAGTTTCATGGCCATAAGCAGGTCGACGGCATCCTTGCCGATCTCGGTGTTTCCTCTCATCAGTTTGATCAAGGAGATCGAGGCTTCTCCACTCGATGGGATGGAGAGCTAGACATGCGAATGGATCAAGGACAGGCACTTAGCGCCAGGTCTTTGGTGAATGAAACTTCTGAAAGAGACTTGATCCACTTATTGAGCATGTATGGGGAAATAAAGAATGCCAGAACATTGGCCTCAGCGATAGTCCAGGCTCGAAGTGAGAGGGAAATCGTAACAAGCGGCGAATTGAAGGTAATAGCGGAGAAAGTCGCTCCAAAGGGAAAATTAATGAAATACCTGGCTCAGGTTTTTCAGGCAATTAGGATAGAGGTGAACGACGAGATGGCTGCCTTGCGTGAGTTCTTGGAGCAAACTAAGGAGGCCGTGAAACCACAAGGAAGATTGGTAGTCATAAGCTACCACTCATTGGAGGACAGATTAGCGAAGAATTACATGATGAAGGGGAATTTGAAAGGGAAAGAGGAAAAGGATTTTTATGGAAACTTACTTCGTCCCTTTGACCCAATCAATCGAAAGTTGATCACTCCAAGTGAGGAAGAAATAGAAAGAAATAGCAGGGCGCGTAGCGCTCGACTAAGGATAGCAGAGAGAAACACATGGCGATAAACACATATAAGCACACCGAAAAACGAAAAGGACGCAACTTTTTCGGTTGGCTTCATCGCCTCTTACAAATCGACGACTCTCTCGAACAGGTCATTCACGTCAAGTTCTTACCACAGATTTTATTCATCGTGGCTCTTTCGGTGATTTACATCGCAAACCGTCATTCAGCGGAGAAGAAGGTCCGTGCAATTACCGAACTGGAAGAGCAAGTTGAAGACCTAAGAGCAGACTACACCACGCTGAAGGCTGGCTATATGTTTGCCAGCAAGCAAAGCGAAGTGGCCAAGCGAGCAAGCAAGCTCGGCCTTTCTGAGAATTCTGATTCACCCATTTTGATCACAAAGCAATGAGTATCAAAAAGGACATATTGATCAGAGTTAGAGTTGCTTTCCTCTTGATTGCAGTTATTGCCGGTGCTATTTTTTATCGGTTGATTAAGGTGCAAGTGGTTGAGGGAGAAAAATGGGTAAACCTAGGAGAAAGCATTGGCCTCAAAGTTATGGACATGCCCGCCACTCGCGGAAATATCTACGCCGAGGACGGAAGTCTGCTTGCTACGTCATTGCCATTCTATCAAGTAGCCATTGATCCATACATTTCCAGTGAAGGTCTTTTCAAGTCAAACATTGATTCACTCGCGATACTACTGGCGGCTCAGTTCAAAGATCAAACGGCTAAACAATACAAAGATAAAATCATAAGAGCTCGCTCTTCTGGTCGTAGATATCTCCTCCTGAACCAAAAACAGATTGGCTATCAGGAGAAAAAGCAAATGGAGCGCTGGCCGATATTTCGTGAAGGCAGACTTAAAGGTGGTGTTTTGTTTAATAAGGTGGAAAAAAGATTTCTGCCTTTTTCTCATTTGGGTTACCGCACAATCGGTCGGGTGAATGCCGATGATCGTGGCACGGTGGGATTGGAGTACAGCTTCAACAAGCAGCTCGCCGGGCAAAACGGAAAGGCCTTATTTCAACGAATGTCGGGCGGAGGATGGAAGCCGGTATTCGACGGATCCGAAGTTCGTTCCATTGATGGCAAAGACATCCTTACTACGCTGAATGTCAATTTGCAGGACATTGCTGAGTCTTCGCTTTACAAAGCACTCATGCGACATGAGGCAGAATACGGAGTTGCGATAGTGATGGAAGTAAAGACTGGCGAAATCAAGGCGATTTCAAATCTTAGCCGCACCAGCAAAGGAGATTATTACGAAAAGTACAATTACGCCGTTGGCGGGCAGGGCTCGCGTGAGCCTGGTTCCACGTTCAAGCTTGCAAGTATGATTGCACTTCTTGAAGAAACTTCAGTAGAGCCTTCCGATTCCATTGATACAGGAGATGGAAGCATGGAATTCTTTGACCGGGTTATGAAAGATCACAAGCCGGGCGGTTTCGGAAGACTGACCGTTCAGGAAACATTTGAGAAATCATCCAACATCGGGATTGCCAAGTTAGTCAATGAACATTTCGGCTCTGACCCAGAGAAATTTCTTGGATACCTAGACAGGATGGGGCTCAACAAACCCCTTGGTTTCCAGATGGTTGGGGAGGGAATTCCATACATTAAAAACACGTCCGACTCCACCTGGAGCGGAGTTACACTTCCTTGGATGTCTCACGGATATGAGTTGAAAATGACCCCTCTTCAGACCCTCGCACTTTTCAACGCAGTGGCTAATGACGGCAAAATGATTCAGCCAATTATTGTGAAATCAGTTAATCGCGGGGACAAAGAGTTGGAAGAATTCAAACCAAAAATCATCAACGACAAGATTTGCTCTAAAAAGACTTTGAACGAAGTGAAGTCAATGCTGGAAGGGGTGGTACTTCGAGGTACCGCCGTGAATATCAGCAATAGCAAATATCCAATTGCCGGAAAAACCGGCACGGCCAAGAAAGTAGTCAATGGCAAATACACCAATAAATACTACACCTCATTTGCCGGTTATTTCCCTGCAGACGCACCAAAGTACAGTTGCATAGTGGTCATCGATGATCCAAAGGGATATCAGATATATGGTAGCGATGTGGCTGCTCCGGTTTTCAAAGAAATTGCGGATCGTATTTACGCACTCGAAATTGACTTGCATGAAATAGAGGAACCTAGCTCGCTGATGACAGGCGTGTTTCCGGTCATTAAATCGGGCAATCACGACGAATTGAAATTCCTCTGTAACCAACTCGGAATCTCGAATCATTCTAAAGGAAGCGAAGAATGGGTGACCACCCAAGTGGTGAATCAGGCCATTTTCTGGAAAGACAATAAAGTGGATATCCGCAAAGTACCGGACGTGCGAGGTATGACCCTGAGAGATGCCGTTTACGTGCTCGAAAACTTAGGACTCAAAGTATTATCCGAAGGTAAGGGCAGAGTGGAAGGACAATCAATGACCCCAGGTCAGGGATTGCAAAAAGGTGAGTTCATAAAACTAACTCTGAGCTAATGGCAATATTGAAAGACATATTGTTCGGAGTGAAACTGAAGTCCATTCAGGGTGATCGGTCCATTGAGATCAAGGGAATCACTTTTGATTCTCGCGAGGTGGCCGGAGGCTTTTTATTCATCGCCATCAAAGGCCTGACTGTAGACGGCCACTCGTTCATTGACAAGGCGATTGAAAAAGGAGCTGTGGCCATCCTTTGTGAAGAATTGCCAGAAAAAATTCAGGTTGGAACTGTGTATATCGAAAGTGAAAACAGTGCTCAGGCCTTGGGTATTTGCGCCTCCAATTTCTATGACAGACCATCTGAGAAATTGAAACTGGTAGGTGTCACGGGAACCAATGGCAAGACGACCGTCACCACCTTGGCTCACGACCTTTTTACACAATTGGGATATTCGTCAGGTCTGCTTTCCACAGTGGAGAATAGAATCGGTGAGGAAGTAATTGCCTCCAAGTACACCACAGGTGATGCCATCCAGATCAACCGACTACTTTCCCGAATGGTGAAGGAAGGATGCACTCACTGCTTCATGGAAGTAAGCTCGCATTCGCTCGTTCAGCACCGAACCTCAGGGCTGGAGTTTGCAGGTGGGGTATTCACCAATATCACCCATGATCACCTCGACTATCATGGAACCTTCGATGAATATATAGCTGCTAAGAAATTATTGTTTGATGGCCTCTCTTCTGACGCATTCGCTCTTGTAAACCAAGACGACAAGAGAGGAAGAATCATGCTCCAAAACACGAAAGCCCAGAAGCTGAAGTTTGGCATCAAGTCCATGGGAGACTTCAAAGCGAAAATTCTCCACAACTCACTTCAGGGATTAGAATTGGACATTGATGGCACAAATGCCTGGTTCAAATTGGTGGGTGGATTCAATGCTTACAACCTCCTTACCGTCTATGCCATAGCGGTACTCTTGGAGGAAGATAAGTTGGACGTTCTTGCCGCACTTTCATCCCTTACGGGAGCCAGGGGCCGATTCGAGCAAGTGTTGAACAAAGAAAACATTATAGCGATTGTGGATTACGCACACACGCCTGACGCTCTTGAAAATGTCTTAAAAACCATTGCGGAGCTCAGGACAAAGAATGAGCTATTGGTCACGGTAATTGGATGCGGAGGAAACCGCGACAAAGACAAGCGCCCGAAAATGGCAAAGATCGCTGCGCAATACAGCAACAAAGTAATTGTCACATCGGACAATCCTCGCAATGAAGAACCAAAGGCGATCATCGCTGATATGATGGCTGGCATTCCAAAGTCTCTGGAAAAAAACACCATGGTGATCGAGGATAGGAAAGAAGCGATTCGTACCGCATGCAATCTGGTCTCGGCCAAAGACATTTTGCTGGTTGCTGGCAAAGGGCACGAGACCTATCAGGAGATCAATGGTGAGCGTCACCACTTTGACGATAAGGAAATCTTAACCGAAATGCTGAACTGATGCTGTACCACCTATTCACATATCTCGATCAAAAATTCGACCTGATAGGTGCGGGCGTTTTTCAGTACATCTCTTTCAGAGCAGGTATGGCTGCCGTTCTCTCACTGATCATCACGATCACTTTGGGGAAATACCTTATCAACATTTTGCGAAAATTTCAGATGGGTGAAACCATCCGTGATTTAGGGCTGGAAGGACAAATGCAGAAGGCCGGTACACCTACCATGGGCGGCATTATCATCATTTCTGCTATTGTCATCCCGACACTACTCTTCGCTCGAATTGAAAATGTTTACATCATATTATTGATTGTAACCGCCCTGTGGCTTGGGTTCATTGGTTTTTTGGATGATTACCTGAAAGTAAAAAAGAAGAACAAGGAAGGTCTCAGAGGCAAATTCAAAATTGTTGGTCAGGTGGGAATCGGGCTGATCGTTGGGCTCACGATGGTTTTTCACGAAGACATTGTCATTCGAGAATTCATTGGCCAGACCTACGCGGATGCCAAGAGTCTCTTCACGACCATTCCTTTTTTCAAAGGAAATGAATTCAACTATTCATGGTTGGTTCCAAGTGCCATATCCGACTACTCATGGATCATGTATGTGCTGATCGTCATTTTCATCATCACGGCAGTTTCTAATGGGGCAAATATCACCGATGGCTTGGACGGACTGGCAGCTGGAACCTCAGCAATCATCGGGCTAGGCTTAGCCATTTTGGCTTACCTATCGGGTAACGCCATTTTCTCCGAGTACCTGAACATCATGTACATCCCATACTCAGGTGAGTTGGTGATTTTCTGTTCAGCCTTTGTTGGGGCGTGCATCGGATTTTTGTGGTACAACTCCTATCCGGCTCAGGTTTTCATGGGAGACACTGGCAGCCTTTCTCTTGGAGGAATCATCGCCGTTTTGGCGATTGTACTACGAAAGGAATTGTTGATTCCTGTATTATGTGGCGTATTCGTGATCGAAAATGTATCCGTGATCATTCAGGTTTTCTACTTCAAGTACACCAAGAAAAAATACGGCGAAGGACGCAGAATTCTGCTCATGTCGCCACTACACCATCATTATCAGAAGAAGGGAATCCACGAGGCGAAGATTGTTTCGAGGTTTTGGACTGTGGGGATTTTGTTGGCCATTATGACACTAGCGACTTTAAAACTCAGGTAAAATGACACTGAAAGACATTCAAGAAAGAAATCAAAGATTCCAGCAGCGAACTGCAAGCCTTGTGGACATGATCCCTGGCGGAGGTTTTTTGGACGTGTCCACGGCAATGATTCGAAGCGCTCGAATGATTGACAAGTATTTGTTCAAGTTGGTGCGATCTCAGTCCGAAGCGGAATTTGCTCAAGCTATGGATTTGATCGAGGAGGAGTTGGATGAGGCGGTCTTCATTCTTGATCGGATTGACAACAAAAACAGGAAATACAAGCTGAAAATGATCGACACATTCCTGAAGGAGGGTTATGACTTACTCTCTATTTACTCCATGTGCTGCGATCAATTAATCGGTAAGCGAATAGGCGAAGAAGAAGATATTTTATGAGTGAAAGGATAGTTATATTGGGTGGAGGCGAAAGCGGCGTAGGGGCGGCATGGCTCGCGCATGCCCAAGGACTAGAGGTGTTCCTTTCGGATGCTGGTAGCATCAATCAAGAAAGAAAGGACGGCTTAAATGCCAAGGGGATAGCATTTGAGGAAGGTGGACATTCAGAATCCAAGATTCTGAATGCTGATTGGATAGTCAAAAGCCCGGGTATTTCGGATTCGTCTCCACTGATTCAGAAATTGACTAAGCAGGGCACGCCTGTAATTTCTGAAATCGAGTTTGGCTACAACTATTTGCCCGAACATGCGAAGGTGGTGGCCATCACAGGCACCAATGGCAAGACCACTACAACCCTTCTCACTCACCATTTACTCAAAACTGCCGGGTTGGATGTAGCACTGGGAGGAAATGTAGGGACGAGCCTTGCGGGTTTGGTAGCACTGGGATCGAATGATTATTACGTCATTGAGGTAAGCAGTTTCCAACTAGATGGGATTCGAAAGTTCAGACCGGATGTGGCGGTTCTGCTCAATATCACACCTGACCATCTCGACAGATACGAGTACGATTTCAGCAAGTACATCAACTCGAAATTTAAGCTCATTGAGAACCTGACTCAGGAAGAGTGCTTCATTTATTGCCACGATTCAGAGCCGGTCACGGCCGAGTTGGGAAGGCGAAAAGTGGAAGCCTGTGTGTTTGCCATTTCTGCCAGTCGCAACGAGAAACTGGAGGCGTACCTGGAAGACACCCACCTGATCTTCAATTTTCAATTCAAGGAACAGTCCGGCAAATACAAGATTCCGCTTTCTGAGATTTCGTTGATTGGAAAGCACAACATGATCAATACCATGGCGGCAGTACTGAGTGCATTGACGCTGGGCGTTTCTATGCCACACATTCTTACCGGACTCAAGACCTTCAAGAATGCACCGCATCGTTTGGAGTTGGTTGGAGAGATCAATGGCGTTGGTTTCATAAACGATTCGAAAGCCACCAACGTGGATGCTGTCTACTATGCGCTTGATGGCGTACGAGCAGACATTATCTGGGTGGTAGGAGGAGTGGACAAAGGCAATGACTACAGCCAAGTCATGGATTTGGTGAAGGAAAAAGTGAAGGCAATCGTGTGCCTGGGAAAGGACAACAAGGAAATTAAGGCGGCTTTTGGACACTTGAAGATTCCGATCATTGAGACAACAGACGTCAATGCTACAGTGCAAGAAGCTTATGCTTTAGCGGATAAGAAGGACGCAGTGCTGCTCTCTCCGGCTTGTGCCAGTTTCGACTTGTTCCGAAACTATGAGGACAGAGGAGATCAGTTCAGAGCGGCCGTTGGTCGGTTGAAAAACGAATTAAAAATCAAGGCATGAATACGCTAAGAGAATGGGCATATAACAATCTGAAAGGCGATCCGGTGATCTGGTTCATCGTGTTCTTGCTGTCTATGTTCAGCATCTTGGTCGTTTACAGCGCGACCGGCAGCTTGGCGTACAAAATGATGGGGGGCGATACCGAATACTATCTTTTCAAGCACTCCATTCTTACAGTGCTAAGTTTAGCAGTGATGTGGCTAGCTCATCGATTGGATTACAGATATTATTCTCGAATTTCTAAGTTGGCTCTTATCCTCTGCGTTCCGCTTCTCATATACACATGGGTCTTCGGAACTAACATCAACGAAGCATCCCGTTGGATTACGATACCAATCATCAATCAAGCTTTCCAGCCTTCGGATCTTGCAAAACTGGCATTGATAGTGACACTCGCCAGCATGCTTGCCAAGCGTCAGCAAAACATTGATGATTTCAGGAAGTCGTTGATCCCAATGCTGATCTGGGTGGGGGTGATCTGCGGCCTTATTGCTATGACGGATATTTCAAGTGCCGCGCTTTTGTTCGGTACTTGTATGCTAATTCTTTTCATTGGAAGAATTCCTGTCAAGTATCTCGCCATACTCATGCTCATTGGCCTTGTTGCGGGTAGTGCAGCTGTGTTTTTTGGGCAAAGAGGAAATACTGCATTGAGCAGAATTGAAAATTACATTCACAAAGACACGCCATTTCAAGCAAAGCAAGCATATGTGGCGATCGCCTCTGGGGGATTTTTGGGAAAAGGCCCTGGCCAAAGTGAGCAAAGAAATTTCCTGCCTCATCCATATTCGGATTTTGTCTATGCCATCATCATAGAAGAATACGGCTTGGTGGGTGGTGTCACCGTCTTGCTACTCTATCTGGGTCTTTTGTACCGAGGAATGAGAGCGGCGGCAAACAGCGAAAGAACATACGGAGGGTTACTCTCAGCGGGATTAAGTTTTGCCCTAGTCATGCAAGCAATTGTAAACATGGGCGTGGCAGTTGGGCTTGGGCCAATCACAGGGTTGACCTTACCGCTCATTAGTATGGGAGGAACTTCTCAACTATTTACCGGCTTGGCGCTTGGAATCATTCTTAGCGTAAGTCGTGGCGATGTGGACACTTCCATCGGAAAATCAATGTCAAATCAAGTTCGTCAGGCAGCATGAGTAGCGAAAGAACATATCGCATCATGATCAGCGGTGGCGGAACCGGCGGGCACATTTACCCGGCAATTTCTATCGCGCAAGCTCTCCAGTCTGAATTGGGCTCTCCTGAGATTTTATTTGTAGGAGCGAAGGGCAAGATGGAAATGAAAAAAGTGCCCGAGGCGGGATACAATATCGTTGGTTTGTGGATTAGCGGCCTTCAGCGAAAGCTCAGTGTGCAAAACTTGATGTTTCCATTCAAGGTGATTTCCAGTATTATGAAATCGTTCGCCCTTATCAGAAAATTCAAACCGGATGCAGTAGTTGGGGTCGGTGGATACGCCAGCGGTCCTTTACTGTATGCCGCTTCCATTAAGAAAGTCCCGACGCTTATTCAGGAGCAGAATTCTTACGCCGGATTGACCAACAAATGGTTGTCCAAGCGAGTGAACAAAATCTGTGTAGCCCATGAGGGAATGGAAAAATATTTCCCAAAGGAGAAGTTGATTGTTACTGGAAATCCTGTTCGATCAACAATTATCCTGGATCCTTCGGAGAGAGAGAAGGCATTTGATTTCTTTGCCTTTTCAAAGGGAAAACAAACGATTTTGATGACGGGTGGCAGTTTGGGAGCACGCACGCTAAATGAGGCTATGCTGGCGAGCTTGGATGAATTTGCCAAAGCGGGGATTCAGGTGATTTGGCAAACCGGAGGCTTCTATTTTGAAGAAATGAAGTCGCGATCTGAAGAGAAGAATTTAGAGAATGTCAGAACATTCGATTTTTTACGAGAGATGGATATGGCCTATGCCGTTGCTGATGTGGTCATTGCCAGAGCAGGGGCACTCTCCATCGCGGAGTTGGAGCTCACGGGTAAAGCGACCATTCTCATCCCTTCACCAAATGTGGCCGAAGACCATCAAACCAAAAATGCGCAGGCATTGGTAGAGAGAAATGCCGCCCTTCTCCTGAAAGATAATCAAGCTGTGCAGGAGCTTGGAGGTCAGACCCTTGCATTGCTAGCCGATGGAGAAAAAAGGAGGGTATTAGAAAAAAACATAGCTGACATGGCTCAACCTGAGGCCGCTAAAAAAATTGCTAACGAGGTAATCAAACTGGTCGCATGATGGAAGATTACGATAGAATATATTTTGTAGGCATAGGAGGCATAGGAATGAGTGCCCTTGCCCGTTGGTTTGTTGCGCGTGGAAAGGCGGTAGCTGGGTATGATCGTGCAGAAACGGAGCTGACCAAAGCGCTCGTTGAAGAAGGGTGTCTCATTCATTATGATGATGATGTTCTTCAGATCCCCACGGCTTTCAAAGGCCAGGCAAAAACCCTGGTGGTTTATACACCTGCTATTCCCGAAGAACACAGAGAATACAAATTCTTCAAGGAGAATAATTTCGAACTGAAGAAGCGCTCAGAAGTTCTTGGAATGCTCACCAAAGGCCATTACACGATTGCAGTGGCAGGTACGCACGGCAAGACAACCACTTCTTCTATGATCGCTCACCTTCTGGCTGGTCAGTCAGGTGGAGTGAATGCGTTTGTTGGAGGAATCATGAGCAACTACAACTCCAACTTAATCATTGGAGATGAAGATGCCCCGATGGTGGTGGAGGCAGATGAATTTGATCGTTCGTTTTTGCAGCTAAATCCAAACTATACAGTGGTCACGTCCATAGATCCCGATCACCTCGATATTTATGGTGACGAAACCGAACTAGCCAAATCTTTCAAAGCATTCGTCGATAAGACGGATCCAAAGGGTCGCATTCTTATGAGTTCGGAAGCGGGCGTGAAAATTCCAGGACCACAGTACACTTCATACGATATCAAGCTGGGTGATATTGTGGCGGAGAGTCTCCGGATTGTTGAGGGAGCTTTTGTCTTTGATTATAGAAAAGGAAAAATCAAGATCAGTGATCTGTTTCTCTACGTCCCGGGCCACCACAATGTGATGAATGCTCTGGCAGCCATTACGGTGGGTTTCGAAATGGGGCTTTCTGACAAGCAAATTCGAACCCGACTAAAAACTTACAAAGGAGTCAAGAGACGATTCGAATACATTCAGCGCTTTGGGAAAACCATAATCATTGATGATTATGCTCATCATCCGACAGAAATCGATGCAATCATTCGATCCGTGCGGGTGCTTTACAGAAAAAGGAAAATCACCGTGGTTTTTCAGCCTCACCTGTACTCTCGCACAAGAGATTTCATGGATGCATTTGCCGAAAGCTTGGATGCTGCTGATGATGTGGTTTTGTTACCGATCTATCCGGCACGAGAGAAACCAATCAAGGACATCACTTCTCAGGCATTGCTTGATAAAATGAAGCTTCAAAGGAAGTTTCTCAGTAGCAAAGAGGAATTGCCTGATTTGTTGGAGGAATTGAAGCCGGAGATATTGCTCACGCTGGGTGCCGGAGATATTGACAAAGAGGTGCCAAAACTTGCCGAACTATTTAAAGACAAGAAACATGGGTAGAGGAAAACGATACTTCTTGGCTTGGGTCGCTTGCGTGATCATCTTCATCACTGCCATTGGATTTGCCGCTCGCAAGGATCTGCATATGAATTCTATGGAGGTGGAAATAGCCAGTGCAGAAGGGTTGGATTTTATTGATGAGGAAGAAGTGATTGAGCTGATGAGGGGCGAAGAAAATGAATTGAGTCTGCCGGTGAGCAAATGGGATATGAGTGAAATGGAGCGTAGGGTTGAAGCCAATCCTTTCGTTCTGGACGCTCAAGTTTATAGAGATGTAAAAGGAAATGTCCTAGTGAAGGTAGATCAGCGAAAGCCGGTCGCTCGGATGTATCACGAGAAAGTCAAAGACAAGTACATCGATGCGAATGGAAACCTCTTGCCCACGGCGGCCAGGTTCACAGCCAGAGTTCCGCTTATAGAAATCACAGGACTGAGCTGGGATAAAAACCTGAATGAGACGGAATACGGAAAAGACCTTTTGGCACTTTTGAACTTCATTGAAAAAGATGAATTCTGGAGAGCACAGATCGCTCACGTCTATGTCGACTCCAAAGGACAAATTGAGATGATCCCGCAGGTCACGAAGCAAAAAATTGAGTTCGGAATGCCGGAGGATATCGAAAAGAAATTTGATAAGCTAATGCTCTTCTACAAGAAGATTTTGCCAGTTAAAGGCTGGAACACATACACCACTGTAAACTTGAAATTTAAAGACCAAATTATCTGCGAATAGCCATGAGTAAAGAAGTAGAAATAATCGTAGGACTCGACATAGGTACAACTAAGATTTGTGCCATAGTTGGAAAGAAGAATGAGTTCGGCAAGCTGGAAGTGCTTGGCATGGGGAAGGCAGTCTCTGACGGTGTGATCCGCGGAATTGTCACGAACATCGACAAGACCGTGAGGGCTATCGAAAAAGCCGTGCAGGAAGCAAGCGACTCAGCTGGAATCGACATTCGAGTAGTGAACGTCGGCATAGCCGGGCAGCACATTCGTAGCACGATCCAGCATGGCTCAATTACAAGAAACTCTGAAGACGAAATCAGCACGGAGGACATCAACCGACTGACATCCGATATGTACCGAATCGTGATTCCTCCAGGGAGTCAGATCATTCATGTTATGCCGCAGGATTACATCGTGGATTACGAAGATGGCATCACTGATCCTGTTGGAATGTCGGGAGTGAAATTGGAGGCTGACTTCCACATCATTACTGCCCAAACCAACGCGATCAATAACATTAACAAATGCGTGCAAAGAGCAGGTTTGGAAATTGATAACCTGATTCTTGAGCCGCTTGCTTCCAGCCTTTCGGTCTTAGGTGAGGAAGAAAAGCAGGCAGGTGTTTGCCTGGTGGACATTGGAGGTGGAACCACGGATGTAGCAGTTTTCCACGATGGCATTATCCGTCACACGGCGGTGATCCCATTCGGTGGTAACATCATTACGTCAGACATCAAGCAGGGATGTATGGTTATGGAGCATCAGGCAGAATTGTTGAAAACGAAATTTGGCAAAGCCATTTCTGAGGAGGCAAGTCCAAACGAGATTGTGTCCATCCCCGGACTGAGAAACCGTCCACCAAAAGAAATATCAGTCAAGAATTTGGCTCACGTGATTGAGGCAAGAATGGAGGAAATCATAGAAATGGTGCACACAGAGATCATCACTTCTGGTTACAACAAGAAACTCGCAGGAGGGATTGTGGTTACCGGTGGTGGTTCTCAGCTTACCAATCTCAGCCAGTTGTTCGAATACATGACAGGCCTTGATACGAGAATTGGTCATCCGAACGAACACCTCGGTAAGAGCAAAATTGAGGCAGTAAAAAGCCCGATGTACGCGACCTCTGTTGGTTTGGTACTTTCTGGATTCAAGGCGCTTGATTTCCGAGAGGAACAATATGCCGAAGCTTCGAATGGAGCTTATTTGAGAGCTGGGCGCGGAAGCAAGCAAGGAAATAAATTTTTTAAGAACATCCTTCAAAAGACCAAAGGTCTGCTGATCGATGACTTTGACGATAAAGAATATAAATAGCGAAGTGAATACCAAAGTCGGTGGACTATGGACTTAATCACTCATTAACTAATAAAGACATGGAAAATCATTATCAATTCGATTTACCGACCCATCACAAATCAATCATCAAGGTAATTGGTGTTGGAGGCGGTGGTAGCAATGCGGTCAACCATATGTTTAACCTTGGCATCAAGGACGTGGAATTCGTGGTTTGCAACACGGATCATCAGGCCCTTGAATCTAGCCCTGTGCAGCACAAACTCCAAATAGGAGTGAACCTGACTAGCGGTCTGGGAGCTGGCGCAAATCCTGAAAAAGGACGCAATGCGGCGTTGGAAAGCAAGGAGGAAATTCGAGAGCTACTCTCCCAGGACACCAAGATGATTTTCATCACGGCTGGAATGGGCGGTGGCACAGGAACGGGTGCTGCGCCTGTGATTGCTCAAGTCGCACAAGAGTTGGACATTCTTACGGTTGGTATCGTAACTGCTCCTTTTGCTTTTGAAGGGAAAAAGAAAATGGCTGCAGCCGATGAAGGAATCAAACTGATGCGACAGTATTGCGACACAGTGCTCGTGATCATGAATGATAAGCTTCGAGAGATTTTCGGAAATCTCTCCATTAGTGAGGCTTTCGGTCAGGCAGACAATGTCTTGAACACAGCCGCCAAAGGAATCGCTGAAATTATCACCGTTCCGGGTTATGTGAACGTGGATTTTGAGGATGTGAAGACGGTAATGAAGAATTCTGGTCGAGCCGTCATGGGGTCTGCAAAAACCCACGGCGAAAACAGAGCAAGGCGAGCAGCCGAAGAGGCACTTAACTCACCTCTTTTGAATAACGAAGAAGTCTATGGCGCTGAGCGCATCTTGCTTTCCATCATGTCTGGAACAGAAGCCGAGCTGCAAATGGACGAGCTGACAGAAATCACGGAATACATTCAGGAGTTTGCAGGTGATGAAGCCGACATGATATTTGGTCACGGTGTAGATCCTGATTTGGGTGAAAACATCAGAGTGACGGTGATAGCGACAGGTTACAGTCCAGATTCTCTAAGCGAAGATGTAGCCACTGAGCCGTATCTGAAAAAGGTCGAGTTGGAGAATGAAATAGATGAGGTTTCAGAAACACCAATTAAGGAGGAAGTGGATTTTAACTTCAATGAAGAGTCCATTGTATTTGACCTTGAATCTTCGGATTTTGAAACGGACGAAGAGATCATTCCTATTTCAAATGAAAAGACCAAAGAGCCATTTCTACAACCTTCACTTTTTGGAAAGGTAGAAGAAGAGGAAGAGGAGGAAGAAACCTACAACCCTGAGTTCGAGGAGAAACGATATTCATTTGATTTTATCAAAGCTGAAATCAAAAAGGAAATAGAGGAAGAGGAACAGCGTCAGAAGGAGGGAATGGATTTCGACTTCAATATTGAAGGGGATTACGAGATGGAGGAAATAGAATTCCGTCATCGCGAAGAGGAGCCGGATATGGACGATGAAATCGATGAGTTGGTGGAGGGTCCTGCGATTCCAATATCACGAAAAGTTCAATTGATGGAAGAGCGCAAGCGAAGAGAAGATGCGCTCAACGGCCAGAAGCCTGAGCTGAACACAACAGATTTCAAAGAAAAGCTCGATGTGCCTGCCTACGAACGCAAGAAAGTGGCCTTAAAGGATGTGCCGCATTCTTCTGAGCGCCACATCTCTAGGTTTAATCTGACTGATGACAATCAAATTCTTGGAAACAACAAATACCTACATGACAATGTAGATTAACCATTTGTCACCCCGAGCTCGTCGAAGTGTGACTTTCGGCAGTGTTATGCCAGTTATGGAAACAGCCATTCTCGAAAGGGGATGGCTTTTCTTTAACACATGGATGCAAGACTCAGCAGAAGTGCGGGTAGAAATAGAAAAATTTGCCTGGCGCAGGGTGATTGATAAGTTCGAGCTCTTCGATCTTGTCTTTGAGCTGTTTGATTTCCTTGTTTTTGGAGTGGTTTTTAGGACTCTTATCCATATTGAATTCTCTGCACCATGAAGCTACAGTATTTCTATGAAGTCCATACTTTTTAGCGGCATTTCGCCGTGACATCTGGCCGTTGAGCACCGGCTCACATACTTGTTTCTTAAAGGCTAATGAGTACCTCTTGGTGAAGTTGATTTCATTGCCAGGCCTTTTGTGTTTTTCCATGATTGACTCTCAGTTTGTTAGGTGAAAAAGAGTCAACCTATTTGAGGACGATGCAACTTAGCGTCTGTTCCATCGCCGTTTTATACGTCAATGCTGATTGTTACTTTCCCTCCAAGTCCTTTCTCGACTATATCATAAAGAGTCTTGAGTGTTAGGTTACTACCATCGTTCTCCACTCTAGAAATATAGGTTCGTTTCTTGTCAACAAGTTCACCAAGCTGCTGTTGAGTTAGGTGTTTATCTTCTCGTGCCTGACGTAATAAAAGTCCAACTTTTAACCCCTCAGCTTCGCGTTCCAGTTGGTCACGTCTTGGGGTTCCCTTCTTTCCGTAGACGTCATCCTTAATGGTTTTCCAAGATTTAGTTTCCATGTTCGTTCGTTTTGTCGTGATAATACTCGTTCATTATTCTTAAAGCTTTCTCAATTTCAGATTTTGGTGTTTTCTGAGTTTTCTTTTGAAATCCATTCAACAAAATCACCAATCTTCCTTCGTCAAAAAAGCAGAACACTCTCCAAATATTCGATCCCAGTTTAACTCTGGTTTCATATAGGCCATCAGTTCCAACCAAATGTTTTAAGTAGTTTGCTGGGAATTCTCTCGAGAGTTTCAATCGCTTCTATTATTTTGAAAACCTTGTCTTGAACCTTTATAGGTTGCTTGTTAAGGAATTCCTCAAAATAGTGTTTGTAAGCAATGACCTCTCGGATCTTGTTCATAAGACAAAGGTAACTTAAAAGTTACTTTTTATCAAGTTAGTTCGGGAGATATGCGTATAGAAGATAATGCGCTGTAACGCCTAGCTAAGCGGTGGATGTCCACAACTACTAGACATCATTAAAGGTAACGCAGGTGCACCATCCCTCAAAACTTTCAGAAAGCACCACGTTCGACAAGTCATCCACCAGAAGTGCTAGAAAAAATAGAACGCTTAAAACCTTGCAGAAGGTGCACCGAAGTGGGCGAGACCCTCAGCGGCAGGCAGATGGGCAGTAGACATCTGCCGACTTAGCATCTGTTAGCATTCGTTAATACAACTTAATCCAACCACGATGTTGATCGTCCTTAGTTCGCATGTAGGTGGGTATGTCGTAGAAGTAGTAAAAGAATGCTAAGGAAACTACAACTGCGGCCAGCATTTTTAGGATGTTGACTTTCGTTATCATCCAATAAATTTCCCTCTTCTTCCATCTAATGGCTAAAGCAATTGCGAACATGACAATTAAGTATTGTGGAAGTAGCAACGAGACATGTAGCAGTTCGCCTCCTCCTGGCAGCTGGTTTATTAGATAGGCAGTTCCAGTGACCACACAGAAGAACTGTAATGTCAGTACAAAATTTAAGAAGGTTGCCCCTTTACTTCGGTTCCAGTCACTCAGTTTAAATGATCTAAACATTTTGATCAAATAAAAGAGAATCACAAATGTTACTAGAACAAACGAGGCGTATGGAATTGTAATTCCATAGGATTCCGAGAGTAAAACAATATAGAAGATCGCGAGTCCAATTAACTCGAATTTTAAGTTATCGAAGTATTTCCACATAGAAGATTAGATGAATGCTAACGATCAGCTAGCAGGAGTGCGCCCCGAACTTAGCAGAAAGATACTAAGATAGCGCAGCTACCCAACACCTACAACGGTAGCTATGGAACACTGCAATTAGAAAGACAAAATCCAGAAGCAAAACAGTTGCAAGGAGAGAAGATGCTTACAGAATGGGTAGCGGAGCGGTGAAGATCAGATGAAATTTGCAGAATGCACTCAGGCGCATTCGTGCTAGCACATGTTAGAAACCGATTACTTCTTGTCAAGGCTTCTTAGTCGTTTCCCAATCTCTTCTAGACTCAGGTGTTCGTACTCAATTAATATTTCTTGGTCATTGTGATTTATTATCTGTTCCTTAGAACCGAAATAGTAATCACCATTATTGCTCGCAATACTAATAGCAGTTACTTCTGAGGAAGGTGGTATATTTTCAAAAATTGATCTGTTTTCTTCAGAATTCCATGAACTCATTAAGGAGTTATACTCTTTGAAGAGCAAATAATTAAGAGTTCTTTCGCCATCAAATTCCTTAATCTTAGCATTTAAATTCTCTTCGCTGTAAATAAAGAAATCGCAATTGATCCAACCAAGCTTGGTTGCATTTAAAGGATAATAGATAGAGTCATATACATAATCGCTTATTGTATAATCATCTGAGTAATTTGTCCTTTTTAACTCGATCGTATCGTCTAAGACTACCCCATATGTTATGATAGCAGTTGCAATGGAATCTGGTCCAAATGGCAATACCATTATATACTCAAACTCTTCATCAAATTTGATAGTGTCATATACGTTTTCTTCATCAAGCTTCCAGTTGATTTCTAAAGAATCAACCTCTCCAAGATAAGTTCTCATGAAGGGCTTGGAGGAAGTTCTCTTGAATTTGATTTTTAATGGTCTGCCTGCTTTCAAAGAAAGTTTTTGGTCATCGCTAAATGCTTCTAGTCTAATCATTCCCGATGATTCTAAAAGATTCCCATCGGATAATGTTGATAGTTGATTCAATATCATTTCAGAGGGGGAGTATATCTCTTTTAGTTTTATCTGAATCTTATCATTTACCAGTTGGCCATTTTCAAAAGTTAGCGAGTTAGCTGGAATATAGATGCTGGTTCCAGCATTACCAGTTAGAACAGTGTCGATGTTATTGTTTATTTCGAAAAGCTGTGTTGGATTTGATTTTTCAGATAACTCATTAAGATCTGAAAGAATTGCATTCTGCTGTTCATTCGCAAGTTCACAAGAGATTGCTATTAGTAATAAAATGACGATATATGATGCTGGCTTCATTGGTTTCTAACGTCCAACTATCATCCGTAAGCTGGACTTTTCAAATATCTTTAAAAGTATCGGATAGCAAAAGTCTTTGCAAATAGCTCAGTAAGCTTATGGATGATAGTATCTGTTAGTTGCTTTCTCTTCTACTTTTCTCCATAAATCTGCTGAATGCCTTCTATATCACCACTTTGCAGTCCGTTCAATGAAAATTTTGACGCACCTGTCTCCATAATATTCTGAGAGCTCACATGCCCAAGTCCTAGAGCATGCCCTATTTCATGTAGAGCATTTATGTGAAATGCTTTACATGATTTTTCACTGGAGTTCGCATTGAAGACAATATCACCACTTAGGATATCACAAGGACTTTCAATATAGTTTGGATAACCAACGGCAGATTGAAAAATAGCAGCTACATAAAATTTAAGATCACTGTCACTATTTTCCGGTAATTCCTCGAAAGTAAGATTAGCAACGTTTTCCCACTCTTTTGCTGCTTCTCTAATTTCATTTCTCGCACAACTCAAAATTTCATTCCAAGATTCAGACGGCACGTTAATTTGTCTGTGAGTATTTATCGTCCCGTTTTTTTCTTGAAATGAATAAGTAATTATTCCTCCAGTTGTCTGCGGGCCTACAACGTTAATTCCTGTCTGATCAAAGTTTTGATCCGCTCCCCATTTATAACCAAACAGACAATAATCTCCGACTTTACTACCAGCACATGAAATCAATCTAGAATCACATTCGGAATACATGGAGGATTCATTTATAGTAGGTATTTCATCTTCCTTACAACTACTTGATAGTAATAGAGAAAACATGAAAAGGAGATTTATTGATTTCATTACTTTATTGATACTGTTTTAAAGATTTTGGATTTAAATATTTTCTAAAAGACTTCTAGTCATCCGCTCATTGCAACTAACGCCCGGCTAAGAAACGTAGGGGAGTTTGAAACTCTGCCCTTTCAGTTTACCACCTAGACAAGCTAAATATTTTTTATAATTACTTTCCCTTTTTCATTATCAAAATTTTGGGTTGACGGTCAATAATCGAAGCTCAAAACTTCCAATTTACCACCAAAACCCCTATGTTTTTTTAGCCATTGTTGTATGCCTGTGCTTTCTTTTTAGAAGCGCTGGCAAAGACATACTTATTGGCAAGTTTTGGTTGTGCGGTTGGTTTGTGCGACTTGACAATGTGTATGGCTTTATGTGATGGCATGGCTGAATCTAAATTCCCAGTGTTTTGTATGTTACTATTTAATTTCATTTAAATAAACTTTTCAATTTTTTTAATGACCGATTCAATAGCCAAAGAATCAATTCCGCCCTTTTCACTTTCAGTAGTAGTGAACAGATTATCGTTCAACTTATAACCGTTTTCTTTGTAGAAATCCAGTTTCTTTTCCCAATCTGCTTTATAACTTGGCAAAGACATCATGCCCAAATGCTCTAAAATGATTAAGTCACCTGCTGCGTCAACAAAAGTAAAATCAGGGATTCGCTTTTGATTGTTCTTACCAATAAATTCCCTTTCATACTCAAACTCAATTTCCTTTTCTACGAGCATATTGGCGATGATGACTTCAGATTTACTCCGAACCAACAAGCCTTCTTTCTTGGTCTTATGAATTAGCCCTTCTGCAAAAGGAATACTGTGTTTTTCTTCTCTTACTGAGTAAGTAAATAAATGCGTATTGCGCTTAGCAGTTTCTGAGAATTGCGGTTTGGATAGGTTGATGATCCATTGGGGTGTATCGCCCTCTATTAATAGAATCAATTGCTTTTTGGCTCTGGTTAAAGCGGTGTAAATTAATTCGCGGGAAATGATTCGTCCTGTTTTTGGAATGACTAGGAAAACGCAATCAAAATCACTTCCTTGACTTTTATGTACTGTAATGGCATAGGCAAGCTCAAGATTACTGGAATCATTTTCGGCTTGTCCCTGTCCTCTGTATCCAAAGGTGATTTTATCGTCAACGCCTGCAAATACCACATTTGCAAAACCTTTATTAGTAGCTTTTACCAAGCCTAGCTGTCCGTTCGATAGTTGATGCTTTTCGCCACCTGGAAAACCTTCTTTCCATTCATTGACAGTTTGGATAACCTTATCATAAAGTCCAATTTGATACTCACCAATTGAAACAGTTCCTTTTAAACCTGTTCTAAACTGTTTCTGGAAAATTCTGTTCAGATTAAAGGACCCCCAATACGGTGCTTTCACAGGACTCAGTAATTGGAAAGCTTCAATTTTCCCTGTATCAATTTTTCCGCCATTTACTCCTATGAAGGCATTCAATTGGGTATAATCCTTTTCATCCTTAAGCCCAAGCTTCTCAATTAACAACGCATTCAATGCTTTTACCAATGATTGCTCATTCTCCCAAGTTGCAACATGCAAGTCATTGAGCAAGTCATTGTCGCCTAATTTCTGAAAAATAGTATCTGCATCTTTACTCGGTTTTAAGCCAGAGAACCAAGATGCCAAGGTTAGAGTGTCAGAATTTGCCCCATCTACGTTTCGCACTACTTCTTTAAGTCTGGCTAAAGCCTCAGTAGCTTCAAAATCATCATTTCCTGATTCTAAATTATCCAGGTAGGTGCATAAGTCTGCAAAAGGCCTGCCAGCACCAATGGGTGGTAACTGATATGGATCGCCTACGAGAATAAGACGTTTGATATGCCCTAAATCCAAGGCTTGCATCAAGGCATACAAATCATCCTCAGTGAGCATAGAGCATTCATCTACAATCACGTTTTGCTCTCCTTTGTACTTCTCTGGACCCGAGAAACGTGGTTTCATTCGGTTCCAATCAAAGCGTTTTTGTTTGTTCAAAAACTGAGCTATTGTGTAAGCCTCACCACCCGCCATCTTACCCAGCTTGACCCGGGCTTTACCTGTTGGTGCCAATAGTAATATTCCTTCACTTGTGAGCGATTGGCAACCGAATAAAGCTCCTAAAACAGTAGTCTTACCAGTACCTGCAGGGCCGTGTAATACAGATATTTTCCTTCCGGTTATTCGCTGAAGTGCAGTTATTTGGTCAGTGAGTGCAGCTACGTGTTTGGGATTGCTTGCTTCAAAGGTTATCCCATTATTGACAATAACTTGTTTGATTAATTCTTCCCAATTTTCATCTACAGGTTCCAATTGCTTTTTGGATCGAGCTATTAGTACTTTTCTGAAATAGGCTTCAATGTCATTGTACTTGGCAAGTTGAAGCGACTGAATTTCTTCTTGATCTATGCAACTGATTTGTTCTTTGATGAACTCAATATTGGTAACCACATAGTTGGCTGGCAATAAGGTTGTCCGTTGCAGATTAAGTGTGTTGATATTCTCGGTAATTTCATAAACAGACACCAACGTGTCTCCATTTTCAGCTGCTCTTTTTAGCACATGGGTGATGATGGCCCTGATACGTCTTTGATCCAAAGGGGAATCAACCAATTGCGGCTTTTCCGGCACATGCTCTCCCTGAATGGCCTTATCTTCAAACAAACCATTGTCTAATGTCTCAACTGCAATTGGGTAATTTTCCTGATCACCTTCATCCAATTCAGCAATGCGGTAAGGGTTGAGTAATAGCTCGGCATCACTTGACTTATATCCGAGTTTATTGCGGGTGCTTGCATCAAACCAGTTCTTGATTTGTTTGTCTGAAAGCTCAAATCGGGAAAGCAGTATCAATAAGTTCTTTCTATCTGTGGTTTCGTTGAGCCATATATCCCGAAAATGTGGTAGTTCAGTAGAATAGGTTTTTCTACCAAGATTTAGACGACCGTAAATAGCATCTTCCCACGCATCCCAAGGGCTGTCCTTTGTGCCTAAGTGATTATCGGCTCGTAAATCTTCTTCCAACAAATGACCATACTGAAAACCTAATGCCAAAAGTGCATTTCCAAATGCTGGGAATGGCCCCATGCTTTCCTTTACCTTGCCGATTTGCTTATCTATCCAAAGCAAATATTGATCCCATACATCTTTAACTATACCGTGATCCTTGATGCGCTCGATGATGCTGCGTAATTTACCCAACACCACCAAAACAGAACTATCATTGACATGCTCGCTACCATAGGCAAACTCATCAATGATTTCTTGGCGGCTGGCAGTTTCTTGCAAAGTGAGCTTGATTTCATTGAGCAGATCTTGCTTGCTTTTCTTTCCTTCTTTGGTCTTCAGTTGAAAATCATCTGGTAACTCTAGATATTCATGATAGGGTAATAGAATCCCTTCACTTGCGGCATCATTTGGGCGGATACCGTGGGTAATCAATCTATCCCACAACGGATAGGTATAATCGGCTGAAGTGTCGTATTTTAAAATTTTGGATTTTGTTTTAATTGAGCCCACACCCACAATCAGTCTGCGGCTGTCTTCATCTATTGGATTAGCTCCTTTGGCATAAAAAACAACCAGAGATTGCTCTTCTTTGATGGGCTCAAAGAAGCGTTTTAATAAGGCTTCCTGTGTTTTGCTAGTATAGACCCACGATGAAGGGAAGGGTGGATTTTCATCATGTGGTATATCTGGATACCATTCACGTATAGTGGACTGGTTTCCTCTTAACATCCACCAAAAAGGCACAGCAAAGCAGCTGTAGGGCGGAACTTCAAGAGTTGTGGGCTTTAAAGCGAGATGCGGTATCTCTTTGGATCGTGGTTTATTATAAGGGTGATTGAACTGTCGGGAATACTTTCGGGTGCTCATAAAGCTACCACCCTCAGCTTTGCAGGGGGGCAGTTGCTTATCATCTAATTCTGCCCAATGTTTTCTAGAAATGGCATCTTCTGCTTTATCATCTTTTTCTCCATAAATACGTGGCAGGTTCAGGCAAAAAGCATTTTGCGAAGGATGATTACAAACAGTCCCGTTCCATTTGCTGTCGTGCCAGGCTACTCTGATAGATAAATGCTGGTTCATACGCTTGCTCTTTCCTTAATGAGGTGGTTTAACCTAACCATACCGCTCAATAAGTATTGGATTAATCCTGTTTTGAGGGATTGGAGTTTGGAGTGTTTTCTTTTGTCTTGTTTCATCAAATTCTTTATTCCTTTTAGAGCGTTGGCAAAAAATAGCTCTTTTGGTTTTTTAGCGTTTGCCTTTGAGTGTCGGCAAAAACCAAATGTGCTATTTGTGTGGTCGGCTTTTCGCATGGCATACAACGTCCAACTATCATCCGTAAGCTGGACTTTTCAAATATCTATAAAAGTATCTCATCGCACTAGCCTTTGCAAATAGCTCAGTAAGCTTATGGATGATAGTGCTTGTTGTAGCACGTTAATCTAGATTCCCTGTGGAATTCTTCCTTAATTATGCGTATTTTGCATTTGTTTATGAGCCAATTCGATTACATAAAAGATATTGCAAAGTATGGTCTGGAAAACGATCAAGAGAGGCTATTGTCTGTTTTGAATGAGCTTATTGAGTACTCCAAAAAGAACAGAAAAGTCAATTTTGCAATTCAGCTTCAGTCTATTCTAAAAGAGGCTATTCGAGATCAGCAAACAAGTGGGCTCACAAAGGTTGGTTCAGATAAGTACTACCAGAGAGTTGAAGACCGAGAGGTAGGCGACCTAATCCTTGAAAAATTAACCTCCGATTATAGCTTTGAGAATTTAGTCTGTGATACTAAAATTAAGAAGCAATTAGACTATTTCATCAAGGAACACCAGACTGCTGATTTATTAAGGAAATACGATCTTCCAATATCCAACAAGATATTGCTACATGGTCCTTCCGGGTGTGGAAAAACACTTTCTTCATACGTAATAGCTGGCGAGTTGGAAAAGATGATGATAGTTGTCAACCTGGGAGCAATCGTGTCGTCTAAACTTGGCGAAACAAGTAAGAATCTTGCGAAGATATTTAGGAAAGCTTCATCCGAAGAATGTATTATTTTCATTGATGAGTTTGATTCATTGGGAAAGGTACGAGATTACAATCAAGATCATGGAGAAATGAAAAGGGTGGTCAATACCATTCTTCAACTCTTTGATTATCTTCCTCAAAACAGTATCGTTATTGCTGCTACCAACCAAAAGGATATGGTGGATGAAGCATTGCTGAGAAGGTTTGATTTTAGTATTGAGTTTCCATTACCGGATGTAGCAAAAATCAAAGAGCTTGTTAAACTGACTTTGAAAAATGGTGAGTTTAAATTTGACAAGCCGAGATCAATCAATAAGGTCATTGAAAGTGCAAAGGGTCTGTCATATTACAGTATTCAGAAAACCTTGGTAACAGCTATTAAAAGAAGCCTGTTTAACCAAGCCGAAGACAAGGTTAAACCAATAAAGGCGACTATCAGTACCGATATTTGGAAAGAACTGATTACTGAGGAAAAGGAAGCACTAAAGAAGAAGTAAGCACTTCTCTTTCAAATTAAACATCCCCTTCTGCTTCTGCTTCTCCTTCAACATGGATGATGTTCTCAATTTCATTTACTGCAAGCATTTCAGCATATAGTTTACCAGTTTGTTTGGCTTCCGGTAATTTTTCTTCTATTGTTATTGCCATTGAGAAGGGATGAGCCGTTTTGTATTTATCCGGTACTAAAAGCTGTGTATTAATCAAGCAGTGTACAGCTAATTTGAAAGTGGAGCTTTCATCTTCCAGGTCTTTCACACTGATAGGGAACTCAATCTTTTGGGTATTAGAAGCCGGAATTGGATTTGATTTCCAGCGGTTATTCTGAGACCAACTTTTCTTTAGTTTCGATTTGATGCCACCCTCATCTTCATTTTCACTTCTAAGAATATCGTTACCAGTATGGTTTCTGAAAATAGCAAAGGCCATTTGTATAGGACAATAGCCCAGATGATTATTGGGTACAGGTTCAAAGCTGAAACAAAGTGTAGCTGAGAGTTGAAGCACACCCATCTTTTTGCCTAATTCATCATCCGTCAGATAAGCCGGAAAATTCAAAGGAATGATCTTCATTTCATCCGGGTTGATCTCATCTTCAATAACAAAAGTTATGGCATTGTCTGTTGAACTGATGCTTTTATCCGGGCTAACTATACCATGACCAGCTGTTTTATTTCTTAGTTTGACAACCGGGTCGGCAAAAGGAATGGCATCCAGTGAAGCAGCATTCACTATCAGTGCCTTGATCGATTGTGCTCTTAATGTTGGATAGCTTTTCTGAATCTGGGCTGCAATATTTGCGACTAAAGGGGTTGAAAAACTGGTGCCAGCGTCTCGATAAAAACCGAAGGCCGGATTTGCTGATAATACTTCCATTAAGGCATCATTATTTGTGCCTACAAAACCATTTCCTTGCTCGTAATCTCCTCCTCCCTCAATTACATCCGGCCTAAACAAATGGGGGTTATTCTTGGTGAATCTTTTACCTGGTTTTTTGTATTGTTCAAGATCAATATGGCTTTTACGAGAGTATAAAGTCGGAAATTCCCGTCCGTGGGATATGCCAGCAAAAACACCATCTTGCAAATTGTCAGCTGCCGCTCCAATAATCACATTGTTCATGCTATCGGCAGGAGATGACAGGTTCGTTTCTTGCTCATTGAAATAATTAAGATCGTATCCGGGCTGGTTGGTTGCATTATTGTTGTTAGCTGTACAAATGAAAATCAGGCAGTCATTCTCATGTGTGAACTTGTCTAATTCATAAGCGTAAGCTGAAAAATCTTCATTGGTCGCTTTATGTGCCGAATAACAGGTTGTAAGCACGAATAGCTTGATTTCAGGATATTCGGCTTTGGCACGTTGTAACATATCCAATACGTCAAGCATAGATAAGTGACCACTGTCCGCATCTAAAATTTTCATTGAAAGCAGCTTGGCATCTGCGCTTATTTGACCCGTATAATTCACGGCATAGGGCTTCCTGCCCAAAGCAGCCAGTGCAGCAACGGAAGTGCCGTGACCAAAGCCGCCATTGGCATTGTCAACAAAAGCACTACTTCCGGTCAGGTTGAACCTGTCATCATTTATCAATACAGGAGCCAATGGAGTTGCATTGCTGATTCCCGTGTCCAAAATCCCGATAATGGGAAGATCCTCATCAGCGTTGCTGATTTCAAATCCGTATACTCGTTCTACCGTATTCAGTTCAGATGGACGAACAACTGTTGACAGAGAAGAAGTTACACTCAGGAGAATGTCAAAGTTCCTTGCTATTTCTTCAATACTCTCTTGTGAGGCCCCAAATACTTCAAGTATTCCAGTATCTTCAATTAATCGGTATTCATACGCATTCCCTGCAAGGTATTGTTGCAAACGATTGTAAATGGTATTAGCATCCTCTGAACCTGTAGGAAACTCAATCAACTTGAAGTTCATCAGTTGTACCCTGTCCCGATACTCAAGAATGTCCTGCGTGGTTAAGAGTTTAAAGTCCCTAATGAATTTTACCTTCCCTCTGTACTCTGCCTGATCATTTTCACCCGATTCTTTCAGGACAAAATTTTGAATGTCTTGTAAGAAGGTGACAAACTTATCCTGGTCCACAACTGCAAATAATACTTCTCGATTGAAATGAGAAAAGTTCACACCTAACAAACCAAAATCATTGTACCAGCTTTGATAGAATTTCGTGATGTTGAACTGATCCTGAAACCTGATCTGTATGTAATCAATATGAGCAGGAAGCTGCAAGGCATCATTTCGTTCTTGTCTTCTTGCCGTAAGATCATTATTCAATCGGGCTAACGATCCTCTGAACGTATCCACCATTGGCAGGTAGTCCGGTTCTTCCTTCACTGCTTCTTCATCATCTTTACCAAATCCGTAATTAAAGGACATAGCAGTAGCTTGTTCCTTCTGTGTTGCAGAGTTGAGCTTTATGTGCGGTTTTTTTGCCATTTTGAAAATGTGCTACAACGTTGAGCTAAAATCCGTAGGCTGGACATCTGTAAATATCGGGAAAGTATCTTATCTCACAAACCTCCGCAAGTGTCTAAGTAAGCCTATGGATTTTAGCATTTGTTAGGTTTTCGTGCATTTTCCCGTCCAGTTTCTACGTTCGTTTTAGTTCGTTCGTCCGGTGCGGCAGGAGCAGCTATACTCTTTGTCAGGTTTTGGTTTGTGGGTTGGCATAGTGCGACCTGGCAATGTGTATGGATGCAGTGTTGGGGAAGTTAATTTTAAGTATTACATTTGGCAAAAATCACCAAGTTTAATTTAGCAAGTTAAAAAATGGAAAGTTTCGGGGAGTACATTCGCAAACTTCGTATTGAAAAGGGGTTAAATCAGACAGAACTAGCCGCAAAAGTTGGTTTAGACAGTGGCGGTTTAAGCAAGGTAGAGAATGGTAAAAAAAGCTTAAAGGAAGATAAGTTAGTAAAATTGGCTAATGCACTTGGTAAGGATGAAACCTTAATTAAAAACCAGTATTACAGTGAGAAGTTTGCAGATGAATACCATCGCTATCAGTGTTCCGATGAAGTATTCCACCTAGCTGAGGAAAAAGCTAAATACCTAAAGTCAAAGCATCAGGTACAGGGAAAATTAGATTTAGAGTAATGCTGAGTACAGAAAGTCTATATACAAGAGTAGAAAGAAAAACTAATGGTGTTTTTTATACCCCTCGATTTCTTTCCGATTATTTGTCTTTCAAGGTTTTTGAAATCATTAGAAAAGAAGGAGAGTTAAATATTCTTGACCCAGCATGTGGTGATAATGTGTTATTGAATTCATTTTGTGAGCTACTTAAAGAAAGGGATTCCAATACTCATAATGTTGTTGGTGTTGATATCGACGATAATTCTATTTCTCGCTCTTCAGGTGAATTGAAAAGTACTTTTCCAAAATTTACATTTTCATTTGTTGAGACGGATTCATTAAAACCCTTCAATAGTCAAAGTTGTGAAACTGGTTGGACCGAATTGAGAGATAAAATTGGATCACCAAAATTTGATGTTGCTTTAAGCAATCCGCCGTGGGGGTCAGATTTAAGTGGATATTCAAGAAATTATCTATCCTCAAATTTCAATGTGGCTAAAGGGCAATTTGATACTTACAATTTGTTTGTTGAGTTAATTCTTAAGAATTTAATTGATGGTGGAGTTTATGGGCTTATACTGCCAGATTCGATATTTAACCAAGAGCATTCAAGATTGCGATCATTACTCGCTACAGAAACATCCATTTGCTTAATTTCTAGACTGGGAGAAAAGATTTTCCCTGACATAAATAGAGCCTGTGTAGTAATAGTTGGGAGAAATGAAAGACCTGACAAAAGCCAGGTTGTTGATTGTTTTAGATTGGATTCTAGGAATAAAAAGGATGTTCTAAGTAAAACGAATACACTTTTGGAACTTGAAAAATCATATAGTCACAAAGTAGCACAATCAAGATTTCAGAATAATAAAAATTTCTTATTTGATATTGATGTAAAATCAAATGACCTATCTACAATTCATAAGATAACTTATCAAGGAAAGTTTTTAGGAGATTACACAACCAGTACCCGCGGAGCAGAAATTTCAAAGAAAGGCGAGATTGTACAATGTCCGTCATGTAATAAATGGATGCCTACCCCAAAAGCTAAAGTTCATAAATGCAATTCTTGCGGTATTGAATTTCATTTAAGCGATGCTTTACGAGAAAACATAGTTTTAAATCATAATGGACAAGGGAATATTCCTTTAAAAGTTGGTGAAGACCTTTTTAGGTTTACGTCAAGAACTAAGAGCTGGCTTAATACAACTAAGGACGGAATAAACTATAAGGCACTTTCAATATATGAAGGCAAAAAGATTTTAGTCCGTAAAACGGGAGTTGGTGTAACTGCAAGTTTAGATTATGATAATTCTATTACGAATCAGGTTGTTTACATACTAAAACTGAGACCACAATGGGAAAATGTAATTACCCTTGAATTTGTTCTTGCAGTATTAAATTCTAGAGTGATGACCTATTTCCTGATTAAGAAGTATGGTGAAAATGAATGGAAAAGTCATCCATATTTAACTCAGTCAATGTTAGCCAATTTACCATTTCCCGAGATTAATTTGAATTCTGTTGAGTTGATCACAGAAATTGTGAGAAATGAAGTCCGAAAAAGTAAGGGTCAAAATATTTCCAAAGAATCGGATATATATATTGAATATTTGATTGCCCAATTATATAGGCTTTCTGAACAAGACTATTCTATAATATTTGAGGCTTTACAATCATGTCAACAACTTAAGCCTATAAGTAGACTTCTTAATTGTCAATCTAGAGAAATATTCGAAAAGCATGGGGTATAGATATATTGGTTCAAAGGATAAGCTTTCGGATATCGTTATTGATCATATTCAACGAATAAAGCCTGATGCCGCACATATTATTGATTTGATGGCGGGAACAGGTCTTTTTTCATTGGCACTTCGCGAGAGAGGATTTCAGGTGTCTGCTGTAGATGTGATGACTTATTCATATCATCATCTGAATGTCCATTTACATTTATATAAAACACCATTATTTAAAGGACTTGAAAAGATAGAATTCAATACTTCAGATACAATAAGTCTCTTTAATCATGAAGACCAATATGAAAAGGTTCTTAACCATTTAAATAAATTAACTCCTATTGAGGGTTATTTTCATAGAGAGTTTAGTCTTGAAGGAAGACCTGTTAACAGTAATAAACCTAGGAATTATTTTACTGCTGCAAATGCTTCAAAAATTGATTCAATCCGTAAGGAAATTAAGAGTTGGAAAGAGAATAATTTAATTACAGAATTTGAGCATTCTCTTTTGCTACATGACCTAATTATGGCTGTAAATGATATTGCAAACATTGCTGGTACTTATGGGCACTATTTGTCGAAAACAATAAAGAGAGCGAAGGATCCTATTCAGCTTAGGAGAACTACATTCTCAAGTGTTGGTAGGCTTTCCGATCATAAAGTCTATAAGGGATATGCAGAGGAAGTCGCCCCATCATTGGAAGCTGATTTTTGCTATATAGACCCTCCTTACATTAAGCGGCAATATGCTGCTAATTATCACGTTTTGGAGACTATTGCTCGAGAAGATGAGCCGGAAGCAATTGGGGATAGTGGATTAAGACCTTGGCGAGATCAATATTCTAACTTTTGTTCTAAGGTAAAAATTAGAAATTCCTTTGAACAGATTTTAAGGTCTGTATCTGTCGAAGATTTCTTAATAAGCTATAGTGAAGATGGATTACTTTCTCTAGAGGACTTACGTTCGTTCTTATCTGAATTCGGTGAGGTGTCAGTGAACAAGATTCCATATAAGAGGTTCAAGAGTAATAATAGCAGAAAGAATCCTATTTTAAATGAATACCTTATTCATCTTACAAAATCTAGTCAGCTAGAGACCCATCAACAACTCGCATATGATCTGGATGCCAAGTAATTTCGTAGTTTCGATTGTTAATGCTGATAGTCAATTTATTGTCCTGAATAAGGCTTAAATCAATTTCTGATACCTCTGCATAATGAAGCATCCTGTGAATCAATGGACTAACAACTATTGCATTCGCATATGAATCAGAACCGTTTTCCCCGAGAGGAATTAAATGATGCACCTCAGAGTAATATTCGCCGTTTTGTTTGACAAATGTGTATTGATCCCCTGTTATCTGGCAAAGCCCGTTATACAATTGCTTTAGATTTCTAACTAATCTGTTGTTTCGTTTCTTAATTCTAAATATTCGTTCCACTGTTTGAGGTTGAGTACCAGATTCTACTAATTCTTGTAGAGCAGGCGAGGTGTCCTCAAGTTCCAAATCAGTCTCGATATCTTCAGAGGTAGGGATATCATTGGAAATCGATTCTGCTGTAAAATGGAATGGCCATATTCGGTTGTTAGTATCAATAAAAAGCTTTCTTTTGAATTTTAAGTATCCAGCAGAATCTTCGGTAAACATTCGTTCTAAGCTTCTATCGCTTACCCAAGTTGAAGGAACTTGATCTTGTAAAAACCATCCAGCGTAATAAAGATCATCGTATGTTTTAACAATATAAATTACTAGGTTTTCGCTTGCAGGATTATAGTCTTCTGGAAACCCATTATCAGGGTGCCAGGCTGGAACTCTATTTGCCTGACGACTATGAATTTTTTGTGACGCAATACTTACTGATGCTGTTCTTCGCTGATAAATCTTAAGATTCTGAGTTCCATTTATTCCGAAACTATTTATTTCAAATTCCCATACAGGTCTTCCACCTGCGCCAGTGTCTGTATTATTCCCTAGGAATTCAAACCATTTCTCAAGTCTAATTTCAGCGGTAGGAAAATCAATGTATGACTGGCCACCACCACCAACTTCTTCTCCTCCAACTTTATTGATGTGTCGGAAGTCAGCATATGTCATTCTTCTAAAGACAAGGCTTTTTACTCGTTTTTCCATTAGAACAATTCTTTTAAGCTCACATTGAGTGCATTAGCAATTTTTTCAATGTTTAATAGACTTATATTTTTCTCAGCTCTTTCCACCATGCCAATATAGGTTCTGTGCACGCCTGCTCTGTAGGCTAATTCCTCTTGAGATAAACCTCTCTCAGTCCGAAATTTTCTAATTGTATTTCCAAATTCAATTAATAAGGTAGACTTCATATGTTGTGGAATATGCTACTTATAGTGTTCACAAAGCTATTGTTTGAAATAGCCTAAGTCTACATACTATAGTTAGCACAACCACTAAACAGTCTTGTATTCAGAAGATGTTTATCGATTGGGGATGGATAGATTACAGCTCTTTTGGTTTTTCTGGGTTGGTGTTGCGGTGGCAAAAACCAAATGTGCTAAAATGTGCGGTGGGTCTACGTTACGGCATGAAACCTAACGACCAGATATAGCACGTGCCTCTGGCCTTTGTAAATTCTGATGAAGGTAGCGAACCTGCCGGAGCGAAAAAAGTGGCAGACGGAAATTGCGTACCACAAGTCAAATGCTCCACGCACAAAAGTTGATAAATAGCTCAGAAGTATCATGGCGGCAGAGCGCGGGATGTTATGCACCTCACTTGGCAGATTGCTCAGTAGAGGTATGTGCTATATCGTCTGTTAGGTTTTCGTGTTTTTCTCCGTCCCGTTTCTCCGTTCCTGTTAGTTCGTTCGTCCGGTGCGGTGGGAGCAGCCATACTCTTTGGCAGGTTTTGGTTGTGGGTCGAGTCGTGCGACCTGACAATGTGTATGGATGCTAGGGGAGGTTTTGATTCATGAGCCCATTTTATGAGTTACATAATTCAAATAGTTCAAACCAGTAACGTTCGTCCCAATACCTTCGTGAGTTCCATGATGTTGATGGTAATACAAGAACTCTTGACTCTCCTATTTTCTTATTCTGAAGGCCATAGTCGACCAGACTTGTGACTCCTCTGAAACCGAAAACAAAAGATGCTGCTGTCTTGCCATTGAAAGCAATGAATTTGGGTTTATAAATTTCCATTTTTATAAGGAAACCCTCTACTTCATAGGCCTCCTTACTTATTTGATTATCGTTACCCGATTCGGTGTGTACTAAGTCCGTCAAGCCTACTTTGAATTGGTTTATTCCAAAGCATTCATTTGGACTAAGTTCGTGGGTAGTGAAGCCAACTTTATGAAGTATTCCATAAAACTTGTTGCTATGACCAGCATAGTAATACCCCAAACGTGCAGAAGCCTCACCCTTTGCTGTTCCACAAAATACCACATCCAAATTCTCTGACAAGACATCCTTAAGCATCAGATTCGGATTTGTACGGAGTATGGATTTGGGTGTAATATCTACCATGCTTTGGGTGAACACCGGTTATTTCTAAAAATCTGGACTCCTTGAAGTCAAACTTGTTAAAATCAACGATGTACTCGGTTGGAACCGAAGTAGTATCAATGTAAGAGTCGGTGAAATAAAGTGTTCCCATATGAGGGTAGTCAAAATGAACCCTGACGTGACAGTCTTTAAAGTTGTGAGTGTTTTTTGAATGGGTGATTCTTACTTCTGCATAAAAGTCAATAACACCATATCGGTTTTGTAAACGAAAGGTTGAAACGAAATCCTTGAGTGCCCCTTGCGAATCGATATCTTCTTTGGTCATTTTAAATTCGCTGGATATGCTGTTAAAATTTCGGATGGTTTATGCAACATGGCAATGTGAACTGCTATCAAATTTCTTATTCCTATTCGGAGCGATCGTTTACAATTTCAAAAGGTATTCTCAATAAATTGTCTTTAATAAACTTTATTGTATCGTGATTTAATTTTCCAGTTTTTTGATAAGCTTTCCATTCGGCTACACCATCGTATACTACTTGTCGGATAAAAATTGCTACACCATTTTCTTTGTTTTTACTTTCTATGTCTTTCCAGTGTGGGTGATTTGGGTTAAAGACCAATACAATTAATGTTCTTCCATCTTCAATTTCCTTAGATGAGTCAGCAATGATATACGGATCATACGGAGACATGTCTTCGTCAGTATAGAGATTTATCATTAATTCATTCAAACTAATGATGATTGGTTCGCTAATTCTTTTTATCACTGCTTGCAATAGATATTTATTAGAATCTGCAAGTGCCTCCTCAGGAGGGATTTCAATGTTTTCTAAAAGGTCTGACGCCTCTTCGCTAAGTAATTCTTTAGAGATTTCTTCAAAACCAATTAACACATCTGATACGCTTGGAGCCCCTTCGATAACATTTACTCTACGGGTGGAAGCGATTCGTTTAATCTCAGCGAGTTCTTCAACCAAAATTTCTTCCACAATTTCTTCTTCTTCGCCTGTCCACAAGATTTGATCCTTTGTGTGACTTACATCAAAATCATCTATAAACAGTTCACCTACCATTCGTTGATTAACCAAATCGTTTCTACCACCGTCTTGGTCTCCAAAAATTAAGTCTGGCCGATAATTGGGGTTAATTACTCTGTTATTTTGGACTAATGCGAAACCAGCTTTTCCCCTGCCTCCTTTTTCTAAAACGCCAGCCCATCCTTTAACAGATTTTCCGTTAACATCGAAATCAAGTTCCCTTTTTACAATTTCTCCTTCAAAGTTCTGTAGAAGTTGATCTTCAATAGGCGTCCATTCCAAAGGC
This sequence comes from uncultured Roseivirgaceae bacterium, assembly GCA_964352625.1. GTDB lineage: Bacteria > Bacteroidota > Bacteroidia > Cytophagales > Cyclobacteriaceae > JAAEPI01. The sequence continues at coordinate 220,435 of CAYGSD010000002.1, forward strand.
TCAGAATTCCAATAAATTTCAATTTCATTTGATATAATATCATATCTGTAAATTGAAGAGAGGTATGATTTTACTTTTCCTATTGTTTGACCAACAAATCTCTTGTGTAAATTTTCAATCGTTATGATTGTAAAGTGTTTTTCAGGCTCAATATTCTCTTGCTGAATATCAAGTTTTATACTGCCTCCACTGATCTCCGCAATGTTTACATTAATGATATACTTTTTATCGACACCTAACATACTTGTTTCTACAGTCCATGTATCACCTAACCAGAATGATGCTGTTTTCATTCCAAGACCATACTTACTTCTCCCTTTATCATTTTCAGGTTTTTGACCAGCATTGAACGCTCTTCTTAATACAGGTTCATCCATTCCAATAGAATTGTCTTCAATCCTAAAATAATCTTCTGATAAGTCATTGCCTCGGTGATAAAGTATGTCTACGGCAAGTTTATTTCCTTCTTCTTTTAGGGCTAAACTGAGTTCCTCTTTATGATTTACATAGGCCTGAGTTGAATTATCAACAAATTCTGAAAGAGCGTACCAAAGTTTGTATGATAGTCTTTTATATGATTCGGCTATGTTCGCAGTAAATGTTAATTCTAAATTCTCCATAGTTAATTCTCTTTTAAGAAGTAATCCTCCTTGTCTGATTTAATGAGAAAGTATTGTTTCCGGACATTTAATGGATTAAGACCGACTGGGATTAGAATAGTTCTGGGCCCATGGTTTTGTCTTTCCCATAAAGTCTTCCTGCCATCGTAATAAATTATTTGACGTTCCTTATGCTTTATTGAAAGCAAATCACCTTTATCAACTATTAGCGTATTAGCGGGGTGCTTTGGAAAGCGGCATCTTGATCTACCTATCTCGAACACTGGATATTGCCCATCCAACCTATATGCTTCTACACCGTCTGGATGATCGTACAGCGCAAACACCATAATTCCAGTTCTAGGGTATGCCATAACATCATCGGCCCACCTCGGATATTCGTTTACCATAACTAAAACTTTTGGTGGATCAGCCCGAATCAGGTTTTCTAATTTGGCTTGATCAAGAGAAGAATTTTTGCTCACTAAATATTTTGTAATTGCACGAGCATTATATCTACCTTGACTAAAAACTCGGATTTGTTTTTCAGTATGACCTTTAAACGGTTTTTTGGCTAATTCAACCTCTATTACATACCAGACACTATAATCCTTCTTTATTAAACATAAATCAGGGTCACTAGACTCACCATTGTAATGTATGGTTTGTTTTAATGGCAGCATGTAATAATCAGGAAATACCTCATCAGCTTTGGATAAGATGGTCACTTCAAGGTCATCTTCTACATATGTTCCAGGCATAAATTCTTCATACCAATCGTCGAGTATCAGTAATTTTGACTTCCCTCTCATAACCGATCGCCCATAAATTTTTTAGTACTTTCTACTATTGATTCATAAGTTAGTATTGATTCTCCATTAAGTCGATCATTTTTCTCGAAGGGGTTGATGTCTGATAGTATGACTATTCTATCAACCGTGGTGGCTTTCCCTTTAGTGTCCCCCCAAATCCTGGTTGTCTTATCAAATCCTTGTATGTAATCTGAGAAAACCCACACATTCTTGAATATCTTATTTTCTTTCACCATAGATGCAAATTCTCTAGCCAGTGGGATCATACTTGTTTTTGATTTGGTCACATCACCAATTACAAAAACTGCTACTCCGTTTGGTTTTAATAGTTTTTTAAACTCAAGGAGTGTGTCCTTCGAAAATTTCACCCATTCAAAAAGGTTCAGGTCATCGTCAAGTCTAGACGAAACTTCTTCTGGATCAGCTTTTAAAAACCAAGATCGTATCCAGTTTTGCCGTGCATAGTTTACAACTCCCAGATATGGAGGTGATGTCAATATCAAGTCAACTTTCTTCTTGTATTTGGACAATTCTGAATGGTTGGAAACAGTCTTAGCATCACATTCAAAAACTTTCCCTTCAATTTTCGGAAAATTGTGTTTGACAAAATTTCTAACTGTCTTTTCCCTTAGAATTTGAAAAACATCTCTAAACTCACGGTTGAGTTGTTTAGTCTGAACGAACCGACGAACATATTCAGGAGACATGCTAAAGGTATTAGGCATACTAATGGATAAATAGCCCGAGCTCCCATCTTTTCTTTCTCCCCCGTGCATAACGCCCAAAACAGCACCGATCAAAAATTCATCTATGGGGTTGGTAGAATCTACCAAAACCAATCTGAGATAACACAACTGAGCAAGAGTGCGAGGATGAAATATTAGATGAATCTCATCTGATTGTGCTTTAGCCTCAGGCAAGAATAACGGGTAATCATAATCTTCCTCTAATTCATCAATTCTTTCGAGGATTTTTTCGACTTGCAGATTGTGACTTTTTGCCTTACTTAAAGCCAGTGCAATTGGGTTTAAGTCTGAGGCAATTACATTCCTCTGCAAAATCCTGGATTCCAAGACTGTGGTTCCTCGTCCTGCGAAGGGATCATATACCAGATTCCCCTCATCCGTGAAATAACGAATGAAATAGTTGGCCAAAGAAGGAGGGAAAGCACCTAGGTATGAACACAACGAGTGAAATGGGTCGCTATCACGTTTTTTAGCCCACGGTGATACAAATACTTCTTCCTCTGTCATTCTACAATCTCCTCTAAGCTTTCTGTTATTATAACTTCAAAGAAATCGTTGATCATCCCGCAAACTGTCTCACTAGCATTTCTAAGTGCCGCTTCTTTCATTTGTTGATAAACTTCATCAGAAACGATTTCTCCATTTTCATCTGTATATGATTCAGCTTTATTTTGACTCAGCATAAAGGCATAGAACGAAATATGCTCAAGATATTTGTTCTTGATATTTTCAACAGCAGACTCGTTTTGTCGCTGGGCGCGTGATACAAGTTTCGTCAGATTCCTATTTTCTGCGGAAACGTAAATTATTACTGCGTCCTGATCATCTAAGACTTCAGCTACACTGTTTTCATTCCAATTGTTGTCCGTATACCAAGGGTCAGTGTGATATATGAAGTCGACTTGAATGTTTGGAGTCTTATTTTTCCCGTCCGAATCAGTATCAGAATCTTCAGGATTTTCTACAGCAATAACATCAATTACTGCACTGAACGATTTTTGGCGTGGCGGTCTAAGTTCTAAGGTTATTTGGCCCGTTTCTCCAAGTTCTGTTTCTTCGTTAACCTTAAAATATGCAATGCCATAACCATCGACAACACGAGCTGTGCCTGTGAACATCCCAAAAGATTGGGGTTCAATAAATGCCACAAATGTCTCTACCTGAGCAAAATAATTCGGATGCGCATCTGTCTTAAACTTTATCGAGAATGTTTTATTTGGATAGACCTCTTTAGGCGACTTGGTCAAAACTTCGAAAAAAGTTGGAGGATCTTCCACGGGAATTTCTGGAAGCTTTTCTGTGTTTATGCTCTCACTGGTTTTTGTTGCCGTAACAGATGTTCCACTGCCTGAACCTTTTAAGAACGAATTGATTCTTCTGGCCAGTCGTTTCCTTAAACTATCAAGAACCTGAGTGTCTTCCTGATTAAAATAGCGTTGTTTTCTTTCTCTATCAAGACGCCTCAACTCATCGTCTTCTGAAAGGGTATCAATTGTAAGTTTCCGTAATTCTTCAAGTATTGAAGTGTCCCGCAAGGACTCTCTTGTGCTGCTGAAAAGCTGACGTTTTGAATCATTGTCCATGTTGTCAGCTTCAATCTGAACGATAATATACCGGTCAAGAAATGGTAATTTCAAATCATTCTTGATTAGGCCATTTCCCATTGCTCCTTGCTTCTGTCCATTGAATGTAATTAAAATTGGTTGAGAAGCTTGAGTATAATGTTTAATTCGGTCTTTTGGGTTTTCACCAATAGTGTTAAGTACCCAATAATAGATAATCACTTTTCCATCTTTGAAGGTCAATGGTACTTCCTGAAAATACTCTAGGTTGTCAGTATAGGTCAGAAGTCTGTTGTTTCCAGTAACAGTTCTGTTATCTTTTGAATCATTTCGTCTATCCGATATTGTAAATGGAATAATAGGATCAAACAGGAAATTGTGTGCCAGATACCACAAGGAATTTGACGGGGTTGTGATTTTTCCTTTATACCTACCTAAATCCATCATTATATGACGGACTAACGTTCCAGGCTCGAATTCTTCATCTGAGACTTCTGTTACGAAAGGCTGACCAGTTGTATTGTCAACCAAATATTCGTACCATTCGTGTTTGTCCTTATTTATGTCTCCTGGATTAATTCTGACAATCGTCCAAGCTACTTTCTTCTTTTTACGCTGATCCCCGAAGCAAGGCTTTGACATAATGATTGTTAGGTCGTTATAAGAAAGAGCCGTTGATCCTCCTTGACCATACGCACCCATTAGATGAAGTTTCCCAATCTTGTTATTACCGTTTAAATCAAGGATCGTTTTCGAAAATTGTTCTGGTTCCAGTCCAATTCCTTTATCTCTGATTTCTACAGTCGGTTTTGTCGGCTGACCTGAATCGAATAACGTTACATTAACAAGTTCAGAAAGCTCTTTAAGTCTTTTGTCATGCGGATCAGATATCTTCGATATTTTACCGTTTTCTATGCCATACCAAAGTTCTGATGCCCTTCGAGGAGATTTAATATCTGTTGGTTCGTCTTTTTCTTTCCATTCCTTTTCAAGAACCGCGTCAATGGCATTGGTAATTCGCTCTGTCACTCCCGCCGCAGGATCAGTTCCAATGTTTATTGTGGCTAAATTATTCTTTCTGTTTCCAACAGGCTCGAATCTGTATTTTGATTTGCCAATCTTGATGAGCACATTTCTTACTTCTTCAGGTTTGTGTGCTTGTAGTAGGTTTTTAAAGATTTCTTCCACTTGTTAGAAATTAAAGGAGTCTATATTATTTTTTAAATTCTTTTTGTACAACGTTTCCATTGTTTTGAGTTCTTCTTTTATCGCTTTTATCATCTTTTGGACATCATCTTCTGTATACTCATAATTGTTAATGTTAGAGCAGTTGGAAAGACTTCTTATGCCATGAATAAGTTTGTCCACCCGTTTTGATGCAACCCTTTTAAACCGTTCCTTTTTTAGTTCAAGATTGTCCATTTGCGTAAATATTTTATAAATATGCTTGTAAATATATGTTTATATACTACATAATTAAAAATATAGTACATGAAATTCTCGGAGGGATGGGAGGTTTTAGCTCTTTTGGTTTTTTAGGGTTGGCGTTGCGGTGGCAAAAACCAAATGTGCTAAAATGTGCGGTGGGTCTACGTTACGGTATGAAACCTAACAACAGAATATCGAACATTATGTTCGATATCTACTTTATACCAAAGTTATGTCTTCTCCATTAAATCTAACGGACTCTTAATGGATTCTAAACGCTCGCTGCTTACGTGAGTATATATTTCAGTCGTTTTAGAACTCGTATGTCCCAGTAACTCCTGAATAAATCGCAAATTGGTGCCCCCTTCAAGCAAGTGTGTTGCAAAGCTATGACGAAGCGTGTGTGGAGTTACTCGTTTCACAATTCCACTTTTTCTTACCGACCTCCCAAGCACCTTGCGAATGCTCGTTGCAGAATATTGACCGCCTCCCGGCCCCTCAAACAAATACACCTTTGGCCGATATTGACGAAAATACACCCTCAGCACCAATAGCAGCTGATCTGACAACACAGTCGCTCGATCCTTAGCACCCTTACCTTCCCGCACCCAAATCCGCATATGAGCAGAATCAATATCAGCAGGCTTCAGCGCCTTGACCTCCGCCATTCTGAGACCGGCAGAATATATTGTAGCCAGAATAGTCTTATGCTTTAAGTTTTCGGTATTTCGAAGAATTCTTAACACCTCTTCCTTACTCAGCACCACCGGCAATCTTTTTTGCTTAATAGGTCTCTCAAGCTGGAAATGCTGTCGATCGTGTCCCAGCACGTGCTCAATGTAAAACTTTATCGCATTTATCGATTGATTCTGAAACGAACGGGAAATCTTTCTATTACGGATCAGATGAGCATGATAGCGCAATACATCCGCCTTGCTAAGCTGAGCCAGCGGCTTTGGATGAACGAAATTCAGAAATTGCATGAACTGAGACATATAGCTGGACACTGTTGACGGACTGTATCTTACCACTTCGAGCTTAGTCTTCATCAGTTCCACAGCTACTTCATATTGCCCATTGCGTTTCAGCGAAATATTCATGAGTTCAAATAGAAGAATTTTGAAAACGCTAAGCGTATTATTAAACGTTTATATACGTTTATATACGTATAATAAAACGCTTTTTAATATGGAGCCATTTTCCGCAAGAATCTGTTTAGAGTGTGGCAAAACACTGGTGGGAAGAAAGGACAAAAAATTCTGCGATCAGGATTGCAGAGCACTCTATCACAACCGAAATACAACACTCGGTGAAGAAATGATTAGACATCTGAACAGCGTCCTCAGACACAACCGTAGGATTCTTAGAACCCTCTGTCCAGAAGGTAAGTCCACAGTGCGTAGAGAAGTACTCGAGCAAATGGGATACAAATTCAAATACTACACCGATATTTATCACTCAACTAAAGGAGGGATGTACTTTCTCTGTTACGATTTTGGGTTTATCGCCATCACCGAGGGGGCAAAACAGAAAGCCTTAATAATTAAAAGACAGGACTACATGGATGAAATTCCCTTCGATCCCTGGAAGTCCTAGATCAGGAATTGGTAGCACGAGGTTTGACTTTCTTTTGGCGTACCAAAAAAAAAAGCTCGCCATTAGGCGAGCCTTTTTCTAGTTTACTATAGGAGGCTAGTCCTTCTTCCCGAGCATCAAGAGCTCGTTCAAGTTGATCTCCGTCACATAGCGTTTATCACCCTCCTTCGTTTCGTATGAGCGGTTCACAAGTTTGCCTTGCACCGCGATCTCACTCCCCTTCTTCAGGTAGCTCTCCACCACATCCACTTTCTTGCCCCACACCACAATGTTGTGCCATTGCACGTCTTCCACTTTTTCACCCTTGTTGTTATAATACACATCATTTGTAGCGAGTGAAAAGGTCGCCATCTTCGTTCCACTTTCGAACGTCTTTACTTCAGGTTCTTTACCTAATCTACCAATTAGCTGTACGTTGTTTCTTAAAGTTGTCATAATAATAAAATTTAAAAATGTAAATGATTCATCGTGTTGGTAGATGAATTTGTCGTTTGACTGATGCAAAGGTTGGTACACCTCCAAACGTCAATCGGTTTTTACTCGTTTGTAGTCGTTTATTATCCGTTTGTAAACGTTTGTACTTGGATTTATCTCTGTAAATCAATACTTTAGAATTTTTATAACTAACCGAATGGAGAAAGAAAAAAAATGCCTTGAATGCGGAAAACCAGTATTCGGACGAGTCGATAAAAAGTTTTGTTCAGACGGGTGTCGCAATATTTACAATAACAAAACCAAGGGCACCACCACCAATTATATCAGAAATGTCAACAACATTCTATCAAAAAATCGACGCATTCTATTGGAGTTAAATCCCGAAGGGAAAACAACTAAGCACCGAGAACAACTTCTCAAAAAAGGATTTGATTTTGACTACTGTACTCGAACGATCACCACAAGGGACGGGAAGGTGTATCGCTTCTGCTACGAGCAAGGATACTTACAGCTCGATAATGATTTTGTGTTGTTAGTTCAGCGTGAAGATTGAGACATATTTGGGCAAGAAATTTGCTAAATTCGGTTCCTTATGAAATCAATTTTTTTGGCTTGCTCTTTCCTTTGGATCATGCTTGCATCCGGCCAGGCCATCCCAGATGTTTCCGGTGAGTGGAACGGCACTTCTTCTTTTCAGAAAAAGACGTTCAAAATTGATCTTCATGTCAAACAAAAAGGCAACCAACTCACTGCCCTCTATTACCAAAAAACACTGAGAGGAAGGGACTCACTTAAGGCCACTTTCAGCGGCCACATTAAGGATGGATTTGTACGATTGGTTCCCGTAAATGTGGAATACGCCACAGGTCTGCAATGCGTCGGCAACCTGACGCTCGAACTCAAAGCGGACGCTAAGCTCGTGGGTTTTTGGAAAGGGGATTGGAAACTTACCACCTGTGCGCCGGGAGTGGCAGGGCCGATGACCTTTTTTCGGAAGAAAACCAGCACAGCCGTCCAACAGGTCAGAGATGCCGCCGCTGCACCCACCGAGTATGGAGAGACTGGTGATGTGCTTATTGGTGTCCTCCAAAAGCGCACCTATCATGCCCTGATCATCGGCATCAATGACTACACCGATGAATCCATTACTGACTTGGATATGCCCGTGCAGGATGCCGAAGCGCTGAAAGCTACTCTTGCCGAAATGTACACTTTTGATGAGGAGAATATAACCGTCCTGCTTAATCCCAAACGTGAGGAAATAATATCGACACTCGACCAATTGACCCAAGTGGTGAAAGACACGGATAATTTATTGGTGTTTTATGCCGGACATGGCATCTGGAGTGAGAAACTCAATCAAGGCTATTGGCTCCCGGCAGATGCCTCCAAAGACAACAAATCGTTTTGGCTTTCGAATAGCACCATCCGCGATTATCTCCGTGGAATCCCCGCCAAGCACACACTACTCATATCGGATGCCTGCTTCAGCGGAGGCATTCTGAAAGAACGAGCCGTCTTTGAAGATGGCAAAGCGATGCTCGAGCTCTATAAATTGAAAAGCCGAAAAGCAATGACCAGTGGCACATTGACCACCGTTCCTGACGAAAGCGTCTTTATGAAATACCTGGTCAGCAATCTGAGATCAAACGCTCATCCGATGATCACTGCGGATCAGCTCTTCAGAAATTTCAAAATAGCAGTTATCAACAATAGTCCAAACGGCCAAGTACCACAGTACGGCCCCATCGTGCAAACAGGCGATGAAGGTGGAGATTTCATTTTTCTTCGGAGAATGGATTGATCTAGTGGATCGTTCAATAAAATCAACCCTTTGTTGCGGTTCATATAAAATATGAAAGACCTTCTTTGAGATTATGTAGTTATATTCCTCTTTCTCGCAATCTCCTTCTACTTTTGGCCACTTATTCCAAGTAGGGCTGATGATAGTTTTAAAGTTTGGTGGCACATCGGTAGGATCAGCACAGGCTATCCGCCAGGTTCGTGATATTCTGGAAAAGAAAATTGAGGAGATCAATGATTCCTTTTTAGTAGTCGTTTCAGCCTTCACGGGTGTGACCAATCAGCTTGCCACCATTCTCGAAAGGGCCGCCTCAGGAGATGAAAGTTATCAGGCTATTTTGGCTGAACTAAAGCAGCGACATGTAGCAGCCGTTCGCGAATTACTAGAACCAAAAAAGCAGGGAGAAGTTTTGGCCAAGGTGCAATTACTCTTCAATGAACTGGAAGATTTATCCGCCAGTATCGCCAATCTGAGAGAAGTCACGCCGAAATCCACAGACATGATTCTCAGTTTTGGAGAGCGACTTTCTTCGGCTATCATTCATAAATATTTCGAGCAAGAATTAAGCGAGGCGGTGTTGATCGATCCAATGAAAATAATTCGCTGCGATTCAAAGCACATTCGTGGTGAAGTGGATTTGAAGGTGAGTCTCGAAAATGCCAAGACCTTTGAAAGTGAATTGGGCAAACTGAATCTTTGTCCCGGCTTTATTGGTGCCAATGACAAGGGCGAGTTGGTGACACTGGGTAGAGGAGGTTCTGATTACAGCGCTGCGCTTTTTGCTAATTTCTATGACGCAGTGCGTCTGGAGATTTGGACGGATGTCGATGGTCTGATGACCGCCGACCCTAGATTGGTTTCCAACGCCAGAGTGATTAGCGATTTGGCCTATGAAGAGGCGCTTGAATTGTCGCATTTTGGGGCGAAGGTGATTTATCCGCCATCGATCCAGCCGGCATTGGAGAAGGAGATTCCGATTGTAATCAAGAACACCTTCAAGCCCGAAGCATCGGGTTCCCGGATTACACAATACTTTGAGGATGATGCCACAATTCGTGGTATTTCTTCTATTAAGAATATTACCCTGCTGAACCTTCGAGGAAGTGGGATGGTCGGCATTCCTAATTTCTCCTTCCGACTTTTTGAGACACTTTCGATCCACAAGATCAATGTGGTGATGATCACCCAGGCATCTTCAGAGCACACGATTTGTGTAGGCATAGAGTCGAAGGATGAGTTGCTTGCTGAAGAGGTGATCAACAGGACATTTGCACATGAAATTTCCCAACATACGATCCTTCCTGTGGAGGTAGAAAGCGACTTAAGCGTGCTGGCCTTGGTCGGCCGAAACATGAAAAACCAAGTCGGAGTGAGCGGTCAGATGTTTGGAACACTTGGTAAAAATGGCGTGAGCATCAAAGCCATCGCGCAGGGTTCTTCTGAAAGAAATATCACCGTGGTGGTTGCACAGACGGACCTGACCAAGGCGATCAATGTGCTGCATGAAAGTTTCTTTACAGAGGAAATCAAGCGGGTGAATATTTTTCAAGTGGGAGTGGGCACGGTCGGCAAAGCACTCTTAAGTCAAATAAAAAAACAACAAAAATACCTGCTGGAAAAGCACCTAATAGACTTGCAGGTCATTGGGATCGCCAATTCAAAAAAGATGCATTTCAGTGGCGAGGAGGGAATTGACTTAGCGGATTGGCAAGAAAAATTGGATGCAGGCGAGAAACAGACCATTCAGAATTTTTACCAGCGAATGGTGCAAATGAATCTGAGAAACAGTGTTTTCCTTGATGTCACGGCCTCCAAAAGCGTACCTATGCTGTACCCGGAGGTGTTGAAAAAAAGCATCTCTATCGCCACTCCCAACAAAATCGCTGCTACTGATCTGCAGGAAAAGTACCTGCACCTAAAGCGACTCGAGCGAAAATATAAGACACAGTTTCTCTTTGAGACGAACGTCTGCGCCGGACTTCCCGTGATCTCTACTTTGTCCGATCTGATTAAAAGCGGCGATCGCATTCATCGCATTGAGGCCGTGCTTTCTGGCACTTTGAATTTCCTTTTCAACAATTACGATGGGTCATCCAGCTTTTCTTCCATAGTTCGCAGAGCCAAGGACGAAGGGTTCTCTGAGCCGGATCCACGTTTGGATTTGTCAGGACAAGACGTGATGCGGAAGATATTGATCTTGGTGAGAGAGAGCGGCTATTCGTTAGAAATGGATCAGATTGTGGGCAAAGGATTCGTGCCTGAAGTGTGCATGAAAGCCAAGAATGTGGAGGAGTTTTTTGAATTAGTAGAAAACGAAGAGGCACATTTTCAGCACATAGTAGATGAAGCCAAGTCTCAAGGCAAGCGAATAAAATATGTAGCCAAATTTGAGGAAGGTCAGGCATCTACAGGTTTAGAATACGTGGACTCCAAGCACCCATTTTACAATCTTGAGGGAAGTGATAACATCGTCCTTTTCTACACAGATCGCTACCCAAATCAGCCTTTGGTCATAAAAGGGGCTGGTGCTGGAGCCGAGGTGACCGCCTCCGGTATTTTCGCTGACATTATGCGTGTGGCCTCATCAAATTAATCATGGATAGTATCAAAGTTTTTGCTCCGAATACAGTCGCCAATGTGGGGTGTGGATACGACGTGCTCGGTTTTGCGCTGGAAGGATATGGTGATGAACTAACTGTCTCAAAAAGATCGGATAGCGATCTGGTGATTACCAAAATAGAAGGGGCTGATCTCCCCATGGATTCAGAAACCAATGTGGCTACCGTGGCTATCAAGGCCATGCTTTCCCAGCTCGGTTCTAACCAGGGATTTGATCTGACCATCAAAAAATCCATTAACCCCGGGAGTGGATTGGGGTCGAGCGCAAGCAGCTCTGCAGGTGCTGTTTTTGCCGCTAATGAATTGCTCGGCAAACCTTTCACTAAACACGAGCTTGTTGCATTTGCGATGGAGGGCGAGCGAAGCAGTTCGGGTTCGGCGCATGCCGATAATGTTGGGCCCAGTCTACTCGGAGGCTTCACGGTGGTGAGGAGCTACCATCCTTTGGATGTTTTCAATGTGCCTTTTCCTTCTGAACTTTTAGCGGTGATCATTTACCCTGAAGTGCAGGTGAAAACCGCAGATGCCAAGCGAGTACTCAAAAAGCAGGTCGACTTGAAAGATGCCGTGAGGCAGTGGGGCAACATGGCTGGAATGATCAGTGGACTAATGTCGGGGAATTTTGAGCGAATAGGTGTGTCCATGGAGGACGTGATTGTGGAGCCGGTGAGAGGAATGCTCATTCCTTTTTATGATGAGGCGAAACGAGTGGCTCTTGAATGTGGGGCACTCGGATTCAATATTTCAGGGTCTGGCCCGAGCTCGTTTGCCCTAACCAATAATCCGGATACAGCGGAGAAAATAAGACGGGCTTGTGCTGCAGTTTATGATGAAGGAGGAATCTCAACGATCAGTTTTGTGTCCCGAATTAATCAGGAAGGAACGAAAGTGATATGAAATATTACAGCACAAATAATAGAGACTTTCAGGCGTCCTTTCGCGATGCTGTGATCAATAGCTTGCCGTCGGACAATGGGCTTTATTTTCCAGAAAACATTCCCAAACTTCCTTCGGAATTTTTTCAAAAACTGAAATCGCTTTCCAAAGCAGAGATCGGGTATGAAGTGGCCCGCCATTTTGTAGGTGATGAAATTCCCGCTGATCGATTGCGACAGATTGTGGAAGAGACAGTGGACTTTGACATGCCGCTCGTTGAGGTCAACAAATACATTCATTCGCTTGAGTTGTACCACGGCCCCACTTGGGCTTTCAAGGACATGGGCGCTCGCTTTTTGTCGAGGTGCATGAGTTACTTTACGGAGCAAGAGGAGGAAGAAGTTAACATTTTGGTGGCCACTTCGGGAGATACCGGCGGGGCAGTGGCAGCAGGATTTCATGGGGTGAAAGGCGTGAAAGTCACGATCCTCTTTCCGAAGGGGAAAGTGAGTGAGGTGCAGCAGCGACAGCTTACCACATGGGGAGACAACATCAGAGCGCTGGAGGTGGATGGTACTTTTGACGACTGCCAGAAACTGGCGAAAACGGCTTTTTTAGATGAAGAATTAAATAAGCAGGTTAATCTTTCGTCGGCCAATTCCATCAACATAGCGAGGCTAATTCCACAGAGTTTTTACTACTTCTATGCTTTCCAGCAATTGGAAAATTGGGAAGATGTAGTAGTGGCCGTTCCTTCAGGGAACTATGGAAACATGACCGCCGGACTCCTCGCCTGGAAGATGGGCCTGCCTATTAAGCGTTTCATTGCTTCGTCCAATGCAAACAGAGTAGTGCCGGACTATTTACTCTCTGGAAAGTACGACCCGAAACCATCCATTCAGACTTATGCCAACGCCATGGACGTGGGAGCTCCATCCAATTTTGTAAGAATGCTGGAGCTTTTCGGAGGGGACTTTGAGCAGGTGACAAGAGTCATTTCGGGCTACTGCCTCGTGGATGAAGGAATCCTGCAGGTGATGGCCACTTGTGCCAATGAGCGCGATTACATACTTGACCCGCATGGTGCTATTGGCTACCAAGCTTTGATGGAAAATTTGGAGGAGGGAGAGCAGGGTATTTTCCTTGAAACGGCTCACCCGGTGAAATTCCTCGATGTTGTAGAAAAGGCACTTGGCCAAGCGCCGGATTACAAAACAAAAATCGCTGATCTGCTAGAAAAGGAGAGATCTTTTGAACAAATAGGAGGAGGGTATGAGGAGTTTAGGGAGGTTTTTCTGAGATGAACTATGGTCAAATTTTAGTTCCTTCAATCAGAAATGCTTCTTTGATTGACTGCTTTTTTAAATGAAGAAACTGCTTGCGTTCTTCGTCTAGTTTGAACTCCTCAAAATCCTGAGCCGAATCAAATTCTACTAAGTGTATTTCGTAGGGAGGCTCTATGCTTGTCTCAATTATAGTCTCAACTGAGGGACGAATTCGGAACAAGAGCCTTCCATTGTACTTGCTTATGATGGGGATGGCGATAGCCTCGAATTGATCGAAAACATCTTCCTTTCCCGGGATGACATAGATGAGTTGTGTAATGAAGACTTTCAAAAGTCGAAATTTAGTCCGCTGGGAGCGCTTCGAATTCCTGACGCTTTTCAGCAAACCACTTCTGCATGGCTTCAGGCTTTTGCATTAGCTCTTGCATTTTTTGCATGGCCTTGAGGTGAGCTTCGTCGTTTTTTTGGAACATCTCCATGCCATGATTCTTACTCATTTCTGCCATTTCATCAAAAGTCTCGGCACGGAATTCCAAGTCGCACGCACCACCAAGTTGCTTACAGGTCATTGTTTTCATGCTGTTAAAGCTAGTATTTCTGGACGAATTCGATTTATCCTATCAGCCTGAACTTCAATCGGCAGGGCTCGATACAAACCAAGTTGACAATAAGTGTTTCACCGAATTGTTCGAAGGTATAGCTGAATTGACACTCGTCGAAAGTGAGTGTGTTTTCTTCGGTAGAAAACGTGCCCGAAATGATGTCGGCTTGACTATAACTTCCGCATGAGAAAGCGTCGGTCTCAAATGTACCGTCTTCCAAGAACGTAATAGTTGCCTCTGAAGCTACCGGCCGGAAGGTACCACTCCCATCTCCCGGATCGAACAGCGTCTCGGTGAGTTTCCATGTGTTGATTAATTCGACTGGCTCTGTCTCTTCACAGTTGGAAAGAAGTGCAAGGACGAAAAATGTAAGGATGTATTTCATGTGTTTCACGGATTCTTACAAGCATGACCCCTTCGGTTATTTCAAGGTTGGAATGCACCTACAATTTCTTCAGTTGGAAGATATCCTTTCTTCTGTCTTTCAAGTTTCTCACACTGCCAAACTGATTAAGCTCCCGGAGTAGGTCAATGTCCACGTCAGCAATCAGAATCATTTCCGTATTGGGGGTGGCTTCAGCTTTTATTCCATTGCTAGGAAAGGCAAAATCACACGGTGTGAACACCATCGATTGAGCAAACTGAATGTCCATGTTGTGCACATTGGGCAGGTTGCCTACACTCCCCGCTATGGCCACATAGCATTCATTTTCTATGGCTCTGGCTTGCGAACAATTCTTCACTCTGGAGTAGCCGTTTTGGGTATCGGTAAGGAAGGGAACGAAAAGAATGTCCATCCCTTCGTCGGCAAGTAGTCTGCTTAGCTCAGGAAACTCAGAATCGTAACAAATGAGAATTCCTATTTTGCCACAGTCTGTATCAAAGGCTTTCAGTTCAGTGCCTCCCTGCATTCCCCACACTTTGGCTTCATCAGGCGTCACGTGCAGCTTCTCGTATCGCTCGGTCCCTCCATCCCGCTTGCACAGGTAGCCGACGTTGTAGAGCTTTTCATCTTTGATTTCAGGCATACTTCCCGAAATGATATTGATGTTGTAGGAGATGGCTAGTTTCGAAAAACGTTCGACTATTTCCCCAGTGTGCTTGGCAAGTTCTCGTATTGCATCCGGCTCGGAAAGGTGATTGTACTCTGCCATAAGTGGTGCATTGAAGAACTCAGGAAAGAGGGCGAAATCCGATCGGTAGTTGGAAACTGCATCGATGAAGTATTCGGCATTTTGCAGCAATTCTTCCAGATTATCGTACGACCGCATCTGCCACTGGATCAGGCCAAGCCTCACAATTTTCTTGACTGTACTCGGTTTCTTGTTGGGCTTTTCGTAGTAAATGTTGTCCCACTCCAGCAGCACGGCATAGTCGCTGGAAGCAGCATCTCCCTCCAGGTATCCGGTAAGCACTTTACTCGGATGAAAATCATTGGATATCTGGAAGTCAAGCACCGGGTCGTGTATTTCTTTTTTTCTGACCTTTCTATGTATTCCTTGGGTGATAGTTCCTCCTTGTATTGATGATAATTGGGGATGCGACCACCGAACACAATGCGCCGGAGGTTGAGTTTTTCGCAGAGCTCTTTTCGGTAGTCGTACAGCCGACGACCAAGTCTTAACCCTCTGAATTCTTTCTTGATAAACACATCTATCCCGTAAAGTGAATTGCCCTCACTTTTGTGTGTGTTGAAGGTGTAGTTGCCAGTGATTTCACGATAGGTATGACTCTCTTCAAAAAGGTCGTAATCGATAATGATTGCTAGCGCACATCCAGCAATTTGATTATCAATTTTGATTACCACTTGTCCCTCAGGAAAAATGTCAATTAGCTTCTGAATGTGATGTTCTTTCCAATACGCATCTTCCATGGTAGAGTAGGCCTCTATCATAGCAGTTTTTAACTCATGGTAGTCGTTCAGACTAAGAAATGACAGTTCTATATTTTCAATTTCTTTCATAGAAATGAGTGTACTTGCGGAGTGCCGCCAGGTGAATTAAAGAGAATAAGGAAGAAATTCGTTCACATCCCCACCGTACTTATGTACTTCTCGGATGATAGATGAACTAATGGGTGCCAACTCAGGACTGGTGATCAAAAAGATAGTCTCAAGCCCTTCACTCAGGTATCTATTGAGCTGCGAAATACTATTTTCATACTCGAAATCTGTGGTATTTCTTAATCCCCGAATTAGCCACTTGGCCTGATGCTTCACAGCAAGCGAGGCGGTGAGTTCATTGTACACGAGCACCTTTACTCTTGGATCCCCGGCATAGACAGATTTGATTTTTTCGATCATATAATCAACCTCGAAATAGCGATTGTTCTTTTCTGGATTGTTGCCAATTGCAATGATCAATTCGTCGAACAAGTCAAGTGCACGACTCACCACATCGGAGTGTCCTTTGGTGAAGGGATCGAAAGTGCCAGGAAAAATGGCGACCTGCTTCATCAGTCGCAGAGATAAATATTCAGCAGATCGAAATATTGATGATCAGGAATTTCGTCGAATTCGAAGGAGGTTTTCAGGTAGGTTGGCCTTCCTCCGAACGAAATGTTTCGGATATACTTTCTAAGCAATTCTACATGAGGACTGTTCTGTTTGATGCTGCCCCACACAATCAGCTTGGTTGTTTTCTGACTTAATTGCTGCTCCTTGAAAACGAGCATGATAAACTTCAAATAGTCCTGACTCTCACGTACAGCAAACTGGTTGTAGTAGAGAATCTTTTGTTTCAGCGTGACTACCACATGAAGAATGCCTTGATCCAAATGGCAAAACATCATTTTCTCATGCGAATGATCATCATACTTAAGGATACCCTCTATCAGCGCACTACCCTGATGCACCAGCTGCACCGACTGTGAAGGATACGTTTCCTCCAGCCAGATTAGCAATTTTCTATCGGCAGCAAAAACATTGACAGAATCTGAAGCGATGTGCTTGTAATACTTCACATCCTCAGATTTGGTTCTGATTTCACTGTTCACTGACAGGTAATCGAACACAGCTTCCGGCGCAAAAACCGATTGAGGCACCAAGGCAAACTTGTGCGTCTTGACACAGATCTTGACGCTAGACCAAAATCCTGCCTCAAGTAAAGTATGCTCATGAAACAATTTATTGATTGCTTCAATTCGCGTATTCACAGACTTGACTCCCTCTAGGGAGTAGTCTTCCAATATTTTTAAAGAATTATCCGATGAGTTCGTAATAGCGATTTGCATATCTCTGATGCCTATGAGCATCGACAGAGAATAATTGTGCAATTCGTCCACATCAAAGCTTTCAGCTTTGGCTTGCACCATTAATTTATGTGAAATCGCCTGACTCAAAGCTTATTCGTCTCCCCAGTTTCCTGAAGTGGTTACGGTGAATTGACTACCGAAGCGCAAGGGTTTCTTGGAATTATATTCGCTATCCTCGTCTCTATCCGGGCTTACTGGCTTTGGGTTCCAAACCTCAATTACAGACACCATCTGTCCACTTTTGTCGATCTTGTCAGTGTACACTTTGAATTTTACATTTTTATATCCGGGTACGTACGGTAGTCGGTCCAAATCAAAATTTGGCTTCTTAGCAAAAAGCGAGTCGAAGACCGAAACTGTACCTAAAGTGTCGATGTTTACAATTACACTGTCCTTGCCATAAGGTTGTGGAATTATGGTCTCGGATTTTTCAGTCACGAAAAAAACATCATTCCTTACAAAATTCACTAACGAATCCCAATTGCTTGTATAAGTTCCATTTACAGAAATGTAAGCTTGCTCAGCCTGACGGATGAGTTTCAGCTGATTGATGATTTTTTCTTCTGCCTCTTTTATTCTGGTAGACTGCTGAATACTTGAATTAATGGTGCTAATAAGATAGACAGCCGCCGCTGCAGCAGTGATGAGGAATACAATGAAGAATATTTTGTTTGAGCTCATTTCTGTTAGGTTTTTTACAAAAGTAAGTAATTATGAAGGGCTTGGTTAGCAATTTACAATCGAACAAATTTATAATATCCAGTCAATTCAAATAAATCTTTCATGGTCTGAATATTCTGAAGGCAGCTGTGTAGTGACTCCCCGCTCAATTTCTTCAATTCATCGATGGTAAAGAAAGCAATTTCCGACAAAATCTGATGCTCCATTTCGGGATCGAATCCAAGTTTTAGCTCACCGCCCATTTTTTCTACTCTGAAAAACAGCTCAATCGCATGGTGTCGCTTGTCGCGGTATTCATTCACGAAAAGGAATTCTTTCACCTCGATCTCGAGATTAGTTTCCTCTATAAATTCCTTCTTCAGGGTCGTTTCTGCAGTTTCATCGAATTCGATTCCCCCTCCAGGAGGAGACCAGAGGTGACCTGCAGGCCCCAGACCTTCGTGCTTTAGTAAAAGAACTTTGTTTTCCTGGATGAGAATACCGCAAGCGCGAACTCTGACCTTACCTTCGTATATCAAAATGCAACCGGTTTTAGCTGAAAGACGTAAATTTGAACAAATTTGAACATCATGAAGTACATATATTCTATTCTATTCCTTGCTGCCGCCCTGATCGGCTCTTCACAAGAAACAACCCCAGAACCAGAGAATGGCCCGGTGATTACTTTCACTGAGAAAATTTTCGATTTTGGCCAGATTGCGTCAGGAGAGGTCGTGGAGCATGTCTTTACTTTTACCAATACGGGCAATGCACCTTTGATTATTTCCAACGCCAAAGGCTCTTGCGGATGTACTGTTCCTAGCTATGCTAGAGAAACTGCCATCGCACCGGGTGAGTCTAGCGAAATGACCGTGCGTTTCAATAGTCGTGGGAAATCAGGGATTCAGAGTAAGACGGTGACCATCTACTCCAATGCCCAGAATAGTCCTGAGGTAATTCGAATCAAAGCGGCTATTCAAGCTCCAGATCCTGAAGGATCAGGCAATTAATTGTAATTACGATCTCCGAAAAGCAGGCTGCCGACTCTGATCATATTGCTGCCTGCAGTTATAGCAATTTTGAAATCACCACTCATGCCCATGGACAATGTTTCCATCTGGGCATTGGGTGGAAGATCGGAAGCTCCGAGTTTGTCGAATAGCTTCCTCAGGCCTTCAAATTCTCGCAGAACTTTAGCTTCGTCTGATGTGTTGGTGGCCATCCCCATCAGCCCTTTGATCCTTATGTTTTTTAAGTCAGCCAAGTCAGAGCCTGTAAGAATCTCCATGACCTCCACCTCGTCCAAACCGAACTTCGTTTCTTCTTGGGCGATGTGCACTTGAAGAAGGCAATCAATAACCCGATCAACTTTTTCGGCTTGCTTTTGTATCTCTTTCAAAAGTTTGAAAGAGTCCACTCCATGAATCAAATGAACGAAAGGAGCAATGTATTTGACCTTGTTGCGCTGCATGTGCCCGATCATATGCCACCGAATGTCCTTTGGTAATTCCTCGAATTTTGATGTGAGTTCCTGCGCTTTGTTTTCTCCAAAATCCCTATGTCCTGATTGGTAGGCATCTAGAATGAGCGAAGATGGTTTGGTTTTGCTGACCGCAACCAGCGTGCATTTTTCTGGCAGGTTCTTTTTAAAATCGAGGATTTTCTCACTTACATTCATGCTCTTGTTCTTTGTGCCTAAATTTGGTGCGCATGGCAATTTTAGGAACTTTATTGAAGAAAGGGATCATGCTTCGAGAGAGTATTGCTCAGCAGAATACTCACCCGATTGATCTACAGAAGCAGGAGCTCAGGGAGCTCATAATTCACACACAGAATACACTTTTTGCTAAGGCACACAATTTCAATGAAGTATTGAAGGCGTTTCGAAAAAACGACAATAAGTCTTTTTACGAAGCGTATAAGAGTAATGTCCCCATCTACGATTATGACAAAATCAATAACGAATGGTGGCATCTGGCCAGAGAGGGGAAGAGCAATGTGTGTTGGCCAGGAAAAATCAAATATTTTGCGTTAAGCTCGGGCACATCCGGCGCTCCGTCAAAGTACATCCCTGTGACGCGCGATATGGTGAAGTCCATCCGTAAAACGTCCATGCGACAAATCCTTTCGCTTTCAAGATACGATCTTCCAGATGCTTTCTTTACCAGAGGAATTCTTGCTGTAGGAGGCACGACGGATCTGAAGAAAAGTGGGCACTACTTCGAAGGTGATCTTAGCGGAATCACTGCTAGCCAGATTCCCTTCTGGTTTCAACGGTTTTATAAGCCAGGTAAGAAAATTTCAAAGACAGCCGATTGGCATGCCAAGCTGGATGAAATGACGCTCAAAGCAAAGGATTGGGATATCGGGATAATTGTTGGCGTTCCGGCTTGGCTTCAGATTTTATTGGAAAAAATCATCGCTCATTATAACCTTAATCACATTCACGAGCTCTGGCCGAACCTTCACATTTTCGTGCATGGAGGTGTTTCGTTTGAGCCTTACAAAAAGGGTTTCGAGAAACTGCTTGGACAACCAATCCATTACCTAGAGACGTATTTGGCATCTGAAGGCTTTGTCGCTTTTCAGGCTTTTCCTAACAGGAAGTCCATGAGACTCGTATTGAACAATGGAATTTTCTATGAATTCATACCGTTCGATAGGCACAACTTTGATGATGAGGGGAGGGTGAAAGAAAACCCTCAAACATTGAAAATTGATGAAGTAGAAGAAAATAAGGAGTATGCCATTTTGTTGACCACAAATGCGGGTGCTTATAGGTATATGATTGGCGATGTGATAAAGTTCGTGTCTCTGGAAGAATCAGAGATTATGATCACTGGCAGGACCAAACACTTCCTGAGTTTGTGTGGAGAGCATTTGAGTGTAGACAATATGAACAGAGCAATTGAGGTGGTTTCAGAGGAATTCAATATTGACATTCGGGAATTTACGGTGGTTGGGGAACCGGAAGACACCCTATTTTCTCATCATTGGTACGTGGGAACAGATGATGCGGTAAACGAGGAAGAATTGAGGGTGAGAATAGACGGGGTGCTCAAGGAGATCAATGATGATTACGGTGTGGAGCGAGCCAATGCATTGAAGAATATTTACCTAAAAAAAGTACCTGCCGGAGTGTTTATTGATTTTATGGAGCGAAGTGGTAAAGTAGGTGGGCAGAACAAATTTCCTCGTGTGCTGAAAGGGGAGAAGGCGGTAGAGTGGAAGAAGTTCTTATCTGAAAAAGCGGAGGCGATCTGATGACAAGTTTTTTTGATGGCATGCTTTACGGCCTTGTGTTTATTCTATCCATAGGGCCGGCATTTTTTGCGTTTCTTCAGTCAGCAATTAAGCACGGTTTTCTCCCGGCGATGTTCACTTCCTTAGGACTCATAATGATGGATGCCGTCCTGATTGGACTGGCACTTGTCGGGCTGGGAGAAGTTTTTCAAGATCCGGAGGTCAAGTTTTGGTTCGGCATGATGGGCGCTGTGGTGCTCATAGGTATGGGCATAGGCTCATGGCTCAGAAGTGCCAGAATAGCTAACCAAAACGAAGAAGAATTTGCGGCAAAATCGCTCTGGCGGTTCTGGCTGAAGGGTGTCGCTGTGAATGCATTCAATCCTTTGGTTCTGGTCTTTTGGATTGGCGCGGTGGGTATAACCGCAGGCATGGGCTATTCTCCGATTGGTCAAATATGGTTTTTTGCAGGATTCCTTGTGACCATGCTTTTGGTGGATGCTTTGAAAGCGGGCGTGATCACTCGGTATGCCAATTACATTACGGAAAGAACAGTGAAGATTGTAAATAGAGTGGTGGGAACCGCCTTTATGATTTTCGGTGTGAGAATTTTCGTTTTTATGATGGGGTGGTGGTGATCAATCCACCAGCACATTGGCCATAAACGTGCTCTTTGTAACCAGCCAAAGCAAGAGAAATAGCACAGCCCAAATTAGATACACCACATAGTAGTCCGTAGTGTCTTTGTATCTGCTCTCTTTTATCTCAGCTTTTTCCAGTTGATCAATTTCGGCAAATACCTCCTCAAGCGCTTTCTTATCAGAAACACGATAGAATTTACCTTCTCCAATGGTCGCAATTTCTCGGAGGGTTGTCTCATCTAAGTAGCTGTCTATGTAATTCGGTCTACCGAAGAAATCTACGCCGTAGGGCACACGTCCTTCCTTGCCAATGGCAATGGAATAAATCCTGATACCATGCGCATAGGCCAGTTTAGCTGCCGTTATCGGATCGATGTTTCCTGCCGTGTTGTCCCCATCACTTAGCAGAATCAGCACCTTGGATTCCGACTCAGATTCTCTCAGTCGATTGGTGCTCACCGCCAAGGCACTGCCAATGGCCGTTCCGCGACTTTCGATCAAATCGAAAGAAATATCGTCGATATAGGTGTTCAGTAATTCATAGTCTGTGGTAAGCGGTGAGCGAGAGTACGCGTCTCCCGAAAAAACCACCAGGCCTATTCTGTCCTGAAAACGTCCCGCCACAAAATCTCGAGCCACAGACTTTGCTGCTTCCAACCGGTTTGGTTTGAAATCCTCGATCTGCATGGACTCAGAGATGTCTATGGTCAGCATGATGTCGATTCCTTCACTCCACTGCTCCACCTGCTCATTGGTAGATTGTGGCCTTGCCAGTGCAACGAAAATCAGGGCAAGAGCCAAAGTGAAAAATACTGCTGGGATAAAACGAAGGAAACTTATCGGATCGCTTTGCAGGTCTTTTTCCTTGAGAGCGATTGGTAGTTTTTGCCTGAATTGATAAATAATCAACCAACGAATTAGGAAGAGAAAGGGGATGGCGATTATTCCGTAAACCCAATCAAAGCTCTCCCAATCATAGGACTGTAATTGTTCCAATGTGAACCATCGTGTCGAGAACCAATCCATCTTACTCTCCATGCTTTATTTTCTCTACTTTTCGTTCGTATCGGTTTTGGGCAAAGCCCTCCAAATGCTGGAAATCTTGATAGATGTTTTGCGACGGGATTCTTGCATAAATGCACCTGTCAACCGCCCGAAGGGGATTTGACAGCTCAGCCGCAAAATCATAACTCACAATCTCCTTACTGGTAAGTTTGGTGAAAGGTATTTTCTCAACTTTCTCCAGGTATTTCTTCCAAAGTCCAATGGCAGATTCCACTTCCTCAGGCGCACCTTCCTGCTTCAATGCGGAAATGTGAGTCGCCAGTTGATTAACAAATTGTTCATGCGCTTTGGCCATTCGTTTCAGGATGAAATAGCGTCGAATCTTCTTCCCAAAAACGATCAGGATAATCAGCGCAATAACAATCAAAGTCCCTCCAATAATCATCAAGAGGGGGCTATTGAATTCCCTAGGCACGTCTACATAATCCGTGTTGGCAATGAGTTCAGTAGAGTCAGTCACCACCGGAGCTAATTCTTTAAAATAAATGGAGTCCCGAGGACTTTGAATCACCGTGGAATCACCGCGAGAAAGAACGATTCCCGGCAGGCTTAGGTATTGGACCAAATCAATTTCGAATGACTGGAGCGAATAAACCACACTGTCCAAGGCTTGCGTGGAGTCGGCGGTAGTCTCAAAATATTCTCTTGCCAAGAACTCGAAGGGGGTGAAATTGAACGTACTGTCCGGCATCACCATATCAAGATTGGCCGGATACCGCGCACTCATCCAATAGTCAATCTTCTCGCCAATAGTGAGACTGTCCTGCACAAATCCGCCGCTCACCTGGATTTGCTGCGCCTGACCAGCCAGACTGATAAGTACTAAGAGTCCTAGAATTTTTCCTCGCATGCTACTACCCTCTGCGCTTTTGATTTCTGTGTGTGAAAAGTTGAATGAGTTTTGGGACGTAATCTTCATGCACGTCTATAGCCAGATAGTTTACGTCATTTCTGTGACAGAATTTCTCTAATTCATCAGTGCTTTTAGCATACGTCTTATCCAGTTTGTTTCTGAAACCACCAGCGGATGTATTTACCCAGAGAGTCTTACCGGATTCTTTATCCAGAAGTGGTACAATCCCCAAACTCGGCATTTCACGTTCCCTTTCGTCATAGAGATGAATCACCACCAGATCATGTTTTTTGGCCATCCCCTTCAGATTGTGCATGTAGTCCTCATCTATAAAATCTGATATCAGAAAGATGATGCTCTTTTTCTTCACGATATTCAGGGTGAGACTGATGGCGTTGGCCAGATTCGTTTTTCTCGATTTAGGCTTGAGCTTGAAAATGCCAGAAATTACTTCGTATTGATGCCGACGACCTTTGCCGGGCTTAATGTACAGCTCTCGTTGATCAGAGAAACATAACAAACCAGTTTGGCTGTTTTGTTTGGTGGCAGAGATGGAAAGTAGTGCAGCCACTTCTTTGGCCACATCTTGTTTGTACTTACCATCCCGACCAATTTCCTGAGAAGCCGAAACATCCAAAACGAAGAAAACCGTCTGCTCCTTTTCTTCAATGTACGTATTCAGAAAAGTGCCATGTCCTTTAGCAGTCACCTTCCAGTTGATAGCTCTCACATCATCCCCATAATTGTACGCGCGCACATCGTCGTACTCAAGCCCCGAGCCCTTGAAGATCGAACGAAAATCTCCTTGCATGCGCGAGTTAATCGCCTTGCGAATTCGAATATCGTACCTTCTAAGCTTTTTGAGGATCTCCTTCATCCAACGTACTTTTGGGCTTCAAAATTAGATGCATTCATGAACATGGCAAGATGGGGTAAAGGACAAATTTTATCAATGATAATCTTACTGGCGGTTTCAATCGGCGCATGTTCGGAAAAGGAGGGTCCACCCAAGGATATTTTAAGCAAAGAGAAATTCACTCACCTGTTAATTGAAATTCATTTGATAGAGGCTAAAATTGAAAGGCTCTATGTCAGCCCAGATTCTGCCATGGTGCTTTTTAATTATTTTCAGGGACTTCTTTTAAAAGAAGAAGGAATTGATTCTGCTAAATTCAACAAGACACTCTCTTACTACAAGGATAACCCAAAGCCTTTTATGAAAGTGTACGAAGCTGTGACGGATAGTTTGCTGGAGCTGGAAGCCAAAGGTAAATTAACGATTCGTGATAATGACGAAATGGAGGATTCAGAAAACGAAGAGGGCGAAAGCGTGTCTAAAGGCGATTCCACTGAAATCGAGGTTGATTCTGTGGGTTCGGTTTCTGTAAAGAGCCGCATCAAAATGACCAAGAAGGAGGAAAAATAGATTTTGTCTTCTATTTCAGAAAATATCGAACAGAGCCTTGGAGTAGCTCAAATCAGGCAATGGATTCGCTCTAAGTGCCGTTCGGAGGAAGGAGCAGCTTGGGTAGACAAGGCAAGTTTCAGTCATAATTTTGACCAGATCACGAATTGGCTTTCTCAGACCAGAGAGATGATCACTCTCCTCTCCTCAGGCGAAGTACCCAATCGCCATTTCTACGATCTCAAAATTTACCTTGTCAAGATTCGCGCACAAGGCACCTTCCTTGAAGGGGAGGAATTTTTGACAGTCGCTAACTCCATACGATCAATCGACGAGTGGTTGTACTTTCTAAATGCCCATTCCACCGATTATCCAAGTCTGGAAAAATTGAAAGGCGGCCTGTCTGTAGATGCATCGGTGGTGCAGTTGATAGAACGCTCGCTGGACGAGAGCGGAGAGGTGAGAGACTCGGCTAGTCCGGAACTTTCCGCCATCCGAAAACGAATGGGGGAAGCGGAACGAATGGCCAGATCGGCGCTTCAGAGAATTTTGAAAAAATCCGTTACCGAGGAATTCAGTGCGGCGGAGAGTCAGGTCACTTTGAGAGATGGACGACTCGTAATTCCCGTCAAAGCAGAGTTCAAGAGAAATATCCCCGGGCTTGTTCATGACGAATCGGCCACCGGGCAGACTGTGTTCCTGGAGCCTGCCGAAGCGCTCGGTCTGAACAACGAGGTACGCGAGTTGAAAAACCGAGAACGTCGAGAGATTATAAAAATCCTCACCTCATTGGCTGATCATCTTAGGAACCAGCATCAAGATTTAGAACGAGGTTCAGGCTTCTTGGCCATGCTCGATTTTATTCATGCCAAGGCTTCTTGGGCTCGCGAATTCGAGGCTATTGCACCTCAAATCCAGAAGCAAACGGGTTCGGATATTCAAAACGCTTTTCATCCAATTCTTTGGCATTCACATAAGCAGGCAGGAAAAAGGGTGGTTCCTCTCAATATTCTGATGGATCAAAATCAAAGGCTGATTGTTGTCTCCGGCCCCAATGCTGGTGGAAAATCGGTGGTTTTAAAAACCGTCGGGTTGCTCCAATACCTCACCCAGTGCGGTTTCCCCGTGCCCGTTGCTGAAAATTCAGTCTTTGGAGTCTTCAACGAAATACTTTTGGACATTGGAGATACGCAATCCATAGAGGATGACCTCAGTACGTACAGTGCACATCTCGGCGCGATGAAGACCTTTCTTCAGCGAGCAAATAAAAAATCCTTGGTGCTCATCGACGAGTTTGGAAAAGGCACAGAGCCACAGTTTGGTGGTGCCATTGCGGAGGCCATTTTGGACAATTTGAACAAGCAGGGTTCTTTCGGAATCATCACCACCCATTACCAAAACCTGAAAGACCTGGCCAGTAATTCTCAAGGTATGATCAATGCCGCCATGAAATACGATGTGGCCAAATTGGAGCCCATGTTTCAGGTAGAAATTGGTAAGCCGGGCAGCTCATTTGCTTTTGAAATTGCTGGAAAAATTGGCCTGCCAAAAGAAGTTATTTCCTCCGCAAAGGATAAGGTGGGCAGAAGCCAGGTGGATTTTGATCAATCACTTTCTAAGCTTGAAAAGGAGCGAAACAAGCTGGATAAGCTCAGTCAGAAATTGGAGAAAGAGCAAAGGGATGCCGCCACTTTGCGCAAGGACTATGAGCAGCTGAAGGAGTTACTGGAGGAGGAGAAAAAGAAAATTATCAGGGAGGCAAAGGCCGAAGCGAAAAAGCTTCTTCAGGATGCTAATAAGGACATTGAGCGCACCATCAGGGAAATCAAGGAGAGTGCTGCGGATAAGAACAAGACTAAAAATGCTCGGGAGCAGTTGGTTCAAAAGGCGGCCAGTTTGACGAACAAGGAGGAAGTCAAAAGAAAGTCTGTGAAAATATCCGTGGGAGATCAGGTGCGGGTAAGCGGACAGGAAGGAGTAGGAGAAATACTGAAACTCAAGGGGAAAGAAGCGGAGATTCAGTTTGGTCAGCTGAAATCTTTCGTGAAGGTGGATCGTCTCGAGAAGGTTGGTGGTCCGGTTAAGAAAGAGCAGCAAGCCACACGTGGAAAGGGCATGAATCGCCTGGATACCATGGCCACATTTTCGCACGAACTTTCGATTATTGGCATGAGAGGTGAGGAGGCATTGCCAAAGCTTGATTCGTTCATAGACAATGCGATCGTACTTGGCGTCAATGAAGTCAGGATCATTCATGGCAAAGGCCATGGCATTTTGAGAGACTTGGTCAGGAGCCAGTTGAAGACGCACCCGAATATTGTGGACATAAAAGACGATCATGCGGATCGTGGTGGTAGCGGTATTTCTATCGTAACTTTCAAATGAAAGAATACACTCCATCCGAGCTAGCTTTGAGAAACGGTCAGGATCGTGAGGAAATATGGGTGGCTTATCAGGGTAGAATTTACGATGTGAGTAAGTCCAAGCTTTGGAAAAAAGGCATGCACTATGAGCATTGGGCTGGGCAGGATTTGACGCATGAATTACCCGATGCGCCACATACTGAGAGAGTCTTTGAGAAATTTGAACAAATAGGAAAGTTGAAATGAAGCTAGTTGCGGATGCCGGCGGTACAAAAACGGATTGGAGGCTCCTTGATGGAGACTCGATCCAGCAATTCTCCACACCTGGCTACAATCCTAACACCCACGATCTGGATGAATTTATTGCTTCTCTGAAAATAGAATTTGCGCAGTTGGCATCTAAGATTAAACAGGTTTATTTCTACGGAGCGAGTATTTATCCTAAGAACGAAACGTTTAGAACTGCTCTGGCGACACTGTTCACTCAGGCAGAAATTCATCTTAATAATGACTTGGTTGGCTCTTGTCGCGCGCTTAGTGCAGATGAGCCTGCCTTTGTTGGTATTTCGGGAACTGGCTCAGCAGGGTGTTTTTACGATGGCAAAGAAGTCACAATCCATCCTCCATCGCTAGGTCACTCCATCGGGGACGAAGGAAGCGGAGCGGTCCTTGGCAAGGCCTTGCTCCGATTGGCCCTCAGAAAAAAGCTCGATTCGGAATTGCAAGTGAAGTTTGACCACACGTATAACTTGACCAAGGAGGAAGTTTACCGACATGTGTACAGAGCCGAACACCCAAATGCCTACCTCGCTTCATTTACAAAGTTTCTTGGCGAGCATCGATCACACCCGCAGATTCATGAGCTTTTAACCTCAGAGTTTCGTGCCTACTATTCTGCCTACTTTCTGGACATGCCCGATATCACCAAGTTTCCTTTTCACTTCACAGGATCAGTAGCCTATTTCTTTGGAGATTATTTGAGACAAATTGGGACAGAATTAGGTCTCACGGTCGGTAGAATAGTCCAGTCGCCAATAGCAGGTCTCGCACTTTATCATCAAAATCATGAGTAAATCCATCACAGAATCTGATTCAAATTATGAGGACTTGGAGAAAAAATCCTCTGGTGAACTACTCAGGATAATTAATGAGGAAGATAAGAAGGTAGCAATTGCCATAGAGCACGCCATTCCTCAAATAGAAGTACTTGTGGAGCGAATTATTCCTCGAATGAAAAAGGGAGGGAGGCTTTTCTACATAGGGGCGGGCACCAGTGGCAGACTGGGCATTTTGGATGCCTCCGAATGCCCACCAACGTATGGCGTACCACACGACTGGGTAATAGGGTTGATCGCGGGTGGAGACAGTGCCATTCGAAAAGCGGTGGAGTTTGCAGAAGATGACTCTGAAGGCGCTTGGAAGGATTTGTCAGCCTATTCGCCAAATGAAAATGACACAGTGGTTGGCATTGCCGCTTCGGGTCGGACGCCCTACGTGATAGGTGGGGTAACTCAGGCAAGAAAAGCCGGACTTCTGACCGGTTGTATAACCAATAATGAAGGAAGCCAATTGGCGAAGCAAGTTGAATGCCCTATAGAAGTGCCAGTGGGGCCGGAGGTGGTCACGGGCAGTACCCGCATGAAGTCAGGCACTGCCCAAAAGCTAGTTCTCAACATGATTTCAACAGCGGTGATGATCGGTCTTGGACGAGTCAAAGGAAACAAGATGGTGGACATGCAACTGTCAAATAACAAGCTGGTGCAGCGGGGAATTCGCATGATTGTGGAACAGTTAGGAGTGGACGAAAAGACAGCCGAAAAACTCCTGAATAAGCATGGCTCGGTACGAGCAGCCATCTCGGCAAGCTCCTCCTGATAGAGTGTTATCCGAAAGTTAATTTCTTCCCTTAAATCATTAATGGAAAGGCAATACACAGGAAAATGTATTGTGTTAAAAAACTCTAATTTTGCTGAAGAAAAAAATCTAAACCATCAAAATGAAGAAATTTTTATTAGGATTTGCCTTTATGGTCGTTGTAAGTTTTGCGTACTCGCAGGGCTCAACAACATCAGGCATTAATGGTCAGGTTCTTGACCAAAATGGAGAACCGGTCATTGGAGCTACCGTGATTGCGATAAACACTGAAACAGGTGCTCGCTACGGAAACATTACGGATGTTTCCGGCTATTTTAGAATTCCGAACATGAAGGTTGGTGGACCCTATGAGGTGACTGCTTCATTTGTCGGTTTTTCTGATTTCAAGAAAAGTGATATTTATCTTACCCTGGGACAAACATTCAATTTGGATGTTAGCTTGAGTGAGGGAGTAGAAGAACTAGCTGAGCTGGTAATTACCGCCGGTGGCCTTATCGATGGCAACAGAACCGGCGCTGAAACTACGGTTTCAAGTCGAGAATTGAACTCTCTTCCCAATGCAAGCAGAACTATTCAGGATTTCACAAGACTAACTCCTCAGGCCGCCCTTACTGGTGGTGGAGGTATCAGCATTGCAGGCCAGAATAATCGATACAACTCTATTTTCATTGATGGTGCTACGAGTAATGACGTATTTGGACTGGCTGACAATGGTCAAAACGGTGGACAAGTTGCAGGACTTTCTCTGATTAGCATTGATGCCCTTGAACAAATTAGCGTACAAGTAGCGCCTTATGACGTGACTCTGGGTGGGTTTTCAGGAGGAGGAATAAGTGCTGTTACTAGGAGTGGAACAAATGAATTTGAGGGATCAGCCTACTATTTTGTTAGAAATGAATCTCTTTCAGGAAAGACTCCAACGTTTATTTCAAACCCTGCCGACATTGAAAGAGAGAAACTAGCGGAGTTTTCAGCAAAGACCTACGGGATGCGGTTGGGAGGCCCGATCATCAAGGATAAATTGTTCTTCTTCTTTAATGCTGAGATCCAAAACGATGAAACACCAAGTCCATTTAGCTTTGAATCGTACACCGGAACATTGACGCAAACAGATGTAGATAACTTTGTAACTACTCTGAATGATTTGGGATACGATCCGGGAAGCTATGAAAATACCGTGGCGAGACTGGAGGCTCAGAAATTCTTAATCAAACTCGATTGGAATATCAACGAGACCCATAAATTATCAGTGAGACATAGCTACAACAGCGGAGAAAATTTCTCACCTATTTCGTCAAGTACCACTAGAATCAGATTTGCTAATTCAGGTATCTTCTTCCCATCGGTAACTAATTCGTCGGCATTAGAACTGAGCAGCAACTTCAAGGATAAGTCAAATAAGTTGATACTTGGATACACCACGGTGAATGACAACAGAGATCCTCTTGGCAATCCTTTTCCATACATCGATATAAGCGGAGGTGATATAGAAGCAGGAAGTGAGCAGTTTTCAACAGGTAACTTGTTGGAGCAGAAAATCTTTACAATCACGGATAACTTCACTCTATATAAAGGAAAGCACACTTTCACGATTGGAACGCACAATGAGTTTTACAACATGAATAATGTGTTCATTCGTCAAAATTTTGGATCATATAGATATAACACTGTGGCTGATTTCATCGCGGATGTTAATGGTGGATCAAATTTGGCTACCCAGTATGATAGAAGCTATTCATTAGTAGATGATGTGACTGGAGACGCCACCGCTGCAGCAGCGGCATTCAAGGCCACTCAGCTTGGTTTCTATGTTCAGGATGAGTTTCAGGTGAGTAGCAAGTTGAAATTAACTGCAGGCTTGAGAATTGACATCCCGATGTTTAATGACGACCCTGTCGACGATGGATACTTCAATGAAACCGCAGCTCCGCTCATCGAAGCAGCTGGGTATGACCTAAAAGGAGCCAAAGCAGGTCAGGCACCTGATCCGCAGCTACTCTTCTCTCCAAGGCTTGGATTTAACTATGATGTGAAAGGTGACCAAACCACACAGATTCGAGGAGGAATAGGCGTGTTTACCAGCAGAATCCCTTATGTGTGGCCAGGAGCTATGTTCAATAATAACGGAGCAACTGTAGGAGGATTTAGAGCATTCTCGGGTATTGATTTTGAAGCCGATCCATTTGATCAGCCGACTATCACCGACTTTGGGGGAACAGACGATATTCCTCAGGGACAAATGGACTTGTTTGCAGCGGATTTCAAATTTCCACAGGTACTAAGAATGAGTGCAGCGTTAGATCAGGTTTTACCAGGCGGTATCATTGGATCTTTCGAAGCAATGTTTACTAAGAACATAAATGCCATTTTCTATGAGAATGTGAATTTGATTCCAATGACTGCTCGGTTTGAAGGCACTCCCGATGATCGCTTAACCTATGTAGATACTGATAACGATGGAGATGCAGATCGATCATCTATTGATGGTTCTTATTCCTCGGTTTATTTGGGATCAAATACAAACGAGGGTTACACTTATAACTTGTCGGCTAGTTTCACGAAACCATTCGACAATGGTTTGACGGCCAATGTGAGTTACAATTATGGTGATGCTTATGCCATTTTTGAAGGTACATCTTCCCAGAACTCTTCTCAATGGAGAGGCGTATACTCTGTCAACGGTAGAAACAACGCGCCTTTAGGCCGGTCTGACTTCTCAGTAGGATCAAGAATCTTGGCTTCTGTTTCTTACAAAAAGGAATATCTGAATAACCTTGCAACTACTGTTTCTCTTTTCTATAATGGGCAATCAGGTTCTCCATTCTCTTATACATACAATGATGGTTTGACGGGTGAGGATTCAAGAGAAAGAGCGCTTATTTTTATTCCGGCAAGTCAGAATGATATTGTATTCGCAGATGCTGCTACTGCTAATCAACAATGGGAAGCATTGGATGCATACATCAAGAACGATAAGTATCTGAATGAAAATCGTGGAGAATATGCTGAGAAGAACGCAGCTCGACTTCCATTTTCAAGCATTATGGATTTCCGATTACTACAAGACTTCTATATCTCAATGAGTAATGGTAAGAAAAATACGCTTCAGTTTTCATTCGACATTTACAATGTTGGTAACTTCATTAATGGCCAATGGGGCAAGAGATACTTTACTCCAAATGGAGACGGTACATCTGTTCAATTATTGGATTTTGAAGAATTTCAGACAGGCACCAATATTCCAACCTACTCTTTTCAGACAGATAGAAATAAGTTGAAAAATATCATTGGAAGAGACGATTCTGGTCTTGTAAGCTCCAGATGGCAGATGCAAATCGGTATCCGATACATCTTCAACTAAGAAAAGTCTTTTGATTTTCAAGCCTCTCGAAATTTCGAGGGGCTTTTTTATTCCTTTTCATTCAAGTCACTTTCCTTGCCCCATGGAATGAACAGTATTGAAGCAGTGGCCACCGTAAGGAAGGAAACAAGTGTGGTCATTCCCATTCGCAACTCCCTACTTGGAATGAGTATACAGCCGATGAGCAGGAGCAGAGAGAAGATCAAAAAAAATGGCAGGACCTTTCGAGTCATGCCATCAATTTAGGTATTTTCAGTAATTAAGATTTCAAATAATTAAAAGAACTATCAAAACGACAGTTATTAGCGAAAGAAAGAATCTGAAATAGCCCATAATCATAGTGTGTTTGATATTTAGGGAGGCGAAAGGAGGTATTCCCCTAAATGAAATAGGAATTTTAACCTTTTGACGTACTCGCTTGACACAATCTCTGTAATTTCACAAACCAGTTTTACTATCCGATGCTTAAGAGATCAGTCACTATTTTTTCTTTTCTAGTTTTGACGTTTTGTGCACTCGCACAATCAGCCCAGCAAGTCTACATCGATGGTAAATACAATCTCAATCAAGGGAACTATTCGGAATCGATTACTCAGTTTGCCAGTCTGGCCAATGACCCAACCTTCGGTGCTTATGCTACATTTTACCTAGGGCTTAGTTATCACAAGGCAGAGGCCAACCAAAATGCGCTGGATGCTTGGCGTCAATTAGAAGAAAAATATCCGGGATTCGATCAAAAAGCAGAACTCAAGTTTTGGCTAACAAAGGCCTACTTCGCCTTGAAGAATTATACCAGAGCCGTTCAGTTGGCTCAGCGGATAGAAGACCCTGCACTGAAATACGAAACCTACTTGTCCGAACTTGACAGTGTAAGTTTTGGGGAGCTGAGGAAACTATATGCCTCGTATCCTGAGGATTTGGAGTTGGCCAAGGTGATCGTCAAGATCGGAATGAGCAAAGATCTGGACGAAAAGGACACCTTCTTTCTCAATGGTGTTCAGGCCCTGCACAACATCCAACCTTCCAGTTTTGGTGACTTCCCAATTCTTAAAAAAGACGCTTATTCGGTGGCAGTCATGCTGCCGTTTCTATTTGATGATCTTTCGCGCACCGATCGCATCATGCGAAATGAACTCGTCATGGATATCTATCAAGGGATGTTGTTGGCTCAGGAATTTCTGGCCGAAAAAGAAGTTGACTTGACGCTGTATCCATTCGACACGCAGCGAGACTCGCTACAAACCGAGATTCTCCTGAGAAATAAGAGCCTCAAGAAAATGGACTTGATTGTAGGGCCTTTGTTTGCTAAGCCTTTGGAAATCGTCAATCGTTTCTCCGCTGAAAATAAAATTCCTATAGTAAATCCTATCTCGTCCAATCCAATGGTGCTAGGCGATAATCCATATTCAGTTCTATGGAGACCAACCTACGAGACAATGGCGCTAAAAACTGCGGAATATATGTTTGCGACCAGCACAAAATTGGAAGCCAACATTTATTATGAAGACACGAGCACTGAACGACTGTTTGCCCAAACGTATAAGAATAGAATCGAGGAACTAGGGATGGTGGTCACGGATTTCAGGCCGATTGATAGCCGGACGGCTCGAGAGGTTTTGGCGCAGTTCACCGATCAAGAAGAGCTCGTTCTAAGGATGTCCGATGAGGAGGTGGCGATCCAAAGGGAGGAAGGGAGACTTATTCGGGATCGTCAAGTTTTTGATGCGAGTGGAAAGCTGATCACCAAAGAAGACGGTACCCCAAAGCTTGAATACTATGAATTGGTATTCACGGCTGATACGGATTCACTCGATCACATTTTAGCTCTGACCAGAAGTAATTTGTTAGCCAATAATTTCGTGGGTGCGGTAGAGTCAATTTCCGATACTGTACGTCTGGTAGGTATGGGTGATTGGCTGGATTTTTCCATGCTGGATTATCGCCAGCTGGACCGCCTGAAGGTGAGTCTGATAGACCCCAATTACCTTGAAAGGAAAAGCGAATTCTTTGCTTTAATTGAATCAAGGTTTCAGCAGAAATTCAAGAAAAAGCCCAATCAGTATAATCTGAGTGGTTTTGAAACGATTTGGTGGGCCGGAAATATGATGAAACGATACGGCAAATATTTCCAAAATGGGCTCTTGGACGAGCCCGACTTCCCCTGCCTGTACTATGGTCATC
This sequence comes from uncultured Roseivirgaceae bacterium, assembly GCA_964352625.1. GTDB lineage: Bacteria > Bacteroidota > Bacteroidia > Cytophagales > Cyclobacteriaceae > JAAEPI01. The sequence goes on from CAYGSD010000002.1 coordinate 255,699, forward strand.
AGTTCACGACAGGGAAGCGTGACAATCAGATCGTGCCCATCATTCAATTCATTGAGGATGAACTTAGAACCGTAAACCAAGCGATAATTTTAGAAGAGGAAAGTGACGATGAAGGAATTGAAGAAGGAGGCGAGTAAAACGCTTTTTCACCGAGCTAAGAAATTTATACCTGGAGGAGTAAACTCTCCGGTTCGTGCATTTAAGTCAGTGGGTGGAGACCCAATTTTTATCTCTTTGGCAAAAGGAGCCTACCTGCACGATGAGGATGGGAACACCTACATAGACATGATCAATTCTTGGGGACCAATGATATTAGGGCATGCCCACCCAATGATTGAAGAGGCCATCATTCAGGCAGTTAAGAAATCGCCATCTTTTGGTGCTCCCGGAAAGCTGGAGGTAGAAATTGCTGAATTGATAGCAGAGATGGTTCCTTCCATCGAAAAAGTGAGAATGGTAAACTCGGGTACCGAAGCTACCATGTCGGCCATTCGAGTGGCGCGTGGGTACACCGGCAGAGACAAGATTTTGAAGTTTGAAGGATGCTACCACGGCCATGGTGATTCTTTCCTGATTGCCGCTGGAAGTGGGGCCATGACAATGGGCACTCCTGATAGCCCCGGAGTTACATTAGGTACGGCCAAGGATACCTTGCTAGCTAAGTTCAATGACCTTAATAGTGTTGAGCAGGTTTTGGAGCAAAACAAAGACGAAGTGGCCGCCTTGATTCTTGAGCCAGTAGCTGGAAACATGGGATGTGTTGTGCCAAATCAAAGCTTTTTACATGGAGTCAGAAACTTGTGCGATCAGCATGGTGTGGTCCTGATTTTCGATGAAGTGATGACAGGTTTCAGATTGGCGCGAGGTGGAGCACAGGAGGTGTTTGGTGTCATGCCGGATATGACCACCTTAGGGAAAATCATAGGGGCTGGAATGCCTGTAGGGGCTTACGGTGGCAAAACAGAAATAATGGATTTTGTCTCTCCTCAAGGACCCGTTTATCAAGCGGGAACATTGAGTGGAAATCCAGTTGCTATGGCTGCTGGGTTAGCTCAACTGAATTACTTAAATGATCACCCTGAAGTGTATGAAGGACTAGCGCAAACAACTGAAAGAATAGCTGATGGCATAGCCCAAAATATGGGTGGATTTGATTTTGGAATCAACAGAATTGGCAGCATGTACAGCCTTTTCTTTTCTAAGGCTGAGGTCGTTGATTTCGATTCTGCCAAGAAGTGTGACACAGCACTTTTTGGAAAATATTTCAACGGCATGCTCAGTAGAGGCGTTTACCTGGCGCCCTCACAATTTGAATCTTTGTTCATTTCAACTTCGATTCAAGAAAAGGAAGTCGAGGCTATCTTGGAGGCACACAAAGAAACCATCGCATCCTTATAGATATGATTATCAGCGAATTAGTATTTTAGCGCAAATTCCACTGGATTGAAAAAACTGCTTCTTTTTGTTTTGCTTATTGCGGTTTTAGCGTCTGGTTATTTCGCTTATACCAAATGGCTTGCTCCTCAGACGACTAATCCTTGGTTGTTTGTGCCTTCCAAAGCCGGCATTGTTCTAGAAAATTCAAGCCCTTTTGGAACCCTCGATTCAATTCAGTCCCAGAGCACTTGGAGTGCCTTTGCTGGTTTGGAGTCTATCCAAACTCTTAATGAACATCTTGCTTTATTAGATTCTTTGAATGAAGAATCGAGCCTGAAGGAAGTCCTTTCTCAAACTCAGTCGGTTGTTGCCATTTTCCCTACATCGGCTGTAGAAATGGACGCACTCGTAGTGTTGAGATTGACCAGCAATCAGCAACGAAACTACCTAAATGGGGCCGCTGAGAATTTTCAAAATACAGGGAATCGAACCAAGAAGCGACAATACAATGGTTTTACCATTGAGGAGTATTATTCGGGTAATAATCAGCAAGTCCTGAGTTTTGTTAGGCATAATGACCTCATAGTAGCCTCTTTCACACCCTTTCTCGTAGAAGATGCCATTAGAGCTTTTAATGATTCGGATCAACTTGGTTTTGTGAGCAATTATCCGGAGGCATTCCGATTGACCGCTCTGAATCGTGATCATGGAAATGTCTACCTCAATCTTGGTGAGTTTGGAAAACTCTTGGAGGTATTTCAAACGGAGGGAATTTCCCCCTTTTCGGGTTCGGGACTCTTGGATGTGGAGTTCTTTTCGAATCACATAAAATTTTCCGGCTTTGTCCTACCAGACAAGGGCGTTTTGCCAGTCTTCAACTCTGGCCCTACAGGTTTTAATCTTCTCGAAATCGTTCCGAACAATGCGGCATTGCTTCAACACTATTCAATGGAAAATGCTGCCATTTGGAGAGGTCGGCTTAAAAGCATCGACAAGGGAATTGATGCTGCTGAGAGTCAAATGAAATCAAAATACGATGTGGATGTCGATTATTTTGCTGGACTCTTAGGAAGTGAGTTCGGCAATGTGCAGTTGGAAATGGTGGACTCCAAAGAGCCTGATCAATTGCTTCTTTTCACCACTACTGATATCAATCAAGCACTCGAATTATTAAGCCAAGCCGCGACGCGAATGACCACCGATTCAGTGTTTGTTGATAGAGTCGGAGATTTCACCATTGGGAAGCTTGATGATGTAGTCTTCACTAAAGCCCTCTTTGGAACTCGGAGCGAACTTATGGACGAATGCTACTATACCTTTTATCAAAGCAATCTTATTTTTTCTAATTCGGTAGCGTCAATCAAAAAACTTATTACCTCCATTACCGAGGACAATACGTGGAAAAAGTCTATCCGAGTGACGCAGCTTTTGGATTTGTCAAGTCAGAATGCAAATATGAGTTTGATCGTCAATGTTCCTCGAAGTTGGAAGTATTTGATGAGTACGATGAAGCCGCAATGGGCCGAGAAAATTCGTCAGAATGAAACCGGATTCAAAAGTCTGGAATATGTCGGGGTGCAGTTCAACATTGTGGATGATAAATTTTATACCACAGCTGTAGCCTATCAGCCACAGGCTCCTAAGCAACCCGCTAGGTCTATAGTGGCTGATAGAGCCAGTTTTTCATCCAAAATCATCACTAAGCCTTTCGTGATAAGAAGCCATGTTAATCAAGCCCTTGAGGTACTGCTCCAAGATTCTTCGCTGACGCTTTATCATCTTTCTAATACCTTCGATATACTCTGGGCGGAGCGGTTGCAGGAAAAAATTATTGGGTCTATTCATCCCGTCGATTTCTATCAGAACGGCAAGACACAATACGCCTTTGCAACCAAGACTAAGCTCCACATCATTGACCGAACAGGTAAGTACATTGATGGTTATCCGAAAATTATACCGAGTAGTAAAGGCACAGAATATTTCTCCGTGGTTGATTACGATGGATCCAAAAACTATCGCTTCATGATTGCTGATCAATCTGGAAACATCGTGTTGATGAATAAGGAAGGGCAGGCATTGGAAGGTTGGAATCCTAATAAGTTTGAAGAAAGGCAAATCCTGTCACCTGAGCATATTCGAGCAGCAGGTAAAGATGCCTTTGTAATTATTCAAGAGAATTATGTGGATTTGCGATCGAGAAGAGGGGAGTCCTTCCCTGGCTTTCCCATCAAGTTTGAGGAAGATTTGATTCCTTCAAGATTTGTAGAAGCAACCGGTTCATTCGGCACCTCCACTATCACCGTCCTTACAGAGGGTGGAGAGCTGGTTCGCATTAGCTTCAATGGTCGAATTGAACATCGTGAGCAGATTTATAAACCGTCTCTGGAGGTGACTTTTGATCTTGTGCCAGACGTATTGAATAACACGTTCTTAATTACGCGATCATCTGCCAGTCAGTGGGAGGTTTTAGGTGCAACCGGACTAGGATTGTTTGAAAAGCCCTATCTCAATGGCGCCAACTGTCAGGTTCAATTTTATCGATTTGGGGGTGACAAGGCACTTATAATGGTCACCAATCCTGAGGATAATTTCCTAACTATTTATGACTTGGAAGGAAAAGTGTTAACCCAGCGTCCGATGATATCCGATAACCCTGCCAGTGTGATTTATTACGAAAACCAAGGTGCTTATCAGTTTTACTTAACCTCTGGCAATCTTCTCAACAAAGTCCGAATTGACTAACGTCCATCATTCTTCACCCAGTCAAGAATGGCTGGCCATTCGGTAATGGGATCAAATCCCGCTTTGTCATCCAATAGAACATTGAAATAAGGCTTTTTGTCATAATACCCGAGATCTGAATTTACGATCTCAGGGTTTTCATTCACATAATCGAAATGAATCCCTTCGCTTTCAAAAAGCTCCAAATACTGATCCGTATCTCTTTTATGGGAGCACGTGTATAGGAACATCACAATGTCGTCACGCTCTGTCAGCAATCGCAAAGCTTCCTTAGCACCTGGGTAAAACTCAGTTGGAATATTACTGGCATCCCAATTAGGAATAAGGATGGTTTCGTGCACATCAAAAGCCCAATAGGTTTTTTCCCAATCAAGTGACCTTGCTGTTTCGAACGCTTTTTTAATCGCTGGAACAATCATTTAGTATGGAGAATGGACTTAAACTCTAATATAATCAGCTTATTGGAATACGACACTTATTCACGGTTTTCTGTGGTTGGCATGGCTATTGCCAAAGGGTTCTCTCAATTATCAAAAAGAAATAAATACCCAAAATGAGGTATTGTATCTGTTTTGAGTTGACTTCAACTTGCTAGAGTAAATAAATCACCGATGAGAGCACTTGAAATTACAGACGTATTTAGAATGGAAAGAAGAAGATCATCCACCTATATCAAGCACGCTGAGAGTTTACTTTCAGTAGCTGAGAATGATTTGTTTGGCGAGGATGGCGATATTATCTCCTTGAAGGGACTCAGAAAACTTAAGGAAAAAGTCACCAGAATTAGGACAGCATAAAAAAAAGCCTCCTGAGAGGCCTTATTTTAAACTTCTACTGTCTTCCATTTTCCTCGTTTGAAGAAAACCATCGCAATAACCGCATAGATGGAATGAGAAAATGCGATCGAAAAGAACACCCCACTTCCTTCCCATCCAAAAGTTACAGCTAGCACATACGCCAGCGGTATCTGGATAAGCCAGAACACAACCAAGCTAATGTACATAGGTGTTTTAGTATCCCCTGCTCCGTTAAAAGCTTGCCCCAGCACCATGCCGTACGCGAAGAATATGTAGCCAAAGCAGATTATTCTAAGTGCATTTCCACCGGTCGCGAGCGCTTCTCCTTGTGCTTCAAAAAGTAAAATAAGAATAGGTTCTGCCAAGAGCCCGAAAATTGCTGCAATGACTACAAGGAACCATGTATTCCATTTGGCAGTGCGCCACACCGAGAGTTCGGCTCTCCCCGGTTGTTTAGCTCCAAGGTTTTGGCCAACAAGAGTAGCTGCTGCATTTGCCATTCCCCATGAGGGTAATAGGGTGAAGATAATCACTCGAAATGCCATCTGATAGCCAGCCACTGCATCCGTTCCAAACCTAGTAACAATCCTAACTAAGAATAACCAGCTCAATGTCTCCACAAAAAATTGCCCAAAACCAGCCGCCCCGATTGACAGGAACTCTGTAATGGTCTTTTTATTCACCACCATATTCTCGGCACTTACTTTCATAGCCTGAGAGCCCTTGAAAAGGTGATAAAGCTGATAAATGACACCAATGGAGCGGCCAATTGTGGTGGCCATTGCTGCCCCCTCTATTCCAAAAGCCGGAATAGGCCCCAAGCCGAAAATAAAAATTGGGTCAAGTATGAGATTGCAGAGATTGGCCAGTAGCAACGACCTCATCGCGATCGCTGCATTTCCCGCACCTCTGAACACTCCGTTTAGTAAAAAAATCAGAATGATCACCGGGTTTGCAGCGTACATGATCCTGGTGTATCCAACACCTTCCTGAATAAGGTCAGGTGCTCCTCCCATTAGATGTAGAACATCCTCTGCAAAAAACAAACCCGGAAGTCCGAGTAACAATCCTGCGAAAACTCCAATAACAATGGCTTGAAACGCCGCATTCGCCGCAAGCTTGACTTTCCCTTCGCCAATTCGCCTTGAAATAATGGCAGTGCCCGCCATACTCAGGCCCATCGCCAATGAGTACACAATCATTAATGGCGCCTCGGTGAGTGCCACAGCTGCAACCGCATTTGTACTGATACGGCTCACGAAGATCATATCAAACAGGGCGAATAGTGCCTCGCCAAGCATCTCGGCTATCATGGGTATGGATAGCATGAAAATGGCCTTGTTGATGCTGCCTGTTGTAAACTCTTTTTGCTCTCCTTTAAGAGCCTGTACTAATAGATTAGGTAATTCTGAAACTTTCATTTAATGTCGGTAAAGATGGAATTTCGTCACGCACCCCAAAGGGTAAATGAATGAAATTTTGAGAAAATTGATATTAAGAAAAACTGAGATAGCCCCGGGCGTATTAGCCTCTGAGGTGGGGTGTGGAACTAAATGCTATCTCTGCTGAAAGAATCATAACGAGGCAAAAGAGCGGAAAAAATTTGAATTGGGAAATAAATCTGAAGAAAAATAATTTCACTAAACTGGATTATTTCAAAATAAGGTGTGGATAAATTCTCCGAAGATTACTTGCAGAGGACATCAAAATTTTTGAATTTCATAGCTCTAAACCTACCTAAAAACTAAAAATCATGAATTTAGAAATTAAGCATCAAGACAGTTATTCACGTGGTGAGCTGATCTTAAGAACCCTTTTTGGCTTTATTTATATAGCCATTCCGCATTTGTTCTTATTAATTTTCATTTCCATAGCGAGTGCGGTGGTTACCTTCATTGCTTTCTGGGCAATATTATTTACCGGACGATACCCTCAAAGCATGTTTGAATTTCAAGTAAAAGCGATGCGATGGGACCTAAGACTAAGATCTCGACTCAATAATTTATCGGATGGGTATCCAGCTTTTGGATTGAATGCAACCGATGACTATGTGACATTTGAAGTTCCATACCCTGAGTCTTTGAGCAGGGGAACACTTCTTCTGAAAGCCTTTTTTGGGTTTATCTATGTTATCATCCCCCACGGGTTTCTTCTAATTTTCAGGTTAATAGCCACTAGTGTGCTTACGTTTTTGGCATGGTGGGCTGTTTTATTTACCGGAAATTACCCTGCATCATGGCATTCATTCAACGTAGGAACCCTACGATGGGGAATGCGTGTGAATCTATACATGTCCTACATGACAGATGACTATCCTCCTTTTAGCGGAAAATAAATTTTGAACATTAGCACAATCCCTTGTCACTTGTGGCAAGGGATTTTTTTTGAAAAGGTCAAAAAATGACAGACTACCACCCTCTACCGCAACCTGACGAAATTCCAGTAAGAGAAAGAGAAGACGCCATGGGCGCTTATCTTATGATGTTTGCTTCAATAGGAGCTGGGCTTCCATTCCCGATACTCAATTTGATTGCTGCGGTGATCTACTACTATGTCAATAAGAAAAAGAGCCCGTTTATCCATTTCCATACTTTGCAAAGTCTATGGAGCCAATTCCCCACTTCTTTGCTCAATGCGGTTGCGGTTATTTGGGCGGGTAGAATAATCTGGTTTGACTGGCCTTTCACCGATACCTATAAGGGCTACCTGATAATGATTGCTGTAGCCAATTTGTTTTACTTCATTTTTAGTATTGTGGCAGCAGTCAGAGCAAGACAAGGACGAATGTATTATTTTCTGTTCTTTGGACGAATTGCTTACAACATCGCTTTTAAAGTAAAAGAAGAATCAAAAAAAGAAATCGTAAATAGCCCACCGAGATGAGTTTCAAGACGTTGCGCGACTTACTCCTCCTTGTAGCATTTTTCGGGGCGGTTTGGTTTGTTTTTAAGCATTTGACTAACACTACTGAATCGGCAATCTCACTCACGGAATCGCAAAAGGAAGGCTTGGAGGAATGGATAAATGAGACTATCGAGGATGAGTATTCCATTCTTGAGAATGACACTCTTTCTGCAGCCATTGCTTTAATCAAAGAGAGATTGACAATTTCAGACAGTATCCCAGATGTCCGAATAAAAGTTTTGGACAGTGATCAAATCAATGCATTTGCGACGTTCGGTGATCAGATTTTTATCTTTTCTGGTCTTATCGAATTTTGCGAATCCCCAGAAGAAATCGCGGCAATTCTAGCTCACGAAATCGGGCACATTCACTATGAGCATGTCGAAAAGAAATTCATAAAAGAAGTGGGGCTTGGAGTTGTGTCTATTTTGCTCACGGGGGGAGACCCTGTTTTGGCTTCCGAGATAGCCAAGACACTGATGTCTACGGCGTATGACCGCCGACAAGAAATGAAGTCGGATAATTATTCAATGAGCTTAATGAGTAATTCAAATCTACCTCACACGGCACTGGCAAGTTTTATGGTACGACTTAAAAGGGAAGAAAATACGATTCCAGACGAATTGAGTTTTATTTCCACTCATCCTAATTTATCCGCACGGATTGATAATGTGGGAAAATTTAAAGGCATGGAAAGTGAAATCAGACCCTTGGAAATCGATTGGGATCTAGTGAAAAAAGGCATTGAATAGTCTTTTGTTAGTATTTCGAATTTGCATTTAATGAAGGTCAACTCCCATTTAAAGCCTCCAGTAAGTAAAAATGTTGTATTTTTCACCTCATGCATTTAGACTTTAGCCTTTTGATGGACAACACAAAGCGAAGACGCTTTGATGAAGCCATTCGAGATTACGTGCTCTCACCCTCTTTTCTGGATGAGTCTATCCCTAAAAGTGTCCGGTATGCTATGGAATCCATGCAGGAAATCGACAGTGCTTATTCGTATAAAGTATATGCAAATACGCGAAAAATTCAAGATGCAGTTAAGGCTTTTCAAAGTGGACCAAAACCTGCAATAAGGTACCAGGGAGGCTTGCGAACTGAGACTCATATTCGGCTCTACGGTGAGGTCGACATGCTTTTCTTGTTAGATCAAAGTGCGAGTAGCAAGAGTGTTTTGGAGCTTGGTAAGTACCTGCGAGATTGGGCATCTAATCAGGATTTTCAGCATGTTGACTACAGTGACGGTTTGCGGATCAAATTGGTCACTCAGAAACCTGCTTGTAGAATAAACCTGATTCCTGCTGCATGGATTGACAATCCTCAATTTCTTCAAAGAAAGAATGAGGTGTATCGGGGCGTAGTGATTTATAATTTCAAGGAGAAAACAAAAAAGAAACTCCTCCCATTCCTGAATTTGGCGAGAATCAGTGACAAGGATTTCGAAACCAATGGGGGTTATCGAAGGGTGGTTCGATTGCTCAAGTCACTTTCTAATGATGAATCTGTTTCCTTGAATTCTTATGAATTGGCAGGTCTGATGTATCATTTAGAAAATGATCAATTGATTGCTGATCCTACTAAAGAGCTAAGTGTTCTTCCATCGGTGTTGAAATACATGGAGGAGATATTGGGTGATAAAGAAAGATTTGAGATGCTTGTCTCTCCTAGTGAAAAAGAGTTGGTTTTCGGTGCAAGACCAGATCGCAAAGAGGCTATTTCAAAATTAAAATCGTCACTTGAGGATTTGATTACTGATTTAAAAGAACACCTCGGGCCAGACCTTGATTCATCGGTCAAGTATATCATCGATCCCTCCGCTGATCCCGATTCCGAATAGCGCAAAATCGTATTTTACCGGATCTTCGACATCTAACAATCTCAGATTGTGTGTGAGTTCCGTGACTGCCAACCAGTCGTTTTGTTTTCGTTTCAATAGGACAAGCTGTCTTGAAATGTTTGCAACGTGCACATCAATGGGACACATAAGATCGGCTGGTGATATGTTCTTCCAAATCCCAAAATCCACTCCCTTTTCGTCTTGTCTCACCATCCATCTCAGGTACATATTCAGTCTTTTGCAAGTGGACTTTCTTTCGGGTGTGGGGATGTGTTTCTTGGTTCGTTGAGGTGCAAATGCCGAATTGAAAAATACTTCATGAAAATGAATCAGGCCTTTCTCGATACTCTGATTGGGCAGAAAGAGCCGCTCAAGCGAGATGTTTTCTTTGTAGTAGCTAGTAAGAAAATGAATGAAGTACAGCGCGTCTGTTGGCTGGAAGGTGCGGTGGACGAATCTCGAAAATGGCTTCAAGTCCTTGTCACTATGATTCAGCAGGAACTCATGAGGAGAGAAATCCATCATTCCTAAAAACTCATTTGACTTTCGAATAATTGTGATTCGATTTCCCCATGAAAATACCGCCGCTATTAGTCCGGCTATTTCAATGTCTTCATGCTTTGAAAACTGACGCGGAATAGAGATCGGATCAGCCGGAATGAAATCAGGACAATTAAACCTATCAACTTGTTCGCCTAGAAATTCTCGAAGATTCTCAATCTTCATAGTAGGTGAGTTCCACCCTGGCTCGCGCATCAAGAATGCCCAATCTTTTAAAAGATTTTTCGGTCAATCTGATGATTATATTTTCATTCATGCCAGTGTCGGGTAGCTGGCCCACCACCCGCACAAATACCTTTTTATTGTTCATCAAGTTGCGCACTTCAAGCAAGGTGCCAGTCGGAAGTGTTTTATGCAAAGCAAGATATTTGTCGGCTTCAGCCATGTCTTCTATTTGCATAGCAATGCCTTCTTGGGTCACTTTCCCAAAGTAGTTTTTGGGTTTCACATCCTCGCCAGCTCGATCGTATTCTCTGAACCAAAGTAGCTGTCCGATTTTCAAATCATCAGAGCGCAATTTGTTCCACCTCATCAAGCTATCCGAACTCACATTTCTCTTCATTGAAATTTTCTCCAAGGTTTCGCCAGTCTGTACGTAGTGTTTCTTTGCTCTGGCAAAAGGCGGAAGATCCTTTTTAGGTGCTTTGATTTCAGCTTTCGAATTGATTGCCAATTGCTGATCTACATTCAAGGATTCGCTCGTCAGATTGTTCCACTTCTTAATGTCTTCTACACTTACCTTGTATTGGCGCGAAATGGCGTAAAGCGTTTCTCCAGGTTGTACCAAATGAATATACTGCTGAGATGTCGTGGCTTGAGCCTTCTGTTCTTTTATTTCGATGGGAATAGAGAGCATCTGTCCAATTTGGATGCTGCTGTCCACGATTTTGTTTTCGAGAATAACCGAATTTACGTCCGACTTGTATCTTCGAGCAATGGCAAATAAGGTTTCTCCAGCATCTACCTGATGAATCACGAACCATTTGCCATCACGTTGTTCTGATCGCACGGAATCCACAGGGCTGGCCCAGCCGATGGATGATACTAACAACAAGGCTATCGCACTAAATCTCATAAATATTGATCTCGGTTTTATCTCGTACAAAAATCAGTCGGTTTTGGTAAGTAAAAAAACAACCCGGTGCAAAACCTTTTAAATCACCGTCCTGAATTTCGTGATATTTTTCTTCTCCGTCATACAGTACCAACAAATGACGCGAAAGACCATCAGAATGTTGCTGATAATAGCTCGTAATAATGTACTCCCCAAATTCATCGTACTCACAACCAAGAACTAAATCTGAGCCAATAAATTGTTTTACAGTTTCAAATTCAGAGCTATTGTCTAAAAACATGGAGGGGACTCTTGGGTTGGGTAGCTCAATTCTTGGTTCGTCAATTTCCTCTAGTTTTTCATTGGTAAGGTCAAGTCGGAAATAATTAATTGAGTCAGGATTTTTCTTATTCTCGAAATACTGAAGAATCAAAAATTGATCTTGGATGGAATGCAAACCATGCCAAGGCGTGATTTCTTCTGGAGATAATTCTGCAACCAACTCCCCATCGAAAAGATTGAATACTGAGTAATAGACTCGCTGATCATCCCTTGACTCTATTGCAATGGACTTTTCATCAATCGCTGATTGAAAAATATTTCCGGGTAATTGGCGAATACAAACTTTTGCGAAGGGATTGCTCAAGCTGGATTAATTTTAGGTAAAATTAGTTAGAAGATTATGCACGGATTGGGGCGATTAGTATTTGCGTTTTTGGCGGTGTGTTCAGCGCTTGCTTCCACAGGTCAGGAAAGGGAAAGACCTTTGGTCATGCACTTGTTGGTGAATGATGTTATTGACCCACGAACCAACAGATATACGGAGCTTGGTTTAGAGAAAGCCAGGGAACTGGAGGTGGATTACGTGATTTTGGAATTGGATACCTACGGCGGTGCATTGAATGATGCCGATGACATTCGCACCCGTATTCTTGAATTTGAAATCCCAATTTATGCCTTCATTAATAAGGATGCGGCATCTGCAGGAGCCTTGATATCCATTGCTTGTGACAGTATTTACATGGCAAAGGGTTCGAGCATTGGAGCAGCAACTGTCGTGACCGGTGACGGGGAAGCTGCTCCCGATAAATACCAGTCTTACATGAGGTCGATTATGCGATCTACAGCGGAAGCAACGGGACGGAATCCAAAAATTGCGGAAGGAATGGTGGACGAGGACATTGAAGTGGACAGTATTGCCACGGAGGGCAAAGTGATCACCTTCTCTGTGTCAGAAGCTATGAAGCATGGCTTTTGTGAGGCTCAGGTCAAGAACATTGATGACATTATGGAGCGAGCAGGAGTGGAGACGTATGAACTTGTGAAATATGATTTGGCCGCTTCTGAGCGAATAATTGCCTTTTTCCTGAATCCATTCATTAGCGGCATTCTGATCATGGTGATCATCGGCGGCATTTGGTTTGAACTACAAACTCCGGGAGTAGGCTTTCCAATAGCCGCGGCAATTCTTGCTCTCATTCTTTATCTCATTCCACACTACATGAATGGGCTCGCCGAAAATTGGGAAGTGGCAGTGTTTATCGCTGGCATCATCCTTATCGCGCTGGAGATATTTGTCATTCCCGGATTTGGAATTGCTGGGGTGCTGGGTATTGCATCGGTCACAGGATCACTCATTTTGATCATGCTCAATAACGACATGTTCGATTTCTCTTTTGTGAAAGCCGATGATGCCATGATCGCCATCATGACCACCTTTGCGGCCATTACAGGTGCCATTGCTCTGCTTTTTGTCTTAGGCTACAAGCTCACCGATACCAAAGCATTCCAGCGAATTGCCCTTGTGGATACCCAAAATAAGGAGGAGGGCTTTACGTCTAGTACGTACACTAAAAATCATTTGGTAGGCAAGCAGGGGACAGCATTTACAATCCTTCGCCCTAGCGGTCGGGTCATGATCGATGACGAGATTTTTGATGCCTACACTCGTGGCGACTATATCGCACAGGATGAAAAAATTGAAGTCATCTCAGACGAAGGAACCTCCCTAAAAGTGAAGAAGATTTGAAGAAGATTATCGGCATAATTCCTTCAAGGTATGCGTCCACGCGTTTTCCTGGCAAGCCACTCGCTGATATTGGAGGCAAGCCGATGATCCAACGAGTGTTTGAGCAGGCTTCCAAGTCAAGCTCACTTGCTGAAGTAATTGTTGCTACAGATGATGAGCGCATTCAGGAATGCGTTTTAGGATTCGGAGGGAAGGTGGCTATGACCAGCCCTGATCATACCAACGGAACAGAGCGCTGTGCCGAGGTAGCAGAAACTAATTCAGCGGATTATTACATCAACATTCAAGGAGACGAGCCCTTCATTCACCCGGAGCAAATAGATACTCTTGCGGCAATACTTGACGGCTCAACCCAGCTCGGTACGCTCGTGAAGAAAATCACTGATTCTGCCTTGTTGGACAACCCAAATACCATGAAGGTGGTGCTGAAGAAAAATTGGGAAGCACTTTACTTCAGTCGAAACTGCGTGCCTTTCGTGCGGGATGCTGAAAAGAAAGATTGGTTGCATCATCACACGTTTTATAAGCACATTGGCATTTATGCCTACCGAGCTGATGTTTTGAGTGAAATAACAAAACTCCCACAGGGATTACTGGAAAAAGCCGAGAGCTTGGAGCAACTCAGATGGTTGGAAAATGGCTACACAATCAAGGTAGCGGAGACCGAACACGAGTCAATGGGTATAGACACACCGGAGGATGTGGATCGCGCACTAAAAATGTCCAGATTATGAAGTTTTTGTTGGATCAATCCATTGAAATCCTTGAAAGAACACCGAGCATGCTATCAGATTTGCTGTCGGGGCTGTCTGATGATTGGATATGCAACAATGAAGGTAAAGACACCTGGAGTCCTTTTGATGTGGTGGGTCACCTAATTCACGTGAAAAGACGGACTGGATCATAAGGACAAAGACAATCTTGTTTGAAGACAATAAGAGCTTTATTCCCTTTGATCGTTTTGCTCAGTTTGAGGCAAGTAAGGGTAAATCCATGACCGATTTGTTGACTGAATTCGAGCTCCTTCGCAACCAGAATATCTTAGAATTGAAAAGCTTTGAATTATCAGATAGTGATTTGGTGAAAACAGGCGTCCATCCTGAATTCGGTGAGGTTACTCTTAGACAGCTTTTGGCCTGTTGGGTTACCCATGATCTAGGTCATATTAACCAAATCACTCGCGTGATGGCGAAGAATTATGCTGAAGAAGTTGGTCCTTGGCGTAAGTACCTGAAGGTCGTTAGTTAAAAAACGACAGAAGGAAAACGACCAGAAACCCAACTACCCCGGCGATGGTGATCATCATCGTCCAGCTTCTAAATGTTTGTTTTTCGGTCATTCCCAGGTATTTACTCACAAGCCAAAACCCACTGTCATTCACATGAGATAGAATAGAAGCACCCGCCGCAATGGCAATCACCAGCATAGCTTTGGTCATTTCATCAAGCTCCGGAGAAAGGAGTGGAGCGGTGAGTCCTGCGGCTGTGATCATCGCCACGGTCGCCGATCCCTGCAGAGCCCTTACCAGGCCAGCAGCAATAAATGCAAATAGCATAATGTTCACACCTCCCTGAGCGAAATAGCTCGCTAGCATTTCGCCTGTCCCCGTGTTGACTAAAATCTGTTTAAAAACACCACCTGCACCAGTTAGAAGGATGATAATGCCTGCTGGAGCAAGTGATTTTGTGCTAATGTCCTGAAGCTGAGACCTAGTGAATCCACGACGAATGCCTAGCGCATACCAAGCGATCAGGTTGGCGATGATTAATGCAGAAAAGGGATGCCCGATCATTTGAATGATCTCTAGCAGCTCGACTGGAATAAATCCTGTAGGAACCAAAGGACTTCCTAAGAGGGTGTTGGCTAGAATGAGAAGTATTGGCAAGCCAATAATGGCCAATATTCCCGCGACCGGAGGCGGATTGGAAGTTTGGATTTCACCATCGCTGAGGGCAGGAGCCTCAAGATGTATTTTCCTAGAAATATATTTTGCGAAAATTGGCCCGCTTACAATGGCCGCAGGCACTCCTGCGATTACTCCGAAGAGAATTACCCACCCCAAATTGGCATTTAGAATATCGGCAACAGCCACCGGCCCGGGAGTTGGCGGAATAAAAGCATGGGTAATGGCCAGGCCAGCGAGCAAAGGAATGGCATAGTGGAGTAACGATTTAGAGGTCTTTCTTTGCAGTGCATAGATCAGAGGTACGAGAATGATAAACCCTACATCAAAGAAAACCGGTATGGCCACAAAAAAGCCTGTAAGCACCAGTGCCCAGGAGGATTTCTTTTCACCAAATTTTGAAATGAGAAATTGAGCGAGTGCTTGTGCTCCACCCGAGTGTTCCAGAATTGCACCGAAGATGGCGCCAAGTCCAACGACCACTGCCACAAAACCCAGTGTGCTCGCCATGCCCTCCTGAATGGTAGCTATAAGTGTAAGGGGAGGCATACCTGCGAATATTCCAACGAAAATACTTGCGATCAGAAGTGCAATGAATGCCTGAAGTCGGACATACAGAATGAGTCCTAAAAGAATGGCCACTCCACCCAGTACGGCAAGTATAAGTTGATAGTCCAGCATTACTCCGTCCAGTTGGTGTGATGTGAAGGGCCTTCAGGATCGTCAGCGCGCTTATACGTGTGGGCACCAAAGTAATCGCGCTGCGCCTGGATCAGATTTGCAGGAAGCGTAGCACTGGTAGCTCCAAGCCAATACTGCAAGGCAGAGGAGAAAACGGGTGTTGGGATGCTGCCTTCTATGGCGTTTTTGATGAGTTGCTTTAATGCACCTTCCATCGTACTCAGCTCTTTGATGAAGTGTGAATTGGTAAGGAACGTGTCCCCGCTCTTGAATAACTCAGCACATTTTTCCATGAGGCCAGATCGTATGATGCAGCCATTTGTCCAAATTCTAGCCACCTCTGAGGTATTTATATTCCAATTGTTCTCATCAGAGACGTGTTGTATCAACCCAAATCCTTGCTCATGATTGATGATTCGCGCAAACTGATACGCTTCCTCCAGGATGTCAGGTGAAAGCATTTCTAAATGATCTTTTCTCTTTACCAGTTTGCTGAGCTCTGTTCTTTCTTTCTTGAAAGTAGAAATGTATCTGGCAAAAACTGCATCGGTCATCATGGTGGTGGGCATTCCAACAGCAAGAGCCGTTTGACTCGACCAAGACCCTGTGCCTTTGTTTGAAGCCTGATCCAAAATAAGATCGACCAAGTAGTTATCGCCTTCTTTTCGGCGAAGAAGCTGAACAGTAATCTCCAAAAGATAGCTCGCCAATTCACCCTGATTCCACTGTTCAAATAGGTAGGCAATTTCATTATTGGACATGGACTGTGAGAGCAAATGGTAGGCTTCAGCCAGCAGCTGCATTTCGGCGTATTCCATGCCATTGTGAATCATTTTCACGAAATGGCCAGCTCCGCTTTCACCCACGTGGACGCAACAAGGTTTCCCTTGGCTATCCTTAGCTGCAATAGACTCTAGAATGGGACCTATGTGTTCGTAGCTTTCTTTGGTTCCACCCGGCATGATAGACGGCCCCTTTCGTGCCCCTTCTTCACCACCAGAAACGCCACAACCCACAAAATGAATTCCGGCGTGCTCCATGGCTTGGAAGCGTGTTGCTGAATCTTGATAATGTGAATTTCCTCCATCGATGACAATGTCTCCATGGGAAAGGAGCGGTACCAAATGCGAGAGAACCGAGTCAATGACAGGGCCCGCCTTGATCATAAGAAATATCTTTCGGGGAGTTTCCAGAGACAAAACGAAGGATTCTAGATCGGTGAAACCTTGAATATTTGCGTAGGATGAATTTTCTGAAAGAAACTCTGAAACAACCAGCTTTTCATCGCCTTCCGCTCTGTTGTACACGGATACTTCATATCCTTGGTCGGCTACATTGAGTGCCAGACTCTTGCCCATCACACCCAATCCGATGAGCCCAAACGAGGAATTACTCATTTGAAAATCGATTTTAGTTCATCAATAATTTGCTGGGGAGAATGGGCTGTGTCGATGTGGATGCCGTACTCCGGCTCCTCTAAAGTGTCCAGTTGCGAATCTAGTAGCGATGGATCGAAGTAATGTCCTTTGCGCTCATTTAATCTGGTCGCCAGTTGTTCTTTCGAGCCAGAAAGGTACACCCACTTCACAGTACCCACTTCTTTTTGCAACCTCACACGGTACGATTCCTTCAGTGCCGAACAGGCAAGTACAGCACCTCCTTGCATTTCCCAGATGGTGAGCAGACCAGCGAGTGCCTGCAACCACGGAAGTCGATCGTTATCATCCAGAGGAACGCCTGAGGCCATTTTTTCCACATTGGCTTTTGGGTGGTAGTCATCCGCATCGTGAAACTGTACGCCAAGCTCTTGGGCAAGTTTTTCACCAATTGTGGTCTTTCCTGATCCACTCACTCCCATTACAACAATGATCATAGCAATGAAATTCTCATGAGGTAAGAGTCTGCCGTCATGTAGAGGCTTTTTTCATCTGGCCCAAAAGCACAATTGGCAGTGGCCTGCCCGGTATTGATCGTGCCGAGGTGCTTTCCTTCTGGAGTGAAAACAAGCACACCACCCGGACCTGTTGCAAAAAGAATCCCATTCTCATTCACTTTCAGGCCATCAGGTAGTCCTTTCTTTTCGCCGACCCAGGAAGTTGCATCGAAGAGCACACGGGCATTGGTCACGCCATCAGCCGTGATGTCGTAAGCCATCCAGATGGCACGCTCAGGGTCGGAGTTCGCCACGTAGAGGGTCTTCTCATCGGGTGAAAGCGCGATTCCATTTGGGCGGGTTAGGCTGGCGTCAATCAGGGAAATGTCACCCAAAGTGTTGATTTTGTAGACTCCATTGAATTCAATTTCCTTGGTTTCATCTCCATCCTGACCATTCAATCCGTAAGGAGGATCGGTGAAATAGATATTTCCCTGTGAGTCCATCACGAGATCATTGGGACTGTTCAGTCGTTGACCATTGAATGAATCTGCAAGGGTTTCGAATTCTGGTATAGGGCTCGAGAAATCAGCTTTTAACCGTGCTACCCTTCGGTCACCATGTTGGCACATCAGTAAGTTGCCGTCATTGTCAAGAATCAGCCCATTGGCTCCAGGCTCGTTGGATTTTGGAAGTCCGGTGTAGTCTGTAAAGCCACTCGGCTCCAGAAAGACGGATTTGCCTTCGGTTTCATGCCACCGATAAATGGTATTCATAGGAACGTCCGTGAACAACACACTCTGTAATTCTGGCACCCAAACGGGCCCTTCCGACCAGTTGAAACCCTCTGTGAGCGTTTCGATTTCGACATCTTCCGAAATAATGGAATTGATCTCATCAGATAATCGAATTATGGAAGGGGCACTATTGTCAGTTGCGGAATCAGTAGATTGATCTTTATTTTTAGTAGAGCAGCTCCAAGTGAGCACGGTAGCAAGCATAAGAATGGCTGCCGCTTGAGTTGATTTTTGCATTCTCGAATTTAGTTATAAACCATTGTCCTATGAAAGCGCTTAGAAACCTATGCCTCTTACTTTTGGTAATTGCGTGTCAACCTGCTGTCAAAGAAACTCAGAGCTGGCAGTTATTAGGTTTTGAAAAAGCGGACGAATTGAATCCCGTTTTGTTGCCGGACTCTACCACTCGTTTTTTCGATCCTATTCGTCAGGATTCTGTGAAGTGGGAGGGAAAGGACGTTTTCAACCCTGCGTCACTGGTGAGAAACGACACATTGTTTTTGCTGTATCGTGCGGAGGATTTTGTTGGGAAATTCAATGGAACCTCCCGCATTGGACTTGCCTGGAGCTTGGATGGGCTGAATTTCACTCGCCTGCCCGAACCTATTTTTTATCCTGAAAATGACAGCATAAAATACTTGGAGTGGGAGGGCGGATCGGAGGATCCACGCATTGTGGAAAACGGGAGAGGCACCTACTTCATGACCTATACGGCGTACGATGGAGACAAGGCGAGATTGCTGATTGCGTCCTCGGATGACTTGAAAACATGGACAAAATACGGGTCAGTATTTACTCAGGAAAAGGACATCAACGCCTGGTCTAAGTCGGGAGCAATTGTGTCGAGATTGGATGGATCAAGGATGGTGGCTACCAAGGTGAATGGAAAGTACTGGATGTATTTTGGCGATACGGATTTGTTCATTGCCTCTTCCAGCGACCTTATAAAGTGGGAGCCAGTGAGGGATGGTCAGGGCAATTGGAAGAAAGTACTGTCGCCACGGACGGGCATGTTTGATAGTGACTTGGTGGAGCCTGGGCCACCGGCGATTCTTACGGATGATGGAATACTCCTTATATACAACAGTCGAAATATGCAGGAAGATTATGAGTTGCCCAAAGGCACGTATGCGGCGGGGCAGGCTTTGTTTGCTTCGCACAATCCGGTGGAGTTGATAGACCGATCTGATAGTTATTTCTTCCATCCAACCGAGCCATACGAAATGACAGGGCAAGTCAATAATGTCTGCTTTGTGGAAGGGCTGAGTTTCTACAAAGGGAAGTGGTTTCTATACTACGGCACGGCTGATAGTAAGATTGCTGTTGCAGTGAGTGAGGAATGATGACGATGAAGTCATTCCGTAGGAATCTTCGTCCATTTAAGACAAGATTTCTCCGTTTCGCTGCGAAATGGCGGTCCTAGAAGTTTATGCCTATTGGCTTGAGGGTGATAACACCGGCAAGGGCTAGAAGGGAGAATTGTCTATAAAAGAGACATAGTCTGATCCCGCTAGGTATCGGGAATGGGAGGGTAACGACCATGTATGAGGCGTGTGCTCTCACTTAGTGGACAGCACTAAAATAGTGAAGTCTGCCGGTGCTTCCAAAGCTTGTAGAAAGGTAGTGCATTCTGAAGTAAAAAAACCCGCACATTGATCGTCCAAAGAGCAGAAAACTTTCTCGGCGGCAGACGAAACGGCCAAGATCCCATGCAGTTTGTAGAAAGCAATTAAGCACATGCCTTCATACATAATGTTATCTACAGTTTTTTCAGTTCTTGCTTTATTCGCTCAGCCAGCTCTGTGAAAATTCTAATCTGGTCAGAGTTACCAGGTTCATAGTTCGCAGTTGACCAGTTCTTAATGTTCAGTTCGTAACTCCTCTTGATTTGTTCCAATAGAGTTTTTAGCGCTTTTTTACTTGTCGGAATTACTGTTTGATTGTTAGCAAATCCGATGAAGCATAGCAGCCCGATTCTAGAAAGAACCGCTATGGAGTTCCAAGACTTAATGTCGTCAGATTTTGGAGGTCGAAACTTTGGTCCGATCCAAGTTGATTGAATACCACATTCTGGACAACTAGCAGGATGTTCATCCTCGGTTCCGTTAAAGTCAGTTGCAACCTTTCGTTTGTAGACTTTCCGACAATCAAAGCATATGAACTTTGTCTTGTACGGTCGTTCCTGAATATAATAGTTCGGATTCTCGGTAATCTCCATCTCGGGTAATTGTAGATAACATTAATGTAACTCGCATGTGCGCGTTACACACCTTTCAAATATACCACCTTACTTCATTCAACATTATCCCCTTTTCCTAACTTACTTTCCTCATGCACATGTACGATGCAATCGTTTTGGGGGTCGGCTCTATGGGAGCTTCGGCCTGCTATCATCTGGCAAATAGAGGGCAGAAGATTCTTGGATTGGAGCAGTTCGGGATTGTACACGAGGAAGGCTCACACACAGGGCAGAGCCGTCTTATTCGCCAGGCCTATTTTGAACACTCATCTTACATCCCTTTGTTGGAGGGTGCTTATCTGGGTTGGTCGCAATTGGAAAGGCAGGCGAATATTCAACTTTACTGGCCTACGGGCA
Organism: uncultured Roseivirgaceae bacterium; assembly: GCA_964352625.1. Taxonomy (GTDB): domain Bacteria; phylum Bacteroidota; class Bacteroidia; order Cytophagales; family Cyclobacteriaceae; genus JAAEPI01. The sequence continues at coordinate 276,853 of CAYGSD010000002.1, forward strand.
TTGCCTATTTTGGTGAGCCTCAAGACGCGATCATTAGGGGCGTGAAAGAAGCGGCGAATCGGTTTGGTATCCCACTTGAGTCTAGAGAGTTTTCTCAGTTCAAAATGCCTGAAAACTTCAAGTGCGTGTTCGAGCCACAGGCGGGGTTTCTCAGCCCGGAGCGAGCCATATCTTCACTTGTGGGTTTGGCTCGTCACGAGGGTGCGGAGATTTTGGAACATCAGCAAGTGCTAGACTGGAGGTTCCACAAGGGTGAAATCATCTTTTAAGTACGCGTTTAAAGCTTGTTGATGCTCCTTAAAAAGTGGCCGCAGATATGAAAGAATTTGTGATATTTCTTTCTTATCCTTCCTATTCGGGAAAAAAGTAAATGATGCTGATTTGAAGTTCTCAAGTAGGTCAAATACGCCTGAAATGACTTCATCAGTTGGATCCCTCCATTTTTTTCCAGTATCTGATAAGGGCTTGCGTATGAAAGAATCAAATCGAAAAGAAAGAGGGTTTTTTTGTAATTCTGAGCTTTCTTATAATCAACGGAGACGGGCCTAATTATAGGGAGTGCACATATATGCCTAGGTCACTCTTATCATCGAGCCCTAATTTCTTTTTTAGTCGGTACTTACTCATAATTACGCTTTTGTGCTCGATGTTCAGAATGTCAGAAATTTCGCGATTACTCAAGTCCATTTTGATTAAAGAAACGAGTCTTCGTTCCAACTGAGTTAGGTTCGAGTGCTTGGACAGTAGCTCTGAGCCAAATGTAGGGTGAGTTTTAGAAAAATACAGATCAAACTGTTGCCACTCTTTTACCGATGACTTGTTCACCAGTACTCCATTCAATAGTTTTTGAATATCACGATGTGACACTATAGGTTGTGATTTCAGTTCCTTTAAACTCGATTCCATTTGCGATACATGGTTATTCGTGCTTATCATATAAAGAGTCTGCTGGTGCAATTCTCGTTCTTGCTGTTTTATTTCCTGCTTAAGTTCGAGTTGCTCAATTCGTTGTTTTTTCTGCTTGTTCTTGTGTCTATATACGAGAATAATGATCAGTAGGCTGAGAGTGGCAACCACTCCAACCAATATGATCACGTTGTTCTGTCTCTTTACTTGAGTGTATTTTAATTCCGCATTCAGATTTTTAATTTTATTGACCTTCTCCAGAGTCTCCAGCTTTACGCGAAGATCTCCGAATCTACTGTCAGCTTTTTCCTTTTCTACTATTTGGCTGTTTGTATTGTAAATGGATAGATAATGAAAGGCGCTATCATACATCTTCAATTCTTTGTATGACTTATACAGAACTTCGGCGTTGTTTTTTAGCCTAAGCTCATCTTCTCGAGTTGTAGCGATAGCCAAGCCCTCTTTACAAAAGAATATGGCACTATCATAGTTTTCAATTTTGTGATAAAGCACCCCTAACTCATGATAAGCCACTCCTGTATAAAATTTCCATTCGACAGGTGTATTTGAAATGATTTGTCTAAGCTTCTTAATTGCAGGTTCATTTTTGCCCATAGTTTCGTGAACAATGGCAATATTCACAATAGCGGTAGTAATTTCCGATTGAAATTTATTCTTGATGGCTAGGTCATAAGACTTTGAGAAGTAATAAATGGCACTATCCAAATTTTTAAGTGGGATGTGGCTATTCCCTACCGAGATCAAAGTCTGCGATATCCCCAAAGTGTCCTTCATTTCGGTTACCATTGACAAAGATTTCTTAGCGAACTCCAGGGATTCCTCATATTGATTCATTCTCCGGTAGACAATTGAGATGTTATTAAGTTCTTGATCGTAGGGCAAATCAATTTCTAACTTCAATTGATATGCCTGTTTGAAGTGTTCTAACGCCGCAACATATTCTCCCCGGAGATAATAGACAATACCTAGAGAATTTTGCACCTCAGCTAAGTATTCATTCGATTCAGCTCGTTCAAAGTATTCTGATGCTTTATTTAAGTATTTATCAGCATCGTCATGGTTATCAAGGTTGCTATGTAGCACTCCAGTGTAATAGAGCACCATTCCTACTCTAAAATCATCTTCAAAATACCCATCACACTTTGATAGGTATTTGAACGCAGAATCGTTCTGAAACAACCTTAAGTAGTTTATTGCAAGGTTTAAATATGATTCATTCAAACCGTCCTGATAAAGATTATCTGCATTTAGATCAATCGATTCCCTCGCCCATTTGATGGCTAATTCGTTATTGATTTTTTTATACTCAAAGGATAAATTATTTAAGGAGTCGATTTTGCTTGAGAGCGAGTTTTGATTTCTCTGGGCATTGAGATTCAAGGTTGTCGATATCAATATGACAACTGACAACATGGTAGTGATTATTGATTTATAACTCATGTAGCACGGTTATTGATTAGAAAAGATAGTTGAAAAATAAACCTAGTGCTAGTGGGGAGTCTTTAATTATTGACTTACATGAAAAAGGCTCGAACATCGTTCGAGCCTTAGGCTTACAATCCTGGTGAAGAGCCCAGGAGATGTAAGGCGTTCACCCACACTAGTTGCCAAAAATCTTGGACAAGAGTTTCTTAATTCGCGGCTCTCGTTTCTCAGGAGCATTTATCATTATGGTTGCCACTGTGGTAAGGGCTACATCCCAAGCATCACCCATTTCTTTTTTGTATTCATCCTTCATTACATGCTCTATTGTTTCAATTAATGCAGTTTTAACCGAGAGATAATATTCTGGTTTGATCTTTAGTTTATTATGGAACCTTCCAAGATCTTCTATTGCACCTTTTATCTCATCCAATCGCTCCAGATTCCCAACGACGAAACCAATGGTGTAGGCCAGTTTTTCACTTTGTTTGGTTAGATCATCAGGAAAATAGTGCTTAGCCTGAGGGGCAATTTCAAATAGGCGATCATAAAAACTTAGCATCGCATCAGGATACTGCATCACAGTATCCCAAGAGGTGTTAATTAACTTGATTTGATTTTCATTCATAATAATGTGGGTTTATAGTTTAAAGAATTGTCGAATTCTGCCTCCTATTGACTTCAAACCTTGGTTAGAGTCCAAAAAAGAGAGACCTACTAACTCTAAATAGCTGACTTCCAAGAACCCATTGTCGCAGAGGATGTCAATGGGAATTTCCTTTTGAAATATTTTTTTCATGTACCAGTTGATAATGTCTATCTCAGTCTGGCTCCAAGAGGTGTTTTTACTAATTCTTGATGCCGAGAATCTATGATTGTTTTCAAGAAGCTCCGGCATTGCTCGGGTTATCAATGTCACCCAGCCCAATGGAGAGATTTCATTCATTATCCATGTCTTAATTAACAAGGCTCTATACTTCATAGCTGTGGATTCAGATATTGGAATTAACAGTTCCAATTTTAGCGATACGCTATTGCTTGAAAAAAAATGACCGACCTACAAATAACCTACACCAAAAAAGGATTTTAATCATCGTAAATGTTGTAATAAGGTGTTTTCTACTTTTTAATAGTAGACGATTTGTAGACAATCTAATCATCCCATTGAGCGATATAGTAAGTAACTTGTTTCAAGAAAAACTATTCAGAACATCATGTCTTCGAACCATTATTTAGATCAAATAATTTCTGATTCACCTAAAACCAACTTGTACGGTAATGCTGATTTTCAACGCAGCATAGAAGAAATTTCAAATGAGGCAATCTATCGAATGTCACTTGCTAGGGGAATAGTATTTGTAAATGAAGTTTTCTCTAACATTTTCGAGTGTGTTGATTCATATCAGGTTCTAGGCTTACGCACCAAGGATTTCCTCAAAAACGATAAGGACGCTACTAAACTTGAAGCCTACTTTAGAAGGAATTGTTCTGTGATGAATCTACAGTTGGAGTTTGTTAAAAGGGATGGATCTTCTTTCTGGGGCTTACTAAACTGTCAGAAGATTACTGTTGACAATGAGGTCTATTACGATGGAGTGATCAAAGATATAGACGCACAAAAGAACACTCTGGATGCCTTGAGTTATCAAAATGGAATGCACGAAGTAATCACTAAAATTTCCGGTGATTATGTAAATGTCTCAATGGGCGACATTGACTCCTCTATTAACTCATCGCTCGCAAAAATGGGCGAATTCTTAAAGGTTGATAGGGTCCATATTCATGACTATGATTATGAAAGAAATGAATGCGTGACTCTTTTTGAATGGTGTGGTAAAGGTGTTTCACCAACCATAGTGAATCATCAGAAGATTCCCTTGGATACAATTGTAGAAATAATGCAAGTGCATACTGAAGGGGAGCATATTTTAATTGAGGACGTAGACCTACTTCCAGAAGGTTTACCGAAGAAAGTGTTGCAATCGCAATCTGTGAAATGCATCCTTACCGTGCCGACATTGTTAGAAGGGAAATGTGTCGGATTTGCTGGGTTTGACGTCCTTCACAATAAAAGAGAATTCGCTCATAAAGAGATATCCTTGTTAAAACTTTTTGCGGATATGACGGTAAGTGCCTTGTCTCGTTCAAAGTCTGAAAGAAGAATAAACAATCTACTCGAGCGTACAAGTATTCAAAATAAGAGATTAAGAGACTTTTCTTTTATCACGTCTCACAACATCAGATCAGGGGCTGCAAATATTGGTAGCATCATTAATCTAATGAAAGTTGACCCTCTTGATAGTCACCTCCTAGAGATGCTTGATGACTCCATGAAAAAGTTAGACCTTAGCCTTGAAAGTGTTGATGAAATATTGGACATAGAGAATAATATGGAGTTTAAGGAAACTGAAAAATGTAACCTGGTTCAATTCGTGAGGAAATCTTTATTCTTTCACAAGTCATCAATCCTTTCAAAAGAGGTGGAGGTAGTTGACAATCTTCCTTATAGGCTATTTGTAAATGCAATTCCTACCTACCTAGACAGTATATTTAATCACATCATTACCAATGCTTTACGATATGGAATCGGAGGTAAATCAAAAAAAATAATGATAGATTATGCAAACCACAATAAGGAAATAATTGTCCGAGTTAAGGACTTTGGTTCGGGACTAGATACAAAGAAGTTTGGTAAGCAGTTATTCCAGATTGGAGCTAGATTTCACCCTGAAAGCTGTAATAACCTCGGCATGGGCCTATTCATTAGTAGATATCAGATTCAGGCTATGGGAGGTAAAATTGAGATCAAGAGTGAGGTAGATAGGGGCTGCTCTGTTGAATTGACATTCCCGAAGTAGATTGGAGATATTGAGTTTGATGAACTAAAAAGCTTAATTAAGAAAATCATTATTTGGGCGGGTCAAGCCAACCAGCTATAATCATTCATTTCAGTACATTGCCTTTACATGAAATCATACGACGTATTGGTTTTGGGGGTCGGCTCTATGGGAGCTTCGGCTTGCTATCATCTGGCAAATAGAGGGCAGAAGATTCTTGGATTGGAGCAGTTCGGGATTGTACACGAGGAAGGCTCACACACAGGGCAGAGCCGTCTTATTCGCCAGGCCTATTTTGAACACTCATCTTACATCCCTTTGTTGGAGGGTGCTTATCTGGGTTGGTCGCAATTGGAAAGGCAGGCGAATATTCAACTTTACTGGCCTACGGGCATTGCCTATTTTGGTGAGCCTCAAGATGCGATCATTAGGGGCGTGAAAGAAGCGGCGAATCGGTTTAGTATCCCACTTGAGTCTAGAGAGTTTTCTCAGTTCAAAATGCCTGAAAACTTCGAGTGCGTGTTCGAGCCACAGGCGGGGTTTCTCAGCCCGGAACGAGCCATTTCTTCACTTGTGGGTTTGGCTCGTCAAAAGGGAGCCGAGATTTTGGAACATCACCAAGTGCTAGACTGGAGGTACCACAAGGGTGAAATCATTGTAAGAACGAGCGAAAATGATTTTAAGGCCAAAAGGCTCATCATCACCGCAGGGGCGTTCGTGTCTGAAGTTTTGAAGTTGACCGTGCCCATGAGAGTGACGCGCCAGTATCTGGCTTGGGCGCCAACTAAGCATCATCAACTAGGTGATTTTCCATGCTGGATGATATCTGAAAAAGAACATCCAGGCTGTTTGTATGGATTTCCGGCAGGCGCGGGATTGGCAGGGCCGGAAGGAATGAAACTGGGCTATCACCGACCAGGAGATGAATTGCGCCCTGACCTGCCAGATGGATCAGCCAAGGAAGCTGACCTTCTAAACGGAATTCTTAAAAAATACTTTGTGGAAAATTTGAGCGTAGGAGAATTCAAAACCTGCAAATACACCTATTCCCCTGACGACAATTTCATAGTGGATACTTTGTCGGAATTTGGCAACAAGGTCATTGTCGCCACAGGTTTCAGTGGTCATGGATTCAAATTCGTGCCGGTTATCGGGGAGATTTTAGCAGATTTGGCTATCAATAAAAATACGAAGTACGATATTGACTTTTTGTCCCTGAAACGATTCAATACCACCCAATGAAAGGCCTCATCATCACCGATCAATCAGAACCCATCCAGCTTACAGATTTACCAAAAATGGAAAACGGGGAGTGTTTGGTCAGGATTCGAGCGGCGGCACTAAACAGACGAGATCAGTGGATTCGTGAGGGGAAATATCCAGGGATCAAATTCGGAACAATACTCGGCTCTGACGGATGCGGTAGTGTGGAGGTGGGTCCGCTGAAGGGTAAAACTGTGATTATAAATCCCAATGTGAATTGGGGAGATAACCCTGAGGTACAATCGTCGACGTACTCCGTTCTCGGCATGCCCACCAATGGAACCTTGGCGGAGTACATCGAAGTGCCGGCAGATCGACTGCATGAAAAACCAGAACATTTGTCTGATGAAGAGGCGGCTGCCTTGCCTCTAGCTGGGCTTACCGCTTTTCGGGCTACAATTTCTAAAGGTCTTGCAGCCAAGAATAAGCGGGTTTTGGTCACTGGCGCAGGGGGTGGAGTTGCGCAGTTTGCCATTGCGTTTGCTTTGGCTGAAGGGAGCGAGGTTTATGTGACAAGCGGCAGTGCTGACAAAATCGAGCGGGCGAAAAAACAAGGAGCACTTGATGGTTTCAATTATCGGGACAATGACTGGGTGAAAGACGCCAAGGAGGTAGGTGGTTTCGATGCGATAATCGATAGTGCCGGAGGAGATCAACTTAACAATTACCTCAAAATCATAAAGCCTGCTGGTCGGATAGTGATGTACGGCAGTACTGCCGGATACCCTGAAAAGTTGGATGTTTTTAGGCTATTCTGGTCTCAGGCGCAAATAATGGGGTCCACGATGGGTAGTGATCAGGAATTTGTGCAGATGATCGAATTCGTAAATGAGCACAAAATCAAACCTGTGATTGACAAGGTATTTGAATTTGAGGACTATTTATCTGCCTTTGATCGATTCAACGACACGGAGGCTTTTGGGAAGATTGTTTTGAGAATGAATGAATAGAAACTAGTTCATTCATTCTTCTTTTTCTTCAGGGGTAAGACCTAAAAGACCTTCTAGTTTGAAGGCCGATGGAGTTTGAAAAAGCATCAGAATAATAATGACTATTGGTGCTGAAATCATAATCAAATCAGCTGATTTCAATGCCATTACGGTTGTTACTAAACCAGCCCCTTCGAGCAACGCCATTTTCATTATATGAGCCGTGTTGAAACCGGCAATTTTCAATTGTAGACTAGCGCTTGGAGAAATTTTCTTCACCGAATCCTTAAAAACAAATGTTGATAGGAGGAAAGCAGCGATTACTATTAAAGCAGGGATGTATTGAATAAAAGGAAAATCTAACGACCCACCTCCAATACTCCCACTGATGATTAAGTAGCTTGTAATCAGGACGAACAAAGTCAATCCACTTATTAAAGCGAAGTGAATAATCTTGATCGTCGAAAGAGCTTTTTTCGCTGAATAGTCCATTACTTCCAGCTAGCTTTCAAATACTCTCGGTTCAGTCTCGCGATGTTCTCAATAGAAATTCCCTTTGGACATTCGACCTCACAAGCGCCAGTGTTGGTGCAGTTGCCAAAGCCTTCTTCGTCCATTTGGGCCACCATGTTTTGGGCTCTTTCTTTTGCTTCAACTTGCCCCTGGGGCAGAAGTGCAAACTGCGAAACCTTGGCAGAAACAAATAGCATTGCGGAGGCATTCTTACATGTTGCCACGCAAGCGCCGCAACCAATGCATGTAGCCGCATCCATGGCTGCATCTGCGTCGTGCTTATCAATAGGAATGGCGTTGGCATCTTGAGTATTTCCAGAAGTATTCACGCTTATAAAGCCGCCTGCCGCCATGACTCTATCGAACGCACTTCTATCTACCACAAGATCTTTAATGACAGGAAATGCTTTTGCTCTCCATGGTTCGATGTATATCGTTTCGCCATCCTTGAACTCTCTCATGTGAAGTTGGCAAGTGGTGATTTCCTCGCCAGGGCCATGTGCCTCGCCATTGATGAACATTGAGCAGCTTCCGCAAATTCCTTCACGGCAGTCATGGTCAAACGCCACTGGGTCAGTGTCATTGTTGATCAACTGTTCGTTTAAGATATCCATCATCTCAAGGAAGGAACTATCAGGGGAAATGTCCTTCACCTCATAGGTTTCCATTTTTCCTTTCTCCTTGTCGCTTTGCTGTCTCCAGACTTTTAGTGTCAAATTCAATCCTTCTGCTGACATAATTTCTTATTTATAAGATCTGGTTTTCAATTCAATATTTTCATACTTCAGCTCCTCCTTGTGCAAGACTGCATCAGAGGGTTCGCCTTTATATTCCCATGCTGCGACGAAGGTGAAGTTCTTGTCGTCACGTGCCGCTTCGCCATCTTCTGTTCTATGCTCTTCACGGAAATGACCACCACAACTTTCTTCACGAAGTAGGGCATCTCGAGCGAAAAGTTCACCCAACTCCAAGAAATCGGCCACACGCCCTGCTTTTTCTAGTTCGGGATTCATACCACCGGTTATTCCCGGCACATTTACTTCCTTCCAGAACTGATCTCGAATTTCCTTGATCTCCTTAATGGCCTCTTCCAAACCTTGCTTGTTTCTGGCCATGCCCACTTTGTTCCACATCACTTTTCCGAGTCTTTTATGGAAATAATCTACAGAGTGCTTGCCTTTGTTGCTCACAAAGAAATTCAGCCGCTCGGTCACGTCTTTCTCTGCTTGGTCAAACTCAGGAGAATCCGTAGGAATAGGCCCTGTTCGGATGTCATCCGCTAGGTAATCACCGATGGTGTAGGGAAGCACAAAGTATCCATCTGCCAGACCCTGCATTAGCGCTGAGGCGCCCAGTCGGTTCGCTCCATGATCAGAGAAGTTGGCTTCCCCTATGCAGTAGCACCCAGGAATGGTCGTCATCAGGTTATAGTCTACCCAAACACCTCCCATGGTGTAGTGAACGGCCGGGTAAATCTTCATTGGCGTTTTGTACGGATCGTCAGCGGTGATCTTCTCGTACATCTGGAAAAGGTTGCCGTACTTGGCCTCCACGACTTTTACTCCTAATTCCTTAATTCGGTCATCGGAGGCGTCATGTTCTCCATGCACATTGGCTTCCTCTCGACCATATCGCATGATGGCTGCCGAGAAATCAAGATACACGGCCTCACCAGTTTCGTTTGTCCCTACTCCAAAACCCTCATCGCATCTTTCTTTCGCGGCTCTGGATGCCACATCTCTAGGCACAAGGTTCCCGAAAGATGGATAACGTCTCTCTAAGTAGTAATCTCTATTTTCTTCGGCAATGTCCGTTGGTTTCATTTTACCTGCCCGTATGGCTTCAGCGTCTTCCTTTTTGGCCGGCACCCAAATACGTCCATCATTTCTCAATGACTCTGACATCAGCGTTAATTTGGATTGCTGATCGCCATGCTGAGGGATACAAGTTGGGTGGATTTGTGTGTAACAAGGGTTAGCGAAGAAGGCTCCCTTCTTGTGAATTTTCCAGCCTGCTGACACATTCGATCCCATAGCGTTGGTAGATAAGAAAAAGACGTTTCCGTATCCACCAGAGGCAATGACCACTGCATGGGCAGAGTGTCTTTCGATTTCTCCTGTCACCAAATTTCTGGCGATGATTCCTCGCGCCTTGCCACCTACCATCACCACATCCATCATTTCATGACGGTTGTACATTTTGATTTTGCCTTTACCAATCTGACGCGACATGGCCGAATAGCAGCCTAACAGCAATTGCTGCCCTGTTTGTCCTTTGGCATAAAAAGTTCTTGAAACCTGTACCCCACCGAAAGATCTGTTGTCCAGTAGCCCACCGTAATCTCTTGCGAATGGAACCCCCTGAGCAACACACTGGTCAATGATGTTAGTTGAAACTTCTGCCAGACGATACACATTGGCCTCTCGTGAGCGATAATCACCCCCCTTCACCGTGTCGTAGAAAAGTCGATAGGTGGAGTCCCCATCTCCTTGATAATTTTTTGCTGCATTGATACCCCCTTGAGCGGCAATTGAGTGCGCTCGTCTTGGAGAATCTTGATAACAGAATGCCTTTACGTTATAGCCTAGCTCAGCCAGAGTAGCAGAAGCCGAACCACCAGCAAGACCGGTTCCAACGACTATGATATCGATCTGTCTCTTATTAGCAGGATTGACAAGCTTAATGTTGTTTTTGTGATTGGTCCATTTATCCTTGATTGGACCCTCAGGTACTTTTGAATCTAGTGTGCTCATACCTTAATGTGCGTTGAATAAATGGTGAAAAACAGCGATAAATATGAATCCTAATGGAATCAAAATCGCGTACAGAGTTCCCAGCTTTTTAATAGTGGGAGTATATTTTTTGTGATTCGCCCCTACAGATTGGAAGGCTGATTGAAAGCCGTGAAGCAGGTGAAGGGCTAGAAAAACAAATGAGAGAACATATATACCCACACGAATCGGGTTTTGGAACATATGAACTACCTCGTCATAATATCGATTGGGGTCGCTTGGATTCATCTCTATGTACTTGTAGTTCATCTCAGGAATCCAAAAATCATAGAAATGGAATCCCAAAAAGAACAAGATGAATAGTCCGCTATAAATCATGTTGCGAGACATCCAACTGGAGTTAGCCGAACCCCTGTTCATGGCATATTTCACTTCTCTGGCATTCCTGTTTTTTATCTCAAGCACAAATCCCATGATAAAGTGAAAAAGCACCCCGAAAATTAGAATCGGTTGCATCACAAATTGAATAAGTGGATTAGTCCCCATAAAATGTGAAAGCTCATTGAAGACCGTCTCGCTAAACACCGAGGTGAAGTTGATAAGAAAGTGCTGAAGCAGAAAAACAATGAGAAACAATGCGGAAAGCGCCATGGCGAACTTTCGCCCAATGGAACTGCTGAAAAACTGTTTGGTCCAACCCATGTCGAGTTAACTGTTAGGTTTGATGTTGAGTTCCAAAGGTAGTTTCGGAACCTGATGTTAACAATCTACTCAATTATTTTGTTTCGTTCTAAATAGTTGATTTGTTAAGGTTTCCACTTATTCGTTTGTTTACACATCAAGCTACTTTTTTAACCATTAATATTGTGTCAAAGACATTCAATATGAGGCGTATCAGCAAAGTCTTTCTATTTATTGTTTTTCTATCTGCCGGTTTCCAAAGTTTGGCCACTCATATCCGGGCCCTGGAGATTACCGCCCGACGAATTAGTCCATCCACTTTGACGTTTGAGTTTACGATTACAGGCTATCGGGATGTGCAGGGAGTGGACTTTGCGCCAGGAGAGTTCCGTTTTGGCGATGGTTCGGCACCAGCTAGTGAAATCCCTTGGGCATTCGTGGAAAACGTGGGAAATGATACTGAAAAATGGCAGTTTACTCTGACCCACACCTACGCAGGGCCGGGTGCTTATAAAGTGAGTTACAAAGAGCCTTTCAGGAACGGGGGAATTGTAAACATGAGTAATTCCATAGGTACGGAGTATTTCACAGAAACACTCATATTAATAGACCCACTGGTTGGAATAAACAGTACACCTATTCTCACCGTTCCGCCAATAGATTTGGGGGCATCAGGTTTAATTTTCATACACAATCCGGGCGCTTTTGATGAGGATGGAGATAGCCTCTCGTATCGACTTTCGATCCCTCTCCAAGACAATGGGGTGAATGTGGCAGGGTACAAAAGTCCCGTGGATCCATCCTTTTATCCGGATGGTTTTGCCAATGCTAACCAGAATCAGGACGGCCCACCCACGCTCACTCTAGACCCTGGAGTAGGAGATTTGATATGGGATGCACCGGGAATGGCGGGTGAGTACAATGTGTCCTTCATAGTGGAAGAATGGAGGGAAATAAATGGTCAATATTTCCGACTGGGGTATGTCACAAGGGACATGCAGATAATTATTGAAGACACTGATAATCAAGCACCTGAATTGACCCCTCCTGATGACCTGTGTGTTGCAGCGGGCACGTTCATCGATGATTCCGTTTATGAACCGGATATTATCGGAACAGACCCTGACAACCATCCTGTTACCCTAAGTGCATTTGGTGGGCCATTCGAAATTCCTGGCTCTGCATATTTTACCCCCGATCCTCCGGTAGCACAAGGGCCTCCTGGCATACTTGAATTTTTCTGGGATACAGACTGCTCACATATAAGAGAGAGACCTTACGAAGTAAGATTTAAAGTCGAGGACAATCCTCCATTTGAGAATGGTTCTCCTACAGCCCCTAAACTTGTAGATTTTGAAACCTGGAATATTACGGTCGTTGGACCGGCACCAACGGGATTGTTGGCTACCCCTCTTCCAGGGCGCAGAATTCAGCTTGACTGGGATAGTTATTCTTGCCCAAACACCGGAGCAGTAATGCAAATTTGGAGGCGTGTAGGAGAGTTTGATTTCACCCCAGAAGATTGTGAGATAGGCATCCCTTCTGGGTACGAATTGGTTACTACTTTGCCAGTAGACTCAGATGTTTACATTGACAACAATGATGGACTTGGGTTAGCAGCCGGAGCAAACTATTGCTACAGACTTGTCGCCACTTTCCCCGATCCACTCGGAGGAACGAGCTACGCTTCCAATGAATCGTGCAGCGAGATTGTTTCCAATGCCGCATTGATCACCAAAACGGACATAGTTTCTACAAGTACTACAACCGGCGAAACAAGAGTTGAATGGATTGATCCCCCGGACATAGATGGGGTTGCCTTCCCCGGGCCATACACCTACGAGCTCTTGAGAGCTACGGGAAGCACGCGAAACAAAACCTCATTTGAAAGTATTGCAACTGATTTGACAGATCAGTTCTATGATGATTCAGGATTGAACACAGACGCGAGTGCATACTCTTATATGGTGGTTTTGATTGACAATACCCTAACCGTGGTGGATACTTCCTTTGCTGCCTCTACCGTACGCTTGGATTTGCAATCTCAGGTGGGAGCAATCAATGTAAAATGGAATGCCTTGGTGCCATGGTCTATTCAGGATCAGGATTTCCCCATTCATGAAATTTATCGAGACCAGGTCGACACTGGAAATCCAAATGATTTGGTGTTAATAGCCACCGTAAATGCTGCACAGGATGGACTGACCTTTCTGGATGATGGGAGCCACAATGGCGTGCCACTTGTTGAAGAAATTGAATACTGCTACTACGTGCGGACTCAGGGCTCTTATGATAATGACGATCCAACGATTCCAGAGCCACTCATAAACAACTCCCAAATACAGTGCGCCCAACCCAACGATGAAGAGGCGCCATGTCCTCCAATCAATGCATTCTTTGATCCGTCTGTCAGTTGTGAAAACCTAGTAGGTGCTGATCCAGATTGTGATTTCGATGATTTTCTAAATCGGTTCTTTTGGGAGCAAGATTTGTCTGGCGAATGCGGCGATGATGTGGAGAGTTTCAACATTTACTTTTCGGAGACAGGGGCCGAGGGTAGCTACCAACTCCTAGTAAATACAATAGATACTGAATACACCCATCTGGGACTGAATTCCTTCAATGGATGTTATAGAATCACGGCGGTGGATCGGTCTGGAAATGAAAGTGAGCCTTCCGAAACGATTTGTAATGAAAATTGTATCAAAGATCAGAATGGAAAACTGAGGTATCAGTTACCCAATGTTTTCACCCCGAATGGAGATGGCGTTAATGATACCTTTAGAGCCTTAGGTGATAACAACTCCGACGCTTGCCCGAGATTTGTACTATCAGTAGACTTCCTTGTTATTGATCGAACGGGCAAGGAATTGTACTCTTACAGCACCGGACAGACCGAAGTTGAAGATGATTTGTACATCAACTGGGATGGAAGAAATAATGCGGGCAAGCGCCTAGCGGCGGGAACCTACTATTACTCCGTTGTTGTTAGGTTTGATACATTGAATCCGAAGGATGCCGTGCAAAACCTGAATGGATGGGTACAAATTCTGAGATAAAGCGAATCATTTTCTTTGATGGAGTTTGCAACTTATGCAACTCATCCGTCAATTTTATCATCGATCGTGATCCTGAGGGTAAGTTCAAGTTTGCTTCCCTGCAATCGGATTTAGCACAGAACCTCTTACCAAATTTTGCAATTGATCCGTCTGAATTGGAAAGCTTTGTTTTTTATGAAAATGATCGAGTCTACCGAAGAAGCAGAGCAGTTTTGGAAATAGTTCGAAGAATGCGAAGAGCTTGGCCGTTGCTGTATTTTTTCATAGTCATCCCGGGCTTTCTACGAGACCCCATTTACAATTTCATCGCTCGCAATCGGTACAAATGGTTTGGCCGACAGGACGCTTGTCGCATGCCCACTCCCGAACTTGCTTCCCGCTTTATGGACTCTTGATGTTCTTCGTTAATTTAGCCGCCAGCAACATAAACAACCACTAACACGACTTTATGAAAGGATATGTTTTCCCCGGTCAAGGCGCACAATTCCCAGGCATGGGTAAAGAACTTTATGACAATCATGCGGTAGCCAAAGAGCATTTCGACAGAGCCAATGACATCCTGGGCTTCAACATCACCAAGATCATGTTTGAAGGATCGGCCGATGACTTGAAGCAAACTAATGTGACCCAGCCCGCCGTTTTCCTGCACAGTGTGATGGCCGCTTTGACCTCAGAAAATTTCAAGCCCGATGTAGTAGCTGGACACTCCTTAGGTGAATTCTCCTCCTTGGTTGCCAATGGCGCACTTAGTTTCGAGGATGGCCTGAGGTTAGTGTCAAAGCGAGCTGAAGCCATGCAAAAGGCTTGCGAAATGAAACCATCAACAATGGCCGCAGTTCTTGGCCTTGAGGATGAACTGGTAGAAAATATTTGCGCGGAGACTCCCGGTGTGGTTGTAGCTGCGAATTACAATTGCCCTGGTCAGCTAGTCATCTCAGGCGAAGTACCTGCCGTAGAGGCTGCATGCGAAAAACTGAAAGAAGCTGGAGCAAGACGTGCTTTGATTCTTCCTGTAGGTGGAGCATTTCATTCTCCTTTGATGGAACCAGCAAGGGAGGAACTTGCGGAGGCCATTGCTAATACAACTTTTTCAAAACCGACCTGCCCGGTATTCCAAAATGTAGATGCGCAGAGTCATTCTGATGTGGAAGAAATCAAGGCGAATTTGATCAGTCAGTTGACTGCCCCAGTCCGGTGGACACAGATTGTTCAGAATATGATTGCCGCTGGAACAAATGAATTTGTAGAATGTGGCCCAGGAAAGGTGCTTCAGGGACTTATTTTGAAAGTGAATAAAGAAGTAACCCTAAGCGGCGTATCGTGAAAATCTCCAGGCTTTTCTTGATTTTGGCTGTTGTGGCCTTTTCAATAACCACACAAGGTTGTCGTAAAGGACCGAGTAAAACTCCGAAAAAGACAGTGAAGAAAGGCAAGCCAATTCCCTGCCCGCTAAAAGATTGCTGATTTGAAAAAGATCATTGTCGCTATCGATGGGTATTCGGGAACAGGGAAAAGCTCCACGGCCAAGGAAGTAGCCAACCGCCTCAATTATGCTTTCATCGATTCTGGAGCGATGTATCGTGCGGTCACTTTTCATTGCCTACAAAATCAGATTGATTTGAAAGACTTGGATCGAGTTATGAAGGAGCTTGGTTCCATTAAGATGGAATTTGATCCGTCGCAGCAATCGGCATTGTACCTCAATGGTGAACTACTGACCGATGAATTGCGAACTATGGAAGTGAACCAGTCAGTGAGTGATGTGGCGGCTATCACCGAGGTGCGAAGAGAAATGGTGCGACAACAAAAATTAATGGGGAAGGAGAAGGGCATAGTGATGGACGGAAGGGACATTGGGACCATGGTTTTCCCTGAGGCAGAGCTCAAGGTGTTTATGACCTCATCGCCGGAAGTTCGAGGCAAGCGCCGACAGATGGAACTAAAGGAGAAGGGGATTCATTCTGACTTGGAGACGATAGTTGAGAATTTGAAGGTGCGAGATCAGATTGATTCCAGCCGAGCAGAGGGGCCTTTGAGAAAGGCTGATGGTGCTTTGGAAATAGACACTTCTGATCTAACTTTCGAAAAGCAGGTGGAGATGATTGTAAAAGCAGCTGAAGACATCATTCATGAAAATTGAGATAGACGAAAAATCGGGTTATTGTTTCGGAGTGGAGTTCGCCATAGAAATGGCAGAGGACGAAATGGCCGAATCCGAAAAGCTTTATTGTCTTGGTGATATCGTGCACAATACCATGGAGGTGGAACGACTTCAAGCCAAGGGGTTGGTCACAATTGATCGGGAGCAGCTTCAAGATTTGCACGACTGCAAGGTGCTCATTCGAGCACATGGTGAGCCGCCTGAGACGTACGAATTGGCCATTAAAAACAACATTGAATTGATTGACGCTTCCTGTCCTGTAGTGCTCAAACTTCAGAACCGTGTGAAGAATGCGTACGATCAGATGCAGCGAGGTGAAGGACAAATCGTGATCTACGGAAAACCAGGCCATGCGGAGGTGATCGGTCTCACCGGGCAGACACTGAATAATGCCATCATTGTGATGGAGGAGGAAGATTTGGATCAAGTAGACTTCTCTAAACCTGTGACACTTTTTAGTCAAACTACGAAAAGCACCAAGGGCTTTTATCACATGAAATCGCTCATAGAAGAGCGGATCAAAAAGGAAAATGGTGAGTTGAGAGAAGAGGATTTCAAAGCGAATGACAGTATTTGCCGACAAGTCTCCAACCGTGAGCCTAACATGGAAACCTTCTCGCAAAGGCATGATGTGGTGCTCTTCGTTGCGGGTAAGAAGAGCTCCAATGGGCGAGCGCTCTATCAGGTATGTCTTTCGAATAATCCGAGGAGCTATTTTGTGGAATCAGAAAAAGAGGTGGATTTGACTTGGTTCGAGACAACTGACTCAGTCGGCATTTGCGGTGCTACGAGCACACCCAACTGGCTCATGGAGCAAGTGGCCAACTACCTCAAAACACAGTTTGAAGTGGTGGCCTGATGGCGTTTGAGATCACACTTCTATCTGAATCAAGGAAAGAATCCATCAAAAGTAATTCGCCAATTTTACCGGACACGCCTGTTCGGCTGGACGGCTTACGTGCCGTTCATTTTCTCCACACCAATTTTGAAGGAGGCGTTTCAAAAGGTGAAATGATTGTTCTCGACGTACTGGCAGATTCGGTGCTGGCCATTTTCAAAGAACTGCATGACCTTCAGTTTCCCATAGAAAAAGCCATCCCGGTCGATGAGTTTGGTGGTGACGATGTGGCCAGCATGGAAGCTAACAATTCCTCGGCTTTCAATAGCCGCAGAATCATGAACACCGATCGATGGTCGAGCCATGCGTATGGTGCGGCGATAGATATCAATCCCAGGCAAAACCCCTACGTTCCGAATGCAGAGCTGACAGATTTTAAGGTGTATCCGTCGGGAGGAGAACCGTTCTTAGATCGTGAAAATGTAAGAATGGGAATGGTGGAGCCCATCGTTCCGATTTTTAAGAAGCATGGCTTCACGGAGTGGGGAGGCGACTGGAAGTCACCGCTGGATTATCACCATTTTCAGGTGAATTGGGAGAGGATTCCGAGGTTATAGGAGTAGAATAATGAATTGACCAGGTAGCTCACTGGGTGTCTAAGGTTGTAGTCAATATCCTTTTATTCAAATAATGCTTTTGCCCAACCAAGACTGGTTCTCAATCGTAGATTAACTTCGCTACACAATACAAAAACACATCATGATTAAGAAAATACTCATCGGCCTGCTAATCGCATTTGTCATTATTCAGTTTATCCGACCTGAGAAAAATATCTCCGACGACCAATCGGCTCACCTGAGCAAGAACTATGACATTCCCGCCCCGGTGAACGCCATCCTGAAAGTTGCTTGCAATGACTGCCACTCTAACAAGACACGCTACCCATGGTACGCCAATGTGCAACCAGGTGCTTGGTACTTAAACAATCACATCGAACATGGTAAGAGTCATTTGAATTTCTCAACTTTTACAAATCTTCGTCTTGGCGTACAAAATCATAAATTCGAGGAGATCATCGAGGAAGTGAAGGAGGGTGAGATGCCCCTTGCCTCGTATACTTATCTGGGATTGCACAGCGAGGCAAACCTTACACAAGAGCAGAGAACGCTGCTCGTGAATTGGGCTCAGGAACAGATGGACATGCTGAAGGCCACCTACCCAGCAGATAGTTTAGTTTTGAGAAGAAGGAAATAAGTCGATGATCACTGATCCTTATCATCCGGTAGACCCGGATTTTCCAGAAATTGTTGATGGTTTGATCGGCAAAAGTGGAACGGTCAATTTCTTTGAATCAGGAAATGATATGAATGATTTCAAGGGAGAAATAATGGGTGTTGTCCGTACCAATGAGGGGGAATTTTTACAGCTCAATGCCAATCGAAAAGTGAGACTTGATAAGATTATTACTATCCTTGGCAAAGTCGGCCCTGCCTACGATCGCTACAATCATTTTTCGAATGTGTGCTTTTCGTGCTTCGACGAGGGGCAGTTTTAGACCCCTGAATGGTAGTTAGAGTCCTTCTATTTTGACTTAGATTCCAACCCTAGATGTCATTCAAGGGTCTTATAGTCCAATCATCATTCTAATACAATGGCATTCAAATCGATATTTCTACTTGTAGTCATTTTCATTTTATCAGCCTGTGAAGAATCCAATGATCCGGAGGCAGTGCAATTGAGGGTTCGAAATGTAAGTCAACATGACTACACAGGGGTTGTTGTAAGTACTGGTTGCTGCTCTCATGATTTTGGAGACATTCCCGCAGGTGAGGTCTCGGAATACGAAATGTATGAATCCGCCTATCGTTATGGTTTTGTACAGTTGATGGTAGGTGAAGAAACTTTCACTCTTCAGCCAATAGATTATGTGGGTGAATCTTACCTCGAAAGTGGCTCGTACACCTATGAGATTGATACATACGGAAATGAGTCCCAAGTCAGCTCGATCACATTACAGCTTGCAAAGAAGTAGTTGAAGGACAGGATTTACTTCCTATGACGCCATGCCCACAGTATGAGTAAAGGATGCACGACGACCAATCTAACCCAGCCTACCCACACGGGAGCGCAAAGTCCACCTTCAATACATCCTCCAATTTCTATGAAATACCAATGGGAGGGAATGAAAGCAATGAGCATAGCTATAATGCCAAATGCCGCCCATTTTCTGGTTTGCTTGATGGCTAACCCAATTCCAAAGAAAATTTCCACCACTCCTGCGATAGCGTTTATCGCATCGTGAGCGGGTAAATAATCAGGGATCAATCCTGCATAGAAGTCGGGATTGATGGAGTGGTTGGTTCCGGCGTAGAGGTAGAATACAACCTGGAGGTAGAGACTTATTTTTTTAACCATATTCCTTGAAGTAAAGTAATCCAATCAGCGGGCCGGGGGCAAGCCAAAGAAAAAGCCACTCGCTTGGCGTGATCCACCCCAACAACATGATGCTGACAATAGTGATTCCAAACCCAATGCTATTCACAATCGTCAATCCTGTGCCGACTAAATCGGGAGGAGCAGCCGCCGCAACCAAGGTAGAAAATTGAGGCGAATCCATGATCACGGCCATTCCCCAAACAAAGAGGAACCCAAGAAATACTGAAGTTGGAAATGCCAGAGCAAAAGGAGAAATGATACAGCAGGTTAAACTCACCATTAATGCCAAAGAAGCCACTTTTTTGGAGCCTGCTTTCTTGGATAAGTAGCCACCAACTACACAGCCCAGTCCGCCAATAGCAATGACAGAGAAGGTGAGTGAAGAAACCGATAAACCGGTTTGAGAATTAGCGGAAAAGAGGGTGATATAGAGAGGGAGAAAAGCCCAAAAGGCATACAGCTCCCACATATGACCGAAGTAACCAACGGCGGCTCCTCTGAATTTTGGGATGCTGAAAATAGTGATGAATGATGCAGGCTCGAACTGTGTACTTCTTTTTTGGTAGGGACCATCTTTTACTCCAAGACCGATAATCAGTCCGCCGAGCACAGCCATTCCACTGGCGGTTAGCACCACATTCTGCCAGGGAAAATCGGCAAAGAGATTTTTCAACAAATGGGGGAAAGCCGTTCCAATCACCAGTGCACCCACCAAATAGCCTAGCGCAACACCAAGTCCTTTTTGATGGTAGTCTGAAGCGATCTTCATCCCAACAGGGTAAATACCCGCGAGGAAAAATCCGGTAGCGAACCGAAGAGGCAGAATGAATATGGGGTCAGTGATTTGAGTGATTAGGCCGTTGGTAGCTGCACCAAGAATAGCACAAATCAGGAAAACTGTGGAGGGTGAAAACCGATCGGCCAGCTTAAGAAAAGCAAAGAGAAGCGTACCAATGATAAAGCCAAACTGAACCGAGGAGGTGATGGAACTGACAATGTTCTCTATCCCAAAAGTGACGGCCATTCCTTCAGCTACTCCATTCAGAGCGAACCAAAGGGTAGTGCAGCAGAACTGCGCCAAGACAATGAAGAACAAAATTCGATTGGTCGATGGATTCATGCTAAGTTTATCGCTCCATCCGTGCCTTTCTGATCCCCTCCAATACGAGTGGCTCCATCACGGCGTACCCAGCAGAGGTAGGATGCACTTCATCTTCCTGATACTTGGCATCCAAGCCATTTCGATCATCCACCATGGCTGAGAAATAGTCGACGTAAATGATGTTCTTTTCTGTGCAGTAGTCCTTGATCATTTGATTAAGTTCAATGACCTTATGTGCGGGTTCCAAACCCGGTCGCCAGGGAAAATCATAGGCTGGGAGCACCGAGCACAGCACCACCTTTATTTTGTTGGCTCTTGCCAGCTCAGCCATAGACTTGATGTTGTCAAAAATATCCGGGATGGGGAGGTAGCCTGTGTTTTGTGCAATGTCATTGATGCCTGCCAAGATTACCACGACTTTTGGTTTCAGGTTGATGACGTCCTGACGGAACCTTACGAGCATCTGCGGAGTGGTCTGGCCACCGATCCCACGGTTAACGAAAGAGGGATTTTCAGCAAAAAAATCAGGGCGAATGTTGGACCACCCTTCTGTGATGGAGTTGCCAAAAAAGACGATGCGGTTTGGTTCGTTCATTGAGAGTTCGGAGTTGGCTGAGGAGTAACGAGAGAGGTTACCCCAGTCGGAGGAGGGTTGGTTGGATTGGGCATACACAGCTTGCGAAAACAAAACGGCAAACAGAAGAAGAAATGGTTTCATAATTAAATTTAGGCAGGATTAAGATATGTAAGATATTTGCCATTGTCTGCTTCGACTGCCTCAGCATGACAAGAATGTTAGCGGGTTTTGTGCTTTATTCTTAACATCAATCAAGGTGTCACCCTGAGGTTCTCGAAGGGTGAGGTTCATGAATAGTCACAGCAACTCAGGATTTATATCCAACACATTTTCACTTCTGTATCTCTGAATAAATGTATCGGTGAAGTGCTCACTTCCTTTCAGTTTCATTTGCTGAAGAAGTGCTTTCAAGTCAATGGCTTTGTATTCCTGAAGCATCGGGTGGGAGAGTGGCTTATACGAAAGATGCCACGGCTCATAGTTGAAACCTTTTCTGCCGGGAGCGTTCGTGTACACCTCGTAGAACCCAAAGCTTTCTTTGTTTTCGTCCAGCCACAGTTTCAGTTCTCGATACAGTCCGCCTTTTTCAAAATGCCGGGCCAGTAGCGAATCGTCTTGTTTCGGTTTTCCGCCCTGGATAATGTCAAGATCAGTTCCCCAATGGTGACGAGAGGTTCCGGGGATTGTAGAATATTCAATGATTTTGTCAATGGCTTCCACAGGAGACAAACCCTGCTTGGTGAAACGCTCGTACTTTCCATTCCAGATTTGCTCCTGTCGCTGATAGCTTCGGTAGCTGGAGGCCACCTGAATTTCTATTCCTTTGGAAGCTGCCGCAACTTTCATTTTAGCGAATGCCTCGGCGGCCTCCTTCCTTAAATTGGCTTCTCCAACGAGTGTTGGCTGCACCCTGCCGAGCAGTTCCTCCACAGGGAATTTTGGTTGCGTATCACAACCGATAAAGGAAAATCCAACGGTGGTAAGAGCAACTGATTTTGTAAATTCTCGTCTATTCATACATTCACTTAAAAACTACTACACATGGCTAAAGCTAAGAAAGGATTGGAGAAAATGCTCTCGGAGATGGGACAAAAGATGGATGAACTCATCGAGGAAATAAAGGAAACGGGCGAGAATGTATCCGATGAAGCGGAGGAGAAAATCAGGGAATTAAAAGAGAAGATTAAGGGAATCAACGAAGACTCGAAAGGGTTTTCTGAGAAGGCAAAAGAGCGCTGGGATCATGCCAAGCCGCATTTGGATGAAGCGATCAAGGAAATTGGCCATGCCTTCAAGCGATTCACTGGTAAATAAAAACAAGGGCGCCCACCACAGGCGCCCTCTTACAACCAGCTATGTTACACATTCTAGAACGTGCTTCATAAGTACGTAATCAAAAATCAGGTTGGATTTTTCAGATTGAATTTTTTCTAAACTTCGCCGTATACCTGCATTTTCTCAAGGGTCGGTCCTTCACTTCCGCCCTTAGGCTCGATGGTCACCGCAAATGCATCCACTCGTTCGAATTGTTTCATTTGCTGGAATTGATCTTTCAGCACATCGAAAGTCCCGGCATCTACAGGCTGCCCATCTATGAGCGCCCAAAGTTGATATTGCTGATCTTCTGAGAGTTCAGGAAGCGTGGAGGTGTTGAGATACACTTGCCGCTCTGAAGGGTTGAAATAGATGACCGCTTGCTGCACAATGCCGTCCTGCGTGCTATTCATAATTACCCGTGAAAAAGCCGGATTGATGAGCACGGTCAGATCGTTTTTCATTCGATCCATTTTTTGATTTACCTGCTGCACGTTATCGGCCAGCTCCTCATTCTGATTCAGAAGTCCGGCAAGCTGATTGTGCACTTCCTTGTACTGACTGTAGAAGACATACGCCACAAGCATGGAGCCGATTGCTACCGTGACGCTGGCTGCCACAAGGAAGCTTGGTCGTTTCTTTTTCACAGACATTATCTGACCGAGCACATTCAATTTCACTTGGTCAGAAGCACTCAGCGCGCCTTCAAAGGCCAAAAATTCCAATTTCTTCTGGATGTCTAGAAATGCTGTTTGAATTTCCTTTTCACCAAAGCTGGCTTCCACTTCTCGGCGCTGCTCCTCGCTGAGGTCGTCTGTTAGGTACGCTTCTAGGTACCCTTGTTCTATAATTTCTTGATTAGTCAAAATCTCCTTGCAATTGTGTTTTTACATTTTTCAGGCAGTTCCTGATTTTCGTTTTCACTGATCCAAGAGGCATGTCCTCATTCTTGCTGATCTCGGCATGAGAGAATCCCATGAAGAAATTGAGCTTTAAAAGTTTTTGACACAACTCTCCCAAATTACTCAAGACCTTATCCAACCCAATGTAATTCTCCTTCCCTTCGGCCTCCTTGAAACTAGTTACGTAATTCTCAATGTCAGTAGATTTTTCTCCCGCTTTAAAATTCCGCGAACGCCTGGTGTCAATGGCTTTGTTGCGAGCAATCCTGTACATCCAGGTAAAGAGTGTGCCTTTAGTTGCATCGTATTGATCGATGGAGTCCCAGATTTTGAGAAACGTGTCGGTCAGGGTTTCTTCGGCAGATTCCTGATGATTCAGCGTTCGATAAATAATGCCATAAAGTGCAGCTGAATAATTGGTGTACAGAAACTCAAATGCTTTTTCGTCTCGTTCTTTTAGACGGCTGACCAGCAAGGGGGAAAAGTCTACGGTTTGACTCACATCAACTAATTTTTAACTCAATTAAATGACTAAAGTAGTGCCTAAATCCTTCAAATTCTATGAAGCACTTTTTCGATGAGCGCGTCCACGGATTTATTTGGGTCCTTTGAGAACTTTCCTGTCACGCGGTTGGCAAGGATTGCATTCAGGCTCAGCACCTTGTGCCCTAGTAGTTTGGCCAAAGCATAATAGCCGGCTGTTTCCATCTCAAAATTGGTAATCCAAAAATCATCGACATGGAAGTACATGAGTTTGTCTACAAAATCTGGATAGGTGATTTCAGTGCGAATGGTTCGGCCTTGAGGCGCGTAAAATCCATGACAGGTGAGCGTATTTCCTTTCCGAATGTCGTCGAATTTTTCAATGAGCTCCCCAGAACCGCGCACGCAATAGGGCAGGTAGGGGAGGTCGATAGCTTCTTGAAATTTCTTCGCTACTTCCAGAGGGAACGTCCTCATCTTGAATTTGTAGAAATGCATGAGCGAGTCAAGGCCAATGGCATGCTCACTGAGCAAGTGCGAGTCGATGGGGATGTCCTGCTGTATCGTCCCCGACGTACCCACACGAATGATGGTGAGTTTCTTTTTTCGTGCCTTTGGTTCTCGCGTTTTAAGATCTATGTTGACAATGGCGTCCAGCTCGGTCATCAAAATTTCTACATTGTCAGTGCCCATACCCGAGCTAATGACAGTGATTCTTTTCCCTTGAAAAGTGCCCGTATGAGTGATAAACTCCCGACGATTCATCTCGAAATCGACCTTTTCGAAATGACGAGATACGCGATGCACACGCCCCGGATCGCCAACTGCAATAATCTTGTCGGCAAGGTTCTCGGGCCGGAGATTGAGGTGATAAATGCTCTTATCCTTGTTGAGGATAAGGTCTGTTTCTGAAATCTTCATAGCGGTGATTCGCCATGAAAGTTAAGCGAAATGATTCTATTCTAAGAATCGCTTGTCTTGCTTTCCTCTTGCTTTCTCCTTTTCCACCCCTTGTAAGGATTGTATCCATTGGACTCTTTTTGATAAAAACCGGTTCCATCGTAGGGTCTGGTGTCAGGGTTATTCATGCAGGCTTCCGAACAATTACCAGCATACACCTCTGCACCCTCATGTGACATGGGGATGTGAATGTTGCAATGTGGGTTGGCGCAGTTTACCATTCGATTGGTTGGCTCTCCGGTAATGTAGCACTTCGAGATGACCGTAGGGTTCACCTTGTTCACTTCAGCAGCAATACGATTGTCAAAGACATAGCAGGAACCCTCAAAGTCCTCGCCATCAGCTTCCAAACCATATTTGATGATACCACCGTGGAGCTGGTATACATTCTCAAATCCTTGATCCAGAAGGTAAGCACTTGCCTTCTCGCATTTGATCCCGCCTGTGCAGTAGGTTACGATTTTCTTTCCTTTGAACTTCTCCAGTTCCTTCACTTTCTCAGGGAAGTCCCTAAAATTCTCAATGTCCAAGATGATGGCATTCTTGAACTTACCAAGCTTGTGCTCATAGTCAGACCGGACATCTAAGATGACTGTGTCCTCATCTTGATTTTTGAGAATTTGACGAAATTCTTTCGGCTCCACGTACTCGCCTGTGCGGATGGTAGGATCGATATGGTGTAAGCCAACATGTACGATTTCTGGTTTCAACCGTACGTGCAGTTTTGAGAAGACGTGATCAGGCGTTGTGTCCACTTTGAACTCCGTATGAGCGAATCGAGGATCGGAAAGCACTTCGTTCATGTACTTTTCACAGTCTGCGTGCAGCCCGGACACGGTTCCATTCAGACCCTCTGAAGCGACTATAATTCGGCCTCTCAGGTTGTTCTCGATACAAAATAGGTGATGTTGCTCCCTGAAGTCTTCCGCGTCTTCAATGTGCGCATAGCAGTAGTAGAGCAGGACGCTGTATTTATTCTCTTCCATAACTAATGTCCTGTTTCAGCAGGGTGTTAATTTTTTGCGAAATTAAGTAGAAAGAGATTTAGTAGAAAGTAGAAGGAGCAGTTCTAAATTAGAAACTTAAATTTTTGATCTTAGAGAATAGATCATTTTCTGTATTTCTTGGATGTTTGCAACGAGTAAATCAATGTTTCTGATGTAACCAAGTCGCTCTGCTATTATTACTTGATTTTCAAGTTCGTAGCTCGAACCAAGAGCAATACTTAAAAAGTGTTTGAAATCTGGTTTAGTTTGTCTGCCGCTTCCTTCCGCAATATTCGAGCTGATTGAAACAGCAGCTCTTTGCATTTGAGATATCAATCCATATTTTTCAGAGTCAGGAAATATGGATGTTTGATCATATATGGTTTTGGCCAAATCGACGGACTTTTGCCATACTTTCAAGTCTCTGAAATTATTCATGGAACCACTTTTACTCTTACCTACTTTCTACTTTCTACTAACTACTTTTTAATACTTACTTCACAGCGGCAGCCGGATTACCAAAAACTGTCTCTTTGTCTTTTACTTGTTGGATTACAACAGAACCGGCTCCTACCCGAGCATCTTTTCCAATGGTTATTCCAGCGACTACATTCGCTCCTGAGCCAATAAATGCTCCTTTCCCCACGGTAACCTTAGAGTTGATCACTGTCCCGGCACCAACTTGTACGAAATCTTCTAGGACTGTTCCAGATTCCATAATTGCACCGGAATGAATGATGCAGTGCTGACCAATCACCACATCCGCCCCAATCAGTACCCCTGCATTGATGAAGTTTCCATGACCAATGGCTGCCGAGGAAGCGATGGAAGCCGTCTTATGAACAGCGTTGGTAGGCATGACCTTGCGTTGGTCGTTCAGGTATTTCACCAACTCTTTGCGAAGTTTGTTGTCGTCAGTCGCAATAAAAGCTTCTGCCTTTTGACCGATCAATTTTAAGAAGCCATGGTCCTCGGTATCTCCTAAAATGGGAATTTCTCCAATGGAAGAATCGTGCAGGCTTTTGTCGTCATCAAGAAAGCCGTACACCACGATTTCATTGCTTTGAAAAATTTCTAATGCGTCTTTGGCAATGCCCTTAGCGCCGAATATAATTACCGGTTTTTCCATGATTCAAATTTGAGGACGCAAAGCTAGTTATTCTGTCGCCGTTTTTGAATCCACCAGCAAGGCAGGATGGTGACGAGCGTAACCAGGAAGGGAGTCAAAGGCGCTTTGTACCGAACCAGCGCACCGAAATTAGGCGCGGCTAGAGGAAGCATGGCTGCCAGTACCAAAATGAAGAATCCAGATGCGATGACCAGGATATCTGGATCAAAAAGTTTCTGCCTGAATAGAAGGAAAATACTCCAAAGTGTAAAACCGAAGATCAGGAGATTTTCGATTTTGGGAATCCAGCCCCAAGGAGATGTGGTGTCGAAAATGGTTGGTCCGAATAGCCCAATAAAAATCGCTTTTGGTGTTTTGGCCAACAAGCTGCCCCACGTCGGCTCTATCATCAGATCAATTTGACTGTTATTTCGCTCTGAATTGTCCAGTGATTGTTGGTTTCGATGGATCGACTCAGGCAATCTGTCAATGCGAAGGTTTGGGTCGATTTGAGGAGCAATGAAGATGGATCCGGCAAAGATCGCCAAATAGACAATTGCCCTAACTGGTTTCGTGAGGCCGGCCTTGAAAGCTCTCCGATCGAACAGTGCGTATAGAATGGCGGGCACGAGGATGATCAGCAAATAGTACTTGATGAAGTAAAGCAGCAGTCCGGCGATTGCGACAAGCACAAATTCGTACCAATACATCTGCTTACGATAGAACAGCTTTAGACAAATGGCCGTCAGAAAGGCGATGGAGGCATTTGTGAGTGCCCCTTTCATAATTCCTGCTGACCAGAAAACAACTGAAGGAAGTAGTAAAAAACCAATCACAATTGGCCATTTGATATTTGGCAAAGTAGTGCGGACTTGTCTGTAGAGGTACCAAAATGCAAGGAAGCTGACGGTTGACAGATACGTAGATACAATCCAATAATTACCCTTTGTCAGTATCAAGATTCCGCTCACAATTTTCACAAAGAAGATGGCTCTGGGTTGGTTGGGAAATGGGCCGATTTCTGATTGTCCGAGCATATGCCACCATTCTTGAAAACCACCCTCGGTGATTAACTGTGCTGCTTCGTAAAACGCGAAAGTATCTCCCGCACCAAAGAAGACTTTGAAGATGATGCCGAGCGCTATACCGGCAGAGACTTTAAGAAAAAAGGAGAGATAGTACAACCACTGGTCGGGCTGCTTTCTTCCAATCAGCCAGATGCAAAATACTATCAGAGTAAGGTGTACAGGATACATTATTTGCTGAAGAGCGAACTTCCAACTGCGCAATTAAGGCATTTTTTTCGATTACAGAAATCCTTGAACAAGGTAATGAGTCCCTGAGAATCAAACGCATTTTTAGGCGGTTTGTCAAGTGCCTCAAAATGCCTGGTGTACCTGTTTGATTCAGGAGGAAGGTCTTCAAGAAATTGAATCGCTTTGGACATCATGGCTGGCTGGTCAGTGTGAATAGAATAGGCTGCTAGCAAGGGAACGGCCGAATTGATGATCAGGTTTTCAAGTGTGGATTTTCCTAGTAGATTGACCCCTCGCTTTAGTGGCTTCTTAAAGTCATAATTAGACTCCCAGTATTCTGACAATGTAAGAGTCATTTCTTTTCTCAATCCCTTCAAGTCATTAACCTGCTGAAACAATGAAAACAGCTTTTGATGCTTGGATAAAAGTGCAGAAAACTGAGCCAATCGAACACTTGGAAAGTTGGAGGGACGCATTTTACCATACTTCCAATGCACTTGGTGGAGGCCATTCACAAGACCATATTTCTTAGTCAGAAATTCAAATTCAGATTTGAGGTTATGCTGATATTCATCGATGGGATCTTCTAAAAAACCAGCCTGTCCAAAGATCAAAGCTTCGATTTGCTTAGGTTGATCTCCATGCTTTGAAACCACTTTGAGAGGTAAGCTGTGAGCAAGTTTTTCAAAACTCTCAGCATTCAGCGAGAAGCCGAAATTCCTAGAGAGCGTGATGTAGGCCACCTCCTCCCAGTCATAGTTTTTCTTTCCTGCCAGTTCTAGAATGCGCTCAGATTTCATCTGCAAACGGCGTGTCAGCATGGCGTCAAGATTGGAGTGCCACGTTAGGTCATGGATTTTGCTCAGATGATTGGCGCATAGAATTTCCTGAGGCTGATTGAGGAAGGATTTGTAATTGGACAGTAGCGACGCATCGACCAAATTCTTTAATTCCAGTGCAGGTATGACCGACCCATCAGTGCGAAAAATTTTAATATCATTCTGCCACACTACATGTAAGATTACATTTTCATAGGCGGGGTTACCGGTGTGACCGTGAAGGTTCCAATCCGATGATTTTATGTGGATTTCTATCTGTCCATTCCACTCGATTTCACCCATCTTGATTCTCGCTTCATTGAAATCCGGTCCTGAGTCGTGGTTGTGAATTCCGGGATAGAAAATCTGGAGGTCTTCACTATCACTTGTGGAGAGATTTGCTTTCTCGAACTTCTGAAACTTCCAGATAAAATGAAGAAATGCTTCGTCCATGTAATGACTAAACTAAACCGTTAATTGATTTTTTTTAATTCTTTGCACCCATTCCAACGAAATATATGCATTGAGGGTCTTACCACATATCCTTTGTAACTAATTAAAACTTGAAACAATGAAAAAACCTAGAGGTGTTCTTGTTAGTTTATTCCTGATTTTACTGGTCAATTTTCTTACTTCTTGCGGTGAGGATTTTGTTTCGAAATCATGTATTGAACCACCCTGCGGTACAATCGAAACTTCTGCAATGAATCTTTCGCTTTTGGTGTTTGGAAATGCCTTGCCTACCGAAATACTCTTGTCAGTTGATAGCGAAGAAGTTAGCCTTTCCTTGGAGTCACTAGAATTGGAAAGGTACGCCTGTTGGCAAACGATTCCTGTTATTTCTTCAGAATCGACTGTATATCTGAATTATACTATAGACGGAGAGATACAGGAGGCAACACTTGACGTCACGTATATTTCAACCAATCAGGTTATTCTTGCCATAGGAGAGGAAGTAACTATACTAAATGATTTTCAGGAGTGCATTGATTTCATCTAGGAGTCAGAATAAACAATCTTAGGAAGAGGAAATTAATGGAGCTAGACGTACACGGCCATTTCCATTTGAATCTTCCTAGCCTTTTCTGCCGCTACCTCAGCAAAGTCCTCACCATCAGAAGCATATATTATTCCTCTCGCGGAGTTGATCAACAAGCCACAATCTTTATTCAGTCCCGCCTCGATAATTGCTTTCATGTCTCCGCCCTGCGCACCTACTCCAGGCACAAGGAAAAAGTGGTTAGGGACTAGGGCACGAATGGTTTTCAATTGTTCGGGACGAGTAGCACCCACTACGTACATGAGGTTGTCCATACTTCCCCATTCGGCACTCGTTTGGATCACTTTTTCATACAATTTCTCACCACTTACTAATTGTAAATCTTCAAAGTCTTTAAATCCTACATTGGATGTGGCGGCCAAAATGATTGCCCATTTTTCATTGAATTCCAGAAATGGTTTCACTGAATCTTCGCCCATGTAGGGTGCCACCGTGATAGAGTCAAAATTCATTTCCTCGAAAAAAGCCCGTGCATACATTGAAGATGTATTCCCAATATCTCCACGCTTGGCATCCGCGATGGTGAAGACATCCTCCGGCAAATAATCAATCGTCTTTTTGAGCGCTTCCCACCCTTTGATCCCGTGCGCTTCATAGAAGGCGATGTTGGGTTTGTAGGCTACTGTGTAAGGTAGCGTAGCGTCAATAATCGCCTTATTAAATTCAAAGATTGGATCATCCGTTTCGAGTAGATGCTTGGGTATTTTACGGATGTCCGTGTCAAGCCCAACGCATAGGAAGGATTGCTTGGTCTGGATTTGCTGGATGAGTTGCTGGCGAGTCACATGGCGAAGATAAATTCTTAGGGAATACTACTCCGGACTTTTTTGATTTAGGGTTTGACCATTTTCTTTTCAAGTTGAAATGAAGTGTTAATTTTTTGAGTGCTATCCTTGCTCCTATATTGATCACTTAGTCACTATGAAAAATTACGATCCCAAAAGTTGGTTTCACCTTTTTACGCACGATTATAGCCGTGCTATTTTTTCTCGCTTGTTAACCGCCATGATCTATCTGGCCCTTTATACGGCGGGTTTGGCCTTTGTTTTTCACTATTTTGAAATTAGCTACCCGGGCACTACCTCTGTTCATAGTATCATGGGAATCGTACTCGGCTTCTTCCTTGTCTTCCGAAGCAATGGGGCGTATGATAGATGGTGGGAGGGACGTAAAACCTGGGGCGCCCTTGTAAACAATAGCCGAAACCTGGCAATGAAGTTTGCGGTGATGGTGCCAACAGATCATAAATATTCCAAACTAATTACCGATTGTATTTCTGCTTATCCAAAAACCCTAAAGGAACACTTGCGCGACGGTGTGGCCGAGGATGAAGTGACCAAATTGCGGAGTGACCTTCAGCTGGATACCATAGAGCATATGCCAAATGCTATTGCCAAGAAGATTATCTGGTTGGCAAATGCCTTGAAAAAGGATGGCACTATTGATGCCGAACAGTATAGAGTCTTGGACAATCAGATTATGTCTTTGACAGACATTACAGGTGTTTGCGAGAGGATAAAAAATACACCCGTCCCACACTCGTACAGCATCTTTATGAAGAAATTCATCTTTGTGTTTTTGAGCACTTTGCCTTTTGCTTTCTTGCCGACCTACGGCTATTGGACGATCGCCATTTCAATAATTCTTCTTTATGTTTTGATGAGCATCGTACTGCTTGCAGAGGAAATCGAAGACCCATTTGGCTCTGATATCAATGACTTACCTACGGATGGACTTTCTGTCAAGATTGAGGATAACGTCAGGAATATAATGGAGTAGAATGACCAATGATCCGTCCGATTTTTACTTAAATCAGAAAGAGCCGAATAGAGGTTGTCTACTAACGCTGAGGACGATTTTACTGGAGCACGGTGATTTGGAAGAAACTACCAAATATGGAATGCCCTGTTTTAGTTTTAAGAAAAAGGCGTTGGTTTATCTCTGGACAGATAAGAAGACTAAGGAGCCTTACCTTCTTTTTGTTGATGGTCAATTAATTGATCATCCTATGTTGGAGATGGGTGATCGGGCAAGAATGAAGATTTTAAGGGTTGATCCGAATGAAGATTTGGATGTGAGTATCATAAACGACTTACTGAAGGAAGCATTGGCTCTGCGACATTAAGCACTTGGCTCCATTATGAGCGTCGAACACCAGGCATTTACATAGGCTGATAAATCCTGTTCCTTTTGCATGAAATCATGGGAAAGAACGATTTCCTTTCCATTTTTTAAGGTGAAATACCACGTGGTGTAAGGACTTTTTCGAAACTCATAAGTAGATCGGTAATACGAAACCTCACTGTGCAAAATGGTTCTTTCGCCCTTGATTAATTCCTTGATCTTTATCTCATTTTCATTCACAACAATCGTTCTGTGTCGAAGTAGCGCCACTATCAACAATAGGGTGGCTACACCATAAATCAACCAAGACAGCCAATCAAAACTTGAGCTATCACCTAAAATAGCCCCCGTTACATAGCCCAGAATTGATAGAGGATACATAATCGGCTTGTAATTGAATTCTTGTTCTTCCATTAGATGCCGAATTTATATAACCTCTTGCCACAAAGCTTCACGCGATCAATTTTTATCCAATTCAATACTCAGTAACTTCGCGCCCTGAAATACAGTGACTTATGATTTCTACTCAAAACATCTCCCTTCAGTACGGCAAGCGTGTTCTCTTCGATGAAGTAACAATTTATTCAATCCAAAAACAGGCAAAACAAGTGCTTCTATTCTTTTCTAATCTTTTGGGTAGACACCCCCTCAGCACTTACAATTCTTAGAATGTAAACACCCGAGCTAAGTCCAGATACATCTAACTTCCCAGAAGTTGCAAGCGTTTGTATAATTTGAGTTCTTCCTTCTAAATCAATGATTGAGACTGAAGCAACTAGCGAGTTACCCATATTGATGAAGAGGCTATTCGTAACTGGATTAGGATAGGACTTTGTTATTGAATGTTCTGGTTGTCCAAGAATATCAAGAGTAAGTTCAATAGTAATCAGTGGAGCCATGGTTGTCGCACCTTCTTGTTCGTCAAGGTTTCTGTGTACTTGAAAATCAGTTCCATCTAAATTTAGACTTAAAAGAATTCCACGACTGTTTAAACCACCTCCCGTGGTGGTACCCCAAATTCGATTATTCTGAACCAGAAGTCTTCCTAGCATCTCGCTACCCATTGTCTCGAAATTGGTTGATTCAAAGACAGTTGAGAAATTGCTTCCATCAGTATCTACGTTAAAAATGGAACCTGCTGTATTTGTAGGACCAAACCTGGTAGTGCCGTATAGTTTGCCATCAAAAAAGGTAAGTCCTGTCTCTGGATATCTCCCTATTTCGGTGGAAAAATCAATCAGAACATCAAATGTGTTTTCAGTGAGATCAAAGGAAAATAAATACCCAACAAAGTCCTCGCCCTCATTTCTTGATGCACCATAAACTTTGTTTTCGGCGATTAGAATTCTGTTCACCTGAGCTGTGAATTGATGAAGCACCTCGTAGTTTTGTCCATTTGGATCAATGCGGAAAAGAACACCATCATTTGTTTCACCTTCCGAATGTGTTACTCCATATAATTTTCCGCTATAGGGAATTAACTCAAACACAGGAGCAGCTCCCATTGCTGCATCAAATCCATAAAGTTTTGTGAAACTATTATCCACCGGATTGAAACTAAACAGAATCCCATCATCGCCTTCACTGCTACTATAAAGAGCGGTTCCAATCAAATTACCATCAGAATAAATGAGTCCGTTATTAGCTGAGATTAGTTTCTCTCGAAAAGAATAGAGAAGAGTTGATTGGTTTGATTTAGGATCAATACTAAAAATGCCTCCGTAACCTAATCCTCCAGAGGCGGTCATTCCGTAAAGCATGTCATCAATTGCAATCAATGATCTTGTTGGCCAACAAATAGCATTTTCTCCCCCTAAATCATACAAGGATGTTCTGGTGTTATTTACTGGATCGAACTCAAGGAAACTACCAAAGGAATTTCTTCCAGAATTTTCGGTAAGGAAATAAAACTTATCGTTGACTTGAGTGAACCTCCCATTTGCGGTAGCCATTTCTTCGTTGTTCTCCACGATGAAGTTCTCGCCATTATAATCAATACTATAGATCACTCCTTGATTTGTAGTGATACCCCAGTATTTCCCGTCATAATCTATCGGTGGACTTATTGGAGCCGATGACTCAAAATCAAAGTCATGAAGGTATGTTAGTTGCTCATTTGATGTGTCCAATGAATACAGTGTCCCGCCTCCATTAGATCCACCAGCAACTGTGGTGCCAACTAAGGAATTACCAAATTTGGATATTCCAAGAGGTATTTGGCCTTCCTGATTTTCGAAACTAAACGTATGAACAATTTCAAAATTTGTCCCGTTGCTGTTCAGTTTAAAAATCTCACCAGCACCTGAAAATGGTAGAACTCCGTATACACTTTCATCTTGAAAAACTGGGATAAGTTGAGGTCCTGAATGCTCAGTTTGAAAATCATAAACCACCTCAATGGATTCGTTTATTTTGATAAGTGTTCCTGCATCGTTTGTCCCACCTCTAGAGCACAAGGCCCACAAACTTCCATTCTCCAATATGGGGCCCCATGGAAAATGACCTTGATCTTCACTCAGGTGGAATTCAACTTGAAAATCATCCCCAGTCAATGAAATGCTAAATATGGTCCCCATGTCATTGGAACCTCCCCTCTGAGTGGTTCCCCATATTCTGTCATTGTATCGCACTAATATGCTGTTAGGATACTTGCCACTCTCATTTTGATCAAAATCGAAAAGCTTGGTGTAATTGCCTTCCAAATCAATTTTGAAAATAACACCATCATTATTTTGTCCCCCATTTCCAGTGACTCCCCAAAGTTCATTATTGAAAATTGTTAGTTCACTCAGGGCTGATTGCATACCCTCATCGGAACTAAAATCAGCATGAATCTGAAAATCATCACCATCTACATTCACACTGTAAATGGAACCACCATATGAGGATCCAAGCCCAACAATACGTTTTTCTTGCGCCGATAGGGTTGGTTGGAAAAAGGCAAATACAATGGCAATGTTAAGAAGGCGCAAACAGTATTTCATAGTTAAATATTTCTGCAAATTCTGCAATTTTATAGAGCAAACCGTTAAGTTATCACTTTTAATAATTCCAATCGTGTCGTCTTGGAAGTCTTTAGTCCCTACTTTTCCATGGTCTTGACATATCTGACTGTGGGGAATGTTTTTTATGCTGGTTTTTGACCCAGAGTCAAGATATGCCAGTTTGAAATCTTTCGAAAGGAAATTTTTATCCAATTCAATACTCAGTAACTTCGCGCCCTGAAATACAGTGACTTATGATTTCTACTCAAAACATCTCTCTTCAGTACGGCAAGCGTGTTCTCTTCGATGAAGTAAACATCAACTTCACTCCAGGCAATTGCTATGGTATCATTGGTGCCAATGGTGCTGGGAAGTCTACCTTCCTGAAAATTCTTTCTGGAGAAATTCAAGCCAACTCTGGGTCTGTAAATATTGAGCCGGGCAAGCGAATGGCAGTTTTGAAACAGAATCATTTTGAGTTTGATGAAGTGCCTGTGTTGGAAACTGTGATCAGAGGACATCAGGAGCTTTGGGATGTGAGAGAGGAAAAGGACGCTATTTACGCCAAGCCGGATTTTTCAGAAGCAGATGGAAACCGTGCGTCAGAATTGGAGGCCAAGTTCGCTGATATGGACGGATGGAATGCCGAATCTGATGCCGCAGCACTTTTGAGTGGACTTGGCATTAAAGAAGCCGATCATTACAATTTAGTGAAAGACCTAAACGGAACCGAGAAGGTTCGAGTGCTTTTGGCGCAGGCCCTTTTTGGAAATCCTGACATCCTGATTCTTGATGAACCTACCAACGACTTGGACATCAACACCATCTCATGGTTAGAGGATTACCTGCTAGATTTCAACAATACGCTTATCGTTGTTTCTCACGATAGACACTTTTTGGATACCGTCTGTACGCACACCGCTGACATTGATTTTGGTCAGATCAAATTGTATACAGGAAATTACAGTTTCTGGTACGAGTCTAGCCAGCTGGCACTGCAGCAGCGATCTTCTGCCAACAAAAAAGCAGAAGACAAGAAGAAGGAATTGCAGGAATTCATCGCTCGATTCAGTGCCAATGCATCCAAGTCCAAGCAGGCTACAAGCAGAAAAAAATTGCTTGATAAAATCAATGTGGAGGAAATACAGCCTTCCAACCGAAAATACCCGGCCATTATTTTCAACCAAAATAGAACAGCCGGAGATCAGATATTAGAAACGACAAAACTGACCAAGGAAGTGAACGGAGAGACGCTCTTCAAAGACGTTGACTTGTTCGTAAACAGAGGTGACAAGATTGCGGTAGTGGGCAATGATGGAGCAGCAATTACTGCATTTTTTCAAGTATTGATGGAGGAGCAAAAAGCAACTTCAGGTTCTTTCAAATTTGGTCAGACCATCACCCCGGCTTACCTGCCAAATGACAACTCAGAATACTTCAAATCAGATGAAAACCTGATAGACTGGCTAAGACAATACTCCGATGGTGAGAAGGATGAAGTATACATTCGAGGATTCCTTGGTAAGATGCTTTTCTCCGGGCAGGAAACATTGAAGAAATGTAGCGTTCTTTCCGGAGGAGAAAAAGTGCGATGCATGGTGTCGAGAATGATGCTACAAGGCGCCAACTTGCTTATCCTCGACGAGCCAACTAACCACCTCGATCTGGAATCCATTCAGGCATTCAATAATAGTCTGAGAGATTTCCCCGGCACGGTATTATTCACCTCTCATGACCATACCTTCACACAGACCATCGCAAACCGAATTCTGGAATTGCGACCTGATGGATTTCTTGATACGCTGAGCACGTACGACGAATATTTGGAGAAGAAGAAGGGAGTGGAGGCTTAGTTAGGTTCGAGAGGTAGCACCTTGGCTAGAAAGACGAATTTGTGAATTTTTTAAGATTGGATATATTTAAGTCTTTATTTTCTGTCACATAATGTATTAGCGATAGTTCCAAAAAAATGTAATCCTTAATATGAAGCAATTATGCATGGCCTGTGCCCTAGTGCTATTTTCCCTAAAAGGTCTTTCTCAACATGTGTATTATCCAACCTATGAGGAAATCTCAGAGCAACTAAACAGTTATGAATCGCAATATCCTGATATTGCCAAAGTCGAGGTTTTGGGTTTCGATGAAGAAACCAGTTCTTATGAGATTTTGGCACTAAAAATTTCTGATAATGCTTCGGAAAGTGAGGATGAACCAGCTTGGGTTTTCACTGGTATTATTCATGGAACAGAAATCGTTGGTGTTCAAGTAATCCTAGATCTCGCCGAAAGACTTTTGGGAAGCTACGGTTCCGATTTTGGGATTAACAGAATTGTGGATAATTATGAAATTTGGCTGATTCCAGATATGAACCCCTATGGAACGAATTACAATCCATTTGGACCGGAATTCAGGTATTACGCAGGTTTAAGAAAGAATGCGGAAGAAAGTGGGGTGGACCTGAACAGAAATTGGGACTTTAGACATGATCAGGGAGGAAGCACTAATCCTGAAAGTTACGAATATCGCGGAATTGAGGCATTTTCAGAATCAGAGACTAAGGCAATTCGAGATTTTTATTTGCGTGAAAAACCTGTATTTGGTCTTACGTTTCACCGAGGGAATGAAGACGATGGCGGTCAGATTCTTCGACCGTGGGGTGGTGAAATTGGCTCACCACCAGATGCGGAAAGAATAGATCATTATGCTTATGCGCTCAGGGACTGGGTCATGGATTCTAGGGAGGACGGTGATTTTTGTGACGAAATTGAAGATGGGGTTTTTGCACTTGAAGATCCCAATGGAGTAGAATGTGAGACAGGGTCAGAAAGTACTAATATTTATTGCAAAAGTCTGTGTTGGGAACCAGTAGTCTTGACATTGGCTCCTTTTGGACAGTCCTCGAATTGGGCTTATGCAAGTGCGGGTACACTGGACTACACTGTGGAGGTTTCAGATAAAAACTTCTCGAAAGAATTTATGTTTTATGGTGAAGAACCAGAGACAGAAGAGGATATCATTCATTCAGAGATAATAAAGGAACATACCAGAAACTGGTCGGATGCCATAATTGATTGGTTCAATTATTTTGGGAATGGATTTCAAAATTGGCAATTTCGGGGGCCAGGCATAACAGGTGTTACAATTAATGAATTAGGGGAGCCAATTGAAGCCACAATATCAATTGCAGGCTTTGAAAGTGAATTTACTGACACCAGAGAATCTAACGAAGGTTTTGGTCGCTATCTAAGGCTATTGCCAATAGGAAATTATGTTGTGACGTTTCAAGCGGATGGGTATGATCCAGTTGTCCGAAATATTAATATTTCAGAAGGCAACCTAAGTACACTAGATGTTCAGTTTGGCATCACTCTGTCATCCGCAAAAATTGATTCTGAACTAAATATTTTTCCTAATCCTGTTTCTGAAAAATTAATTATTGTGTTGGACGAAGAGCCAAATGCTAATTACTCCATTATTCTAAGAAATTTGGAAGGAAAGAATATTATAGATTTAGAGGGTTTTGAGAGAAAGACAATTTTGGATGTGCAACATCTTGAATCGGGATTGTATATAGTTGAATTATATGTTTCTAATAAAAAGATTCTTCGCAAAGTGCTGGTGGATTAAACCTACTATTCACTCCCTCAAGGTCACCGTTTTTCCGGTCTTCGCACTTTTTCTGGCGGCATCCAGAATTTCCACCACGAGGAGGTTATTCGCCAGAGAGGATAGGTCATACGTTTCTATTTCTCTCTTTCCGCGAATAGTCGCTGCAAACAGAGCAAATGGATCATCGTTTGGAGATACCAGTTCTTCTAACTTCATGGACTTCTCATCGAATCCGTCGTACCCTTCAGATTTCCGGATGCGCAGGTCGTTTCGGTTGTCAGCATAGATAGCACCAGTCAGGCCGTAGATTTCCATGTCCTTCCTGCCGATTGGCCAGTTCCATGAAGCTTGAATAATCACTTGTGATTTTTCATACGTCAGAATAATTGTTGCTTCATCATCCACTTTAGGGTTGTTTTCCGGTTGCAGTTGCTGAGTGATGGCTGTGACTGATTTTGGTCTTTTGCCGTGCATTAGCCAGGTGGCTAGGTTGGCTCCATAGCAGCCGAAATCGACAATGGCGCCACCGCCGTTTTGCTCTGGGTCGGTAAGCCAATCCAGGAATTCCTTATTAACGCCAATTTTCTTAGGCCCTTTATGGCCATCTCTCACGATCACTTTTCTCACTTCACCAATTTCCCCAGAGGCTACCAGTTCTTTTGCCTTATGATTTGTAGGATACCAAGTCGTCTCGTAGTTGGTGAGTAAGTGAATGTTGTGCTCCTTCGCCAGCTCCGCCATTTTTCTGGCATGCTTCATACTAACGGCGAGCGGCTTTTCAACCATGACGTGGATGCCTAGCGGAGCAAATGTTTCCACAACTCCAAGGTGTTCGTAAATGGTGCCAAAGGCACAAACCGCCTCTGGTTTCACTGTCTTCAGCATTTCTTCAGAACTGTCGAAAACCAGATCCATCGAGAAGCCATGCTGCTTGGCGTATCGCTGAGCAAGGTCTCTGTTCTGCTCCACGATCCCAACTATCTCAATATCTCCTCTATCTATCCTGCCTAGTATCCAATGAACGTGCGTGTGGGTCAAGCCGATTACCCCGATTTTTAATTTTTGATGAGGGTTGGACTTGGTTTGTGCTGATACGCACAGTATAATAACAAAAAGGGCGAGGGTTGCGAAGACACTTTTCATGCAATAAAGTTAGCTCTCTCGTTTGTCATACATTTCTTGAGTCTCCGACTTAAATTTTGGATTGTAATTTTATTCCATGAAAAATCTGCTAAACGTCTTATTTCTTTTTCTTGTCACATTCATTTTTGCTCAGGACATTGAGTATCCACCACTTAGCCCCAAAGGCACAATTGAGCAGGTCATTGGCAACACCACTTTCAAGATTGAATACGAACGTCCCTCAGCCCGTGGAAGAGTCATCTTCGGAGAGCTAGTGCCCTGGGGCGAGGTTTGGCGAACAGGAGCAGGTGCCTGTACCAAGATCAGTTTCGATAAGCCAGTGACCATTTTTGATCAGGAGATTCCTGCGGGCACCTACAGCATTTTCACAAAACCCGATGCGTCTGAGTGGTTTATCATGCTCAATGAGGACACGACACTACGCGGAACGAGAAATTATTCTTCCGCAAAAAATGTGATTCAGATTGTTTCCGAAGTTGAAAGAACGAAACGGTTTTATGAGACCATGACCTTCGATATAGAAATGAAGGACAACAATGCATTGATATCACTGTCTTGGGAGAAAACACGGGTAAGCTTCTTAATAGAGACCTCTACAAACGATGAAATTAATGGGCAAATAAAATCTGAGTTGCTTTCTGGAAAGAACACAAACTCAGATAATTATGCTGGTGGGGCTTCCTTTTTGCTGACCAGAGATACTGACCTAGTCACAGCTTTGGACTTGGCTGAAAGAGCAGTGAAGCTAGATCCGCAATCAGAGTGGGCCAGAAATCTTAAAATTGAAATTTGCGAGAAGTTGGAAAAATATCAGGAGGCGATTGAAGAAATAGATGCGACTATTTTAATGCTGAACTCCAAGAATGATCGTGCAGCTGAGATCAATAAACTGAAGGGAGATAGAGGTCGACTCGAGAAACTTCTTAAAAAACAAAAGTGAATTTCTAATTCTCGACTACTTCACCAACCGCGTCAAAGAGGGGAAGTTTAATGATGAATTCAGTTCCTTTTCCCTCCTGGCTTTCTACATGAATGGAGCCGCCATTCATTTCAATAAACTCATGAACTAGCTGTAAACCAAGTCCCAGGCCTTTTTCTCCAGAGGTGCCGTAGGTACTCTTTTTGTCCTGGAGCTGAAACAATTTTTTCACCTTGTCCTCAGGCATTCCAACACCAGAATCAACGATTCTTATTTCACCCATGCCATCCACTTCTGCACCTTTTATCACCACAGAACCGCCCTCCGGAGTAAATTTTAAGGCATTATTCAGCAGATTTCTCAAGATAGTCATTGTGGTATTTTTGTCGCACCAGAGCTGAATCGGGATTTCGATTTCGGAGCGCATCTCTATTTTCTTACCTTTTGCCATGTTCGCCAATGTGCCTACCTGTTCGTCGGCTAGTTCTTGTAGATTCAGTTTTTCTGGTATGTTGGAGACATGTCCTTGCTGCTGCATTGCCCAGTTGAGTAGATTGTCAAGAAGGCTCGAAAGCCGCTCCACGGATTTGTCCATTTCATCGGCTATCTCAATAAGCTGATCGGTTTCTTTAGATTCCACGAAGTATTTAATTAACCGGCTCACGCCATGAAAGGAAGCAACAGGCCCCCTGAGATCATGGGAAATAATGGAGAAAAATTTGTCCTTGGTTCCATTGAGCCTTTCCAACTCATCGCGTTGTTCAGCCAGGATTTTATTTACCCTGTTTTTGTTTCGGTAGTACTTATAAATGATTGCTGCAAGCACTAGAAGAATCAAAGCGAAACCAGCGGTGGCAAATAGAATAACGCGTTGGGTTTTCTTTTCGGCAGTAAGTAGGTCAACCTCTACCTGCTTTTGTCCAACCTCAAATTCAGTTCGTTGGTTGGCCAACTGCCTTATTAGATCGGCATTTGTGAGGCTGTCTTTATTGACCGTGAATTTGGTGTAAGCATCCAATGCAGCTTCAAAATCACCGTTGAGTTTATAAAGTTTGGCCAATACCTGATATCCATCTCTTTTGTACTTTCTAAAGTCATTTTTTTCCGCGAGCCTAACCCCCTCCAATGCTGAAGACAGGGCTTTATCATAGAGTTCATTTTCGAAATAGATGATACCCATCTGGACTCTGTAATCGGATATAGCATATTCATCTTGGTATTTTTTCAAAACCTGGATGACCGTATCAATGCGCTGCTCACTAATTTCTAAATCCATATTTCGAGCTTCCGATAATGCCAGATTCCCAGCAGCATATGACCAGTAGTAGTCATTGTAAGCAATACTCGTGTCTTGGAAAATAACTATGGCTTCATTGAGGTTTTTAATTGATTCAGGTAGGTTAACCTGTAAATACTGTAGGTAGCCTAATGAAACGAGAACTGTCCCCAATCGAAAATGATCCTCAGTCTCCCTGAATACCTTGATCGCCTCCATGTAGTGATATTTAGCTTGATCATAATCACTACTTCCTTGATAAGCAGAAGCTAGGTTTCCGTGCGCAATGCCGGTTTGATTCAGAGTAGTTGCAGTTTCAAGACTTTTATGAAAATTTTCCACTGCTTCTTTGACCAAACCTTTTTGAGAGTAGGCGGTTGCCAAGTCACCGTATATCCAGGAAAGCGATTTCGTTTGATTTAGTTCGAGAGCACCTTGAATGTACTCTTCGGCGTACTTGATAATTGTATCCCTGTCTTGTTCATGTTGGATAAACTCCTTGACAAGCTCTAGCCTCTCCAAAGTGTTTTTATTGTATTCCGCCAACACAATCTTAAGACTGTCAGCTTTAGTCTGATCCTGACAAGGGAGTAGAAATGGAAAAATCAACAGCAGAATGCTGCTGATTTTCCTTTTAAAACTCTTGGTTAGATCAAACCTTATCATCTTGTCCCGGGACTTTTAAATCTGGATCGTATTCCTGATAACCGCCACCCGCGGCGGGTTTGACTTTGATGGTGTAGGAGTCAGTGCTACCCTTTGAAGCGTCCGCCTTCACGTTACCTTTCGGTTTTTTAGTATCATTCCCAGAGATATTCCCATTCGGAATAATATTTCCACTTTTGAATTTGATCTTCACATTGGAAATGCTGTCATCCGCATCCCAGTCAAGTTCATCCCCGGGATTAACATCTGTAGAAGGAGATGTAGGTTCTACTTTCGCCCATGTTCTTTGGTCATAGCTCCATTGCAGTTGGTACTCGGGCTTGGAACCCGTCAACTTTAAGTAAATCGTTTTTGTACTCATAGCTTTAGTTTAGTTGGTAAAATAATGCTCGCCAAGTTATCAAATGATATTACATTTTGGCCAACGTAAATGCAAAAAGCGAACAATTAACTTGTTAGGTTTAGTCTATTTCTGCTAAGAATCAATGTAAATTAATGCCTCAATCTGATCAAGTGCAATACATTGGAATTCTAGCTGCCCTTCTGACTACCGTTTCTTTCGCACCGCAAGCCATCCAAATTATTCGTACCAAAAATACTGATGGCATTTCATTGGGGATGTACATTCTTTTTACTGCGGGCATTGCACTCTGGCTGGTCTACGGGATTTTGATCATTGATTTACCATTGATCTTAGCCAACTCCGTGACCCTTGTTCTTACATCCACTATTCTGGTTTTGAAGATTAAGCATGGTTGATTTTGGTATTTGAGTTTCTAAAAACAGTAACTTAGATACGAAGCGAACTTGTATGTCCCAAACAAGAAAATTCCGAACAAAGAATGGCTTTTGTCATGTGATGGATGATAGAATCGTTTTCACACATTCTGGTCTTTATGGTCAGCTGGGAGATATTGCGGGCCAAGGTAACATGGCTCGGTTGCTCATTTTGTTTGGCGGATTCACCGTGATCGCAGCGGTCTTTTCTTACGTCAATTATGTAGAAGGTCAGCTCGTATGGGCTGCACTTTTTGGGGCAATAGGAGCGTATCTATTTTATGGAATAGCCAACAACCTCAACACTACTATTCATCCGATCTTGCTTAGAGACCAAATCATAGA
The DNA here is from genome assembly GCA_964352625.1 of uncultured Roseivirgaceae bacterium. GTDB lineage: Bacteria > Bacteroidota > Bacteroidia > Cytophagales > Cyclobacteriaceae > JAAEPI01. The sequence continues at coordinate 321,060 of CAYGSD010000002.1, forward strand.
AATCAAGTACACGAAACCCAAGGGCATCCTCAGTTATCCTTACTTTGAGGTTCGATTCAAAGATGAGAAAGGCAGAGTTAGGAAAAGGTTGATCACACTGCCTCGCGCTAATAGGAGAAATGCTCAAGGAATTAGAGAAGCTGTTCAGTTCATGTCAGAGGAAGGTGTGATTAGTTAACCCCTCAACAACTTTTCCACATTCCTTTATTTCTTCGGGTCAGAATCATTGTTATGATTTACTTTGTTGATGTGAATTTTTCACCACGTTAAACCACCAAATCTCGGCGATACATGTACTTAATTTTCGACACGGAAACTACCGGACTTCCTCATAACAAATCTGCCCCTGTCGAAGATTTGGACAACTGGCCGAGATTGGTTCAGCTCGCATGGCAGCTGCATGATGCCCAAGGAAAGCTCATCTCCACGGGCAATCACATCATAAAGCCAGAAGGATTCACCATTCCGTTCAATGCCGAAAAAGTGCATGGAATTTCTACCGACCGAGCGTTGGAGGTAGGGGAGGATTTGACGGAGGTGATGGACAAGTTTACTGCTGATGTGCAGAAAGCTAAAGTCCTAATAGGTCACAATATCGAATTCGATAATAAGATTCTCGGAGCTGAATATTTGAGAGTAGAGAAGGAGAACATCCTCGCAGATTTCCCAAACATTGACACATCGACCGACACCAAAGAATTTTGCCAGTTGCCGGGTGGGCCAGGAGGAGGCTTGAAGTCACCGCGGTTACTTGAACTATATGAGAAACTCTTCGGTGAGCAATTCGAGGATGCCCATGATGCGGCTTACGATGTGGATGCTACGGCTAAGGCATTTTTCGAAACACTCCGACGCAAGATCATCCCAGCTCTTGATGAAACGGAGCTATCAACGCTCGAGTACGAGGCACCAGACCTAAGTAAAGCAAATTTTGCGTGGATCAGAGAAAAAGCTTCCGAAAAAATTGGCTCTGAAAAAGTTGATGTGGCTGACATCACAGCGAGTTTCTGTCACCTTCATGTGCACTCTCAGTGTTCGATCCTACAAGCTACCCCTAGCGTGGAGCGAATAGTTGAGAAAGCAAAAGAATACAACATGCCGGCAGTCGCAATGACTGACTTGGGTAACATGTTTGGTGCCTTCAAATTCGTACGAGCTGCTCACAAGGCTGAAATTAAACCAATTGTAGGGTGCGAGCTTTTTGTGGCTGAAGAGCGAACAAAAACAAAATTCACCAAGGATAATCCGGATAAACGGTTCCAACAAGTGCTCATCGCGAAGAACAAGAAAGGCTATGAAAATCTATCCAAGCTCAGTTCGCTCGGCTACATGGAGGGCTTGTATGGTTTGTATCCGCGAGTAGACAAGGAATTGATCAAAAAATACAGCGAGGGATTGATTGCATTAAGTGGTGGCCTTTACTCGGAGATTCCCCGACTAATTCTCAATGTCGGGGAGACGCAGGCCGAAGAGGAATTGCTATGGTGGAAGGGTGTTTTTGGAGAAGATTTTTACATAGAAATAAACAGACACGGTCTTGAAGAGGAGAACCACCTAAATCAGGTTTTGGTCAGTCTAGCCAAAAAACACGATGTGAAATTGGTAGCGGCCAATGAGCTTTTCTACCTGGATGAAAAAGAATCAGAGGCGCACGATGTGCTGATTTGTGTGAAGGAAAACGAGAAAAAAAGCACACCTATTGGACGCGGAAGAGGTTTCCGCCCCGGCATGCCAAACAGTAAATTTTACTTCAAGTCTCAGGATGAGATGAAAGAGGCCTTTACAGATTTACCGGAGGCGATAGAGAATGTTGCAGAGATTGTGTCTAAGTGCGAAGATTACAAGCTTGAGCGTGACGTGCTCTTGCCAGAATTCGATATTCCACAAGAATTCATTGATTCTGAAGATAAAAAGGATGGCGGCAAGCGCGGTGAGAATGCGTACCTCAGGCATTTAACCTACAAAGGAGCTGAGAAAAGATACGATGTGGTTTCAGATGAAATCAAAGAGCGAATTGATTTTGAGCTAAAGACCATTGAGAACACCGGTTATCCGGGGTACTTCCTCATTGTACAGGACTTTACCAGCAAAGCCCGGGAAATGGGCGTAGTTGTGGGGCCCGGTCGTGGATCAGCGGCTGGGTCTGTAGTGGCGTATTGCATTGGCATCACCAATGTTGATCCGATCGCCTATGATCTCCTTTTTGAGCGATTCCTGAATCCTGACAGGGTTTCACTGCCTGATATTGACATTGATTTTGATAATGAAGGTAGAGAGAAAGTGATCCAGTATGTGATCGATAAGTACGGCTTCACACAAGTGGCTCAGATCATCACTTACGGAACCATGGCACCAAAATCGGCCATTCGTGATGCGGGCAGGGTGATGGAATTGCCCCTTCAGGAAACCGACTCAATTGCTAAGCTTGTGCCCGAACGACCTGGTACCAATTTCAAAAAGGCTTTTGAGGAAATGCCTGATCTCAAAGAAATTCTCAAGAGAGATGACCTCCATGGAAGGGTGCTAAATCAGGCGGTCGTTTTAGAGGGCTCACTGAGGAATACCGGAATTCACGCGTGTGGAGTGATCATTACACCACGCGATATGACCGATCTTATTCCAGTGGCTAAATCAAAAGATTCGGAACTGCTGCTTACGCAATTTGATAACAGTGTGGTCGAGTCAGCTGGGATGCTGAAGATGGACTTTTTGGGTCTGAAAACTCTTTCGATCATAAAGACGGCCGTTGAAAACGTGGAGAAACGTCATGGTATCAAAATAGACATAGACGAGCTGCCACTCGATGATGCGAAGACCTATGAGCTTTTTGCTCGCGGTGAGACCAACGGAACCTTCCAGTTTGAATCGCCCGGAATGCAGAAGCACTTGCGGGCTCTGAAGCCAGATAGGTTTGAAGACTTGATAGCCATGAACGCCTTGTATCGTCCAGGCCCAATGGAGTACATCCCGAACTTCATTGCCAGAAAGCATGGCAAGGAGCCAATTACCTATGACCTTCCAGAGATGGAGGAGTACCTGTCCGAGACCTATGGGATCACGGTATATCAAGAGCAGGTGATGCTACTTTCGCAGAGCTTGGCAGGATTTACTAAAGGTGAAGCCGATGTGCTGCGTAAGGCGATGGGTAAAAAGATTTACAAGCTGCTGATGGAGCTGAAGCCGAAGTTCATCGGGCAAGCAAAGGAGAAAGGCCACCCAGAGGATAAGCTCGAAAAAATCTGGAAAGATTGGGAGGCATTTGCGGCTTATGCATTCAACAAATCACACAGTACGTGCTACGCTGTGCTTGCCTATCAGACGGGTTATTTGAAAGCGCACTATCCGGCCGAGTTCATGGCATCTCTACTCACTCACAATCTTTCGAATGCGGATAAGGTGAGCTTCTTCATGGAAGAATGTCGGAACATTAATTCACCCGTTTTGGGGCCGGATGTGAATGAGTCGGACATCAACTTCATGGTGAACAAAAAGGGCGAAATCCGATTCGGCCTGGGTGCCATAAAAGGGACCGGCGAGTCCGCAACAAGGGCGATCATTGAGGAGCGGGATGAGAATGGTCCGTTCAGTGATTTCTTTGATTTTGCGTCGAGGGTGAACCTTCGGGCTGTGAATAAGAAATCCTTTGAAAGCCTTGCCAAGGCAGGAGCTTTTGACTGTTTCCCTGAGTACCATCGGCGGCAGTACGTTGACCCTGATGAGGAAGGGCAGTCCCTCACCGAGAAGGCCATTCGCTATGCCAATAAAATGCAGGAGGAGGCCAACAGCTCGCAAGCGTCATTATTTGGTGGGGGAGGAACGGAAGTTTTGACTAAGCCCCGAATTGGTCGGATCGAACCATACGGCGATATCGAAAAGCTGAATATTGAGAAAGAGATGGTGGGGCTATACATTACAGGTCATCCCCTTGATCAATACAAATTTGAGATGAGGCATTTGTGCAATGCCACACTTGGCGATTTGAAGGAGTTGCAGCGTGGCAGGGAGATGAGAATAGGAGGAATCATTAGCAATGTGCAGCACCGCACTTCTAAGAAAGGAAATCCATTTGGGCAATTCACGTTAGAGGATTTCAATGATAACTACACCTTCTACCTTTTCTCAAAAGACTATCTCCAATTCAAGCCCATGCTGGAGCCGGGCTGGTTTTTATACTTGACAGGATCAGTTCAAACTCGATGGAACAGTGAGGAACTTGAATTCAAGATTCACAACATTGAGCACTTAAGTGAAATCAGAGAAAAGATGACTAAAGGGCTGGAAGTGAGGATGAAACTGAAGGATGTGAATGAAATTATTGTCGATGAAATCGAGCGCATAGCGTCTACTTATCCGGGGAAATGCTCCCTGAAACTGAGCGTACTGGGAGCACATGAAGATCGAGCCATTCAGCTGGAAATGCTAAGCAGGAAATTCTCCGTGGATCTGACGGATCAATTCATGACCGAAATAAAGACCATGAATGAGCTCGATGTACAGGTAATGGTCGGATGAGGCAGTCAATCGTAAATCTTACTTTGGTTGTACGTGATTACGATGAAGCCATTGAGTTCTATACGCAAGTGCTCAACTTCGACCTGGTAGAGGACACGGAGATGTCAGACACCAAGCGATGGGTGAGAGTACAACCAAAAGGAGGGCAATGTTGTTTGCTGTTGGCAAAGGCCGTCGGAGAGCAGCAGGTGAAAGCCATTGGCAATCAAACCGGAGGTCGGGTGTTTTTATTCCTTCATACCGATGATTTTCGCAGAGATTTCAGTAGATACATGGAGCGCGGAGTTAAGGTAATCCGTGAACCTTCGGTTGAGGAATATGGAACTGTAGCGGTCATTGCCGACTTATATGGAAATAAAATTGATCTAATCGAGCCAGTTAATAGTTAAAAATAAATGCCAAGATTCGAAACCAAAGCGATCAAGAGCGTGCTTGACAAAGTGGAAGTAGCCCAACCCGTCTCCACGCCACTTTATCTATCCTCGACGTATCGCAGAAATGCAGATGGCACCTACGATGGTGGGTTTGCTTATGGACAATGAGAAGGGCTATTATTTATTGGCTCCAATGAGTTGCTTGAGAAGGTAAGTCTTATTAAAAATCGGCGACTATATTTGTTCAAAACCTCAACAAGATGTATTCGAGAATAATACTTGTTTTAGGAACATTGTTTCTTATCACCTTGGGTAAAGCCCAAGAAAAAATTCCTTTGGTGAGAGCCTATGAAAATATTCAGGCAGGAATTCAAGCACACGATAGTGCCAACTATGATCGGGCACTTTTGCTGTATTCTACTGTTTTCAAATCAGATACCAATTACGTGCTGGCAAGGTATGAAACTATGCTTACCCTTTATAAGCTCGAGAAATTTGATCAATCGATAGAAATAGGTAAGAAAATATCAGAAATACCCTCTGACTATCAAGCGGCAATATTAAACATTATGGGAAATGCGTTTGACGAGCTTGGAAATACAAAGGAAGCTATCGCTACTTACCAATATGGCCTGGAAAAATTCCCACATGATCAATTATTGAATTACAATATTGCTAAAACATATTTCGACAATGAATATTATAAGGAGGCCTATTCTCATGCGGAGCGTTCTTTGAACATCAATCCATTCCATGCCAATTCCCATCTTCTTCTTGGTGATATGATGGCATTGATGGGGCACAAGACTAGATCTCTTCTAAGTTATCTGACCTATTTAGCGGTGAATACAGGGAATAATTCTGTCTTAGTCAAGGCAAACGATTTGGTAAATAATGCCTATGAAAATATTGGGTCGGTTGAATCTATTATTGGTAAGGATGATTTTTATCAGTTTGATGTTTTGATCAATTCAAGGGCTGCTATAGATAAGGGATACAAAAAGGAAGTAAAATTTGATGCAGCAATCGTCGGACAAACACAACTGGTGCTGTCAAAATTAAAGGCGGTTGGAGATCCAGATGACTTATGGAATAGATTATACGTTCCGTATTTAGTTAAAATATATAATGAGGGACACCTTGAGGCATTTACTTACTTAATCCTCGCGTCTTCGGGAAAAGATCAGGTTGTTAAATGGAGAAGCAAGAATAGCAATAAGACAAAAGCAATGTCATCTTTAGCAGGTTCGGTAATTGCAGAAATGAAGAATTATCGTAAAGCAAGCGTACTAGATAATTACGCCGATTATTCGCACTGGTATTTTGAAAATGGTAGATTGAACGCCATTGGAAATGCTAATGGAGAACAAAGAGTCGGACCTTGGGAATTTTATTACTCAAATGGTAGAATCAACGCAAGAGGTGTCTATAAAGATGGCCAAAAAGTTGGGCCATGGGAATATTATTACAGTAACGGAAGCTTGAATAAGAAAGAGGTTTACTCAGAAGAGGGCACAGTCATAGGTGAAGTCTTCATATACCATGAGAATGGAAACATATGGAATAAAATTGTGTACAATGAAGATGGACAAAGAGATGGTTTCTTGGACATTTATAATAAATGGGGGGTACTAATTGAGAAGTATCCTTACAGAAATGGCGAAGTGACTGGAAGAGGAGAGGTGTTCACTAATACAGGTGTGAAAGAGAGAGAATATGTCATGGACAAAGGAAGGTTTGTTGAAGATTACACGTATTTCTTCCCAGACGGATCGATTTCTTACGAGTATAACTATGTTAATGATACCCTAGAAGGCGATTTTTTCTCATACTTCGCTGATGGCTCTATTGAACAAAAAGGCACATATCTCGATGGTGAATATCATGGAAATTGGGAAGGATATTTTGCAAATGGTAAGTTGAGGTATTCTGGTGAATATGATAAAGGGCAAAAAATCGGTCAGTGGAAGTACTATTCAGATCATGGAACTATGACCTATCTGGATACTTATGAAGATGGATATTTACGGGAACAGGTGGTCAATACTTTGCAAGGGAAGAAATACCGCATTAGTAAATATGAAAAAGGCAAGTTTATAGGTAATGCTTATTATGATGTTGAAGGAAAAGTATACTCTGAATCGGGAGACCCAAGTGGTACTTTTTCTCATATAGGTTACAGTGAAAGCGGTGATTTATTAGTTACAGGATCATACTTGGATGGCAAGAAACATGGTCTATTTACGAATTTCCATGCCAACGGCAATGTGGAAAGCAAAGAATATTTTGAAGAGGGCGTTCAGCAAGGACAGGCGAGCTACTATTACTCAGATGGAACACTCAAGTATGAATATTCATTCAAAGATGACATTCAGAACGGCTACTATCGGAGCTATTATAAAAATGGCCAAATAATGGATGAAGGATGGGTTATAGATGGTCAGAAGCAACAACTTTGGATATCATACTTTATGGATGGTTCGCCACATTACAAATCCAATTATCTCAACGATAAACTACATGGAGAATATGTAGAACTATGTAATCTTGGCGATACCCTTTTCATACTGAATTATCAAGAGGATTTGATTGATACGTACGAAGCTCGACATCCAGACGGTGAAGTGCTAGATTCAGGTCATTTGAAAAATGCCAAGGGCGACTTGGTTTATACGTATCGAAATGGTCAGGAAAGGTATAGAAGGGGGATGATCGCTGGACTTGAGGTAGGGACGAAGGCGAGCTATTTCCCTAATGGTCAGATAAGTACGATTTCAGAAATGATTGACGGAAAAGAAAATGGTGTCTACAAAAGCTACTATCCTGATGGTAAATTGAGTTTTCAGGGCACTTATAGTTTGGGAGAACTTAACGGTAAAGTGGAATGGTATGATGTGTTCGGCAATCTTTCCTCGGATGGATATTATATGTACGGTACAACATCAGGTGAGTATAATTTCTATCATGATAACGGACAAATTAGTTCCAGTGGAGTGGATGTGGGCGGTTTGTCAATAGATACCGTCAAATACTATGATCACTTTGGAGAACTCCAGTTGTACAAAATTTTCGATGATAGAGAATCGTTGGTTGAGTATGGTTACTTGTCCAAGAATGGCGAACTTTTAAGTTTTTCCTTTGATAGTGCAACTACGAAGATTGAGACATACTTTCAGAATGGCACACTGTCTTACTCCCAAGATTATAAAAATGAGTTAATCTCCGGTATAGGCGTCTATTATGATTCAAAAGGAGGAAAGGAACGAGAATTTGAATCTCAAAATGGAGATTATCATGGTGTTTACAAAAGGTACCATTTGAATGGACAACTATCGGAATTCAGAAATTATTATTTTGATGAATTACATGGAGAACGTAGCTTTTATTATGATTCAGGCCAATTGAAAGAAAAAAGCAATTGGTTTTATGGGACACTCGATGGAGAAGCTACATATTTTGATGAGGGAGGTAATGTGCAATTGCAAATGAAGTACAAGAATGATCTTCCACTTTCAGATTAAACGGATATTGATTTCCATTTTGATTTGGCTTTATGCCAGTTTCAGCCTTTCTGGTCAGAAGTATGATATTGAGCAATTAGCCATTAAGTATCCCAGTGAGGTCGCAATTTTTGGCAAGAAATCACAGGAAATATTTATTACTCAAAATAACGGGCTAATAAGTATAACCACGAATTATCATCAGGAAATGGTCTATCTGAAAGAGAATGCTGGAGCTTACTCAGATGGATCTATTTTAAGTTCAAGCTTCATGAAGCCAAGAGATATCCAAGCATATACTTTGGTTCCCAACAAGAATAAGTACAAAAAAGTACCAGTCACAAAGTTCACAGAAAGCTTTGACTCAAATTCAAGTTCCTTCTATGATGACAGAAAGTATATTAAATATACTTTTCCGAGTATCCAAAAAGGAGCCATTACTGTGGAGACTTTCGAAGAGGACATTTCAGACCCGCTTCATGTTGGTATTTTATATATGAGTAGCTATTTGCCAGTGTTGGAATCAAACTTAAAGGTATCGGTAGACGCCTCAATTGACCTTGGCTTTACTTTTTTTAATGGATTTGATTCAACTAGATTAACAAAATCAGTTTCAAAATCAGGTGTAGTTTATGAGATTAAGTTAAAAGACATTGTAGCCAACGAATATGATGATCAGGCCCCATCTTCTAATTACTACGTTCCTCATTTGGGCATTAGAATTAAAGGATATTCTTCAGACAAGAGCAGTTATGTGACGTTGCAAAACACATACAAGGATTTGCATAGACGGTATAGATCTTACATTCAAGACTTGGAGGAGGATGAGACCACTGAGCTTCGCGGAATTGTTGATCAATTGGTTTCAAACACTGATGGCAAACATGAGAGAGCAAAAAAAATATTCTATTGGGTTCAAGATCACATCAAATACATCGCAATCGAAAATGGTATGAGAGGTTTCATTCCAAACAAAGCATCAATGGTGTGTAAAAATCGATATGGTGACTGTAAGGATATGTCTAGTATTTTGAAATCGATGCTAGAGATAGCTGATGTTCCGGCCTATTTGACTTGGGTGGGCACAAAGGACATTTCGTATTCCTATGTAAAGTACCCTAGTATTTTCACAGATAATCACATGATTGTGGCTAGCCATATTGATGATGAGTGGATATTTATGGACGCCACGGGGCAGTATCATGAATTGGGACTGGCCACAAGTATGATTGAGGGAAAGCAAGCCATGATTTCTATATCAGAGGATAGTGTTCTTTTGAGACAAATCCCAATCACAACTCCCTCTTCTAATTTAATATCTGATCACGTGGAAGTTGAGCTAAATCAGAACACCTTGAGGGGAAGTGGAACAATGCATTTGTTTGGTCAAAACAAAGCTTATAACTCGCATTATTTACTCAACTCTGATGAAAGAGATACTGAAGATTTTGTAAGTGGGCTTATCGAAAGAGGTAGTAATAAATTTAAGCTATTAACCCATGACATAGCGAATTTAAAAGATAGAAATTCCCCTTTGCAGATAGATTACACATTTGAGATTCCAGACTATGTACAGTCGATTGGAAATTACATTTACATCAATTTAAATCTGGAGAGATCTCTGGTTGAATCGGTAATAGACAAGAAAAGGAAATTACCAATTGAATTGGAATACCAGTATTCAATAGAAGATAGGATTGAACTTACTATCCCGGATGGCTATGAGGTTTCATTTATGCCAGAGAGTGTAAGCCACGATAATGACGTTCTTGCATTTAATATTGAATATGAAACCAAGCTAAATAAGGTCATCAGGACTCGGAAGATACTTTCTAATTCCATCCTTTTACGTCCATCTGAATTTGAACCTTGGAATGAATCTATTGAACTCTTGACAAAGGCCTATCAGGAGACATTGATTCTTTCTCGAAACACGAAAGAATAAATATGAAGAAGTTACTTTTTTTCGACTTTGCTTTATTATTCTTCTTTGCAGAAGCTCAATTAACATTTGACTGGATCGAGGATCGTGAAATGATCGATTCTGTGAAATACGATTCTTCAAACCAGCTGATCCGTGTGCTCAATAAAGTTGAGTATGTGTTTTATTATGATTCTAATGCCCAACTCAAATTAACTGAACAACGACATATTATTACACGAGCGAATAATTCAGAAGCTGTAACTCAAAGTAATAAAATTTACATCCCAATATCTGATCCTAGTGCATTAATTGAACTCAAGGCCAGATCTTTGAATCCTGATGGATCAATAATAGATTTTAATCAAGCGAATCTTAAAGAACTTGAAAATTCGGACGGCACAAATTATTTGATCTTCGCCATGGAGGGTGTTGTAGAAGGCAGTGAAATCGAATACATGTATAAAGTAGAGAAGCCAGTAAATTATTTTAGAAGAGAATTTCTTCAATTTTCGTTTCCTGTGGTCTCTTCTGTTTTTAGTGTCATTACTCCAGAAAATTTGCAATTTGATTTCAAAGCTTACAATAGCAGTGACCCTGTAATTGAGGTTGAGAATGAATCACCGGAGCATGAATATATCATGGTGAAAAATAATGTGCCTCCTCTAAGAGAAGAAGAGTTCTCATCATACGCAAATGATCGATTGAGAATAGAATACAAATTGGCATATAATTCCTATAAAGGTAAACAGCGGTTATTTACTTGGGGAGATGCTGCTAGGCGGATTTTTGACATGGTTGGCCCTCTTTCCAAAAAAGAAGAAAAAGAGTTAAGCAAATTTTTCAAAGATGCTGGTGTAAGCAATGATTTGTCAGCATCGGAGAAGCTGATATTACTCGAACATTATATTAAGAGAAACATTTCTTATGAGGAATACGCGGGTGCGGAGTCAAAGGATTTAACCTTTTTAAGGACTAATAAATATTCCAATAGGTACGGTTTTGTTAAACTCTTTTTCTACCTCTCACGATCCCTTGGTTTAAACCCTGAGATAGTCATTACATCCGATCGAAACGAAATTCCTTTCGATAAAGAATTTGATTCATGGAATTACCTCAACGAGTTTCTTATTTACTTCCCTAGCCTCCAAATGTATATGGCTCCTTATCAATCGGATTTTAGGCTTGGAAGAATCCCTCAAGAACTCAGCGAATCGAATGGACTCTTCATAGTCCCAGTTAGCATACAGGAGTCTTTGGTTGGTACTCCAGATTTACGATTTATTTCCTCGGATCCGGCCAAGGATAGTTTTGATATGCTGGAGATTGAGGGACATTTCTCAGAGGATTTAGACAAAATTGAGGTAGACGTAATTAGAAAATTTGGAGGACATAATTCATATTGGATGAAGGATATAATGCCCTATTTAGAGGCCGATAGAAAATATGAAATGATGTCTGATTGGATATCAAGTATGTCAGAAGATGCGGCGATTGATACTGTCATTGCGGTTAAGGAAAATTTCAATGCTAATGAATGGGATGACCCTTTTGAGGTTAGAGCAAGTTTTACATCCAAATCATATTTCCAACGAGCTGGTAATGACCTTCTCGTTAGAATAGGAGAGTTCATAGGACCTCAAACTGAACTTTACCAAGAAGTTAAAAGGGAGGGGCAAGTTGTCAATAGATATAATCGGGGCTATGACAGATCTATAAAATTTAGAATTCCGGAAGGTTATGAGATACAGAATCCAGAGGATATACGCCTAAATTTTTCAGTGGACGGGGATGGTGATTCTCCTGTCTATGTGTTTAAGTCTGATTATACATTGAATGGAAACATAATTACAATTCAAATAGAAGAGTTTTATGATCAAATCTTTTTTCCAGTTGAACGCTTTGAAGAATTTAGGAAAGTAATTAATGCAGCGGCGGACTGGAATAAAGTAACATTGGTATTAAGGAAAATCAATTAGGGAACAAACTTGTTTCAGAACGGTATATGCCAAGATTCGAAACCAAAGCGATCAAGAGCGTACTCGACAAAGTGGAAGTAGCCCAACCCGTCTCCACGCCACTTTATCTATCCTCGACGTATCACAGAAATGCAGATGGCACCTACGATGGTGGGTTTGCTTACGGAAGAGCAGATAACCCTAATCGTAAAGTTTTAGAGGAAAGCATTGCTATGCTTGAAGGGGGAAAGGTCGGAGTAGCATTTGGATCCGGTATGGCGGCCATTGCGGCGATTTTTCAGAGTCTAAAGCCGGGACAAAATGTATTGATTCCTGATGATGTCTATTTTGCCGTGCGAGTGCTTTTCGAAAAAGTACTGAGTGATTGGGGCTTGGAAGGAAGGATAGTCGATATGAGCAATCTTGCGGCTGTCAGAAATGCCATTGATGAAAGCACAGCCCTGGTGTACTTAGAGTCTCCGTCAAACCCTCAGCTAAAAATTTCGGATATAAAGACCATTGCAGAAATCTGCAAGGAGAGCGGAGTTTTGTGTGCGGTGGATAATACCTGGCCAACGCCTGTTTTAATGCGTCCATTGGAGTTGGGGGCGGATGTGGTTGTTCACTCTACTTCCAAATATTTCGGTGGACACAGTGATCTGATCGGAGGAGCGGTTGTGATCAAAGAGGAGGGAGAGTTGTCCGATAAAATAAAGAACATCCAGCAACTTGTTGGAGGCGTACCATCTCCATTTGATTGTTGGTTGACTTGCCGAGGCATTCAAACCTTGAGTTTGCGCGTGAAGGCTCAAAGCAACTCTGCAATGAAAATCGCAAAAGCACTTGAAGCTCACCCAAGGATTGAAAAAGTTCTCTATCCGGGGTTGGAGAGCCATCCTGGTTATGAAATTGCCAAAAGTCAAATGCTTGATGGCTTTGGAGGTATGCTCTCAATTTTGGTAAAAACTGATTCAAAGGGAACCGTAAAAATTGGCCATGATTTGAAATTGTTCACGTCCGCTTCTAGTCTTGGGGGGGTAGAAAGTCTTGTGGAGCACAGAAAGTCCGTAGAAGGGGAGTCCAGTCCGACTCCCGATAACTTGCTAAGGCTGTCGATTGGTCTGGAGCATCCTGATGATTTGCTTGAAGATTTGAATTCTTCTTTGAACAAATTTTGAGCATAAAAAAACCTGCTGGATCGGCAGGTTTTCTTTTCAATTTTATTAAAAATCTTAGTTCAAGCTGTTGAAAAATATGGGAAACTTGTTTTTGTGTTTTCCAAATCTTTCGGGATCACTCCAATAAGCACCTACAACGTTCCAGTTTCCACCAGCTCCTTCTGCAGTGGAGATGATCACATTGTTTTGCTTTCCATTGGTTACCATTTTGCCAATTTTCGACATCACTTTTAAGGCTCCATACGTCTCCGTATAGCTTTTGGTGACATCAATGTTATTCGTGGAGATCATACCTTCCATTCTGTCTCCTGCAGATCTCTCCGTATTGTAGAACCACATGGTGAGCCACATTTGCCTTGCAGGATTCGATGAAATGAATTGGATGGTTCCGTTATCCAATGTCTTCTCCTCAGTAGACCAGCCCTTTGGAATCCAGATTGATCTGCCCGAATTCAAATACACTTTTTGCCAATTCTCAGGATTTGGCGGGGTTTGGTTCTGTCCAAAACCCGAATAGGCAACCAACAGAAAGGCGGCCATAAAAAAAGTAGTTAACGATTTTTTCATTTGTAATTGATTTAGTCCAACGATGAAATTTAAAATTAGGAATCTCTTCCGTCAGAGGCAAATAGAATGCCAGTTCGATTTCATCAAAATGTCAATTAGTGGGCAAACTCACAGATTTTGCACCATTTCTTTTTTCCCTGTTTCCTTTTTTTTGGTGGTCGTTTGTGTCCAAAGTACAACGGATCCGAATTTTCGGGCTTCTCGGCTAGCCTAGCTTCCTGACGTTTTTTTTTCGCCACGGCTTTCATTCTTTGTTCGAAAGCAGCTGACTCTTCCGTAGGTTTTTTAGAATTTTCTTTCTTAAAAAGACCAAGGAAACTAAACTTGGCTTTTTTCTTGGAAGCTTGATAAACAGGCGGAGGGGCCGCTGCGCCGGCACTTCGCGTAGATTGGGCATGCAGAGCACCAGCAAAAATCAATAAGAGAGAAACAGTTAGGAATTTCTTCATACGAACGACTTCAGGTCATTGAACGTTGAAATGATTCAATATTGCCTGAATCCTGTAAGAGGTTAACAAATATTAAGCTTCGAAATTAATTAAATGATCAATCTTTGTAGGCAATGAAGTTACGATTGGCATATATAGTTGTCTTTTTTACCAGTCTTGCGGTCAGTGCGAACGCCCAAATCATGAAGACCGAACTCAACAAAATGGTAGATGTTGGGGAGGAGATGATGCTCGGTGGTTCCTATGATTCTGCCGACTATCAATTCACAGTTGTTCTGAAGAACATGAAGCCTTTGCCTTCAAAAATGGCTTATTTATATGGGCGAAATTCATATCATCTTGGTCAGCATAAGCGAGCCATAAATTGGCTGAATAAATACATTCAACTAAAAGGTGCAAGGGGAATTTACTATGAAGAGACGGTAGAGTATTTGGGCCTGGCAGAGCAGGCTTTCATTGATCAGAGAAAGGCAGATGCGTTAGCAGCGGGTGAGGAGTTGGCCGCCAATGATTTTGATTGTAGTGGGTTGGATAAAATGCTATGCCCGGTTTGCAGCGGTACGGGAGTGATTTTGATAGACGGAAAATTTGAAAAACTGTACAAGACCTGTCCTTATTCTTTGGGTGATGGATTCTTGTCCTGCGAAGAGTATAATCTATTTATGAAAGGGCAACTTGAGCCTAAATTGACAGACTAGTTATTTGGTCCGACTGATGGTGTATTGGACAAGGTCCAGTAGAGATTTCTTGTATTTAGAATCTGGAAAATCATTCAAGATTTCGATTGCTTTCTGATGGTAATTATTCATCACATTCACGGCGTAATCAATACCGCCTGAATTCTTCACGAAAGTGATTACCTCCTGAACGGATTTGTTACTTTTTTCACTTCTTTTTACGAGTTTTTTTATTCGTCTTTTTTCAGATGAATTAGCCTGGGATAATGCGTAAATGAGCGGTAAAGTCATCTTCTTTTCTTTGATGTCTATACCTGTAGGTTTCCCAATTTCATCGGCACCATAATCGAAGAGGTCATCTTTGATTTGAAAGGCCATACCAACGGCCTCTCCGAATTGACCCATTTTGTTGATTTCTTGTTCATCAGCACCTACTGAGGCCGCACCCACCCTACAACAGGAAATGATTAGACTGGCAGTTTTTTGTCTGATCACTTCGTAATATACCTGCTCATCAATGTCTAGTTTGCGGGCCTTTTCCATTTGTAAAAGCTCACCTTCACTCATTTGCTTGACTGCTTCTGAAACAATTTTTAGTAGATGATAGTCTCCGTTATCTATGGACAATAGTAAACCACGAGATAAAAGAAAGTCCCCAACAAGTACCGCAATTTTGTTTTTCCAAAGTGCATTGATTGAGAAAAAACCCCTTCGGTAATGTGCATCATCCACAACGTCATCATGAACTAGAGTTGCCGTATGCAGTAGCTCAATTAAAGCTGCTCCCCGATGTGTTGCTTCTTGGATTTGTCCGACACATCCAGCACTCAGAAATACGAAAAGCGGTCGCATTTGCTTTCCCTTCCTGCGCACAATGTACCGAGTGATTTTATCAAGTAGCATCACATTGCTCTTCATGGAGTGAAGAAATTTCTTTTCGAATTCCTCCATCTCCAATGAGACCGGCTCTTGAATGCTGTTGATCTTTTTAGGCATTGAAGCTACAATGATAAAACAATGTCAAAGTCCTTTCGAATTATTTTGTCATGGCAATAAGAAGATCACTTTGGGTGATAATGTACGGCTCGTTGTTCGAGTCTCTTGTCATGAGGGCTTTTAGGTCTGGCGACAGCATGCTTGACATGACATCAAGAGTTTGATTTGGCGAAACGAAGGGGAATGGATCATCCATAACTTCACTTACAGGTTTTTCTCTTAGATCAGGATTCTGTAGGAGAGCTTTTAGCACCTTGCCGTCATTTAAGCTGCCAACAAAATCATCACCTTTCACTACGGGTACTTGATCTACACCAAACTTATTCATTAGAGATATTGCCTCGCCTATGGTTTTATCAAATGGCACGGACAGTATTTCTCTTTTTTCAGTTCTGCTCTTTATTATGTCGTTTGCCGTGGCAAATTTCCTTTCATCAAGAAATCCGTGATCCTTCATCCAATTATCGTTGTAGATTTTGCCTAAGTATCGCGTCCCATGATCAGGAAGGATAATAACCATTACATCATCTTCTTCAAGATTCTCTCGGGCGTATTCCAGCGCTCCATGCACGGCAGACCCGCATGACCATCCTACAAACAAGCCCTCTTCCCTTGCAAGGCGCCTGGTCATGAGTGCTCCATCCTTGTCAGTTACTTTAAGTATGTGATCCACTGTTTCGAAATTCACATTCTCTGGTAGGATATCTTCTCCAATCCCCTCGGTCAGATAGGGGTAAATCTCTTTCTCATCAAAAATTCCCGTTTCCTTGTACTTCTTGAATACCGATCCATACGAATCCAAGCCAATGGTAATGATAGAAGGATTTTGCTCTTTTAAATATTTTGATGTTCCACTTATGGTTCCTCCTGTCCCCATGGTTGCTGCGTAGTGGGTGATCTTACCATCAGTATCTTTCCAAATCTCAGGTCCCGTAGTTTCATAATGTGCGATGGTGTTTGAAGGATTGTCGTACTGATTGGGATAGAAGGAATTAGGGATTTCTTCATTGAGTTTCTTTGCTACAGAATAATATGATCTGGGATCTTCAGGGGGTACGTTGGTAGGACAGACCATTACTTCAGCACCCACAGCTCTGAGAATATCTATCTTCTCTTGAGATTGCTTGTCCGCTAAGGTGAAAATGCATTTATAACCTTTAGCAATAGCTCCGAGAGCTAGCCCCATTCCTGTATTCCCGGAAGTACCTTCTATTATTGTTCCACCTGGTTTTAAAACTCCGGATTTCTCCGCGTCCTCAATCATTTTAATGCCAATGCGATCTTTAACAGAATGACCGGGATTCATATACTCCACTTTAGCTAGGATGGTACCCTTTACTCCTTTGCTTACGCTTTGCAATTTCACAAGAGGTGTATTCCCGATTGCATCAGTAATATTTTGAAGGTATTTCATTTGGGATTTTTGCTGCAAAGCTAGAAGACCTAGCGACTTTGTGAAATGTGATCTTTGTCAAATAGAAAAAAGCGAGAATCAGCACTTTTTCTCAAAATCCAAAGTAGGATAAATAGAAAATTCTGAATGCAAACGTTTGCAACGAATAAAGTTTTGATTTATGTGATTTTATGCTTTGCGGGGCATCATGTTTTTGTTAATATTCGCAATCCTTATGTTAAAAAATCTTAACTTAAGGAGAGTTAGAATGACCATCAACCAGTCAACGGGTAACCTTCTAAATCCCCTATTTCTAGGGAAAAATCGGCTACTTTTTGTCTTGTTAATGACCTCAATCTGACTTAGGTAAATTGAATTTTTAAGTTAGCTAATCATTAAACTAAATTTCTTTTCTATGAAGCGACTATTACTTACTTCGATGATTGCTCTGACGGTGCTTGTTGTTCAAGCACAGAACAGGACAGTCTCAGGACGAATCGTGGATGATACGGGAGAGGCACTAATCGGTGCGTCCGTAACCATCAAAGGTACCTCTTCGGGTACTGTTACTGACATTGACGGAAACTTTAGCCTTTCGGTTCCAGATGGAGCTGTATTGGTGGTATCGTATGTCGGGTATGCAACTCAAGAAATCACTGTTGGATCTCAGACATCAATTGATGTCACCATGGAATCTGATGCAGAGCAATTGGGTGAAGTTGTTGTGATTGGCTATGGTACGCAATCCGTCAAGGATGCTACGGGTGCTGTTACGGCTGTTTCTTCCAAGGATTTCAATGGAGGTGTCATTTCATCTCCTGAGCAACTAATTCAGGGCAAGACTGCAGGGGTTCAAATTACTTCTGCAAGTGGTAACCCCGGAGATGGTATTGCTTTAAGAATTAGAGGAACTAACTCGGTAAGATCCAACAACAACCCACTCTTCGTAGTGGATGGTGTTCCACTCGCTGGGGGAGAAACGGCTAGCTCCGCAGACGTTGGACTTGGAACCACCGGTGATACAAACCCTTTAAATTTCTTGAATCCTTCTGACATAGAAAGCATCAGTATTCTAAAGGATGCTTCAGCGGCTGCTATTTATGGATCAAGGGGTGCTAATGGCGTAGTGCTTATCACCACCAAGAATGGAAAAGGACTAGGAGATAGAATTGAATTTAGCTCTTCTGTTAGTATTTCTAAGGCGGCAAGAACATATGACCTTCTAAAGGCTGATGATGAGCCTTATTATCTTTCAGGTGTTGGTCAGTATGGAGGTGATGCACGAATTCAAGATTATGGTGCTAACACAGACTGGCAAGATTACATCTTCAGAACGGCAGTATCTCACAAGCAAAATGTCAGCTACTCTACTACTATTGGAGATGCCACAACGTTGAGAGCCTCGATTGGCTATGAAGACCAGAATGGTATAATGAGACACTCCAGTATGCAGCGTATTACAGGTCGTATTAATGGATCTACCTCATTTTTGAATGATGATTTGACAGTTTCGCTTACTTCTAGTTTCTCGAATGTAAAGAGAGAAGATCCAGCTTTAAGTGGAAGTGCAGGATTTCAAGGTGATATTTTAGGAGCTGCATATTCTGCGAATCCAACATGGCCTTCAGATCCAGATTTTAACAACACAGGTGGATTAATTAACCCTGCAAACCTTTTAAAATACTACGATAGCCGAGGGATTCAAAACAGAATTTTGGTTAACCCATCTGTTGAGTACAAAATAATGGATGGTCTTGTAGCCAAGTTGAACTATGGACTTGATTTCTCTGATGCAGATCGCGTAACCTTGATTTCGGGAAAATCTAACAACGTGGGAAACAATGTAACAGGAAATGGATTGGGTCAATTGAATAATAATCAAACACTTAACCATCTTGTTGAGGCAACAGCCACGTACAATAAATCATTTGGTTCCGTTGAGATGGAAGTACTGGGTGGTTATTCTATCCAGAGCTTCAAGAATACATACAATTGGGTGATTGCTCGAGGTTTTAGTGATTTCAATTTCGACCAAATGGAGTCTGATATTCGAGATTCGTTTGATGCGGCTGATGCAGCAGCTTCAAGTGCCACCAGTGAGTATAATAACTGGGGTATTTCCAATGATATTACTGGTGGAACAGAAACGAGCGGTGGTTTTGCAATGTCTTTCCCAGACCTTGCTCCAGTCTATTTTTCAAGACCTGGTGGTGTTTCTGTCAATTCTTTGGCAGCCAATTTTTATGACAGAACGGATTACCTACAGTCATATTTTAGTAGAGCGAATTTTACCATATCCGGTAAATACTTAATAACTGCCACTGTGCGTGTGGATGGATCATCGACATTTGGAGACAATAACAAGTATGGTGTATTCCCTTCTGCCGCATTTGCATGGCAGTTGCATGAAGAGGGGTTTGTTCCTGATTTCTTCAATACTCTAAAACTTAGGGTTGGTTATGGAATTGTAGGTAATCAAGATGGTCTTGGGTATGGAAATTTCGTGAGACGAGAAAGAGCAGCAGATGTTTCAATTGGAGACAATGGTAGCATCGCGGTTCCGGGAACCACTACTCAGGGTGAGGCAAATAATGATTTGAAATGGGAGGAGACCACTCAACAAACTATCGGGTTTGATTTTGGCTTCTTCGGTGAGAGAGTATTTGGTTCGCTTGATTTTTACAAAAAGGAAACAAGTGATCTTTTGTTAAATGTGCAACTAGCGCAACCAGCCTTGGCTGCTACACGATTTGAGAACCTTGATGCAATTGTAGAAAACAAGGGTTGGGAACTTGAGTTAGGTTTTGAAGCCATCGAATCCAATGATGTGTCTTTAACTATCTCTGGTAATGTTTCTCAGAACAAAAACATGGTAAGAGATTTCAACGGTAACATTAATGCTGGGACTATTTATGGACAGGGACTCTCTGGTGCATTCGCTCAGCAGTTAACAGGAGGCAGACCTTTGTTCTCTTATTACTTGCGTGAATTTGCTGGATTTGACGGTGATGGTCAGCCTATTAGAGATGACCAAAAGTTTGTTAACAAGTCGGCACTTCCTGAGTGGAATGCAGGGCTTTCTATCAACCTAGCTGTGGGAGATTTTGATTTCAGCGCTTATGCGGCAGGTCAGTTTGGATTCTGGATTTATAATAATACGGAAAATGCGTTCTTCACAGCTGGTGCAATTGCCAACGGAAGAAATGTAACGGCAGACGTCTTAACAAGTGGTGAATCGGGAGTGGCAGAAGCGGCAGTGTCTGAAAGATTCCTTCATAAAGGGGATTTTATCAGAATGCAGAACGTTTCTGTTGGATACAATGTTCCTGTGGATGGTGCTTCGGTTTTCAAGAATCTAAGATTCTCTCTTAATGTTCAGAATTTATTCTTGATCACTGAATACAATGGAATCGATCCTGAGGTGAGTACACAAGCGGCTAATTTCCAATTGTTGAATAACCTACCAACAGCTGGCGTTGACTGGGCGGCTTACCCGAGACCAAGAACGTTTACTTTGGGATTGAACGCCACTTTTTAAAGAATTAAACCATTAAAATTATGACAATGGAAAATAAAAATAATTTTTTCAAAACAGGTTGGATAGCAACAGTAGCCTTGGCTCTGATTGTATCCTCATGTAGCCTGGATATTGAAGGAACTGACTCTGTAATTACGGAAGAGGAGTTAGGTACATTCAATGGTGTTGCAGATGTCGATGGTTCTATAACCAACATTTACAATGCCATCACGGGACAGTCTGGAGATCAGGCAAACCTATATGCGATGACTGAAGTGACCACTGATGAACTTCTAGTACCTACAAGAGGTACTGACTGGGGAGACAATGGAGTATGGAGAACGCTTCATGCTCATACATGGGGTCCGACTCACGCTCATGTACTTACGGTTTGGAATGACAAGAATCAATCAATTTTGAGAGCTTCTGAGATTCTTGATTCCAAGAGTGGGGCAGATGCTTCCCAGATTGCTGAGGCTAAGTTTTTGAGAGCCTATAACATGTGGCTCATAATGGACTTTTATGGACAAGTTCCAAGTAGAGATCCAAATGATGATGCGGGTGTGACTCCTACAGTGCTCACTAGAGCAGAGGCATACGCTATTGTAGTTCAAGATTTAACTGACGCTATTGCTGGCTTAGACGCAAGCGATCCTGGTGCAGCGGATAAATCAAGAGCTGTGAAGGCTACAGCTCAGCTTTTCTTAGCTAAGGTTTTGCTTAATGGTTTCATTTATCGTGGAGAAGATGCATCCTCAACTCAGGCACAGGCAGACTTTCAAGATGTCATCGACCTTGTTGATGACATTGAAGGTGATGGCTATGCTTTGGAAGCTGATTATTTCAATATCTTCCCAGGACCACAGCAGGCAAATTCAGAGGTTATATGGACCGTAAATGCTGGGGCTGGAAACAGAATGTGGAATGGCCTTCATTACAATCAACAGCATCCTGATAATACTGGTGGTGGATGGAATGGGTTTACCACTCTTGCTGAGTTTTATGATCTGTATGAAGGAGAAGCGGAAACTAACCGACCAGGTGATAGCCCAGATGTAAGAAGAGGTTACACACAAACGCTGGCTACCACTAATGGCACCAACTACGGATTCGGATTCGGATTTCAGGTGGGGCAGATGTACGGATGGAATGGTTCAGAAGCTGTGGCATTGACAAACAGAACTGGAGCTCCTTTGTCGTTTACCAGAGATCTTCCTGCTTTGGTGGGTAATAATGAAGTTACTGGAATTAGGGTCTTGAAGTATTCCCCGGTAAACGGCGGATTTACCAACGGTGTAGTTATGGCTAGATATGCTGATGCTCATCTTATGAGAGCGGAGGCTATGTTTAGACTAGGACAGACGGGTCCTGCAGCCGCTGAAATCGATGAACTTCGAACTCTGAGAGGTGCTACTGCACTAGGAACAGTAACCTTACAGGATATCATTGATGAGAGAGGTCGTGAACTCTATACTGAAGGTTGGAGAAGAAACGATTTGATTCGATTTGGTCAATTTACTGATAGCTGGTCATTCAAGACCACAACTGGTGACGAGACTAAGAATCTTTTCCCGATTCCTGCTAGTGCCTTGCTTTCTAATCCAAATTTGGTGCAGAACCCTGGCTACTAAGAGTAAGAGTTAAAGAGAATTGAAAGAGGGCTAATTTTAGCCCTCTTTTTTTAGTTAAGTTGCTTCTCAGGTTGAGTCTATAAAATTGGACATGTCTTTAAGGTCTCATGTATACATAGTAGTGTTAATTATTGCTGGAGCTTGTACTCAAAGCAACGACTACCTATTTAAGACCCTAAGTGAAACTACAACCGGCATTGATTTTCGCAATCAATTAGAGCAGACCCCAGAGCTTAATATTCTGACCTATCTATACTATTACAATGGCGCGGGAGTAGCGGCAAGTGATTTCAATAATGACGGACTTCTGGACTTGTATTTTACAGGTAATCAAGTAGCAGATAGGTTGTACCTAAACCAAGGCGGATTGAAGTTTAAAGACGTTACGGAGGAATCGGGAATTCCAACCGATAAAGGTTGGACTACAGGGGTGACTCACGTGGACATTAACAATGATGGTTGGCTTGATTTATACGTTTGTAAAGTGGATGGCCTTCCAAGTTCAAAAGGAAACTTACTTCTTGTTAATTCCGGAATTGATGAAAATGGTATTCCTCAATTCAAAGAAGCTGCGAAGGAATACGGACTAAACTTCACGGGACTTTCTACCCAGGCGGGTTTCTTTGATTTCGATTTGGATGGCGATCTCGATATGTATCTCCTGAACCATTCTACCCACCCGAATCGCTCATACGGCAAAGGAGCTAAACGAAATGAAATTGATACGCTCTCAGGCGATCGTCTGTATGAGAATAGAGAAGGCTATTATTTTGATGTGAGCCAGGAGTCAGGAATTTATCAAGGCTCCATCGGCTATGGTTTGGGGCTGAGTTTTGGAGATTTCAATCAAGACGGCTATCCTGATATTTATGTTGGGAATGATTTCTTTGAAAACGACTATCTCTACATGAATAATGGAGATGGGACCTTCACGGATTTGATAAATGAAAGTCCATTTAGTCTTGGACATACAACACACTACTCCATGGGGAATTCGATTGCCGATTTGAACAATGACGGCAAACCGGATATTTTGAGTCTTGATATGCTTCCTGAAGATATTGAAACATATAAATCCTCGGGAAGTGAGGATCCATATCCTACCTATGATTATTTTCTACAAAATGGATACTCTCCACAGTATATGCAAAATGCCCTACATATAAATGATGGTCAGGGCTTGTTTCGGGAAGTTGCTAATTATGCAGGAATAGCCGCTACCGAGTGGTCATGGTCCGTGCTTGCGGCTGATCTGGACATGGATGGCTTTCGTGATTTATACATTAGTAACGGAATTAAGGGAGCTACTAACGACATGGATTTTGTGAGCTTCATAGCTCAGGAGAAAATACAGAAGCAGCTGGGAGAAAACATGACTGCTGAGGGTATGCAGTTTATTGATCAACTGCCAACTAAAAAACTCGGGAATTATTCTTTTAGAAATTCAGGCGCTGTTTCTTTTGAAGATATGAAGGGAAAGTGGTTCGAGTCTAAAACTACATTCAGCAATGGAGCTATTTATGCTGATTTGGACAATGATGGAGACGTAGAAATAGTAGTTAATAATATTGACGAATCGGCTTCTTTGTTTGAGAATAGTGCGGACAATCTGGGTAGAAATTTCATTAAAGTAGATTTTGAAGGACCTCCGCAGAACAGGAATGGGATCGGAACCAAAGTCTATTTTTATTCAGGTGGAATGGAAATTTTTGAAGAAAACTATCCGAGTCGATCTTATTTGTCTGCCATTCCCTCAAGTCTCACCATCGGTCTAGCCGAAAGCACCCTAATTGATTCAATAATAGTTGTTTGGCCTGGTGGAAGATTTGAAAAATTGAAGAACATCAATGTTAATCAAAAGCTGACATTGGATTATGAAAATGCCAGTGGATCCTATTATGAAATTTCTAGAAAATCGAAATCAAAGATCTTAGTCAACTCGGACCAATCCATAGACTTTCGTCATCAGGATGCCAATTCACTTGAATTTAACAGGCAACCACTCATCCCCTTTGCCAGCGGAAATGGAGGCCCAGCAATATCAGTAGGGGATATATCTGGCGATGGACTTGATGATATTTTTATTGGTGGTGGTAAGTGGCAATCAAGCCAGCTTTATATCCAGAATACGAAGGGAGAATTTAGTAGTGATATTCATCAACTATTTGTTGAGGATCTAAAGAAGGAAGAAACGGATAATTGCATTTTCGATGTGGATGGTGACGGTGATTTGGACATTGTCTCTGTTGCAGGAGGGAATGAATTCGTGAATGGGGAAGCCTTGAAGCCCAACCTGTATTTAAATGATGAAGGTAAGCTTGTTAGAGCATTAGATAGAATACCGAATTTAAACATTAATGCTTCTTCAGTGCTCCCGATTGATTTGGAGAACGATGGAGATCTAGACTTGATTATCACCAGCAATACTATCCCCAATGAGTTTGGGAAGATCTCAAAGAATTACATTCTGCTAAATGATGGCAAAGGATATTTTACGGAAAGCACTCAATTGGTGAGTGATGATTTTATGAATGCGGGTCTAATAGAGGATATTGCTCATTTTGATTTTGATGGCAATGGTTTTGAAGACCTGCTCGTAGTTGGGCTTTGGATGGAGCCGACCATTTTCTATAATTTCTCAGGTAAGTTGAGATCAAAATCTCTGGTACATTCAGATGCCAAAGGATGGTGGAATACCATAGAAATTGCCGATTTCGATCAGGATGGAGATCAAGACATAATCGCTGGAAATTGGGGGTTGAATACTCGATTGAAGGCTTCAAAGGATGAACCTGTCACATTGTATAGATATGATTTTGACTCCAATGAAAAAATTGATCCAGTCCTCACATATTTTTATAATGGTAAGGAAATAGCCCTTGCCTCGAAAGTTGAACTTTCAAAACAACTCCCTTTTCTAAACAAGAAATTCTTATCCTACTCTGACTTTGCCCAAGCCACTTTGAAGGACCTTTTTGGAGAGGATAAACTTGGGAAAGCTGAGAAGCTCAAACTGACAGAATTAGCTTCCTGCTACTTTGAAAATAAAGGAAATAATACCTTTGACAAGCGTTTATTGCCTTTAGGGGCTCAATACTCTTCGGTGCATGATATTGAAATTGATGATTTCAACCAAGATGGATATTTGGATGCGCTTCTCGTCGGAAATACCCTTGAAATAAGTACTCAACTCGGGAGACTGGATGCTTCACACGGAGTACTCCTTCTCAACGACCAAAAAGGATTTTTTGAGGAGCATGATCAGACTTTTAATGTGTCTGGTGCAAGCAGAGATATCGAGAAAATTGTAATTATGGGCAAGGATCATTGGATTGTAAGCATTAACAATGGAACGCCCGTTTTTTTAAAAAGAAGTGAATAATGAGCAGAATGAATCAATTAGTTAAACTCGTTGGGATTTCCCTTTTGATCTACTCCTGTGGTAAGGCCAATGTGGAAAATACGCCGACAGAACTTTATACGTTAATGCCTTCTTCTGAGACAGGCGTGACCTTTTTTAACCAAGTTGAGAATGAAAAGGAGATGAATATATTTCGCTACCGAAATTTCTACAACGGGGGCGGAGTAGCGATTGGGGACATTAACAACGATGGTCTGGCCGATATCTACATGACGGCCAATATGAAGCCTAATAGGCTCTATTTGAATAAGGGCGATTTTGTATTTGAGGAGATTTCAGAAAGTGCCGGTGTTCAAGGAATAAAACCCTGGTCCACTGGAGTGGTGATGGTAGACATCAACCAAGATGGCCTGCTCGATATTTATGTCTCAAACTCAGGAAATCTGGAAGGCAATAATCACGACAATGACCTTTACATAAACAACGGAGATTTAACATTCACCGAAATGGCAAATGATTATAATCTTGCTAAAACTGGATTCACCACTCACGCTACATTCTTTGACTATGACAAAGATGGAGACCTAGACGCCTATATTCTCAATAACAGCAACATCCCAGTAAGCAGCCTAGGCTATGCTGGGCACAGGCACGTTAGAGCAAGAGACTGGGACGTCCCTGATGCGCTAAAAGGAGTGGGAGACCTATTGCTCCGAAATGACGGTGATACATTTACAGATGTGTCTGAGGAGGCAGGGATATATGGAAGTCTGATAGGTTTTGGACTTGGCGTCTACGTCACCGACATTAACGAGGATTCATTCCCCGACATTTATGTGTCAAACGATTTCTATGAAAGAGACTATTTGTATATCAACAATCAAGATGGGACATTTAAAGAAGATATAACTAATTGGACTTCTCATTTATGTCTATCCGCGATGGGTGTTGACATGGCCGACATTAACAATGATGGCCTTAACGACATTTTTATTACAGATATGCTCCCTGCTTCTGACGAGCGTATTAAAAGTGTCATGGAGTTTGAAGGATACAATGTTTTCAAGTTGAAGCAGAGCAAAGATTTTCACCAACAGTATATTCAAAACACCCTTCAGATCAACAATGGCAATGGCACGTTCTCAGAGGCGGCTTATTTCAGTGGAGTGGCAAAAACGGATTGGAGCTGGGCCGGAATGTTATTCGATATGGACAATGATGGGTTTAAGGATTTGTATGTCACGAATGGCCTCAATCACGACTTGACTGATATTGATTTTGTGGATTTCTTCGCCGATGAGGTCGTTCAGAAGCTTGTTTTGACCGGTGAGAAGGAAGACTTGCTCCAGATTATTGATAAAATGCCAGTAGTAAGCCTCCCAAATTATGCCTTTAAGAATAATGCCGACTTGACTTTTGATGATGTCACAAATGAATGGGGATTTTCTCTCCCCAGTTTTTCCAATGGCTGTGCATACGGAGATTTGGACAATGATGGTGATCTTGATTTGGTGGTAAACAATGTCAATATGGAGGCATTCGTCTACCGAAATAACACGAATGAACTGACCAACAATTCTTACCTCAAAATTGAATTAAAGGGATCTCCAAAAAATAGACAAGGAATAGGAGCACGGATGAAGCTCTATGTTGGTGATCAAATCATTTTCCAAGAACAAATGCCTTCTCGTGGTTTCCAATCGTCAATGGAGTATGTGCTGACCGTTGGGTTAGGCGAGAGAAATATGGTTGATTCCATTCGAATTGTTTGGCCCAATGACAAAACACAGCTACTAAGGGAAGTCAAGGCCAATCAGAAAATCACCATTGACATCAATGAAGCTGAAGTGGGGATCAATACAAGGAAATTTAATCCTAAAGCGCAATTGTTGAGCGAAGTAGCTAATGACTTGATTGAACATAAAGAAAATCATTATAACGATTTTGACCATGAGGGATTGATAGCAAAACAGCTTTCGCAAGAAGGGCCGGCACTGGCCATAGCAGACATAGATGGTGATGGAAACCAAGATGTCTTTATTGGTGGTGGTAAAGGCCAACCAGGCACTATTTATCTGCATCAAGGAGGAGGGAAACTTACTATTTCGAATCAGAAGGCACTAGACGCTGATTCTCAATATGAAGATACAGCGGCAGCCTTTTTCGATGTAGATAATGACGGAGATCAAGATTTGATTGTTGGGTCAGGTGGGAATGAGGGTGCAGAAAAGGATACCTATAAAACGCGCCTTTACTTAAACAATGGAGCAGGTCTGTTCACTCGCTCAGCGATAGATTTCAGCGACAAGCAAATGAACATTTCGGTAATTGCTCCGAACGATTTTGATCAAGACGGAGACATGGATCTATTCATTGGGGCTCGAAGTGTACCGGGGCTGTACGGGATCAACCCGGAGCATACCTTTCTTCAGAACAACGGCGATGGCACGTTTACCGATATTACAGAAAAGTCGGCCTATGACATTAAAGATGCCGGCATGATTACGGATGCGATCTGGTGGGACTATGACGAAGATGGGAAAGAAGATTTGTTGACTGTTTCTGAATGGGGAAGTCCATTGTTTTTTAAGAACTCTGGTCGGAGGTTGAGTCTGGAACCGACCAGCCTGGATGATTATCATGGATGGTGGCTAGATATTGAGAAAAGTGATTTGGACGGAGACAGAGATTATGACTTGGTTCTTGGCAATCAAGGAAGCAACACCCTCTATAAGGCGTCAGCGGAGCATCCCTTGAAGTTGTGGATCAATGATTACGATAACAACGGAACCATTGAACAGATCACCACCAATAATTATAATGGCGGTGATTACCCTATCCACATGCGTAAGGAACTCACGAAGCAGTTGGCTTATTTGAAAAAGGAAAATCTTAAAGCATCCGACTACTCCAAGAAAACCATCCATGAACTTTTTTCTAAGGAAGTCATTGATCAAGCCATTGTGAAAAGAGCGACTATTTCAGAGACCGTTATAGCCATCAATGAGGGCAATGGGCAGTTCACAGTACGCGCTCTTCCAAGCAGAGTCCAACTTTCATGTGTCTGTGGTATTGCATGCTCAGATGTGAATAATGATGGAATTATGGACATCATTTTAGCTGGTAACAATTTTGAATTCAAGCCTCAGTTTTCGCGTCTCGACGCTAGTTATGGAAACGTACTGTTGGGGAAAAATGACCTAGAATTTGAATGGCAAAGTCTCGATAAAAGTGGTTTCTTCGTCAAAGATGAGGTCAAGCATTTATCAATATTCAAAGATGCTTCTGGCAATGAATTCTACTTTGCTGCTATAAATGAGCGTGCTCCAAAAGTCTTTAGACTAAATAAGTAAAACTGTCAGGAATGAAATACATCTCAATCTTAATAGTAACTCTGAGTTTAGTTTCCTGCGGTGAATCACCTCTCTTTGAGAAGAAGAAAAGCACTGGTATTGAATTTCGAAATACAATAACTGAAACTGAAGACTTCAACATTATTGATTATCTCTATTTCTATAATGGTGGAGGGGTAGCTATTGGTGATATTAATGATGATGGTTTACCCGACGTGTTCCTCTCTGGGAATCAAGTGCGAAACAAGTTATTCCTAAATAAAGGTGATTTTCAATTTGAAGACATTACGGAAATAGCCGGTATAAGTGGAGAAAGCGATTGGAATACAGGAGCCACAATGGCGGATATAAATGGAGACGGCCTATTGGACATTTATGTGTGCGCAGTGGTTGGACTTAGAGGTTTGGGAGGGCACAATGAACTTTTCATCAACAATGGAGATCTCACGTTTACCGAAAGATCACAGGAATTCGGATTGGACTTTGAAACCTACGGTTCCTCAGCGGCATTTCTAGATTATGACATGGATGGGGATTTAGATATTTTTCTCCTCAATCATGCGATTCATACCCAAGAATCTTTTGGTCATGCTGATCTTAGACACAAGCGCTCTTTCGAATCCGGTGACAAGTTGCTTAGAAATGACGGGGAAAAATTTACCGATGTGAGTGAGGAGGCCGGCATTTTTGGAGGCATAAATGGTTACGGTCTTGGTATTGCCGTGTCGGATTTTAATAGTGACGGGTACCCTGATATTTACATTGGAAATGATTTCCATGAAGATGATTATTATTATTTAAATCAGCGAGATGGCACTTTCAAAGAAAGCCTAAAGGAATATTTCGGCTTTACTTCTAGGTTTTCGATGGGGAATGATGTGGCAGACTTAAACCACGATGGAAGGCCTGATATTCTTAGTTTGGATATGCTTCCTCAGGATGAGACCGTGCTGAAGAGTTCTGAAGGAGATGATAATTTGAATATTATGAGAATTCGAACTGGCGAGTACGGATATCATTATCAGTTCACTCGAAACATGCTGCAAATAGGAAGCGAGAGTGGTCAATTTGCCGAGACAGCATTATTAAGCGGAATTGCCGCCACAGATTGGAGTTGGAGTGGTCTTTTTGCAGATTACGATCAGGACGGAGAGCAAGATTTGTTTGTGGCAAATGGAATCCCCCGAAGACCTAATGACCTGGATTACATACGATTCGTTTCGGATGATCAAATCAAGAATAAAATAGGAACCACCAAACTCGTAGACCAAAAGGCACTTGAGATGATGCCATCAGGCGCTGTTCAAAACTTTTTGTACAAAGGGGCTGATAATTTGACATTCACCGATAAGTCGAAAAGCTGGCTTCCTGACGAAAAGCAATTTTCCACTTCAGTGGCCATAGGAGATTTAGATCTTGATGGGGATTTGGATATGGTGATTAACAACGTGAATGGGGAGGCTTCCATCTATCAAAACCAAACCAACGAATCTGCGAATTACCTTAAGATAAGTTTTGACTTAGAAGGTAAGAATGCGTTTGGCCTAGGCACCAAAGTTTTTGCCTATACGGATGGCAAGCTCCATTTCAAAGAATTATACACGGTAAGAGGGTTTCAGGCCTCTTCTGAGCCAGTCCTTCATTTTGGTTTTGGAGAAACAACCATGATTGATTCATTAAGAATTATATGGCCTGATAACACGACCCAGGTGCTGCAGGGTGTTCAGACCAATCAGCTCTTAGAGGTCAGTAAAAAGAACCCTCAACTATATAATTATCCCAAAAGAACGGCCCGCAAGAAATTTCATAAAGTGGAGGACATGCTGGGTATCAACTTCACACACAAGGAAGATCCTTACATAGATTTTGACCGCCAAAAGCTAATGCCCTACCAGGCATCTGATAGAGGGCCAGCCACTGCCGTTGGAGATTTGAATGGAGATGGTCTTGAAGATATCTTTTTTGGAGGATCAAAGCACACCGCTTCAGTGATCTATTTTCAATCTGAATCAGGATTTGTCAATGCTGGTTTACTGGACCTGGATTCGGCTAAAGAAGATATTTCGGCGATAATCTCTGATTTCAACGGCGATCAAAAAAATGATTTGATAATTGGTACGGGCGGTGCTGACTATTATGGTAAAATGGATCAGCTCTTAGATGCTATTTACTACTTTGGTGATGAAAGGCCTACTAGAGAGACGCTTACAGAAGCCTATGAAAATGCCACTATACTAATTGAAAATGATTTTGATCAGGATGGTGATTTGGACGTTTTTGTTGGAAACCATGTCGTAACGAATGATTTTGGGAAAATTCCGATTTCAACTTTGTTAGAAAACAAGAGTGGTCAATTCGTAGTTAAAGACCAATGGGAACTCGGCATGGTTACCGACGCAAAATGGGCAGATTATGATGCCGATGGCGATCAGGATTTAATAGTGGTAGGGGAGTGGATGACTCCAAAAGTGCTAATTAATGACTACAGTGCTTTTTCCGTTAAGCCGCTGATCGAAGGTCTCTCTGGACTATGGCAAGCGGTAGAACCATTCGACATTGACGAAGATGGAGACTTGGATTTTTTGCTCGGAAACTGGGGACTCAATTCAAAGTTCAATGCTTCCAAGGACTTTCCGCTTAGAATGTACTATTCGGATTTTGATGGGAATGGTAGTTCTGAAACAATCCTAGCGGCAGCAAAGGAAGGGAAGTACTATACTTTAGAATCAAAGAATGGCCTAACAGAGCAACTCGTATACCTTAGAAAGAAGTACACTGACTATAAGAGCTTTGCCGGAAAGACGGTCGAAGAAATATTTGAAAGCTCTTTGGATGAGGCCACTTTATTCGAGGTTTCGCAGCTTCAGAGTGGATTCCTTCGAAATGAGAACGGAAATTTTGTATTCGTTCCTTTTGAAATTGAACTTCAACTATCCCCGATTTTGGAGTTTTTATCCTATGATTTTGACGAAGACGGAAAGGTCGAGGTGCTATCTGCAGGAAACTATTTTGGAGTGAAACCATACCATGGTCGTTTTGGGAGTTTTAATGGGGCAATGATTGAATCTGATTGTGAAATTAGGTATGGAGATGAACTAGGCCTGGACTTTCTAAACAAGTCAATCAGACATTTGAATGTAATTACAGTACAAGGAGAAACGTACCTAATTGCAACAGTGAATAACGGACGGGCGCAAGTCTACCAATTTTAGGGAATGAAAAAAGTTTGGTTGGTTCTTGGCTTCATAGCAGCATCTACTCTTGCATGGTACTTGTTCGTTCATTCATACGATACAAAGGCAACTTTCATAGTAGAGGCTTACCCGGGATCTGTGGTTCAAACACTTAAGACCTGGTCAAATTCGCGTGAAGATTGCAAAATAATTGATCAGGACTCCATTTTTTCCATAGAGCAAGAGGTCTCAAATGTAGGGTATACTTATAGCTTCGATTGGAACATTATTAGAAATGGAGCGGCTTCTTCAGAAGTGACTGTATTCATCTCAAAGAGAAATGGAAATGTCTTAGAAAGATTAGCTATTCCGTTCATTAACACTCCGCTTGAATCGAAAGCAAAGGAGTTGATAAGAGAGTTTCGTCTGGTTCTTACCTCTCATCTAGACAAAACAAAAGTTACCATTGAAGGAGAAGTAACATTTGACTCGACCTTTTGTGTCTGCGTTCCGATAAAAACCTCGCAGTACGGAAAGGCCTATGGTATGATGAGTCACTACAATGGTTTAAGCATGTATGTGGCCGAACAGGGCCATGAATCGTTAGGCGTGCCATTAGTAGAAATCACTTCTTGGAAAATGAATTCAGATCAAATCGAATTCAATTTTTGTTACCCCATTGCTCCTACCAAGTCTCGAGATTCTAACTATACTTACAAGTGGCTTCCTTCCAGAAGAGCATTGAAGGCCGTGTATAATGGTAATTACATTACCTCAGATCGAGCATGGTTCCAACTCCTGACCTACGCAGCGGATAACAACCTGAAAACCACGAAGAAACCAATTGAAGTCTTTTACGATAATCCTAATTTTGGCATTGAGGAAAATGAATGGAGAGCGGATATATTTCTTCCTATTGAATATTAAAACAATGAAAAATCTAATAGTAGTTACTGGCTTGATCGTCCTTTCATCCCTGCTTGGTTGCAATGAAAGCGATGAATACTTGAAAACATTGAACGATCGTGAAATTGTCAATCTTTCGATGAAACAACTTACCGATGTTATCGTCCATGATATTTTCTCACCACCAGTAGCCAGTCGGATTTACTCCTATTCAAGCATAGCGGCTTATGAGGCCATGCGAGGCGGACAACCAACTCAGTTCAGAACCCTTGCAGGACAAATCACAGACCTCAAGGAGGTACCTGCTCCAGAAAATGAAGACATCAATTTTAATCTTGCCAGCATACATGCATTCCTCACGGTCGGTACCGCTTTGATCTTTTCTGAAGATAAAATGAAAGACTACCAAAGCAATCTTTATGAAAAGTTGGATGAAAAAGGATTGCCATCAGCAGTAAAGAAGGCATCCTTAGCTTATGGAGAAAAAGTAGCCAAGCACATCCTTGAATGGGCCGATAAGGACATGTACAAACAGACTCGAACATTTCCTCAGTACACCATTCAGCAGGAAGACCATCTCTGGAAACCAACCCCTCCGGATTACATGCAGGGAATTGAACCTCACTGGAACAAAATTCGAACTTTAGTATTAGACTCAGCAAGGCAGTTTGAACCAGTAGACCCCTTTCCGATGAGTATGGATGAGGAGACAGATTTTTATAAACAGCTTAAGGAAGTTTATGATGTAGGAGTGAATTTGGATGAAGAGCAAACGGAAATTGCTAAGTTTTGGGATTGTAACCCATACGTATCACACCACCGTGGACATGCGATGTTCGCTACCAAAAAAATCACCCCTGGTGGCCATTGGATAGGAATTACTGCGATTGCCTCAAGAATGGCCAATAGCACTTTTGAGGAAACCGTCAACGCATATACTCGAACTTCAATTTCTTTATTTGACGCATTCATTAGCTGCTGGGATGAGAAATGGCGAAGTGTGGTGGTACGTCCAGAAACGCTGATCAATCAATACATGGACGAAGAATGGGTGCCCCTTCTACAAACCCCACCATTCCCGGAATATACCTCAGGCCACAGCGTGATTTCCAGAGCAGCCGCCATTACCCTTACTGATATTTATGGTGAGAATTTTTACTTCAATGACACTACCGAGGTGGCATTTGGCCTCACCGAAAGAGATTTTAATTCCTTCTTGGAAGCATCGGAGGAAGCAGCCATTAGCCGTTTGTATGGTGGTATACACTACATGATGGCCATAGAAAATGGCGTGGATCAAGGGGAGAAAGTGGGTGAGTTTATTGTATCCAAGTTGGTAACAGATATTCGAGAATCTTCTACTAATTAATTTTCTAGACAGGCATCTATTTAAGATGGATAATACGTATTTCTCTTGATTTCGAGAATACTTCACTGCAATGTGGCATGATTTTTAGTCACGAAACAAACAACCTACTTTTAATTGTCATTTGACAAAGCCTTCCTATGAAAATCATTAGAATCATTTTTATCTTATTGCCTTTTTTGTCAGGGGCACAAACGACATACACCCTGTTGTCCAGCTGTGATACGGATGGTGAATGTAATTGGAACAACGGAACTTCTTGGGTAGGTGGAGTAGCTCCAAATGGCGGAACTCCAGTCAATGGTGATATTATTGTAATCCCTGAAGGAACTCGAGTCGAAGTGCAAGGCGGGGGGAATAAGACTTCAATTACCAACCTAGTCATCTTGAAGGTATATGGAACCATTGATGTTACAACATCAAGTGCAAGACTTGAACTACTCAATACTGGGTCACTCATTCAGCTTCACTCTAATGCCCAGATATTGGGTGGTGGTGCCTCAAATAGGTTGGCGATTGGAGGTACTAGTATAAATGGGGCGGCAATAAACTCACTCACTTATCCTAATGAGTTATCAGTGGATAATATAGATGGAGGGGGATGTGCAGTTCAGGGTGATTGTGCGGACTCAGACCCACTTCCAGTAGAGCTGACCTCTTTTGATGCCTCCTCTGATGTCGATGGTATCGGACTGGTTTGGCATACTGTCTCTGAAAAGAATAATGATTATTTCTCGGTTGAGCGTTCCGAGAATGGTGCTGATTTCTACGAAATTGGAAGGGTACAGGGAAATGGAACCACGGATATAGCTCAGGTATATTCATTCACAGACCATTCTCCTATCTCTAAAATAGAGTATTACAGATTGCGTCAGGTTGATTTTGATGGTCAGTTTGAGATTCATAAAACTGTTGTTGGCTACACAGATAAGTTATCCAGCCAAGTGGCAATTGAAATTTATCCAAACCCTGCTTCAGAAAAAGTGACCTTAAAGACCGTTCAACCTGTCATGTATAATTTCATAAGGTTGGTTGATCAGTCTGGAAAAATTGTAGCTGATTTTGACACCAAAACGGATGGGTTAAGATTGGAGCGTGATCTTCCTAAATTGAGGGGTGGCATTTACTTTATAAAGTATGAGGCCACATCCGGAGTTTCCGGAACGCAGAAATTGATGATCAGGTAGTAGATAAGAAAATAGAATTTAAGAGGTTACCTTAGTAGGGTAACCTTTTTTTATGAAAAAAATAGCTGTCTACTGCGGGTCGAAAATTGGAAACGATCCTGAATATTCGAAAGCTGCCGTCACTTTAGGAGAAAAATTTGTTGAGCAAGGAATTGAATTGGTGTACGGGGGTGGAGCCATTGGTCTAATGGGAGTTATCGCCGATTCAATACTAGAAAAAGGGGGTAGGGTAACTGGCGTTATACCGGAGAAGCTCTATGAAATGGAGGTGGCTCACATGGGATTAACAGAGCTTTATCGCGTCAAAACTATGCATGAGCGAAAGGCGTTGATGGCGGACCTAAGCGATGGTTTCATTGCTATGCCAGGAGGAATCGGCACACTTGAGGAGCTAACTGAGGTAATGACTTGGGCACAGATTGGCTATCATACCAAGCCCTGTGCTCTTCTCAATGTGGTTGGCTATTACGATCACTTTATCTCTTTTTTTGATGAAATGGAGAACAAGGGGTTTTTATATCTGCCCATTCATGAACAGTTAATTATTGAAAGTGATGTGGAGGTGTTAATGGAACGTATGCTCCATCAGAAGGACTAATTCGGACGCTCGCTCATCTCAATAATAATATCAAATTCTTCAGACCGCACCGGCTGCACAGATAGTCTTGAGTGAGTTGCCAATACCATTTTTTCTAAACGCTCATCAGCTTTCACCTCCGCAAGCGTCACAGGTCTATTTAGTTTTCTGACCGGTACCACATCCATTACATACCAGCGATGATCGTCGGTAGTTGGATCCTTGTAATACTCTTTCACCACCTCTGCTATTCCAATCACCGATTTTTCATTTACGCTATGATAAAATAGACATTGGTCGCCTACCTTCATGGCCTTAATGTTATTTCGAGCTTTGAAGTTTCTCACTCCGTCCCAGTGGTCTCTACCCTTTTTCACCAAATCATCCCAGGAATAGGTGTTGGGTTCTGACTTTATTAACCAATAGTTCATTTTGAAAATCGTTTGACTAAATCTACTAAGAATGAGTAATACACTTAGCCTATTTTTACGCAGATGAAAGTCCTCATACTTCGATTTTCCTCCATTGGGGATATTGTCCTGACCACTCCGGTCATTCGAACCATTAAGACTCAGATTCCGGATGCTGAGGTTCATTATGCCACTAAGCAGGCGTATCGGTCTTTGCTTGAGGAGAACCCTTACGTCGATAAAATACATGTCCTTGAAGACTCCCTAAGCAGTCTTGTCAAGGAATTGAGAAGAGAGAAATTCGATTTTGTAGTCGATCTACATAACAATCTGCGGACGAGAATTGTAAAGCTGAGATTGCGGGTTAAGAGTCAAAGCTTCAAAAAACTGAATTGGGAAAAATGGTTGTTGACAACTTTCAAAATAAATAAACTACCGAATGTCCATATTGTGGACCGATACCTTGAAACCCTTTCATGCTTTGAAATCAACCATGATAATCTTGGCCTTGATTATTTCATTCCCGATAAGGATGAAATGCCAATGGATTGGCTTCCCAAGTCTCATCAAGGCGGGTACGCTGTAGTTGTCGTAGGGGCAAAATTTAGTACCAAAAGACTTCCCACTTCAAGGCTTATTGAGCTTTGTGATCGCATCAACAAACCCGTGGTACTTCTGGGAGGACCAGAAGATGTTGGTGTAGCAGAAGAAGTGGAAGGCTTTTTCAGAAAACTTGAATCAGGCGCTTCTTTTGAAGAGGGGTTGGATAAGCTGGGCAAACGAACGGAAATATTCAATGCAGTAGGAAAATGCAGCCTCAATCAGTCAGCTTCTCTTATTCGACAATCCAACTGGGTTTTCACCCATGACACGGGGCTCATGCACATTGCATCGGCATTCAAGAAACCAATATTCAGCATTTGGGGTAATACCGTTCCAGAGTTTGGTATGTATCCCTATAGGACCAAGTTTACCGTTTTTGAAAATTCAAATTTAGCCTGCCGGCCTTGTTCGAAAATTGGATACGCCAAGTGTCCAAAGGGACATTTCAAATGCATGAATGATCTAACCTTTGATTTTTACTTGGGAGAGTAGTCAGGAAACACGTGTTTTTTTATGAATTCAATCCCTTCAATTCTGTGATGTTTGGAGAGTGCCAAGAAGGAAATATCAGCGTGATCATAGGGTTCGGGCGCTTCTAGAAGTTTTTCCAGACCACAATCAGTATACGATTCTATCAATTCTCTATTGCTATCCAAGTACTTGCGGTGCACACTTAAGGCTTGTTCAAAAGGCATTAGTTTGTAATCACGGATAGGTTCAGCCCAATTTTTCGTGTGACGAAGAAGACCATTATATAGGTCCTTTCGCTGACCATTGACTACCAGATTATTTTCAGAAATAACTTTATGTATTTCATAAAAACACCTCATTTGATCAAGTGATGGTTTTCTATTGGCAGGTGGTTCTTCGGCGGGATTGAACGGAATTCCAACAATATCATAGAACGTCTTCACCAGATCTTTACTATCAATACTGTCGAAACAAAGCACCCTGAGTTTCTCCTTCCCAAAAACAGACGCCCAAGCCGACACCATTTTACAGTAATCCAGATTTGTGTTTTCTATTATCTCTTGAAGCAGGTTGAAAGAGAATCTAATACCATGCTTTAGCAATTGGGAGTAATATGATTCAAGAAAAGAATGCTGGCTCCTTAGAAACAGGACAATGGTGACGTCAAAATCACGCAACTCATTTTTGATCTGGTGAAGTCCATCCAGCTCAATGTTTCCATAGCTTTTTGCAAAGCCTTCCGAGCTAATTATAACTTTCATTAGTTCGTCAGACTCGATCTCTTTCATGAGCTCCGACCAGTTGTCCATTTTCAGCTGCAGGGATCCCGTTTTATTATTACGAAATACATGGTGATGAGCCTTTGTTTCTAATGGGTAGCATATTCCATGCTTCAAGAGCTCCGACCGATGATTGTAGAGTTGGTTCTGGATAGAGGTTGTGCCGGTTTTGTTGGTGCCAATATGAAGAAAAACCTCTTTATTCATTCGAATCAATATCAGGAGAAGAATTGGATGTGTCTCTGGACACATTCTTTCCTTTCTGTACCTTCATCCACACCACCTTGGTACGTTTCTTATTTTTGAATTTAGGATTGTACCAGCCATATCGCTTCTTTGCTTTCACCACGGGCACTCGATTGTGGTAAATGACTTTGCAGCTCGAGCCGAAGACAAGAAAAAAGATGAGAAGAAGTCCGAGAAACTTTTTTGACATTTGAACAAAAATAGAAGGTTTTGCCTTCTCCATGGGGCATCTTGGTTTTAGAAATATCTTTGAACCGAACGAACGTACAAAAGGAAAAGTGTTTTGAAATATTTGATTGTCGGATTAGGAAATATAGGTGGCGAATATGAGCTCACTAGGCATAATATCGGTTTTTTGATATTGGATAGAATGGCCGATGAGGCTGGTGAAGTATTCAAGCAAGATCGTCTCGGGTTTCGGGCGGAAGTGAAGTTCAAGGGGCGAGCGTTAGTGCTGATAAAGCCGACAACCTACATGAACCTTAGTGGAAAGGCAGTGAACTATTGGCTTCAGCAAGAAAAAGTGAAACCAGAAAACCTCCTGGTGCTTACCGATGATATCGCACTGCCATTTGGTAAAATCAGGCTAAAGCCTCGTGGCTCTGCGGGCGGGCATAACGGTCTCAAGAATATTGAAGAAAGTTTGGGAAGCAATGCCTACCCAAGGTTACGTTTCGGAGTTGGCGATGATTACCCAAAAGGTGGACAGGTGAATTATGTTCTTAGCCCTTTTACTCCCAAGGAATTTGATGAGCTCGTGATTCATATTGACAAGAGTGTTGAGGCGATTCAATCATTTGCCACAGTGGGTTTGGAGCGCACCATGAATTCGTTTAACTGAGTAGGGGGAAAGATTCAAAAGGATGTTAACTAATCAACTTCATGATCTTGATAGGTTTTATTAAGGTGATTGACAGGTGATTAGGTGAAAAGGAGCTCGTTGAGTTCCTTTTCTTTTTTGTTAGCTATCTTTTCGTCACCAATTTGAAGTGCATGAGCCTAGTCGAAAGGATTACTGATATCAAGAAGTTTTTTATGGTGGATCTGTGGAGCGTCAAGCTCAAGGATTTATCATTCCAAAAGAAACTCCTTTACAAATTTCTCAGAATTTGGATCATAACATTTACTGAGTTCAATAAGGATCGAATTCGGGAAAAAGCATCGAATCTTACCTACTTCACTCTGCTGTCTATCGTTCCGGTTATTGCCATGGCGTTTGGTATCTCGAAGGGATTTGGCTTGGAGGATACGTTGAAGGATCAGCTAGGTAGTTTTTTCACTGGTCAGGAGAAGGTGCTGGACAATATCTGGGGATTTGCCGAGAAGATGATTGAGGATGCTAACGGCGGGGTGATCACTGGAATTGGGTTAGTGATTTTGCTTTATACAGTCCTTAGGCTGCTGAACAACATTGAGGTCACATTCAATGTCATGTGGGACATTAAAAAACACCGACCGCTTCATCGTAAGCTATCGGACTACATTTCCGTCATGATTCTTGGCCTCCTACTGATACTGATGTCCAGTAGTGCCACGGTTTACATAGCCGCGGAGGTGAATAAACTTGGCTCTGCTTCCGGTGATTTTAGTCAGATAAAGTCAGGTGTATTATTCATGATCAAATTGGTGCCCTACGCCCTGATTTGGCTTCTTCTTTTCTTGCTTTATCTTATTTTTCCTAACACTAGAGTTAAAGTGATACCTGCACTTCTAGGAGGAATAGTAGCCGGAACAGCTTATCAACTGACCCAATGGGGTTTTATCAATTTTCAGTTTGCCTTTAGCCGGTACAATGCTATCTATGGTAGTCTGGCTATTCTTCCATTATTTCTTATCTACATTCAGCTGAGTTGGTTCATTGTGTTGATAGGGGCCGAGTTGGCTTATGCGCTGCAGCACTATGACAACTGGGTGCCGGATAATGATAAATTGAAACTGAGTCTGAAGCACAAGAAGAAGATTGCCCTTCTTATCATGCATCGAATAATCAATCGGTTTGAGGATGGCAAAGAGCCAATTTCCGTGAGGGGACTGGCAAGTATGGGTAGCGTTCCGTATCGGTTTATAAGTGAAATCTGCTATGAGTTGGAAAAGTCCGGCCTGCTGACAAGGGTTGAGGGAGAAAAGGGAGACGATCTGTACCAACCCGCCTATGACATCCAGAAGATGACTATTCTCAATGTCCTAAATAATTATGAATCAGATGGCAAGGGAGATTTTGATGATCATAAGTCGGACACTTTTAAGAGTCTAGAAAAAGCACTTGGAGAAATCGACGAAATCATCGGGAAGTCCAAATCGAACGTGTTGCTAAAAGACTTATGATCCTCTTTGCTTGAAAGACCAAGTAAATTCGAATTCCGAAACCACGGTTCCATCTTTCATTTTTCCAACAGTTTTGAAAGTGGCTAAAGCCGCCTCTTTGGTTTCAATACACTTTTCCACCGCTTCAAATGCATTGGCATTGTCTTCACAAGTGAACCAGACTCTACCATTTGCCTTCTTATAAAACTTGGCCTTCAGGTCCACAATTATATATGCCACGCTAGGTTTTTGACCTTCCACGGCCAATAGACAAGCCACAGCTGTCGACATCTCTGCTGCCATACTCTGAACAGCAAAGTAGATGGATTTGAATGGATTTTTGTTCAGGTTCTTGTAGGGAACAGAAACTTGCGTACTGGTGGCATCCGCCGATCGAATCCGTAGGCCGGCCAGAAGTCCCATCGGAAGACTTTTGAGCATGAACAGCCTCATTACCGATTGGCTGGTAAGACGTCCTGCAAGTTTCTGTTGTGCTTCATTCATAATTAAAAGGCGTCTCGGTACTGAGCTTGGGTATCTGATTGATCAAGGGTAAGGATTTTTTCTTTTTCCTTATTAAGGAAGTACTTCTCAAGTCCGGACTCTAACCCTTTAACAACGAAAAAGAGTCCCGCGAGAATCACATAACCTAAATAAGGAATATCCACATTGGCGTCAATCCAAGGTTCCAGAAAAAGCTGTTCTGCTACAAAAAGCAGGAGTCCAACAGTTAGCATTATGGTTGAAGCCTTTCTGCCCACACGTGCTTTGGCAAGCTGTGAGATGGTCACTTCAAGCTCCTGATTCTTGTCTTTGATTTCTTCGTTTTGCTCCCGGATTTGTACGTTGGCATTATCGAGCTTCTTCTGCAGGCGATCGCTTACCCGTGTTATTACCTTAGCCTGAGCCACTAATTCCTCATACTGATCCGAGAACTCGTGCAGGTCATCTTTATAAATCGTGTGGGTTTCGAGCTTCTTACGGAACGTTTTGAGATTGTTTATCTCATCGTGGTAGAGCTCTTGATGTTGATCCATGCTTTAGCGCCGCTAACTTCAGTCCTCAATTTCAATAAAATTGAATTCCAAATCAAGCAGATCGCTGTAATCTTCTCCAGCCTCCATCATGTCTTCATCATCTTCTTCATAAAACCAGTTGATATGCAGCTCCTTGCCGCTATCTCTTATTCTCACTAATCGCTTGAAAACATCGAAGAGACATTTCGAAGAACTGGTATTGAAATACTCAAAGGCAAAATGTGCAGTAAAGGATTCCTGAGAGCTTTCGGCGAACATGGCCAAATTCTCAATTAGCCGCTGATAGAATTGAATGGCATTTTCTGGGCTGGATCGACCTCTCATTTCAAGCACGCCATCCTCCGGATCAAAATTGATCAGGGGAGTAATCCGAGATGGTTCCATGAAAATCCGTTCCATTTGTATTTCAGGCATAATAGTCTCTCGCTCTTAAATTAGTCTAGGTAATCGTACTTGAAAGGTGAAGTAAGAAACATTATCTGTAACTGGCTGAAATTTGTATCTCAATTTCTCTCCGCCAGTTTTTCGTGCAATATCTATAAAGCCTAAGCCACCAGTTCCTTTGTCAGAAAATTCCTGTTCATTCAGGACTTTTTTATACAAGGCTCTAAGATCATCAGCAGGCACATTATTTATTTCGTCTAATCTGGCTTGGATTGATTTTACCTTTTCAGATGGAATATAATTCCCCGTTTGAAGGCTATAAAATCGCTTCCTCGCAGCTATCATTATTAAAGCTGATCTGGAATCGTATGTACTTATTCTTAACTCATCGGCATTGACCTCATCCAGATGGTAATAGAGGTTCTGAATGCACTCCGTAGATACATTATAGAATTTTTTCTTGACTCGTCTATTCTCCTCTAATTCCTCCAGTCTTTCCTCTAGGGTGGTAATCAACGACGTGACCAAATCGAAGGTTAATTCTCCTTTATAGAGGAGAATGATATTCTGGTCGTAGATATTTTTATAGCTTCTTAGGTAATCCATCTATCAGGCTAGTGAAACAAATCAGAAAGTAAGCACTAAATTTTGAATCCGGCAAAGATAAAACTCTTTATTCCTTAGCCTAAACCTACGCCTTTAAAGTGATTCTTTAAGTGATTGGTATTTCTACGTAATTTTGGTTGCTCCATTCTGTGCTTTGTCAATATTTGAAAAAAGCCTTTATATCTTTGAAGTAAGTGAAAATCGCCTAACCAGCTCAATTAACATTTACCAATCATGAAAAAGGATTTATACGTCGTAGGTTTCGTGATAATGTCGTTGCTCATTCTTGGAGCAATATTCTATTACCAATTCAGCCTTCAGAGGGAAATAACAGGGAAATTTGAAGAGGATAACCGATTCATTCAATATTCTGCTCGGCAAGAAATGCTTTCTCAGCAAATAGCCAAATCAGCCGTAGGGATGGGGTATGCCGTTTCTATCGGAGGAAATAATGCTGAGGGAAATTATATTACATACAAA
Source organism: uncultured Roseivirgaceae bacterium (assembly GCA_964352625.1). Lineage (GTDB taxonomy): Bacteria > Bacteroidota > Bacteroidia > Cytophagales > Cyclobacteriaceae > JAAEPI01. The sequence continues at coordinate 364,976 of CAYGSD010000002.1, forward strand.
AGCCAGCTAGAGAAAATTCTACCGCAATGGCGGGAAGTTCACAATGCTCTTTTGAATGGAGATGAGGGCTTGAAAATAGAGAAGCCTGATGCTTCTGAGACCTATGATGCTTTTTCATCGCAAATGAAGCTTTATTATCCATTGATTAACAATGCTGCTACTACCTTGATTGGCCTAGAGTTTAATCCAGACCAAACTTCTCAAGACTACATCACTTTAAGGTCGGCAATCGGTGCTATTTTAAATAGCGAGGATAACTATTTACTAGAGACAAAAAAGGCAACTAATTTCTTTTTCTCCGAATCTCAAGGTAGATCCAATTCAATTGACTTTGCAGAAGGAATTGCTCTAGGAGCCTTGGTAGTTCTGTTTATCATTCAGGGTTTTGTGATTTTCCGCCCGCTTTGGAAACTAGCCAACGAAAACTTTGAAACGGCCAACAAGGCTTTCGTCAAAGTGAAAAAATCTGAGCAGGAGTTGAGGGTGAGTTATGAGAAGCAAAAGAAAGCAAACAAGCAACTGCTCATATCCAGACATCAGCTTGCGGCCAACTTGAAGAGACTGAAAGTGTCAGAGGCGAAACTCCTAAAGAGTACGCAAGAGCAAATAGCTATTAACGATAGACTTCTTGGTGCACAAAAGGATTTGAAATCTGCCTATGGTAAGTTGGAAAATTCTGAGGAAGAAATCAGAGCGATGGCTGAGAAGCAACTGGAGGATAACGAGAAATTATTCCTTGCTGAAAAACAAGTACAAGAAGCCCTTAAGCAGGAGCAGAAGCGACGAGAAGAATTGAACAATGCGATGGAAAATTTGAAGAGTGCACAAACACAATTGGTACACTCGGAGAAAATGGCATCACTCGGTCAGCTAACTGCAGGTATTGCACATGAGATCAATAACCCGATTAACTTCATTTCTTCTGGTATGAAGTCGATTGAGTTTACCTTGGATGCCATTAAGGAAATTCTTGCCAAATACGATGAGCTTGAGCAAGGAGTGGACAAAGCAGGAGAAATATTGAATGAAGTGAAGGAGCTCAAGGCAGACCATGAATTTGATGAAATCATGGAAGAGCTTGATGTGATGGTGAAGGATGTGAACTATGGAGTGACGAGAACAATTGAAATCGTGAAGGGTCTCAGAGTATTCTCTCGTTTGGATGAAGAGGAGATGAAGAAAGCCAATATCAATGAAAACCTTGACGCGACACTCGTACTCCTTAAAAACAAGACCAAAAACAGAATCAAGATTTCTAAGTTTTACGATGAAGGCATGCAACAAATCGATTGCTATCCTGGCCAGTTGAATCAGGTCTTCATGAACATCATTAATAATGCGATTCAGGCTATTCCTGAAGAAAAGGAGGATGCCGAGATTGTGCTTTATACCGAGGAGACGTCTGACGACATTAATATCAGAATCAAGGACAATGGAGTTGGAATTCCTGATGAAGTGAAAAATAGAATTTGGGAGCCTTTCTTCACGACTAAAGCGGTAGGAGTAGGAACGGGGCTAGGAATGTCCATTTCTTACAGTATTATAGAAAAGCACAATGGACGTATCGAGCTGGAAAGTGAAATAGGAAAGGGAACTGAGTTCATTATTTCGATACCTAAAGTTGTGAAACAAAAGGAAGAGAAGAAGGAGAAGGTGGAATCAGCCTCTGAAAACTAAAATACCTAACAAAACAAAAACCCATTACTTGGCATGGAATTGATGGAAAAGGAAGCTCAGGATATAAAGGAAAAGGCTAAATATGAAGTCCTTTATGTAGATGATGAAGAGGTAAACCTTAGAGGCTTCAAGGCGAATTTTAGAAAGTTTTTCAAGGTACATACGAGTACGAGTCCTGCTGAGGCAATCGAAATCCTTAAGGACAATGAAATTCAGGTGATTATCACCGATCAGCGAATGCCTGAAATGACCGGTACAGAGTTCTTGGAAAAAATTCTTCCCGATTATCCAGACGTAATCAAAATCATTTTGACTGGATTTACGGACATTGCCGCCATTCAAGACGGAATCAACCGATGCGGTATTTACAAGTACATCACCAAGCCATGGGACTTTGACGAAATGAAGGCCACCCTTGACAAGGCTTTCCAGATTTTCCAAGAGTCGAAGGATGATGAAGTGCATATCAAGGAGTTGGAGTCAACAACTGCCGAACTTGAGAAGAAAGTTGCCGAGCGCACCAAAGAGCTACATGAAGTCAATAAGCAACTGATCGATAGTATCAGGTACGCGGGAGAGCTACAGCGATCCATGCTGCCAGCCGATAAGCAACTGGAAAGAATATTCGACGAGCATTTCCTTCTCTATGAGACTAAGTATCTGTTCTCAGAAGAATTCATTTGGGCTTCTAATTTCAATTTTAGAAATGAAGACTATTCTTTCATCGTACTTCTAGAGTTTGAAGGAAAGGGTCTTGTTGGTTCGCTAAAAACGCTGATTGCAGACTCAATTCTGAACGAACTTATTCATGATAGGAAATGTGTCCACGCTGGTGACATTGTGAAGTATTTGAAAGAGGATCTCGACCTGGTAGGTTCTAATGAGTTGAGATGTGATATCAAGATGGGAGCTTTGGTGATTGATAACCACAATAGGTCTCTTGAATATGCAGGCTTGCACCAAGACATGATCTTCCACAATGCTGATGGAGTAGGGAAGGTGATTGAAGGGACTAAAACAGATAATACATCGGAGGTTCAGGTTCATCAAATTGATTACGACCCTGACGGGGCTTATTACCTTTTCACAAGCGGCTTCTTCAAGCAGCAGAATGAAGATGGTATTCGCTTTTCGTATGAGAAGTTTCAGGAAATGATTCGAAGTGTGAATCAGGAAGATATGGGAGAGCAGTTAGAACTTCTTCAGGTAACTTTGAGCGATTGGACAAAGCAATCAGGCTTAGAAGACGATTTGACCGTAATAGGATTTAGGCTACCAGAATAAAAGAAGGTGAAAGCAGTTGACGCAAAAAATTGGTGCATTGAAAACATAACTCCCCAGTCATGGTCGAGGATTGTTCTTAAGACTCTGCCGGAGCTCCGAGCACAAGGCTTAGATCTAAAGGAAATTGAAAACCCAAGCGAAGAGTTAGTCTTGTCTGATGAAATAGTTGCAATCCTCAATGGAGCCCTTGATGCACTCTATCAGCTCAAAATAGAAGCTGAAGTCGGTTAAAACTTATACTTCAAATCCCAATATTAATACATCGTCTGTTTGGTCGGCATTGCCTTTCCAGTGATCGAACACCTCATTCATTTTCGTTTCCTGAGCGAGCAGTGTCTTGTCTTGCCCTGAGACCAAAAGCAAATTCCTGAAATTCTTGGCCATGAATCGTTTGTCTGATGGCCCTCCAAACTGATCCTGAAAGCCGTCAGAAGCCATGAACACTCTATCACCTTTTTGAAGTTGGATGTTCTCAACCTTAAACTGATCCTCCACTTCTTTCTCAGTGGCGCCTTCCATTCGTCCAATCGTCACCCTAGGACTTTTGAAAATCTCAATTTCACCGTTCCGAATAAAGTACAATGGAAAAGCGGCCCCCGCAAAGGACATTTCCAAAGTGTCCAGATCAATGACACAAACACCTACTTCCATTCCATCATGGCGCGGCTCATCCGAATCCATGTCACGGTAGATTTCAAACTTAATGTTCTTATCAAGTCGCGCCAGGATTTTTTGTGGCTCTATATAATTCTGGTAATAAACAATGCTTGTTAGCTGGTTGGAGCCTACCATCGACATGATGGCTCCTGGCACACCATGACCGGTGCAGTCTGCAGCCACTACTATCATGTGCTCCTTCCTTCCAGTTCGCACTCGCTCGAACCAATAGAAATCTCCACTTACCACATCCTTTGGCTTATAAATGAGCAGTTTATCCTTGAACACCCTTTTCAGCTGATCAGGGTCAGGAAGTATGGAGCTTTGAATCCTTTTAGAGTACTTGATGCTGTCATCGACTTCACGATGAATAGCCTCCATTTCTGCCTTCTGCGCTTCTATAAATTTCTTCTGATCCTGTAGCTTGACGTTAAGTTCTTTTTGTTCATCTATTCGTTCAATCAGAGTACGTGTTGTGGTCTGAAGGTTTTTTGCGAGCTGCCCAATTTCATCTTTTCGATTCACTGATATTTCAGTATCCAAGTTGCCTTTTCCTATTTCTTCAGCAGCATGACTGAGCATGACGATGGGTTTCACAAACACTCTGGCTACTACAAAGGATACTATTAGCGAGAAAATGAGTGCTCCTGCGATAACCATTAGCAATTGCTCTCTCAGCCGTGTTAATGGGAGGAACGCATCGTCTTTTCCGATACTCAAAACCAATTTCCATCCACTGCTTGTGTAGTCTAGAAAGCCGGTATCCCGTGTCACATAAATCAAATCGGTTTCCGATTCTACTTTATTGACACCAATGCTGTTTACATCTTTTACCAAATCAAATTGACCGTATTTAGCATTCAGTATTTGGTCAGGGCTTTCATTGGAATACAGCAGGAGACCCGAATCATCAATCCAATTCACATTTAACTTTCTTGACGCCTCGGAGCTAAGAGAGAAATCACCCATCAGTTTATAGAGTTCATCCACTTTGATGGTGCCGACGATTACCCCAATTGGCTCATTGGTGTAGAAGTCACGCACCTTCGAAGCGAAATGCATCACCGGCTCCTGTGTGGACTCTGAGATGGCAATGTCCATGGCAGCTTCATCTTCTTTTAGCTTGAGCCAATAGGAGCTTTCGGAATGTTGCTCTCCAATGGACTCCTGTCGACTGTCCGCAAGACGAACCCTGTCCATGTTGTAAAAGGAAAAGTTGTTGTACAAATTATTTAACTCTTCCAATTCGAGCAACCTATTGGTGAGTTCAGCTCTGGAAATGTCGGTAATTCTGAAGTAAGGGTTTTTAGCGGTCATCCTTACGTCATTTAATCTTGAGAAAATGAATCTTTGGATATTCTCAAGTGACTGCTGAGACTGCTGAGTAATATTGGAGGTTATCTCGCTTTCTAGTGTTTTCTTGACCTGAGAATCGGTAAAGAAAAATAACACCGCTGATGAGGCTATTACCAGAACGATGGTGAGTAGACTTAATCTTAGAAAAATGTTCATATGATGATATTCTTAGCTGGTTCAGTTCACACAACTAATTTAATTCAACCTAGCTCTAAATGGCCAAAAAATGAGTCATTTCCAGAATTGTCAGAAAATATATTTAAAGTTGAGGTAGTAAACACTCATTGCATTCTCTGATGAAACACGTAGTAATCATTTTTCTAGCACTTTTTTCCAATCAGCTTTTTGGGCAGACTCTTTCTGTCTACCAATCACCTCAATCCGTGACTGAGACAACCGATCAGTTGATTTATACCATCAAAAAGGCCAATTTGGTTTATTTCGAGACGGTATCTCATCACGAGATAGCAGCCGAAAGAGGAGTGACTATTAGTGAAATGCAGGAGATTCTCTTTGAGGATGGAGGCCTCACCACTTCACTAATAGAGTGCCAGCCAACAACCGCCCTTGATCTCCCTTTGAAAATTTTAATTTGGGAAGAGAATGATGACGTTTATATCGCTTTTATCGATCCGAAATTCATGAAGAAAAGATTCATGCTCAGTGGTTGCGAAGAAGTGGTGGACGACATGGGAAAATTACTTGCCAAGGTGGTCGTGGATGGTCTTAGGGCACTTCGAGCCCAAGACTGAAGCCGAGATTCTCCCATTGAAATTTTAGAGAATCATTCTCAAAGTAGAATTTCATTCTTTCTGAAAACTCCTTGGTTTTGTATGGCTTCACGACAAACTGCGCAACGTTCAGCGTGCTATCATACTGATACGTCCCCCATTGGTTCCACTTCTCGTTAAGGATTACTTCCCACCGATCCTCGTCAGGAATAGTGAAAATGGCATAAGCACCAGAGTCTAGAGCTGCTCCATTGACTTTTATGGGAATAGAGGTAGAGATGTAAGACGCGTCATTTGCTCCTGTTCGCCACATTCTCCCGTAAGGTATCAGCTCTCCCCAAATTTCTCTTTCGTTTACAGCAGGACTGCTGTATTCAATTTTGACAATTCCAGAATTAAAAGAGGTACTATCGGAACGTAACGGTGAAGGGCGCTCCCTCTGCTCGCCAACACAACTCATCAAAGAAGATGACAGAACTACTAATGTAAGAATGTGTTTCGGTTGAAGCATACTTTCCAATGACCTAACTTCTCTAACGTCAGGGAAGATAATGAGTTTTTCCTATTCCTTAGAATGGGAGATCATCGTCGGCTGAGAAACTTTCTTGTTTCCAATCAGCCTTTGGTGCCGCTTCACTTTGGGTAGGAGCCGAAGGGGCTGGCGATGATCCGGCTTTGTCTAGTCTCCATGCCTGAAGCGAGTTAAAGTATTTCACTTCACCATTTTTGTCAGTCCATTTCCGTCCCTTTAAGTTAAAGGAGATATTGAGGTCATCCCCTACCTGAAAGCCCTCCAGAAGCTCGCAGTTTGCCTGGATCAATTCAAATTTGATGAATTCGGGATATTGAGGGTTGTCGGCAAATTCAACCACAAATTCCCTTTTCTGAAAGGAGTCAGTAATCTGCTGGGTTGGAAACTTTTCTATGAGTTTGGCTTGAATATTCATCTAATCTGGTGGTTCTTTGCTTTTACTAATGAAGGCTTCAAAGAAAACATTTTTTATCGTTTCTGCCATTTTTTTGGTCATCGTTATTTTGGTAATGATTGATTTCGCCAAAAAATCCAGAGCACCGTGGGAGAGACAAAAAACGGAGGAAGTAAAAGGTGAATAGAGTACTTGTCATTTTCTTATTTATGGTCTCTTTGGTTTCTTGTCATGACAGGGAAGATGAGATGAAATTTGCCTGCGGTGAGGAAGTCAGTCTTTCCAATGAGGTAATGCCGATCATAGACGCGAATTGCGCTATTTCTTTGTGCCATGCAGATGGTGTCCAGCCGTTTTTGAATACGGCGGAGCAGATCATTCTTAAATCAGAAAGAATAGGTGTACGGGTGGAAAATGGTTCCATGCCGCCGGGAGGCCAACCGCCTTTAAGTTCTGAGGATGTCGATTTGATTTTATGCTGGATTGCGGATGGATCACCTGACAACTGATTGAAAACCTAATACTATATTTGCGGGCGTTTGAGGCATTAGCTCAGTTGGTTTAGAGCACTACCTTGACAGGGTAGGGGTCACTGGTTCGAATCCAGTATGCCTCACTTAAAGACCCATTTAACAAAAAGGCCATCCCACACGGGATGGCCTTTTCTTTAGTCCTTGCGCTTGCCACCTGGTTTTCGTTCTGTACCTTTTTTATATTGTTGCTTGAATTTGGCGAGCTGCTCTTCATTCAGAATGGCTGCTACTTGTTTCTCAAATTCATCTCTCAACGCCTTTGCTTCGTTCGATCGGCGGTCTTTTATTTTACTCATGGCTACACCAAGCTCAGCGTGCACCGCTTTCCATTCCACGAATTGTTCATCACTTAGACCCAGCTGCTCTTTGGCTTTATTGATCATTTCCTCAGTGGGAGGACCTTGCCGATCTTGGTTTTGTCTTTGACCCTGTCCCGGTTGTGCTTGGGCACCAGCTCCTAGAGCTAGTAGTCCCGCTAGAATTAAAATCTTTTTCATCCTTATTTATTTCACTCATTACGCCAACCAGATAGGAGATGGTGGCTTGGTGTTTCTTAAAGGATGTTAAAAGAACTAGGACATGGAAGCCAACTGCTCCTCAAGCGCTTTGATCTTCGCCTCAGCGTCTGCTTTCTTTTTCTTCTCCATAGCCACCACTTGCTCGGGTGCCCCTGCCACAAATCGCTCATTTGATAATTTCTTGTCCACGCTGATTAGGAAGCCCTTGTTGTATTTCAACTCTTCCTCGATTCTCACTTTTTCAGCTTCTGCATCTACACTATCTCCTAGTGGAATAAAGAACTCATGATTCGCTAAAACAAACGATGCAGCATTTGCTGGTTTGTCTGCACCAACCGAAACTTCAGACAGATTCGCCATCTTTTTCAAGGAAGGAATCAAAGCTTTGATGGTCGCTGCATCCTGCGATATCACTACCAGTTCCAATGCCTCCTTCTGAGCAATTTGTTTCGAGTTTCGGATGTTCCGAATGTTGGTTGAAACTTCGAATAGTATGTCGGCATCTTTCAAAACCTTTTCATCCCACTTTCCAGCCTTTGGCCACTTCGTCACGATCAGTGCTTCATCTTCCGAACGTTCAGCGAATGCATGCCAAAGCTCCTCGGTAATGAAGGGCATGAATGGGTGCAGTACTTTCAATAATTCCTCAAACAACTCAACTGTCTTGGCTTTGGTGGTTGCGTTGATTGGTTTTTGATATTCTGGCTTCACCCACTCGAGGTAGGCGCTACAGAAGTCGTTCCATACGAGCTTGTACACCACCATCAACGCATCAGACATTCTGAACTTGGAGAAATGATCTTCCATTTGTTCCAAGGCTTGATTGAACCTAGCTTCCATCCACTCAATCGCCATGGCGTCTGTTTCATTGGTCTCATCTGTCGTCTCCCATGAGTCAACGAGTCTGTAAGCATTCCAAATTTTGTTCGAGAAGTTTCGTCCTTGCTCGCAAAGTTTCTCATCGAAGAGTAGGTCGTTTCCGGCCGGTGAACTGAACAGCATCCCCGTTCGTATGCCGTCCGCCCCGTAGATTTTCATCAGCTCCAAAGGATCTGGAGAGTTGCCCAAGGATTTGGACATTTTCCTTCGCTGCTTATCTCTTACGATCCCGGTTAGGTATACATCTTCAAAAGGCTTTTCGCCCAAATATTCATAACCTGCAATGATCATCCTAGCTACCCAGAAGAAAAGAATCTCAGGAGCTGTCACCAACGTGGCAGTAGGGTAGAAGTGGCTCAACTCAGCATTTGCTGCCTTGTTGATCTTGCCAGTTTCTTTATCAAAGTAAGCATCCTCAAATCCTCCGAAAGAGGAAATGGGCCATAGCCATGAAGAAGCCCATGTGTCCAGCACATCTTCATCTTGTCTTAGATCAGATGCAGTCAAGGAAGAATTTCCGGATTGAGCTTGCGCCATTTTCAAGGCTTCCTCGGCATTTTCCGCAACAACGAAATCCTCGGTATTCTCACCATAGTAATAAGCAGGAATACGCTGACCCCACCATAGTTGACGGGAAATACACCAATCTCGAACGTTTTCCATCCAGTGGTTATAGGTGTTCTTGAATTTCGCTGGGTGCAACTTCACTTCATCCTCCATTACTGCGCTGTGCGCCTTTTTCGAGATGTCTTTCATCTTGATGAACCACTGAAGCGAGAGCTTCGGCTCCACCACAGAATTGGTTCGCTCAGAGCGCCCAATCTTGGTAATGAAATCTTCCTCCTTCACTAAGCGCTCCTTAGCTTTCAACTTCTTGATAATTTCCTTTCGAGCTTTGAATCGATCTAATCCAACCAACTCAGGCAAGCCACACTTTTCGTTTAGCGTCCCATCCAAATTTATGGTGTCGATCGTCTCAAGATTATGTCGCTGACCGATCTCGTAATCGTTCGGGTCATGAGCTGGAGTCACTTTCAAACAACCCGTTCCAAACTCAATCTCCACGTACTCGTCTCCGATAATCGGAATTTCCCGATTCACCAACGGCACAATGGCCTTCTTCCCGATCAAGTGCTTAAACCGCTCGTCCTTTGGGTTCACAGCAATGGCCGTGTCACCTGGGATGGTTTCTGGACGTACCGTGGCGATGGTCAGGAAGTCATCCGAACCGGCGATTTGATATTTGACATAATAGAGTGTTGCTCGCTCGCCATCCTCTTTGTACATCACCTCTTCATTAGAGATGGTGGTCTGCGCTTCACAGTCCCAGTTGACCATGCGCAAGCCCCGGTAGATGTAGCCCTTTTTATAGAGGTCCACGAACACCCGAATCACCGAATCGTGGTATCCTTCGTCCATCGTGAAGGTCGTTCTGTCCCAGTCACACGATGCACCTAATTTCTTCAATTGCTCCAGGATGATGCCGCCGTATTTCTCTTTCCATTCCCAAGCATGCTTCATGAAGTCATCCCGCGACAGATCGCTCTTTTTGATGCCTTGCTCGCGAAGCATCCGAACCACCTTGGCCTCAGTAGCAATGGACGCATGATCGGTCCCTGGCAGCCAACAAGCGGCCTTGCCTTCCATTCGCGCTTTACGAATCAGTACGTCCTGAATGGTGTTATTGAGCATGTGGCCCATGTGCAGCACGCCAGTCACATTAGGTGGCGGTATCACGACCGTGTAAGGCTCCTTTGTTGGATCAGGTTCGGCATGGAAATAGCCGTTCTCCATCCAGTAGCGGTACCACTTATCTTCTATCTGTGTCGGGTCGTATTTGGTCGCGAGGCTCATCGGTTTTGATTAAGTCGGCAAATTTAGAAACTCCCCCTTTGAGGGGGGCGAAGGGGGGTGTTTTTTTTTGAATTATCAATCGCTGTTTGTTTTCCAAATGCATCTAGCCCGTGCGACTGATTAACTATTCAACTAATTAACTAATAACTAAACAAGGAGCGAAGTGACATGGCATTCTAAAATCTGTACTCCCGTCCTCACCTTTAGCAAGGTATCGGCTCGGCCGGGGCTAGTTTGATACGTCCATTCTCTCTGAAGCGTCATTCAGAGTGCAGCGAAGAATCTCATTTTTCTCCTAAATATTATATCATGAAGCTTGAGCCGTTGTTGGTCCCTCCGCCTCGGTTTGTGTCCTCACGAAACGAGATGTCGCGGTTTGTAAGGACACAAACCACAGTGAGTGCATCCTTATCAGAAAACTTAGATATAGATATATTTGCGTACAATGAAGAGATTAATCGCAGTTTTTGGTGTCCTACTCATTACAATGGAATCTTATGGCCAATACAAAGAAGGTTTTTTGGTTTTTCCTGACGGTCGTAAACAAAAAGGTGAAATTAAAGTAGGGAGTAGCTCGTGGACCGTTTGGAAGAGTAAGCCTGCACCAGTTATGTTTCGGTTCAGCGAAAACACAGCCGCTTTTAAAGTTAAGGATGATGTTTTAGGACTGATGATCGATCAGGATAGTTTTGTTTATAAAACGAATATCCAAGTAGCACCATCCGCGCCACCTTTTAAGCGAGACTTGGCTAAGTTTATTATGAGAGGTAAAATCGATTTATTTGAACATTATTCAAGAGCAGCCACAGGACCTGGAGGAGGAATCGGGCCTATAAGCGTCTCAATAACACCTGAAATCACAACATATATTCTTTGTAAGGGATCTAGATGTATCAGTGTCTATAAAACCAGAGCACAGCAGGATCAAATCCTAGCATTCATTTCTGATAACCCGAACCTAAAAGCGAAACTAGAAGCCACAAAACCAAACTTTTGGAATATAGAATCCATCGTTAGGCAATATAACTCTAGCACGCCATAACTTGCTGAGTTCATAACGCTTTAAGGAATACAGTGTAGGATTTCAAATCCTCTCAATAAACTCCAGAAAGACTTGCTTATGTCGCTCCATATCCATGTCAGGAGAAAGAGCCACGCGAGCAATGTAATCCTTGTCGCCCTCCTTGGTTGTTCCTTGTGTCGAGGTGGCCGGAATTGTCCAGTAGCATCCTTTTAGCTGCCCGTAACTGACACAGTACTTACTTTCATTTGGAATTTCGCTGATCATCAAATCGATCAGCTTATGATTGAGTGCTCTTTTGTAAGCTTCTCGCTCTTGGTCCGTATTTCCCTTGGTGGGGAGATCCAATGAAAATACTGAAGGGGTGAATCCTTTTTCCGCTAATTCCTCTGAGACGAAATTGATTTTTGCCGCGGGTAAATGTTTATTTATGAAGGTCACAAACTCCCGGGTGTTTTGATAGGCACCTTGAATCCTTTGATTCATAGAAGGCAATTGCTGTGCTAATATTTCAAGCTGCAAATCGGTGGCTTCATTGTCACATAATTTCAGATGCAGATCTATTTTTTCCATCAACGCCTCTGCCTTTTTATTAGCTACACAATAGCCCGCCGTACATTTTCCGCCACTAGGAAATTTGGAGCCACTCACATAAGCAATCGCTCTAACTGTCGAGAGTATGTCCCCTTCTCCCAAGAAATGCACATTGGGGCAGAAGGTCTGATCTAAAATGAAAACAGGATCGATCGCCGTATAGCCAGTTGCGGTTTTACGTTCGGCACTCAGTACGTCTCTTAGTTTGTCCAAGTCCGGAACTTCAACTCTTGGGTTCGTGGGGATTTCGGCGATGATGTAAGGAATCGTATCCTCAGAAGCGATCTGAGCTAGAATCGAATCAAGACTCGTGACCATGTCGTGACCACCATCCACCAGAAGATCAACCACTTCTACATAATCGAGGCAAGCAGCTACTCGTCGTGCTTGGTCGTTGGTGCCACCGTAGCAGTTGGGAGGAACGACAAACTTGATGGCTTTTCCTGCATGATTCTCTTGTGCATCATGAACCAATCCCATCATTATGGCATATTGGATCGAAAGTCCACTTGAGCCGACAAGAGCCCCAGTCTGTGAATTGGAAATGTTCGAAATTGAATCCAAGACTGATGTTTTGTTTGCCTCACGATCGCTTGTCTGATATGGAAAGGATGACTCTACTAGTTGTTTCAGGGCTACCATACAGCTCGATGGTGTCATCGCAATCGTCTCTCTTCTTCTCACATGCTGAATCTCAGATATGTACGCTTCGTTGGCTTCTCCATTTACGAGCAAGACACTACCAAGCTGATCGTCAAGACTGATGAAAAAGTCAACGGCCGGAGTGAGATGAGAATGACCAATCTTTGCCTCTGATATGAAAACAGTACTACCGTTAAACGCAGGAATATTCTCGACATTTTTTGCCCGAACCAAATCAAACTGATAACCATAGACACGCTTGATCACCTCCGCATCAAAGTGCTCAGGTAATTCGCCATCACAAACGATTTGGGTGTTTTTATTGGATAGTAGGTTTTTTCTAAGCACTGCTAAAATTGGCGTCACCTTAGAAGAAAAGCTGATGACATTTTCTGTCTTCAGGTTATGTAAGCGAGCCAAAGCCCACTCAAGTACACAAGATAACGGATGACCTAATCGAATATAGTCGTAAGCTGTGGGTAAGTCTCGGAGTGCGGAAGGTTCAGAATTATTACTTTCAAATAAGGTTTGAAATTGCTCAATAAATTGGGTTTTGGCCAATTCTTCATCGTAAATATCTAATCGATGAGTGGTCAGATTCAACCAGTCAGCTGGCATATTCTGGATAACCGCTTTCAGAAAATTGAGCACTTTTTCTTCTTCCATAATCTCCGCTTTCAAGCAGGTCGCTAATAGATAGGAATTAGTCGAATTTTAAAAATTCTTTAAGGCGTTTTTAATGGCTCGTGTAAGCTCCGTTAATCTTTATGAATGATGGAAGAATTAATCGTAAGGAAAATCTCAAACTATTCGTTCTGTTTACTCATCCACTGTAAGCTCTCGAAGCATTTCACTAGCACTTTGATGCTGAGGATTCGATTCTAAGGCTTTTTCTAAACATTGCCTAGCTTGAAGAATGTTGCCGTCATGAGCATAAGCTTGCCCTAACAACTCCCATGAGTATTCATCTGGAAACGCCTCTACATATAGCTTGTAGAGTTCTATTACCGCTTTGTAGTCCTGAGCCTCATTCAGTTCGTTTCCTATTTCTTCGAAATCCCAAGTGACAAAAGGCTTGTAATCTTCGTTGGTTTCAAACTCTCTATATATTTTGAGTGCAGCTTCAATGCCATTTTTTGTGTATTCGATCGAAAAATACTTCGCCAATGATTTTTTGTCTGTGAGGTATGATTGTCCATTTAGGATGCGCATAGGAGTGGTGAAAGTATATCTATCAGTGAGGTCATTGTTTGTAAGAAGAATGATGCATTGGTTTTTGGTGATATTCCTAATAAAAAAGGCTCTCCCACCTCTAAATCCGCCAGCATGAAACACGGTTTTTCCTTCTGTTTCATCCTTAGCTATTCGCCAAGTAAGTCCTACTTGGGCAGGGTAATTAGATGCAGGATTAATGGTGTATTCTTTTTCATTTTTAAGCTTGAATGGAGTATACATTTTTGCGACAGACGTTTCGCTTAGTAGATCACCGTTCTGAATACTCGTGTGATACTTGAATAAGTCAAGTACAGTTGTATGAATGGCGCTTTCTCCATAGTTGTTTACAAAAGTTAGCCTTTCAGCTAAGTCGACTGCCAGAGTATCAATACTTACTAAAGTATTTGAAAGCCACTTCGGTTTTCTGTAGTAGGTAACAAGCTTAGCTCCGAGATTGTCAGGTACTCTTCTTTTCTTTAAGAACGTATTGGTCATCCCTGCTTTTTCGAAAATATTTGTTTCAATGAATTCATTAAAAGAAGTATTAGCAACTTTCTCTACAATTAATGCAAGAAGGATATAATTGGTGTTGGCGTACTTATAATCTGTGCCAGCTTCGAAGTAAGGCTCAGGCCTGACTTCTTGAAAAACATTCAAAATTTCTTGATTTGTATATCCCTTTTGGTCGATGCGGTCTCGAATTAATGAACTCTGGATGCGGTATAATCCTGAAGTGTGAGTTAGTAAGTTTTCAACTGTAATGTTTGGGTAGGGGAACTCAGGAAAATAAAGATTGATGTTGTTGTTGAGATTGAGAAGCCCTCTTTCTTCTAGCATCAATATGCATACTCCCGTGAAGGTCTTGGAAACTGAAGCAATATTAAAAATGCTTTTTGAATCCAGTGGAATGTTGTTTTCTATGCTTGATAAGCCAAAGGATTTTTCATAAATAATTTCGCCTTCTTCAGCGATGAGAACATTGCCGTTGAAACTGTTTTCGGCGTGGAGTGTCGTTAGGATGTTATCTATTTGCAATATCCTTTCGTCCCCTTTTCTTTGACATGAAGTGACTATTAGCAATAGCATAGCCATTAATACATTCTTTCTCATTTTTTCGTTTTTAAAATTTATGGACTTGAGGTTATCATGTTTTACATAGTACCAAATCCAAAATTGTGAGAATAGAATTCTATGAAATTGTACATTGGGGACACTAAAGTGTTTATTGTACTTTAGTCCAGAGTGTTTTTTTATCGCCGAGCTCAGATAGACTTTTGAAAAGCTGTTTTGGGGACAGTCCTGCTAAGGCTTTATAATTCTTAATAAAGCTTGATTGATCGTAATAATTGCTATTGTAAGCAATGTCGGTAAGTTTTGATTTGGAGTTGTATTGATTAAGAGCTTGTCTGAATTTAATGACCGCCTTGAAGTCGCTTGGAGAATAGCAAAGATGAGCCTTAAATTTCCTGAGTAGAGTTTTACGATTTATTTGAAGTTCAGCGGCCATGCTTTGTGCCGAAAAATCGACATTGGACTGAAATTTCCCCAAAACTAGTTTTTTGAAACTCTCGTCTTTAAAGCCAGTGTATTTGCTCAAAAAATACTTGTCTAATATATTTCGTTTTTGCTCTGTAGAGGTTTCTCGATAAATATCAGTGGCGAGTTCATTAAAAGAATCTCCGAAATAATTAAAATTAGTCACTATCTCATTCGAAATCTGGGATAGCGGGAGTTTGATAAAATGATTTATCCCTAAGGGCTTGAATACAATTCCAATCTTGTTAACCGATCCTATAATTCTGACATACCTTGATTTCTTCACGTTTCTTGTGAATACACATGCAGTGTTCCTGCGATCTAATTGTCGAATGATTCTTCCATTTTCATCCCAGAGGACCTCCGCATTCCGATAAAAGTTAATGGCGGTTTTATAATGCGGATGATATATTACGGTATACGCTCTATCGGAATTATCAACTTTGTGAAAGTAGTAATGATCTATTAACTGTGCTAACTGTTCATTCTTAGGTTCTATTGAAACGAAATCTTCTGTCATGTCTGAGGTCTAATTTAGGAATGAAGAATGAGTTTTAGAACTTCTTTGTTCTCCCACTTCTAGGATGAAGCGTATCGACGATAATTCACTCTATTCAACAGCATACATGCACCCATCAATTTTGTTCTCTAAGTAGCCTGAGAAGCAGTAGAGCATTTAACTTTTAAAGAAGTCTTATTCCTAATTGCATATCCGCTAGAATCAGAATCGAGCTAATGACCATTACAATCAAATAAGTGGCTAGATGGAATTTCCAATTCAAACGATTCTTTTTCGATATTTTGAAGACAAGAAAGAAGAGAAAACCACTAACAAGTATTGACAAGGTGAAGTTGCCAATTCCTAGAAATGCACTTATTCTACCCTCATCGTTGAGGCTGATGAAATTCATAAGGCCAGCTAAAAAACGCATGTAAAAAGCTGTGAACAATAGCGGGTAAACGTGCTTGCTCCAACCTTGATTATTCAAATAATAAAACACAATTGAGCCTTGAAGAATGGTTAAGATTGGCCCTGCAGCAGAAACCCATATTTTATGCAAGTTGGTAGGGTTCTCACCATCGTTATAGAAGGTGCCGTTCATGGTCATAATCGATTCATAACCTAATAACTTGGCTGTGAGCCAATGGGCAAACTCATGACCTACCCAAGTGAAAATAACTGTGATCAAAATGACTAAGACGTAGGATAAGGTGATTTTTTGATTGCTCATGAGGCTGGTTGAAAGTCTTAACCTCATACGTGGTTATCAAATCATCGTTACAAAACGAGGACTAGTTAAAGACAGCCACTCTCTTCGCTTTATCATTTCGAGGGAAGCGTATTGAAGAGAGATCGACATTAATAACGAAAACATCTCATTCATTTCTGATTGTATAGCGAGTTCGCATTGGCTTGATGAAGATGATTTTAAAAAAAAATACTAAATTATACTTCATAACTGAAAACAAAATTTATTATGAATTTTCGCATCCTACTAACCTTGCCGAGTTTATTTCTTACCGCCTTATTAGTTAGCGCTCAGATTTGCGCGCCAAACCAGTCAAATACATGTGGTAACCAAAACTATACGAGTATAATATCTACAAGTGCTCCGTACAATTGTCATCAATATGTTCGGGCGGCAGTGGTAAAAGGGTGGGTGAATATGAGTTCTGGTCAACCTACTGTATCAAACAGTAGTATTCTTGGCCTTCCCAGTTCAAAAATAAAGAATGATGAAAAGTGGATTCAAGTTTCGAGTAGCAATGCCGATGCGGTTGTTCCTGAGGGGGGAGGAACGGATCATAGTGCTGTACTATTGAATGGAGGTTGGAATTATGTTCATGGCGGAGTTGGTGATTTCGCATCGACACCTAGTGCGGGCAGCTATTTGTATAAGCATTCTCATGCTACTTATAGTACGACCACATGTGATTTCGATATGTATGCGTATATGCCCAATTTTGCAAAATCTGGATCTACAGCGACAATGATTGATGGTCAAACAAGAACTTTCTCAATTACTGGATTACCTTCTTTTGTGTCATTGGATTGGGAAGAGGGACCATATTTGGATGTCATTGGAAGTAGTACTGGAAGTAGCTTTAAGGTAAAGGCAAATTGCGGAGCATCGAGTTCCTCTACTTGGGTCAAAGGAAAACTAAGCACAGATTGCATCACTAAAGAATTTGTTTGGAATTTTACACTTTCCTGTTGTTCTGGGACCATTAATAACAGCACGCTGTATACGGTGAACTCAGTTTCACAATATTCAAATCAAGTAATTATGGATAGCTATCCGCGTTCTTGGATTAAGACATCAGGAAATGTTGTAAGCTGGTCAACGGCTCAGAGTGGCAGAATTCTCAATTTCAATATCAACCAAGGATCGTCGGTTTCATTTTCGACAAATGGATGTAATCTGACTTTTTATAGATCCTATGGTGGTTGGGGATTTATGAGGTCTGACAATTTGGGCAGTAAAACAGATCATTCAATTGAGGTTTATGATATGGTCAGTCAAACAAGACAAAAGCTTGTCGGTTCCTTTACCGAAGAAGATGTGATCATGAGTCTTGATCCTGGTTTATACGTTATCTCAATAAATGGCAAAAAGAAAAAGGTTTTTGTGAAGTAAATCAGGAGATCAATTTAGTTCCAATTGCCGCTAGGAAGTTGTTTCGTGTACTTTGTGGTTTGTTAGAAGTCTGACAATTTAAGTACGATCATCATTTCTTTTTCAGTACCAATCCCGTCACTGCGGCAACCAAAATGCCTAATGGTAAAATCTCCATAAGGGTCAATGGAATCCGGTAAATCGGATATTGGTAACGATCCATCCATATGGCCATCTCGTCCGTTTTGACTTTTATCTCCTGGGTTGATAGCCCAGCTTCTTTGTAGCCGTTGATCAGGTACTCATAATATTTATCACCGAAATCTGCCGCAAAGTTGGGGTAGTAGATTTCCCAGCCGATCACATAAATAGCAGAGGCTACCAGCACCACAATCATCCCATTCAGGAAGGCTTGTCCGAACGAAATCTTACCGCCAAGTACCGTATCTCGGTAACGCTTCACGCCGAAGAAAACTGTGGAGAGAGCAAGGAGCATCGCCGTGTAGCCAAGGATTTCAGCCTTGCTAAAATCAAAGATCTCAGACTGAAAGAGGGAATGAGAAATGAACCAGAAGATCGTGTTGATGAGTCCTGCTAGCAGACCCCAATAGATTAGTGCTTGTTTTTTCATGATTTCTTTTTTGAGGCTAAAGACAGGAAACCAACCGAAACTTCAGTCATACTTTCGGGTGATTTTGCTGTCTCATTCTTTTGGGTGAGGGCTAAACCTTCAACAGTCGCGCTTTCTGTACTGCTTGTGTGCGACGGCTCACGCCCATTTTGGAGTAGATGTTTGATAGGTGTGTTTTGATGGTGTTGAGTGACACAAAAAGTCGGTCCGCAATTTCCTGATTAGAGCAACCGTCGGAGAGCAACTGGAGTACTTCCGTTTCTCGCTCACTCAAGCCTAGGTCAGATGCATCTATTGTTTCCTTTTTTCCTTTCAGTAACTGAGAGCCGAACCAAATCCCCAGCCCAAGAAACAAAATACCAATAACCCCAATGGCCAATTCCAAACGGATCTGCTGAAGCACGGCTTTGTATTGGATGATTTGGAGGATGATAAGCAGCCCACCCATGATCAGGCCATAGATCCAATACGAACGGTCGATTTTGAGTTGCTTTTTCATGGACGACTTATCCTCTCAATGAGAAATGTAAGATAATGAGGCTATGGAAATTCGGTTTGCCCGCTTCGTTATTTCGAGGGAAGTGCAGCAAAGAGAAATTTCCTTCGAATCAAGCTTTCATGGATATACGAAGTGTAGGTACAACCTATGCTTAGGTAGGGCCAGTGTTTCGACCTAGTAAATTCTTACTTAACCTTTAGTTTCATCTTGACTAGCTCACTTAATGGTTTAACGATGGAGCGAATCTTCTTCACTCCAGCGACAATGAGTAAGACGACAAAACCTATAACGAGCCCAACGAGAAATTCGAATATGAAGCCGGGAATGTGGATGACCTCCTCAAGGTGATGCACGAAGCTTAGGTTGTGTACAAATAGCCCCCCTGATACAAGGAGCAAGGCGATGGTTCCGATCACTGACAGACTCTTGATCACCTTCGGTAGTGACCAAACTAACGATTTACCTACCTTGTCCGAGAAGGTATTGTTTTCAGGATTAAGTTGGATCAACCTCAGCCCTAAATCATCCATACGCACGATCAGTGCCACAATTCCATAAACGCCCACTGTAGCCAGCAGCGCGATGAAAGAGACTACCAATATTTGAATTTTTAGTGGTTCTTCTGACACGGACCCCAAGGCGATCATCACGATCTCGACCGAAAGAATAAAGTCAGTGACTATCGCTGACTTCACCTTTTGCTTTTCTAAGGCTAGCACTTCTTCCTTGGTTTTGTTTTCTAATGTCTCGTGATCACTACGATGTGTATGGGGGACGAAAAATTCATAGATTTTTTCGGCTCCTTCGCACGCGAGGTACAGTCCCCCCGCCACCAAAATGAAGGTAATGGCCGCTGGCAAGAAGGCAATCAACAAAAAGGCAAAAGGCAGAATGATCACCTTGTTGATTAGCGATCCTTTCGTGATGGCCCATAATGCAGGGAGCTCTCTGGAGGCCATAAAACCAGAAGATTTTTCGGCATTCACGGCCAGATCATCGCCGAGGATACCGGCCGTTTTCTTTCCCGCCAATTTGCTCATTACGGCCACATCATCCATGAGTGTGGCTATATCATCTAATATCGCAAAAAATCCAGAGGCCATAGGTCGTCTTTGCCGGCTAAAATATGGGAAAGCGGTAGCATAGAAAATGGGTTGTTACTTTATCTTTTTTCTCCACCACTCCATGTGAGGAAACTTTTAGCGAGAAGGAGGGAGGCTTCTTGGTACTTTAAAATCCGTACTCCCGCTCGCACTTCGTTTGATCGGGGCTTTTATGTTAGCGAAGTATTGAAAAAGGTCAATAGCTTGAATGTTAA
>CAYGSD010000003.1:0-334744 GCA_964352625.1 uncultured Roseivirgaceae bacterium
GAGTTGACCCGCAATGGTATTCAAATGTTCCTTGAGATTTTCCATTAGATCAAATCTACAGATTTGACTTGTGAATTCCCATAGCTGTTTGCTATAAGCGATAATTGAATTTAACGCCTAGCTAAGCGGCGGATGTCCGAAACTTGCTAGGTAACCATAAAAGTAACGAAGGTGCTCCAACCCTCAAAACTGTCAGATGTCGATGCGGTACAAAAGTCATCCGCCAGAAGCGCGAGAAAAAATAGAAAGCACTGAAACTAGCAGAAGGTGCACCAAAGTGGGCGAGTCCCTCAGAAGCAGGCAGATGGCTCAGTAGACATCTGCCGACATAGCGCTTGTTGTGATACGTTATTTCTCTAGGAGTTTTGTGGATGCCAATTCTAGAGTTTCTGAAATGTAGTTTGGATGTTCTGGAGACAAGGGTGACAGGTAAACGTTCATCGGGCCATTTTTGTCAACAATCAGGTAATGAAATGTGGAAATATCACCTTGATCAACTTCCCAATAGAAAATGATGAATTTAATTCTTGACGTTTTACTTAGAAATTTTTTAGAGCCCTCAATTAGTTCGTCAATTGTAAAGGTTTCAATGTTCACAACTTTACAAAAGAAAGCTCCAGGATACTCTTTGTTCAGTTGCTTCTTGTACTTTCCAAAGTAATTTTCAAAACTTTTGGGAGATTTGAAAGGTTCGTCTTTTGATTTGACTTCAATATTGATTCTGTCATATTCAAAAAGGTTAATTGCAATCAAATCATAATCATCTCCTTTGGTTCCGCTTTCAACGTTAAACTGAATTTCTTCTGAAATTTGGTATAGCAAGTTGGCAGCCAATAATTCATGAAATGTTTTTTCGAAATTTTGCTCTCGTCGGCATTTACTTAGTTGGTGTTCAAAATTTTTACAATTTCTTAGATCCCATAGATGTTGCGCTAGTAAGACCACTCTTTTTTGTCCCTGAGTTTGATCTTTAAAAAAATCCTGAGGGTCACCTTTTGTAGTACATTCTTTAGCCCAGAATTCAGTTCCAATGCTGTGCATTATTATTCTGTGAGCTAGAAAATATGTTGTTTGAAATGGCATTGAATGGCCAAGTGTTTGAACCAGATTTTCTAATAAATACTCAGGATTCAGATTGCTAAGATTTGAGTTTTCCTTTTTATGACAGAAATCAAAATAGTTGACTTTTACGAAATAAGGCACTAATCCTTTGAACTGATGAGTAAACAAAAGCTTTTGAGGAGTTCCAATTACCAAGTTTTTAGAAAAGTTGGTAAGGTATATCGTGTGCTTAAAAGACTCTGTGAAAATGTTAGTAAGAAGAGTCGATTCAAAGTCATGTAAAACTACGAATTCAACGAAAACACAAGATTGGCTTGATTTAATCTTTAAATCAGAGAGGGAGACGAGTTGCTTGTTTGATTCGCTCTGAATTAAAAAAAGGTTCGGCTGACCTTTTAGAATTTCAAGATTATAAAAGAAAGTGAACCCTTTCGAAGCATCAACAAATTTCTCGTAGTACAACATTTCAATGTTCTCAGGAATTTCGGTCTACAGACCAATGGATCACAACATTAATATAACGCGCACGTGCGCGTTACACACCTTTCAAATATACCTATTGTGCGCGTTATCCCGCTATATGGATGTTAAACGTGCACAATTGCTCTCGCCGTTGAATATTGGGAAGACAAGCAATTCAATCATACAGTAAGTACCCTTCCCTCATTTCCTTATAGGCCTCTAGCTCTTCACGCCAGGTGGCACGAATTTCTTGTGCAGTCATCCCGGCTTTGATTTGCTCGTCTAGGTCGCCTGCTAGCAGCTTGAAATAGGAGGTGAAGAAGTCTTCCGGCTGTCCCATTTTATTGTAAAAATCAATGACAGAACTAACGTCGAATTTGTAGGCAATTTCATCTTTGCTAAAATCTACACCATAACAAACCTTTCCGTTCAGTTTTGGTTCTTTGGCTCCCTCCATGGGTCTGGGGGTGAAGCTATAGCTCCGATCGGGGTAGTCAGGGTGACCAATGTGCTGAAACGGGGTAGGTGTCCCTCGTCCCACAGAGACACTCGTTCCTTCAAATAGGCATGTACTCGGATACAGCGCAATGCTCAGATCGTTCGGCAAATTCGGTGACGGTTTGATGGGTAAGGAATAGGGCATTGAATGCTCCCAGTTTTTTACTGGAATTACTGTCAAATCCAGAAGTCCCCCTTTGGGGGAATCAGGGGCTCTCTGTATCCCTTTGGGGGAATTAGGGGGATTAAGCCAGCCCTCACCTACAATCATTTTTGCCAATTCTCCGACCGTCAGGCCGTGGACGATCGGAATGGGATGGAGACCTACAAACGATCTTTGTGACTCCTGCAGAAAGGGGCCGTCTACATAGCTGCCATTAGGATTCGGTCGGTCAAGCACTATAAAAGGAATATCATTCCGTAAGGCTGCCTCCATCAAATAATGCATTGTGCTTATGTAGGTGTAGAACCGCACGCCCACATCCTGAATGTCGAAAATGATCACGTCCAATCCGCTCACATCCTCATCTGAAGGTTCGCGCTTCGCACCGAAAAGCGAAATCAGTTCGTAGTTTTCCGTCACCTCGCTTTTCACATGCTCTCCAGCATCGGCTTTACCTCTGAAGCCATGCTCCGGAGCGAATATTTTCGGAATGTTGATCCCAAGAGAAAGCAATGAATCCACTAAGTGGGTATCTCCGATTGTGGAAGTATGATTTACGCAAAGTCCTACCTTCTTGCCTTTGATGAGGTCAAGGTATTGATCCGTTTGCCAGGCACCTGGTTGAATTTCGGTTGATTCTTTCGTTTGCCGTTTGTCTCCTGATTTGGGTTGAGCGCAAGCAAGTAATGAAAATGAGAAGAGGAGAAAATACAGCCTTGAGATCATGGTCTGGAAAATTAATCTAAAATTGATTGATTTCATTTTTGATTTGTCCTTCGTCTCCTTTTATTTGGTGAAGCTAATGACCACCAAGTGAAAATCTTCCTCAATGACATTCCCATACGAATCATCAGTATGGCGAAGTTGAGTTCGGCACATGCCTTCAGCATGATTGTCAATACAGATCAGCAAATCAATCCTAAGCTTTTGGTGGACAATGTTTTATTCAAAAATCCTACCCCCGAAACAGTCGATCAGTTGCTTCATTTGATGACTCAGAAGAAATTCAAGGCAGTGAGTATGATCACCTTTGCCAGCAAGAATAAAGAGGGAATTATTGATCACATCAAAACACGATTCAAGGTAGTAGAGGCCGGAGGTGGCATAGTGGAGAAAGACGGAAAGTATCTGATGATCCTTCGAAAGAAGAAATGGGATCTCCCAAAAGGGAAAAAGGAAAAAAAGGAGACGATCGAGAAATGTGCCAGACGTGAGGTAGAGGAGGAGACGGGCGTCAAGGTGAAGATTGACCACAAAGTGACGGCCATTTGGCACACCTACATGCAAAATCAGAAATTCATTCTGAAGAAAACCTACTGGTACGCAATGACTTGCAAGGACGACACCAATCTGGCGCCACAGCACGAAGAGGGAATCAAGGAAGTAAAATGGATGACCATGGACGAAATGCAAATGGCCTTAGTGGAATCGTATCGGTCTCTTCGGTATGTGGTTCAGGAGTATCAGCAGAAGTTGGTTAAGTCATGACATTTTGTATCTAAGGCTAATTTCTTTAGCTTCAGGACGATAAATCACACCAATCTATGAAGAAATACGATGTATGTATCATCGGGGCAGGACCTGCCGGATATGCTGCCGCTATGCGCGCAGTGGACTTTAATAAGAAAGTACTCTTAGTCGAAAAGGACAAGCTGGGAGGTGCGGGAATTCACCAGGGTGCGCTTTGGAGCAAAACGTGGTGGGAGCTGGCCAGAGAGGCCAATCTTCTTCGTACCAACAATGAAATGCTGAATCTTGGCAAAGTTCATTTCAGCTATGCGAGTGTGAAAGAGGAGGTGGGAGAAGCGGTCAAGGAGCGAACTAATTTGCTTGGACACCACATGCAAAACATCAACGTAGGGTTAGATAAGGAACTGTTTGAATTTGTATCGGGGACGGCCAAGGTAATTGAACCAAACAAGGTATTGATCAATCCTGTGAATGGTGGGGACGATGAGGTGATTGAAGCAGATTTTATAGTTTGTGCGACCGGTAGTCGTCCAAGAAAATTACCCCACATTCCGATCGATGAGGAGCACATTTATACAAGTGATGGCTTGGGCAATCTCCAAGATTTCCCACGGAGCATGGTGATCCTCGGAGCTGGGGTCATTGGTTGCGAGTTTGCAACTATCTTTTCAAGCTTCGGAGAAACCCGAGTATTTCTTATTGACAAAGGCGATCGTATACTACCCTTCGAGGATGAAGATGTAGTGAAAGTAATCGAGCAGAATCTTGAAGCGAATGGAGTGACAATTCATAGAAATTCTCAGCTCATCGACATGAAGATTCAAAATGGTGAGGTTGTTTATACACTGGAATATACCGACGGGCGCAAGGAAGTTTTCCAAGTAGAGAAAGCGTTGGTCTCGGTTGGAAGGGTTCCAAATCATGAGGATCTTTTTGATGAAGCGGTGGGAGTGGAGATGGACAATCGAGGAATAAAGGACGAACTCACACAAACTAGTGTGCCTAACATTTTCGCAGTAGGAGATATCACCGCTGATATTTCTCTAGTGAATGTTGGAGAATTGGAAGGTCGATTTGCCATAGAGAAGATTTTCGGACAACCTGAAGAGTCGCTGATCTATGAAAATATTTCAACTATCATGTTCTTGACTCCAGAAGTAGCGGGGGTGGGAATGAACGAGATTCAGGCACAGAAGGAGGGGTTGTCGTACAAGGTTGTGAGTTTGGATTACAGCTGCATTTCAAGAGCTACGGCCATGCGAAACACGCAAGGATTTATCAAGATCATTGTCACCAACGACAATACAATGAAAGTGCTCGGAATGCGTGTGGTAGGAGAACATGCATCCAGCGCTATTCAGGCAGTTGCATTGCTCATTTCAATGAAAAAGGGCATTCAGGAGCTGGCAGAGTTGATTCACCCACATCCTTCGATCATCGAGGGAATTCAGGAATGCGGACGAATGCTCATGGGCAAATCCATGTTTAAACCGAAAGTGTTGAGAGATGCCATGAGTTGTCGGGTGTACAACGATGGAAAGTATAGTGATCTTGAGTCATAAAAAAGAGGCTATCTCAAAAGTCTAAGATTTTATCCTGATGTCACATTGAGCTTGTCGAAATGTGTATTCTTTTAGTAGAAATAGGTTTCGACAGGCTCAACCTGACACAGGCTTTGACTTTTGAGATAGTCTCTTTTAGTTAATGCTTTTCTCTAGTCATCAATCCTCACCATGTAGATAACTGGTTCGTCATCGTCATCATCATCTTGATCAAGGAATAGTACACCGTCTTTAAGGTACCATCCATCGTCACCGTCCCAAGTGATATTGTCATTGTCAGAATCATCCAGATAGACTTTTCCATTCCTGATGTACCACTCAGTGTCGTCTTCTTCTGCCTCTTCATCGAATGCCTCTATCAGGAGAATAGCCTGTCCATTTCGTTGGAATTCCACATAGATCTGAATTCGATCCATAATTCCCTCTACCATTCCTGAGACTGATTTTAGTAGAACTTCAGCTAAAATGGTTTCTGAATCTTTGGCCTCTTTGTCCAACTTGGCCATCACTTCGTCCATTTCAATCACCATTTTCCAGGTGCCTAAAAGTTTACTCTCAGTGATTTTTTCTTGTCCTACCAGAGTTCCCAAGGAGAGAACGCTGATTGTTAAAATTGCAATGAGTTTTGTCATGATCATGTAGTGTTTGTGTGAAAGCTACTAACTGCAATTGAAATAAAAAGGTTACGGAATTTCTATTGGTGGAACCAAAGCTGGCGGTTAATTTCGCCTTATAAACCCTCTAAAAATATGAGCTACGAGAATATTGGTCCAGAGAAATTCAACGAACTGATGCAAAGTGCTGACGCTGTGGTCATCGATGTGCGGCCGGAAGCGGAATTGGTAGAGGGTGAAATCGAAGGACACATAACGATCAATTTCTTTGATCCAGCATTTCAGGAGGAGATTGATAAGCTTGAAAGGAACAAGACATACCTACTCCACTGTCGCAGTGGTAATCGCAGCGGGAAGGCTTGCGCCATGATGTCTCAAATGGGCTTTGAAAAACTCTACAACCTGGATGGTGGCATCCAGGCTTGGAATGAGTTTAAATTGGGCTAAGCGACTTCTCTTCTAGTTTTCCGTCGGCATGCTTGGCAAATCGACCTTTCGATTTGTCATGTACCTGATCTGATTTTGGCCAAGGCCATCCACCAAATTGCGTACGTTGATATTCGCGCATCACTTCCTGCATCTCTGCATTAGAGTTGGTCACAAATGGGCCATAGGTCACCACTGGCTCGTTGATCGGTTTGCCTTGAAGTAAAAGAAAATGCGCTTCCTCGGAACCGTTTTTAATCTTTGTGACCGATTCCGCATTGGTCTCAATTATTCGCTGACTTTCCACAAGCTGTCCGTCAAATTCAGCGTTACTTCCTTTGAAAAAATACAGAGACCGGTTGGCTTCTGCTTTTGAGATAGGTAGCTCCCATTCAGCATGAGGTTCCATTTTGATTGTGAAAATCATTACTCCATTTTTAGGATTGGCAGCCCAGGAATTTGGGGCAGGTGAGGGCGCCTTGCTGGTATCCAGTTCGCCAGCAATCACCGTGATTTTTGTCGTATTCCCGTTCGCATCGTTGATGGCGACAACAGGAATATCCTCATGCCAAAGCATTTTGAAATGAGGGTCAACCTTTTTGCTTTCTTTGGGGAGATTCAACCAAATCTGAAAGAGTAAGAATGGATTTGGTTCATTGGGATTGTGAAGGGGAAACATCTCGGAGTGATTGACACCTCCTCCAGCGGTCATCCACTGAACATCTCCATTTCCGAACCTTCCTGCAGCACCCATAGAGTCCGCATGATCTACTAATCCCTTTTGCACAATAGTGACCGTCTCAAATCCGTAATGCGGATGATAGGGAAATCCGGGGACGGTGCTTCCGTGATACATGTTCCAACCGTCTTTTCCCTGAAAATCCTGACCTATTGTCCTGCCTTCAAGAGAGGCATTCGGCCCAAGATCGGCATTGCCTTCTGGGTAGTTGTCTTCATGGTATGCGCAGAAAATAAAAGGATCTTGGGTCTGCCAAGGAAAGCCTAATGGCTTTATGTTCTTAATTGATGACTCGCTCATTTTCTTTCAATAGTTATTTTATTTTTCAAGTTCACCCAGTAGCCCTTCCAAGTTGAGTGGATGCGTAAACATTTTTATTGAACCATCGGACTTCTTTGGCCACTCTTCCCTTGGTCTGTCCCAGTACAATTCTACTCCGTTTCCATCAGGATCGTCTAAATAAATCGCTTCTGAAACGCCATGATCTGCGGCACCTGTCAATGGATAATTTTCATCCATCAATCTTTTGACGATTGCAGCTAAATCTCGCCGAGAAGGAAACACAATGGCGGTGTGAAAGAGTCCAACTCCATAACGTTCCGCTTTTGGAGCGCCTAAACTATTCCATGTATTGAGGCCAATATGATGATGGTAGCCTCCGGCCGAGATGAAAACGGCCTGATCTCCTAATCGTTCGGTTATTTCAAAACCGAGCAATCCATGGTAAAAAGCAAGGGCTTTATCAATACTCGATACTTTGAGATGAACATGACCAATTCTGGTTTCGGGAGGCAGGGTATAGCTCATAATTTATTTTGTGTAAAAATAAGGGCATCCTGCTCAAGGGATGCCCTCGGACTCTACCTACAATTGGTTATTGTTGAACAAGCTGGACGTTCAAATGAAGCTTTACATCATCACCAACCACTACGCCTCCAGCTTCCGTCACCATGTCCCACTTCAAACCAAACTCTTTTCTGTTCACCACTCCGTTTATTTCAAACCCTGCTTTGGTCTGGCCATAGCCATCTACCATTGTGCCGCCAAGTTCTGCATCGAATTCCAATTCAATAGAATTGTCTCGGATGGTGAGTGGACCTACAAGTTTGTATTTCGTGTCGCTGACTTTTTTCAACTTACCATCGAATGTGATTTGAGGAAATTGGGATGAGTTAAAGAAGTCATCGCTTTTTAGGTGGGCATCTCTGTCTGCTACATTGGTATCAATGCTATCCACATCAATTGAGAACGAAGCAGAGGCCCCATCAAAATCTTCATTTTCTGCTTCCACTGCTCCTTCAAATTTCTTGAAAGTGCCTGTCACTGTAGATATGACCAAATGTTTAATCTTAAATTGAACTTCGCTGTGTGTAGGGTCTATCGCCCATTTTGTAGTTGTTAGTGTTTCCATTTTCTTAAATTATTAATACAAGTTGCTACATTAACTGTATGTACATGTAAATAGTTTCGTTTTTGAGTACTTATTTTTTCCTGTGCTTGATTAAATAAAAAAGCCTCTCTGATTTTCAGAGAGGCTAATTCATTAACAACTAAATCTAACTATGAATAAAGGTCGTAAGGGTAGCCGTCAGTCTCAATGGCCTTTGCTGCAATAGCCCTTCTCAATGCTTTCGTGTTGAAAGGCTCCACCTTAGTAAATCGCTTAAGTCCCATCAGCATGACTTTCAATTCATCACCTTCTGCGAAGCATGCAACCGCTTCTTCGCCATGATTTCTAACTTTCTGTACGGCTTCAGCCAAGTACAGCCTGGTCATGTCTATATACAGCTGAGCTCCTTCATCTCCATAAAGACCGATAAGTTTTTCCGTTCTGAGAATTGCTGATTCAACCACATACACTTCAATTAGCATATCAGCCAGGCTCATAAGTACCTCTTGCTCGTGATCAAGCTTTGGCCCGAAGGTTTCAGCGGCTTTTCCTGCAGCCATTAGAACGGCTTTTTTCAGGTTCTTAACCACGGCTTTTTCTGCGGCCATCGGTGCACTCAAGTCCGGACTTTCAAACGAAGGAATTGAAGTCAACTCTTTTCCAACGGCCATTGCCGGACCGAAAAGATCAAGCTCACCTTTCATCGCTTTCTTGAACATCATACCAACCAGGAGCATTCTGTTGATTTCATTTGTCCCCTCATATATCCTAGCAATTCTTGCATCTCTGTAAGGACGAGCCATTGGGCCTTCTTCAGAGAATCCCATACCACCATAAATCTGAACTCCCTCATCAACCACATAATCCAATATCTCGGACCCATGAATTTTGATAATTGCACATTCTACAGCGAATTGCTCCACGCCTTTCATTTTGGCATCAGAGTGGGCAAGGCCTTCTGACTCAAGCTTTTGAATTTCACTTTCAATATCTGCCCCTGCTCTATATGCTGCTGATTCGGCAGCAAAAGTCTTAGCGGACATTTTTGCAATTTTTGTTTGAATTGCCCCGAAAGACGAGATGGGAGTTTTGAATTGCTTCCTTTGATTGGCGTAACTAGTTGCTATGGAGATAACTTCCTTGCAACCAGCAATAACACCCGCACCAAGTTTGATACGGCCTACGTTTAGCACGTTCACGGCAATCTTGAAGCCATTTTCTCTTTCTGAAAGCATGTTCTCGACTGGCACCTTGCAGTCATTGAAGAATACTTGTTGTGTCGACGAACCTTTGATTCCAAGTTTCTTTTCTTCACCATTCAATTCAATTCCTGGGAAGGTTTTCTCAGCGATGAAAGCCGTTAGTTTTTTGTCGTCATCGATTTTGGCAAAAACGATAAACAGGTCTGCAAATCCGGCGTTGGATATCCACATTTTCTGGCCGTTGATGATGTAGTGTTTTCCATCTTCGGAAAGTTTCGCATTTGTTTTCCCAGAGTTCGCGTCCGAACCAGCATCTGGTTCAGTCAGGCAGTAGCAAGCTTTCCATTCTCCTGAGGCCAATTTAGGCAGGTATTTTTGCTTTTGTTCTTCTGTGCCATAGTAGACGATGGGTAATGTTCCGATTCCGGTATGTGCTCCATATGCCGTAGAGAAGGAGCCGCCTATTCCCACAATATCCGCGATCAACATTCCTGTGTTGAAGCTCATGCCCATTCCTCCGTATTCTTCAGGTACATTGACTCCTAGAAGACCAAGCTCACCGGCTTTAGTCATGAGGTTACTCATGAAACCATCCTCCATTCCATCCATTCTTTCGACGTGTGGATCTATTTCTTTACGAACAAAATCGATCGTGGCAGCCGCCATCATTTTTTGTTCTTCAGTGAATTCTTCGGGAATGAAGATGTCGTTGGCGGGAGTTTCTTTGACTAAGAATTCTCCTCCTTTAAGTGACGTTTTTTCTACTACTGTTTCCATGGAATATGCTATTTGATATTGTTCTTGCCTAATAATTAGTATGCATGCATAACAAATGTAAGAAAAAATATAGTATGCATGCATAATAAATTATGAAAAATTATTGTTGTCATTTTAAATTTGACTGAAAGGTCAGTTGGGAACTTTTAAAGGCTCAACCGACCTAGTTGATGTACCTTTGTAATCCAATTAGCTAAGAGCCCAATTATATGAGCGGAATTGCCCAAACAAAATTTAACAACAATCTTCATCGTGAGTTTAGTAAAGCGTTGAACCTTCGTGTGAGTGACTATTTCAAGTCAAAGGGGATTCGCCGATATGGGAATTGGGAGATGGTGGTGAAAACTATTGTGATGTTTGCTATCTATTTTGTCCCTTATGCCTTAATCCTTTCAGGATTGGTTCAAACTGTTTGGCTTTTTTGTGTCATGCAGGTGGTTGTTGGTATTGGTCTGGCAGGAATTGGTTTGTCGGTAATGCATGATGCAAATCATGGAGCGTATGCCAAGAGCCGGCTTTGGAATAAGATTATCGGCTACTCACTGAACTTAGTAGGAGGGAATGCTACCAATTGGAAGATTCAGCACAATGTGAAGCATCATACCTATACCAATGTAGATGGTCATGATGAGGATGTTTCGCCTAAAGGTGGGATTTTGAGACTTTCACCAAATTCAAATAGGAAAAAGATTCACAGGTATCAGCATGTGTATGCCTGGTTCTTGTACGGCTTGATGACATTCAGTTGGATTGTGATTAAGGATATTAAGCAGCTGATATGGTACACCAAAGACGGAATGCTGGCAAAACAACAACCAGTTGGTAAGGCATGGGTTTGGTTGATCGCTTCGAAGATTTTCTATTACGGCTACATCATTGTTATTCCGGTGATTTTTACGCCTTTTTCTATTTGGATTATTCTCTTGGGGTTTTTCATCATGCATTGCGTGGCAGGGTTCATTTTGGCTATTATTTTTCAGCCAGCACATGTTATTGAAGGGAATGAGTACCCGCTTCCTAATGAGAATGATGTGATTGAAGAGAACTGGTCTGTGCATCAGCTAAAGACTACTTGCAACTTTGCTCCTAAGAATAGACTACTTTCTTGGTATGTTGGTGGTTTGAACTACCAGATAGAGCATCACTTGTTTCCGAATATCTGTCACGTTCATTACCGCAAAATCTCAAAGATTGTTCGGCAAACAGCTGAGGAATTCAATGTGCCTTACAATTCTTACGACACTTTCTGGGGAGCTTTGGTTTCCCATGGAAGAATGCTGTATGTGTTGGGGAGGTAATCAGAATACTTTGTCTTGAAACAAATACTCTTAGAGAAGTTGAATAAATGTTCTAGGGGTAAGATTATTTTCTGAAAAAATTGCATCTTTAGCCATACCAATCTAATCACCATGGCATCCTTAGAGGCATTTTTAAAAGATCAAGGCTATTCGTTTTCCGTATCGGATAAGGAAGTTCGTCTTGAGAGAAACAGAAAGTGGAACATCGTTTCAATTGTTATAGGCATCATCGGCATGTCAGTTTTCATTTTTATCGGTTCTGCGTTTGAGTCTGCGGCCGTTCTGATGTACATCCTTGCGGTGCTCATTTTATTCATTGTGCTTCGATTCAATTTTAGGGGGTTTAAGCCCATAACCATCTTTGATTGGACCCACGCAACGATGATCAAAAAGTCGGTTTACTTCTTCGTGAATTCCACCTCTTTCAAAATCAATGGTTATAAGGGAATTGATGTAGACACAGTCGATTGGTCTAGTAAATCGTCGGAGGGGGTTGATGAATTCCAGAAGACCATTTACTTGAAAACAGAAGATGGCGACTTGAGGGTTTTTGATTTCTACACCGAGCAAGAAGCCTTAGAGCCAGAGATCAAGGAAATCATGGAAGCCATCAATGCCCACCTTTTGAAAAGGGATTAATTCCTTACGAGCATTTTTCCATGGTTTGGATTACCGCGCTCGTAGAGCATGATGTTGATGCCGTCTTTAAGCCCTACATCGGGAACGAGTATTTTTTTGACTTTCGCTAATTCCATCACACCTAAATAAATTTCAGAGGCTGGAATGATTACATCAGCTCTGTCTGCGTTTAGCTGAAGCCTGAGCATTCGCTCTTCCAAGCTCATACTGCTAAGTCGAGACACGACTTCTTTCAGCGTTTCTATTGTGATTTTGCGGGTTTCCTTCCGCGCATTGGAAAGCTCGAAAAGTTTATTAATGTTCCCGCCTGTACCGATGGTATTAAGTTGGCCATCAGGACGAATGACCGTTTTGATCCACTGACGTATTTCTTCCCACACTTCGGGTGAATCTTTTTTATCCAACCGCCGCACAGAACCGGTTTTGAAGGAGCCAGAGGCGATTTTCTCTCCGTTGATATAGTAGTTGAGTTCCGTACTTCCTCCGCCTACATCTACATGAAGGTATTTGGAGTTTTCCATCGCAAGCTGCACAGCCTCGTTAATTAATCTTGCTTCCTCTTCACCATCAATTATCTCGATATCCATACCCCATTCCTCCTTGACTCTTTCCAAAATTTGAATGCCGTTTTCTGACTCACGCATGGCAGATGTGGCACATGCGTAAAACTGATCTACTTCGTACAAGTCGATCATCATTTTATAGGCATTCATCAGTTTTAGGAAACGCTCTTTGTTGTATTCGCTGATTCGTCCTGTGCTAAACACGTCATGACCTAAGCGCAGTGGAAATCGTATGTATTCTAATTTTTTGAAGGTGACAACATCTTCGAATTCGATGGTATTTGTGATTTGCAGGCGGACTGCATTGGAGCCAATATCGATTGCGGCGAGTTTCATTGTCGGACTTTGATCTTCATCAATCTACCGCCAAATTCAACCTCGTCTCCAACGCGCAGTTTTTTTCTTCTTTGCGTTTCCACTTCTCCATTCACTTTTACATTTCCTTCATCTATCAATTGCTTAGCCTCCCCGCCGGATGAGGCCCAATCCATGATTTTGAGCAGCTTGAAAAGCTCTACATATTCGTATTTCAATAGTTGAAAGTTTTCCATCAGGCTATAGTTGCGCCGTTTTCTGCGTCCTCATCAGGTGATACTGCTTTCAAATCCCCATCCGCATTTTCGGCAAAAAGCAACATTCCTTGAGATTCAACTCCCATTATTTTACGAGGCGCGAGGTTAGTTAAAACTACCACTTTT
This sequence comes from uncultured Roseivirgaceae bacterium, assembly GCA_964352625.1. Taxonomy (GTDB): domain Bacteria; phylum Bacteroidota; class Bacteroidia; order Cytophagales; family Cyclobacteriaceae; genus JAAEPI01. Next base: position 13,564 of record CAYGSD010000003.1, read on the forward strand.
TTACCCACCATTTCTTCAGGAGTAAAATGCTTAGCAATTCCACTAAGAATGGTTCGTGTATCCAGCCCCGTGTCCACGGTCATTTGGATTAGTTTGTTTGATTTCTCAACCTTTTCCGCCGTTTTCACCTGTCCAACCCTTAAATCCATTTTCATGAAATCATCATAGGAAATAACCTCTTTGGAAGGAGCTACGGCACGCGATGTTTCGGATTGATTTGCCTCTTTGGTATCCATTAATTTTTTGATCTGTTTATCTACTAATTCATCTTCTATTTTTTCGAACAGCAACTCGGCCGGCTCAATTTGTTGACCATCTTGTAGTAATTTAAAATGACCAGCCTCTTCCCAGGAGCCATTCACTCTAAGCATTCCTTTGAGTTTGAGAGCGGTGTGCGGCAAGAAGGGCTCTGAAAAAACACTGAGCGAAGCGACTAATTGTAAGCTTACGTTCATGATGGTTTTCACTCGATCATCATCCGTTTTGATGAGTTTCCATGGTTCTGTTTCGGCCAGATATTTATTGCCGACACGCGCCAATTCCATCATGAGAGTCAGGGCCTCACGAAATTTAAAAACATCCAGCGCTGCTTCAATTTTAGCGGGGATAGCTTTGGCGGCATCCAAGGTTTGCTCATCAATTGGTTGCAGGACTCCCGCTGCTGGCACTTTCCCGTCGTAATACTTGTGGGTGAGTACCACGGCTCGGTTTACGAAGTTGCCGAAGATGGCCACCAGTTCACTGTTGTTTCGAGTTTGGTAGTCTTTCCATGTAAAGTCATTGTCCTTGGTCTCGGGGGCATTTGCGGTGAGTACGTATCTGAGAACATCCTCTTTGCCGGGTAATTCCTCCAAATACTCATGCAGCCAAACTGCCCAGTTTCTGGAGGTTGAAATTTTGTCGTTTTCAAGATTCAGGAATTCGTTGGCAGGAACATTATCGGCAACAATGTAACTCCCTTCAGCATTCAGAATGGCTGGAAAAATAATGCTGTGGAATACAATATTGTCTTTGCCAATGAAGTGAAGGAGTCTGGTGTCCATTGATTTCCAATAATCCTCCCAATTTTTTCCGTGTTGAGATGCCCATTCCTTGGTGGCAGAAATGTAGCCGATGGGTGCATCGAACCAGACATACAATACTTTGCCTTCTCCACCTTTCACCGGAACGGGTATGCCCCAATCTAGATCTCTGGTAATTGGGCGGGGTTGAAGACCACTGTCTAGCCAACTCTTGCATTGACCATACACGTTGGGTTTCCACTCCTTATGATCTTCCAAAATGTATTGCCTGAGCCAAGGCTCATACTTATCCAAGGGGAGGTACCAATGTTTTGTTTCTTTCAAAACAGGTGGTTCACCACTGAGCATTGATTTAGGATTCTTCAATTCAGATGGGCTGAGTGTACTTCCACACTTTTCGCATTGGTCGCCGTAGGCTTCTTCGTATCCGCAGTTCGGGCAAGTGCCTTTTATGTATCTGTCGGCTAGAAACTGCTGTTCTTTTTCGTCGAAGTATTGCTCTGAAGATTTTTCAACGAATTCACCTTTTTTGTGAAGGGTTTGAAAGAATTCGGTGGCAGTGTCGTGATGAATTTTTGAGCTGGTTCGGTGATAAATGTCGAAGCTTATTCCGAAATCTTCAAACGATTTTTTGATTTGCTCGTGGTATTGATCAACGATTTGCTGAGGTGTTTTCCCTTCTTTCCGAGCCCTTAATGTGATCGCAACTCCATGCTCATCAGAACCGCAAACATGCACCACGTCTTCCCCTTTCAATCGAAGGTATCTGACATAGATATCTGATGGAATGTAAACCCCGGCGAGGTGACCAATATGAAGAGGACCATTGGCATAGGGGAGGGCAGAAGTGACGGTGGTTCGGTTAAACTTTTTGGCCATGAGCGATTTTCAGGTTGCAAATATAGCAACGGGTTAAGGGCTTTTTGTCCATAAGCTATTGAATCTCCCAAACTTCGCATATGCAACGAAACCCTACCCAGTCATAGACTTTTTTTGAATCTATTTGAATTTGCTTTGATGGGAAACTTACCGCCAGTTGATGTCTCCAACTCCCACCTTTCACAATTCCCGGCTCTTTGACCAACTCGGCAACATTCCCAATTAGGTTAAGCGGTTTTTCTAAATCAGGGTTAAAGAGGTTGTTTCCATCCCAAAGAGGGAAAAAGGTATTAGCCGGTAACTGATCTTCAATTACCGCAAAAACTGGCCGCTTGTATTGAACCTTAAAGGCAGGGATCAGATCATTTTTCTTATGGAGTTTCAAAAGCCTTTTCACTTGGCCATAGGATAGTGAATCTGAACCAAGCTTAATCTTCAATGCGGTTTCGTTCTTGGAATCAAGAAAGGTTTCTACGTAATAATGTAGCGGCTTGGTCAATGCAACTGTATCTATTAAAGTCGTAGAAAGAATCCATTCCTGTTCAGAGGGTAGTCTGTATCGAACATCAAATAAGTTGGTAAGGGCATTGTGGTTATACATTTCACGCAGCTTTGCATTGATTACTTCTGTTCGCCATTCACAAAACTTGCTGGCTTGCTTTTGTGTGATGCCCACAACTGGATGAAATTTGTACTCGGGATTGAGGTAATAATTGAAGCGATATTTCTCCGTTACTTCTTGGTTTACTTCTGTGAATGGTGCGTACTTCGGATTGTGACTTAAGTTGGTATAACGCTCAAACTCTCTCCAATAGGCGTTAGATACCTCTGTTGCATCTATGAATAGATTGCCACTGATATGTATCGTTCCGGGTGGCACATAGCCATCGAAAGGTTGGCCAAAGGCCAGGTACGGTAGAAAATTAAGAAGTATAACCAATCGCATTGTTGACAAATTAATACAATAGAGATTGTTATGGATGTTAATACCCCTACTTTTGCAGCTCGAAAATCAAAGCATGCAAAAAATCCGAAATATCGCCATTATCGCGCACGTTGACCATGGCAAAACCACACTCGTTGATAAGATCATTTACGCCAGTAAAATCTTCAGAGATAATGAAGAGCAAGTAGACCTTCTACTTGATAGTAATGATCTTGAAAGAGAGCGAGGAATCACCATTCTTTCAAAGAACGTGAGTGTGATGTACAAAGACATCAAAATAAATATTATTGATACTCCTGGTCACGCTGACTTTGGTGGAGAGGTGGAGCGTGTTTTGAAAATGGCAGATGGAGTTATTCTACTTGTGGATGCTTTCGAAGGGCCCATGCCACAAACTAGATTTGTACTTGGCAAGGCGCTTGGGCTTGGCTTGAAGCCAATTGTGGTTGTAAACAAAGTGGACAAGGAAAATTGCCGCCCTGATGAGGTCCATGAGCAAGTATTTGATTTGATGTTTGCGCTAGATGCGACTGAAGATCAGCTAGATTTTACTACGCTTTATGGGTCGTCCAAGCATGGATGGATGAGCACGGATTGGAAAAAGCCAACTACCGAAATCACTCCGCTATTGGACACGATCATTGCAGAGATTCCACCAGCACCGATAAAGGAGGGAGTTCCGGTTCTACAAATTACTTCACTTGATTATTCGTCTTTCGTTGGTCGAATTGCGATTGGTAGAGTGGCTCAAGGAACGCTTAAAGAGGGAGCTCAGCTTGGATTGAGTAAAAAAGACGGCTCTTTGAAAAAAGTGAAAATTAAGGAGCTTCACATTTTCGAAGGACTTGGCAAAAGACAAGTTCAGGAGGTAAGCTCTGGGGATATTTGTGCCGTTACGGGCATTGAAGGTTTCGATATTGGAGATACTCTGACTGACTTGAATGCTCCTGAAATCATGCCTCGTATTGCAATTGACGAGCCTACCATGAGTATGCTTTTCACGATAAACGATTCACCATTCTTTGGTAAGGAAGGGAAGTTTGTAACCTCTCGCCACTTGAGGGAGAGATTGATGAAGGAGACTGAAAAGAACCTTGCGCTGCGTGTGCAGGAGACAGATACCGAGGACAAGTTCATGGTTTACGGAAGGGGCGTTCTTCACTTGTCTGTTTTGATAGAAACTATGAGGAGAGAGGGGTATGAACTTCAGGTGGGTCAACCTCAGGTTTTATTCAAAGAAGAGAATGGTAAGAAAATGGAGCCTATCGAGCACCTGGTGGTAGATGTTCCTGAAGAATTTTCTGGAAAAGTGATCGAAATGGTTACCCAAAAGAAAGGTGACCTGACCATCATGGAGCCCAAGGGGGATCTTCAGCATTTGGAGTTCGACATTCCAGCAAGGGGTTTGATTGGATTAAGAAACAATATGCTCACAGCCACCTCGGGTGAGGCAATAATGACCCATAGATTCAAAGAATACCAACCCTTCAAAGGAGAAATCCCGGGGCGTATCAATGGCTCCTTGATTTCTATGGAAAATGGACCTGGAACCGCCTACTCAATAGACAAACTGCAAGACAGAGGTCGATTCTTCGTGGATCCAGGAGAGGAGCTATACACAGGTCAGGTAATTGGTGAAAATTCTAGAGACAATGATCTTGTAGTGAACATTCAAAAAGGCAAGAAACTCACTAACATGAGAACCTCAGGATCAGATGCAGCCGTGAAGATTGCACCGAAGAGAAGATTCTCACTAGAGGAAGCATTGGAGTACATCCAAAAGGATGAGTATTTGGAGGTGACGCCTGTGAATTATCGAATGAGAAAAATTCATCTTGACGAAAACGCTCGAAAACGAAACGCCAACGCGTCAGCCTAATAAGCCAGTTGATTTGCTATTTGACCACTCGAATAATCGGGTAGACTAAAGCAAGCCTGTGTCTGTTTATTTGGAATACTAAAAAGTAGAAATGAAAAACTTACTTACAATTCTTGGCGTCTGCCTTGCTTCCAGTCTGGTGGCGCAGGATGCCTATCAAGTCACAATCGATCTTACTAAAGTGAAGGGAGATCAAGTGCCAGTCACCATCGAAGTGCCAAAAATCACGGAGGATTATGTGGAGTACCACATGGCTAAAATCGTTCCTGGTACTTACAGCATTTCGGATTTTGGCCGATTTGTGACGGACTTCCGAGCATTCGACAAAAAAGGGAACGAGCTGACAGTAGACCCAATGGGAACTGCCCGAAATATTTACGGTATTGCTGATGCCAAAAAGCTCAAAACGATCACTTATAAAGTGCATGATACATTTGATGAAGCCCCAGGCTATTCTGATAATGTGGTCTTTGAGCCAGGAGGAACGAACATCGAAGAAAAGAGGGATGTTTTCGTGATGAACACATTTGGGTTTGTGGGCTACATCGATGGAATGAAATTCAATCCTTACGAAGTGTCGATTAAGCATAAGGAGAAAATTTATGGGGCAACTTCATTGAAGAGAAAAAGCGCAACGGCAGATACGGATGTTTTTGTGGCGGATAATTTCAACTTTTTGGCTGATGCACCAATCATGTATTGTGTGCCGGATACTGTCACTAAGGAAATTGCTGGGGCAAAGATCATAGTGTCTGTATACTCCCCAAATGGAAAAATGACTGCTACAGATGTAATGGACAACATCTATGATTTGATGGTGGCACAGAGTAACTATCTAGGAGGTAAACTACCAGTAGATCGATACGCCTACCTTATTTATTTGATGGACTATAATTCCTTATCAGGAGCTATGGGTGCATTGGAGCATTCGTATTCTTCCTTGTACACCCTGCCAGAAGGTGACCCTGATCAGCTTGCACAGACGGTGAGGGATGTTGCGGCGCATGAGTTTTTTCATATAGTCACACCTCTAAATATTCACTCAGAGGAGATTCATGATTTCAATTATATCGACCCGGAAATGTCTCAGCATTTGTGGTTATACGAAGGGGTGACAGAGTACAGTTCTATGCACGTTCAGGTAAAGTATGGCCTTTATGATCGGGAGACGTTTTTGGAGGAAGTGAAAGAAAAACTGCAGGTTGCGGAGCAGTTTCCTCCTAATGTTTCATTTACTGAAATGAGCGAGAGAATTCTAGAGCCGGAGTTTGAGCCGATGTATACAAATGTGTATTACAAAGGTGCGTTGATTGGGATGTGCTTGGATCTTTACCTGATCAAATACTCAAATGGAGAAAAAGACCTGCAGTGGTTAATGCGTGAATTGTCTAAGGAATATGGCATGAGCAAGGCGTTCATGGACGAAGAGCTTTTCGATAAAATTGAAAGTTTGACTTATCCTGAGATTGGAGAATTCCTAAGAAACTATGTAAGCGGTGAAGATGCTCTGCCTATCGTGGAAGTGCTGAACTGGGCTGGAGTGGACTATGTGGAGGAGGAAATGATAACCCAAATATCACTAGGTAAGATTAACCTCAACTTGAATGAGGCTCAAGAAATTTATATTGCCAACACATCCCAAATGAATGAATTTGGTGAGGCAATGGGCTATTTGGAGGGTGATGTTTTGCTTGAGTTGAACGAACAAGAAATAACACTTGCTACTATAAACGCCTTGTTTGATGCATTCGTAGCAGATACCAAAGAGGGTGACGATGTGACCATGAAAGTGCGCAGAAAGGTTGATGGTAAGCAAACGGAAGTGGTACTAAGTGCAAAAGCTATGGGAGTCGAAGTGGCTGATCGCCATGTGCTTTCTATGGCTGAGGAGATTTCGGAGGAACAAAAAATGATTCGTGAGAAATGGCTTAGTGCCGAATAGAATAAAATAATTCAGTTAAAAAGGTCATCCATTTGGGTGACCTTTTTTGTTTGGAGACGTGCTATTCGATTTATCTTCGTGTGAAAATCACACCAATGAGGAGACCTATACTTTTTATCGACCGAGATGGTACAATCGTGCACGAGACTGACGATGAGAAAGTTGATAAAATAGAAAAGCTCAATTTCCTTCGAGAGGCATTCTACTACTTGCGGAAATTGCGCGATGAAACAAATTTCTTATTCGTGATGGTCACCAATCAGGATGGGCTTGGCTCAGCAGAGTTTCCTCACGAAGAATTCTGGCCAGTGCATGAATTCATCATGCGTACCCTAGAGTCAGAGGGTATCACCTTCGATGCGATACATATCGATGAACATTGGCCAGCCGATAATCACCCCAACCGAAAGCCCGGAATTGGCATGCTCAAAGAGTATTTGACCGGCGAGCATGACATTGAAAATTCATACGTGATCGGCGACAGAATCACTGACGTGGAGATGGCAAGAAATTTAGGATGCAAAGCCATTCACATCTTCCCGGCACCCATCACGGATGCCGAGCTGACGACCGATTCATGGAAAGGAATCTATGAATTCCTAAAGTCTTAGACTCTGCTCCAAGGAATTCCCATTATTAGGAGAAGGAGAGATATCGTGAAGAAGATTGCTTGAAATCTAAATTGCACAGGTGCATCGTCTGATTTCTTGGCAATTACTTTTCCAATGTGCGCTGCAGCAATGGCTAATACCATAAGCACAAGGTGTTCGATAGACCAGAAGCGTTCTTCAGGATTGTCCAGATTGAACGAAAATTTCATGGTGTATGGACTCCAGGCAAAGTAAAGGATGATTCCAAGAATAAACTGGATGTCCATAAATCCAACAGTTGCGCTACCCAGAATCTTGTCGAATTTGGAGTATTTACCCCCACTAAAAAGTCCAATGAGTGACTTGACGACAATCAAAACAACGCCGAGAAGAATTAGCCATCTGAGGCCAGAATGGGCATGAAATACGATATTCATTTTTTATTGGCAATTTAATGTGACCAATCTTATTAGTTTCGAAATGCAATGGCAAAGATCATAAAGATACCTTCTGCATATGTGATTGACTCCAAGGTTGTAGGTGTCTCCAAGGAAAATTCGAACGGTTTCTCAAGGCAGGAAATTATCAAGAAGGAAGTGGCCGAAGGTGACCTATTGAATTTGGAACTAGAGCCTCACAATGTGTTTGATCCTAAGGCCGTTAAGGTACTCTCCAAAAGCGGGAATCAAATTGGCTATCTCTCTCGTGAAACCGCCGAAAGAGTGCGCCCTGCCATTCTTAATGAAGTTTCGATAACCGTGAAAGCTAGTTGGGTAAGTGGAGAAAAAATGCTTGGAGTCGGGCTTAGGATCGAAATGGTCAATTAAAGCCGACTCTTTTTTAGACCTTTGATCCTCGCGTGTCTCTGCACTGCTAACTCCAAAAGCTGACTTATCAAATCCGAGTAGGAGAGACCTTCCTTCTCCCAAAGTTGCGGATACATACTAATACTCGTGAAGCCCGGAAGCGTATTGATTTCATTGACATATATTTTTCCCTCATCTGTCAGGAACATATCCACTCTAGAAAGAATCTCGCAATTCAAAGCCTTGAAAGCAGTCAGAGCGGTTTTCTTCAAACTAGTGATTTGTGTTTCAGTAAGATTTTTGGCTGGAATGTCCAATTGCGTTTGTGAGCTTTCACTATATTTTTCATCGAATGAATACTCTTCTTCCGCTTTCACTTCGCCGGGCATAGTCACTTGAAGATCATCCCTCAAGCCGAGCACAGCGCATTCTAACTCACGTCCATTGATCATTTCCTCAACAACGATCTTGGAGTCATACTGAAACGCATCCTTTAGAGCCTTTTCGAATTCATCTTCATTCGTGACTTTATGAACCCCCACAGATGAGCCCATGTTGGCGGGTTTCACAAATATTGGTAGTCCTAAGGCCGCTTTGATTTGTCTAAAATTCCCCTGACTGATGGAGGTAAGAACAACGCCTTTGGCAACATTGATCCCAGCGGCCGCCAGCTGAATTTTTGCAATATCCTTGTCCATCGCAATTGATGACCCAAGCACATCAGGCCCTACGTATGGCAAATCCAGTATCTGAAGAAGCCCTTGAATGGAACCATCTTCACCATTCGGTCCGTGAAGAACCGGAAACACCACATCCGGTTGGATAGAAATGCTTGCATTAGAAATGGATCTGTTGGACGGATCAATGGATACGGGGTTTCCTCCTTCGATATATTGACCCTCAGGAATGGATTCAAAATGAAGCCACTGACCATCGTGATCAATTCCAATTATGCTAACGGCATACTTTGACGTATCTATAGCAGCTAGAACGTTACGAGCAGATCGAAGCGATATCTCATGCTCTGGAGATTTTCCGCCACAGAGGATAAGTACCTTGATCACTCTTTTGGTGTGTGGAGGTTATCACGTAGAAGCGAGTCCAATTCCAGAATGATCCGATCTAACCTATCTTCTATTTGTTTATCTGTCAGGTGCTTGTTATCAAGAATGTCATCTATTTCATCATAGATTCTTATCTCTGTTGCTTTCTTATCCCCTTCGGTATACTTGAGTGTATTCTTCAGGTGCATCATCCCATACTTCAGTGCGACCATAGCATCATCTCGGTGTTCAGATTTCAACAATGCCTTGGTCACTTTTATTTCCGCTTCCGTCAGCGCATTTAGTGCTTCGGAGTAGGACGTATTTATGTCCTCAATAACTAAGGAGTCATGTTCCAATTCACGACGCACAATTTCCAAATCAGCAATGGACTCTTCCAATAGGGCCGTGCTTGCTGAGTCCAGATCTCGCTCTATGTTGCGGATATCAGAAATAGCATTTATCAAATGATCTAAACCTCGCTTGTAATCCTTGTCTTTGAAATATTTCCGTGAATTCCCAAAGTGAAGATCGGGATCTACAGCATGCCCGGTCAAAGGAATTGGTTTTTGAGGGACGATGTACCTGATTGAGTACAGTAATCCGAAAACGACTATTAAAGCCAAAATATACTTACCTGCATTACCCATAGCCTTGTTTTATTTTTAATACCCAACGAAGATAATTATTGTTACCAAATAGGGCTTATACTTCATCTATTTAAAACATTTCCACAAAAATCTATATCTTCCCTTATCTATGAGGGGAGCTGTTTTTATACTGCTAATTGCTAGTCTTTTTGAAGGGTGGGCTCAGCAAAATAAGTCGGAAATTGAGACCATTGATCAAAGAGGATGGATTGAAGAGCTGTTGGTACTGAGCGAAGAAAATGTCTATGCGGCACCTGAAAAGGCTTTGAGCTATTCTGAAGAAGCCTTGAAGATAGCTGAGGTTCTGGAGGACGATCCACTCAGGGCCAAAAGTTTAAATAGAATCGGCGTTGCGTACTGGTCGCTTGGCAACCTAGATGCCTCTATGACTTTTCTCAATGAGTCCATGGTTCTAGCGGAGACCTTAGAGGATTCTGATTTGGCCGCACGGAATTTAGGAAATTTAGGAAATGTTTTTGGTTCGGCAGACATAAAGGCCTCATCCATAGAACTATATAAGAGTGCTTTAGCGATTTTCAAAAAGCGAGGTAATACCAATCGTGTGTTTGTTTTTAACAACAATATTGGGAAAGCTTTCATGGATGGAAACGAGCTGGATTCTGCGACTAAATACTTTAATGAGGCCAATATTTTCTTGGTCGACCAGCCTACATCATACCGTCCTATTTTTTATTTCAACTTGGGTGAATTGGCCTTCAAAAAGAGGGATATTCAGACAGCTGATTCCCTCATGGATATATCTCTTAGAGAAGCGATCGAACAAAATGATTTGCGAGCGATTTGCAGGAATAAACAGCTGAAGTCAGAAATATTTATGCTTAAGGAGCAGCCGGATGAAGCGCTTGCATTGGCGAAAGAAGCTTATGAGATAGCGTCAAAAACGAAAGTGAAGGATCTTATGATGATAACCACAAAGACCTTGTCCAAAGCCTATGCGGTGAATGATTCCTTTGAAGAGGCCTTTTCGTTTGCCAAACTTTCGGATCAGTATAAGGACAGCTTGCAGAATACCGTGGTAAAAAATCAACTTATGGTTTTTAAGAACCAACAAGAGCAACGGGAGTTAGAGTTCTTGAAAACCAAAACGACATTTGCTCAGCAGCGAACGGTATTATTTCAAACGGTCGTAGTTGGTCTTGTGCTTGTGTTGTTAATCGTTGGGCTGCTTTTCTTTTTGCTCTGGAAGAACAACAAAAAGCTGAACAACAAAAATGATGAGGTGGAGGAGTTGAGCGAATTCAAAACGAAGATGCTCGCAATTGTCTCACATGATATCAGAGCCCCGGCTGCTGCATTGTATTCTACCATCTCTGTGATCGAAGAAAATACGCATGATACGGCACTCTTAAGTAGCGTGATTCCCAAGATTAAGAAGAAGACCAAGGCTGCACTCGATCTTATGGATTCGCTGATTGTCTGGGCAAAATCTCCGGTAGAGGGTGTGACGGTGAACAAAAGAAATGTTCAGGTTCGACCCATAATCGATGAAATGATTGAGCATTTTTCTGAGGACTTGAATGAAAAGGACTTGACGTTGGAAATTGAAGTGGAAGATGACGAGTTTGTCATCACCGACCCCAATTTACTGCGTGTTATCGTTCGCAATTTTGTAAGTAATGCGATCAAATTCTCCTATGAAGGCGGGATCATCACTATTTTTTCCTTAATCATTTATGGCAAATACAAATTGATCGTGAAAGATGAGGGCATGGGGTTGAGCACGGAACAAATTGAGGTACTGTTCTCTGATGATCAGATCAAGACCAAAGGGACTAACGAGGAGGCAGGTAGTGGATTAGGCCTAAGAATTTGCAAGTCATTTGCGGAGATGTTGGATGGCGAGATCAATGTGCGAAGTGAGCAGGGGCAGGGAGCTGACTTTTCATTGGCCATACCAGTTTGATCGATTTTTGAAACGCATTTCTTCCAGCATTTCTAGGCGATTGGAATGACCATCATCAATCATCTCTTGTTCAATCATCCAATCCAGTGCACTCGTAAGATTTACATTAGGATATGTTGTATCCCTCAAATGATGGACGAGTTTTAGGGTTTTGAACCCATCGAACCACCGAAAGAACCTGCGTTTGAAGTCTTTCAAATCGGAACTTTCCTGAAGAATCCTATCAATGTTACTCTGGAATTGAATTAGGTCAAAGTGCTTTCTCACCTCGTCACTGATGGAAATTTCTTTCTGTCCATGCACCACGTCCAATTGATCAATAATCTGCTTCAATTCAACAAAAATCAACGGATTGTAGGTGAAGTAATCTTGCGCATCGATGTTTTTTGCCACGGCATGCCCCGTACCAAACGGCACCCGATCTGAGATTCGAGCGGACGGATACACGGTAGTGCTATTGATTTCTCCAAACTTGCCATTTGGAATCACCTTATGTAAGAAATAGAAATCTTCTCCGGCCTTCCGAGTATTCATCCCACCTTCTTTTTCATACCTTTCCGACTTTACGATGATACACGACCCCAATGTTTGAAAAGCGTTGGTGAATCCAGCCCACCTCAATGCATCAATGTAGTACCTTAAATGAATCTCATAGTCTATAATCGTTGTGGTGTTTTGAGTCAGATCGTGCTCATAATGAACCACACCACATTCAAACGGGCCTTTGAAAAATTCCTTAATCACACTTAAATAATTCGCCTCGCATGAACAGTCAGCATCATAGCACGCAATTATTCCGTCTTTTTGGAGATGCCTGAAAACACGTACAGCCTCATCCATCCCTATTTTTCTGGCCAACCCAACTCCAGCCTTTTTCTTGGGAAGTTGGAGGTATGCGATTTTAAGGTCGTATTTTAGATTTAGAGTTTTAGCAGAAGCTATCGTCCTTTGGTTTTGACTTCTGATGGATTCATTCTCAACTTCTGATTCATTTACAACCAGAATCACAAGAATATTATCGGTTGCTTGGCAATTATTTAGACTTAGCAGTGCAGTCTCAATGTCCGGCTCATTATAGCATGGAATAACAACGATCAGCTCTAAGTCTTGCGGAGGCATGAAGTCAGGAAATAGAACTTCAGGCCAAGCGTATCGATCTAAGTAAAGACTCATTTATGGAGCTAGCCTTTCTATTCGCCAGTCATTACCCACTTTTCGGTAGACCAATCGATCATGCAAACGACTTGGCCTTCCTTGCCAGAATTCGATCTTTGTTGGATTCAAAAGATAACCACCCCAGTGTTTGGGCCTGGTTGGATGTGTCCCAGCCTCCTTTTCAATCTGTTCGTACTGAGCCACAAGCCATTCTTTATTTTGGATAGTTTGACTCTGAGGAGAAGCAATTGCCCCAATTTGACTTCCCAAAGGTCGTTTTGAAAAATAGGAGTCGGATTCTTCTTCACTTACTTTAGAGACTGTCCCTTGTATCCTTACCTGCCTTTCCTGTTCCTGCCAAAAAAAGGTCAGACTCGCCTTCGGGTTAAAATCCAAGTCCTTTCCCTTCTGACTATCATAATTTGTGAAAAATATGAACCCATGTTCGTCGTAAGATTTCAAAAGCACAATTCGACCATCAGGTTGGCCGGAGGAATCAACTGTACTCAATGTCATGGCGTTTAATTCCGGAAGTTTGCCTTCTATTGCTTCATTGAACCAAGCCCCAAATTGTCTAATTGGGTCGGTGCTCACTTCAGATTCACTCAACTCTCGTTTTTTGTAATCGGTACGTATTGCCGAAATATCCTTCATCCCTGCTTTGATTTCTTAGATTTTCAAATATGTTTGTTCACCCTGTTCAAAGGTAGAAAAACTAAAAATGAGCCATGCAAAAAAGGGTTGATGTTGCGTGTGAAAGTCCGCCGGAGTGGATCGAAGCTGTAATGGCGGATTTTGATTCTTTTCTGCAAGACCATGCCAACTGCGAACGGAAGGCATCTTCCATGGCAATGAGTTTTGTGGCGAAATTTTCAGACCGAGTGGAAATTATACCCGAGCTGATAGACACGGCCGTAGAAGAAATGGAGCATTTTCGGGATGTATACGACATTATGCAAAAGCGTGGGATTCTGCTCACACATTCAATTCCCGCAGATGAATACATGAATCAGCTATTAAAGTTGTTGCGTTCGGGTAGGGAGGAGCGTTTTATGGATCGGCTGATTATGGCTTCCCTTGTTGAAACGCGGGGAGCAGAAAGGTTCAAGAAAGTATATGAGGCACTGGAGGACACAAACCTTAAGAAATTTTATCAGCAGCTCTGGGCTTCAGAAGCTAGACATGGTGAAGTTTTCATCGAGATGGCTCTTCAGTATTTCCCTGAACAGGAAGTGTACGACCGACTTGATTGGATGATCATGGAGGAGGCAAAAATTATTAGAAACATACCGATAAAAGCAGCACTACATTGATTGATTTTTTTTCATCTGACGAATTCATTGAGCCTGAGAGGGGAGATTTGCTTATATCAGAGCCATACCTTCCTGATCCTAATTTCGAAAGAACAGTCGTCTTGATATGTGAGCATGATAAGAATGGCACAGTTGGATTTGTTTTGAACAAGGCCGCCACTGTTCAGCTTGGAGACGTTATCGATGAACTGAGGAATGCCAACGCAGATTTGTACGTAGGTGGGCCGGTTCAACAGGATACCCTGCATTTTTTGCACAGAAACCAAGACCTTCAGGATAGGGCTAATTTGATAGGTGAAAACATTTATTGGGGAGGGGATTTTGAAAAATTATCGACCCTTGCAGATACAGGACAATTGACCAAAAAAGACCTGCGTTTTTTCATAGGATATTCAGGCTGGTCAGAGGGGCAACTGTTGGATGAATTGAAGGAAAAATCATGGATTGTGTACAAGAATCCTTCTTCTTCTCTGATTTTCGACACCCCAGCTTCAGACCTTTGGAAGCATGTGCTCAGCGAGATGGGAGGCAAATTCAAATTAATTTCTAACTATCCTGTTGATCCGAGGCTCAATTAGTACGGGCTTTGATAAGTTTGTGTGTTGATAGACAAAACGTGCTTGCATGGAGGATGAAAAGAAAATGTCCGCCCCACTAGAGGAGACTCAAAATGAAGGGACGGAAATTGTTCAGCAAGAGGCTGAATTACCAAGTGAAAATGAACAACAACCTGAAGAGAATGAAGAGCCACTCGTGGTTTCTTCATCTATCGAATCTAAGGATGACGAAGGTGATGTTGTAAACGAGAAACCTGACGATCCAGTCAGTGATTCTATCCCCCCTGATTCTGAGAAAGATGGACTAGAGCCACCCAAAGAGCAGGCTGTAGAGAATGCTGATTCTCAAGAATCAGACAGTTCTGTTTCGGAAAATGAGGATGATTCCGATGAAGATCATGAGGATGATGACGAGTATGACTCTGTCGAATTAGATGGGTCTTCAAAAAAAGAGTTGCTTGACCGGCTGAAAAAAATCAGAACAGAAGATAACCTGCGCAGGGTAGATCGATTGTTTAAGGATCTGGGACATCATTTCGAAGCGTTGTTTGAGGAAGAGAAGAAATCTGCATTGGAAGATTTCTTAGCAATGGAGGACAATGATGAGGCGGATTTTGAATTCAAAGGGGAGGAAATTGATAAGGAATTTCATGCGCTGTATGAAGAGCAGCGACATAAAAGATCGCACTACTTTCATCAGCTAGAGAAGGAACGAGAAGAGAATTTGATACAAAAGAATCAGATTCTTGACATGATCCGTGAAATAGTGGATGGTGAGGATCAAACGAGTTTCACTAAAGTCAAGAAACTTCAGGAAGATTGGAAAAAGGTGGGCCCTGTTCCAGGAGCTCAGAATAAGACTTTGTGGGCAAATTATAACGCCCTTATGGATAGGTTCTATGATCAGCGAACCATCTATTTTGAACTAAAGGATTTAGATAGAAAGAAGAACCTCGAAGCTAAGCTTGAATTGTGTGAAAGAGCGGAAGTCATTGACCCACAAAAGGATGTCAAAAGAGCTATAATTCTACTCAATGAGTTGCACGAGGAGTTCAAGCACATAGGTCCGGTACCGAAGGAAGATCAGGAGCCGCTTTGGGAACGATTCAAGGCAGCTTCAGATGTGGTATACGAGCACCGTCGTGAGTACACAGAGCTTCAAAAGGAGGAGTTTAAGAAGAATTTGGAGAAGAAGTCTGAGATCGCCTCTAAGATAGAAGCATTTACTTCATTCAATTCTGATAGCATAAAAGAATGGAATGCAAAAACAAAGGAATTGTTGGCATTCCAGAAAGAATGGGAAGCAATAGGGGGAGTGCCACGAGAAAAGGCACGTACGATTAACAAGTCGTTTTGGAGTGGTTTTAAGACGTTTTTTTCCAATAAGAATAAGTTCTTTAAAGGACTTGATGCTCAGAAGGGAGATAACCTAGAGAAAAAGCAGAAGTTAGTAGCGAGAGCCAAAGAGCTTACCGAAAGCAAAGATTGGGAAGCTACCGCAAAGGCATTCAAAGACCTTCAGGAAGAGTGGCGAAACATTGGCCATGTACCGGAGAAGTTTAAGAAATCCTTGTACAAAGAGTTTAAGAAATACTGTGATACCTTTTTCGATCTTAGAAGAGGGCAGAGTGCAGAGCAGAACAAGGAATTCATATTGAACCTTGAAAAGAAGAAGGTGATTCTTGATGCTATGGAGGCATCACTCACTCCTGGTCAGTTTGATATTGATGTGATGTATGACCTGGCGGATCAATTTTCTGAAGCAGGGTTGGTACCTAGAAATGCAGTGGGGAAGACCCTGAATAGGTACGAGAAAGTCACCAAACAAATATTGACTTCTGAAGTGATAAACCCTGAAGAGATCAATGACTTGAGAATTCATTTTGATGTTTGCAAACTGCGAAACACCCCACATGGTAATCAGAAAATTTCCAGAAAGGAGAATACGCTGAAGAGAAAGATATCAGGTCTTGAAAATGATATCAATAATTGGAAAACCAACATTGATTTCTTTGGCAACTCTGCAAATGCCGAGCAATTGAAATCAGAATTTCAAGTGAAAATTCAAGAGGCGGAGGACGAGCTGGCTAATATGAAGCAACAACTTCGTCATATGCACTAATAAAATGCACTTTGCCTTTTGGAAAATTGATACCAAAAGCTAGATTTGCAACCGCTTACAATCACCGTGGCTTTGCAGGGTGATTTTTGGCAGAAGCCTCCTTAGCTCAGTTGGCCAGAGCAGCGCACTTGTAATGCGCGGGTCGTTGGTTCGAATCCGACAGGAGGCTCAAAAAGGGAGATACAACGTATCTCCCTTTTTTGTTACCTCCTCATTGGATTATATTGACCATCTTATGAGCGTGATCGCAAACGCATGAGCATCAAATTAATCAAATCAAGTTTGAATGGTTACGACTGCTACTCCTTGGTCGATACACCCTCAGGTAGTTTTTTCTCATTTCTCCCGGAACTGGGATGTTGCCTCAATGAATTGGAGCTTTCTGGTAAGAAGATTCTTCGCAACATAGATCCCGATAATTTCGACGAAATGGTTCATCATGCCTACAACGGCGCTCAGCTGTTCCCTTTCCCTAATCGACTGGCCAAAGGCAGCTATCTCTGGAATGGAATGAAATATTCTTTTGACCTGAATGATCAGGGAAGACCCAACGCTCTCCATGGCATATTGACTCGCAAGAAGTTTGAAATCATGGAAAGTCAAGAAAAGGGGAGGGTATCAGTGAAATATTCCTACCGGCATGACGATACAGGTTACCCATTTGATCTAGACATTATCAATGATTTCGTTTTAGGTGAAAACTTCTTAGAAATCGGAACGAGGATTAGTAATGTAGGAGGGGAGACTGCCCCGGTAGCACACGGATGGCACCCCTATTTTAATGGCTTAGACTCGGTGAATAAGTGCGGCCTCATGCTTCCGGTTGTGGATCAATTGCTATTAGACGCCAGTTTGATCCCAACTGGAGAAAGCAAGCGTTTTGATGACTTTGCAGACCTTAAGTTGATTGGAGGTGCCGAGTTTGATTCGTGCTTTTATGTCGGGGCGGGTGATCTGGAGTTCGAAAACTCAAAGGAAAATTTCCGATTGCAACTATCCTCAAGGCAATATCCTTTCATGCAGGTTTTCATTCCTCCTACGAGGGATAGCATAGCTATTGAGCCTCAGACATGTGCACCAGATGCATTCAATAATCTGAATGGCTTGATTGAACTTCAGGCCGGTCGGGACGCTGAATTTTCTTTTAAAATCCAGCTTAGTGAATAACAAACTGGCAATAAAAAAAGCCGCTCATCGAGCGGCTTTTTTATGCTATTAAGCAAATGTTAAAGGACTATAAGTTAATCTTCAATGACCAAGCTCCAAGACCATCTTCTCGAGATGCCTCCTCACTTCCTGTGAAAGTAATGGTCAAAACAGATATCTCACTATCTACTGAAGCTCCAAAACCAGAAAAGGCCAAGCCCGATCCAGATGCAGCAGTAACTGAAGTGCCTGTAATAGAACCAGAAGAGCTAACTGTAAATGAGCCACTCTCAACGTAGGAAGCCAAATCTCCTCCAGTATCAATGGTCACAGAACCAGTTTCTGAAGCATTCACCGTCACCGTACCGCTACCAACTGTAGCCGTTCCGAACGTAGAGTTTGTAATATCCAATGCTACTGTATTCCCATTGAGGGCCTCAATGATTTGCTCTTGAAGGGTAGGAGTACTTCCACCTCCACCTCCGCCTCCACAGCTCATAAAAATGCTTAAAGTTACTAAGGCAGCAAGCATGAGTACGTTTTGTGTTCTTTTCATTTGTTTGTTTGTTATTTGAGGGATTGTTCTTTCATCCCGAACTGTTTTTTCGATCCTTAAAAGTAAGGGTTCTAGCTAATAATCTTTCCGTATCTCGCTAATATTTTGAGTAAGGACAAATATTTTCAGGTAGAGAAGTGCTATGAACCAAAAAAGCCCTGATTTTTCAGAGCTTTTTTTATTGTGTCGGGGCGGCAGGATTCGAACCTGCGGCCCCCTGGTCCCAAACCAGGTGCGCTAACCGGACTGCGCCACGCCCCGTACAGTAAAAAATCCGCCTGATTGCTCAAAAACGGAGTGCAAATGTAGAAGTATTTTTCGTAAAAACCTGATCAAAAAATAGGCGATTTTCTCCGACTCATGCGCTTGCCTTCATTCGAAAAGTTCGGTACGCAAGGACAATGATCCAAAGCACGAAAATGCCCAGTAAGGCAGAGGTCCAACCAACCCCTAAAACACCGTCACTCTCAGTTTCCTCCTCATTCTGCGAAACTATTTGTTGCGGTACTTCATAGTCTCGACTAGCCCAAACATGAAAATCCATTTTAATCCAACCTGAACTCACGGCTTCATCCGATTGTGTGAGCGACACAGCTTCTTCGACGGATTTTACATTAAAAACATACAAGCCTCGAGCTTCGGGTGAGGAGGTCAGTGGACCGGAGGCAATGAGTTTGTTCTTGGCTTTAAGGTTTTCTAAGAATTTCAAATGCTTTTCCTGCAATTCAAATGCTCGCAGTGAATCTTGTTGCCAATTATCTCCTCGCTTCACTATAGCTGCTATATATGTCACAGGTTCTGAGGTGTTGACTTTCACTTTTTCTTCTTGTGCCGAAATGGCGGAGATACAAAGAATTGTGATGAGGACGAATGCGATATTTCTCATAATTGGTGCTATTGGACACTAAATTAATTAGAACCAGAAATATAATTGAATTTATTAGTTGAGGAGTTCAACTTCGGCAATTGATGGGATGAGATATTTTCTTTTGGAGGCAGTCTCGGAGCAAATCCAACGCGTTCTCTTTTTCTCCTCTTTTATAAAGATCCTCTTATTGAATCTGAATTCCTTTCCAGGAGGAGTTTCTTCCAACGTAATTCTATTCGAGGGTTCATCAAAAAGACGAAGAGTTTTAAACAGGTGTGGGTCCGAGCAGCTACTTGCCTTAGGGTTCTTGAAATAGCTATTCAAAGCAATTAGAATTGGAGGCGGAAACACCTCCTGATTTAACATGGGCTGAGCAAGTACCGTAAAATGTTGCTTCCATTCTTTTCCGTGCGGACTTACGCGCCCTTTGAATTCATTGTATGTGATCAAATGAGCCACTTCATGCAAATAGGTAATGAGAAATGCGAAAGGATTGAGGTCATTGTTTATGGTAATGATGTGCTCTTTGGTTTTTCGAATGAATCTATAATCACCAAGCTTCGTGAGACGACCCTTTTTTATTTTAAACTCAAACCCTAGGTTCTGGTACAATTCGTCGCAATAGTCAACTGCACCTTTCGGTACGAAGCGCTCAAAGACAACTCTCGAATTCATTTTTTCCTAAAAACCACAGTGAGGGGCACACCCTCAAAACCGAAGTGACTTCTGATTTTATTCTTGAGATAGCGCTGATAAGGTTCTTTTATGTACTGCGGATAGTTGCAGAAAAAAGCAAAGGTCACACCATGAGTGGGAAGTTGCGTGATGTATTTGATTTTGATGTAATGACCTCTTACCGCCGGAGGTGGATAATGTTCGATTTCCTTTTGCAAGGCCTCATTCAACTTGGAGGTAGTGATTTTGGTGGTCTTGTTGTCGTAAACTTTTAATGCCAATTCAATGGCTTGGAAAATCCGCTTCTTTGTCAGCACACTTGTGAAAATGACTGGGATGTAGCTCAGCGGTCCTAATTTTTCATCAAGATCCTTTTTGAATTGAGCGGAGGTCATCGTGTCCTTTTCCACTAAATCCCACTTATTGACCATGATAATCGTTCCCTTCTTGTATTTGTGCGAAAGACCGATAATGTTCATATCCTGAGATTCAAAACCCTGCGTAGCATCAATCATCACGATGGTCACGTCAGAATCTTGAATGGCTTGGATCGCTCTGAGAACTGAGTAGAATTCAATGTCCTCATGTACTTTGGCTTTCTTTCGAATACCGGCAGTGTCTGTCAGAAGGAAGTCCTTTCCAAACTGGTTGTATCTGGTGTGAATTGCGTCTCTGGTCGTACCGGCCACATCCGTCACAATGTTCCTTTCCTTACCAAGGAGCGCATTGATAAATGACGATTTGCCAACATTTGGCCTACCTACGACAGCAATCTTTGGTAGATTTTCTTCACTTTGCTCTGGCTCATCTTGAAAGTGCTCAACAATTCGATCGAGGAATTCTCCTGTGCCAGAACCATTGGCAGAACTTATTGGGAACATTTCTGCATCCAATCCCAAAGAGTAAAACTCGGCCGAATTCAATTCTTTCTCAGGCGTGTCCGCTTTGTTGGCAATGATATAAACGGGCTTGTCCAATTCCCTCACAACACTGGCAAAATCCTGATCCATTCCGTGCATACCCACATGACAGTCTACCATGAATCCAATTACCGTGGCTTCAGACAAAGCTTCCTTCACTTGGTCGCGGATGGCACCTTCAAAGACATCATCCGAACCTTCTACATATCCGCCAGTGTCAATGACAGTAAAAGTTTTTCCGTTCCACTCGCATTGGCCATAGTGACGATCTCTGGTTACGCCCGATTCATTGTCCATGATGGCTTGTTTCTTTTCTATCAGGCGATTGAAGAGGGTAGATTTTCCGACGTTAGGTCGTCCGACGATTGCGAGAATATTTGCCATACTAATTGATTGAAGTCGATGGTTTGGATGAATGGAACTCTTGACTTCTTTCCGCGAATTTCGACAATTCTTAATTCAAAAATTTCCTAATTGTAAATTCTCTTCTAATCATTGGGTGCTAGTGGCCTTGGAATAACCATTAATTCCGTCTGACGCCCATCTATATACCAAATTTTCTCACCGTCAAAGAAGGCGTCTTCCTCCAGCATTATTCTTATTTCCTTATTCCATTCTTCAATAAAAACAGCATTGTTGAGTTCAATCGAATGAGCGGTGTTAGGATAAAGCGGATAATCACCTCGCCCTGGAACGCCCCCTTGCTGATCCCAAAGGCCAATTGTCGGCCCTGCGGCATGCCCATGATACCCAATCGGGTGCGTGTAGATTGTGGGTTTCAATCCCTGAGCCTTGGCTTGATCGAGGGATGCCTTCAGGATTTCATTGCCTGTTCTCCCAGTTTTGAAATTTGAAGTAAAAATGTCCTGCAGCTTGTTGCCGTCTGAAAAAGCTTTTGCTAGAAAATCTGGCGCTGCTTTTTCCCCAGTTCTTAGAACATAGGCGTGTTGCTGCGTGTCTGTGTTCAGTCTCAAATATGTAATGCCAAAATCTACATGCAGCAAATCTCCAGGCATGATTACCTGCTTATCTGGGCGGCTGGAAAAGGACCGGAGATGGTCGAAGGATTCAGGATCTTGTCTCTGAATTGAGACCGATGGGTGGAACCATGCTGTGAAGCCAAGTTCTCTGATTCTGTCGCGATACCACCAAACTACATCGTCAGTGGTGGTCACTCCAGGCTGGATGACCTTTTCAGAAAATCCTTCCGATATGATTTGATGGGCCATTCGAACGATGCTCGGGTAGACCGTTATTTCACTTTCTGTGCGTGTCTCAAGCCAACCAACGGCTAGGTGCTCAGCGCTGACCATTCGCTTTTTGTACTTATCAGGTAAAACCTGATTCAGTTGATCAAAGTGGGTGGATGAAATTCCATCTCCCAATGCGAACATTTCGCTCTTATTGATTCCGATCTTTTTTGGGTCTTTTTTAGCAATCAAATCTGCGAGAGCTTGCCATTGGTCTGGTTGTACTTCTTTGTCCCAAATCTTCTTAAAGGTTCTTCCTACATCGTATCGAGCCATTGCTAAAGTTTCAAGCGGCTTCCCATTACCTGGGTCATAAATGAGGAGCATGGTGGTTCTTCGTGCGGATTGCCATGTGGCGGGAAGCATTGTTTTAATCACAGGATCTTCATTGTATTCACGTGCTATTATTATCCAGCAGTCAATTCCGGTTCTTTTCATCAAATCGGGTAAGACGGTCTCTACTCTTTCTTCCAGCCAACTATCAATCACCTCCGCACGCTCTCGCATGTTGAGGGTTTTTGGGAAATAAGGGTTTTGAGCCACTGCATGACTTGTGGCAATCAACATCCCAATAATCACTGATTGAAACTTCTTCATTTTCTATTATCTAGTCGATAGTTCCTAAAACTCAATCTCTAATTTCCTAGTCACTAATCCCTAATCCCTAGTCCCTAATTCCTAGTCCCTAAAATCTAATACCCAAATCTCTTTAACTGCTTTTCATTACGTCTCCAATCTTTCTCCACTTTCACGTAGGTTTCAAGAAAGACCTTCTTCCCAAAGAAAGCTTCCATGTCTTTTCGGGCATCCGTTCCCACTTTCTTTAAAGCAGATCCTTTGTGTCCAATCAGAATTCCCTTCTGACTGTTTCGTTCTATGAATATCTCGGCCCGGATTCGAATGATGCTCTCTTCTTCCTTAAACTCTGAGATTACTACTTCCGAACTATATGGAATCTCCTGGTCGTAGTTTAGAAAGATTTTCTCCCTAATGGTTTCAGAAGCAAAGAATTTCTCCGGCTTATCAGTGATTGAATCTTCAGGAAAGTAAGCTGGATGCTCAGGTAGTAAACCAACGATTCGATCAAGTAATTGTGGAATATTAAAACCATCAATTGCTGAGATTGGCATTATTTCAAGCTCTGGATACAGTTCTTTCCAGTACTCAACCTTATCTTCTACTTGAGAGCCTTTGCGTTTGTCTACTTTATTAAGAAGAAAAATTAGAGGCAAACCAGTCTTGACTGCAAGCTCGATCATCTCAGGAAATTCATTTTTGTCTTCAAGTGAAACCAAGTACAAAATGAGGTCTGCGTCTTCCAAGGATGCGTTGACGTAATTCATCATTTGCTCTTGCAGCTTGTATTTCGGGTCGATCATCCCGGGCGTATCCGAATAAACAATTTGATACTTGTCCTCAGTAATAATTCCGAAAATCCGATGACGGGTGGTTTGAGCCTTTGGGCTGGTAATGGCAAGTTTGGTTCCGGTGAGAGCGTTCATGAGGGTAGACTTCCCAACATTAGGACGGCCCATAATTGTCACGAACCCAGCTTTGAATTCCTTCGTATCTTCCATTTAAACATTAAAACTATGCGAATAATCATTGCCTTGCTAATGGTTTCCCTTTTCACTGGATTGAGTGCCCAATCTGATGAGGAGTTAATAGGACAAGAGGTAAGAAAATTTTCAGCCAATCTGATGGCAGGAGAGAAGGAAAAGGTTGTAGAAGCCTACACTTCAGACGCGAAGATATTCCCTAACAATACGAAAATCCTTTCTGGTGAGGATTTGAAGGAGTATTGGAACCCCAAGACTCCCGGGAGTTGGAAAACGACTTATCATAAAGTCACGCCCATTGAAATAAAGGTAATGGGGGATGAGGCCTATGACTATGGGTATTACGAAGGAAGCTCTAGCAACGGCGATCAAACCTCCAATTGGAAAGGAAAATATGTGATCATTTGGAGGAAGGAGAATGGCAATTGGAGGATCTATCTGGATATTTGGAACAACATCAAAGAATAAGTCAGGTTCGTCTTGTAATTCTACCGAAAGGGTATAATTTTGCACTCATATCGCGGGGTGGAGCAGTTGGTAGCTCGTCGGGCTCATAACCCGAAGGTCACAGGTTCGAGTCCTGTCCCCGCTACAAGTAACCCCTCAGTAATACCTTGAAAGGCCATTCTGAGGGGTTTTTAGTTTCTACTCGCAAAGGGTACGGAAACGGAATTTCCCTGGATACAAGTCAGGCTTTCTAATGACATCTATTGGTCAACTCTATGACCGGTAAGCGTTTGGTACAGAATTATGTCTTGCTGGATTTTTTCATTGGGGATGGATGTTTATTGCACATCTGGATCGTTACTGCCAATTTTGCACTGCACCACCCTCACTAGCCCCTCACAAGGATCACTTATAGCAGGCCCAAGTGCCCTGTTAATTGCCTAGTGTATTAGTAATTAGTGCCCAGCTTTTGCCCCCTTTGCCCTCGCGACTCGGGTACTCTAAAGCATTGATGTAAGCAATTCAGACTTTTTTGCAAGTGTTGAGATGCTTTTAATGTTAAGCCCATAACATGCATTTATATCAAGTGATAACTAAAAATTATCTAATGATAATAAATGCCTGAATTAGTTAAGCGGTGAATAGTTGTCATATCTCTATAAGACTAAACTCAATTATCTAAGTGGAATAATATTAAACTCATAATTAGTTGTGCTTTTCTAACATAATGGTACTTTAAACATGATCGGTTAGGGATATTCTCAAAAATTCCAAGTAAAATGATGAGACCTAATTACTGGTCAATGTTGTTTCACTCTCTACATTTTCTAAAGGAAAAACTTAATACTCATTTTAAAAATTCCGTTCGTTGGGACGAGGGAAAGGTGATACTTTCCAGTTTGTCGGATACTGGAAAACCTGATGCAGTCACAAGCGATTGCGTTAAACTGACATTGATCAATATCTGTCAGGAATCATCGCTAAAAAACCACAACAGGCGATCAAGGAGCGGCTCAGATTTTGAGCGTAAAGCGCCAAAGCAATCCTATAATGTTGACATTATGTTCAGTGCCCACAGTGGGAATTATGAGGAGTCTTTGAAGCTACTATCTGAGACCATTAATTACTTTCAATCAAATCACTATTTTGATCATTCTATAGCTCCCGATTTACCTACTGGGTTTGAGCGAATTTCTATTTCTGTTTTGGACTCTGACTTAGGTGAAATGTTGCACTTCTGGAGCGCCCATGGTAGTAGTTATGTACCTTCAATCGCTTATAGGGTAAGATTAGTAACGTTTGATGGAGGAGAAATCAAAGAGTTAGTACCACATGTTTCAGGCGGTAAAGTGACTACAGAATGAGTGACTACAACTACAAAATTTGGTGTGAAATCACCTTCGCTCATGAATATTGGAATGAATCCAATCCTCAATTATTTAATATTATTCCTACCGATGGCACACGGGAATTTATTACAAGAAATACGCTCTTATTAAGACAAGAGGGGAATAAGTTCTTTGTCTTGGCTCCCGTGGATTGGTTGGCAAGGAATAGCTCAACAGACGTACTTGAGTTTAAGGTTGAATCTTTGGATCCTTATCTTATTAATTATACGCAATCTGAAAATTTCACTGCTGAAAAGTTGACAACTTATGAGTTAGGGGAAAATACAATCTCCGTTGAACAAGCAAGAATTGTGAAGTCCCTTTACTTCAATCTGACAGATAGTGTTTCAGGTCTTGAGAATGCTTCCAAAACTGACATTTTGAAGGAGATAATTTATCCCAAAGGACACGAGCTTTTTCAGCGAAGCTTGGATGCCTCTGATGAGGGAAAATACAAACTACAAGGGCTGGAAGAAGTCATTTTATACGAAAAAAATGGACAGAAAAATAAGATGGCTTGGCTGTTACTAAGAGCCGATAAAAAGCAAAAAAATCAATACAAAATAGACCTGAAATGCAATGAAGTATTCCTAAAGTACCGAGTAACGTCAAGGAAACACAACGTTGCAGATATTACCATTGAAGCAGCTGGCTCGAATTCGCGAGATCAGATAGAATTCGCAAGGTCAATTGAAGAAGATGAAGCCATTTTCCTGTCGAATACCGCAATTAAATGGCGAGAGAAATCTGAGCATTCCTTTAGGCTAATGAATGGCAAGAAGAAACCATTGATAGAGAACCTTTCATCAGCCACCCATAAGAATCTGCGATTTACTGATAACCATCAACCTTACCTTGAAATTTTTATTCATTTATAACTAAACCACTAAATATGGCATCTTACAAAACCCCAGGTGTTTATATCGAGGAAAAAAATGCTTTCCCCAATTCAGTTGTGGCAGTAGAAACTGCTGTTCCTGCATTTATTGGGTATACAGAGAAAGCAGTCAAACTCGGTAAAACAGTACTTAACAAGCCCATTCGAGTTACGTCGATGGTTGAATTTGAACAGTTTTTCGGTGGACCACCCACGTATCAATTCGAAGTAGTACCAAGTACGGACACGGATAATGCGGCAAATCCACCTGTTCTTGGAGACAAGGAATTCTTCTCATTAACAGTCGGTGGAAAAGCAGTCAATCACAAAGTTGTTTGGAAAACCGACTCACTTTACCGACTTCATAACTGTGTGAAACATTTCTACCAAAATGGGGGAGGCAATTGCTGGATAGTGGCTGTGGGAAAATATCTGAAGGATGATGGAAGTCCCAATCCACTCGATAAGGATGCCATGATTAAAGCGGTGGCGGCACTTGCAGATGAGCCAGAGCCAACCATGGTTTTGGCGCCTGATGCCCTTGGACTACCACCTGCCGGTTGTTATTCGGTATACCAGACCATCCTGAAGCACTGTAAGGATATGATGAGTAGGATTGGAGTTTTGGACGTGCCAGGAGGTGACTCTGAAGTGGCATATGATGCACGAGAACAAATTGAAGCTTTCAGAACAGGAGTTGGAACCAATAACCTCGATTACGGTGCGGCATACTTTCCTTGGATGGAAACCAATGTGGTTTCTGATAGGGAAATTACCTTTTTCAATTTTGATTTGGCCGGACTGGAACCCCTCCTTTTAACAGGCAATGAGAACATTGATGCCGCCATAAAGCGCGCCATGTTGACGGTAAAAATGCCCGATGATGACACAGCATCCCCGCCTGAATGGAAGAAGGGCGATTACAAGATTACTGTTTCTGAAAATGGAGCAGACGTAGAGAAGTACGTCAAAGAAGCGGGCCTTAGTACAGTTGATGCCGGTTTGAGAGCTATGCTGCCTATTTATAAAGATGTCATTGTGAAAGAGGCTGTCAAAAAGGTGAATTTGTTACCTCCTGCTTCAGCAATGGCAGGAATATATACAGCTGTGGACAATACCCGTGGTGTCTGGAAAGCACCAGCCAACGTGAGTATGAATAGCGTTATAGCACCTAGCTACAATGTAAACAATGATCTCAATGACGAACTTAATATGCCGCTTAATGGCAAGGCCGTAAATCCTATTCGTGCCTTTCCTGGTCAGGGAAGTATTGTGTGGGGTGCGAGAACTCTTGATGGTAACAGTCAGGATTGGAGGTATATTAACGTTCGTCGTACCATGATCTTTTTGGAGATGTCGGTGAAGGCTGCTGCCAGAGCTTATGTTTTCGAACCAAATGATGCGAATACATGGGTGCTGGTTTCGGGTATGATTTCCAATTTCCTAAACAATGTATGGAAGGCAGGAGGATTGTTTGGTTCCACCCCTGGTGAAGCCTATGATGTCCAAGTAGGACTGGGTACAACCATGACCGCTAATGACATTTTGGATGGCTATATGAGAATTACCGTGAGGGTAGCAGTCGTTAGACCTGCTGAGTTCATAGTGATCACCTTCCAGCAAAAAATGGCTGAAGCCTAAACATCACTAACTAAATCGAATTAATAATATTTAAACAATACAACTATGGCAGGAGAAGCTCAAAGCCCTAGAGAGAATATGTGGCCCATACCTAAATTTTATTTTAGTGTAGACATGGGTTCGGATAGTGGCATTGGAGAAGTACCATTTCAGGAAGTTTCCGGACTGGATATTGAATCCCAAATAATAGAATATCGTGCAGGTAATGACCCACGATTCTCAACCGCAAAAATGCCCGGCCTGGTCAAATCAGGTAATGTAACCATGAAGAAAGGAATGTTCAAAGATGACAATGCCTTCTGGGAATGGTACGGTAAGATCAAGATGAACACCATTGTCAGAACCACCATCACAATAAAGCTATTGGATGAAGCAGGAGCGCCGTTGATGTCATGGGTATTAGCCAATGCATGGCCGACGAAAATATCTACAACAGATATGAAAGCAGATGCCAATGAAGTGGCCATTGAGACCATCGAGATCGTTCATGAGGGAATTACCCAGAATGGAAAAGGAAGTTTATTACCATAGTTTTCTAACTGATGGCAAAAGGTTCAAATGAGAGCTACTATCCCCCAGTAGGATTTTATTTTAAAGTGGATCTGGCGAGCAGCGCTGGGTCCACTTCATCTTCACAAGCAACTGTAGATAATAGTTTTCAAGAGGTAAGTGGATTATCTGTAGAATTCGAAACTCAGTCAGTACCTGAAGGGGGTGAAAATAGATTCACACACAAATTGCCAACTAAAACAAAATACCAAAACCTTGTCCTGAAGCGAGGATTAGTATTGTCTACGTCCAAATTCAGTTCATGGTGCTTGGAAGTGTTATCTGGCAATCTGAGTAAGCCCATTGAACCAAAAAACATCTTCGTGTCCCTACTGAACGAAAAAGGAGAGACATCCATGTCATGGCAATTTTTTAATGCTTGGCCGATTAAAATGCAGACCTCAGACCTACAGGCAATGGAGAACAAAATTGCGGTAGAGACAATGGAATTCTCATTCCAGTATTTCGAACAAAAATCAACTTAGTATGGCGTTAGAGATAAGAGAATTGGTAGTGAAAGTAATCGTTGAGGATACTCAAACAAATGAAAATTCTTTCTCTCGAAAAGACCGTAATCAACTTCTTGAGGACTGTAAAAAAGCTGTATTAAAGTCACTGAAGAATAAAAAACAGAGATAATGGGAAAGTTGGAAAAGATGACCATCCAGGCGTTTTCTGACCCTAAATTCTCAGCTAAGGTCGGGGCACCCTTTAAAGTGATGATCAATCCGGAGAAGTACTCACGGACTTTTAGCATTGAGTTCAATGAACAACAGGCAATGGGAACTAGTGGAGGAGGCCCTGCATACAGCAAATCGCTTCCTGAGTCCATTAAACTTGAGTTTATTTTTGATGGAACGGGTGCCGTCCCTGCCCCTGCAGGAGGAACCACAAAATCCGTCGATCAATGGCTGAATGAGTTTAAGGAAATTGCGTTTGATTACAATGGCGACATCCATAGTTCTAATTTTTTAATGATTAGTTGGGGAAGTCTAATCTTCAAATGCCGACTTCAGCAGTACTCAGTAGATTATACTTTGTTCAAGGAGGATGGATCACCGCTACGAGCGAAAGTCAATGCCGACTTCAAAGAATTTACAGATCCGGAAACTGTTTCCAAAGAGAGTTCTAATTCATCACCTGATCTTTCGCATGTCAGGACTTTCACGGCAGGAGATTCGCTACAGAATATGTGTTACAAGATATATGATGATTCTTCCCTTTTTCTGGAAGTGGCCAAGGCAAACAAAATTGTTAATTTCAGAGGAATTAAGCCAGGTACTCAAATCTATTTCCCTCCCATAAAAAAGTAAGCTATGCCGGTTTCACCTGTCAATGCCAAAACAGACTTAATCACATTTGCCATTTCCGTTGGCGGGAGTCCAATTGACGATAGCTATGAAGTGCTGTCAATCAGCACATCCAAATTCATCAACCGCCAGCCGTATGCCAATATCACATTCTTGGATGGAAGTGCTGCTGAAAGTGATTTTAAGGTAAGTAACAAGGCCGATTTTCTTCCAGGTGCAGAGATTGAGATCAAAGCCGGATATCACTCGGTGGATAAAACTATTTTCAAGGGCATAATAACCAAACACGCTGTAACGGCTTCCGAAGGGGTGTCTGAGCTACGATTGGAATGCCGGGACAAAGCGATCAAAATGGTTTCCGGAAGAAAGAATGCCTATTATATTGATAAGAAGGACAGTGATATCATATCCACTTTAATAGGTACATCGGGAGCGAGTGCCGACGTAGAAGCCACAACTTATCAGCATAAGTCCATGATTCAATTCAACGCCACTGATTGGGATTTCATGTTGACCAGAGCAGATGCTAATGGTCAGGTGGTGCTTGTGAGCGATGGAAAAATATCTGTTAAAAAACCGGATACCTCTGCTGCTCCACCCTTGGTAGTAAGCTATGGAAGCACGTTGCTAGAGTTCAGCGCTGAACTCGACTCAGAAAGTCAGTTAAAGGCAGTCAAAGGGTACGCCTGGGACAGTGCGACTCAAAAAATTGTGAATGGTACGGGTAAGTCAAAAGTCAAGGGACCTGGTAATGTCACATCGGATAAATTGGCCGGCGTGATGAGTCCAACTGAATATGCAGTACAATCATCCGGGATCATAGATCCGAATGATCTAAAAAATTGGGCCGAAGGCGTGGATACAAGAGCTAAGCTTTCTGCTGTCCAAGGGTATGTGAAATTTCAAGGCAGCAGCTTAGCAATCCCCGGTGAAATGATTCAATTGGAAGGAGTCGGAGATAGGTTCAATGGTAATTTTTTTATTGGTGCAGTCCATCATAGTATTTCTGATGGTCAGTGGTCCACTGAGGTGGAGTTCGGTATTCCTTCAGAAGGGTATTTCGAGCAAACTCAAAACTTGTCAGCCCCACCGGCAGCTGGGTTGCTACCCGCAGTAAGTGGATTACAAATTGGGGTGGTGAAACAAATTCACGAAGATCCTGATGGTGCTTTCAGAGTGCTCACCAAGATACCAATACTTCAGCAGGATAAAGATGCCGTATGGGCCAGGTTAGCCAACTACTATGCCTCAAATGGTTTTGGAAATTTCTTTTACCCGGAGGTGAATGACGAGGTGATTCTTGGATTTATTAATGAAGACCCGAGATTTCCAGTAATTCTTGGTAGTCTCTATAGCAAGAAGAACAAGCCAGCCTTAACTCCTGATCAAAAGAATGAAACGAAAGCCATAGTAACCAAATCAAAACTTGAAGTTTCATTCGATGAAAAGGATAAGATCATAGCCTTAAAGACCCCCGGTGGCAATCAGTTAATGATATCGGACAAAGACAAGGGAATCCTATTGACCGATCAAAATAAGAATGCACTTACCCTGGATAGCTCGGGCATCACCTTAGACAGTGCATCAAATATTACGATCAAGGCCAAGGGGAATATTACGATTGATGCAGGTGGAAATTTGGCCCAATCGGCTAAAGCAAATGCAACTGTAGATGCATTACAGATTGAGAACACAGCGAAGACTTCTTTCACTGCAAAAGGGAATGCAACGGCTGAAATTTCTGCGTCCGGACAAACGACCGTAAAAGGCGCCATAGTAATGATAAACTAATCAAATATGCCTCCAGCAGCAAGAATAACAGATATGCATACTTGTCCGATGGTCACACCGGGTGTTCCTCCAATTCCCCATGTAGGTGGACCGATTATCGGTCCAGGGACTCCCACTGTTTTAATTGGTGGATTGCCAGCCGCAAAAATGGGTGACTCATGTGTTTGCGTTGGGCCACCTGATAGCATAGTCAAGGGCTCAGCTACGGTGATGATAGGAGGTGCCCCCGCAATACGGATGGGAGACACCACGGCCCATGGTGGAGCAATAGTATTAGGATTATCAACTGTAATGATTGGAGGATAATATGAGTGCTGACGAATATTCTTTTCTTGGTACAGGATGGAGATTTCCACCCCGATTTGACATTGAGGGTCCAATGACTGCAATGGTCAGCGATGAAGAAGATATTCAGCAAAGCTTGTACATCATACTTTCGACCCGGAAGGGTGAACGAATCATCAATCCCGAATTTGGATGTGGAATCTATGATCTTGTTTTTGAGGAAATAGATACTTCCATTCACCATCAAATCAAGGATTTAGTTTCTTCGGCTATTCTATACTTCGAACCCCGCATCAAGTTGTTGAAAGTTGATGTGTCAATTTCTCAGCAAGTGGAGGGGAGGTTGAACATCAATCTTGATTATCTCATTCGGACAGTCAACAAAAGGAGCAACATGGTATTCCCATTTTATTTTCTTGAGGGAACTGATCTTAGATTTTGATGAAATCCGAAAACCTAACCATATGGAATGAAGGAACTACTCAAAAACAGAGGACGATACAGTCGCTGACCAATCCTTCATTTCGGGTAGACGAAAGAGAGTTTGAAGACCTGCTGAATGAAGTCATTGAATATTCCAACTACGTTTCTTTTCATAAACCTGAGAATATTGATTCCGATCAACCGCGTCATACCTGGAAGCACTTTTTGGAAATCGATGAAGTCTCTGTGCTTTCTCAGCTAAAATTATTTGATCTAAAGAAGATCGAGGATGATTTTTATTCGCATTACAACCTAGGATGGAAAGCATCGACACGGCTGGCGCGGAAACACCTTCATTTTGCTCTGTTTGTAAGTATCGACCTTGGGCGGAATCTGATCAGATGGCACGACTTGCTATCGAGAATTCCTAGCCATCAGCCTCATTACCTCATTTTCAAGGAGTGGGAGCAAGCCTTGCATCAAATTCCTGGTTTTCAAATTTCTGGCATAAGCCAGGATAAGGCCGAAATTGAAGATGATAGGTCTGCGAATCTTAAGCAAATAATATGGCATTTCCTTGCTTGGGAGAGATCAGCCAAAGAAAGAGGAAAAGCGTCAATAGAGAAGTTTCCATTTGAACCATATGAGGAACTAGAGCGGTACTTTCGAATTCTTCAAAAGACTACCTTATTCTTAGCTTCCAAATATCCCTTTTTCAAGAAACTATCCGAACAAAATCATGCACATGAACCGCACAATGGGTTGTTGTTTGCATTTCTAGAATTATTCAAAAAAGCACAAGAAAAAATCAATGGATTTCATACCAGGCATTTGGATTTCTACTATAAGGAATTGCTGGGGCTAAAGCTGGCAAATGCGAGCCCGGATGAAACCATTATTTTGCCTAGATTGGAAGATTCCATCAAAACCTTCAAACTCAATCAGGGAGTAAAATTTCTTGGAGGAACAGACCATAAAGGTGACGAGGTATTATATGAATCTTTGGATGATCTTCTGATTGATCAAAGTACCATAAAGTACATCAGGGGAATTCATTTGACTGGCATACAAATAGGAGGGAACACGGTCACAGAATCCATTCTTAGTCGGGAGTACGAGCTTACTGAAAGTGAAGAACCATGGCCAATCATGGAAATAGCGGCAGGTGATCCTAAATCAATCAGGTTGGCTGATGTAGGGTTTGCTATTTCTTCGCCTAATTTGGAGTTAAGGGATGGCAACCGGCGCATCACATTTTCATTCAATGGGCAAACGGAGTTCTATGCCCTAAATACCAAGATTTTTGAGAAATTGAAAGGTCAGGCAAAAGAGAATCAAGACGTTGAAAAACTTGATGCAACTCTTGCTGAAGTGATCAAAGCAGCCTCGCTCAAACCAGGTTCAGAACTCACTATCAAGTCATTTTTTCAGTTCGTTTTTTCACCAAGTATTCAACAATCAGAGTATTCTGTCACTGGAGAGTTCTATGACTCGGTCATGAACACAGATTTATCTACTTGGTCCATCGGAAAAACGGGCGATCCATTTTCGGGAGAAATGCTCCTGAGTGAGTTGATACTAGAACTTGAGGAGCACACTCAAAAAAAACACAATGAAACCTTACTTGAAACGATGGAGACTATGTTCAAGCTAGGAACGACAAATTCTGGTAAAGAGCATCGAAAGTTTCGTCGGCTGTTTCTCGATGCATTTGAGATTTCTTACAGTTCCACAGAGGGTTGGGAATACCTAAAACCTGTATCCGTAGAAATGGATACCAATTCCTTCGCCTATTCGTTCAGGATAGTCATTGTTTTGAATCAAGATCGACCAGCTGTTCTTGCTAACTCCACTCTGGGTTTCGAAGATCCCGTTATTCGATTTCTCATCAATAAGGAGGCACCTACCTATCCTTATGACTTTCTTAATCGGATAAATCCTTACCAAATAGATTGTGATGTGGAAGTGGCAGACATTAAAGATCTAACGGTCTATAATCAGATCGGACAACTGAATCCGGATGGCCCATTCTTTCCATTCGGTCCCACTCCAAATAATTTTTCCTATCTACTAATTGGAAACTCAGAAGTTTTCAAGAAGAAAATCCATCGGCTGAAGGTGAACCTGGACTGGATGGATCTTCCAATACTTAGAGGTGGATTCAAGGCACACTATGCCGAGTACAATGAGACGTTTCATAATGATGAATTCAAGATGGAAGTGTCCTTGTTGTCTTCCGGCGAATGGAAGCCAGAAAGTGACAATAGGCAGGAAATAAATATCTTCGGAAACGAGGAGTTTTTGAAGAACGATCTCTCGTATGAGCTCGATACGAGGAAGCTGGAATCCAATGAAAAATTTGATTGGAACCCCGAAGAATTGGTATTTGATAAGTTGACTCGAAGGGGTTTTATAAAATTACAACTTTCAGCTCCTACTTACTCATTTGGTCACTCGATATACCCGAACCTGCTCTCTCAGATGGTCATGAAGAACGCCAGCAAACTGTCAGGGTTGAAATCTCTCATTTCAGGAAAGGGTATTCAGATGCCTATGCCGAACTTACCATATACCCCCAAGTTGGCTCATATCTCATTGGATTACAATTTGAAATTCAAAATCGATTTTCGATCTAAAAAAGGCGGAAGCCAGTCTGTAAATAAATTCTATCATCTGGAGCCTTTCGGAGGTCAATCAAGAGTCTATGGCACAGGTAGGTCAGCGAATCTTGTCCCTTCATTTACTGACGAAGGTTCGTTACTCTTGGCGATAGACCAATCCGACACGCCCTGTGTCGTCACGCTGTTTTTTCATTTAATGGAGCGTGAGGCAGGATCGGACACCTTGAAAGAGGATGCGGTGGAATGGTCTGTGCTTGTGGACAATTCCTGGAAAAGGCTAACCAATGATCAGGTCTCACTGGACACCACTAATGGTCTCATTCAGTCTGGGATCGTCCGGTTGGATATTCCGTATATCAGGAGATTTGAGAATACGCTCCTAGAGTCCAAATTACTCTGGATCAAGGCCAGTCTGAAAAGGGGAATAAATATTCTAGGTAATGTGATTTCGATTCAAAATCACGCCGTTCGTGTAAGGCGGATCATGAATGGGAATGTCAATAATGATCTACCATTTATTCCGGCCCGAACCATAGAGTCTGCCTATGATGACCTACCACAACTGAGAGAGGTTTCTCAGCCCATGGCATCCTATAACGGTAGACCCAATGAATTAGAAAATGATTTTAAAATAAGGGTTTCAGAACGATTGCGCCATAGGAACAGAATGGTCAATCAATACGATTATGAAAGAATCATACTCGAGGCTTTACCAAGTGTAAACAAAGTGCTTTGTTTGAATGCATTTCGGCTAGATTCATCAACTTCCGTTGGCTATTCCATTAACAAACCAGGCAATGTTTTGTTGGTTATGGTTCCGTTGATATCTGTCCAGTCCGGTATCAATCCACAAGCCCCGAAGAATGGAATCAATACCCTGAGAAAAGTTCGGCAATTGCTGCAAAGCAGGTCTTCGGCCTTTGCCAGTTTTCAGGTAATCAATCCGGCCTATGAACCCGTCAGAGTTTTTGCCAAAGTGAAATTGAAATCTGGTAGCGACGGAACACACATAAAGAAATTAAATCAGGAGTTGAAGGAACTGATAGCACCATGGATTGGTGACCCCTCGCAAGAGCCGATGTTTCAGAAGAAGTTGGCTTTAGAGGAGGTCCAATCCTTTATTCAATCGAGACCATATATTGATTTTGTCACCAAAATCTCCATGGTGAAGGTGCACGAAACCAAGGAGGATCAAGATAATGGGCCTTACAGGCTAGATGACACAGGGATCAGTCAAACAAAAGATAATGAAATCAAAGGCAGATATCCTTGGTCAATACTCACCACTGCAAGCCGACACAGCCTTGAATTTCTGAATGGTGAGGACATTCTGGAAGCTGATGAGGCAGGATTGGATGAGCTTTATCTGAACGAAGATTTTGTAATTCCTCAAACCGACACATAGATGAATAGGAAAGGCAGAGATCAACTCAAAGAGCTTTTCAGTAAAGGTAAGTTGCCAACTGAATCAAGCTTCCAAATTTTGATAGACTCGATGTACAATCGAGAGGATGATGATTTTGACGATCTGTATGATGGTCCGCTTAAGCTCTATGTAAAAACCGAAAAAAGGAAGAGGTCTGATGCAGAGACACTCTTGGAGTTCTATAATGACCTGGCTACTACCGGAGAAGATGGCAAGGCCACTTGGCGATTCTCTCTCTCTCCAGAGGGCGCATTGAAAATTTTCAGGGATGGAGATAAAGAAGTCATTGTAATTGATGCAGAGGGAAATATCGAACTTGTTTCTGAGGAGTTGAAAATCTTGGGAAATGTGAGTTTGTCTGGATTCAAGGGCTCCTACACATCCAATAATGAGCTCGGAAAACCATTGCCAGATCCCCTGGCCGATGGAGAGTGGCACCCTATTGTAGAGGGAGTCAATGGGTGTCAGATGTTCAAGATAGTGGCAGGCGTTGGATATCCTGGTGGAACTAAATTTGCCCTTGCCCATGCGATTGCAACACTGGTTCCAAAAAGGAAATATTTCTGGAATATACCTCGCTTCAATCCAAGACATTCAAGGATTCAGATAGTCCAATCTTGTGGAGGCTCACTAAAAGAAAAGTTGGATTTTAAGTGGGCTGCCGCGGGAGATAATCACAATCTGCTGATTCGATCACGGACAAATTATGGAGCAAAAACCACCATCCAATGTCACATCACTAAGTTGTGGTTTGACCCAACAATGAGTGAAAATATAGAGATCGACACGTGAAGCCATCCAAATTCATTGATTTAGAAAATAAGTCTGAATATCATTTGGATATAAATGAGCTCTATAAAAATGGGATCGAGCTCATACAGAAATACTCCAGTGATAAATGGACGGATTTCAACGAGCATGACCCGGGAGTAACAATTCTGGAGAACCTCGTATTTGCCATCACTGATGTGTGCTACAGGCTCGGGTTCGATGTATTTGATTTCCTAGTAAACGAAGAGGGTGTACTGGATCTAAACGAGCAGGCTCTGTATCCGGCGGAAAGAATCCTAACCACTCACCCGGTCACTATTAACGATATCAGGAAAGTCATATTCGATCGACTGGGTGTGGTGAGCAATGTATGGTTAGAAAAGGACAATGAAGGACTTCAGGGACTATACCGCATTGCACTCTTTGCTAAACCACAGATACATTTTTTGTCAGACAACAAGGCCTATTGGGAAGATCTGAAAAATAAAATCAAAGATGATTTGATCAGGATATGGCCATCAATAAGAAATTTGGGTGAGGATATTAGTGAGGATGGAATTACCGTTTTATCCAGCCAGACAATCTATATCCGGTGTAGTCTGACCATTGACAATTCTTCTACCCTTGAAACAATTCTTGCACGGGTCATTTATACGATCGATAACTACTTCAATCCTGAGCTGACGACCAATTCCCTTGCTTACCTCAAGCATAAGGAGATTCCTATCGAGGATATTTTTGAGGGACCCTTATTGCAAAATGGGTTTGTTGAAAATGAGTCGATTTCTGCCGAAAGACCCATCAAAATTCATAAGGGATTAATAGTGTCATTGATTTCTCAAATTGATGGAGTTATTCAGATCGAGGATTTGCAGCTATTGGAAAGTATAGATGAAAAGCCAGCTTCACAGGCCAAAGAAATCATCTCGGTAGCACCAGGCCATATCCCTAGGTTTAGTTTCGAGCGGGATGAACCAGATACCGTGGAGTCTCAGCAGCAACTACTAAAAAAGAAGGAAACAACCTATCTGCTAGTTAAGCTACGCCCCAGAAATAATGCTCAATATTTTGACATCAATTACGATCGGATGATCAAAATCCTTCGAGAAATGCAAGCCCTCAATGGACACGCTTATGCGGTAAACCTAGAAGCAGAATCTGAGCAAATTAGACTAAAGGGGAATTATAAAAGATTCGACAGCTATCATTCTATTCAGAATGATTTACCCCATATCTACGCTACGAATCAATTTGGGCTATCAAAGTACGATTCAAAGGCTCGCAAGGCGGAAGTGTTACAACTGAAATCCTACCTGATTCTGTTCGAGCAACTGCTTCAGAATTTCACAAGTCAGATTCAGCATTTAAAGGATATCTATTCCCCGAATGAACTAGACAAAACGTACTTCTCAAAGCCACTGACGGATGCGGCGATCAAGGATGTTCTTGATCTATATCAGTTGAATGAGAATATCAAGGATGAAGATCATTTGGCGGACGTATTAGTAACAGTTTTGGAAAAAGTAAGCAAAGCTCACCCTCATATCGACAGGAAAAGCAGGTTGCTTGATTATATGCTGGCTATTTATGGTGAACATTTTTCCCAAAGCAGCCTACGGAGAATTTCAGGTGCCGACAGTGAAGAAGAAAACCTAAAACACATTGTCGGCAACAAAGCCCAAATGCTCAAGAACCTTCAGCACTTCAATCGTAATTCAGCGAAAGCCCCAACCAACACCGAGAATCCGTCTGAGCAAAGCGGGTTCGCTCAGAAAATTGCAATTCTGTTAGGATTGGATTACTCGGCTCCCTTTGAACAATTGTCAATATCCAATTTGATCAGAACGGATGATTTGAGCCTGGTAGTGGTGAGTTCAAAAAATATGCAACGAGAGCCATACCGAACTTGGGAGAATTCAATCAAAATAAACTTCAAGCATTCTACGGAAAGCGGTTCGGGTCTCACCGATTTCACCAAACCCTCGGAGGAAGAGCTTGCCGAACATTCCTTGGAATTCATGAATGTATTCATTGGTCATCATTACCTACCCGTGAATTTGCTACGTGAAGGATCTATGATAGCCAATTATAGGCTCTTCAAACGAGAGAAGGAGGTTGTATTAGCTGTTTTGATAGATAAGAAAAAAAATCAGTGGTACATGATTGATCGCTTCTCAGAGGTAAAAAATGCCATAGTTGCGGGGTATAAACTTGCATCACTCTTGGCGAAGTACAATAGACTGGGTGAGCGGTTCAGAATTGTTGATCATATTTTACTGAGACCGGGAGACAAGGTAGGAGATGATGCTGCAATTCCGGCAGAGTTTTATGGGCTCACATGTTCCATCGTTTTTCCGTCTTGGCCTCTGAAGTTTTCCGATCAATACTTTCAGCGATTGGCATGTGAGACGGCAATTTTTAATATGCCTTCACATATTGCCATCCAAGTGCATTGGCTCGATTTTGATGAGTTTGAACACTTCGAATGGTTATACGCCAAATGGCTCAAAAATCCCGCACAATCAAAGGAGCCTTTGGCTCAGTACCTTTTCAAACTTACTGAGGAGACTAACTTGTAACTGATGCACCTCATCAATTCCATACGATTTGAGGTGTCAAGTTCAGAGCTGGGGGAGGCTCGTGATCTTCAGGATAAAATATTTAGCCTTTGCAGGCATACCATTGAGCGATCGTTCAATGATTTAATAGAGCAGTATAATTTAAGCGAGCGAATGGATGAAATGACCCTTGATTTGGGATCCATGACATCCTCTTCCTTGGACGCTCAGTTCATCCCAAAACTCCTGGAAGCATTCGAAAATAAACTTCGCGAATTGGTCGATTCTTCCGTGCCTTCCATACCAGTCGACCTACTTGAAGAAGTTAAAGTATACCTCGAGAAGGGAGTTAGGCATTGGACAATAACAACAGATATGAACATCGACCAATCTGTGCTTCTTCTTATTCAGCATCATTGGTCGCCTTTTTTGGATTTCCTCAGAAGAACCCGATTTCAGAGTCAGGTTACCACCAGGCTGGCAAATGAACTTGACATGACATCAGTCATCAAATTCATTGAACGCATTCAGCCTAGTGAATCCGCCTTCATTCTTAATTTCATTGAGGACTCACAAGAAGCCTCACAAAGGATTAAAGGCATAGCTATTCATGGAAACCAACTACGAACGGAAATCATACAACTTGTTCTTTTTGACCTCATCAAAAGCTACGGTTCTTATTTCAATCGAAAAATGTTCGTGAGAAGTCAGTTAATTGGAATGGCAATGAAGTTTAGACTGGACTACCTCGAGCTCCTTAGGATGTTCGATTCGGTCCTTATGGAAACGACCTTATCATTCAGGCTAGCTACCACTCTTCCTGCATTGATTGGAGATCTGCTGAAAGAAACAATAGTCCTTACAGCAGACGAAACAGGTCCGCCATCCGAGGAGCCATGGAGGCCATTAATCGACACTGGTGTGGGGCTGGAAGCAAGGGAATTCTTGATTGAAAACTGGAAGGGAATCACTAGAAGTTTTGCAGGGGAAATAGCTCATTTACTTCGTAGAACTGTGAAGAATACAGATCATATCGATTATATAATTGAGCTACTGGGTGATGAGAAGACGGAAGACCTGATCGCAATCCTTGAACCATATGATGCCCCTGTCATACTGGCCTTCAAGCACCAGATGCTCAAAATCAATGAGTTGGAAAGTGAGATGAAATACAGACGATCG
Source organism: uncultured Roseivirgaceae bacterium (assembly GCA_964352625.1). Classification (GTDB taxonomy): domain Bacteria; phylum Bacteroidota; class Bacteroidia; order Cytophagales; family Cyclobacteriaceae; genus JAAEPI01. The sequence goes on from CAYGSD010000003.1 coordinate 54,635, forward strand.
GATCTCTCTCCAACACTGAATCAATTGATTCTTGGTTTCATTTTGATAGATAGGGGAACCCGATTCAACCGCAAACAATTTTTGAAACATCAAATCTTTGGACTGTCTCAGCGGCTTAATGTATCCCTCCATGATATGATCAAGTTCATAAAAATGGGACTTGAAGATCAAGAAACCAATTCTCAGGTGTCTGAATTGATCACGTTGCTTAGAGAAATTTTGAAGGATGAATTCGCGGTTTCTTATGCCGTAAAAGAGTTGGATTTAGAAGAACAAATGGAAACCCTGAAGAAATATTTGATCAATCAAAGTGGGGACGAGGAAAGTAAGTACAATAGGAGCAAGAACAAATTCTTCAGGACAATCTCAAAAGATATCAAACTCAGTAGGGAGCTTATAGAATTCATCATCAATCATGCGGATACTGTCATTCGTTATGTTGATCAGTTGGATGATGAAACCTTCCTCTTCTTGTTTGAATTTCTAGCGAAAGAAAAACTCTCACTCAGAGGAAGTGAAAAGGATGAGCTGATGAATCAATTATCTCAGAGATTGAAAAAATACACTCATCCAGATTTCAGACGATATTTGTTTTTATCACTACTTAATTACAAGAAACTGACCAGGGAGTTGATTGTCCTGCATGATCTGGACTCAGCCCAGAACCGGTCGGGCAGTTTGACCTATTCGTATTTCATCACGCTAGTTAATCAAGACGGTAAGGGTGTCGAATCAGTAACGGAAAATTCAACGAATCAATTACTGAATCAAAAAATATGGAAAGCTCTGGGACAAACAAATGATCCAGTTGTAAACACAGGGATCACGCCTTCCAAAATGGTTTTGCAACTGGTGAACGAGGAAGGTATTTCGCCCCGACTATTTACTACGTTGGTTTCTAAAGATTGGGAAGAATTAGCCAACACCTTCAGCAAGACAGAATGGAGTCAAATGAGTAAGCATTTGGTGAGATTTTTAGTTTCACATTTCAAGGAGTTTTCATTGGATATGCCCCATCATCTGCCCAAACCGATGTTTCTTGAGCTGCTTCCTATGGTTCGTCAGTTTCTTTCAGAGATGCATGTGAAGAAATCGCAGATTAGAAAGTGGAATGGTATTGTTGGGATGGACAAACAGGATAAAGTGCTCACTTCTTCCGGAGCATCGGATCAATCGATAGATTATTTAGAAATAATGTCTCAGACTTTGGAGACTGGTAGACTGCCTCAGGGAATTTCTATCAAATCATTTTCAGATAAAATTGTTGAGTGGCACTCAAAAGGAAACAAGCATTTTGCTTGGATTATAAAAAGCAGAATTCTTTCATTGGAAGTATGGATACAGCTAGCTAAGGTTTTTGAGGGCAAGATATTGTCGAGAATGGTGCAGATTTATACGGGCAGCCAGTTCAATCATTTTATGTCCATTTCTAAGGATACAGAATACTTGCTGAAAAGAGGGCTGAAGGACAGCCGGAGCAAGTTTGACGATAACTATACATGGGCCGCCAGACTCTTTTTGGCTCAAAGAGTTGGTACAGCGCGTACTCGTGTAGAAGATTTGATTCAGCGGCACATAGTATTGCTCTCAGGCACTTCGAGTCAAAGGCATAGAGAAATCATTGAGGAATTGGTTGCAGGGTTGAGAATGGTCAAAAAGGAAATACAGCCTGTTTCATTGAGAAAACGCGTGGATTCAATTCTCGCAATGATGCAGAATGCACCAGAGGAAGTGCCTGAGATTTTGAGCACCACTGAAGAAGAAATCAAAGCTCCTCTCTATATAAATAATGCCGGAATCATCCTGTTATGGCCATACCTGAATATGCTTCTCAAGCGAGCAGGCTTTTTAGATGAACAAGGTGCATTTCGTGATTTGGACGCCAAAAGAAAAGCTGTTTGGTTCTTGCAATATGTCGGTTCGGGCAATGAAAATGAACCCGAATATGCTTGCACACTGACAAAACTCCTATGTGGTTTACCATTGGAGAGCCCACTCGGAAGGCATTTAGAAATCTCCGATGGCATGAAGGAACTGAGTGACGATTTGCTGGAGGCTGTAATTCTCAATTGGGGAGAGTTGAACAATACCTCTATAGATGGTTTGAGGAATTCATTCCTTGTAAGAAATGGCTCGCTGGAAAAGGATGGATCGGACTGGCTGTTGAAAGTAGAGCGCAAAGGATTTGATGTCTTGCTTCAAACGTTACCTTGGTCTATTTCAAATGTGAAACTACCTTGGATGGACGGGGTGATTTACGTTTATTGGCGCTGACTATTGGGCTATTTTCTTAATGCGCACATTAATGGAGTCTGTTCCTGCCCATTCCTCCATATAAAGTAGGTAAAGTGAGTCCGGTATAACTGCATTAACCAGAAAATCAATTCGATCGTCGATCCGCTGGTCAAATGCTGGAAACAACGTATCGTGTACATGAAAATTCTTCGCAAGTAAGAATTCCCCAGAATCTATCGAGTACACCAGTTTATCAGAATAGGTGAAGCTATGTGTTTGCCCATTGATTTGAATAAGACCAGGAGGAAATACGTCATTAAAAATATTGTTGGACAGTAGGCCTATTGGCCAGGCATTGGCTTGTTCTTCTAATAACACATGAAATTCTTCCAATGAATCTCTTCTATTCATTGCAATCATTCTCTTTTTAAATGCCTGAAGAGACGTATCTGTATCCAATACATCTTTGAAGACATTTTCGAAGTTGTAAATAAAGGCCACATTGTCGCGTACCCTTTTTGTTTTTGGAAACCCATCAGTTTGATAGTAGCGATAGACAAAAAACGCCAGGATTAGAACTGGGATCAATGGGTTATAAATATGAGCGTTTTTGAGGTATTTAAACTTGATATTTTCCAGAAAAGACATGATTGAGTCGTTTAGTTAAATTTATGAATTAAATTGACGAATCCGTCATCTGCATGAAAGAATCACCGGCTAACATTCAGGTACTTACACAAGAGATGAATTGGCTCAGTCAGTTGATAGATTTGAGGATCAAATTGTATTTCAAAACGGAGGAAAATCTACCCGCATTTGAATCCCTAACACCTCCTGAGATTGACGAAGAATCCAGATACAGCAAGCTGCTGGTAGAGCACAACTGCACGTGGCTTGATCGCTTGATTTTTGCCTTGACCTTAGCACCCTATATCAGACCTCAAACCCTTGATTCCTTCTTCATCAAAAACAAGAATCTCGACAGGGGATTTGCAGAATTTGGAGGAATCAAAGGGGAACAGCACGGTGGGTTTATTCCTACCATTGAAACGGCCGCCTTTCTATATGGAGGTGATGACTTGGAGCGCCGTATGCATGTCCGGAAGTCTGTGGATTTTGACGGCCCCCTACGAATCCCAGGTATTCTGAAAGTGGGAAGAGTGCCGTTTGGAGAATCAGACATGGCAAGGCAGCTCTATTTGGATGATCATTGGGTCGAATATTTACTGAGTGGGGGAGAGCACGTACCGGAAATGAGTCACGAATTTCCTGCCAAGCGCATCACCACCGATCTGGAGTGGAAGGATCTGATCCTGGATGAAGATGTGTTGGCCAAAATCAATGAGATCACTCAATGGATGACCCACCAGAAGCTGTTACTAAAAGATTGGGATTTGGCTAAGAAACTGAAGAAGGGGTACAGGTGCCTTTTTTACGGTCCGCCCGGCACTGGGAAGACACTTACTGCTACGCTGCTGGGGAATGAACTGGCTCGTCCGGTCTATCGGGTGGATTTGAGTTTGATTGTTTCCAAATATATTGGAGAGACCGAGAAAAATCTGGCCAAGGTGTTCGATCTGGCTGAAAGCAAACGCTGGATTTTGTTTTTTGATGAAGCAGATGCTTTGTTCGGTCAGCGGGTGCAGACCTCATCCAGCAATGATAGGCATTCCAATCAGGAGGTGGCTTTTCTGCTACAGCGGATTGAAGACTTTGATGGATTGGTGATCCTGGCCACCAACTTCAAAACCAATTTGGATGAGGGCTTTGCTCGAAGGTTCCAGTCCATGGTTTACTTCCCGACCCCTGATAAGGAAGAGCGGCTTGCGCTTTGGCAGTCCTATTTTAATGGCAAACTGCCTGTTGAAAAAGGCATTGACTTCAAGAAAATCGCGGAGGATTTTGAAGTGACTGGCGGCAATATTGTGAATGTTCTCAGATATGCCTCTGTAAAGGCGGCTGGATATGAAACCAAAGCGGTAAAAGAAAAAGACATTCTGGAAGGAGTGAAGCGGGAATTGAGGCAGTTGGGGAGGAGTGTTTAAGGGCCACCGCCACCTTGAGGTGCTACATTTGGAGTACTAGATCCAGCAGCGGCACCTGAAGCTGCCTGCTGAGGCAGTGAGTCGATGGACTGGACTAAATAAGTAGCTTTGAGCCTTGTTAAGACACTTTGAACACTGTCTTGAAAATTTTCGGTCCAGTGTAAAATGTCGTCTGGATTTTCCGTAGCACTCATGCCCTCATAATATTGCTGGGAAAGCCTAGCAATTTCCATCATTGCCACTTCCTTCTTTATGGCATGCTCCATCTCACCTGGCCTTGCAAAATCAATTGGATCAGCTGCGGCATCACCTTTTGCAGCATTGGCCTTTGCTGACATGGCTCTAAGATTATCCATGTCATTAAAATACATTCTACCAGCATATTCAGTGGGAAACCACTTGCCATTGACATTCTTATAGAGGCCGTTCATCCAGTCTGCAAGAGGTTGTCCTTGATTTAAATTTTCCGCAATCGCGAATAGATCATCTTTAATCTTCTTCCATGCATAATTGTGATCAATTTGAACTGCATCCGGGTGCACGGGCTGCCATCCGGAAGAAGTTTGAGCCATTACAGGCCCTCCTCCCGACCCTCCGGCTTGAGTTGACAGAATTGCTGCTGTCACCTTTTCTCCAAATCTTGGTCTGTCAGCCGTTCTTTCCAACTTAATATTAATCCATTTTTGCTGGGCTTGATATAGTCCTTGTGTCTCTGGTGGACCATCCATTGGCATTCTAGCCTGGATTGGACTTTCCGTTTTTGAAAGAGATTCGAAATTTAATGGCTCTTTGGTGCTATAAGGATCATTAAATTGCCCCAAACGCTCTGCTTCTCCTTCCAGGTTTGGATCCGCATTCAGAAATCCGAATTCCAATTTATGAGTTGGTGTAACCCTTCCTTGCTTTTGCTGAACCACATGCCACAGCTCATGACCCAAGTGTTGTTCCTGTCCGGGTGCAATATGAATTTCACTCCCTTGAGCATAGGCGAGGGCTTGAAGTTGAGCGGGCTTGTCTGAGTTGTAATTAACCCTTACATCACTTAAGTCAAATCCTGAATTACTCTCAAAATTCGATTTCATGTCATCGGGAAGACCTGTCAGGTTTGGTTCTTTATATGTGCTATTTACAGCGTCGGAAAGATCTGCTTGTTTTTGCAGGATTGGGCTTTGGGAGATATATTCAGAAAACTCTCCCCCAGATGAATTCCCAATCGCTTGAGCCACAGATCGAGAAGTGTTCTTAAAGAACTCTCTTTTCTGGTTTGGATTAGTATTTCTTGAGTACGGAGTAGTCAGACTCATTTCTTAACTTGTTGGTCAGATCCAGAAGCCGCTGCTGCGGCTGCACCTTGAGCAATAACTTTGGTAATAGTGAGTCTCCATCGATCCCGAATGTATTTACCATTTTGGAGAGGCTCAGTAAGTCTAGCACCAGATTGTTCTGCTGCTGGAAACTGCTCAGACGGCACCTGCCTTTTGATTTTATTCCCGCTTTTTCCCTTTGCTGTTTTTCCATAGCCATCAACAATAAATCCATTTTCTCTTAACAAATTGACATGCCTATCGATACGATCCATTTTACCATCAGGGTCTGAATCTTTGCCCATCCCCTTGTCTTCCACAATAGCATGTACTACAGTTGCTCCTTTTGCAAAAGCATTATTAACCACATTTAGGAATAATCGAGCTGAAGAATCTTCATCTCCCATAACCAGATTGGCTAGAGCTACCTCCTTAGGCATTACTAAAGAGTTACTACGGTCTCTCATTCTTCGTTCTTTTGCTCCAGCCTTGATCATTTCTCCTCCACCTATTTTTAATTGTTTGGCTCTTCCAGATAACACTAAGAATGCAACAGCTTTAATATGATAGCTTGGATTTTCTGAAATTTCACCCCATAAATCAGCGTCACTGGATTCATACATATCGTATGCTTCAGGTACGGGGAGCATTATCTCTCCTGTCAATAAAGCACCCATTGGATCCCTTATCCTGGCTATTAAGTTAGTCGTTAGTGATTCCCTGACTACATCTACAGCAACCTTAATTTTATTTGAGATGTATAAACAAACCTGATCGAATGCTTCTTGCGGATTACCATAATGCCCAGCAAAGCTCCTTACCGTATTTATAAATTCAGCCGACATCTTTTCTGACTGTTTCCCATCATCTTTTTGAGGCGCTTTAGCTTCATCCCTGAGCCAGGAAATTCGAACTATGAAATTTTTACTTTTAAGTTTCGCTTCTATCATCTGACGTGATTTTAAAATCAGTTCGTTGGCAATTTCAGGAAGTACTCCATCGTACATGCGAAGCTCAATGACTGGAAGTTTTCTGTCTGAAGCTTGTTGCCTTGCATAAATAACAATTTCATCACCAAACATTGTAATATCATAGGTTCCCTCAAATTGAGTAGCTAAAATTTGAAATGGTGCTGCCTCCTCCACCACATCGGGTTCACCTTCCTGGCTCGGAGGACCTGAGGTTTTCGAATTTGGCTTTTCAAATTGTTTAACAGAAAAATGAGCAATACTGGAATCGTAATAATGAAGATTCTCAAATGATGCATTTACCATTTGCATCGCCTTTGCTCCCATCTGATCCGCCTCCATTTCCAATCCCTCATTATCATTCACCGCTTTCCCATTCACTGAGGTAGTTGGTTTTACACGTCCTTGTGCCTGTTGCACCACATGCCACGCTTCATGAGGAAGATGCTTTTCCTGACCGGGCCCCAGGTGAATCTGATTACCCTGAGCATAAGCCAGCGCACCGACTTTGGCTGGCTCTGAGGAATTACGTTTGACTTGTACGGAAGACATGTCTACTCCGCTCATTTCCTCAATGCCTGATTTCAAGTTGTCGGGTAGGCCGGTCTTATTTTCTATTCTCTGGACAGAATCCTGAGCAGCGGATATTTTTGTTCTGTTTTTCGAGGTAGGGCTTGTTACATTATCTTTCACGGAGCGAATAGTTTTTGGGTTTGGTTAAAAGAAGTGTTTGGAGATTATCATTAGTTAACATTCGAACCATTTTTTCATAAATCTCCATTGCATGTGCATTCTCATTCTGTTCTATATGTTTGACACATTGTCTTACGACCTTTAAGATTTCACCGTATATTTCTTGTTGCGCTGGGTGGGCATTGATTTTAGTGACAATTTCAGGAGCCACTTCATAATATTTTTGAACTTTGCTTATTCCGGAAGGGAGACTCAACATATAGGAATCCCTGAAATGTCGTAAGGTTTGTAGTTCATGACAATCATCCGGTAATCCCGCAAATTGCACACATGCTGTCGTTAGGTAACACTTCCATCCTGAACTGCGGGGGGCGGGTCGTTTAATTTTTTGCTGATTAACATGAACTAAAAAATCGTCGATTTCTTGGATCGTCTCCAATTGACCCCATCGAACCCTCCATTCGTCAAGCTGTGATTGGGTTGCTCCGGTGTACATTTCTTTGAATTTTGACATTCTGTACGCTTTGACTTCACTTGAAACTTCTTTCACCCAGCTGCCTTCATACCTCGCCAGTATTTCATCACTAGTACCCGTCATATCTACGGTGATGAAATCATCGGTACTTTTTATGGTTTCTTCTCGATGATTGATGGGTATTCCTAGACCAGCCACCACGGCTTGTATTACGGGCGCATGATCACCAGTCGCCTTGGCATGTTTGCCATTGTAGACTACAAATACTTCTAATGAAATACTTCTCCCAATTGACTCTTTCAAAATGCGTTGGTTAATCTCTTTAGCTGCCTCCATTGATCGGGAGACCTTTCCTTCAGAATGAAAAACAATGCTTTGAACTAAGACCCAGTTTTCATCCTGATTTTCATGAACATTAATCCTTATAGCAGCACATCCTGCTAGGCCCGGAACAATTACGGCATCCGTTACCTTAGGGAGCCAGACGGGTTTACTTTCGGTTGCTCTGTGAGGATCATCAGGATCTCCCTTTTTCATTTGCAAAGTACTATGCCATGCTTTACTCTGACTTGTGGATTTGGCTTCCGGATTTACGACTTTTTCTGGAATTGACTTATTTTCTTGAGAATCAAATGCGGAATTGTTCCTTAAGTGTTCCGTTGCTGCAGGTGAAACTGATTGCCTCCTGGTTAATCGCTCTTTCATTCTTCCTTCTTTTTAAATAATCCCCATAAAAAGCCCTTTTTCTTCTTTTTGAGTTTGTCCATCATTTCCTGGCTGGCATCCTTTGCCTCAGATAGTACTGCCTCAACATCTTGTTTGGTAGCGGCAGTGTCTGCCTGAAACGAAAGCACTTTATTGAGTTGCTCTTCCACTGAATTCATTTGAGCACTTATTTTGGTGTCTTGCTCCTTGAGTTCAGCAATTACCGGTACAGGCTCAGAAACTCCATTCAATGAAAACAGTAATGAATCAATAAGAGCTTTTTGTGCAATTTGCTCATCTTGGATGTTTGCAATTTGCTGTAGCATGTACCGCACCATATCCTTTTTGATTGGGACGACCATGGTCGTATCTGTTGAGGTGGTCTGACCCTTCTTTTCTAGATTGGCAATTTTTGCTTCCAGCTTTTTCAAATAGATCATTACTTGCTTGTCATCCTGACCTTGGCACGGAATAACCATACCCAGAAATAGTAAGAGAATAATAAGGTTTTTGGTGGTTTTGGTCATAGCAGGAAATCTATGCGGCTTCTCTTAGCATTTGTTCCAAGGCAGTTTTCCGATCTGCATCAAGTCGAGTAGCTTCGTTGGGATCAGCCTCAGCTTGTGCTATGGCAGTATTGGCATGCAAAATTGCTTGCGTCAGAGCGGTGGCTCTGGCTGCTGACTCAGCGTTGGTATTCTTTGCAGTCACTAACACAGCTCTGGCCAAAGCTATTTGAGGTGCGGCAGTAGGGGAGGCATCCAGGTTTTCCAAAGCCTCATCCACTTTACAAGCTTTACGAAAAATATCGTCAGTTGCTGTTCTCAGGTCTAATGCAGGTACCTTCTTCATGAATTGTCTCAAATCTGATTTAATTGATTCACTATCGTTTACATCAGAGTTTTTATGAGACGGGAGGTCTGCCGCTGAGCGTGGGTACTTTCGTAATTTTGGGATCTTTTCTCTCATAACTGGAAGTATGTATTAAAGATACAATTTAGAAGGTTGAAAAAGAGTTGTATACATGAATTCTTTTAATGACATGGGGCATGTGAACTGGGACCAAAAAATCTTGCGTAGATTGAATCATTCACTTCATTATCGATTCGGACTTTTTTTTGAACAATCTTTTTGAATTAATTTGACGGAAAGTCTTGAAAGAAAGCGAAATACGGATTACTGTCCCCGCTACTAGAAACTTAAAGCCGATTCAATTGAATCGGTTTTTTTGTTTCTTATTTCATGCATCCCCGTCGGTAGACGATTCCAAGGTTAGTAACTTCGATTTTCATAGCTAGTTCGTAAAGGTCCTGCACTATTTTGAGCTGATTTGTAGAATTACACTTTGTAAATTGCCTCGCAAACCCGTCAGTATAGGCTCGCTACACAATGCCCCAAGTGGCCTAATATTTGGAACTACAACCCAAACTCTAAAGTTATGGACAGAATTTATACCCTATTGATTCTTGCATTTCTTGTAGCAGGATGTGCGAGTGGAAAGAAACAGTTGAGCAAGGGTAATTATGAGCAGTCGATTGCCCAAGCTGTGAACAGATTGAGAGACAGTCCGAATAATAAGCGTGCTAGAGAGGCGCTGAAGGAGGCGTACCCGCTGGCGAAGGATCTCTATATGAACCGAATAGCACAAGCCAAGGCCTCAACGAATCGATTCAAGTGGGATCAGATCGCTGAGTCGTATGATTTGATGAATAGTTATTACGAGATGATACAGAGATGTCCGGCATGCTTGGAGGTGTTGCCGCCAATCATGAACTATGCAAGAGAATATGAGGATGCCTCTAAACTGGCAGCAAGTGAGCGGTATCAAGCCGGCTTGGAGGAGTTGAAGGTGGGCACAAGAGAGGCGGCCATTCAGGCGTACAGACATTTTCAGCGTGTGCAGTATTTGCGTCCGGACTACTTGGATACAAGAGATCGATTGGAGGAGTCTTTGTACATGGCCACCTTGAAGGTGGTGGTGAATCAGGTACCTGTTCACTCGCGAAACTTTGGATTGTCCAATGAGTATTTTCAGAATCGAATATATGAATTCCTTCTTGGTAATAGATTGAATGAGTTTGTTCGGTTTTACACGCCCGCTGAGGCTGATCGTGAGCAGCTAGAGCAGCCCGATCATTATGTAATCCTTCAGTTTGATGATTTTGTGGTTGGACAGACATTGGTCACCAAGGACACTCGTCTGGTACAGCAAGATAGTGTGGTGGTAGGGCAGGTGGAGATAGAGGGTGAACAAAAGGATGTGTATGGGTCGGTAGAGGCGGAGTTTATCACATTCAAGAAAGTCATTGACTCACGAGGCTTGATGGACATGCAAGTGTTTGATGCGAGAACCGACCGTATTTTGTTCCAAAGAAAAATGCCGGGAAGTTTTGAGTGGGTGGCAGAGTGGGCAACTTACAAGGGAGACAAGCGAGCGCTAACAGATGAGGAATTCAAACTGACTCGCTTGGACGAACCGCCACCACCGAATCCGCAGTGGTTGTTTGAGCAGTTTTCAGCCCCAATTTGCGATCAGGCGATTGGACACTTTAGGAGTTTTTATTCGGGGTATTGACAAAATGTATGTGCAGTTTTCCCGGTCTTGTGCATGCCTGGCAGACCGGCCGGGAAACTCATAAAGCCTGACTTGGGGTTATCAGATGTCGGAATAAATACGACAATTAAGTAGAGGAATTACCACGTGATTCTGCGACTGATAGAAAAGCTAAAAAACCCGGTGGGGTCTACTCCAAAATCCTCACCGGGTAATTTTTGTGGTATAGAGTAGGAGTAGCTGAAAATAAAGGAGGTCTGCTTGATGCTGAACGAAACTGGCAGGGTGAAATTCACACTTAACAATTCAAATGAAGAGTCTTCTTCAAGTGTATTGATCAAATCTTTAACTGCTTGAATGACTTCTGGGTCGTCACTGTTTAAAAGTCTTCTTGTCAGTCTGAGTTGAATCGCTTGTTGGGTAGATATTTGACCTGTTCTACGGAGGTAGATGATTTCCTCATCGGTGAGTGTTCGTACGTCCAACAAGTAGTTGTCCACTTGATCTTCTGAATAAGCATAATTGAAAATGGTCGTGGTTCCCGCCATTAAGGAAATGCCCGGATAGAAGTTTAAGGTTTTTACAACAGGAACGTTCTTCAATCGAATGGTTTTGGACAAGTTTGGTATGAACCTATGGCCTATGTCCTTTCCCCAAAGGAGCGCATAGTCTAGTCCGATTTCTGCCACCTTGAAATCATACGTGAGGCCAGTTCCAATGCTTTGATTGAGTGTGTTGCCAAAGTCCTGATGGTTGAATGTTTTCTCAATGTATGGATTGATAACCCACCTGGAAGAAGGGAGCCACATGTAGCCTCCATGAAGGATGCTTTGAGTCAGAGCAGGAGTGGAGTTATTATCAAAAAAGCTTGTGAAATCAAGGTATGCGCCTGATTTGTGGTAATAGGAAATGCCGGGCGAATAGCCTTTTTGATTGAGGTTAAAATCTCGACCAGCCGAAAGACGACTACTTGTGTAGCCAAACCTGACAGCCATTTCCGACTTCCTTTGAATGCTCAGTACACTATCAAACAAACTGAAAATGGAAAGTGAATCAAGCTCCCTTTCGAGTTGTTCCAGTTGTTGCGCATAGGAGAGTGTGTCTTCTTGTGATTTAAGTAAAGAAGGAACTGCAAGTGCCAGACAAAGAACAATCCATCGCATGTAGGTAGTTAGTCGGTGAATTAATTGCGACGTTTCTGGTTGTCCTGATTGTTTTGCATGCGATCTCTTACCTGATCACGTTTTTGCTGTTGATCTCGTAATCGCTTGATGATCATTTGGGTAAAATCATCTTCGGCTTTCCTTAAGCTTAAAAGCTGTCGGTTATTAATCACTTCAAGTAATCGCTCCGAATACTGCTTTTCCAATTGCAGCGTTTGCTCCTTGGCTTTCATACCCATTTCCAGAATTCGCTTGTTCTCTTCTTCAGAAGCGGTCTTGGGGTCATGATTTCGTCTTGCTTGAGCAAATGCCTGTCGCACTTCCTGCTGGCGCTTCGCAAATTCATTGTAGATGGGCCAGAATTTTTGCGCTTGCTCAGGTGTCAGGCTTAAACGTTCGGTTATCAAGGCAATTTTTGCTGCCTCAATTTTCTCCTGTGGTGTCTGGGCACTAGAGGCCAACACCGTCAGCAAAAGAAGTAATCCTAAAATATTTTTCATGGTTATAAAAGGTTATCAAGTTCGTATTCGTAATCAATCAAAAGGTTGTCTAAATCGTCCTCGCTTAACTCTAAGTCATCATACGATTCATCTATTAAGTTGTCAAGGTCAGTTTCATCTAGCGTGAGCATAAGCTCTTCGTCGGATATTTCAATGTTCTCTAGATAGTTAATCAGTGCTTGATCATCTACTTGAGCAAGTAGCTGTTCGGCCGATTGAGATTCAGTTCTTGGAAAAAAGACAGTCGTGAGAACCAGAAGAACAACGAATGCTCCTCTTAATGCCCATTTCAATTCAGGCTTCAATATCCATCTGGATTCTGACTGCTCAGAAACTCGTGCCTGTATATCGACAGTCAACTTATCGAAATAGCCTTCAGGTACTTCAAATGGTGTTTTCTTTTCAATATCCTCAAGTCGTATCTTCTTCATCGATGCTTAGATTGTGTGTTGACCAAAAGGTTTAATCTGGGTTTAAAAATTCTTCAATTTTTTTTACGGCATGGTGGTAGCTCGCCTTTAAAGCTCCTTCGCTCGTTCCTGTCACTTCCGATATTTCAGAGAATTTCATTTCTTCAAAATACTTCATGTTAAAAACGAGCCGCTGCTTGTCCGGCAACTTGAGCAAGGCTTTCTGAAGCTTCAATTCTATTTCATCTCCGGAAATTCCCACGCCACTATCCAATTTTCCACTTAGTTCTTCAGCTACATCATGAATTGGAATGAAATATTTCCGCTTTTTCTTAGCAAGAAAATTCAAGCATTCATTTGTTGCTATTCTATATATCCAAGTGAATAGCCTGGCATCCTCTCTAAATGAAGAAATGTTGTTCCATACTTTCACGAAAATGTCCTGAGTGAGGTCATTGGCATCATCGTGATCGACCACCATTTTACGCACGTGCCAATAGACCCGCTGCTGATATTCCTTGACCAGTAGGTTAAATCCGTAGTGGCGTGTCTCTTCTTCACGCAGCTTATCTATGATAAACTTCTCTTCCAATATCAGGTAGTTTGGGCCTTAGACAGGAAAAATGACCGATAGTTTAAAAGTAATTCAAATAAATTTTGAACTGTCTTAATTTTGGTGTCGTTACATTTAATGATTAAACATAAAGCATGGGAATAAGTGAGGATATCAAGCAAGTCTCCTTTAGGAATCAATTTTCTAAAGCGCTAATCAATATTTATTATACCAATAACTGGCTAAGTCAAAAGCACCATGAATTGTTTAGAAGCCATGGAATAACTACACCGCAGTTTAATGTCCTTCGAATTTTAAGGGGTCAACATCCAAATCCTGCTACTGTAAATTTGATCATTGATCGGATGCTTGATAAGAGCTCTAACGCCTCAAGAATTGTAGATAAATTAGAGAGTAAGGGGTTGGTTATCAGAAAGCAGTGCCCAAGCGACAGAAGAGCAGTAGATGTTTTAATTTCCAAGAAAGGTCTAGAGCTACTTCAAGAAATGGACAAGGAAATACATCATCTTGAAATGTCCATTCAGAAGTTAACAGAAGAGGAAGCCAATCAACTTAGCGATCTGCTCGACAAGCTTAGATCATAGCTCGTCGATAAAGTCCATAAAGCCTGCTTTTTCACCCTTCCTGCGTACCATTAGCATGGAAGAATCTGTGTCCATCATCACGATGCGCTCGGCACGGCTGCCAATGAAAAGGGCAGAGGTAGAGGTTTGTCCTTTTGCCCCGATGATGATCAATTCAGCTTTCAAGTTCTTAGCTTGATCTCTAATGTCTGACACGAAATCGTCATTATCATTATGAGAGAAAATAGCGTTGACTTCTTTACCATCCGTATCTACTGTACGCATAAATGCCTCATAGTCTTTTTGGGCATTTTCTTTCATTACAGCAGCAAATTCTTCACGCGATTTGCCGGTATAATGATAGCCAGTCGGTACGGTGTACACGTTCTGAGCAAAAATGGTCACAAGGTTAGGAACCAAGCGCGCGAAATCTACCGCTTTGGAAAGAGCCATTTTTGAATGCTCGGAAAAATCTATTGGAACTAGAATGTGATTAAGATCAAGTTTTGCACCTTCAGCAATGAGCAAGAACGAACAATCTGATTTCCTAGCAAGTCTACTTCTGATTACACCCGAGCCGCTTTTTCTTCTGCCAGCCACGATAAGATCGAAATCACTTTTATTGGCATATTTTAGAATTGCTTTGGAGGGTGCACCCTGAACTACCTTGATTTTCACATCCACATCGGGCCAAGTGAAGTGCTCTTGTAAGGATTCCCTGATTTCTTCTTTTCGCTCCTTCAGGGCTGTATCCAAGAAATCTGGAAATTCCTTCATCATACCTTCGGGAAGGCTGAAGTCTCGAATGACATTTATAAAGGTGACTTCACGGGGCATCAATTCACATAAAACACCAGTTGCTTTGATGATATCCACATCAAGCGAACTTTGATCCAGGCAAACAAGTATTTTCTTAAATCTTTCCATCGGGCTTTTGGGCATTCAGGGCGCAAATTTAGCCGAAGTTTTCTAAGGAATCACAGAGTAATTCCACTTGTTCCTTAGAATGGGAAGGGAAATTCGCAATCCTGATTTGACTCTTTTTATGTTCGCCATAGCCACTCCCGATGATCATTCCTCGTTCGTCAAGAAACTTTATCGAATCAGAACTATCTCCAATGGTGTTCGCCACGGCGGTAGATTTGGAGCGATGGGACTTCTGAATCGCTGGCTCAAAAAGGGGATGAGTTTCTAAGGTTTGATAGAGCAATGCAGCTTTGTAATTGGTCTCATTTCTGATCGCTTGAATTCCTCTTCGGTTCATATCTTCCGCAATCTTGCCTAGCAAGTAAATGCCCATGACATTGGGTGTTTCAGGAGTCTGATTCTTGTCGGCCATTTTCAGTAAATCCTTGATTGAGTGATAAGAGGGATGATTGATCTGATTTGCAGCCTCCATCGCCCGTTCGTTTACAATCCAAACACCAAGGCCTGCTGGCATACCAAAGCACTTTTGAACCGAGAAATAACTAGTGTCAATCTGTGAAAAGTCAATATCGACGCACGGTACGGAACTCACAACATCCAGTGCAATCAATGCCATGGGATTCAGCTTTCGCATTTCTTTTATCTCTTCCATCGAGTGTTGGAAACCCGTGCTGGTTTCGTTCATAGTGAGAGCAATCAGACCCGCATCTACGGCTTTTGATTTGAAAGATTCATCAATCATTTCAAGCTGGGAAGACTTACCAAAAGCATCAGCAACTGAGTGAAACTTCTCTCCAAAAGATCCATTGACAAAATGGTGTGATGACTCGGAAATAAGGTTTTGAGTGATGCGCTCCCAACACTCTGTTGCTGATGAAACGAAAAGGATTCTGTATCCTGTAGGAATTTGAAGCAGTTCTGTGAGTTGCTCTGTGGTAAACTGAAACAATGATTGAAAAGCGGAGCTTCTATGTGAAATAGAACCGATATTTTCTCGCATTGCTGAGCGAAAGTGATCTTGATAGGTAAAGTAAAGTTCTGAAGGTCCGGGAGTAAAAAAGACTTTTTTCATTGTGTTAGTAAAGGCGGCAAAAGTAGCTTACCTTTAACATAACTCGGATCGGGAATTAGATTTTAAACCTGAGAACAATCCAATAAACGAGCTTACCTGACTTGTGAAACTGGACCTCACCTTAATCATTACGATAGGGCCTCATTTGCATACCAGCATTTAGGATAACAGTGGATAGTTGAACTTGATTGGCGGCTTAAATCTTTAATGAATTGAGGTTTAAAGCCTCTCCTGAAATGAGACAAAAAAGGCTCCCTATTGGGAGCCTTTCCTTTTGTTTAGGATTCTTATACCTAGACTTTTTCTATAACAATAGCACTTGCTCCGCCACCACCGTTGCAAATGCCTGCAACGCCGATCGCTCCGTTCTTTTGATGAAGAACAGAGTTCAGAGTGGTCATGATTCTAGCTCCAGAGGCACCAAGAGGGTGTCCCATAGCGACAGATCCACCGTTTACATTCACGGTATTCGGGTCAAGGTCAAGCTCTCTCATGTTGGCAATTGCTACTGCTGAAAACGCCTCATTGATTTCATAAAAGTCAACGTCTGATTTTGAAACTCCTGCATTTTTCATTGCCTTAGGAATAGCAAGGGCAGGAGCGGTGGTAAACCAAATTGGGTCCTGAGCCGCGTCAGCGAATCCTCTAATTTTGGCAATGGGAGTGAGGCCAAGCTCCTCCATTTTTTCTTTGCTCACAAGGACGAGCGCAGAAGCACCGTCATTGATGGTGGAGGCATTTGCCGCTGTGACTGTTCCTTCTTTACTGAAGACCGGCCTTAGCGAAGGAATCTTGTCGAAGCTTACATTCTTGAATTCCTCATCTTCTTTCATAAGGATGGGATCCCCTTTTCTTTGAGGAATCTCCACTCCAATGATTTCGTCATTAAACAAACCGGCCTCCGATGAAGCAGCCGTTCTTTTATATGAATTGATGGCGAATTCGTCTTGTTCTTCCCTTGAAATATTCTTTTCCTTGGCCGTGTGATCGGCGCAGTTACCCATCGCAAAGTTGTTGTATACTTCCCATAGGCCGTCTTTTTGTAATCCATCTACTAATTCTGAATTGCCGTATTTGTAACCAAATCGGGCCTTTGGAATATAATAGGGGATATTACTCATGCTCTCCATTCCGCCAGCTACGATCAAATCGTTTTGTCCTGTCATGATGGACTGGGCGGCAAACATCACCGATTTCATTCCAGAAGAGCATACTTTATTGATCGTGGTACAGGGGACATTGTAGCCTATTCCTGCGCCAATTGCGGCCTGACGAGCGGGGGCTTGACCCAGATTGGCTGAGACCACATTTCCCATGAGCACTTCTTCAACTTTTTCTGCTGATACACCAGCCTTCTCTAATGCGCCTTTGATGGCGATCGAGCCAAGCTGCACGGCCGTGAATCCGGCTAGACTACCTCCAAAACTTCCAATGGGTGTGCGAACCGCACTTACGATGTATACTTCTTTCATTTTTTGGGTGTTAATTGTGTGGGCAAAGGTAGAACTTACCAGTCGGGTTTGCCACTATCAGGGCGCTTGGTTGCTTTTCTTCTTTGCTGCTGGAGATACTGTACTTCATTGTTGCGCATGGCCTCAAGAATCATTCTGGCTTTCTCCTCGCTGATGTTCATTTCTTCCAGTTTTTGCTGCATTTGCTCCTCAGGTGTAGGTTCCTCATCAGCTTCTTGTTCTTCACCTTCCTCGTTTTCACCTTCTTCTTTTTCTCCGTCTTTCTTCTCCTCAGATTCTTCTTTTTCTCCTTCTTCCTTTTCTTGCTCTTCGTTCTCGTCTCCTTCTTTTTTCTCGTCGCTATTTTTTTGCTCGTCCTTATTCTCCTGATTTTCTTCGTTCTCCTGATTTTGCTCTTGTTCCTGTTCTTGTTTTTTCTGCTCTTCAAGGAGCTTCTTCACCACTTCGTAATCGTATCGAGCGCCAGAATTTGCA
Organism: uncultured Roseivirgaceae bacterium; assembly: GCA_964352625.1. Classification (GTDB taxonomy): domain Bacteria; phylum Bacteroidota; class Bacteroidia; order Cytophagales; family Cyclobacteriaceae; genus JAAEPI01. The sequence continues at coordinate 72,769 of CAYGSD010000003.1, forward strand.
GGGTCGGCTTTCAGGCTTGATTTCAAATATTGAAGAGCTTCCTCAAGTTTGTTGGCATCTTTCTGCATTACTCCAAGCTGCTGATAGGCAACAGAGCGCATTCGCTTGTCGGGTGAATTAAGTACCGATTGGTAGTTACTCTTTGCACCAGTTGTATCGTTCAAATTGTAGTAGGAGTGAGCCAAGTTGAGTTTCAGGGCTGGGTCATTAACACCCAAAGAATCTAGGATAGCATATCGCTCAGCTGCCAATTCGTAGTTCCCTGAATTGTACGCTTTTTCAGCCTCCTTCTTTAGAGAATTCACCTTGGCGATTTCTCTTGGATCAGTACTGATCAACAACAAAAGACTTAATAAAATGACTTTCATATTCTAAATACTCTTACCTGAAATAGCAAATCAACGATCAGCAACCCTAGGGCCGCCATTAAGAAATAGTAATACTTGTTCGATGCGGCATCTACCTCTTTGGAGTCTTTCAATTCTCCCTCAATCCTATTAATGGCATTTATCATTCGCTCGACATCATTTTGCTGGGCGTTGATTTCAAAATACTCGCCACCTGTTTGATCTGCTAAGTCCTCCATGGATTTAGAGTGCAGTTTACTAACGACCTCTTCTCCGGCTTGGTTCCTTTTATATCCACGTGGCGTTTGGATTTTAGAGCCATTCTCTGTCCCAACGCCTAGAGTAAATAACCTGATACCAGCATCCTGTATATCCTCAGCTATTTCGTCCGTCTCCTCACCGAAATCCTCACCATCGCTTATCAAAATGATGATTTCAGATTTTTGCCTGTTGTTGGATGTGTTCTCATTGTCCAATTTTTCAAAGGCCATTCGCAGAGGAGGGCCAAAATCCGTTCCAGTACTGGGCACAAGTCCTGTGTGCAAGGTTTGAATAAACAAGTTGAGTGCGTTATTGTCGTAGGTGAGCGGACACTGCATGAATGCCTCATTGGAGAACATGATGAGCCCGATTCTATCGGAATTAAAGGCCTCAACGATATTCTTCATCTCAAATTTGATGCGCTCAAGCCTAGTTGGTTGCACATCAAATGCGTTCATGGATTCTGAAAGATCAAGGCATATGAAAATGTCCTTTCCGACAGTTTTTATTTCCCGAGTGGTTTCGCCAAAAGAGGGACCAAGAAGAGCGATTATGAGTAAGGCAAAGGCCGTTCCCCGAACAACAATTTTTGGTAAAATTTTCAGAATTGGGTTGCCGAGCTTCATTCCAATTCGGACGACTCGAATAATGTAGAGTGCATAAACAACCACGAAAACACCTATGAAGATGTACTCCAAATTACCTAATGTAGATACCCATTTCATTCGGGCGCTAAAATAGAAGGAGTAGTGTTGAATTCAATGTAGGGTTGGATTGAATTAACAATATTTTAGATGAGCGGTGCTAGGTTAGGTGATGAGAATAAAAAAGTCCCGATCAATGATCGGGACTTTAGTGATCCGCTCAGAACCACTGCAATTTCCTGACTTACAGCTAGATGATGGATTTTTGGGACTGAATTGGGAATTTACTTCAGTTGGCTGAGCTCTTTTTCCAGCTCTGCGATCTTCTGGTCACGGCTCTTTATTACTTCGTCTTTTCCAGAAATGATTTGATTTTTGGCGTCTATAAGTTCCTGCTGTGCGGATACCCGATCCTTAAGGAACTGGATTTCTAACAGGAAGTCTCCACGCTTATTTTCATACTCGGTCTTGGCTTCTTTGACCATAGCCAAATCTTTCACTAATTGCTCGGGATCTGAATTGAAATAATTCAGTCCAGCGGCTTCTGGGAGTACTTTGAGCCTTGGGAACCTACGCGTCATATCGACTCGCAATGCCTTGCCGATCTCAATCAGATTATCATTTGAAATCTTATCTGATTGTACCCAATTGGTAATGGTGTTATTACTCTTATTGAGTTTTTCCGCTAAGCCACTCTTCTTAATAGAGAGTTCTTTTAGCAGCTCTTCCAATATGTGTCCGTCATGATCCATTATCAGGGTGGAAAATTGGAACATTTTTTTATCAATGTATTTGGAATTTATTCAAAGAATTGTAAATTTGTTGGAAGAATTTCACATTTAAGGTATAAATCTTAGATTTTATTACAAAATGCTCATAGTTAATACAGAGAAAAGCCACAACATCAATGAGATTTTAAATGATCTCTGTAAGGCTGGCAACTTCCAGCAGCTGCATGAGGAATACATGGATGTGTTCCGGCAGTACATTCCTCAAAAGCGCTTGACCCGATTGATTAACAACACTGGTCCGGCTATTACTGCGGATGAGATTTTCATTTTCGGTGCTATCCTGAAGCGTCCAGCTGAGGACATTGTGAATTTGGTGAGAATGGAACCTATTCTGCAGGGCTGATGACAAAGCACGAGCTGATATCGACATTGAATTCTTTTCTGAGACAGAGGAAGGTTGCGCTGAGGGCTCTGTATGGAAAGACGGGTCGATCGATGTATCTGGCTCAGATCGCAAAGCTGGAGGAGTTGAAGAAGCACTTTGACTTGCGTGGACACTACAACTACCATGGGCTTTGCATCCAGGTGAAGAATAAGCAAAAGACACTTGAGTTATTGCTTCCTAGTTCGACTGGCCATCACAAGGCTATATATGAGCGCATGATGGCTTTCATTGAAGGCTGCATAAGGGAGGCGAACTCACCGCTATCCAGTCGTAAGACTGTGGGTTTTGGCGAACCTGAAGCCTCGTTGTTCATACGCTAGCAAAATAAGGACTGTCGCTCGAGAGGTGGTGACAGAGCTAGTGATTATAGGAGGGACCTATATGGTGGTTATGAGTTTCCAAAATAGCCCTCCTTTTTAAGACAAGTTGTGAGTAGGTAATGGTAGTGCGGATAGAAGAAAAGACAGTTTAGCATGGTTAGGTTGGTTCTGTCTTGGCCTTCGCTTCGGGTTCGAATCCCGATCCGCATTCTGATAAAATCCTGAATCCGCTTGGCCCCACGTTACGGGGCTATTTTTTACCCTTAAATGCACACAATAATGGCTGATAAAATAGAATGGACACCTGAAATGATTGACTACCTGAAAGAAGAAAACCTCACGACTCAAGATCGGGTGATGGTTCGGAAGCTTGGTGTAGGTATGACTACCATCAAGAAGAAAAGGCGTGAGCTTGGATTGACCAAGCCATACAAAAGACAGGCTCGAAAAATACCAGTTTTATGACGAATAGATTCTACTCAACATTTGATGATCTTGGGAATTTCTTCACAAGCCTGGCGGCTGTGATCATAGCGATGCTTGTATTTATTTCCTATCGCTTTTTTGAGGTGTTCACTTTGTTTGTGCGGCACCTGCCTATGTCAGAGGAATATATGTACCTGGCGAGTGCCTTGATTTCGGTGGTATTCATATTGACGATGCTGCTGATATCGGTGAACATCGATAAGGTGCGAAACGATCTCAAGGGCCTTGGCAATTTTGTGGGCTTCTCGATGACGCTTTTTATCAATGTGTACTTCTGGGAGGCGTGGCATGGTGACTACATTTTCAAGACTACCATTTCACTTTTCACTGCTGCCATTGATACGTGGTTCGCTCACTTGTTTGTGATCATTCGTGAGCAACGACAAGACTATCTGAAAACTGAACGTCTGCGTGTGAAAACTTCACTGAGTGAAGCGAGACGCCTTGCGCAACTGACGTGCCCTTACTGCAGTAGACAATTTGAAAATCAAAATGGACTGAACAGCCATGTAGGCAAGTGTCCTGAAAACCCTAACCGAAAATAAAAAAAGCTATGATGATATTGATAGTGAGCGTGGTGTTCATGGTCGTGGTGTACTTCATAAGAGGCCAGATAAACAAACCTGAGAAAAGATGATAAAGGAATCGCCGATACTGATGAGCACTGATATGGCGCAAGCTACGCTGGATGGGAGAAAGACTCAGACTCGTAGGATTACTGGCCAGTTCTTGAAGGAGGTGAACTGGGATCCTGATGCGTGGACGCTTATCCGCCGCGACTTTATGCTGAACAGAATGCATGGCTGTTTCAAGCATGAGAAATATGGCTACTTCACCTTAACACTGAAAAGCTATGGTGCACCTGGTGATGTTCTTTGGGTGAGGGAATCCTTCTGTCCGGATTTCCCAGAAGGGTTGAGGTTTAAAACAGAGGCAAGATGTGATACTCATGGATGGAACGACACAATGCGTGAATTGGGAATCAACTGGAAACCATCTATCCACATGCCGAAGGAAGCTGCGAGAATCTGGCTGAAAGTAGTGGATATCAGGATTGAGCGCCTTCATTCAATCAACGAGTGGGACGCACTTGCAGAGGGAATCATGTGTATAGAAGAAGACGAGGCTTATAAGTATGACAAAACTCCGGGATCCTACTTGTCCGCTATTTCCGCTTTCACAGCCCTTTGGGATTCAATTAATGGCCCATTATCATGGGAAAATAACCCATGGGTGTATGTGATCGAATATGAAGTACTATCTACAACTGGAAAACCTACTACACTATGAGATATTTCGCCAAAGTCACAGATGATTATTGGACTGCCAAGAATAAGCTTCAAGCTGATGTGAAGGAGCGGTTCAAAGAGCAGGATAGAAAAATACTGGATGATGAAAATGAACTGAAATGTTTCTTGGAGCTAATGATCCAGCGAGTGATAGCTGCCAATGATGCTCACCCGAGGTGCAAGCGTCTGGTGATGCATAAGCACACTAAGCAGGATCGGGTAGTACTGGTGATATCCAATGTGGTCACAATGAAGATTTGGGAAGAGGCGTAAGACATGGCAGAGCACAAAATCAGTAAGATATCGCACTTTACTAAGGGCATAAAGCACACTACGCCTACTCGTGACATTCAGGTAATAGATGCCCTGAATCACATCAAGTCTGAGCAGAACAAGGGAATAATAGAGCAGCTGCGCACTGAGCAAAATAAAACGATGCGTGGTGAGCTGAAGAAGAACCTTGGCTACTACACTTTCTCGGGAACTTTCAAGAAGCGTGGGAATGACTACCTGATCAAGCACAGTGGCTTGATCTGTATTGATTTGGATGATTTGGACATTGTGGACAATGATCCGGAGAAGAGGGATCCGGGTGCCGTCCTGAAAATAAAGGAAACGCTGAGTAAGGACCCGTATGTGCTGGCGATGTTCATTAGTCCATCGGGCAATGGCTTGAAGCTGTTGGTGAGGATAGATCCTATGAAGCACTTGGAGAGCTTCCTTGGTCTTGAAAAGTACATCCGAGAGACGTATTCGCTTGAGATCGATCCTTCAGGCAAGGACGTTTCCCGTGCTTGCTATCAGTCTTATGATCCGGAGGTGTACATCAATGACAATTCCAAGCCTTTCACGGACATTGTGGATCAGCACTACGAGGTAGACGAGGACACGGGTGAAGTATTTGTCAGGAATAGCGGCGACTTGGAAGGTATGGTTCTTAAACTTCGCGAACAGTATAAGAGGGCTAAATATGTGACTGACCGCATTGAACAAGCTTCTGTAGATATAACGCCTACCTATGAATATTGGCTACATGTAGGTATGGCGCTGAGTGTGTTTGGTGAGCCAGGACGAGAGCTATTTCACCGCGTCAGTCAGTGGAGTGATACTTACAAGCCCTCTGATACAGAACGGAAGTTTGATGATCTACTCAGAACCTCAAAGTTCACCACTCCTGCCAAATTCTTCTCGATAGCTAAGGAGTTTGGGGTAAATGTGAGTGCACCTAAGACGGTACCAGCTGAGGATCCGGACTCTAACAAAAACTGGAAGTACTTCTGGCCAGACGGCTGCACTGAAACGGATGAACTGAAAGCTCAGGTCACTCAATTTGGTTTCTTCGAATTCAAATCGAAGGTGTACATAGCTCATGCGAATATTGACAAGTCTCATTATTCGTTTATGGCGATTTCTAATTACACCCTGTCACCCTTGTTTTTGATTCCGAGTAAGAATGACCCTAAGCGGTTGTTCGAAATCAAGAATATCTATGGTGCGTCAGCTGTGGTGGATCTACCGCAGAAGGCGCTTGGTTCTCCGCAGACTTTTCAGGAGCTGACGGAGGGGCAGGGGAATTTCTTATTTGATGCTGCATTTGGCCGCAAGGAGCTTTCTAAGCTGAAAAAGTTCTGGTATCTGCATACTAAGACGGCTCATGAAATAAAGGTTCTTGGCTGGCAAAAGGAGGGGTTCTACGCCTTTGCCAATGGGGTGTTTTATCAATCGAAATTTCACCCGATTGATGATTATGGCATCATCGAACACAGGAGTCTGGATGAAGATGGACATGAGGTCAAAAAGCATTTCTTCATTCCGGCTATGAGTTCTATCTATCGAGATGAGGATGAGCAGTTTGAGGATCAGAAGAAATTCGTCTACCTGAAACAACAGATGTTGTTCAAGGAGTGGGCGGCTGCCTACTGCAAGCTGCATAAGCACAATCACAATGGCATGATCTCGCTCAGCTGGTATCTGTCCACTCTTTACCGTGATTTTATCTACAGGAAGTTCAAGAGTTTTCCTCACTTGTTTGGCTTTGGCCCTCCGGGTACCGGCAAGAGTAGGCTAGCCTGGTCTTTGGTTTCGCTCTTTGGTCATGGCCATGGTCCGTTCAACTTGAATGCCGGAACACCTGCAGGATTCTACCGTGCCTTTAGTCAGTTTAAGAATGCTGTCAAATGGTTTGATGAGTATTCTAATGACATTGATATGAAGCGGATCCAAGAGCTAAAGAGTGCGTATGATGGTGCCGGTCATATCAAAGCGGAGTGGTCGAGTAGTGGGCCATCTAACAACACGCAGACTACTCAGATCAATTCGGCTTGTTATATCAGTGGCCAGCAACTGCCGATCGCTGACAATGCGCTTTTCAAGCGTGTGATCTTACTGCAGTTTTATCAAACTGAATACTCGGAGGAAGAAAGGGAATTCTCCAATTCCCTGGCAGAAATGGAAGAGAAGTCTTTCAGCTATATCACAGCCGGACTTACTTCTTTCCGTCCTCTGGTCGAGGAAAAATATGATGAGGCTTTTGAGGTGGTGATCAAGGATCTGAAGAAGGCGGTGAGTGGAGATCCGAACATAGAGGAGCGGATCATTCAAAACATGGCGGTGTGCCTGGCGGTGTTTAAGGTGCTGGAGAATGAGATTGAATTTCCATTCACTTGGCCCGAGCTGCTGAGGGAATCGGCTAGCAACATTCTTTCACAAAACAAGCTGATCAGCAAGTCTAAAGAGACGAGCCAGTTCTGGGAGCAGGTGCAGTACTTGTATGCCAATGGCGTGATCAAGGAGGGTGATGATTTTGTGATCAAGAAGCTCCGTCAAATCACCCTGAGGGTGGATAGAAACAAAACGGCGGTTCGAGAGTTTGAAGAGCCTCGTGATTTGATGATTTTCTCTATGACGCGGATTCACCCTGAGTACATGAAATCGCTAAGGAACCAGGGCGAGAAGAAGGGGATGGACAGGCAGTCGATTTTGCACTATCTGCAGCATTCTTTTAAGGGCTACATAGGTGCTGTGAATAAGATCGAGTATGGCGAACGAACTACTAGTGGGTTCGTGGTGGACTATGGCTATTTGGAGTCGTTGGGCTTTGACTTTGATAAACCTCTGGGAAAGAAGCCTGATGGCGTACCCACTCTACATGTACCCACATCGGGATCAACCAGTAAAGAAGATTTAACATTTTAAATAACTCTGATATGATAGACATTAAACTGATCTTAAACATTCTAATTGCCTTGTTCTTGTACAAGGTGATTTTCGCTGCACTGGCGAATTCTTTAATGAATGCATTCCTAAAGAGCGATACTGTTCAGAAGGAGCGTAAGTCGTTTCGAGAGCTTGTCCGTGAGAAGTTAGAGGAAGAAGAATCTCAACCAAAAAAAAGTTGAATTATGACAAGTCCGGGAGTGCTTTATAGGAAAGTAAAAGATTGGGGTACACTTGGTTATGGTAGTAGTGATTATAACCCAAGGGTTTATGACACGGTAAGTAAGTTCTTTCCGCAAAAAGCCCTATAACGAGAAATTGTAAGATGAATGACAGAAGTGAAGCGTGTGGATAGCAAGCCACGTTAAAAAAAGGGAGCTAACGGAAAAGAGCCTGAAAAGGAGTCATTCATTCTTACATATTGTTAGGTGCTTTAAAGCCTACGGATTTGAAACGAAAAAATTAATAATAATGACAGAACCAACGGAAATACAAAAACTACAATGGGAGAACAAGGCACTGAGGGATGCCCTCCAATACTTAGTTGACACTAAGGAAAGAAAGGATACAATCGGGAAAGATTCAATTTATATGGAAAGGCAGAAAATGGGATGGATGAAAGCTAGGCACCTACTCAGAAAAGAGTAGGCTTTATTGCATCCTAACGATTTAGGTTGGCGGTGTTGGCTGATTTAAGAACGATAATATTTGAAATATGACAAAAGAAGAACAAGTAGCAGATAAATGGATAGCGGAAATGTCTGCAATGAATATGACTCCAGATGATATGCTACGAACCTTGCAAATGGCACGAGAGAAGCATGCACAAATAAAAGCCAATGACGCTAACCGTTTGTTAGAAACTGGCCGACCTCTTTACCTGACTCTCAAAAAGGAGTGGTTTGATATGATCGCTTCTGGTGAAAAGAAGGAAGAGTATCGTGAGATCAAGGATTATTGGAGAAAGAGACTTTATGAATCAGACGAAATAACCCCTAAGTCCTTTGATAAGGTGGTGTTTAAAAACGGCTATTCATCAGATGCTCCAACAATGGTAGTAGAATGCATGGGGATTCAAGAGGACTTAGGAATGATGTCTTGGGGAGCTGAACAAGGCCGATGCTATTACATCATTCAGCTTGGGAAAATATTATTTAGGAGCAGCCACTAAGGCTTGTTTCTAACGAAACAGGTATGGAGTGTGTGCGGTGGGATCAATCGAGCGTGGGCGAATACTCTATACCGATTGTTACCTATCTGGTGCGATTTAAAAACATAAAAATTTGAATAATGCAGGAAAGTAGTTTTAATAATTTGAGCGAGGGGAAAGCTATTCTTGATGCTTGTTGTGGTCCAAAATACTTTTGGTTTGATAAGTCAAATCCAGATGTGCTATTCACAGATATTAGAGAAGAGCAACACATCACAGGGACAGGAAAGAATAGAAGGGTCCGTACCGTAAAGCCTGATGAGATTTCAGACTTTAGAAACATGAGATATGCCGATGAATCATTTAAAATGGTTGTATTCGACCCGCCTCACTTATTCCTGGGCGAGAATAGCTACATGAGCAAAATCTACGGAAAACTGGATAAACGAACATGGGAAGAAGATTTGAGATTGGGTTTTTCTGAGTGTTTCCGTGTCCTTAAAAATGATGGCTTCCTGATATTTAAATGGAACGAGTCAGACGTTCCGCTAAAGGAGGTTCTTAAACTAACGGACCATCAGCCATTATTTGGACACCCTTCTGGAAAGTCTCAGAAAACCCATTGGATATGCTTCATGAAGCGTGGGGAAGAAATTATTAAAACGGATAAAGGACACGAACCCATCAAAGTAGTACAAGATCAGCACTTGTAGGTAACGGATGAGTGTATAGGCACGTTGCAATAACTAATTTTACAAAAAAGACAGAACTATGAATATTATCACAGACCTTATAAAAAGCACCGAACAGCAATGTGCTATACATATTGTTAGCGGTAGTTTTAGCGTTGGGGATTACGTTTTCCTAAGCAAGTACAGCGATGCAGACCCGAATGACCCTTGGTTTATTGGATTGATTGATGAAATAGGATTTGATAGAAAAGGTGGGTTCATTCGCTGCTACGAAGCTGGGCAAAGATGTTGGAGAAATGCAGTAAAGATTGATAAGGAAACAGGCGATATGCTTTTAGGTGCGTTGGCAAATTACCGCTAATGATTTAGCTATCCACAGGCCACCACAAAATTAAATTAAATGAGCAAAACAGAAACCATATCACAACAAATTCCAGAAAGCACTGAAAGGCTTGTGGATGAGCGTGTGTTAGGCACTGTTGGTCGCCCATTACTTCGCTACCACGGGGGAAAGTGGATACTAGCACCTTGGATCATAAAGCATTTTCCTTCTAACCACAGGGTGTACTGTGAGCCTTTCGGGGGTGCTGCCTCTGTGTTGCTTCAAAAACGTCCTTGTTACGCTGAAATATACAATGACCTAGATGGTGAAATCGTCAACTTGTTTTGCATTGTGCGTGAGCGTGGGAGTGAGTTGAGCGAGGCACTTAGATATACCCCTTTTAGCAGAGTGGAATTTAATCTCAGCTACCAACCAACTGAAGATAATTTTGAAAGAGCGAGGCGAACGGTGGTTCGGTCATTTATGGGATTTGGGTCAGCAAGTAGCAGCGGCCGTAAAACTGGATTTAGATCAAACAGCAATCGAAGCGGATCAACCCCAGCTCATGACTGGAAAAATTACCCCGATGCTATGCAGGGAATAATTGACCGATTGCGTGGGGTTGTGATAGAGAATAGAAATGCAATACAAGTGATGGAATCTTGTGATGGTTTAGACACACTTCACTATGTGGATCCTCCATATGTTTTAGATACCCGATACAATGGGCAAAAAACCAAGTGCTATAATCACGAGATGACAGACGATGAACACATCGAACTATGCGAGTTTTTGAAGCAACTCAGAGGCACAGTAGTAGTAAGTGGATACGATCATGAACTATACAACGATATTTTGAAAGGATGGCGCAAGCACACCCGAAAGGCGTATGCTGATGGTGCAAAGGAAAGAATAGAAGTACTATGGATAAACAGAAAGGAAAATGCTGGGCAGATAGGCTTGTTCCAATAGTGCCTAACGATTCAGATAGGGCGATGTGACCCAGCCCTGATAGGTCACAATAACACGGGAACATTTGCTAGGGTCATTCGCCCTATCGTGTGTTACCCACTATTACAGAGCGATGGATATTCAGAAAAAAGTAAGAAAAGAAATAAGCCGAGCAATGGAAGACGTTCGAGGGCTTGATCAGAAGTACATGGAGGAGGAAGATTCAGAAGGATTAGCTGAAGCACTCAATAGCATATTGGAGCACGCAACAAAAGAGGTGTTATTAGCAACTGGACATGAGTGTTGGAAATACTCAGGCGAGGTATGCTACTATAAATGCTCTGGACTCTGCAAAAATAGCTGCTGATGTGTGGTGGCTAATTGTGGGTAACACCAAGCTATGCGGATAGCCGTCCTGAAAGTGTTTCCGCATGAGCGACTGTTAGCCGCCTGTGCCGGAGTGCCCGTAGGGACGAGCGGCATGGCGGGAGGTGTAGCTGGGATTCGCGCTGTTTTGAACGCTCCTAGATTCTTGTGTATGGATATCTGGTCAGATCATTTCCGTCTGTGCGATTCTAGAGCCCTTTAAATCCTGTCTCAGAATGATTTTATATGCAATGTTACGTCTGCAACGAAATACAATGTCACCTCCAAAAAAAGTAATCCGGTTGGTGATTTTTTACGCTGCGCTTGCAGGGGACCGACATCTTAATTTCTCTGGTATGCCGCCGTGATCACATGGGCATTAAAAATAATTCTTAAAACAAAATTTTAGAACTCATGAATGTAATCACAGTATCCGGAAGATTGACAAGCAGATGTAGAAGTCAAGAACCTAGAGCAAAACAAAGCAGTAGCGAACTTCACCGTAGCTGACAATAATGTCTACTACAACGCCCAAGGCGAGAAGGTGGAATCTGCGGAATTCCACACTTGCGAAAAGTGGCTTTCTGAAAACACCAAGCTTGCAGAGCATCTTACGAAAGGTCAGCCAGTGACCATAAACGGCCGACTGGTGACTAAGACCTGGACTAACGAGGCTGGCGAGAAGCGCGAGCGCAAAGTGATCCGTGTAGATCAAATAGATCTACAGGGCAAGGCCTAATGTTTCACATGGCCAGCTTCGGCTGGCCTTTAAACTCTCTAATTATGAAAAATTCATACCTCACAGCAACTGATCAATTCTGTGGTGCCGGTGGATCCGGTCAGGGGATCGAGTCTGCAGGCGTAGAAGTGAAGCAAGCGCTTAACCACTGGAAGCTGGCCACTGAAACTTATGAAACTAATTTTCCTAAGACCTCTGTGGCTTGTACTGATATCAGTGCCTGTGATCCGCGCCGATATGCATCGACGAACATTTTGGTTACATCTCCTGAATGTACCGTTCATTCACCAGCTGGTGGCAATCATTACAAGGCTGTGAAAAAGCAAATGGATATGTTCGCTAAGGGCGAGATAGATCCTGCAGCTGAGCGCTCCCGGGCTACCATGTGGGATGTCTGCCGCTTCGCTGAGTATCACAACTATGAAATAGTAGTGGTAGAGAATGTGGTAGAGGCTCTCACCAGGTGGGCACTGTTTGATGTCTGGCTCATGGCTATGCATAAGCTTGGCTATGAACACAAGCTACTCTTTCTGAACTCGATGCATCATCATCCTACTCCGCAGAGCCGTGACCGGATGTACATTGTATTCTGGAAGAAAGGCAACAAAACGCCTGATTTGGACTTTACACCAAAAGCTCACTGCGCAAACTGCAGCAAGGACGTTCGCGCCTATCAGTGGTGGAAAAACTCTGATAGGAAATTTGGAAAGTACCGGACACAGTATCTGTACCGGTGCACAAGCTGCACAGAGGTAGTAGAACCTTTCTACCATGCATCATTCAATATAATAGATTGGAGTATTCCGGGTAAACCTGTAATGGTCGATGGTGAGCCTCAATACAGACCGAATACGATCCGTAGGATTCAGTATGGTTTGGAAAAGTTTGGACATCAACATCTACTTATCGGTTCTCGCTACAAATCAGGATTTGAGTGTAGGGTACATTCGCAGGAAGACCCAATTCCCACTCAAACTAGCATGGCCAGCCATGGCATTGTGACACCAATGATCATTGGTCATTACTACTCAGGAAATAAGGGTACGAACATTAAGCCTATGGACCAACCACTGCCAACTCAGACCGGAAGTTCTGAACATTCGATAGTTACTCCGTTCTTTATGACGACTGAGCATTCAAAAGTCAAAGCCCAATCTGCAGTCCGTTCTGGGGTGGATGCCTCAAGAACTCAAACTACAACCGACGGCCAAGGCGTGGTAATGCCAGCGCCATTCATTGTGGAGAACAATGGCCAGAGTAAGGCTAGACAGGTGGATAAACCCATCTCAGCTATTACTACTCGTGAGAAGCATGGTATACTGACCCCCAAATCGCTGAATGCTTTTCTGACTTACTACTATGGAAGCTCTTCGCAGTACAGTCAGATGACTGATCCTGCCTTCACAATGTCTACACGAGATAGAGCCGGATTGGTAACACATGAATCTCCTACTCTGGAAGATTGCCTTTACAGGACTATACGCCCTCATGAGGTGAAGAAGGCCATGGCTTTCGGTGATGACTACCAGGTTCTAGGCAATGGCAAGCAGATTGTGAAACAGTGCGGTAACGCTGTGACTCCTCCTGTCATGGAATGGATCATTGGGCAGTGTGTGAAGTCATTGAGTTAAATCCCTGCCACCCTAATTGAAATAGGCCAGTAGGTTTTCTTACTGGCTTTTTTTATATCTATTTCCCCCTGCCACCCTTTTTTGAATAAATAGGTGAGAATTCGGTGTTCACTCCGTTCACGGTCTAATAGACATCCTAACGGATGATAAGCGGCGTTCGCTCCGCTCACAGTATTTAAAAAATGAGAGCAGGGGGTGTTCTTCTTGTTCTACGTGTTCTACCTTATAAATAAATAAAGAGATATATATCTATAAATCAGATAGATAGACCCTCAGAGAGACGGGTAGAACGGTGCAGAGTTTGGTAGAACACCGTAGAACACTGGCTGTTTGTTCTACTGCCGCCGTGGTGTTCTCCTGTATTCTCCCAGTTGGAAGAACAGTGCTTTCTGTAAAATCCTTGATTCCTGAACGCCAGATCGGATTTTGCCCTGAGTAGAACGGGTAGAACAAAAAGAGCGTAAAGTGTGTACCTCTTGTACTATGAAATATTTCATAGTAAATTCACGGTATGGCACACAATACAACACAGATCGTTCATGATGTGGTCCAAGTGGAGCATATCAATGAGTTTGCGCATGCGGATGGTTCGGGAAAGAAGCTTGGTGAACCTTATTGGGTTTTATTCAAGGATGATACCTGGTCATTCGACTTTATAAGGGCCAATACGGATTCGGAATTACTGAAGCACAACATCGCAGCTGGTGCGGTGTACCGCTTAGTAAGAGTTCATGAGTAAAATGATAAAAAAATCAAATCATTTTCATATTTATTTGGCTACATTAGTCCTATATAATCTATGTCAAGGAAGAAACGCGTCAAGATACCCTTCAAGCCTTATTTGGTAAAGTTCCTCCGGGCTGAGTACAGTTGGAAGACGTACAGCGTTCATGGTCAAGAGACTACCTATCTGCAACTGAACCCACGATTGTGGAAGCCAAAATTCTCTAATCGGAAGTGGTCAAAAGCCTTTTGGCGTCAGCCGCATGCGGATAAGATATGGCTGGATGTGGAGACGGTGGATACTAATCTTGAAAAATTGTGGCTTTTAAAGAACCAGCTTGAGGATGATTTTTACAATAGAATGATCGGGTATGCAGCTGCGCGATATGGAATAATGGATTCTTGGGGAGCGATTAAGCAGTTTCTCGATCAATACGGAATAACAGAATCTGATTACTCAATGGATTCGGCCTACAAGCGATGGCAAAGATCAAAAACTTACAAAAACCTCAAAAAAAATGTCAGCAATAGACAAGTCATTTGATGACAACTTCGGTGGAATTGTCTCCTTGTATATAGGAGCCAATCAAGTGGTACTTTCTCAATTGGATTTGCCTTTACTTCCAAAACCTACGGACGCTCTTCTTCTGCCGTTAAGTACATTTGAGACGTATTTTTTTCAGGTGAATTTTGTGCCAAGGACTGCAGCTCATGATGATATGCAAAATATGGACTCGAATGGCAACACTTATAAGCATTCTCTCCAATGCAAGATTCATAAGGACCGCACGGACATTCGCGCACACCTGGAGACTTACCGCCAGAAAAAGGCGACCATCTTATTTAAAACCAGCAACGGCGAATGGTTCTTACTTCCTGATATGATGCTGCAAGCTCAGCACCACACAGGAAAGGAGCCGAAGGACACTAATGTGTATTTCTTCTCATGGACGGCTGATCTTCGCCACCAGGCACTGCCATTGTCGGAGGCTGTATCTGGCAGTGGTACTGTGACACTCGCCCTTGATGCCACACCAGACGAGGCAGATAGTGATGGTGTTTTCTCGCTTGCGCTCAGTGCCTCGACCCTGACGAATGTAGCGGAGTACTTGATAGAGTATGACATAGGTGCCGGATATGTGTCACTGGGTACGTTTTCATCACTAAGTGACTTACATAGTGTGGCGGTGGCCAATGGCGGATCGATGACGTTCAGAGTGACACCACGGAATTTCTTGGGGGCAGGCACTCCAATAGAAACTAATACGGTAGTTGTTAATTCCATTCCAAACTTGCCTAATTCAGTAGCCGTAAATCAGACTGATTCATCAGAAACAGAAGTAACCTTTGATATTATCTGGAATGATAATAGTTCTATTGAATCCGGCTATATAGTGGAATACAAAGTCAATGACGGTTCTTGGGTAGTTTTAGGTACTCAATCTGCAGACGCTGAATTAGTAAACGTAGCTGATATTGTCATATCTAACGGAGATACTATCACAGCTAGAGTGAAAGCAGATCACCCTGAAGCAGAATATGTACAATCATCCGCGGTAGCTCATTACCTTCTTCCTGCACCACCGACCACCTCTGATATACTATTGACTGGAAATGAAAATACAACCCAATGCGAAATAACTGCAGAGTGGACTGATAATTCCTCTATTGAAACTGGTTTTGAGATACAATATAGATTAAATGCCGGTAGCTGGGTGGCTTTTAGTAGTAGCCCCGTTGCTGCAAATATTACAAGCATAACACAGTATATTACCGGTAGCCATGGTGACACGATTGAGTTCAGAGTAAGAGCCGTGAATAATGGCTTCTATTCCGACTGGGGACTGCATGGCAGCAGCGTTAATCTGATTCTTCAGCCAATTGCCCCGACTTCAGTAGCGATTTCACAATCTGCAGACAATGGCACTGGTATAGACGTAGATATTTCCTGGATTGATAATTCTAACAATGAAGAAGACTTTGAAATTGAATATCAACTGAATTCCGGCAGCTGGACTGCCTTGACAGGAGTAACGGCAAATACAGAAAGTATCACCAGATCTATTACTTGTACTGATGAAGATAATGTAAGAGTACGAGTTAGGGCCAGTGCCGCTTCGGGTGCCGCAAAAAGCACCTACGGCAACAGTAATATCATTGCAGCTTCGATTGAGACCATACCAGCGGCACCCTCTGATGTAACTTTAGTTCACAGCGCCAGTGCGAATTATCTAGCTAGCTGGACTGATAATTCAGATGACGAAACTGGTTTTGAAGTTGAGTCACAAATAGACGGGGGGTCTTGGACTGCCGTTACTACGACTGCAGCCGAGGCAGAATCACAAATTGTGAATGCCACTTTTGGGGACTGGTTAAAGGTTAGGGTTAGAGCGGTTAATGGGGCGGGTAATTCGGACTGGGTTGAAAGTGATCAAGTACCGGAAGTTGTATCTTCTTTAGTTTTAACTGATAATGGAGTAGGGGGCTCAATGTCTTATACATTCACTTCTACCACTACTATTGAAACTGGTTTCGAGATGGAGGCTCGAAAAAATGGGGGTAGCTATGTTGCCATTGAAACACTGGCCTCAAATGACACATCTGATAGCTTTTCAGCCTCCGATGCTCCTTTAAGTGCAATAGCTACCGATGATATACAGATAAGAGTTAGAGCCATAACATCTACTACACAAGGGGCTTGGAAAGAAAGCAATATCGTAGAGTTGACAAGTTAATTATTTGGGCTTTTTCCGTCCTATTCAGGCCATTAAAGGCTTCTTACCATTGTGTCGATTGTAATCGATGCAATGAAGAACTATAGACTATTATCGCAGGTACTTGGTGGTGTTTGGCTCATGGATCCGGAGGATGTCAAGAGCTACTTGCCGTCCATCACCAAGCTACTGACAGCTGACAACCCTTCTTCGCTGGAGGTGTCTACGGAAGAATCTAAAGAGACTCTTCCGTTTTCGTATTCTCATGTACATTCGGAGACTTATGACAGCTATGACGATGCACCGCACGGATCTATCGCGGTGATTCCTGTGAAGGGGCCCCTGATGAAGCAGGACTATTGTGGTGATCCGGGTACGGCCACACTAGCTAAGCGTGTGCAAGAGGCTGACGAGCATCCGAGCATTGTTGCTATTGTTTTTCAATTTGATTCACCTGGTGGAGCAGCTGATGCGGGTGAGATTCTTCACAATGCCATTCTCCAAACCACAAAGCCAACGATTGGCCATGTAGAGCTTGCCGCGAGTTTGGGATATCTCATAGCCTGTGCCTGTGATCATATCATGATCGATGGCAAGGTTTCACGCATTGGATCCATTGGCACATTCGCTACGCTGTATGATTTCGCCGATTACTATGCCGAGCTCGGCATAAAGGTTCATGAGATCTATGCATCCGCATCCACAGAAAAGAATAAGCCCTACAGAGAGGCATTAAAAAACAACTACCTGCCTATCCAGCAAGATGTACTTGATAAGTACAATCTGCCATTCATAGAGTCAGTACAGGACACCAGAGGCGAATTCCTAAACGCTGATGATGATAAGATTTTAAAAGGAAAAGTGTATTTCGGTCAAGATAACATTGCTGCCGGGCTAGCCGACACAATGGGTTCTTTCGATGAAGCGCTAGTCCTTGCTCATGAGATGGGCACCCCACAGCAAGTATTTAAATCCAATTCAAATATGTTCAAACAGTTAAACAAAACGCTGAACACTCTGATGTCAAAAATCAAGGGTGGCGATGCGGAAGCCACTGCAGAAGAAATCGCTGCAGTCAACGAGCAGTTGGAGGCCGAAGGTTGTACTTCGATCCAGCTGGTAAGCACACAGGCTTTTGAACAGTTGGGAGCTTCTGCAGAGAGTGCAGAATCAAGGCTTACAACTATTCAAGAGGCCGTAGATGCAATCTCTGAAGAAGAGGTTGAGAATGTTGAATCCTTCGATTTGCCGGAGGCGATTCAATCACTACAGGAGCAGGTAGAAACCCTCACCAAAGAACGTGACACAGCGCAAGCGAAGGTCGCCAAACTGGAAGGTAAAGCCGATCCTCCAAAGCAGACAGCTAAAGAGAAAGAGGAAGTGGACAAAGGTGAGCCTGAGGCTTATGAGTTCGAAACTTCTGCTGATCGCAAGGCGGCTGAGTTAGCAAATCAAACTGACCAATTTTCACTTTAATAATCATGAAAAACTTCTTTAACATTTTTTCGGTGATATTCTTTTCCATGGCTTTGGCCATGGGCATGGGAATTAGCCCATTACACGCTGGGGCCGGTGTTGTCTCCATTGCGGTGATTAAGTCAATAGTAACACCAACCATATCAGGAGTGGCTCTTCTTGATGCTGCCGATGTTTCGGCGCTCACTGCATATGCAGGAAAGAAGTACCGCGCCTTAATATGGACCCTTGTCAGTGAGCTGCATGTAGCTCGGGACGTAATGATGCGGTCCAATATTAAAAGCAAGGAATTAATTGGAAAGCTCAACATTCTTGATGGCCTTAGACCATTCTCATCCGATGAAGAATTTGGAACTGCAGGTGGTGATCTCATCTACACTGATCGATACTTAGAAGTCAATGGCGCTAAGCGTGAATTGAAGTTTGATCTTTCGGCATATGAGAATACTTACTTGGAAGAATTCCAATCCGCTGGCAGTGGTGCAAGCAAAGCTGCACAACCAAGCCAAATTCCATTTGCACAATGGACTTGGATGCGAATCCTTGAGACGATTAGAGCAGAACTTAATAATAAGACTGCTTTTCATGGTTTCGATAAGGCTGATGCAGTGGCATGGGCAGGGGATCCTGCAACGTACGATGCGGGTGATTATGTGACCTTCACCGTCAGTGGTCGTATCGAATGGTTTAAGTGTCTTGCGACTACATTGGTAGATGAATCTCCAGCAACTCATCCTGCCAAATGGCAAAATGTGACTGCCCAGGCAATCACCAGAGGTTTTGGAACTGTAATCGCGGATGAGCTTGCAGCTAGCAATATCACAGCGCTGAGCACAGGAGCCATCACAGATTCGGCATCTACTAAGGCTGTTTTTGATCAGATATTCAGGTCTATGCCTGTAGAATACCGCGATCAAGGTGCGGGTATCATTCAGTTATGTTCTTATACTGACTTCAATTTCTTGATTGATGCCTATAGAGACCAGATGTTCTATTTGGACAAAAAGGGCAACCCAGCTGAATCTCAAAACGGGATGTACCTACCTGGTAGCAACAACCGATGCTACATCAAGCCATGTACTTGGATGCAGAACACAAGACGAATCATAGCTAGTCCTATGGTCATCAGTGGTGGTCAGCCGAAAGCAGCTTCATTGCTGATGGGAACTGATAAGATGGCTGATATGAACGATGTGAGCATTGTTCAAAATGAGCTATGGAAGTTCAAGGCAGGCGTCAAATTCAAAATAGGTTTCGAGGTTGCCAACCTTGATGAAATCAGAGTAAACAATCAAGTTTAATACAATGGCTGACAAGAAAATATCTGAATTAAGCAACGAGGAGCTGTTCAAGGAACTGACTTCTACGGATGCGCAACGAGCTGAAGAAGCTAGAAAGGAAGTAGCAACGAGGTTTGACAAACTCGATAAGGCTAAGACCGAAGCGGAAACGGATGCAAACGAACTCAATACGAAATTGAAGGACTTTGAATCCGGTAAGAAGCAAGTGAAACGACCAGTCATCACCGTGGATGGTAAGAAGTATTACGTCTTGGCAGGTGAAACTGACAAGCATGGTAATACCGTGACCATTGCGGACATGCGAGAGAATCCTGACTTGGCTAAGCCTCTGATCAAGGCTAAGTCTGGGTCTTTGGTGGAAGTAGTGACCCCTAAAAAAGGAGGTAAGTAATGGAAGATGTATTGAACACCACAGGTGGAAACAATGATGCCGGCTTAAAGCGCACAATTTATTTTGCGCTAGCGGCTGATGTTGAAACCTGGCCCACACTTCCTGGATCACCTGCCACCTATGAAGACTTAGTACTTCATGACGGTGCGTTTGCCATGAAAACCGGTAAGCAGTTTTTCTCTTTCGAAGCGCAAGTGAGAAAGAGCGGACTGGATACAGAATCTGCCGGTGAGCGTGGATCCAAGAGTGCAGTGAATAGACTGGAAGTAATGAGATCCAACATCTCTGCTTCAGTTGTCGGCTTCCTTGAGACACACAAGAACGATGAAATGGTTTTCATTGTAGAGGAACTGAACGGTGATCTCCGAGTAATCGGAGATGATGATCTTCCTGCCACCATTGAGGATTTCAAAATCACTGGTGGTAAGGATGTAAGTGACGAACGATCTGTTTCATTCACAGCTGAGTCTGTGGGTAGAGTGGCCAGGTACTATACCGGTCAGGCTATTCCTTTGACACCAGCTGCATAATTTGATTGATTATGTCAAAAGCTAAATATATCGTGGTAGGAGTGGTGCCCGGAACTGTACGGTTCAATGGCCATACCTATGATCTTTCTAAGCTTGATGGTATTTCTGAGAAAACCAAAAAGGCTTTAGCTGAGGATCCTAAGTTTCCATTCCTGGCAGTAGAAGAGAAAGCAACTGGCTCTGGTTCGTCGAACTAGAGGTGGTTTTTTATTTTAAACGTTCATGTCTTTTAACTAAGGCTGAGTGTAAGCAAAGGCCCCTCAATAGAGGGGCTTTTTTTGTCCTAGCAAAAAATTAAGAAGATGATAACATTAGCCTTGTGAAAAGGTTAATTCTTCTCTTGTCGGCAACTGCACTCATGTGCCTTGCCACCGTAGGCCAATCCAGCGCCTATGTCATCGAAAAGGACTTTTCTGACAATTCAATCTTTAACGATGTAGTCGAAAACGAGGCTTTTACTGACCATTTTGGCAGTGATCATGCGATCAAAGCTGTAGACTTTGAGGCTTCATTTGATGTAATCATTGTATCCTATGGCACTTATCCGGTGGCTTGTCAGCCGGCAATGACTATACAAATGCCAATCGCTAGAGTAGAAGGAGGGCGCGATCCTCCTGTCAGATGGTCACAAGCTGGTGTTACACAACATGGATATAATCCTCAACCCGGTCGTACTTGACTGGGTTTTTTTTGTCCTAGCCACGGCAACTGCCCTTTTCTAATGTTGCCTTGTGAATACTATCGTAGAGGACGTATTGGAGGATTTCAACTGGGAAAAAGCCCTGGCGATTCTCCGCAAGTATGTGGATGCTTCCAAGGCTGACCGCATAGCATCAATGGGCAGGAGTTCGTTCACTGAGGAAAAGGTGATTCGAGAACTAAAATCCATTGAGATAGATGATCCCCTACAGGTCGCGGCACCTGCGCCTACAAAGCGCCCTGAGCCCTCACAATCAGTCCAAAAGGATGAATCTCACACAGATCAATCATTGATTGAGAAACGAAATGAGCACGTTCGCACTCGTGATGTACTCAGGGGCCAGCTTCAGGCGCATTGTGAGCCGCTATTTGAAGATTCTAAGTATGACCCAACCAGATACAGAATAGCGGTAAAGATTCTGGAAGAGACAGAAGCACTTGAACAGACCTGGGCTGATATCAGGTACTTCGAGGCGTATGGATCCACGCCAACCAAAGAGGATGTGGATAGCGTGGAAGCAGTGTTTGAGGGTGCCTCGATCATTCAAGTCCTGAAGATCAAAAAGAACTACACTAGCTATTTGAGCAAAGCAAAAAAGGGAGATCGAAAGCCTGAGAAAATTCCATTTTACACGGCTGTAGTGGCCGAGGCAGATAAACGACTGAGCAATGCTGGATATTAGTACACCACCGAATACTTCTAGCTCGAATCTTAGCGATTCCCTGCCAGTTGATGGCCAGCTGAGCAGCGTGATTTTCTCGAAGAGCGCAAAAGCTCAGACCAATCTGCAGCAGCTCCTGCCAGCTTATACCAACAACCAGGTTATTACCTTCATGAGTGATGACGCGTGGAGCTCCTACGATCTTCTAAATCACTACGCTCAGCTTCTGGGTCCGGTAGATCTATACTTCACCTCCTGGACGATCACAGACGCACCAGTCCGGACAATCATTAAGCTGAAAAGGCTTGGCCTCATCCGTTCTGTTCACTGCGTTCTCGATCACCGGATCAAGACAATGTCGGCCAAGCCCTATCAGCTTTTATCCGCTGTGATTGATACGCTGGCCCTATCCAAATGCCATGCTAAGGTTATTTGCCTAAAAGGGCAAATTGATGGCATATCGATAGTTGGCTCAGCGAATCTTAGCCGCAACAGGAGGATAGAAGCAGGGACCATTTTTACCACACCTGCAGCGGTGGATTTTCATATTAACTGGATTAAAGAAACAATCAAATGCAAGTCACAGAAGAAGAGTTGAAAACACTCGAGGAATTGGGAGGTGCATTGATGTCACCAAAAGAAATAGCCATTGTGATGGAGTGGGATTTGTCGGACTTCCGGGCGAATCTGACTGATCCTAGTTCACTCGTGTACAAGAGCTACTACAAAGGCTATTTCACTTCCAAGGCAGCTATCAATAAATCCATAGTGGAACATGCCTCTAATGGTAGCTCACCAGCGCAAACAGAGGCTTTGAAACTCATTAAAAACATCGAAATCGAAAATGTCTCAGAGTAATATCACAAAGGTTATAACGACCCACCAAGCAGATGATGATATCATAGTCGATTACCTAATGGGTAACCTCGATGATAGAACAGAGCTTTCACCCAAACTTTTAGAGCACATTGACCGAATGCACAATTGTTCCGACTTAATAAAGAAGTACGGTTCAAGAAGAAAAGTTGTCAAGATGCTCGCTTCCACCATAAAAAAAAGCGATGGTTCTTATATCAGTAGATCCACCGCCGAACGGGTATTTGTTTCAACCCAACGAGTCCTTGGGACTACTTCAGTACACAACCGTCAGTACTGGTTCGATGTGCTACTCGAACATATTTCTGAGGGAATTCAGCTATCGAAAGCGGCAAAGGATTACCGTTCCTTTTCATCTTTCACCAACCAACTAAAAGACCTGGTTACTTCGCTTGGATCCGGTGACGCAGATCTATACGATAACATCCAGCCAGTGCCTGTTGAGATAGGGCATTTCCCCGAGCTATTGAAAATAGATATGCCATCTAAAGCGGAAATGGAAGCTCAGATCAAGAAGCTGTTGAAAACCAAATTCCATGAAGATGCCACAGATGCAGAGTACGCGTAAAAATCGCCAGTATCGGAATCTTCCACAGGTTGTATTCAACTTAGTCCGAGCGGCAATTACGCTATGTTTTTGGGGCCGTGGTACTGGTAAAACTGAGGGGCCAGGCGGTGATTTCACCCTAAACAATATCCTATCCATGCCTCGCTCATTAGGTGGGCTTGTATCCGTATCATACGATAAGCTGTATGTGTTCATTCTTCCCAAGCTGATTAAGGCATGGGAGAAGCTTGGCTACAAAGAAAATGTTCATTTCTGGGTAGGGAAATATGCACCAGAGCATTTGAAAATTGAAAAGCCTCATCTTGCACCACAGAATCCAAAGCGGTTTATTCATTGGTTCAATGGTGCAGGCATTCAGCTTATATCCTTAGATAGAATGGGTATTTCCAATGCTGCAGATGTGGACTGGCTGTACGCTGATGAGTGTAAGCTATTCGAGGAAGAGAAGTTTACTGAGGTACTTCATACCAACCGTGGAAACAAAGAGTTCTTTGGCCACCTGCCAAACCATCATTCCGTTCTTTTAACTACAGATAGGCCACAGAGCGCAAAAGGCAACTGGCTTTATACGCTAGCTGAAAAACATGATCAGGAAAAAATCGACGTGATTTTGATGATCCAACAGCACATATTTGACCTTAAAGACAAGATCACCCGGACTAGAACAAAAACTGCAGCTAATAAAATTCTGAAAGAAATTGATCAGTACAACGGCTACCTCAACCAGCTTCGAAAAGGCCTTGTATTCGTATCTGAAGCGTCCACACTTGACAACATTGAGGTGCTAGGATATGAGCAGATTCGCCAGCTTCAGGACTCATTAACCGATACCGTGTATCGAATCTCTGTATTGAATCAAAGAATGACAGAGGTAGAGAACGGCTTCTATCCCCTTCTATCTTCGGCTCGGCATGGCTATGATGCTGTTAACTTCTCATTCGTTGAGCGCTTAGAGCACAATTTCACAGGAGATATTAAAGCCAATTGCCTCTGGTACACAGACCGCAAGGCTACTCAATCGCTAGATATAGCCATGGACCACAATGCTGCTATTAACAACATAGCTACTGGACAAATGATCGATCGTGAGTACAAGTTGATTCACACAGACTACACTCATAGTACATACAAGACACTCATGATTAACTGGGATAAGTTCTTCGCTGATCACCCAACCAAAGTTGTTAACTACTACTACGATCACACCATGGTTGCAGGACGTCCAGACAACAAGTTGAGTATTCAGGAAGAAATAACCGGCATATTGAGAAGTCTAGGTTGGATAGTGAATCCAATCTACATTGGCCAGCAGCCCTCACATAAATCTAGGTTCATCTTGTGGGAGATCCTTTGTCAGAAAGGTAACAAGTATGCAGACCTGACATTCAATAGATCCACATGCCAATACTGGTACGAACGCGCTAAGATGACTCGCACTAAGATTACACAGCAGGGTGTGGCGAAGGATAAGAGTGATGAGAAAAAGCCAAACTTCCCGCAGGAAGAAGCACCACACATTACCGATGCGGTAGACACCCTAGTAGTAGGGGCCATCCTCCAACGACAAGGGGCCAGCCTCGATACGTTCGATCTATCTACGTAGGACACCCACCCTCAAAATCATATATGGCTAATAAATCTCTTTCGGCAGTTGCCCAACGCCGATAGGGCGGGGCGCAGGTCATGCCGTGTTGATGGTGTGATTTTCTGAGAAAATACACCTCAACAGGCAGTGAACCAATGAGTTAGCTAAAAATAAATGACATCTTCTTTAATAAAAACGTAGCTTATTAGATACGTTTTAACTATCTTTATTGTAGATAATCGGTTGATTATCAGTGATATAACAAATAAAAATACTACCATGACACAAGTATCAAAAAAGGTGGAAGAGCAGCCTAAAAATGCCAACGCTGACAAGAAAGTGGAGAAATCTCCTTTAAAAGTGGTCAAAGATGAAAAGACCCCAGAGGCGAAGCAAAAACCAAAGAAGGCAGTTTCGAGGATTGAGAAACTGGACACGTTCAACAGGCTAGCGCAAAAGCACGAGCATTTGAGCGGAAAGAAAAAGGAACTTGAAAACTTCAAAGCTAGCAATGATGGTATGACTGCCCAAGTTCAGTTTGTGACTGGCACGGGTGGTGAACACTTGAAGGTCACTAATGCCTCGGTGATTGATAAACTGGTAAAAGCTGCAGAGGTAGAACTTGAAGTGTTGCTTACCAACTGTGAGGACGAAATAGAATTATTTGAAATCTAACAGGAATAAAAGCCCTCCGAAGTTTCGACGCAAGGGAGGGCTTTTTTATTGGCTGATGTTTGCACTCTTAAAATAGTGCGACGGATGCCCTATTGGGCATCCTGTTTGGCCACTTTTAGAAAAAGTGGAGTCAAAAAACTATTCGTCGTTAAGAATATGATCTTTTAATGCTTCGAATTCAGAATCCGTAAATAGTTCACTGAATGATTCGTTGGGATCGCATCTATTCACACTGACTTTTACACCAGTAGAGTTGTATTCTATCTCGACTGTGTGATCTTTCGTTTCACCTTTGTGAAAAGAGCAAGTCGTAGGTAACTCGCACATTGCAGCTTTTTTATAAACTAAATTTGACATATTTAGAAGTTTTTGATGGTGATGAGTTCTCGGGTTTCTATGTTGTAGACACTTAATCGAGAGAGGTATTTGGAGTCGGCAGCTTCGCCGTACTTGACTGACATACGGTAGTCGAAGTAGGCTCGCACATTAGATAGAAAGGCTTGTTTCCAAGATTTGGTTTTTCCGATCCATTGGGCTTCTGGGTAGATGTAGAGTTTGTATTCTTCTTCGTCTACTTCGCAGAGTTTCTTCTCGATCATTTCTTCGATGACCTTGACTACCTGGATTACTTTGGCGGTCTTAATTTCTTTCATCTTTTCCATAGTGTTTCTTGTTTTTTGCTGTAGCCGACTTTTTGTAGGAGCTGGTGCATCTTGTCGAGACTAATGCCCCAGTGCTCGGGTGTGTCCGGGTTGTCGTTTATGGCTTTTCGGACTTTTCTGACGTAACCACCTGATAGCTCGAGATCATTGTGAATCCCTCTATCTTGAATCATTTCCTTAAAGGCTTCTTGTGTGGTCATCCCTTGTATAGCTTAGGGTTCATATCTGGCATTTTCATTTCAAAAGAGAGTCCATCTTCCTGAACATAGGATTTCAATCCTTTATTTATCCACAGAAGTTCCTGCCCCAGTTCCTTAAATTCTTCCGAATTCGGGGGACCCATCCTGATTTCACTTCTGACCTCAATTTCTCTTTCTTTCAAAATCTCCTCCAATTTCATCTTGGTTGTTCGAGTGTCGAATAACAAATCGACATGTACTTTTTCCTTTCCTGCCATGCGTATCTAATTTGATACGAAACTAATGTATAATTATTGTCCTACCAAATGGTGGTTTGGTCGGTGATCTTAGCATAATGAGATCGCTGAGAAGTTCGCTGCAGATGATGACGCACAAAAATGAGGTGGGGCAGTTTGTGCCGTTTAGCCTCAAGGTGGTGACTTGCGATCGCAACAAAAAGACTGGTGGCCAAATCAAGCATTACACGAATGTGACTTTGCCGAAGATAGATCGCCATAATGTGGCGGTGATGGCGGCTGCAAAGGGTGGTGGATCTGCGAAGAATCCTAATCACCTGAAAAACGCCACCCTGAACTTGTTGCTGCCTAGCGGATCTGTGCGGACTGTTCACACGCAATTGATAGTAGAATTTAATGGAGAACCTGTACTATGACTGAAACGATAGCCTATAGTCCTGATCACAGCATAGCGGTAAGCTCTATCGCTGTGTATGATTCGACGAAGAGTAAGGCGCCTAAAGCTACGGTGGATAAGGAATCGAGGGATAGCAATGCGCTGGACTACCACCCGTGGGGTGCGGATGGTGCGGATGACTATCCGCAAAAAGTGCGTGAGGCTTTGGAGGGGAATTCTGATCTGGCGAGTTCGCTGGATTGGCTGGCTCGAACGCTCTATGCGGGTGGTATCGGGTATAGGCTGATTGACCCTGCAACTGGAAAAGAGCTGGAAAATCAATACGATGCGGGCATTGAGAAGTTTCTAAAGCGGAATTGGTTTTATCCGATTTCCGCTTGTAAGGAGTTTTACAAATTCATCAATGTGTTTCCTGAGATGATCATTAGCAAGGGGGGGACGGAGTTTGTTTGGCTTTATTGTCGGCCATCGGCTCATTGTAGATTGGCGGTGCAGAATGCTGATGGTGAGATAAAGCAGGCTTATGTGAATGCTAACTTCTCGAGTACTATGGGTGGTGCGGTGATGAAGGATGACAAAGAGACGCTAAAGCTGGACTTTATTGATCTTGAGCGAATAGATGTGGAGTCGTTCAAGGAACTGGGCGCGGAGAAGCTGAAGAATAAGTCTGTCATGGCTCGCTTGCGCTATCCGAGTGATTATGTGTATTACTCCCTGGCTGACTGGAATGCGCTGAAGAAGGAGAATGGCTGGCTGGACCTAGCGAATGAGATTCCTAAGTTTAAGATGTCGGTGATGAAGAATCAGATGACGGTGAAGTATCTGATTGAATTTTCGGAGCAATTCTGGCTGTGGAAATACCCTGACTGGAATGAACGCGATGCTGCAAAACGAGCAGCGGCAAGAAAGGAAACTTATGCGCTTTTTGATGAGTTTCTGAAAGGCTCTGAGAATGCGGCTAAGTCGCTGAAGTGCACGTTTGCTTTTGATCCACACACGAAGGTGGAGATACCAGGTGTGCGGATAACGCCGATTGATGACAAGATCAAGGACGGCATGTATCTGGAAGATGGGTCTGCTGCTACGATCAAAATATTTAGTGCATTGGGTATAGATCCTACGCTGTTCGGGATAATACCAGGGAAGGGTGGAACGAACAGAAGTGGATCTGACAAGCGTGAGGCTCTGAATATTCATATGAGTTTGGTGAAGATTCATCAACACATCATTCTGAGGCCTTATGATTTTATCAGTGATTTCAATGGATGGAATACTGATGAGCAGCTAGTGGAATGGTACTTCAAGCAGCCTACGCTGCAGACGCTAGATCAAGTGACGCCTAAGAAACGTGATGTTCAACATGCTGAGGATGTAGAAGAATGAGCCAGATACGACTATTCAGAGCTAAAGATACTGACCAGAATCCCATCAAAGTGATGGATATTTTGTCTTATCCTTTTCATAAAGGGCAGAAGCTCTTTACTGTGCATATATGCACGGGGGAGTTTGTGGAGCATAAGCTTGGGCCGCACGGGACGGCCATGGTAAATACAAGCCAGCTGGTGGTTCGGGCTCTATCTAGAAGGGAAGGTTTGATCAAGGCTCAGCGGGTGTTGGAGGCTGCCCAGATGAATCTTCCAAAACATAAAATTCTTTGCAGATATGCTCATTAGTCAAGAAGATTTCAAAGCGGTCGTTCCTATAAGTCAGGGTTTCACTTTTGATAAGTTGAATCCGTTTATCCGGCGGGCAGAGTTAAAATTCATAAAGCCGATATTGGGCGCTGATCTATACTCTGCGCTGGTAACGGCCTATGACGGTGGGGACGGTTCTTTAAGTGAAGCTCAGGCGAACCTTATGGAATATGTGCATCCGGCGCTGGCCAACCTGGTTATCTGGATGGGCATACCTCAGCTGAACATTCAGATGGATGATACGGGTTTGCAGTCTCATCATTCGGAATCGTATAAGCCGGCCTTTGAATGGCAGGTGGAAGATGCACGGGAGAGCTTTCTTTCTAATGGCTTTGACGCCTTGGATGAGATCATAAGCTACTTGGAGTCTGTGGCGGAAGATGATTTCCCTGATTGGCTGAATAGTGAAGGGTGTACGCTTGTGCGTGAGTTCTTTATTAACACTTCGCCTGATTTCACCTACTTCATTGGTGCGCTGGGTGATAGTCGGTTTTTGTTTAGAAAGATGCAGCCGATCATGCGAAGGATGGAGCGCAACTATATACGAGGCACGATAGGGAAGGAGCTTTTTGCGCAGATGAAGCTTGAGATAAAGACGGATGAGCTCACAGAGGAAAATGAGGCTTTACTTGAGGACATACAGGGTGCGGTGGCACACTATACCTGGGCAAGTGCTCTGAATGAGCTGGCGGTGCAAACAGATCCTGTAGGGATTCATTTGCGAAACAACACTTTCTCCGGAACTACCAGGGCGAAGCAGGCTGCAGAGATGGAACGACTGGCGGCTATACGGATGAATCATGAGCAGGCTGGCAGGGAATATCTGGAGGCTGTGCATAAGGCTTTGTATGAGAATATTGATGACTATCCGCTTTTTGAGAATTCGACGGTGTATGTGTCTACCGGACCAGTGACGACCTATGAGAATGATGCGGATAGTGGAATTGTAAGTTTGGATTGATGGACGCAACACTGATAGGAACGATAGTGACGGCAATTTGTACGATCGTGGTGGCTTTGATTCAAACTCGCAGACTTCATAGATCCAAGCGTGAGAAGAGGGCACTGGAAAAGGAGGTTGATTTTTTGAAGCTAGACTTTAAGATAGAGGTGAGTGCGTGGAATTCGCTGAATACGATGGTGGCGAAGATGTTTCAAAAAACTGCGGCAGACCGCTTTCTGATTCTTATTTCTAGCAATGGAAAAGAGGCGATGTTCGCAGCTTCGGTAATTTATGAGCAGCATAAGAGTGGAGCAGAGACGATGCTTTCTATAGGAGCGATAAAGAAGTATGTGAGGTTTGAGTATGATAGTGTGTATAAGGATTTGCTTCGTAGCTCTGAATACTATAGCCCGGTAAACATAGAGGTGGCGAAGCTTCCTGACTGTGATATAAAGCGCATCTATGATACCGAGAAGGTGAAACATTCGAGTTGGTTTTTTCATAAGCGATTGTCGCTGAATGATAGCAATGATTTGATTTTTTATAGCTCGGTGGCTACTCATCAAAAGGCTTCTTACTCGGTGGCTGATGAAATCCAAATAAAGACGACTATGTCGAGAGTAAAGGCCTTGATTGATCGGTTTGAGGTTTCAATGAGATGAAGCTAACGAGAGAATGTAAAAATAGTAGGTGGCGAGTACCGAGCCTCTGAGTTTAATCGGCTCATGTTCGTAAAAAGTAAGCTGTAATAGGCTTGTACGGTTAAATGATAGACAAAGACATGGTTAGCTATCAACTTGAATGAGTCCGAACGTGCGTGGAAAGCCACCTATTTTTTTTACATATTGGGGCCTGCTTTTTTAATTGCATGGTAACACCAAGCTAATCGCTGTGCGACGTAGGAGCATGGCGATGGTAGCGACTGTTAGCTTGTGTGAAGTGGTGCCACGGAATGTAAGGCTCTGAAAAATCAATGACGGTATCGTACCAGTGCAACAAGGGTTAGGAGATTACCTTGTTTTAGACGAAGACTAAAGTTCAGCAACGAACACCGTCATTTTCTGTCCTACCGAAAGGTGGTAGGGTTTAAGACCTTGGCATCATGGAAAAGGTCATACTTCTGGATGCCGGACATGGCGGCATAATCGATGGAAAATATGTGACACCCGGAAAGCGCTCACCTGAATGGAAGGTGGATGAGGTGGTTCTTTGTGATAAGGGCTGGCCTCATGGTCCTGTGTACTATGAGGGTGTGGGCAATCGGATGATCCGAGAGGAGCTGGCGAAGCTTCTTCTCAATGCGGGGATTCCGTTTCATTTTGTGACTACTGGCAATGCGGATGTGCCGCTGCATGAGCGGTCGAACATCATTAATAACTATGCGCGGATCTATGGCGCTGAAAATTGCCTTGGCATTTCTATTCACTCGGATGGATTCACTGATCCTGCAGCGCAAGGATGCTCGGTTTTCACTTCTGAGGGTGAAACGCTGAGTGATAAGGTATCGCCATTTTATAAAGGCCATATGGCGCAGCTCTTCCCGTGGATGCGCTTTCGTGGGGATAAGGATAAAAATTACTGGATTTTGGCAAAGACGCATTGCCCGATGATTCTGACGGAGAATGGCTTTCACACCAATCCTAAAGAATGCCAAGAGGTGCTGATGACTGAGGTAGGCCGCTACTCAATAGCGTTGGCACATTTCCGAATGATACAAGACTTTCTAAACCTATAATTATGGAAATATTTAATGCACTTTCCCCATATATCTACCTAGAGGTGGTGTTGGGTGTTTTCTTCCTGACGTGGTTCCTGAAGAAGTATGTACCTCTGAATCTTCACCCTAAGTGGCTGACGCTGATCGCGGGTATTGTTTGTTCGATCGCTGATGTGATCTTCAGAGAAGAGTTCGAATTCTGGATATTGGCTATTTCGTTTTTGGTGTCGACGGGGTTCTATGACTACATAGCCAAGCCGCTCAAGGAGAAATTCTTACCAAAGCAGTGATGGCTGTGCATCCGGGTATAGATCCAATGAAGGCGCTTAGAGCGTTTTTGTTGGTTGTGGTTCTTATGATCTTAACAGCCATTCTACTATGAAATATGTAAGCATATTCATATTAGGGGCATTTTTGGGAGCCTTCATTGTGTATGTTTCTCAGGGGAATGAGCAGCATTATAAAGAAGATAATACGGCTTTTTTTGAAGCCAAATTCGATTCGACAATGAGCTTACTAGCCCAAGAGCGCGAGATATCAAGTGCTCTTGAGTTGAGCGATTCTATCAAATCACAAAAAATCTCCTTACTAGAAAGGAGAGACAAGCAAATCACAAATAAGTATGAAAAGGAACGCAATCGCATTTCTGATTTTACTACTAATGAGCATATCCAGTTTTTCTCAGGATATACTAATGATAGTAGTCAACTCAGACACCTCGTGGATAGTGCCTCACTATCGCATTGAGATGAGCAACAGAATATTCTTGGAGCGTGATGAATTTTTTGAAAAACTTCAATCAAGAGACTCACTGATCTTGGAGAAGGATTCGCTTCTTGATATTCGAATAGACCGTATCGAAAATTTGCATGGTCAGATTGGTGTACTCGAAACTGCCGTTCTTTATCAGGACTCTATCCGACTGGAAGTAGAGAGCAAATTGAAACATCAAGAGTTAAAAACCAAGAAGGCCAATCGGAGGTCTATTGGTGCCGTGGCTTTGGGAATTTTAATTGTATTGATCTTATGAGGACGGTCAGGTTTGATAAGAGGGAATACAAGGTGCCGGAGTGCTGGAACGAGCTGAGTGAAAAGCAGCTATTGACGGTATCGGAGCTACTGCATACGTATATGCCGAAGAAGGCTCAGCAGATCAGGATGTTGTTTGCCTTACTGAATGTATCGAACTCTTTTCGCCTGAGCTTTCTTTTTTGGTGGTCGAATTTTGAGCCCCTAGCTCGTTTTCTTCGGATTCCCTATGTGTCGTATGATGACAAGTTGTTTCTGTTGGAGCTGACTGAATTTTTGTTTGAAAAGTCAGATTTGACAAAGAATCATTTGCGGCAGATAAGAATGTTTCGGAACGGCCTTAATACCCGGACTCTGTATGGCCCGAGGGATCACCTGCATGGCTGCATCTTCTATGAGTTTATGTTGGCGGATGGTGCTTATCTGGATTTTCGGAGGAACATTCAAGATGCTAAGAAGCGTGAAGCTGCGCTGAATATGCTGATGGCGGTACTGTACCGACCAAAGCGAAAGGATCTGGACACTAACAGGCATTTTGATTTTCGGGAGCCTTTCAATCGGCAGTTGAAGGATGTACTGGCTCGGGATGTGATACCGAAGTTGCCGCTGGCTCATAAGCTGGCTACCATGTTGTATTTCGCTGGATGCAAGCAGGAGATGGAGGCTCAGTACACTTATGTGTTCAAGTCTAAGCCAGACGAAGGTGATTCGCCAGAGCCTAGTGG
Source organism: uncultured Roseivirgaceae bacterium (assembly GCA_964352625.1). Classification (GTDB taxonomy): domain Bacteria; phylum Bacteroidota; class Bacteroidia; order Cytophagales; family Cyclobacteriaceae; genus JAAEPI01. The sequence goes on from CAYGSD010000003.1 coordinate 106,162, forward strand.
AAATCCTTGGGGGAAGGCGCTTAGAAGCATGGCCGGCAGTGCTGTGAATTATGAGCAGTACTTGAATGTGCCTTTGGCGGCAGCTCTGAGTGAGCTGGATGATAAGATAAGGATGTATGAAGAAGCTGAATTGAATAAAAAATGAATCCACTTGATGTAAAGGCGTATTTTCTGGATGTGGCGGTGAGGTTGGAGGACTTCAGGCATACGGAAGCCAATAAGAAATTTGCGAGGAATCTAAAAGAGCTTGAAAATCAGATTGGGAGTTCGCTTACCTGTACAAATTACACGTTGGTGATGGAAGATCCGAATGGTGATCTTTTGTATCAGGGAAATTTCTATGATCGTAATTTCTATGGTTTCTGGATATTGAAACGAGTAGATAAAGATGATTTTGAGGGTGAGGATGTGGCATATGATGGCGCGAAGCAGATCTTCTTTAAGATACTGAGCAAGATGTATAAGGAGCATGAGGCTGGTGATGAAACGAGCATCATGCGGTTTTTGGATTTGACTTCTATCCAACAAGAAATGGCGGGCCCCTGGGTAAAGAACACTTGGGGGATCTATGTGAGTTTTGGCTTTTTGGACAATGTGCAGGCTAAGGTGCAGTACGATGAAGATGCGTGGGATCCGGAGGCTGTGCCTGAGTTGTTGACTTCTTTGGAGGTGGCTGATAATGGCCAGACTGCAGGGGTGGAGCTGACGCCTATGGTGATAACGGCGGATGCGCCTTGTACGATGTACCTGGATGGAAATACGGAGGGCTTGACGCTGGAGCAGCTGACGCCAACTACTGGCCAGATAACCGGTACGGCGACTGAGAACACGGATGCGGTGGTGCTGGCCGTTGGAACGGATGGAGGTCTGAGTGGTGTGAGTTTGAATTTTGTGGCTGCCTCGATGCTGACCGACCTCACAGCCTCCATAGTATCAGGAAACAATACTACAATCTGGGACGCTGCGATGGAGATAGATGTATTGTTTACTACCAACGCTCCTGACTCTTCGTACAGCGTAACGAACGCCGCTACATTACTAAGCACGTATGGGCTGACATGGAATGAAGCGACAAGGAAACTGACGGGTGCACCCTTTGATAATTTAAGTACTGGCAGCAATGAGATCACGGTAACGTTTGAAGGATCGGACGGGTATAGTGGAACGGTGAATGTGGCGGTGACGATTACGAAAAGAGAAGTTCAACCTCCTGCGGAAATGACTTTTGATTCCTTAGTTATAGAGGAGTATTGGGATGTAAGTGACGTAGTAGAAGCTAGTGGAGTAGTAAGCCAACTAAATGGGATTGCTGGCGATCAAACACCCGCAACGCAGGGAACTAGCTCACTAAGACCTGAAATAGTAAATGGCAAGCTGGTTTTCAGAACCGATACAATGTACGTAAACCGAACCGCCGATTTTCCGCAAGAGTTAGATTTTTGGTTTTTGTTTGATCGGATTCTTATGTCTACCAATGAGTTCATTATGTCAAACTCAAATTCCAGTTCTTATATTCGATTCTCGTCGAGTGAGAGTGTTCAAATTGTGGGATCATCAAGTGGGAATGAGAGTTCTAGTCCTTTACCCAAAGAATTGACATTAAGACCAAGTGTACTGCGAGTGAGGTATTCTGCATCCGCTTGCGTAGTGAGCATTGATGGAGGTGAAACATTTAGCGAAACATTAGGAGCTATAACAGGATTGTTTATAAAACAATTCGCGTTGATGAGTAGGGAGTACAATTCTGGATCGGCTGCCTCTCATTCCTGCGCATGGCCAGCCTTATTAATTACTTCGGGTGGATCATCAGGTGATTTAGAAAAGCTAGAGGGGTGGTGTGCGGACAGGAATAATTCGCAAGCATACCTCGCATCAGACCATGCACATAAAACAATTCCCCCATTAAAGCCGCTATCATGAAACCAGTATTCGCATCCATAGAATTAGCCAACCAAGCCAATGAGTTTGTAGGCAAGTGCATAGAGAAGGAAGGCCAAAAGGTCAACCCGAAATACAAAGCAGACCGATATTGTGAGGTAAAGGAACTACCAAGCGGCAAGGCATTTATGACTGACTACCACGAAGAATTAGAGAATTGCGGTATAGCGTTCGAGATGGTAGAGGTCACGGCAGAGGTAGGCCAAAAAGCATTGACCGAAGCGGCAGAATTGGTTCAGAAGATAATGACCGATCAGGCAAACAAGACAATAACCGACCCTGCCAAGTACTCTTTGGAAGCCGCCGAGAAGATGAAACAAATAGCAGAACAGGTGATATAATCGCTATGCCACGAACTTCGGAACAATCTAGCAAAGCGGTGGAGCAGCTTTTTAGGCGGTGGCTTGCAAAGACTGTGGATGAGCGGATGGTGCAGGAGCTGAAAAAGCGTGGTATTGGTGTGACGGATGAACTGCAACAATCGCTACGGCAGAATATGCGCCGCTTGGCTGAGGGCTATCTTCAGGGGAATATCACGTTTGATGAGTCTGGAAGGTTTGTGGATATGGGCTCTAGTCGTGGGTATTCTTTTGGGAAACGAACGAGCCAGGGGACGTTTGATGATAGTGATCGTGGGACTTCTTTCAAGCGTAGTGCCAGAGGCAGAAGGCCAAAGCCCTGGTATAGTAAAACGCTCTATGGAAGGCTGAATGACCTGCAAGGTGCTATTGGGTATGAAATGATGGAGCAGAGTATTAATACGCTGGATGTGTTGCGGAAGGTGTGATCTCCCCCTAGCCCCCTCAAGAGGGGGAACTTCTAGATTGGGATAAGAACACCCCCTGGCCCCCTCTTAAAAGAGGGGGGACTTCAAAAATTATTGTCCTACCAAAAGGCTGGTAAAGCGGTGACTATTGTATCGTAATGGCACAACGCAAAGGGGATACGGTAACTACCACGGTCTTAATAGATGGCAAACAGTCTATCAATGAACTTGGAAAGCTAGAACTAGAAGCGACTGAGCTTCGCAATGATCTCAAGCTTTTGAAGAAAAATACTGACGAGTACGTCAGGGCGAATCAGAAACTTTCGGAGGTGAAAAAGCGCATCACTGATATGCGAACGGAGCTAGGAACTGCCGGTATGACGATGCAGCAGCTGACGAAGTATCAGCGTGACTTGCGAAGGGAAATCACTAATACTACCACAAAGGGAACGGCAGGGTATAAGAAGTTAAAAGCTGAACTGCTTCAGGTGAATAGAGCAGTGGACAAACAACGTGCAGAAATGCGCGGCTTGAATACCCTGTGGAGTAAAATGAGCAGTGAGATGAAGCAGTTCGGCGTGATGGCCATGGGTTATTTAGGTTTCACTTTTCTCACTGGCCAGCTGAACAATCTGATTCGCCGCGCAGGTGAATTCAGTGATTCGCTTGGGTCTGTCCAGAAAACCACTGGGTTGACCGCAGCTCAAGTAGATTCTCTCAATGCTTCTTTGAAAAAGATTGATACCCGAACCGCAAGAAGCGAACTGCTGAGTATGGCGAAGGTGGCGGGTAAGCTTGGCATCACGGCAGAGAAGGATGTCGAGGGTTTTGTGAAATCTTTTGACAAAATCAACGTGGCTCTAGGTGAGGATCTAGGTGCACCGGAAGAGGTTGCCCGAAAACTTGGGAAGATTCTGGAATCTTTCAATGTGAAGGAAGCTTATGGCATAGAGGATGGTCTATTGAAAGTGGGTTCAGCCGTGAATCACTTAGGCAAAAGCTCGGTAGCCAATGAGGGCGCTATTGTGGAATTCACAAGACGATTAGCGGGAATAGCTCCTTTGGCGAAGCTGAGCATACAAGATGTGATGGGCTTAGCTGCTGCTAGTGATGCCCTTGGTCAGCCTGTGGAGATGGCGAGTACGGCTTTCAGCAAACTCTTCATAAAAATGAGTAGCAATGCGGAGGAATTTGCGAAGTATGCAAAGGATACTGATGGTGCCGCCATGAGTACGAAGCAGTTTCAACAATTGATTGAAAGTGATTTTAATGAGGCTTTCTTTTCACTCCTGAGAGGTGTGAAGGACAACAGCAACGGCATGTTGGAGTTGAGTAAGACGCTTGGCGATCTGGAGCTTGACGGTAGCAGAATAGTTGGCGTACTTGGCACAATGGCGAATAACATTGAGTTTGTCAGTGAGCAGCAGAAAATCTCTAATGACGAATTTGAGAAAGGTACTAGCGTCCTGGATGAATTCAACTTGATGAATGAGACGTTTGGCGCGAAGTTGGAAAAGCTTCGAAAGAATCTTTTTGCCATGTTTGTGAATAGCAGCGTGGTGAAGGGTTTAGAGAAAATGGTGGGTTGGATGTTGAAGCTCACTCAGCAAACAGATCTCTATAGTCAAGAGCTAGCGAGTGAGTATGTGGAGCTGCAACGTGTGACATCCGAAATATTGCGTGGCAATACTCCACGAGAGCAACGTGTGGAGTTAATCAAGCAGCTGCAGGATAAGTACCCGGCTTATCTGGGCAATATCGATGCAGAGACATTGAAGAATGATGAGTTGACGAAGAAGCTCAAAGCTGTAAATGAGCAGCTGATCAACAGAATAGTAATTCAGAAGCAACAGGAAAAAATTGATGCAGCCAATGATAAGGCTGCAGATAATAGGCTGAAAGCCATTGACCTTGAGAGAGAAATGATATCTAAAATGGCTGAAATTTCCCTGGCTCATGGCCTTGACATTCCAGAGGGAGATAATGTATATGATCAGGCGAGTAAGTTTAAGCAGTTGTATGTAGCTAAGAACGGCCAGCAACCTGCTTCTCTGAACAAAATGATGCAGGATTATTATTTCACCATCAATACAATCAATTCTCTAAATGATGAATTGGATGAGTTGATTGCCAACAGGGATGATATGATGCTGAAATTTTTCAATGAAGACCCGCCACCAGGTGCAGGCACTTTTAAAACTGGGACAGGGCTTTACAGAAGTAAGCTTGGTATTAGCACTAATCCAAACGATCCTGCGCTTTTCAAAAAGCAAGCTCCATCAGCGGCAGATTCCAACAAAATTGACAAGGAAAAGGCCCTTCTGGACAAGTTCTATGATGAAGTGCTGAAGATGCGAGAGGACTTGGATATTGCCTTGATGAGTAAGGATGATCAGGAGGTGGCGAGAGTGGAGCAGAAGTATCTGAAGATGACTGAACGGCTTGGTCAGTTTCATGCGGACGGCTTGATGGATGAGCAGACGTACCAGGATGGAATAAAGCTGATAGAACAGCAGATGAATGAGGAGCTTGGCTTCTTGTATAGTGAGCGATTCAGGACGTATCAGGAGGAGCGCAAAGAGGCTCAGGATCAATTGAATTTTGATCTGATGAGTGAGAAGGATCAGGAGATAGCTCGTGTGAATGCGCACTATGATAAACTAACGGAGCTGGCCAAGAAGTACAATTTGGACTTGGTGGCGGTAGAGAAAGCCCGGGCAGCTGCGATTGGTGCCGTGAATCAAAAGACGGTAGATGACAATCTTCAATTGCAGCTTGAGGCGATCAGTCATCTTGGTGATGCGATGGGTGGACTGAGTGACTTCTTTGGCAACATCAATGCTTTGATGGGTGGCCAATCTAAAGCCTTAGTAAAGCTGCAGGTGGCGATGGGTTTTGCAGAGGTACTGGCTCACCATGGTGTGGCCATAGCGGCAGCAACGAAACAAGCGGCTAGCACTTCATTTACTCCTTGGGGTTTTGCGGCGAAGATTGCGCTGTTTATGGGTGCGATTACTGCTCAGATAGTTAGGTCAAAGCAGATGATAAAAGCTGCTGACCAGGCTAGTAACAAGTCGACACCAAAAGCGGAAACCGCTAGCCGACCACCGTCATTTTTCTTTGGTGGTGAGTCTGGAACGAGCACGTTGGGATTTGGTGACCAATATGGTGACTATGCGGGGTATGTACATAAGGATGAGTTTGTGACGCCTGCTTATGTGCGGCAAGATCCTCGGGTGATCGATGCAGAGAAAACAATAAAAGCGGCTATGGCTGGCTATACGCTGAATGTGACCGGACTTCCTGCAGCTGGTGGAAGTAATTCTTCTGGTGATATGATGGAGGCGGCCGTGATGATGCGCGAGTCTGCCACTACGCTGCAGCAGATATTTACCGTCCTACAAGAAGAGGGGCTAGCGGCTTACTTTGGCCAAGACGAATTTGAAAAGGCGAACAAACGATATGGTAGAAAAGAAGATACCAGGGGTAGGGGTAGGTTGTAGCGTCCTCCCCCCAACCCCCTCCAAGGAGGGGGAGTATCTAGATGGCGAGAAGGATGATTCGGTGAGATGGGTGGAGCATGCGGATCATTGTGTCCGAGGGCGGATTGATCATTTGATAGAGGTGAAAACAGGAAAGATATTAAAACGAAAAATTATCAGATAAAATGGCGATAACCTCTATAGATATGCCAAGTAATCCGTGCCAAGCTCGTGAAGCGATAAAGGTAGTGGTGAACTCAGATGAGACAGATCCTACGTACTCTATTCGCTTGCGTGTGGAGCTGGAGGATAGTCCGCTGAGTGATACGTGGACGATCAAAACGGAACTGAATGCGCCTATACTCGATGGGGCTGCTACGTTTTACCTTCAGGACTTATTCAGGGAGGAGCTTTTGAATCTTACTGACCCGGATGATGGTGGCTCTGTGGGGAATGATCTGAATGTGTGCCGAAAGTTCAGGGTGGAAGCGTGGGAGTACTCGCCAGCGGGTTTTGAATTGTTGGCGGAAGATTACCATGAAGGATCGGGGTATGATGAGGTATTGTTGGATTCTAGTATCGCACCTGGTACTCAGGTGCTGGTGATTCTGGAGACTACAGATCCTGATTCGGTAAGTAGTGCGAATCTGCGGAATTCGTCCTCGACCAGTGAGGGGTTGGCGGTGCAAAAGACGTATCCTGATGAGGTGTGGTTGTTTGAAGCGTCTACTGATAACACGAATGATCGCATGTATCTACCTGGCTATGTGAAGGCGAGTATTTATGAAACCTCGATATCGACGGTGGGGACTGTTTCGGCAGAACGGTATGCGATACTGGCGGGAGGACTTAACTATTTATCTGTATGAGTTATCAATTTTTGACTACAAAGCCTCAGCGGCGCTTGCTTCATATTTCTCACAAGGAGTATATCTGGTTATTGATCACGGCTGACCGAGCGGGTGCGAATAGTTTGTATTGTAAGATTGACTACACGGACGGCACTAGTGACACTGAGACGATTCATAGTGTGGGATCGGACTTGGAGGCCAGCCAGGTGAAGGTACTGGATGTGAGCTATGATGTATTGGCGGCTAATGCGGATGGAGGTAAGACGGTGAAGCAGCTGACGATATCGCTTGCAGCTTCAAATCCTACTAGTGAGCCGGACTACATCGTGTATGAGCCTTATACGCTGGCTAGTGATGAGCAGCGGGTGTTTTACTACCACAATGGGCAGGGTGGTGTAGATAGCCTGGTGACTGAGGGTCGATACTCGAACAATCAGAAGCTGCCTTATGATTTACTAAAGACACAGACTGCAGAAGGGCGCTCTCGGCTTTCGGTACTGAGCCGACCTGAGCAGGAGGTGTTCACGGTGTATGTGGGTTCGCAGATACCTAATGGTGAGGCGCGGGCTCTGCGGGATATGTTTTCTGTACGCAGTGCCTACGAGCGTTTGCCTGTGAGTGGTGGGTATGTGAATGTGCCGATAGTGATTGTGAGTGAGAACACGACGGCCGGTAGCCCGATAGATCCTGTGGTGCCGATGAGTTTCAGTTATAAATATGCTGTGGATGAGCAGAGCAATAAACGGATAAACTTGAGCAATGGTAGGGTTATCGTATAAAGGTGTGCCGCTGGCATTGCCAGACGAATTTCCTGTGCCGTGGGAGGTAGAGGATGATATTTTTGATCTTGGCACGCTTGGTCAAGGCTACAGCTGGCCAGTGAAGATTCCTAGAAAGGGGAATGAGCAGCTGGTATTTCAGTTTGCGGGAGATCCGCAGCAGTCAAAGAATAGATTTAGAACTTACGACGGCTTTGCCATCACGAAGGGCGGGAATCTCTGGTGGAATGTGAGTTTTGTGTTGGAGAATGCGGATGATCATTGGTATGAGGGGAGCTTAACGACGATAGAGAGTTCTGTGCAGAAGAACAAGAACAAACTGCTGAGTGAGCTTATCACTCTGGATGACTTGGAGGATGGCGTGGATACAGATCCTTTCGACTGTCATTTTTATAATGATGTAGTTTTCTTTGGAGGTATTTTCAGCCCTCGTATAACTACTCTCAAAAGTACCTATCTTTTTCGCTTGATTCATAAAGTAGTAGCTCAGCTTGGCTATCGTTTTGTTAACGACATTCCTACAGAAAGCGATCTTCACAAGTTATCTATTTTTCAACCCAGGACTATTGAGCTTACCGGAAACTCCAGGGGCGGAACAGGAGGAAATGGCCGTCATAGATATTCAACAATTAGTGAAATCCCCACGCTCACCGTGGGTGACTTACTTTTTGAGAGTATTTTTCATACCAGTGGCTCACTGTACATAGATACTGATAAGAAGCTCATTCAATTATCGATTGAAAGTAAACCTAGAACAGCCCTTAACTTAACCGGTAAGCTGTCATTTAAAACAGTTCACCCCTCGGACTATGCGAGTATTCGCCTTGCTTATGCGGATATTAGTCCTTTGGACGAAATTCCAGTATTCAACAAAGGAGCAGAGACGAGACAAGGAACTTTCCGCGGGGAATTCAATAATCTTGAGGTGTTTGAATTGAACTTACATGGTTTCACTGAGCAGGAAAACGATATTGTCTTCATCACTTTAGAGAACTGTTACTTTCAGTTTGTGAAGGACTTTGATGATAATCTTTTTCTGCGGAGATATGCCTGGCCTTTTGATGCCTTCGATGAAGGTGAAGAGAATCCGTTGAATCTGGAATCGAAGCTTGTACCTGTGCACAGGTCGAAGTACACTTATATGTTTAACGAGGACACTGTAAACCTGAGAAACAATGGCTCAGGCTCTGTACGTCTAAAAAATCTGCATAGTTCGCAAACTCTTCCAGCTGGGAATTACGTGACTTTTATTGACAAAGACAACCTGTATCATGGAGATAATATCACTTGGTATCTTGTTTTTGCCTCCCAACCTACGCCAGTGGATGGATATAGCAGTGTGAACTACATGGACATAGCTCTGGATTATGATTCGGATATAGATTTAGAAGGGTTGTACTATCGGATAAATCAGGCACAATGGATGCCTATATTGGAAGCTTCTAATGCGGAAAGTACGCAAAGGATAGTGGTTAAGAATAGGTACGGTTACAATAATGTTTTTAATTATGTGAACAAGTATTTGAACGTAACGAGCGTCCCGCGAGTGTTGTACAACTTTGGTATACAGTCAAATATTTCAGGCTTTACCACCTATAACTGTGCTTTGCCTTCCCCATATCTGGAGGATGGCACTCAAAATAATGAAGACCCTGAGCGTATTGTGAAAATTGGGGAATACAGCACCAACACACAATATGGTGGTGGAAATATTTATGAGAATATCTGGAAGCCTAGTGTTGACTTTATAAACAACACCAGAAAGATTGTGTTTGATAGTTTTCTGACGCTGACGGAGATTAAGAAACTGTTTCAGCATAAGTATGGCCGTTGGGAAAAAGGCACGTTTCGGCTCCTGAGCATCAAGTCAACACTGGGGAAGGATGATCGCGAGAAGCAGGAGGTGACCGGGTATATCACTGAGAATGCTGCTAATGAATCTCTGCTACTGACTGAGGAAAAACAGGGGATAGACTGGGACTAGTACTTCCGTGGGAGGTTTCCTTTGAAGATTTGATAGAGGAAGTAGGCGATGAGGGTGAATCCGATGATGATTAGGGTGAGCATCACCTCAGTTTTCTATTGGCGTCCATATTAATAAACCTACTAGTAAGAAAAAGCCCACTTGCAACAATCATGGTTTCGTTGGATTCAGAGATTATAGCTGTTGCCGCCACTAAATAACTAAGGATTTCAATACTAGCGGCGGTTGTTCGCTGTTTCCTGAAGGCTTCAATCCTCAAGTCGATAGGTGTGTTCTCACCTCGCCCCTGCTCATTTTCAATCCGATCTTGTGGATATAAGAAGTCAGTGACGGGCTTCTTTTTTTTCTCAGGTTCTTGTTCTTGCCCAAATGAGAGAAGTGCAAAACAGCAAAAAAGGGTTACGATTAGTGGTTTCATTTTTTGAAAGTAGCTTTCTTTTTGATAAGTCGCAAATTTTTAGCACTTTTGAATTGCACATTAACAGTTTTCAATTCATGAAATATTTTATTAAAGATTTGGCAGGGGCGGGTATCCGTAAGGACTCGACCAAATTTCCCTTGGGAACTGTTGTGTGCAACCCCTGCCTATATTAAACAAAAAAAATGCGCACAACAGATTATGACAAATGCACGAGTATCTTAGAGCTATACGTGTATGCAGGTGATGCGGAACGCATGCCTGAACGCCTAGCGGCAGCAATCAAATTTTTCAGATCGGGCCATGAGTGGTACAAGAAAAACCGAGGCTCTGACGATCAGGATAAGATGGAATTTCAGGAGTATCTTGAAATGCTACTTGCCCTCCGTGAAATGAGCGAGGCTATGCTTGTGATGGAAAACAAGTGTATCATCTTGCGAGAAATGGACACGGATATTAATATCAATCCTTTTTTGGATTTCCTACGTTCGTACACCATGACGGAAGTTTTCTTCACAATAAGAGGAATTAAGGAAATGATGGTGGAGTTTTTGCACCCTGAGAACCTTACATCTTTCACTGATGCTCAGACTGTATTGAGCGAATGGGAGTTGTTCTTTGTTGATGAGTTGATTCACCCTAAAACGAATGAAGGTCATGCCTGAAAAATCAAATAGCCCCGTTTTAACGAAAGATACGTTTGATGCTCTGGAGCATCGATACGGAATATCGATAGATGTCACTGATGTGGTGCAGTATCAGTTGTGCCAGGTGATCGTGCAACTGGAAGGGGAAGTCCTGCCGGAAGGTGGTGGTGAATAACGTGTGGGAAAGTTGTAGAAAAGAGTCCTATAAATCGCGGCTAATAGTGAGTACTTTGAGGTTCGATATTTTCAAACCAAAAAAGTATACTTATGAAAAAGCTATTGGCAGCCTTGTTCCTTGTCTTGATGATTGTAGGCACTTCGTGCAACTCTGATTCTGATCCTCAGCCTGTTGAATTTGATCAACTTGATGAGCGAACAGATCCTAATGATGGTAATGATGGGAGCGATGGAAGCGGAAGTGATGATCCTTATGGCCTGGGGGGATAAATCTTCAAGGATTTCCAAACTAAGCGAATCGCCCCAATAGGAGGTGATTCGCTTTTTTTTGTTGTCAATTGATAAGTCTATATGAAATTGATAAGATTTTTTTATCAATGACTAGTATCAGATTCCAAGCGAAACCGTTAGTTTTAGCATCCATTTAAAGCGAAAACCATTACCTGAGAGCAATAAACTAAAAAAAATATGAACTAAATAGGCTAAGGGAAATGAAGGTAATTTACTCACTGATCGTGTTGTTTTCGTTGACAGCAACAGGTCAAAATCTATTTGATCAAGCGAGACATGAAGCCAAGAATGGCAATCCGGAACTGGCGGTTTCATTATTGGAGCAGCATGTGCGGGCTGAGGTGTCACTTCCAAAGCTGGCGACCAGTTACTACGCTTTGTCTTATCACTATTTGTATGATCTGGAGAATTTCGATAAATCATTGGTTTGCGGATTCAATGCGCTGAATTACTATTCTCAGCTGAGTGACAAGGACGGCATGGAGAAGACGCTTCGGCATATGGGCCAGATTCATCTTTGGGCAGGGAATCACGAAGAGGTGGTTAACTATTCGAAATTGGCTCTTGAAGTGACGACTGATGCGTTGAGACGCGCCAAGAACTATCATAATTTGGGAGTGGCTTACAAGGTACTGCAGCGGTTTGCTGCCTCGCATGAGAGCTATTTTCAGAGTCTTTCTTACTATGAGGCTCAGGATGATCATGAGAAGATTTGTGAGCTTACTATAGAGATAGGGCTTGTCTATTTTTATCAGAAGGATTTTGAATCTGCGATAGAGAAGTATGAGAGAGCCGCTGACTATGCTACTCATTGGCAGTTGCCTGAGTGGAAGGCTCGTGCCCTGAACAACATAGGCAATGCGCACCTTTATTCAGGGAATAGAAGCAAGGCCATTGCGTTTTTGTCTGAGTCGTTACGGATAAAGCGGGCTTTGAAAAATGACAGATTGGTGATGCCAACGGCTTTTGCCCTGGCTAAGCTTCATTATGATATAGGTGACTATCCTACGGCGAATCGGTATTTGAATACTGCCGTGGCTTCATATAGTACGTATCATGACAGTGAAATGTATTTTGATGTACTGGACTTGAAGCATAGTACGTTACTGGCTCTGAATCGCGCTGATTCGGCTTATACGTATTTGCTGGCGGCTCATGAGTTGTCCAAGCAATCGCAGCTTTACAAGGAACGATTGGTTGAAACTCAGACGAGTTACTTATTGAAGTTTAGGGAGCAGCAGTACGAAAACGCAAAGCTTCAGGTACGGCAGGAGCGAATACAGCGGGAGCGCATTCTGTATATTATTGGTGGTAGCCTCTTGGCTTTAGTTGGTGCCTGGCTGGTGTACCGCTACATTACTTGGAGAATAGCTAAGCGGGATGGCACGGGGATAGTGAAGTTCCTTCCTCCTTCTTGGCGGTACCGGTTCTCGCAATTGGAGCGGGAACGCAAGGAATTGCAAATTACCGTTCGTCAGCAGCGGGATCTAGATCGTCAACGCTAGCCTGAGAGTTGTCCGAACATATCAATAGTTGTTGCGGCTTTCTTGATTCTTTCTCTAGAAATTCTGTCATAAATGACCGTGGTTGTGATTTGTTGATGTCCTGCCATGGCTTGGGCTGTTCTTAGGTGGCCACCGTTTTCGAGATATAATGTAATAAATGTGTGTCTGGCTGCATGGTGATGCATGGGTGTTCTGATTTTTAGCTTCTTCTCGATGGCGTGAAGGATTCGATTGCTGTACTGATCTGTGACACATCGGAAGATATAGCCAGCATCCTTTTCTTTTCTTGCGTCCTCGATTAGCTGTTTGCCCATTGTCGAAAGTGGCACCTCAATGACTTTTGACTTCATTTCCTTGCGTGTCTTATAGGCTGTGAAGCGAATCATGTCTCCAGCTATGCACTCTGGAAATTTGAATCTTTTGAGGTCGCTTAGTCGCATTCCAGTCACGCATGAGAATAGGAAGCGCCGAAGTACAGCTCGCTCGGATCCTATGGTGGTTTTAAAATACTCTACTAATTTTTTGTAGTCGTCTTGATACAAGGGTTCCCATGTACCCTTTATATGGTTTGCGGAGAATGAATCGTAGGGATTTTCGAACTGGTATTTGTCTTTAATGGCTAATCTGACGTATGTTAACATTGTCTTGTGGTGGCGGCTTCTGGTGTTTGTGCTGTCGTCATCTTTCCTGACGCACTTGATGTTTGTAACCAAGAATCTATCGAACTGATAGGCCCACTTTTCATTGAAGTCACAAAAAAGGATTTCTGACTTCCATTCTTTGAGCTTGTTGTAGGTGGCTTTCTGCCCTCTGAAGCTTTCCCATCCTATTTCCTTATACTTTAAACGTTCGCTGAGCTTTCTGTCAAAGTACTCAAGAAATGAATCGGTTTGACTTGTGTTGGCGTTCCAATGTGCCATGAAATTGCCTATGGTGATGGCTCTACCGTGTAGCCTCAGGTTTTTAAAGATCTGATTGGCTTTGTCCTTAGCGTCATTCATTAATACTCTGAAATCGTCTACATCCGGGTCACCGGCATACCTCGGGCTGATGTCATGCATTTTGTCATTGCATTTTGGCCAGTAGATATCAAGCGGAATTTTTTTGTTTTTCTGGTCGATGGTGACCTTTAGATAGATGGCTCTATTTCCATCTTTCTTTTTGTATGCGCTGAAATATATTATTGCTGAGAAACCCATCTTGGTAATGTTTTAATGAGACATTATTTAATCAAAATGGAGTCTGAATGAACCAATTGGGACACAATTGGGACAAAAAAAACCCCGCCTACAGACTGTAAGACGGGATTTTGGCGATTATGTGATCCGCTCAGGGCTCGAACCTGAAACCCCCTGCTTAGAAGGCAGGCGCTCTATCCAGTTGAGCTAGCAGACCATCCTTACAAAAGTCTTTTCAGCTTTTGTGGCGGAGAGAGGGGGATTCGAACCCCCGGTACAATTTCTTGCACGCATGTTTAGCAAACATGTGGTTTCAGCCACTCACCCATCTCTCCGGGTGTTTTTCTGAAAAGGAGTGCAAATATAAAAGTTCGTGGCTTTTATCGTGACTATCCGTCCAAATTTTCCAATGAAGTTTCAGTTTATTGGAAATTGAATTTTCGATAGCTTAGTATTCTAAACGATATGTCCTTGAAATATACATTCCTTCCCCTTTTGCTAGTCCTATTGATCGGGTGTAGCCCTTACCAAAAGGATCAAATCACTTGGCAGTCCATTGAAAAAGATCTTCAGCTAAAAATGATTCAGGCTGAGGCCGGTGAGGTTGTGGAGCTTCCTGCTGGGAATTTCATGTTTACCAAACCTATCATAATTGATGGACTCAATAATGTAACAATTCGAGGAGCGGGTATCGACAAGACCATTCTTTCTTTTGAAAATCAGGAGAATGGGGCGGAAGGAATCAAGGCCGCTAATTGTGTGAATTTGGTTTTTGAGGATTTCACTATCCGAGACGCGAAGGGCGACAACATAAAGGTGACTGACACGAAAGGTGTCAGGTTTACCCGAGTGAAATCTGAATGGACAGGGGAACCCAAAGAAGAAAACGGAGCGTATGCGTTTTATCCTGTGCTGAGCAAACGGGTGATTGTGGAAGAGTGCATTGCGATTGGCTCTTCTGATGCAGGCATTTATGTGGGGCAATCAGACTCGGTAGTTATACGAAACAATGAAGTTTTTTATAATGTGGCAGGGATAGAAAGTGAAAACTCTCGATGGGTGGAGATTTATGGAAACCACGCTCACCATAATACCGGAGGTATTTTGGTTTTCGATTTGCCAGGCCTAATTCAGTCGGGGCACACGACCAGAGTGTTTGATAATGAAGTGATCAGCAATAATTATCGAAACTTTGCTCCTGAAGGAAATATTGTGGCGACTGTGCCTTCGGGCACGGGGGTGTTACTGCTTGCTACTAGAAACATTGAAATCTTCAACAACCGAATAATTGATAATCGATCACTTGGAGTGGGAGTGATCAGCTACGAACTGGTTCAGGCCATGGGGGCAGAGGAAGGCAGCCAACTCGATTCCGCCATTACCATGACCGACACCTCCTATGACCCTTTCCCTAATCAGATTTCGATTCATGACAATGCCTTTCAAAATAAGTACTGGATTCCCACTTTCACCAGCGATTTTGGGCTGCTCTTTTTTATGAAGTTCCCATTTAATACGCCTGACATAGCCTTTGATGGTATTCTTCCTTCAGGCTCTTTTGAAATGTGTCTGTCTAACAATGGAAACTTTCAGTTTGTGAATCTTGATGCCGAGAATGATCTAATAGGCCTGACCGGTAGCTGGTCTGGTTTCGATTGCCAGAGCGATCCAATAGGACAGATCATGCCATGAAGTACATCCCGATTTTATTGATTCTAATTGCCTGTCAACCAAAGAACAACGAACAGGCGGTCGAAATCCAAGAGGTACGACTTGGCGGCATTGAAGAGGATGGCTTTCCTAAAATGCTAAGCAAGTGGGATTTATTCGAAGGATATCTTTCGGAGTTGAATCCATCGGAGAACGTTTTTCCTTACGAAATCAATTCTCCACTCTTTTCAGACTATGCCCTAAAAAAGCGCTTTATCCAACTGCCGGAGGGAGAGAAAATGGTTTACAATGAAAGTGAAGTTTTTGATTTTCCGGTTGGAACCATCCTCGTTAAGAACTTTTACTATCTGACCGAATCAGATCAGCGAATACTCGAGACGCGACTATTGATTAAGGAGGAAAGAAAATGGGAGGCCATCGTTTATGAATGGAATGCTGAGCAGACGGACGCCAAGCGAGTGATTTTGGGATCAAAGGTGGAGGTAGAGTGGGCTGATGAAAACGGCAAACTCCAGCGTGTGAACTACAACATCCCTTCACAGCCGCAGTGCAAGAGCTGCCATGACCTAGGTGGCAAACTGACCCCAATCGGGCCAAGCGCAAGGCAACTCAATAAGGATGGACAGCTTCAAAGTTGGTCACTGAAAAATCGAATTGATTTGCCGCAAGGTGAGTTAGTGTCCCTCGTTGATTATAGCAATAAAAATGAACTATTGGTTGATCGGGCGAGAGCATGGCTGGAGGTGAACTGTGCACATTGTCACAGGAAAGAAGGACCGGCTAAGAACACAGGATTGTATCTGCTTGCATCCGAAACCGATCCGTATAAAATTGGCGTGAACAAGCCTCCCGTAGCTGCTGGTCGTGGTTCGGCGGGGTTGAAGTACAGCATTGTGGCTGGCGAGCCGGATAAGTCGATCCTAGTTCACCGAATCGAAACGTTAGAGCCTGGCGAAATGATGCCCGAGCTTGGCCGAACGCTCCGTCACGAAGAAGGCATACAATTGGTTCGAGAGTGGATAGAGAAAATGAAATAGAAAAATACCCTATTTGGGGTATTGTCATCTGACAACAGTCTGCCGAGCTTTGTTTCATACTTAAAGAAGTTAATCGCTTTTAAAAACATCACTGGTAGTCACTCACTATGATGGAGCCTTCTCGAATTTCGGGAAGGCTTTTTTACTTTCGCACATGCGATACACCTTACTGCTGGCTTTCTTCCTGCATTCCCTTTTGTCAAATGCTCAAGACACCCTCTCCATGACGTTCATTGGAGACATCATGCAGCATGGCCCTCAGATCACAAGTGCCTACAAATCAGCAGCTAAGAAATACCAATACGATAGCTGCTTCAAGTATATAAGGCATGAAATGAGTAGCTCTGACCTAACCATAGCCAATCTCGAATTCACATTTGGAGGAGAGCCGTATTTGGGCTACCCGATGTTCAGCGCGCCCGATCAGATGGGTGAAGCATTACAGAATGCTGGCGTTGATGTGTTGGTTACTGCCAACAACCATACGTGCGATCGACGCAAGGCAGGTGTAATCCGCACCATTGATGTTCTGGACACTTTGCAGATGGCCCACACGGGCTCATTCCGGAACCAAGCAGAGAAAGATACCTTGTATCCGTTGCTGATAGAAGAAAAGGGATTTCGTTTGGCGCTCCTGAACTACACCTATGGAACCAACGGCATGCCTATTGAAGATCCTGTACGAGTGAACCTGATCCAGGAAGATTCTATAAAAAGGGATTTAGAAAAAGCCGTGAAAATGGGCGTTGATCAAATCATCGTTTTCATTCATTGGGGTTCTGAATACACGCATAATCCAAATCAACAGCAAAAGGATATTGCCAAATTGTTGTTTGAAAATGGAGCGGACATAGTAATTGGTGCACACCCTCATGTCCTTCAGCCCATGTATTACGAGCAAGCAGATTCTACCAAGGAAGGAACCGTGCTGGCCTATTCTCTGGGGAATTTTGTCAGTAACCAACGCACCGCACCGCGGGATGGTGGAGCCATGTTTAAACTGACATTGATAAAGGAAGAGGAGAAAGTCAGAATAGAAAATGTGGGGTATCTCTTGACGTGGGTGTGGCTTCCTATCATTGAGGGCAAAAGGAATTACTTCATTCTTCCTGCATCGAAGTATGAAGAAAATCGCCAAATGGTAGACACTTGGTCTCACAACAAAATGAAGACATTCATTAAGTCTTCTAGAGAACTGCTAGATGCAAAAAATGTGGGGGTGAAGGAATATCGCTTCTTGGCTAACGAATGGATTTTGGAAAATGACTAGATTTAGATGATGATTACAATCAATAACAAGATGTCTTTGGATGAAATCAGGGAATTAATCAATTCCAGGCCATCTAAAGGTAAAAAGTTTGATGCTGCAAAATTCTGTGGGATTATGAAATTCGAGGAGGACGCAGTGGAGTATCGTAGACGTTTGAGAAGTGAGTGGAACTAACTTTCTTGTCGTGTACATCTTGATTTTATTCATTACAACATAAATCTATGAATTACACAGAAGGTATGCTCCGTGACGGTGCACTTAAAGGCAAGACCATTCTCGTAACCGGAGGAGGGACCGGCCTTGGAAAATCAATGAGCATGTATTTCTCGCAGCTTGGTGCCAATGTCGCGATCACAAGTCGTCGGCTAGAGGTTTTGGAAGCCACAGCCAAGGAAATGTCTGATGCCTCTGGAAACCCCGTGCTCGCACTTGCTTGTGACGTCCGTGAGTACGATCAGGTAGAAAAAACCCTTGCAGCAGTAGAAAAGGAATTTGGCCAGATCGATGTGCTGCTAAACAATGCGGCGGGGAACTTCATCAGTCCAACAGAAAGGCTTTCCAATCGAGCCTTTGATACCGTCGTGGATATTGTCCTCAGGGGCACCTACAATTTCACTCTTGCCTTAGGAAAAAAGTGGATTCAGCAAAAACAGCCGGGCGTGGTGATGAATATTGTCACCACTTATGCCTGGACGGGCTCGGGCTATGTGGTACCAAGTGCCTGTGCCAAAGCGGGAGTTTTGGCCATGACCCGTTCGCTTGCTGTGGAGTGGGCGAAATATGGAATCAGATTAAACGCAATTGCACCGGGTCCATTTCCTACAGAAGGTGCCTGGAGTCGATTGCTGCCGGGAGATTTGAAGAAGAAATACGATCCCGCGAAGAAGGTGCCTGTGGGAAGAGTGGGGGAGCATCAGGAGCTGGCCAACCTCGCCGCTTACTTAGTTTCTGATTTTTCTGCATATGTGAATGGTGAAGTCATAACCATTGATGGCGGTGAGTGGCTGAAAGGAGCAGGGGAATTCAATCAACTGGATGCCATACCTGAGGAGCTTTGGGATGCGATGGAAATGAGCCGCAAGAAGGACTCATCCAAACTCAAGATGATGTGGGCGTACTTCAAAGGAATGAGGAAACTTAAGAGGTTTTAAACTCCCTCTCTCGATGAAGAGGGTCCAGGTGAAGCCCATCTCCCTCTCCTTTGGAGAGGGTCGGGGTGAGGATAAGAAACCCCCTCTCCCGATGGCGATCGGAATTGGAGAGGGCCGGGCCGGGGTGAGGTTACAAAAAAAAGGCGACCATTTGGTCGCCTTTTCTCTTTGGTCTCTTTCGAGATTATTCTTTAATGATTCGTCGGGTCATTTCTTCACCGCTCTCATTGGTTAGTTTCAGGATGTACATGCCTGACGACAGGTGACTGATGTCATAGTCGTTACCTGATTGCTTCATCGTCATCACTGATCCGTCCATTCCATAAAGCTTCACATCAATCCTTTGATTGCCGTCATTCACCACGCTAAAGCTGCTTGATGCAGGGTTAGGGTAGATGTTGATAGTAACGTCCTTCAAGCCAAGAACGGGATCATCTGCCTCACCAAATCCTTCCACTGAAAGTGTAATATCATCAAAGCCTGTTGTAGAAACAGTGACGTCTCCGCTTGCGGCACCTTCCATAGTAGGAGAGAATCTTACAAACACTTCAACCCCATCGATCACTCCATCTGTTTGAGTTATAGTCAAAGGAGAAGCCGAAGTTCCGATTGATGTAAATGCATCAGAAAGTGACACCTCGAACTGCGCTGGAGGAGTAACCGTAGCGTCGGCGGTCAATCCAAAGCCATCCAAGATGAAAGACTTATTGATAGACACTTCACCTACGTTCACCCGATCGAAATCTCCAAGCGCATTCACGTTGGCGGTAAAGAATGGAAGTGTTTCAGTAACTACGAAATTATCAATCGTCCATGATGCATGAAAGTCAGCCGTAGATGTGTATTTGAATCCAATATATATCACTCCACCAGTTGGAAGATTTAACTCACCAGAAGAAGTCCATGTATCGAATCCTGAGTCAGTATCATAGGTAGCTGGCAGAAGAGTCCATGTTGCAGTTGTTGCATCATTGGTATAGTCTGCCGAAACATAGACTTCAAGTTCAGGACCTTCAGCATCAGAGCTTCTATCCGATACGAAAGTGAGTTCTGCCGCATCTATTGAGGTTAAATCAATGGCTGGTGAAATCAACCAATCTTCATTTACACCACTGAATCCATTCATGCGTACAGCATCTCCTGTTTCTCCAAAACCTGTGCAATCCCAGGTTTCGCCCCCGCTAACATCTTGAACTGTAAATCCTTCAATGTCATCACATAAGCTGAATCCGTTGAAATAAATCGTGCTTTCATCGATTCCAGCCCCAGCTACATTAAGTGTGTTATCTATTCCGCCTGTCGTGGTGTGCGTAATAGAGCCTTCAAGTGATCCAAACTCAGTAGGGGAGAACTTAACAGAAATCGTAGTTTCAGCAATGGCATCTCCAGTAGGGGACAGGCTTAATGTTGATGAGAAGGTAGATCCATCTGTCGAAATAGAAAAGCCAGTCGAAGCTGTGATTACGATATCGGCAGAAAGGTTAGTTCCTGATACGGTGTATGTCCTAACAACACTTTCGGTTGATACAAGAGTGTTTTCAAAAACTGGATCGAATAATGCATCATCAATTGAAATTAGTGGTGCATTTGGATCTATTGTTGGCTCAGCAAAGCTGGCCGCTGCAGCCCCGTCAATGTCTTGGTGTACCACAATGGTAAGACTTCCTGGGGTTTCCCTAACAAGAGAAGAGCCATCATCATCGATACCCCAATTTTCAATAATTCCAACAAGACTTGCTCCTGATAAACTTGCCCCTAAATCAGCATCAGCCTCTCCATCGCCAAACTTGATTTGGATGTATTCCCCTGCGTTCGGATTATAAAGTGCTACATTTTCTCCTCCATTAGAAAGGCTCATTCCACTGCCAACCGCAAAGGCAAGATTTCCTTCAGAGGGGGTAGGCAGGGTACCACCAGATTGAACGGCAGCCATGACACCCACATAGTTGCCAGCTCCTAAAGTTGTTTCAGCTGGGAACGTGAAGAAATTGCCATTGTTTTCGTCCCAAAGTTGCCATCCACTGATGTCTACGGGTGATTCACCGGTGTTTTGGAATTCAATGAACTCATCCTCGGTGTTTGCACCTCCACTTCCATCTGTGTCATATCCCTCAGTTCCAGTGAAGTTAGGGTCAGGAAGAATCTCGTTGAACACTATACCACTCAAGTTTGGTGCTTCATCAAATACCCCTTCGATTCCGCTCACTGCTACGGTTTTCGTTTCCGCGCCAGTGCTCACGTGTGTGATGTCACCAGAATATGAAGCTCCATCAGCCACTGATGGTGCAAAACGAACATAAACATCTTGAGACACCACTCCTTCAACTGATGTAAGAACCCACGGACTTGAGTTAGTATAAATAGTCCCGTCAAAGGCCATAGTTCCGGCTATTTCAAACCCTGCGGGAGGAGTGATGGTTACATCACCAGTCAGATCAGCAGAGGATATAGAGTACATGGAGGGATCAGAAGTTGACCCTGAAACAACAAAACCAAAGTTTCCATTGAATCCATCAGTGGTTAAAGTTATAAGCGGAGAGCCTGGTTCGATGATTTCACCAGGGTTAGCGGAATTCTCAGCAAATGTCTCACCGAGGTTTTCTGTCATTTCGTTGTGACCATCCACTCCGTTTCCACCAGTTTTGGTTTCAGTTCCTTCGGTGAAATCTATTCGACTCCAAGAATTTCCTCCAGTTGAGTGAGCAGAGGCTGCAATTAATGCTTGACTAGAAGTGGCTAGATCATCTTGGTATGAAGATGCATCAGTATCACCATCAGGTCCATCAATGCTAATTCCTGTTTTATCAATTGCCTCAGCTTGATCTCCCCACATTACGTAATCGATATCGGTTACTAAATCAGAAGCACCATCCCAGTAGTAGAGCACTACAATTTCTCCACCATCTGTTAAACCACCTTGATTATTTATTGAGCCAGTTAATGCTTCTCTCATATCAGGAATACCATCAGCACTAGCACCATCTTCATATAATTCATATGTAGGATCAATGCCATAGGTAGCAAAGAAATCCTCCGAACCTGCCAAAGAAATAGTTTGAA
The DNA here is from genome assembly GCA_964352625.1 of uncultured Roseivirgaceae bacterium. Lineage (GTDB taxonomy): Bacteria > Bacteroidota > Bacteroidia > Cytophagales > Cyclobacteriaceae > JAAEPI01. The sequence continues at coordinate 128,367 of CAYGSD010000003.1, forward strand.
CTTCGCCCGGAGCAATCGTAGCTCCTTCAGGGAATCGCGCATGCCAATCGGCAAATCCACCGCCTCCGGCCAAAGTACCTGTCACAATATTGTAATAGTATGCTCCGTCTCCGGAGAAAGTAGCATCTGTGATGTAGTAGTTGTCCAAAGCGATTGCGCTCTCTGATGCATTATAGATTTCTATAAATTCACCTGCGGTAGGGCCCACGGCTATTTCAGAGATAAGTAATAAAGCTGGCCCAGTTTCTAGATTAGCGGCTGTAACCTCTACACTCTCTGTCAGCGCACTTCCATCGTCATCGACAGTCAGCGTGTAGCTTCCTATGGCATCCACTTGAAGGTCCGTCCATTCGTACACACCATCAGTCATGGCTTGGGTACTAAGTCCTGTGGTTGATGTCAGTGCAGCTTCCGATGGGAGGGAAGAAGCAGACAGAGAGATCGTTCTGGCTCCTGTATCTACATTGCCATTTTCATCTACGGCAGCCGCAGACAAGGAGAAATCCGTCAGGGTTCCTACTGTGCTAGGCGCATCTACCTCGAAAGCAGTAGCGACAACCTCGATTGAATGAACTGAACCCGCAACTCTTGATTCAATTGACTCTAAGAATTGAGAACCAGAAGAATTGGCAGTGAATGAGTGTCCTGTTGGAATAGTAAACTCAAGTGAACCACCGTCTTCTACTGAAGTGCTTAGCCATATGAATAGAGAGAATTCCTCGATTGTTCCGTTGGCCACTTCGTATGGAGTACCGCTCAAATCCAATGTCAAAACATCGGTTCCGATTGTGAGCGGGTAGGTGGTAGTTCCATCGTCCAGATATGCTCCGCCCAGCGTGGTGGTCCAATCTACACTGTTACCATCGTTTGACTCAATTTGCATGGTCTCAATAAATGTTGATTGACCGTCTGTTCCTTCATCAAAAATGGCAAAGGCAAATACTTCAATGGCTTCTACCTCTGTATCAGCAAGCGAAGAAATAGTCTGAGATGTGATTTGTGTATCAGGATTAAGAATATCCGTAGTTTCATCATTTGGAGTCACTGTTGTTTCAGAACCGATCAATGCCTCCGTATTGTAGCACTTATCCGAGTCATAGTATTCGTACACTGCAAAGTGGTACTCTGTTCCTTGAGTAAGACCGGTTACTTGAACCGAAGTTCCTGCTCCTGCGAAAACCACGAAATTACCAGTACCAAGTTCATCACCCGTGCTAAAAGCTGCGTTGGCGGTGTAGGTTGTGCCGCTCTCAGGATCGGCATCTACTGCGCCCGCTTCTTTCGCGACTACTACCACGCCATCACCATCACCACTTGTCCAGTTTACAGTGATAACATTTTCTCCAACTGCAGTAAAGTTGATGGCTGATGCTTGGCTGGATGGAGGTGTACAAGCAAAATGGGTACCTGGAGTAAAAAGACCATCTGTTGTGGCTACTGTCTCCGGAAATGAAACAGTCCATTCCGAAACAGTCCAAGTTGGATTTGGGTTTAGAATATTTGAGTTACGCACAGCTCGAGAATCCAAAAATTCCCAATCCTCGTCGGTACCATCAACATCCAATACACCGTAGGAGTCGAACAAACTTCCAGCGGTATGATCTCCGCCCAAATAAACGAAATATCCATCGTCTCCATTGCTGGAAATTCCAGTATTGTATTGGTCCGCCGTGACACCAAAGCTGCCATCGAAATCCGTGCTATTATTTGCTACGACAAATGTTTCTCCAGCAGCCACTATTCCAGATAATTGAAACGAGGATATTGAACCACCATTTGACTGTCTGGCAAGGTAGAATTGACTCATATCTACTGATTCAGTACCAGCATTATAGAATTCAACAAAGCGTGCACCAAAAACATCTTGTGGATCAGCCACTTCAGAAATAAAGATTTGCGGTACCACAAAAACCTCTGTAGTAGCATTAGCTTCTGGCACTGTTCCGTCCACTTTAAAGTCGATCTCTGCACCTGAATTGGTGTAAGGATATATCTTAAAGAAATATTCGGTTTGGGGATCCAAGCCTGTGAAGGTATAGGCACCCGCTCCACTTGCCACGTTGATCACTCCTTCGCCATCTGCTTCCGGGCTTCCATCTGTAGGATCAAGTATAGACTCAAAACCTCCTGTACTGCTTTTGATCAAAAATCCTTCGGCTGCCTGTGCTCCATCGTTATCTGACCAGGTAAGGTCTATAGTAGTGGCGCCATTGGCCACAGCAGCAAACGAGGCAACATGATTAGTCGGCTCGGGATTAAAATCATTATCCTCAATGGTCAACTCAAAAATGACATTTGTTCCAAGTTCAGCGCTGTTACCACCAGCTGCGTTCGTCAGTTCAAAGTACAATACCTCGGTACCTTCCACTATGGCATCATCTGAAAGGGTGATAGTTACACTCTGGTTGCTCGCATCTGATGAAGGAAAGGTAACCTGCTGAGTGGTGTAGTTGTCAATGTCTGATGCATCGGCGGTAGATGTGACATCCGTGGAAATGATCACGTCCACAGTGGTTGCTTCTACATCCTCATTGGTAATTGTGAGAATGAGAGAGATCGTACCATCATCTTCGAAAGCCTCTAACAAAGTTGACTCGAACTGGACGATGGTGGTGGTAGGAGCTGGTTCTCCGATCCAAGCGCCTGGATCAAAACCTCCTGGAGCGTCAATGGCTCCATCCCCCGATGGTTGGTCACTGTCAATATTCCACTCGTTTACATCCCAGGTAGCATTACCTGTAGTTACTGTTTCTTTTCTTTCTGCGCGACCGTCCTCGAACTCATGATTAGTACCAGTTCCATCTGCACCTGGAACACCAAACTGATCAATTAAAGATCCTGCCCCATCATATAGTTCCAAGTTATCATCACCATTACTTCCAGCAACATCATTATCAGCACCGTCAAATTGGTCAGGAGCAATTCCATAAACAGCCTCAAAATCAGCATCAGCAGCTCCTGTTGCTACGATATAAAACCCACCAGCAGGAATTGACCCAGTCAGGTTTAATGTCTGACTTACAGTGGCACTTTCATTAGTGTACTTATCTATACGCCATCCAGAGCCTTCTGTAAAATCAACTGCAGACGCTCCAGCATTATATAATTCAATGTATCGAGCCCCTAGGTTGTTATTGGGGTCTGCGAGCTCAGTGATAAAGACTTGCCCACTTGAAAAATTCACCAATACGAAGAGCCCCATCGCTAAGAGCCCGAGTTTGTACATCTGTTTCATATCATTCGATTGTTTAATGTCATTATTTAATTTCCTGTAATGCTTACATCATCTATTGTCAAGGCGATAGATCCCGAGGCTGTGCCTCCGAAATACCTAAATGCCAAGAATACTTTTTGTCCGGCTGCACCGCTTAGGTCGCCGGTTATTTCTGTAAATACTTCTGATCCATCTGCTGGGTACTGAGCCGCCACGTCACTAAGGGTAGTCCATGTTGCTGCGGTGGGATCACCGCTTCCCGTGTAGTTGGCAGACCATTTCACTTCCAAGTCACCCGGGCCACTGAATCGGGACTCGAGCCAGAACACAAGCGTGGCACTAGAGACAGCCGAAAGGTCAAATTTTCCATCAGAGATTAGCCAAGCATCGTCAGTTCCATCTTCGCCACCAAAGGCACTTGCTCTTGGTGCATTCGAACCATTTCTACCAAAGGCTCTACATCCCCAACCTCTGTCTGTTTTGCTGCCCGGCACGATGGCTTCTATCCAGTTCGTTGGGATGTTAAAGTCACCAACTGTGGTGCAGCTTTCAAAATCGTCACTAAATGGAATAGGAATAGAACCTGCTTCCAAGGCTTCCACCAATACATTGTCAATGGTATAGGTCGCTGAGCCGAGTTCCGTTGCTCCGTCGAATCGGAACGCAATGAAGGCCTTCTTGCCACCAACGCCTGCAAGGTTGGCGCTTACGTTGGTGAAGCTTCCAGACCCTTTAGTCGGAAGTTGATCCGCCACGTCCACTTCTGTCCATGAGAAGAAGTTAGGATCACCGCCCAAGTAGAAGTCGGAGTAGTAGACCCGAAGCGTACCGTCTCCGCTGAATTCTGATTTTATATCGAAAGACAAGATGCCTCCTGCAAGTCCAGTGAAATCGAGCCTTGCTTCCGAGATCAGCCAGGCATCTTCGAAACCAGCGTCTCCACCGAAGCTGCTCACCCGTACACCTCTGGAATCATCCACACCTTCTTGTCGGCAGCCCCAGCCACGGTCGGTTTTGGCATCAGAAGCGAATACTTCGTCAAAACCTGCTGGCACGGCAAAGTCTGTGGTACACTCTTCAAAATCGGCAGAGAAAGGCAGACTGACAATCGGGCTGGAACCTCCGTTGCTTGCTGATGGCTCGAAAATACTCACAAGTACATCGTCCAATTCCCAACCTGATTCATCGTTTCCGTTGACCGTTTTGTATCGGAAGGCCAAGTGACCAACTCCGGTAATACCGCTGAGGTCAACGTCTCCCGAATTAGTGAACGTACCAAACCCAGCACCTGAATGTGGGTCTAGCGTCACATCGAGTACGGTCTTGTTGGCTGTCGAAGGATCCATTCCGTCGTAGTTCTGAAGAAGTGAAACCTCAAGCTCATTGCCCTGGTCATTGAATCGGCCTTTGCTGATAAATTGTAATTTCTCTCCATCGAACACGTCAAAGTTGATTTCAGGAGAAACCATCCAGTTGTCCTCATCCGCTACCGAGGAGCTTCCAAAGCCCGAAACCAAAGCCGTTGTGTTTCCATCGAAGGATGTAGTGCCCCACGTGTTGCTGCCGCCTTCATTGTGAAGCGTCCATTTGTCAAGACCTCCTTCAAAATCATCAGAGAACAACGGCGCAGTGTCCGTATCTCTGACGTTCAAGGTGTATTTATTCGTGCGGCTTGGTTGAATACCATTCGAAGCGCTTACAATTCTAAAGACAGCCGTGTAGCTATCAGGGATTGCATCGTTTCCGATAGTGACAAAGACCTGAGCGGTTTTAGTATTCGAAAACTCTACTGTCAATTTATTTCCATCCAGAGGAGGGGTAGTCTCAAGGACTCCTTCAGAAGACATTTCCAGTTCTATGGTCACTTCTGCAGTTCCTGAAATGAACTGGGATGTTTCCAAATTCAGCACGTAGGAGTTGCCGTCTTGTTCAGCGCCACTGGCTATCACGGTAGGGTAGAAGGAAACCGCCGTTCCTTCAATAACATCGTCTCGGTCGCATGAAAATGCTATAACCGTAAGGAAGAGTATGTATGTTAGTTTCCTCATTTTCTTAAAAATCAACGCTTAAACCAATTGCAAATGTTCTTGGGTAGCCAAAGCCCCTTTGTACCTGGCTGAAGAAGTAACTAGCCCATCGTGTGTACTCCACGTTGAAAACGTTGTTCACATTGAATGAAATTCGTCCACTCATGTTTTCTCCAATATCAAAATAGCGACCTGCGTACAGATCGAAGGTGGCGTAATCTTCGAAATCATCTCTGATCACGTCTGCATCAATGAACCCGTCGATGACGTCCTCTACCGTGTATCGCACCGGGATTCTGTCTGCGTAGTTCAAACGACCGCCTATGTAGGTGCTTCTAATTCCGGTGTAGTGAAAACCAAGACCTGCGGTTGTTTGAGCGGCCGCTCCCACAGGTAGTCCTTCCAAGGATTTCACATCGTACGCTTCATCCGTGAGGATGACGTCCGACCCAATGACAATTCGCTGATTAGGGATACGCTTCCATGTCCAATCGCCAATTGAAACATATCCATTGATCTCAAGTGTGGTAACTGGCTTTCCGACAAAATCAAGTTCCAGTCCTTTATGCTCCGAAACCATTCCGTTCAGGACAAGCGGAATGCTCGATGTGATTTGCTGATCGGGATCTTCCACATTCAGCTCGGTAGTTCTGTTTTTCCAAAGCAAATAGTAGGCATTGAAATTGGCCCTGAGGTAAGGCGTTTTGAATCCATACCCAACTTCCGTGGAGTACACATTCTCAGCTTTTAAACCTTGCCTGTAGGTATTGGAATACCTGGAGTCCTGAAAGGCATTTTGCAAAAATGGAGGGCGTGAAATAAGTCCGGCATTTGCATAGACATTGTGACGGCCGTTGATACGGTACTGTGTACCTCCTTTAAGAATGTAGGTAGTAAATATCTTCTTTTCAGACTCACCTAGTGAGGTGTCTTCGTATCCTTGGAATTCATTGCCACTCCAGTAATAACCCACTCGCTGCATGCTTGATCGAGTGAGGGTGGCTGAGCCAAAGAAGGTGAATTTGTTCATGACGTACTCGGCTTGCCCAAATCCAGAAACCCAGTTCACGATTCCGTCATAGTGATAGTTCGTTTTGTCTCCTTTGTAGGCAATAGCATTTTCCGTGTCTAGTTTATTGTAGAGATCACCGAAGTTGCTTCTGTTCTCTATGAAGTCTCCATCCATCAAATCATAGACTTCTGCATAGTGCTCACCTCTGTAGAAACGAAGGTCAAGTCCAGCACGGATCCTAAGATTTTGAATTTGCTTCGTGTAGTTACTCACTGCCCCGACCCAGTCGTGGTTATTGTGACGTGATTCCAGGTAGTACTGTGAGGCGTACCCCGTGACGCTCGGAATGTTGGTATTACCGTTAGGGTAGGGCACAGTGATTTGAGAACCTGATCTATTTTGTTCTGCCAGGTAATCCCAATCAATTAAGTTTTCAGGTGTAATCCCTTGGCCAATCTGATCGGCTCTGGTTGGGAAAAACAGCGAAGACTGAGAATCCCTTGGTTGCACCGAGTACACTCTTGCTCTCGAGAAGTAAATAGAGGAGGTGACGTTGGTGTTGGCATCTATGTCCCAGTAGTGAGTAAGAGCAGTCAATGGTTTGCTGATCTTGTTTTGTCTCATATTAAATAGCTCGCCGTTTCGGATACCGAGTGCGTTGTTGAACATCGGCTCGTCGATATTGAAAGCTTCACGAGTGGCATCATCGGCTGTCCAAGCGGTTCCTCTGTTTACCGGAGCACTGAATGCCCAAAACATCAACTGATGCTTTTCATTGATTTTCTTCGATGCTGCGATGTAGTAACTCCACGCATCAGTGAAGGCACCTGGTACGATCGACCCTTGCTGTGTGCCCGGTAGGCCAGTCATTTCGCCGCTGGTGGTGGTTCTTGAACCTTGGAAACTCACGGCCCAGCCATTGTCGGACAATCCGGTGTTGTACGTGAATCGTGCTCTGTGATTCCAAGAGCCTGTTCCTGTCTGGTACTCAATTCGTCCACCTGCTGATCGGTCAGATGGTTTGGTGATCATATTGATGGTTCCTCCGATAGAGCTAACAGCCAACTTGGAAGCGCCTAGTCCTCGCTGCACCTGCATGGTGCGTGTCACCTGATTGAGCCCGGCAAAGTTGGACCAGAACATACGGCCATTCTCCATGTCATTCACAGGAATTCCATTTACAAGGAATGCCACATTGGTTTGGTCAAAGCCACGGATGTACACCTCCTGATCTCCATAGCCGCCAGCTCCATTGATCGTGTAGATGCCCGGAGTATTCTGCATCGCATCGGCAAGGGACACATTGGAGTAGCGCTCATCCAATTGTTCGGAGGAAATAGTAGAAATAGCCACCGGTGTTTTTCTTTCCTCTACTACGTCGGCAAGCACCTGCACTTCCTGCAGGCCAATGGTTGCTTCTTCGAGCGTGAAGGTTCCAATATTTGCTGTGCCCGAAACGGATATATCTTCTTCTAGTACTTCATATCCGTAGAATGAAATTTTCAGTTTGAACGATCCATTTGGAACATTGACTATTTGGAATTTACCGTTGAGGTCAGTGATACTTCCTCTTGTGGTTCCTGAGATTTGTACTGTTGCGCCGATGAGGGGTTCATCGTTTTGATCTGTGACAGTACCTGTGAGGGTGTTTTGGGCCTGAACTGCGGCCGCTAACAAAAATGCCGCAAGGCATAAGAGTAACTTTCTATTCAAATTTTTGGTGGTTTAAAGGGGCGAAGTTATGAGTCTTTTTGTTGTTCTGTTCTTTATGTCATGTTATCGGTTTGTTAACAAAGTGGGCGATTGCAGTTTGTAGAACACCCAAAGAACGATTTGTTCGTTGAGCTAAAAAAATTATCGCAACTTTGAGGCGACAATTTATAGGAAATGAGACAAAGGATATTGGGTCTGGTTCTACTTTTTTTTGTGTATCAAACAACCGTTTGGTCACAGAAGAGAACCGTGGGGGCTATTGGGTTTTACAACGTGGAAAATCTCTTCGACATGGAGGATCATCCCGACAAGAATGATGAGGAATACACACCTACGGGAGATCGAGGATGGGACTTGGAGAGATACACGTCCAAGCAGGCGAATCTAGCCAAGGTCTTGTTCGAAATGGCGGATGGTGCGGATGTAATTGGCCTGTCTGAGGTTGAAAATTTATTCGTTCTTACTGAGCTTGTGGCACGTCCTGAGCTCGCCAAACACAACTATCAAATCGTACATAGAGAATCACCAGACAGGCGAGGAATTGATTGTGCATTGATTTATAAGCCCAATAAGTTTAAGGTATTGAATTACAAGACGTTAAAGTTTCCACAAGAGGGCTATGATACTCGGGATATTCTGTATGTATCCGGTCTGTACTTTGGTGACACCTTGAACATTTTTGTGAATCATTGGCCTTCAAGATTTGGAGGGCAGGCGGACATGCGACAGTTGGCGGCAAGTAGATTGCGTCAGGAGGTGGATTCTCTCTTAGCGATCAACGATCAATCGAAAATTATCGTCATGGGTGACTTCAATGACGACCCTATTAATAAGAGCATAAAAAAGGAATTGAGAGCTGTAGACAAGAAGCTTGAACCGGGCGATCTTTTCAATCCGGCTGCTGAAGTTTTTAAGCAGGGAGTAGGCACGTTGTACTATCGCGGGGCTTGGAATTTATTCGATCAGATAATTGTAAGTCAGGGTATGCTGAAGGAGTCCGCAGGTATTTCTTACAAGCCGAACACGTTCAGCATTTTTGGGCCCGACTGGATGCGAGTGAAAAGTGGACAATACGCTGGTGGTCCGCTCAGGTCTTTTGGTGGAGGCGTTTATCTCGATGGGTACAGTGACCATTTCCCAACCTACATACTCATAGAAAAATGAGGTCAATCCTAACCATAGTTGGCCTAAGCCTACTGCTAGGTATGGCCGCCCTTGTTGCTTGCAATGATGGCGGCAATCCTGATATCATTATAAACCGTGATCCAAACCCTGGCGGAAATGGGGGAGGAACTACCGGAACTGGGGATGATCCTGGCAAGCAAGCAGGGGTTTGCTACCCTGCCTTTCAGGATGATGAACTGAATGTGGTGACCTGGAATATTCAGGGATTAGATATGGATGAAAACACTTTTAATGATGGAGGCACAGACCTTAATAAACTAAAGGAACTTATTGAAAACTTAGATGCGGACATAATTGCCGTTCAGGAGATTTATGATATTCCTTCGTTTAATCTGTTGGCGAATAGCCTAAGTGAGTTCACAGCCTACTCAATCAACGTGCGGGGATCATTGGAACTGGGCTTCCTAGTGAAGACGGATGCATTTTTGGAAATCGGGAGTCCATTCGTAGCAGTGAATACATCTCCACGAGAGACCATTGGCCTAAAAGTAAAACATGCATCAGGGCTAGAGGTGACCTTCCTGAATCTACACCTTAAATGTTGTGGTAATTCAGGAGACATAACTTCGAGAACCATCGCATCAAACACTTTAAAAAGTTATTTGGATGACAACCTGCCAGGAGAGGCAGTGATCATCCTAGGAGATTTCAATGATGATTATGATGATGGTCCATTTGATAGTTTCATCAATGATCCATCAAACTATCGGTTTGCCGATGCAAATGTTACCGTTCCGAGTTACCCAAGTTGGCCAAGTGATCTCGATCATATTTTGGTTACAAATGAACTTTTTGATTTGATTACGGATGCAAGAACGCTCACTGTAAACAGCTGTGTCTCCAACTATTACAATGATGTTTCAGATCATCGTCCGGTGCTGGCATCCTTTAAATGATTTTATTTGACTACATGAAACATGTTCTAACTACACTTTTCGCCTTAGTAGTTTTTGTTTGTTCAGCTCAGATTCCCAATGGATATTATAATTCCGCTACTGGAACTGGGTATACCTTGAAGACAAATCTTCATAATATCATTGATGATCATAATCAGCAGAGCTATGGTGAGATGTGGGATTTTATTTATGATTACGATCTGGATACTTATTATGAAAATGATGGGACAGTCTTGGACATCTATTCAGAAAACCCTTCAGGATCGGATCCTTACAATTGGACAAAGGGAACTGATCAATGTGGTAATTACTCAGGCGAAGGGAGTTGCTACAACAGGGAGCACTCCTTCCCCAAAAGCTGGTTCAACGACGCTTCTCCCATGTACACTGATGCCCACCACCTTTATCCCACAGATGGGTATGTGAACGGCCAACGTGGAAGTTTTCCTTTTGGCGAAGTAGGTAGTGCATCTTTTACTTCTGACAATGGAAGTAAGAAAGGAAGTGCTCGAAGTGGGCTTGGATATTCAGGGACAGTTTTCGAGCCAATAGATGAGTTTAAAGGGGATTTAGCCCGAACCTATTTCTACATGGCGACCAGATACGAGGATGTACTGACATCATGGAGTAGTGCCATGTTGGATGGAAGCAGTGATCAGGTTTATGAAGATTGGGCACTTGAAATGCTGATTTCATGGCATGATAATGATCCCGTGAGCCAAAAGGAGATTGACAGAAACAATAACATTTACTATAACCACCAAGGAAACCGAAATCCCTTCGTTGATCACCCAGAGTGGGTGAATGCTATCTGGGGAGATGGGAGTGTAGATCCAACGCCGACCATTTCGCTTTCAAAATCAAGCATCAATCTGGGAGAAGTCATTGCGGGCACTTCAAGTGCCTCAGAATCCTACACAGTATCTGGGACTGATCTTGAAGGAAACATCACTGTTTCAGTGTCGGCACCCTTCGAGCTTTCGCTTACTAATTCTACCTGGTCTCAGCAGGTCACGGTGACTCAGTCCAGTGGCTCGGCAAGTGATGTGGTTTACGTTCGTTTTTCACCGACCGAAGCAAATGGGGCTTTGGAGTCCGAAACAATCACGCATAGTTCAGCTGATGCTACAACAAAGAGTTTGACGGTTTCAGGGACCGAGGGAACGGTTTCTTTGGATGCGATTGCGGATGTGAGGTCTGGCTCTAATGGAACCGAATATACAATTGAAGGAATTGTAACATCTCCCGAAATGAATGTTGGAAGTGGGCAATTTTTTATTCAGGATGAGAGTGCGGGAATATTTGTTTATTACTCCGGTAATTCTGGTCTGGTAAGTAGAGGGGATAAAGTAAGGATCACAGGCGAACGGGACACCTTTAAAGATCAGTTAGAGTTATTGCCCAGTGAACTCACGGTACTTTCGTCAGGGGAGAGCCTTCCTGAGATCACTGACATCACCTCTCTGGATTTAATTCCGGCGAGTGACCATCTTGGCTCATTGGTGAGAATCAGCGGGGTTTATTTACCATCACCTTCCGAATGGCCCACTTCATCAACGCCTTCCGGTACGAGCGTATCTGCCGATGCAAATGGTGCCTCATTTACTATCCGTATTGATGAGACTTCCTTTTATGATGGAACAGTTGCGCCTACAGGCGATTTCGTGTTGCAGGGAGTTTTGGATTTTTACGATGGTGCGGTACAGATTTATCCATTCGTAGAAGGCGACATCCAAGAAGAAGGCGAGCTAAATCCAACACTAAGTGTAAACCCAACCATACTCGATTTTGAAGAAGTGAATGTGGGTAGTTCGTCCGTTCTGAGTTTTACAGTCACGGGTTCTGATCTCACAGAAAATGTGACCATAACCTCCTTTGTTGACTTTGAACTAAGTGATGCACTGGATGGTACTTTCTCGAGTTCTTTAGTGGCAGGTGTCGATGGCGGGGATATCGATCAGGTTATTTATGTCCGATATTCACCATCTTCCACAGGGCAAGTTGGCTCGATTGTAACTCTTGTATCATCTGGTGAAAGTGCCTCCGTTTCAGTCAGTGGCGAGGGAGTGGAGGATACATCCCCATCCATCATTTTCAACACTTCAGGTTTCAATGCCGATTTTGGAACACTTTCTCCCGGGGCAGTTTCGGACATTCGGTCTTATCAGGTATCAGGTGATAATCTTGACGGAAATGTTACGGTTCAGGCACCTGATGGGTTTGAGGTCTCGGTATTTCCAACCTCTCTGTTTGGTGCCTCGGTTAGTCTTGGGGTTTCAAGCGGAACCATGTCAACCAAAACCATTTATGTGAGATTCTCACCAAATGAAACGGGTTCATTCGATGGAGCAATTAGTCACACATCGGGTGAATTTTCCGAAAATCTTTCGGTAATGGGGTCGGGAGCCAGTGCTTCTCTATCCATAGATGATTCTAATTTCAACGGTGATTTTGGGCAGGTCATAGTAGGTGAGGCTTCAGTTCCTGGTAGTTTCACATTGTCCGGCACCAACCTTTCCCAAAGTGTCGCAGTGCAAGCTCCGTCAGGATTTGAAGTTTCTTTGTCGTCAACAACCGGGTTCAATTCATCCGTATCCATCTCAAATGGAGGTGATTTGACTAACCAGCTTGTTTATGTGCGGTTTAGGCCAACAGCCTCAGGATCATTTTCAGGAGATGTTGTCAGCAGTGTAGGGGCTGAATCCGCACAGGTATCGGTAAGTGGAAGCGGCCTTCAGGTCACTAGTACGGCGGAGATTCCAACCATCAAAATTTACCCCAATCCGGTAAATGGTGTTTTGAAGATTGAGAACTTAAGCGCAGGAGCAACTATCAGAATCTTTGATTCGATGGGTAGGCGAATGAATGTCAAGCGATTGGGAGAGGGGGTGGATATCTCCGAATTCGAACCGGGTCAATATTACCTGACCATTGCCGGGTCAAAGAATGGGGTGATGAAGTTTTTGGTTCGTTGAGTCACTCCATCACCAATTGAACATCCGCAGGAGGGACGAAAACCAATTCGTTTATTTCAGGATTCAGATTAATAGAAAGTGCAGTTTGTGTGCCTGAGGTGGAAATGTGCTTCAATGGCACGCCATGCCAGCTCCAGATTTTCAGCTTTTTCCCTCTGGATTCATATTCCCACACTTCACATTCTTTATCTAGAATATTCTCCGTACCAGTTTTAGTCGCTTTGATTTTGGCCATTTGAGCAATGAAGATCTCATCAGGGGATTTGTACCCTGCAAGCTGACTTAGGTCCTTATTGACCCTAACTTTCCCTTTCTTTTCTCTGAGATTCATCGTGAACGTGGTTTCACCGTCGATAATCTCTTTGGTGTTCACCTTGGTCTTCAATCCATAATAAAGCTTTTCACCGTGCTCCATGGTGACTTGTCTCCACCCAAATCGATCGAAGAGAACCACCAATGTATCGTTGGGTTGGTCAGCTACATCGTAGATTATCAGTGCCTTCTCTATGGCGTATAATTTGAGTCCTTTATCGGTTAGTTCTTTGGAATTACCAGAGGTGGGTGCGGCACCTTGACCCAGGCATTTCATGGAAAAAAGAATGAGAAGGAATGGAAAGATTTTCACGTTGGCGGAATTTACCAAAAAGCGTAAAAAAAAGAAACCCCGAATGAATCGGGGCCCCAACCAGCTATAGACAAAACCCGACCTTGGTCGGACTTAGTTAAATGCATAACGTTCAAGTCTAACTAGATTAGACAGCTCAAAAGTGGCGCACTGTTTGGAACTAATTCTGCCAAAATGATTCAAAATCCTGCCAAAAAAAAAGGAGTTTCGTTTTGCAGCGAAACTCCTAACCAGCTTGAGCCTCCCGACTTACCACTACGTCTATCGGAATTAGTTCAAATATCTCAACAGCTCACTTAGCAATTCTGTCAAGTCTTTTCGGTAAACTGACAATTTCAGTCTTTGGATAGCAGTTCGCTGAGAGGTTGTCCAAACCGTTTTTCGAATTGATTGGAGAAGTCGCTAGGGTTAGACATTCCTATTAATTTGGCTGCTTCAGTGGCGGTTTCGATGTGCTCGTCCGTGAGTTTCTTGAATACATATTGCCACCTTACTTCTTTAATGAGTTCATAAGGGGTGATGCCTGCAATCCGCTTAATCAAGCGGTAAACCTTTCTTTCACTTGCAGCTAATTCGTTGGACAGGTCCATGACCGAAAGGTTGGGATCGTCGATTCGTGCTAATACCAGGTTCTCCACCTTCTTGAGAATTTCCTTTTCCAATTGACCAAGGTGCGCTGTATCAAGCCGAAGGTTTTTATTGGTATCCCAGTTTTTCTTGTCAAGGAGGTTGTTGATTTTGGCAATCAATTCGTCCTTGTCAAATGGCTTACTCATCACGTCTTCCACGCCCAGGTCAAGCATGTGTACTTTTTCTTCGAGGCTATTTCGTGCACTGATAATGATTACCGGAATTTTCCTCAATTCCTTATCTGCTTTCAGCTTTTCTATCAACTCGAATCCGTCCATCAGCGGCATCATCAAATCAGTCAAAATCAAATCAATGGTCTGTTGTTCGAGCATGTTCAGTGCCTCAGTACCATTGGCGGCAGTTATAATTCTAAAATTCACACGTAAAATACTTTTGATAAGTGCACGTACTTCTTTGTGATCTTCGACAATGAGGATGGTTTTGCCCTCAGGGTTAGAATCTACTCCAGGAAATTGGATGGTGGCTGACTCTTCTTGCAGATCCATCCAGAGGGAATTTTTGGAAATCAATTGTGTCGACGGCTGAGGAATTTTCGCGTCAGACACCCATTTGTTAGGATCGTATGGGAAGTCGACGAAGAACGAGGTACCAACACCCATTTCACTTTTGACGGTGATTTCGCCATTGTGGGAATCCACAATTTCTTTGACAAGTGCCAGCCCGATACCAATTCCTTCTTTGGAATTGTACGAATTGGAAACCGACTGATAGAACCGATCGAACACGTGATTGACTGCCTCGGGAGGAATGCCGGACCCAGTATCCTTCACTTCGATTTGTATTTTTCTTTTGAGCTCTCTTATCTCCACGGAGATGGAGCCTCCTTGGTTGGTGTGTTTGATGGCATTCGAAAGAAGATTGTAAATGATCTTCTCAAACTGGTAGGGGTCTAGTTCCAGCAAAAGATCACTGTCGACTTCTGAGTGGAAGGTGAGCCTGATTCTTTTAAGATCGGCAGCACTGTGAAACATCTTGACAAGAAGTTGTAAGTACAGCACAAGCTTGACGAACTGCTTTTTGATTTTGAGGTTGCCATTCTCGAGTCTTGTCAGATCCATTATTTCGTCGGCCATGAAGAGCAGCCGCTTGGCATTCTTGTACCCAATGTCCAGTTCTTCTTTGGATTCCTTGTCGAGGACTTGTGCATCGCGTGATTGGATATTGTCGAATGCACCCAAAATCAAACTAAGCGGAGTGCGCAAGTCATGGGAGATATTGGCGAAGAATCTGGTTTTGGCCTTATCAAGTTCTTGGAGCTTCTGGGCTTGACTTTCTATTTTTTCAAGGAGTTTTTTGCGTTCCAGTGAGCGTTTGCGAGCCAGGTAGGCGATGACCAATAATAAGAGAGCAACACTAATACTTGCCCAAATAAGTAAGGTCTGAATTCTAATTTTTGAGTCTTGAATGGCCGCCTCTTCCCTGAGCAATTGGTTTTCTTTTTCTTTTAGTTCATTTTGAAATTTCGCCTCAGCTTCTTCTGCGGCTGCTAAAATCTCGCCTTGTGTTAGTTTCTCATTTATGCCGATGTATTCCTGAAACAAATCAGATGATTCTTTGAAATTCCCCAATCTTGCTTCGACGACACCAAGTGCCCAGGTAGATTCGGCAAGACGTTCGGGATTATCGTATTCTTTGGCAATGTTCAGCGCCTCTGAAGCAAAGATTTTGGCATTGACGAAATCACCCGTTTCACCATATATTTTAGACAAGGTGATGGCAGAGAAGGTTAGATCCAAACCGCTTCCATGCTTCTTTTTTAGGTCGTAGGACTTTAGGGCATAATAAATTGCTGAGTCATACAATTGGTCATCTTGAAAGCTCTCAGCAATATTGTTATAGGTTTGGGCAAACTGCCGTTCGCTTCCCTCTAGGGTCAAATTTCTAATGGCCTTTTTCAGGTATCGCCTCGCCATACTGCTTTGGTTGAGTTTGGAGTAGGCAATCCCCATGTTATTGAATATGCCATTGGCTCGGCGGCTATCTTCTCCCACTATCTCCAGTGCCTTTTGAAAATATTCCAGAGCCTTTTCGGCATTTTCTACCTCCATATATACCAGGCCAAGGTTGCTCATAGTGCTGGCAGCAGATGCTTCCAGCCCTATTTCCATTTTTATTTTAATGGACTCGGTATAGTAGATGATCGATGAGTCGTACTTGCCTAGGCTGTTATATGCGTTACCAAGGTTGTTGTAGTTGCTCGAAATTCCTCGCTGATCTTGATTTCTTTGGTTGATCGAGAGGGAAGTTTTGAGATCGGAAACACCATAGTCAAGTAGGTCATTTTCGAGTTTGATTACACCAAAAGTGGAATACGCAAATGCTTGAAATTGTTCGTCTTTGAGCTTTTTTGCAGCTTCTATACCCATTTTTCCATAGGCCAAAGCAGAGTCGGCATCAATACGCTTGTACGTCCATGCCAATTCATCTAGAAGCCTAAATTTCAGGGAGTCATCAGAAACTGTGTTGAGATCGTTTTTTAAGCTATCGATGAACGATCTTGGCTGAGAAAATGATTTGGTCAGGCTCAGGGTGAAGAGAAGACCAATAAGAATTTTTGCTCTCATGATGGTGTGTTGATTCTTAAAGCTAAAAAATAAACTCCCAAGATTATCGGGAGCTTATTTCAAAACAGGCTATGAATAAATTCTGCGAATTCGGTTACAAGTTGGGTGAACATGACTTCACTTTTCTGCCATCATTTTTCGTCATCCTGCCATTATTCATAGAACACTGAGACGTCTTCTAGTGGCTTTCTCTCTAAATCTGGGACGTAGACCTCATCCTCAGGATAGCCAACAGGGAGCAATAGGAATGGTCGCTCGTTTTCCGGCCGTTCCAAAATTTTAGTCAGGAAATTCATTGGGGAAGGAGTGTGTGTGAGCGTAACTAATCCCGCTTTGTGAATCGCGGAGATGAGCATGCCACAGGCGATTCCAACGGATTCGTTTACGTAGTAGTTATTTACCTTCTCACCATCGATGTGCTCATGTACTCTTTTAAAGACCACAATGATCCAAGGTGCATTCTCAATGAAGGGCTTGTGCCAGTCCGTCCCAATGGCGGCTAAATCTTTCAGCCACCTTTCGCTCATTCGTCCATTATAGCTGTCGTATTCTTCCTTTTCTGCGGCTTCTCTGATTTTTGATTTTAACTCTGGGTTTGATATAGCGCAAAAAGTCCAAGGCTGCTTATGTGCCCCAGAAGGAGCGGTAGAAGCCGCCATGATCAAATGGTTTATCAATTCTTTTGGCACAGGTTCGGTCGAAATTTCTCTGACGGTCCGTCGAGTATCCAGCCATTTGTAAAAGTTCTCAGCATGCTTGGTGGCTTCATTGGTAGGAAAGGTTTCCCGCTTGTATAATACATGCTTGTGTCCGTTAATTTCTTTGGTCAAGTTGCTCATAAAACGAAGATATAAACTCGGCGTAACTCAATTAAATCCATAGAAGTAATTCGCTTAAATTGTGGACGAATTAACCCTAATAAAATGAACAAAATAACCCTGCTACTTGGCATTGCTATTCTTTTCTCATGCGAGCAAAAAGATCAAAAAAAGCTAGTAGATGTTTCGGCTAGTTCCATTGAAACACACGTTCGCACTTTGTCTTCAGACGAATTTGAAGGTAGGAAGCCGTTTACAGAAGGAGAGAACAAAACAATTAAATACCTGGAGGAACAATTGAAAGAATTGGGTATTGAGCCAGGAAATGGTAAGAGCTATTTCCAAGAAGTACCAATGGTGGAGCTAACAGCCACGCCATCTCAGACCCTGGAAATTAGCAATGGGGCAGAGTCAATTTCGCTTAAAGTAGGAGAAGAGTTCGTGGCATACACCGAGCGAGTAGTAGAGAATGTAAGCCTTGAAAGCTCGGAGCTGGTTTTTGCCGGATACGGTGTAGTAGCTCCAGAATATGGTTGGGATGATTACAAAGGACTTGATGTCAAAGGAAAAACGGTTGTTGTGCTGGTGAATGACCCGGGATTTGGTTCGGGGGATTCAACCATGTTCAAAGGAGAAACCATGACTTACTATGGCCGATGGACTTACAAATTCGAGGAAGCGGCTCGGCAGGGTGCGGCAGGGTGCTTAATAGTTCATCAAACCGTACCGGCAGGCTATCCTTGGGCTGTGGTTAAAAATTCTTGGTCGGGAGCTAGTCTTTATCTGGACGAAAGTGGCGATTCTTTTCAACCGGATATTTTGGGTTGGATATCCAGAGATGCTGCCATTAAAATCTTTCAAGCCTCAGGAAAGGGCATTGGAAACTTCAACGAGTTGGCTCGAAACAAAGACTTTCAGCCATTTGGACTTGATCTTCAGGCGAGTGTATCAGTTTCTAATAAGATAAAGCGATCCTCTTCGATGAACGTGATTGGGAAGATCACGGGAAGTTCTCGACCAGACGAGTCCATCATTTATTCTGCTCACTGGGATCATTTAGGAGTTGGACTGGCTCTGGATGGAGACTCCATTTATAATGGCGCACATGATAACGCCACTGGCACAGCTGGGCTATTGGGAATAGCCGAAGCTTTCGCAAAGTCTTCAAAACCAGAGCGGACTGTTGGGTTCATTTTCGTTACTGCTGAGGAACAAGGACTGCTTGGATCGAAATTCTACGCTCAGAATCCAATTTTCCCGATAGATAAATCCGTTTGCAACATCAACATGGATGGACTGCCTTACTATGGAAAAATGAAAGACCTCACCATCGTGGGATACGGGCATTCTGAAATGGACGACATAGCCACGCGTTTGGCTGAGCAACAAGGACGTTATGTCATTCCTGACCCTGATCCGGGCAAAGGCTATTTTTTCCGATCAGATCATTTTCATTTTGCTAAAGTGGGCATTCCTGCTCTGTATGCATCCGGCTCTTATGAGCATTGGGACAAAGGCGTAGCGTTTGCAGAAGAAAAAACGCAAGAGTATTTAACAAATGCCTATCACAAACCTGCCGATGAGGTGGACGATAGCTGGGACTTTGGTGGGGCTCAGTTTGACGCCCAGTTGCTCTACAATATTGGAGCTGAGTTGGCCAATTCAGAGGGCTGGCCAAAATGGAAAGAGGGAAGTGAGTTCAAGGCGATCAGAGAGGGAAAAAATTGATGAGGTTCATTTATGTTTTCCTCACTCTGGCAATTGCCGGATGTGGCAAACAAGCTACCGAAGAAGCTAAAGTTGAGCTGTATACTTATGATGTAGAAGCAAGGTTGGATTCGATGGGAATTACCCTAACGGAACCATCCACCCCTGTTGCTAATTACGTCCATGCGGTGCGAAGCGGCAATTTGATTTTTCTGGCAGGAAAGGGCCCAAGAAATTCAGAAGGAAAGTTGATAACGGGCAAATTGGGCGATAGTGTTAGCATTGCAGAAGGATACCAAGCGGCACGCTTGGTTGCCATTGCGCACTTGTCGGTGCTCAAATCTGAAATTGGCGATTTAAATAAAGTGGTGAGGGTGGTTAAAGTCCTTGGAATGGTCAACGCCACTTCTGACTTTGAAAATCATCCAGAGGTAATCAATGGCTTCTCCGATTTGATGGTAGAAGTCTTTGGCGAAAGGGGCAAACATGCCAGGTCTGCCGTGGGTATGAGCTCCTTGCCCAGGGATATTTCTGTGGAGATTGAGGCAATAATCGAGGTGAGAGATTGAAAAAGAAATTAGCACTTGGTATTTCAGTATGCCTTTTATCGCTAGGAAGTATTGCTCAGAGTACCAACGAAGCAGTGATATGGTATCAGTACAATGAGAACATCAAACTATCGGAGAAATGGAGCGCAGGATTAGGATTTCAGTACAGGGATTTGGTGGAGCGAGACAAGGATTACCATCTGTTTTTTAGTGCTGGCTTCACTAGGATTTTGCCAAATGGCTTTTCGGTCGGAGCAGGTCTAATGAATTTGAATGTGAATCAGATAGTCGCTGAAGATTATTTGCTAGTACCCGAAATGCGACCCTATCAGCAGGTAGGATACAGTGCTAAATTTGATAAAATCTCTTTTAAATGGCGATTTATTGCAGAGGAGAGATTTATTAGAAATGTAGAAAATGGCAAACTGATTTCAGGTCACACTTTCAGTTTTAGATTCAGAAATCTTTCAGAAATCGGTATTCCCGTTTACAAGGGATTTAGTTTGACAGCTGGTACTGAAATCTTCTTTAACGCGGGAGGAGCACCGCGCCTGAATGTTTTCGATCAGGATAGAACAGCCCTGCTCTGCAATTTTCCTGTAGGGGAATGGAAGCTCTCCTCGGGTTACATGCACTGGGGAGTGCTCACTGGGGCTGATGTTTTTGAGAATAGACATGCTTGGACCCTTATGGCCACACACACACTTGATTTTAGCCAGTAAGAGCCCCGCGCTTACCAAGCTCTATCACCTCAAGGTCTTTTACTTTCCCGTTTTCAATGCCGAACCTCAGAAGTGTTTTCACTTTATGAAAGCCGTGATTTCCCGCTGCGCCGGGATTCATAAAAAGCAGCTGGTTTCTCTTGTCAAACTCCACCTTTAATATATGTGAATGACCACAGATCAGTACGTTTGGCCTATGCTCTTGAACAAGACTCAATACCCTCGGATTGTATCTGGGTGGTTTGCCGGCAATATGCGTGATCAGCACCTTTAGACCGTCTCTTCTCAGAAGTACGGTTTCCTTGCAGTCGATGCGCAGGTCCCCTCCATCTATATTTCCAAATACAGCAATGGTTGGCTTGAATTCATTGAGTTCATCTAAGACCTCAATGGTGCCTATATCGCCGGCATGCCATATCTCATCCACTTCCTTGAAATAGTCAAAGACGCGATTGTCTAGTACGCCGTGAGTGTCTGATAAAAGGCCAATTTTCTTCATCTTTGCGCCGAATTTTAGAGCATGCGCAAGATAAGGAACGATCTGGATCAGATTAAACATTCACTGAAGATGCCGGAGGTGGAGGAGAAATACGACATTTACTTTAGTCGATTTCTGGGATTTTACATAGCTAGAGTTGCCTCCAAACTTCATTTGACTCCTACGAACATTACTGTTCTTAGCATGATTTCCGGGTTAATCGGTGGTAGCTTGTTGTACTTTCAAGAAACACTCTGGATAACTATTTTGGGTAGCTTTCTTCTGACAATGGCAGGTCTCTTCGACAGTGCTGATGGTCAGTTGGCTCGAATGACAGGACAGTCCACCGAGTTTGGGAGAATATTGGACGGAACCGTGGACACCATTGTTTTCATTGCGTGCTATGTGGGAGCTACGGCGTTTTATGTCCTTCGCCCTGAGCCTGTCCTTTGGTACATTCCTTTATCAATGGCGGCCGGATATGTGCACAATCTAAAGAATGGGGTTTATGATTTGTACAAGAGCGAGATGTTGTATTACGGTGGTAAATTTGATGACGCGAGAAATCAAACAATAGACGAAGTGAGAAAGGAGCGTGACAAGGCTTCAGGTCTGAACAGGCTCCTGAGGAGTTTCTATCTCGACTATCTAAAAAGACAATTCTGGGGCAGTACCAGAAAAGTCCATTTCAACCGATTCAGAGCGTTGTACAGTGAGCACAGAGAAGAGTTTTCATCTCAGTATTTAGCAACACAAAAAGGCCTTCTGAAATGGTGGGCATGGGTTGGTGGCCTGAATATTCACCGTTGGGGGATTATCATTTCTTGTCTCTTCGTTCGGTTCGACCTTTATTTATGGATTACTTTAGGTTCACTGGTTACTCTTTTTATGATCAATCGGGCTCAGTTGATCGCCGATCGTAAATTGCTTACACATTTTGATAAATCCTGATTGGCACCAATCTGGGTATTTTTGCGTTGGATTACTCTATGAAGATTACAGGTAAGATCATTTTTTTTCTATTTCTAATCGCTTTTGGATTCAATGCCAATAGTCAGGAAATCCAATGGGTATCGTTTGAAGAAGCGGTGGAATTGTCAAAGAAAGAGCCAAGGAAATTGCTTATTGACTTATATACAGACTGGTGTGGCTGGTGTAAGAGAATGGATCGGGACACCTATTCACAGCCAGAAATAATCAAAGCCATCAATGAGAATTTCTACGCCATAAAATTTAATGCAGAGCAACCTGAGCCTGTTGAGTTCGCTGGGCATACATTCAAGTTTGTAGCAAGTGGTAGGCGTGGAGTTCATGAGTTAGCTGCTGCCTTGACTCAGAACAAGCTCTCTTATCCAACGACCGTGTTCATGGATGAGCAAACCCGAATCATCCAACCAATTGCCGGATATATGGGCCCTGATCGTTTCCTTCCAATTCTTACCTATATAGGCGAAGACCATTTTAAGAATGTAAAATGGGAAGAGTATCAAAAATCTATCGCATCGAAGTAATTTTCCGCCCGGATGCAACTCTTCATTTTTTGTAGAGTCAATAAGAAAAAAGAATCATGAAAAGAATTACTCTATTATCGACTTTCATCTTCGCAGCGATGATGGGATTCGCCCAAAACGAAGAAACCAGAAGTTTGTCTTCATTCAATTATATCTCAGCTCATGAGGGGATTGATGTTTACTTCAAATCAGGTAGCAAAGAAGAAGCACGCATAAGTGCCAGAAACATTGATCTGCGTGATGTTCTTACAGAAGTAGAAGGTGGCAAGTTGAAAATCCATTTGGATGGAAATAAGCACAACAATGTGGATGTGACCGTTTGGGTGACCTATAAAAAACTTAATGGAGTAAGCGCATCCTCAGCGGCTGATATTAGAGGAGAAAATCGTGTAATTACTGATGGAGACTTTAGAGTAAGTGCGAGCAGTGCGGGTGATGTGGAAGTGGATGTGAAAGCAAATAATTTGGATATTTCGGCTTCAAGTGCCGGAGATATCGAAATCAAGGTGGAGGTCAAAGACATTGATGGAGGTGTAAGTAGTGCAGGAGGAATAGAAATAGAAGGAACCGCCAGAAGTGTGGATATCACTGCTAGTTCGTCTGGTGACTTTGAGGGATTTGATTTGGTTTGCGAGGAAGCAGATGTAAATGCGAGTAGCGGAGGCTCTATCGAGATCACAGTGAAAGAGCAATTGGATGCTAGAGCAAGCAGTGGAGGAAGTATCAAATGCAAAGGAAACCCAAGAATGGACGTGAGCACGAGCAGTGGAGGCTCGGTCAAGAAATATTAAAAATATCCATCTTTGAAAGGAAGCCTGGCTAATTTTGGTCAGGCTTTTTTTATATGCGATATACACTCATTTTACTGGTTGTTTTTTTGATGTCATGCTCATCCGAAGTTAGGAAGCGGGATGAGTTTTTTGTGGAAGGGAATGAATCTCTTGGAAACGGACGATTCAAGGAAGCCATCGAATATTACGACAATGCCTTGAAGGCCGATCCGTCCTATGCTCCAGCTTTGAACAATCGAGGAGTGGCGAAGATTGAAAAAGGTGATCCATATGCCGCGATTCTGGATTACAATTCGGCATTGACTCTTGAACCAAATTACGAAGATTGCCTTCTAAACAGAGCCTATGCTTACGAATTCATAGGACAATACAGCAATGCAATCAGGGACATAGATGCGCTGCTGTCATCGTCACCAGACTCAGCATACTATCACTTTTATAAAGGGCTTGTTTTGACTAAGCAGCGTGATTATCAAGGGTCACTTCGGAGCTTCAGGACATCCATTGACCTTGGAAACGAAGACCAAGAGACGCTGGTAAATATAGGCACGGTTTATTATTTCCTTGGACAAAATGATTCAGCGAAATACTTCCTTAATAAAGTCTTAAATGAAAACCCGAAGCAGCCGAATGCATTGAACACATTGAGTCAAATGTTGCTTGCGGAAGCAGACTTGAATGGAGCCTTGTATTCAATAGAGCGGGCGCTGGAGGTAGTTCCCAGGGAACCCTACTTTCTTAACAATAGGGGATTGGTCTATCTGGAAATGGATTCACTGGAATTGGGATTGAAGGATATAAATAGGAGTATTCTTTTAAACACCGATAATGGCTGGGCTTATCGAAATAAAGGGATTTACTACCTAAGAAGTGGAGACTATCTACGAGCAATAGAGCTTTTTGAAAGGGCTGAAAAGTCAAATGAATTCATAGATGAGTTGTTTTATTATAAAGGCCTGACTTACATAAAGTTAAATGAGTTAGAAAAAGCGTGTGAGGCTTGGAAAATGGGAGCTGAAGTCAAGGAAAAACGAAGCGTGGAGCAGCTAACTATCTATTGTAACTAGCACTTGTCACAATCTGCGTCTTCCTGCTCAAATTCGATGGTGGCGTGATCTATGCCCAGAGTTCTTAAGTTGTCTTTTACCTCGTGTTTTATTTTCTCCAAGTCCTCCATTTGAAGGTTTTGTACCACCAAATGCACGGACAAAACATGATACGATCCATCCATTGTCCACGTATGGCAATCATGGAAATCAATTACTCCTGTTGTGGTACCAATTACCCCATGTATTTTTTCTATATCAATATCTTGAGGCGTACCCTGCAAGACAATATTGAAACTCTTGCGAAGGTTTTTGAAAACATTGAACAGGATGAACGCTGCAATGCCCATGGATAATAAAGCATCAATAATTGGGAAGTTCGTAAAATGCATGACGATAGCCCCAATCAATGTTGCCACCCATCCTAGCACATCTTCAAGCAGGTGCAAATAGACGGCTTGCTCGTTTAGTGAATGTCCATGACTCAGTTTTAGCGCAGCTATTCCATTCACGACAACTCCAATTACTCCGAGAATGATCATTCCCCCAGTGTCGGGCTGTACAGGATTTAGAAGCCTAGGAATTGTTTCTACAATGATGAAAATAGACCCAACAAGAAGAACTACGCTGCTGATCAAGGCGCCAAGCACAGAGAATCGTTTGTAGCCGTAGCTAAACTCCTTGTCACGTTCTTTGGTCGACAATTTGGTAAAGTACCATGAAGCCCCTAGCGTGAGGCTGTCGCCAAGGTCATGTAGCGCGTCTGAGAGGATGGCAACACTATTCGTAAGAAGTCCACCCACCAGTTCGATCAGAGCAAAGCCAAGGTTTAGAAAGAAGGCTACTCGAATATTCTTGGTCGGGTGGTGGTGTCCCACTACACGTGCCTATTGAGGTCAAAACGCTCCAAGTAGTCGGCCACTCGTCTAACGAACATTCCTCCAAGCGCACCATCAACCACACGGTGGTCATAGCTATGAGAAAGGAACATTTTGCTTCGGATCCCGATCAAATCTCCTTCAGGCGTTTCTATAACCGATGGTTTCTTTTGAATCGCCCCAACGGCCATAATGGCCACCTGAGGTTGCATGATAATCGGCGTTCCCATCACATTTCCAAATGATCCCACATTTGAAACGGTGTACGTTCCACCTTGAAGTTCATCCGGTTTCAATTTATTCTCACGTGCTCTTTTTGCAAGATCGTTGACCTTTTGGGTCAACCCAATAAGATTCAGTTTATCGGCATTGTGGATCACGGGCACAATTAAGTTGCCCGAAGGGAGTGCTACGGCTACTCCAATATTTACTTGACCTTTTTTAATGATTCTATCACCGTCCACCTGCACATTGATCATCGGGTAGTCTCTAATGGCTTGCACGATAGCCTCTATGATCATTGGAGTGAAGGTAAGGGCTTGGCCTTCACGCTCTTTGAATTCATTTTTCACTTTGTTGCGCCACTTCACCATAGCGGTGACATCTGCTTCTACGAAGGAGGTAACGTGAGGAGATATCTGCTTAGACTGCACCATTCTATCCGCAATCATCTTTCTCATACGATCCATTTCGATGATTTCGTCTTCTCCAGACACACTAATCGGTATAGGCTGTATTTGAGGAGTGGAAGGCCTTGAAATAGCAACACCGCCAGACTTTCGTTGCTCCACGAACGCCAGAATGTCTTTCTTGGTAACTCTACCTTCCTGTCCGCTACCGGAGACAGACTCAAGTTCCTGAGCCGAGATATTTTCTTTTTTGGCTATACTTCTGACCAGGGGAGAATAGAATCTGCCTGAGTCTGATGTACGTGGTACTGAAGCACCATTTCCATTTGATGAAGCGGTTGCCATGGCTGTTTCAAGAATTTCTTCCGCCTGCTTGACTGTTGAGTTTTCCTTTGGTGTTTCCGGAGTTTCATCGGAACTCTTGCCTTCTCCATCAATTTCAATTACACAGACAGGCTTACCCACTTGCACCACATCACCTTCCTGAGCCAGAATTTCCTTGATTACGCCTGCATGTGTTGAGGGTATTTCCGTATCCACCTTGTCTGTTGCAACCTCTAGCAATGACTCATCTTCTTCCACGGTATCGCCGACATTCTTCAGCCAGGATAGCACCGTTCCTTCCATTACGCTTTCGCCCATTTTGGGCATCATCATCTCAACTACAGCCATTTTTTCAGGGGTTAATTGTTGTTGACAAAGATAACAAGAGGTTTGAATAAAGAGGACACTTGATGCGATGCGCACCAAAGGCCAAATATTGATTGGATAACGTTGGAAGAAGGTTGATGAAAATATTGAATCCTCGAAGAGAAAGGAAATTTGGTATTCTGCCTAATTGATGTTTTTGTAAATACTATCGAATGCAGCAAGCAACTTTTTATCCAAAGTCCAAAGCGCCAAATCATTGTCCACGGCTGCCGCAAGAATATAACAGTCGATCAAACCAACGCCTTTAGAATGGAGTTTGTGTTCATTCAAAATGAGCCCGGCTTGAATAAATAAATCTGACTCCTTAACCTTAGGTAAGTTGGACCATAACCCAGTTAGTGGCCTTTTTTCTCTTTGGTTTCTAGCTCCGGAGTGAAGCTCTCCAAACACCGCACTTAGAGAAAAAACATGCCCTTTTCTTAAATAGGTTTTAAGAATAGAGGAAAGGTCTGGATCATCTGCTCTCAAAAATGAAATCCACACAGATGTATCAACTAAGATCATCTATTTCTATTGATTTGACGAAGACCATAAGGAGTGAAGCCATCTTGAAAAATCATAGGCTCGTTTTCAATTTCAGAAATGATATCGTTTAATTGATTTCTTCTAACGTAATCATTTAAGGCAATCACCAAACTTTCTGTGATGTTTTTGCCGCCGGATATTTCCTTTACCTGATCGATTAACTTATCATCTATTAAGGCTGTAATTTTCATTATCGTATTTATTATACGACAATTAATCGTATAATTAAAATTACGATATAAGTCTTCTGACCATGTTTAGGGCAACCATAGCTGATAAATGAACGTTCAATTTTCTGTCTTTGGAGAACACAAATTTTTTGGCCTTAGTGCCTGAGTCATCGCTGACAGCTATCCAAACGGTACCTACTGGTTTGTCCTCCGTAGCTCCACCTGGCCCGGCAATTCCGCTCAAAGAAACCCCGATAGATGTGTTGAACACCTTTCGAATATTTTCTGCCATTTGTATGACAACTTCCTCGCTCACAGCCCCTTTTTTGTGAAGAATGTCATGATCTACCTGAAGCGCCTTTTCTTTGATTTCATAGGAATATGCAACATATGATCCTTGGAAGTAATCTGAACTTCCGGGGATGGTGGTGAGTAGGTGAGAAAGGTAGCCGCCGGTACAACTTTCAGCACAGGAGATTGTTTTGCCTTGCTCACGAAGTAACTGTCCAATCCGCTCTTCCAGTTCAATGTTGTGTGTCGCAAATACATACTTTTCAATCATTGGTAAGAGCTTTTGTACTTCTACTTCTGTCTCTGATTCCAATGTCTTTAGATCGTCACCTGTTGCGGTGAGCCTTAGCTTTACCTGAGCTAAGGAGGGAAGGTAGGCGAGCTTGATGTGAGCCGGTAGTGCAGCTTCCCATTCCGCGATTCGTTCGGCGAGATGCGATTCTGGAATGCCAGCTGTCCTGATTATTTTATGATAGATGACCCCTTTTACGAATCGTTCCTTGATGGCTGGCAGTATTTCGTTTGTCATCATGCCTTTCATCTCATGCGGAACTCCTGGCATGGAAATAAAGATTTTGTTGTTACGCTCCATCCAAATTCCGGGAGCAGTACCCATTGTATTCGTCACTTTTTTGGAGCCAATTGGCTGCATGGCCTGGCCGTGGTTCAGTTCAGTGACTTCTCGACCGGAGCGCTTGAACAATTCCGTTATTTCGTCGAGTGCCTCTTGATTGAGCGCCATGCCTACTCCGAAGTATTCTGCAAGACAGGGTTTCGTGAGATCGTCATTGGTGGGGCCTAGGCCGCCGGTGATGAAGGTAATGTCCGCTCGATTCTCAGATTCAGCAAACGCATTGAGGATAGTCTGCTTATCGTCTGGAATGGTGCTTTTTCTCACCACTCTGATGCCAATCTGATCGAGCTCTGAACTGATCCAGTGCGAGTTTGTGTCTAAAGTTTGTCCATAGAGAATCTCGTCTCCGATCGTCAGAATTTCTGCTTTTATTGACATTTGATGATTATGTTACTGCGCGAATTAAAGTAGTTTAGCCCAAGAATGAACATTAATCTTATGCGGACCATTTTCCTGATAATGTTTTCTTTGGTGCTTGTGGTTCCAAGTGAAGCGCAGATTTCTAAGAAACTAAATAAGCTCAAAAAGGAAGCTGAGAAGGCTCTTACTGAGAAGGATCTCACCACTGATGAGGTAGCGGCCGGTTTAAAGGAGGCCTTGATTAAGGGGGTGAAAAATGGTACAGACCAAGCGTCAGCGCTGGATGGGTTTTACAAGAATCAGGATATTAAGATTCCTTTTCCCAAAAATGCCGAAAAGGTGGCGAAGGCAGTGAAGAAGATCGGAATGGAAAAGCAGGTAAAGGAGTTTGTGGTCACCTTAAACAGGAGTGCCGAGCAGGCGGCAAAAGAAGCTGCTCCCATTTTTGTAAATGCCATCAAAGACATGTCTATTGATGATGCGTGGGACATTCTGAGCGGGGATAATAAGAAGGCCGCAACTGCTTATTTGCAAGAAAAGACCACATCTCAGCTTGCAGAAAAGATGAGCCCAATTATAGACGAGAAGCTGAAATCAACCAATGCGACGAAGTATTATAAGGACATAATAGAAGCTTACAACAAGCTGCCCTTGGTGACAAAACAGGATTCGGATTTGACCAGCTATGCTACCAATAAAACCATTCAGGGCTTGTTTTATTTGGTGGGGCAGGAGGAGCTAAAAATTAGAGAAAACCCAGGAGAGCGAACCTCTGATTTACTCAAAAAGGTATTTAAGCAACAAGACTAACTATGCTTTCGGATTTACAGAAACAAAAAATTTCCCACTATTTCCATGTGGTGCTTGATCAGGATAGAAATGGTGTACTGGAGGAAAATGACTTTCGCGAAATAGGCGAGTCTCTGTGCATTCTTTGGAGATATAAGCCGACTACCAAGGAGTATGAGGCGGTAATGCAGCAGTGCATCGCGAGTTGGAAAATGTTCGAAAGTTATTTTAGCAAGCAGGAAGGGCAGGCGGATTTAGAGCAGTTCCTGAAATTCATGGATAAAATGCTCTCTCCTGGTGGGGAGGAGTTGTTTCAAAAATTCATTGTTCGAGTAGTGGGAGATGTGTTTGATTCTTTTGATTTGAACAAGGACGGAGTAATTTCCATCAACGAGTATGTGGACATGTTCATGTGCTACCACATCAAGATCAAGTATTCAGCAAAGGCCTTTTTGAAACTCGACAGAAACGGAGACGACCATGTGTCAAAGCAGGAGCTACTGCAGGCTGTTGATGAATTCTTCAAGTCCAACGATGAAAAGGCACCCGGCAACTGGCTGTTTGGTTTCTGGGGGGATCGAGACTAGTCGATTTGAAGATGGAATCATGAACATTCGCTAGTGCTGAATCAGCAGTTTGAATTCTTTGGTTTCGTCTGGTTTAATCAATTTAACAACCACGAGCCCAGAAGGGATAGATGATGTTACTACTTCAATGGAAGTTCCGGTGAGATTTTCCATTCTGTATATTTCCTTGCCTTCCAAATCAAACATTACCAGCGATGATTTTTCCAGCGATTTATCGTGCAAAGTGAATGACACATCGACAGGATTAGGATAAATCTTGAAATCATTATTCTTCACTCTAAGAGTAATGTCTCTAACTTCATAGATCAATGTTTCCACAATAGAGCATCCCGCACTATTGGCTCCCTCAAGCCTTATTTCATACTCTCCCGCAGCATCGAAAAAAAGAATTGGATTGAGTGCCGTTTCCGCGAGTTGGTCATCCACATACCATTTGGCCTGAGTAATTCCCTCAGCAGAAAACTGCGCTATGGACGAGATCGTCAAATCGAGAACCGAGGGGGTGGCTAGTATGGCGGATTCAAAATCCACTACATCAATGGAAACCATTTTGGCCGAGCTTGGAAGTACATTGTCCAAACCAACCACGAAAATAGAAGTGCTTGCGGTCACGTTCTCAATAAGAAGCTGCTTTCCCTTGTGAATCAATTGAGTCAAGTTTTGATCGGCATAAAAGCCGAAATAGGTGCCGTTTTTTGGTTGGATTACGAGCCGTTCTCCGTCACAAGCCTGAATATCAACTAAGGAAGGAACTGGCGAACTGGTGAGCACCACACTTTCAGATAATGAAGCCGAGCAGGCTTCATTATTCACTTCCAAATCCAAAGTAAAATCCCCAGAAACAGTGTAGGTGAATTCGCTTTCAGTACTGACTATATTCCCACCGATTTTCCATTCGTAGTTAGATGCGTTTGTACCTGTAAACCGCAATAGGGCAGAGGTAGCATCACTGAGCGTATCAGGATAGATTTGATAGGAAGCAAGAATTGGGTCTACTGAAATTAGCACTTGTTGTTGCTGACTTTCAAAATCGTTTACTCGATTGGCAACCCGAATTATAGAATCTTGGTCAAAAGGCCCCAGTGTTACTTCACTACCCGTAAGGACTCTATTGCCTTGATTGTCAAAAATGGAATATTCGTCTGTTGGATGGGTGAACACAAGAGTTTCCCCGCGACAAATACTTTGATCCTGAATACTTGGAGTATCTGGCCGAGTGGCTACCACTATGTCTTTAGAATATGTGTCCTCACAACCTAGCTCGCTAGTCACACTCAGGGACACAGTATAAATACCTGCTGCTTGATAATTTATCGAAGGGTCTTGTATCGTTGATTGCTGGCCGTTCCCAAAATCCCAAAACCAGTTCGTCGGAAGGTAGCTTTCGTCCTGAAAATGCACGAGGTTGACCGTGGGGTGGTCAAGATACAATGTGTCTGTAGATGGCTCGAATACCGCAATTTCATCAAGAATCTTGATGTCTATTTTTGTGAGTCTGGCTGGGTAACCTTGATCCAAATTCTGAACATAAATCGCTGTGTCTTTGGTGATGTTGTCCACTTGGATGGAACTTCCATTTGCAATGAAGTTGGCTTTGAAAGGGTCTTCATAAAAGTCAAAACTATCTCCTTCAGGGTCCAAAGTAACTTCACCACCTTCACAGGAAAAGAAGGTCTGAGAAACTTCAGGATTGCTAGCAAACGCAAAATAAGCATCACGAGCCGACATTAGATTGGCCGAAATGTCTTCTATGCTTTCAGCTGCCGAAAGGATAAATCCGACCTTTATCTCTGTATTATTAGGGAAGCTCGGAAAGGTTGTTTTTACAATGCCTGCTACATCATTTCCACCAGACAGTTCGCCGGCCGTGGAGACATTGGGGCCGTTGAGGAAGTTGAATTTTTCTGTATTGGAGAACGAATTCCCTACATCCTGCGAATGACCATTGAAATCCTGCATGTTTAGCGACACATAATCTGATGAGGTTGTCACCATGGCAAGTGCTCCAAGAACGTCACCCACCTCATCGGAAAATACGAGTGCATCATTGCCAGGGTCCCACGACACACTATTCGCGCCGTTTGGTACATTCTGATCAGAGAAGAAACCAAGATGAAAGTCGTTCAGATTTTCACCTGATTTGTTCACTATCCGGTATTCGACTAAAATGAAGTCATCTGATTCACCGGGGATCACCACTTGATCAATGAGGAAGTCGCTATCCCACGTGCGAAATTCACTGTAGGCATATGTACCAATTGAGGAATGCTCATAGAATTTTATTGGTTTCGTTTGAAGGAAGTCTCCATCATTTGCCTGTGGGAAGAATGCGCTTGGGACATTGTCATACATCCGGCTTTCGCTATCACCAAACAACAAACCGTGGTAATTACCTGAATTGCTTCCATTGAATGTAAGGCCATTGCCTTCAGAGTAATTGTCCGTAAGCCCAAGATCACCATTTCCAGCAATGGTTAGTGCAAGGTTTGGGCTGGATGCTTGAAGATAGTCTGGAGAGGTTGTGAGTGTAAAATTCTGAAAATCCTGATAAGTACCATCCTCCATGAAAAATCTCAGGTTGATCTCTGTTTCGGAGGGCGTGCTTTCACTCAATATTAATCGCAGTGTTGCTCCATCAAAAGACTCCATGGGCTGCAAGATGCCCGGCTCCATTGGATCAGACAAAATGGTCACATAAGGTGAATCTGACTCTACCGATATGATCGGGGCATTGACTTTCGATAAATAGTTGATGAGGTCGAATTGAAGTGTGATCGTATCACCATAGAATGCATACTCACCGTACCCATTGTCATAGCTGAAATTTTGAACCCGAATGGATTTTGCGTTGGTTTCGGTCACTGCTCTTTCGGCATTCAATCGACCTTTACCCAGGAGATGCTGATAGGGTTGGTTTTCCGTGATGCCATAAATGTCATCAGTTGTGACGCGGATTTGTTCCATGATCTGTCTGGCGTTATAAGAAGGGAAAACAGACTTCACCAATCCTGCGACTCCTGCTACCATCGGTGAGGCATGCGAAGAACCACTGTCCGAGCCATAGGTGTCGTCTTTTTGAGTAGAAAAAACGGAAACTCCGGGAGCCAAAATATCTACATGATCACCGTACGTACCACTTGACCATTTGGTGTCTGAGAGGGTAGAAGCTGCTACTGAAAACACATGCTCGTAGCTGGCAGGATAAAAATCAAGATTCGCATTGGTATTGCCTGCGGCGGCAACTACGACCATGTCTTTTTCTAAGACACAATAGTCAATGATGTCCTGATAAAATTGAACGTATCCATTAGTGTTTCCCCAAGAAAGATTCACAATGTCGTACCCATTGTCGGCCGCATAAATCACACCCTCCCAAACTCCTGTGGATAGAACCGTGGCTGTAGTAAACCCCTTCAGTGGGACAATGCGGCAATTGTAGGCAACCCCGGCAATGCCAAGATTGTTGTTAGTGCTTGCTCCAGCAATTCCGCCAACATGCGTTCCGTGATTTAAGGAAGAGTTCACGTCAGTATCGGCATTGGGATTATTGTCATTGTCGGCAAAGTCATAGCCTGACACATCATCGATATAGCCATTTCCATCATTATCAACTCCATCTATTACCTCTTCGATATTTTGATAGTATTTATTGACAAGGTCAGCATGATCTATGTCCATACCCGTATCCACAATCCCTATTAACACATTTGGATTGCCAGTTGTTACATCCCAAGCTTCGTATGCCTTGATGGTTTGTAAATAGCCCTGATTGCCTGTTGTTTGGTTAGCAAATGGATCGTTAGGGGTATGGAAAAGTTGCTCGTAGAAGAGAACCTCGGCGTATTCAACTTGTTCATTCTTTAGCAGTTGGTTGCACATCTGAACAGGGTCTTGGCCGTTGTTCAAATTCAAGTAATAAACGCCATCTAATATGGAGTAGCCGCGTTGATTCGGATTTGGTTTTTTGACAGGAATGTACTCTTCCTCGCTTCTGAAGGTTGAGGTTTTCGTGGATTTTAAACTCGAAGGTGTGAGCCCTTTTTTGAACTTGACTACTATGCGGTTTTGAACATAATCAGTGGAGCTAACATGGGTAGGGACCTTATATGTTCTGGTTTGGCCGACTAACCACAGGGGCATTAAAACAGATATGAAGAGAATGTATCGTCGCACAATGTGCTTTTCCTACAAAAATACGCAACATAACTAGCTGAGATGACCGTCAATCGAAAATAAAAAGAATTTAACCCAGCAGTTAAAAAGTATTATCATTTGACAATACACGGATTGAGACACAAATAATTTAACAAAATCTACTTAACTGATTAAGGGAGTTGTGGTTATACTTGCTGAAGTATCTATCCAAAAAAACCAATTGATAAACAGACAGAAGCAAAGACAATCACCAATCAGCTATTTCAAAATAACCTAACATACGTTTGATCTATTGCCTTTGTCCCATTCCTAATAGGACAATGATTGAAGACAATAATTCTAATTCCAAGAAGGACTCTCTTGGAGCTAAAGTGATTCCTATGTTCCCAAACCAAGGAAAAGGAATTCACCAATTTCGAACATCATCGCTTCAGGCCATTGAGCAAAAACTCGATGTGCTTATTGAGAAACTTGTTTCAGTGAGGATTCCAGGTAACAAGCTCGTTTCGGTAGCGAGCAATCTCGGAACCGAATTAATTCGTGAAAGTGATATTGTGTTCTGTAAGGCTAGCAAGAGCTACACAGAACTCTCTCTGATTAATGGTAGCACTATAATGGATTCAAAGGGTCTTTACCACTACCAAAACACCCTCTCTGACCATCTTTTCTTCAGAACCAATCGATCGTGGATAGTCAACATAAAAATGGTTCGGACGATCCTGACCAGAGAGAAGGAATTGATCACCACTCAGGGCAGTAGAGTTCCGATCTCTGAAAGCCTAATTCCACAGCTCAAAGATCGCTTGATGGGAATGATTTAAGTCATTTTCTTTAAACACCAAGTCATTCCGTCAGGAATCTTTGCTCACCTAGCCGTAGAATATCAACCACGGAGGAAACAGAGAGAACAGAGAAAATGTCTTTTGACTTTTTTAGACACCAAGTCATTCCGCTGAGAATCCTTGCTTAATCGGGTGCGATTAAAGCCCATCTCTCCACTCCGTCATTCTGAACCAGCCTGCAGCAGGCAGGCGTAGTGAAGAATCTCTAACGGTCTTTAGACTCTTCGTTCCTCGAATATCTACCACGGAGAAACTGAGATAACAGAGAAATGTCTTTTGTCTTTCTTAAAACACCCAGTCATTCCGCAGGAGTCTTTGCGTACCTAGCTGCAGAACATCAACCACAGAGAAACAGAGAGAACAGAGAAAATGTCTTTTTTAGACACCCAGTCATTCCGATTGAGAATCCTTGCTTACTCAGGTGTGATTAAAGCCCATTTCTCTACTCCGTCATTCTGAACCAGCCTGCAGCAGGCAGGCGTAGTGAAGAATCTCTATCAGTCTTTAGACTCTTCGTTCCTCGAATATCCACCACGGAGAAACAGAGATAACAGAGATAACAGAGAAATGTCTTTTGTCTTTCTTAAAACACCAAGTCATTCCGAAGGAATCTTTGCGTACCTAGCTGTAGAATGTCAACCACAGAGAAATAGAGAACAGAGGACAATTCCTTCCGATTCAAAGGAGTGCCTTTCGTGTACCTGCTATTTCTCTTGCAATTCCAAAAGAATTGTTTCAAACAATATTTACCCTCCTTCGAACAGAATTTACCCCTCTTCGAACATTCAGGTCAATTCCGAATCTACACTTGTGCTAGCCTTAACCCCGGAAAGTCGACCGTCTGATCGTCCTGTCTTTCGAGTCGGGTAAACAGTTGGTCCAAACGGGTAGATACGCTTTGCATCAAGTGTCGGCTTTTCATTTTAACCAAAAATGAAAGCCATGAAGCAATCAATTATTTACCTATCGTTTGGGCTGTTGGTCATCACCTTGACCAGCCTCACGCTTATTCCAAGAAATGTCAACACACTCCAGGTGTACTCAGGCAAGTACCTGGACGTGTCAGGGTTCGATCACATGGAGGTGGAAGTGCAAAACGATTTCACCTGTTCCAGAGAAGGAATCACCTGGTCCTTATTTGGAGATTTACCAGTAACCAAGGTTAACTGGAATCTTGATGCTCAAGCCAGAGGCAAAATCGAGTACATCATTGATGACCACAAAATGCAGGGGTCGGTAGTGGTCGACCTCAGCTCAAGCGAAATCAAACTCAAACTTCAAATCCGGGAGTACGGACTTATTCATTGGCTGCTGGCCATAGAGGACGTGGACTTGGAAGTGGGTTGAAAAAACAGCGAGATATGAAAGCATTACGAATAGTATTAATTCTCATTTTGACTTCTTCAGTTTCTTCAGTTTTGGCGCAGGAAGCCGATACGCTTCAGCTGGCAAATACCCAGTGGTCTTTGAATTATTCAATGACAATGGATTCACTCACGGCAGCTGGATCAACCAATTTTCAGAATCTACCGTCGGAATTTCAGTTGAAAATGCAGGAGGAAATGGTAACCTACCAATTCACATTTGGAGTAAATGGAGACTATCTGTTTGGCGTCAATGAGATGGCTCTTACCGGTACTTGGACTCTGGTTGATAATCTTTTGACCACTGAGGTTAGTGGAAGTGCCCAGATTTTCTCCGTCACACGCCCTTCCTATGGTCATATGGTTCTGACCATTGACGGAGCAAACGACCAATCAATTTTTCACCAATGGTTTCTAACCAAGAACTAAGATGGAATCTAACATGCTGAAAAGTACTTTTATAATCGGGATTCTGATAGTAGCCACTTTCTTATGTCAGAATCTTAGCGCTCAGTCTGCATTTGCATCAATCTCCGGCCCCTATTCGGTAGATGAGGATGAGGTAGCTACATACACTGTCTATTATAGCGGTTCGTATATTGACTTTACCTCTTGGGGAACTGGAGGGGGTACGGTTATTTCTCAAAACAACACTACACTTCAAATCAAATGGGCCAACGCAGGTAATGTAACTATTAGTGCATCTGTCAATGGTCCTGCTGGTCCCGCATTGGCAACCAAAGGCATTACGGTTAACGCCACATGTTCCACGGTATCAGCAGGATGGATTGCGGGAGGAGATGTAACCATTTGTGCGGGTTCCAGCCGAACCCTGACACTGAATGGCACAAGTGGTGGTGATGGCAACTATTCTTACCAGTGGCAATACCGAAATGGCACATCAGGGTCATTTACTGATATCACCAATACTAATGCCACCGCCTACACGGTACCATCTTCAACCACAACAGACAGACAGTATCGTGTAAAAGTTACCTCGTGTGGTGAAACCGCAAATACTGGAGCGAAGTATGTCAATTACATGGAAACGGTCGCAGGAACCATAGCTGCAAGCGAATCTACAATGACTTGTCCTGATAGCGTAACTTTTACTCTTTCGGGTCATTCAGGAACTATTGAAAAATGGAGAACGAGATACAGAGACAATGGAGGAAGTTGGTCCTCTTGGGAAATTTTTGAAGAAACGGATGATATAAACCCCGTAAGCCTTTATTTGTCAAACCCAGGCACACAATATGACAGGGAGCATCAAATTAGAGCAGTCGTCGGGTTAGATGAATGTGATACAAAGGCAGCCAATATTATTGTAACAGTCGAACCGGACACGAGTACTCCACTTTTATCTGGCTCTTTATCAGGCGGTGACATTACAGTTTGCGAAGAAACCACCATGCCTACACTAACGCTTTCCGGTTATTCAGGAGGCGATGGTGTCTATGATTTTCAGTGGCAGTATAAGCATAGCAGTTCGGGAAGCCCCCAAACCTGGACCAATGTTGGAACCAGTTCAGATACCTATACTTTGCCAAGTAACTTACAACACTGGGCAGACTATGACTACCAGGTGGTCGTGAGTTCATGCGGCCAGTCGGCGACAAGCAATACGCAATATGTAGCCGTCGATGACAACCCATCCACCAACAATCCTGGGACGTTGACTTCTACCGTTTCCGGGGACATCTGTCCTTTCGTCGATGTGCAGTTTAGCTTCGCACCGACTTCAGGTGTATCGACTTACTGGACCTATTTAGAAGGATATTATAACGATGAATGGCATGACTATGGTAAAATATCTTCAACAAAAACCATCATGATCCATGATGGAGAGAAATTCAGGGTTCGATATACCAGCCCTTGCCGGGGCACGATCCTGTCCGATGAGTTGACACTGAGCTACATCCCAGGGTGCAACTACCCTCCAGAGACAAATAAGAATTTCGTGCGAACGGAAGTTCCTCGTGTTCCAATCTCCACAGAACTCGAATTGTCTGAAGCATCACAATCGGAGAAATCAATGACTTATTCTTATCAAGATGGACTAGGTCGATCACTCCAATCGGTATCGGTAGGTTCTGGAATTGGCTTCTCAGATGTGTATTCTTATTCAGTTTATAACCCCCAAACAGGCCGACAAGAAAAGCAATACATGCCTTATGTGGAATACGGTGGAACTGGAGGTAAATTCCTAGATGATGTAGTATCAAAGGCCCAGAGCCAATACCACACCGATTATGGCGATTCCATTATCTACTCTAAAACTGAATTTGAAAATGCGTCATCTAGCAAAGTGTTGTCTAGCACGGGTATAGGAGAGGAGTGGCATACCAACAATAAGAAGCAAACTTTTGATTATTACTGGAATGACGGAACAAATGGAACAGACGATATTTTGATATGGGAAATAGAAGAGGGAGCTAATGATGAGCTCGATAAGCCGGATTCTGATGGAAAGTATACTACGATCAATACCCTTTACTTCACGCAATCCACCAGCGAAGAAGGTATTGTAACCAGAACCGCCACTGACCTTAGAGGAAGAAAAATTGTTTCCCAGGTGAAGTACGGAACTGGGTGGATTAGTACCTATACAGTGTACGACGATTTTGATAGGGTTCGGTTTATCATTCCACCGATTCCCGCTGAACTTGCCCTTCAGGCAACTGAGACAAGCCCTTCCGGCGATGCGCTTACTGCCGACCAGATTGCAGGGTTTCTTTTCCAAACGTGCTACGACAAGTACGGCCGAGCCATCAAAACCAAAGCACCGGGTGCAGGATGGAGCTATCAGGTCTATGACAAATGGGATAGACCTGTGCTGTCACAGGATGCAGCCCAGCGAGTAAACGATCTGTGGTCTTTTGTGAAGTACGATGATTGGAATCGTGAAATACTTACTGGAGAAGTGGATTTAGGAAATGATACCCATGAAGATCTAATGGATGATGCCTTGAGCTCAACGGTAAGGTATGAAATTGTGAATACAACAAAGCCTTACGGGTACACGTATCAAACCACCTTTCCAACGTCTGTGACCTCAAATGATTTGCTTACCGTGCACTATTATGATGATTACTCCTTTCTGACATTGCCCAACTGGGATAACGAGGGAAATGACTACTCATACGACAACACCATTCTTTCTCTTCCTACAAATTACGATAGCACAATTAAAGGTGAAGCGACTGGGAGTATGGTTAGGGTATTAGCCACCAACTCTGACAATCACAGTAGTCAGAAATGGCTAAACACTGTCCTTTATCTAGACGACAAAGGTCGGATCATCCAGACAATCGGAGAGAATCACCTCGGTGGTGTAGATAAGATCAGTAACCAATACGACTGGGAAGGAAAACTTCTGAATATGGAAGTAGCGCACTCGACAAACCCGGGAGGCACTGGAGTGCAAACGCTGGATATTCTCACGAGCAATGTCTATGATGCGGTAGGTAATTTGATAGAAGTCTATCAGCAGCTTGATGGTGGCACTAACGTTCTAGTTGCTCAATACGGCTACAATATCTACGGAGAGTTAGTGGAGAAAAACCTTCACTCTGAAGATGGCGGACTCACCTTCTTGCAGTCAATGGATTACAATTACAACCTGCGTGGATGGCTAGACGAAATCAATAACTCAGCCCTTGCCGATGATGGTACGGATGAGGATGCCATTGCGGATGATTTGTTTGGAGCTAGGTATCACTACACGGCAGGAGCTACAATAAACAGTACTGCGGTACCTGGACGATACGATGGAAACATTGTAGCCATGGAAACACAGGCTAAAAACGATCCCTCTGGTTCGGGTTTGGGTGTGAAATCGGTGGGCTATGAATATGATGATCAAAGCCGCTTGAAAAATACGGTTACGGACAATGGAGATCTTGATATGACTTCCTCGTATGATGAAAATGGTAATATCAAAACACTTACTCGAAAGTCAGGCGGGTCGCTCATTGATGATATGACCTACAACTATGATGCGAATAGTAATAAACTACTTGATGTGGAAGAAGACGAAGATGTAAACGAAGGATACGCCAAGCAAACGCCAGGGAATAACAACATGCCGGGGTTGGAGTATGAATACAATGAAGCGGGCAATTTGACCGAAGATCAAAACAAGAAGATCATGGTCATTGGCTACAACAAATTCCAGCGAGTGGACTACATCGAGTTTGAGGATTATACCAAAATCAAAAACCTCTACGATGCATCAGGAAACAAACTAGCCAAGATCGTGTTGGATGCGGACGACAATGAGATTGGTCGAATAGACTACATAGGTGCGATTGAATACTACGACTATGAGATCAACCAGGTGATGACCGATGAAGGCCGTGCTTATCAGCAAAACGGTGACTACTTCTACGAGTACTTTATGCGAGATCATCAGATGAACAACCGAGTGTCCTTTGGCGTGCTGCCTTATAGAAAGGTGCACCTCGCCACTATGGAGACCGAGCGCATCGTGCAAGAAACCACACCCGATGATGAGGGCTATGCCTTTAGTATAAATGCAAACACCCGAGTTAATATGCACAATCATACGCCACTAGGAAACGAATCCGCAGCGCTCAACGCAGTAGCCGGACGAATGGTAGGACCTGCTCTTGCACTCCAAGTAGGTGCAAGTGACAATATTGTGATGGAAGCATGGGCTAAATACACGGACGTAAACTGGGACGCCTCTACGGCTTCAGGTTTATTGGGTGGCCTGGCCAATGCCCTCGGGCTTGATGGCTCTTCAGGTAGTCCTACGGAAACTGTTTATAATGCTCTATCCGATGCTATGGCAGGTGTTGGAGGGGCATCAGGATTTTTCTCTGAGTCCGCTACTACAAGCGAACCGGATGCCTTCCTGCAGTACATCCTTTTCGATGAAGATTCTATCTTCTACCAGGCAGGGTTCCAAGGTGTAAGCACAGCGGCATTTGGCAAGTATGAAAACCTGTCTCTAGGCCTTGACCTTTCTGCAGATGCGAATTTCACAGGTGGGTTTATCTACATCTATGTAGCTAATGAAACCAACAAAGATCAGGAAGTGTACTTTGATGACCTGAAGGTGACGCATGAGAGCAGCACAGCCAACTTCAAAGTGTCTCAGATCAATGATTTCTACCCGTTTGGGATGATGACGGCTGATACCTGGAGACAGCAGGGCTACATAGACCCGGGCATGCTCTACCAGTCTTCGTATGCACATTATGACTCGCTCACGGGCTACTACGACTTCCTGAGCCGTAGCTACGACCCTGCACTGGGACGCTTCTTCGCCATGGACCCGGCAGGGCAGTTTAGCAGCCCGTACAATGGGATGGGGAATATGCCGCACTTGGGGGTGGATCCGACAGGTGAGGTTGCTTGGTTTGTACCGTTGATTGTGGGTGGCTTAATCAATACGGGGATACAAGGAGCTACTAAAGGTTTTGATAATGGCTGGCAAGCGTTAGGTGCTTTTGCTGTGGGTGCTGCAACGACAGCTGTTACGATGGGGATAACCAATGGATTATCAGTTGGTACGGCATTTGCAAATCATTCCTCTGGAACATTAACTTTTGGTCAAGGGTTTGCTGCGGGTATAAAGGAGACATTTTCGGGAAGTGTCTTTAAAGCGGCCTTTCCTTATCCACTCATGAATACTGCAAAAATTGCCATCGGATCTACTACTAATTCAGCCCTGAACTCTCTAAATGCAGGAGGAGATGTAAGTACAAGTTTTGGTTTTGCTTCTTACAATTGGTCTCAAGGAGAAGGTAGTTATCTTGGCAAAAAAGGCAATTCTACATTAGCTAACATTGGATACGCTTTTGGAGGTCTGGCTAACTTACAGGATTTAGCCACGGGATTTTCAGGACATAATTATGAATATCAATATGAAACCAGGAAAGGGGGCGGTGGAATAGGCCATGCAAATGTGAGAGATGCAGAAACTAATGATGTAATAATTTCTGTTGCAAATCATGAGAGTGTAGATGTGAGTGATGCTCAGACAAGCGCAGGTGCAGTGCTAAAATATGCTTGGAGAGCCAATTTCGACAAATATACAGGCGGCCCTGAGCATTGGTTGGAGGTACCTGAGTATGGTTGGCCAAGAATCCCTCTGACCCTAAACAAGAACACTATGGACTGGATGTATAAGAACCTTGCGAATGATAGAGGCCTTTGGAACATTGATAGAACTAGATTTGCAATTAACTTTGGGTGTGTGTCTTATGCTGCACGCTCACTATGGACAGCCGGAGTTCCTACAATTCCTGTTATTAATTATCTTGGGCCAAGGGTTCTTTGGATGCAACTTGCCCTTCGAGGAGCTGGAATCGCAGCAACTCCGTACTTAAATTATGGATCAAAATGAGTCGATTAATTTTTCTAATAATTCTTCTTCTTGGTGCTCAGAGTGCAAAAACGCAGCAAATTGGGTTAGAGAAGCATAGACTTTATGGTACAAATAATTTTGATCTACAAGTTTTCATTTCCTTTTATGATGACTTTGCTGTTGCGGAATTTGT
The DNA here is from genome assembly GCA_964352625.1 of uncultured Roseivirgaceae bacterium. GTDB lineage: Bacteria > Bacteroidota > Bacteroidia > Cytophagales > Cyclobacteriaceae > JAAEPI01. The sequence goes on from CAYGSD010000003.1 coordinate 171,315, forward strand.
GAATTCTCAAAAGTATCCGCGCTTATATTTGAGCGATACACTTCAACAAACATTTGAAGTTTGGGATGGTGTATTTTCTTCAATTAGAAAAGAAAAAAATAGGTACAGTCTTTCTTTTATTAATGAAGAATCAGCTGTTTATCAGCAGAAAAAAATAAGATTGAGGAGGAACCCACGAATATCATATACTGATTTTGATGAAATGAGAAGGTATGCGGTTGCCAATGAATTAATAAGTCATTTAAAGGAAACGGGGCAATCTTGGGATTCCGTAATTGACAGGATTCGTGATCTTCGAAAATCTGATCTGAATTTTACCAATTACTTGAATGAAATCCGAACTTTGAAAAAAGAGGTATCGACAACCAAATAGCTGTCTTTTTGAGAAACTTCATGGGGTTATCTTGGCAAGAAGGGAAATTTCTCCCTCCTCAGAGTCACTCAAGCTGGGGTTGTGAGAAGGAAGGACTCTGAGAGTAAACAGAAAATGAAATAGAAAATATGAAGACAATACTTACCATACTACTAGTCACAACAAGCATTCTTGCCCTAGCTAGCGCACGCGTGACGCGTGTGATCTAGGAAATTGACAAATAACGGAACCAAACCAGAACCTTTGTTTCAAAACAAAAAATCACCTTATCGCGCAAGTCTTCCAGCTCGGGCTGAGGGGAGCAGGACTTGGGCGTAACTAAGAAAAGAAACTAAAAAACGAGAGAAAAAAGAACTAGAATCATGAAAATAACCCTAACAATACTCTTGATCGTAGCAGCTGTTCTGTGCCACGCACAAGACACAACATCAGTAGAATCAGCAAACGACCAAGTTGAGTCTGCGAACCCTGATTTTAAATACCGAAATCCGGCGGCTGCTTTTGGTTTGTCTTTACTTATTTCTGGTGCAGGCCAGTTCTATAATGGACAAAATACCAAAGGAGCCGTAATGCTTGGGTCTAGCGCTTTGGGAGTTGGACTGTGGGTAAATGGTGTCAAGAATAGTAACCCTGACACAGGAATACCCGGTTTCTTTATGATGATTGGTGTTGGGTTGTGGTCCATTGTAGATGCGCCCATTGTTGCAAACAGACTTAACAAAGAGAATAATTTATCCTGGAATATTCAGCCGTCTTTTAGGCCTATCAGCAATGGTGTGGCTACCAATACCGCCTCAGGATTACAACTCACTTTTCGATTCTAGCATAATCAAGAAAACATACTGAAAAAAGAACAGCCCCAGCGATAGCTGGCTCCAAAATATATTACCGTTGTAAATAAATATAATTATGAAAAAGTTACTCATCGCCCTCACCTGCGCTCTTCCTTTTGTACTTGATGCTCAGGAAATGCCTTCACCTAATCAGGCTGGTTTGGTGAAACTGCAGAACGTACCCGTGAATGCCTACAATGGCGTGGCATCTGTTTCCGTGCCTCTCTATACCATAGATGCGGGAGGCGGTCAGATCCCTATATCTCTACAGTACAACACCGGGGGCATCCGTGTATCAGAAGAAGCATCAACCGTTGGACTCGGATGGAATCTTATAGCTGGTGGTTCAATTACCAGAGTCATGAGAGGAGAGCCCGATGAAATGTCTGCGTGGAGTACCAGTCTAAACAATCTTGAGCTCAAGCGGAATATTAACTGGGCTCGTGATGGGGAGAAGGATCTGTTTTACTACTCCTATCCAGGCGGAGGAGGAAAGTTCATTTTTGGTGATTCATTTACAACTCAGTGCGATTCCAATTATGCTTTGGATCTACAGTGCGACCAAGCTTCGGACTATGGTAACTGTATGAGCGAGCGAAGGAGATACCTTAATGACCTGCCCTGCAGGTACGGTACTTTGACCTCCTATGATTTCAAGACACTTCCTTATCAGGATATTAAAATAGAATTCACTTATACAGATCGGGATGAGTCATCATTTGTGATAACTGATGCACAAGGCGTTCAGTATGTCTACGGTGAAGTTGAGTTAGTGACTTCCAATACTCGAAATGTCAACACTACCTTTAAAGTAAAAGAACAAAGAATTTACATATCCACATGGCATTTGACAGAGATCAAGTACCCTAACCTCCCCGCATCCAGAAATGTAATCTTCAATTACCAAAGTGTCACTGCACAGGAACTGAATTATTCCTATTTGCAGCGATATCAGTATGTCGAACATCCACTTATAAATAATGGCAATCCAATTTTCGTGAAAAAGAACATGGCTACTTACGAGTCAAAAAGAGACTTTTCAGAGAAGTATCTTAATTCCATCTTCGTAAAGAACGGTAGCAACAATGTAACTCGTGTGTATTTCGATCATACAACCCGAGAAGACAGAGCGACTTCTCTCAGGCTAGAAAAGATAAGGGTGCTCAACCATCTCTCACAAGAAGTAAATCGAATCGATCTTAATCAGGGGTACTTCAATTCTCTTAATTCATATTATCAGGGTGGAAAGCTGGCTAGCTGTGCCGATGATGAGGAATGTAAACGTCTGAAGCTCTTGTCTGTAGACATAAACGGTCAAATGATAAGAGCCTTCGACTACACAAATGATAAAAGTACAAATGGATCTTATGGAGCTGACATGTTCGAACTTCCTCCTAAGAATTCGGTTTACTATGATCATAGAGGGTATTTCAATGGAGACTCTGACCAAGGCTCAGTAAATTTCGTTTATTCTGAAATCCCGTACGTCCAAAACATGTGTGGTGAGGGATCGGCCGCACCCTATTGTGAAACTATGCAAGGAATCGATAGGTCTTACAGACCATACGCATGGGCTTGCGCACTGTCCAAGATTTCCTATCCAACAGGGGCATACACAGAAATTACATATGGTCTCAATGTCGAGAATGGTGGAGCTCGAGTCGATAAAATGGAAAATTTTAACGAGAACGACGTTTCAATATCAGGAACCGAGTACGACTATTATAACGAAAATGACCCCTTGGAGGCAATATACTATTTACGTGCACCGAAGATTGGGCAGTATTATGACATCAACTCAATGTCTCCTGTTCTTGGCGCTGATCTTAACGGACTCACAGCTGGATACAAAGAAGTGCATGCTATTGACCTAAAGACTGGAGCAAGGGTAGAAACGGAGTTTCACACTTCTGATCCAGATGACAGAGAAGTAAATCCTGCAATCAAATACAGATTTGATTGGGACTCTGGTGGGAGCGGTTTGACCAACTTAGGGACATCCGATGGCATGCCATATATCACCGACAATCTTGAATATTTTGATCGCGGCAGTGCAAAAATCACTCGTAGCTATGATGCGCAAGGGACTTTGGTGAGTCAACAGGAAAATCAATATATAAAAGCTACTACTGAAGACACCTTTGAAAATACACACGTATCATTGATAAGAACACACGAAGATGGTAGCGGAGATTTGACGGTTATTTATGGAGTAGGTACTTATGATATTTTATACCGTCCTGTTATTCTCACTCAGACCAAAACAACCAACTACGAAGAGGGTGTGGTCTTAGAAAGCACTACAGATTATACCTATCATAGTAATTACAAGTCAATGCCCTGGAGTACCACTACGGAAGGACCAGATGGAACTCTAGTCAAGGAAGAAACAATATTCGTAAAAGACCTTAATCCTTCATCAGGTCCATACAAGTCCATGCTGGATAAGCATATGATTGCTGTTCCCGTCGAAAGAGTGATAAAAAGAAAATTACCAGGTGAATCTGGTTATAGTACGGTATCGGCAAGTATAAATGAGTTTCAGGGTTCCTCGGTCATCACTCCAAAACGAAGCTATCAGCTTGTGACAAAAGATCCACTTCCCCCAAGTGGTACTGAGTCTTACGATAATTTTTACTTGTCAATTGGTTATGTGCCCCTAATGGATAGCAGGATGGAAAGCCATTCTGTGGCGTACTATGATGCTAATTCTTACTTGATCGAAAAAACTCAGAAAAATGGTATCACTAAGTCGTATGATTACGATTCGTATGGATATGTCACTGACTCTTATTCTGAGAGCAGCTTAGAGACCCGTTCTTCTACTTATGAGTACGAACCTCTTGTAGGCATCAAAAAAGTGACGGATACAAATGGGGACTATGTGTCGTATGAATACGATGACAAGAAAAGACTTTATATCACCAGAGACAAGGACGACAACATTGTCAAGCGCTATCGTTATCACACCATTAACGATGACTTTGAATCATCGATAAGCTATTCAGGCGTTCAAAAACCAGGAGCTAATATTCAGTTCTCCTCATTGAACTCCTCGACTATGTTTGGTGAATCAACAATGAGTTGGGATTTTGGGGATGGAAGCACCACTCAAACGGATAACGAGACAGTATCTCACTCCTTTTCCACTCATGGTTATTATGATGTTGAATTGAACATATCGAACCCTGAATATGAAGAAGAATACAATTATGCCGAAACTGTAGCTATATATGATTTGGATATTTGTGGTCCTACTACATATGATGTCTGCAATTATTCATCTATTGGCTGTACATCTGGTTCAACATCCTCAATGACTTTTAGCCTGCAAAATCAATTGGGCTCCACATCAAACGCAGAATGGTACTATCAGTACTACAATGGCTCTGATTGGTCCATTTGGGTATCTGCAGGATCAGGGGTTTCTCAAATCACCATTAATGGAGGCCTTTTTACAGGTGGAAGAAATGAAGATGCGTCCTATGATGACCTAATTGTGAAATGTGAAATTGGGACGGAAGAATCTGCGGTAATGGTAGTTTCCATTCAATATTGTGAAGGATTTGGAGGATTTGAATAATCTATATTATCGTGCGCTATTTAGTAATAGTAATTTTCCTTCTGGGAATTTTCAATCCAGCATTTACACAGGTCTCCTTTAAAACCAACCTGACGGATAGCAGGTTGGCTAAGCTCAAGCGGGCGAAGGATGCCCGTTCCAAGCTGGCAACTTATAAGAAGATGCAGCTTAAGGACAGCCTGCAAGCAGCCAAGGAACGAAAGAAAGCGCTAAGAGATAGCTTGGGTAGAAAAGGATTCAAGCAATATCAGGACAGTCTCGCCGATTGGAAGGATTATAAGAAAAGTGCAAATGGAATTTTAGCTAGGTCTCAGCACATGCAAAAATTCAATCGGCTAAAGGACAAAGTACCCGACAAAATAGAGAAGCCAAACCTAAAGGCGCTGGATAGTCTGAAAGGAAAAATACCCGACGACAGCTTGAAAGCACTTAAGAAGCAGTACATCAAGGAGCACATGAACGTGCGCGATCAGTTGGGTCTTCCTGATTCGTTGCAAGTTGATTTGCCCGATTCGCTAAAGGGGATGGCGGTCATGGCCAAGTACGGAATGTACGGCACAATGATGGAGACGTACGCCAGCAGGAAAGGACTTCCTACCGATAGCACTTCCTTGGCCAATCAGCTTGCAGTGGAAGAGAAAGTAAAGGCATTCCTACCTGAAAGTATGCAATCGTCCGAGGGGTTTGGAAATTACCAGAATAACCTTGGTATCTCAGAAATGAATCAGGATGATCCGACGGGTTCCATGGTATCGCAACTCCCACCGGAGCAGGCCAAGGCAGCAAGCACAGCCATGTCCATCTTAAAGAAGGGCTACATTAGTGTGCCCAATAGCAATGATTTGTCCACAGCCAAAAAGAGAAACTCCCTTAAAGGTGCACCTTTGAAGCAACGCATCTTTCTTGGAGGAAACGTGGCTCTGCAATCCATTCGCCCCGCCATATTGGACGTAGACATTCAGATTGGGTATAAGTTTAATCGAGATTTTGTGGTAGGTACGGGGTTCATCGTGCGCGAGCAGTTCGACAACTTACCTTCCGGGTTAGTTGGGGATGCTTACGGAAATTCACTCTTCGCGAGTCATGACCTGCCATTTGGCCTTTTTGCCTACGCCGAGTTTCAGAACATGAAAGAGCAATCGTTGTTTCAGGAAAATCAGGTGGAAGCAACATGGCAGCAAGCTATGAATGCAGGAATAGGGAAGGAGCTTCCATTAACTAAGTGGCTTAACTTGACCGCCATGATTCTTTATGATTTCAATCACAAGAACAACAACCTTCATCCTAGGCCAATAGTTGTAAGGTTTGGTTATCGGGTATCTGAGTTGGCTTTTAGGAAGAAGTGAGGTAAGCAAAGAAGCCATTCCGCAGGAATCTTTGCGCACCTGCATGGCTCAGAATAACTATCACTCAAAGAAAGCCACCATATCACGTCACCTTGGCGTTCCTTATCAACTTTGAAAAAAGCGTAGGGAAGAATCGCTTCATATAGATGGCCAGTTTTTCTTTGAACCCGGCAACATAGACCTCTTCCTTTTTCCTTTCAATGGCCTTTACGATTAGGAAGGCACACCTTTCTGCCGACATTCCTCCACCAGTCGTTTCATCCATTTTTTGTTGGGGTTTTCCGTCTCCAGTTAGGGCTTGCAGTGAAATTGACGTCCGAATAAACCCAGGACAAACGATGGTCACGGCAATATTGTCGGCATGATGCTCAATCCTCAGTGTATCAAAAAAACCGTGCAATGCGTGCTTGGACGCAGAGTAGCCCGATCGAAACTTGGTCGTAATGATCCCAACGGCAGAGGTGATGATCACTACATGACCAATCTGTCGCTTCACCATAGAGGGAAGAACGGCTTTTGTCACGGCAACACTTCCGAAATAATTGACCTCCATCACTCGCCGATCAACTTCCATGTCTGTTTCAATAATGAGTGATCGTTGACTAATACCTCCGTTATTGATGAGTAAATCGATATGGCCGTGAACAGCTATGGCCTCTTCAGCTTTTGAAATAATGCTCCCGGAATCCGTAAGGTCAATCGGGACTATGTGTACGTTTTCGGGATGTGCGCACAGTGATTTTACACGTTCGAGCTCTTCAACTCGCCGAGATGAGATAATGAGTTTCGCCTTTTTTCTGTTGAGTTCTAAAGTAAGTGCTTCACCAATTCCTGATGAAGCACCGGTTATCCAGACGACCTTATCCGTCAAGTTCTGCATTCTTTTTTTGTCGGTTATTTTCTACAAATACCCAGATAGAGTAAACCCCAACTGCGGTACCAATCGGGAAAGATAATAGAGAAATACAACCAGAGATGAGAATCAGGACTAAACCGTATTCCTTTTCTTTTAGAACTGCGAATCCGCCAATTATGGATGGTATTGCCGTTAGGGATGCCACGATAACTAAGACGCTGTAAAACGCACTCGTTATAAAATCAAAAATCAATGCGGCTTCCTGACCTTCCTCTTTAATCACTTCTGATTCAATGAATGGTAAAAAAGAGGAGAAGAAAACGATCAGGCCTCCGTAGACGAATAATTTAAAAATGCCGAGCGAAATGTGAATGATGGCAAGGGTGCGCTTGTGTGAGTCAATATTCATGTAAGTAGTGTTTAAGTGTGTTCATACACTACGAAATCAAAAGAATAAAGATGTCGGTCATCAATAGAGTGATGTGCTCTCGAAACTTCTTTCCATATGTCCTTATTAAAATCAGGGAAGGTGACCTGCCCGTCAAATTCACCGTCTATTTCCGTCAGATATATCCGATCAGCAAACTGTAAACCCATTCTATAAATTTCTCCACCACCGATGATCATGGCTTCACTTTCGCCATTGCCTTTTGCTAGTTCCAAGGCAGCCTCCAAAGTGGGTACCACTGTGGCGCCATTGGCTTCATAATCCGGTTGTCTGGTGATCACAATGTTGGGTCGATCAGGTAGAGGTTGGAATTTATGCGGAAGTGATTCCCAATTCTTTCTCCCCATAATTACATGATGTCTCTTGGTTTTTTCTTTGAAAAACCGAAAGTCATCTGGGAGGTGCCAGGGAATGTCATTGTCCTTGCCTATGACGCGGTTGCGACCCATTGCAGCAATCATTGAAATTAGCATAACCGAATAGGGGGTTGATTCGTATTTTAAGGCAGCAAGTTAATTATGATAGCATCTCTAATTATCATCACCTTTCTGGCAATCGTAGGAAATTATGGAATTGCACAGTATCGTCGAACTTCGTTTTTCGAGTGGGTGGCTCTATCCATTTTGGTAGGACCGCTCTCTTGGCCGATTCAGTGGTACTCTAGTCAAAGTTGAATCCTCTCAGGAAATCTTCGACTCGCATTCTCTTTTTCCCTTGAAGTTGTAAATCCGTAACCTCCACGGTTCCGTCATTGGTTCTTATTCTAACGAAGGTCTTGTTGTCCGTATCCACCTCACCAATGGATTTTCTAGTTGTATCTTTTGAATGTTTCACTTCAAAAATTTTGAAGTTCAGATCTCCAAAAAATGTCCAGGCACCCGGGTAGGGATTTAGTCCTCTGACGAAGTTTCTAATTTCTTCAGAAGATCGATTCCAGTCAATTTCACAATCTTCTCGAAAGATTTTTGGTGCATGCTTTAGTGTGGTATTGGCTACTTGCTCTTCCTCCGGGTAATCCCCTCCTTCAATAGCTTGAACAGTTTGTAGAACGAGCTGTCCGCCTTTTTTCATAAGCCGATCATACAGAGATCCTACCGTGTCATCAGAATAAATCGGTTCCTTTTCCTGAAAAATGATCTTACCGGTATCGATTTCATGTTTAAGAAAAAAAGTGGTGACACCTGTTTCCTTTTCTCCATTTATGATGGCCCAGTTGATTGGGGCTGCACCTCGATATTGTGGAAGAAGCGAAGCGTGGAGGTTGAAAGTACCTAGCGGCGGCATGCTCCAGACTACTTCCGGCAGCATTCTGAAAGCCACGACTATTTGAAGGTCTGCTTTGTAGCTAGCTAGCTCTTCAAGAAACACTGGTGATTTCAGATTGGTTGGTTGCAAAACAGGCAGGTTTTGCTCCACCGCATAATCCTTAACAGGAGTGGTTCCGAGTTGTTTCCCTCGGCCCTTAGGCTTGTCGGGAGCCGTGACCACAGCAACTATATCTACCTTGTTTTCGACAAGCACTCGTAGACTTTCAACGGCAAACTCGGGAGTACCAAGAAAAACTATTCTCAATGATTTTTCCATCGGACGCAAAGGTGGATTATTTTGCCAAAATGAATTTCAAAAGCTTTTCCACGTTCATTGCATTTTGGACCTTTTCATTTTTCTTGATTGCTCAGAATATTTCTGACGGAACTTGGAAGGGTGCCCTAGACTATGGAGAGGTGCCATGCCCGATAAGATTTGAAATCTCCAATTCCAACTCAGAAATGATTCTCATCAATGGAGATGAAAGAGCTGTTTTCCAAATCGAAAAGAGTGGGGATAGTTTGCTCATTCCGATGAAACCCTTTGATGCATTTATTTCAGCTAAATACTCAGAAGATGGAGTATTACGAGGTACTTGGAATAAGCCGTATCGAGATATGTCGGTCCCGTTCAGCGCCTCTAGGCTGTCCAGTAATGAGCAAATGATCTCGGATTCGAACGCAAAAATCAAATTGAAAATGACTTTCAATCCTGGAGAGAGCAATCAGTATCCGGCTATAGGTTTGTTTGAGTTTTGGGGCGAAAAGGCGACAGGTACTGTTCTTACAGAGACGGGCGACTTCAGATATTTTGAAGGAACAATAAATGGTGATTCTTTGGTGATTTCAGCCTTTGATGGCACTCATGGTTTCTTACTGATGGGAAAAAAGAACGACACTCAATGGTCGGGTAAAATGTATTTCGAGCCGGGGTATTCGGAGAATTGGACTGCCGAAGAGGATGAAAGGGCTAGGATTAGTGATCCATTTGAAATGGTCGAAGTGGAGGCGGGCACTCATAAGCCGTACTACGATTTGCTAGGTGCAGGATCAGGGAAAAATGCCATTGATATTTCCCAATATGAAGGGAAGGTACTTATCATACAGGTTTTTGGCACGTGGTGTCCCAACAGTCTAGACCAAACTAATTACCTGCTGGATTGGTATCCGCAGAGACCCGATGGAGTGGAAATACTGGCTGTGACTTACGAACCTAACTACTCCAAAGAATATGGCCTGCGAAGAATCAACGAATACATCTCTCATCTGGAGATACCCTACGATATGGTGCTCGGAGGGGCGCTAAGTAAATCTCAAGCTGCCTTGCCATTCCCTTTTTTGAAGAAACTGGAAGCATTTCCAACCTTGGTTTTGGTGGATAAAAATGGTTTTGCTCGGTACGTTCACAGTTATTTCAATGGGCCAGCCACGGGAGCTCTCTATGCTGATTTCATTACTGAATTCAACCAGAAGATAAATGAATTGGTAGCTGAGTAACAAAAAAGGCGAGCAAAGCTCGCCTTCCATTTTCTAAGAAAAATCAGATCATTATTTCTTCTTCTTGCCCTTCAATTCGGCAATCAATTTCTCATTGTTCGCTTTGTAGCCAAAATCGTTCGGTGCAGCTGCGGCTACATCGTAGGACTGCTGAGCTGCAGCTATCGCTTCGTCTTTTTTGCCCATAGCGGCTAGGATTTTTGCCTTGGTGTGAATGTGCCAGAACTGCTTATCACGGCCATCAAGCGCCAGATACGTATTCATGTATTCAAGTGCCTGATCTAGGTTCTCACCAGCGGCCAGCAAGTAATTAGCGGCAGCCGTGTAGTTCGCGGGGTTGATCTGCATTTTTGCGGTAATATCCTTCATAACATTTTCATGGAAGTTGACTGTGAATGGCACCTTCACAGAAACATTGGCCCAAGTCATTTCAATATTCGCTGAAGTGTTGTCTTCGGAAATATCAGAGATGTTGAAAGTTAATGTTTCGGTATTAGATGCAGTCCATGTTGGCTTCACCGAGGTTTTCAGCACTTGCTTGGCTTCATCGTAGGCACCAACATTTCCTCCAATGCTTAGGTCAGAATAGAGCATGAAATCCCATGAGTCTTTACCAGGTGTTGAGAAAATCAAATACTGCCCAGCTTTCACTTCAGTACCTGCAACAGTAGCGTCTGTGCTCAGAGTCAAAACGGAACCACTGTTAGCGCCCGTCCTCCATAGTTGGCCAAATGGCTGCAAGTAATCCGCACCTTCTCCAAATATTTGACGGCCTTTCATCTTAGGTCTTGAGTAGTCGATTGTCACTTCTGTTAAGCCCACTGTTGCGCTCACCGATCCAGCAGAACTTGGTTGTGGCGTGTTGATTTGCCCGAAGGACAAAGTGGCAATCGCAGCGAGAGCAATCGTAAAAATTGATCGTATGGTTTTCATCATGTTGTTAGGTTTGTTATTAATGTTTCAAACTAGTGAGTACGAAATTATCCCTTTATCGTTTTACCAACGGTCAGATGTGGTACAAATAAGCAAGGAATTAGTTGGCCTTTATTTATTTCATCAATCTATTGACGGATTGGTTGTCGGTAGAATTGTTGAAACTGAAGCCTATAACGGCCGCACAGATAGGGCTTGTCATGCATTTCATAAAAGAACAAACAGAACAGAAGTGATGTATGAAATGGGGGGTAGAGCTTACGTTTACCTTTGTTATGGAATTCATAACTTGTTCAATGTCGTTACAAATGAAGAGGGCATGGCCGATGCAGTATTGATCAGAGCTTTGGAGCCAATCGAAGGATGGGACATAATGAGAACCCGAACAAATAAGAAAACCACCGAAGCGCGATTGGCCTCTGGTCCTGGACTCGTGGGAAAAGCTATGGCTTTCAATACGAATCAAACAGGAGAACTTTTGAATGATAAGATATGGGTCGGGAGAAAATTGGTTGATGCAAGAAGGGAAATAGTAAGTGCAAAAAGGATAGGTGTAGATTATGCAGGTGAGGATGCTAACTTAATGTGGCGGTTTTATGAGAAAGGAAATAGGTTTGTCAGTAGACAATGAAAAAGCCGGAAATCGAAATGATCTCCGGCTTTCTTGCGTAAAGCTTTGGGAACTTTACATAACCTAAATCAACCAGCTATGAGAATATTATAATGCAATTATATAGAGAAATATTTATATAAATAGCTTTACGACTAAAAAAAATTAAATTAATTACGTGAATAATATAATTATAATCAGTCTTTGCATGCTGTCTGTTTTCGGCTTTGGCCAAACCTTCGAAGGAAAAAGCGAGCCAATATTGAATTTAAATTCTCCATATGGCGAGGACTTTCTGTCTATACATCCTGATGGCAATCAATTGGTTTTCAGCAGGCTGAACCATCCTTACAATCAAAATGGAAGATCGGACGAAGGAGATATCTGGAAGTCAAAATTTGACTCGATCTGGCATGCTCCGGAGAACTTTCATACAATAAATGATGATCAATTCTCATCACCCATTGGATTCTCAAGTGATGGAGCGACTGTCTTGTATAACCGAATAAGCACGAAAGGGGGTACTCTGATGACGGAAATTTGGGCTTTGCATAAGCGACAAAAGCAGAAGTTGGAAATAGACTATTTCACCAATAAGTCGGTGCATCAAAGTGCGTGCTTGTCCTCGGACAATAAATATATTATTGTAAGTATGCAGTCGGGTTCCACCATTGGTGTTGAGGACCTTTATTTAATCCGGCGGGAGGGAGACAAATGGGCTGCTCCTAAGAATTTGGGTGGTGGAATCAATACCAAGTTTCAGGAGATCACTCCGTTTCTATCTCAGGACACAAAGCGTTTGTACTTCTCAACGAACGGAAGAAATGGCTATGGCAGTTTCGATGTTTTTGTTTCAGAAAGATTGGATGACTCTTGGAGAAACTGGAGTGAGCCTCAAAATCTTGGCCCTCAAATCAATGGGACTGGGCGCGAAACTTCTTTCATTATGAACAGACAAGAGACTCAGGCGTTTTTTGTCTCTACGCAGAATAGTGACGGATATGGAGATATTCAAACCATCAAAATTGTCAACGATTCAATTATCGCGGAGGTGGAGGCTGATACCACTCAATTTATAGAAGGGGTTGAATTACCGAAAGTCACTGGGCTGCTTCTCGTGAATGCAAAAGATTCCAAGCCATTGAAATTGGCTGCCGAGTTGATTATTGAAGGTCAAATTGTTTCAGTAAACTCCAGTGAGCAAGGTATTATTGAATTTGATCGTGAAGCAAAAGGGGAGGTGGAAGTGAAGGGGTTTATGGGTAGCACTTTCGAAACCTACCAGGATAGTTTGGTAGAAGTAAGATTGGAACCATTGGAAATCGGGAGAACAATACGTTTAGAAAATGTTCTTTTCTATCGGGGTAAAGCTGATATAGTGGAGTCTTCTTTTTCGGAATTGAATGAGGTGGTAGAAATGATGAACCGAAATCCTGATGTTAAAATTTTACTCAAGGGGCACACCGATGGCAATGGAGATCCTGAGCAAAACTTGAGACTTTCGCAGGAAAGAGTGGAATCTGCCAAGCGTTATCTGATCAAGCAAGGTATCAGTAAGCGAAGGATCGATGGGATAGGTCTGGGTGGGACTGAGCCTATTGCCAGCAATGCTAGTGAAGAGACGCGCAGGTTGAATAGGAGAGTGGAGTTTGAAATAGTGGAGTAGTCGGTATCAAAATCCCCTTTTTCTTTTTTAGTTAAATTGCGATACCAACTAAAATCAACACTATGAAGAAATTGATGATCCTCATGGCGTCAGCCATGTACTTCGTTATTGCGCTTTCGGTAAGTGCCTCTAATCCAAATCCCAAGCAGCAAGAAGAGAATATTCATAAGCGATTCCTGTTCGGACATATTGTGAAGAACGGGATTAAGAGTGAGAAAACTAAGGTTGCTCTGATATTCGAAAAAGAAGGCGAAAGATCCACCGATTACTTTGCTTACCAAGTGCAATATGAATCAGGAGCTGAGGTAATAACGGAGGATGCAGCGACTTCTGATATTGATGTTGTGATCCAGTTACTCGGCGATGAAACTTACGAATTTCACAGGTATGAGAATGGGTGGACCAAGATTCTTCGTTCTGGAAAAATTTATTTAGCTCAGAATCCACAGCCAACTACAAAAAACAAATTGTTGTCAAAGGCGGCAGAAGCGGCGAAAGATTACGCGAGAGATGAGATGAAAAAGCAAGCCGATAGTCAGGCAGAAAAGCAGCAAATCAATGAGCAAGCCAATGAAGCCGACTGGAGTTTTTACTATGACGAATACTTGGTCAAAGAGGGTGTGAATGGGACATGGAAGGTGATAACTAGAGACAATGCCGAGAAGTGGGCCTTGAATTTATTGCAGGATTGTCAAGCATATAAGAAGAGAGATAAGGACAAACAAAAGAGACTTACAGACCCTAAAATGAAATACATTATGAATACTGTCTTGCTTTACAATCGTGATTGCAATTAGGACTTCATTTTTTAAACAAACCAAAGACTGCCGATCCAGTTCCAGTCATTGACGCATAAACGGCTCCTTTTTCAAGGAGCTTTTTTTTGGCCTCTGCAATCTGAGGATTACGAGTCATGATTGGCTCTTCAAAGTCATTAACGAGTTTTCCTTGCCATTGCGAAATTGGAAGAGCCAGCACGTTTCTCAAAGGAAGTCTTTTCTTCCTGGGTTTGATAAGTGAATATGCCTCGCTCGTAGAAATATGTACTTCAGGATAAAGTAGCTCTATTCGATATCCCCTCAAGTCCAAGTCAATGGATTCTAGGGTCGTCCCCTTACCTGTCGCTATTGAAGGCTCATTCTTTAGAAAGAAAGGACAATCACTCCCTAGTTCTGCCGCCAAAGCGTTCAATTGGATGGGGGTCAATCCAAGGCTGAATAACTGATTCAATATTTTTAGGGCAAATGCCCCATCAGATGAGCCTCCCCCAAGCCCGGCACCCATCGGGATTACCTTGTGCAAATGGATGGCGACATCTGGTAAATCGTGATATTGCCCGAGCAGCCGATACGCTTTGAGTATGAGATTGTCTGATGATTCCCCAGGTATTGACAGTCCACTTGACTCAAACGAAAATCGATGGCTAGGTATAATTTCCAGCGCATCACACAGGTCTAATGGATAAAAGCAGCTTTCAATAGTATGAAACCCATCTTTCCGTTTTTCCAGCACATGAAGGCCCAGATTTATCTTGGCATTCGGGAATGAGATCATCCGTCAGCGTTGCTTACTTTTTGAGCTCGTCAATAATGGCGTCAGTAATTCCTGAAGTAGAGAAACCTCCATCATGCATCAGGTTTTGCATGGTGACCATTCGGGTATAGTCCGAAAACAAGGTCACGCAATAATCGGCACAACTGTCAGCATCTGCATTTCCGAGAGGGGACATTTTATCCGCATAGTTATAGAAAACATCGAACCCTGGTACACCAGAACCTGCAGTGGTCATAGTAGGTGACTGTGATATCGTGTTTACTCTAATTTTTTTGTCCTTACCCAGTCTGTACCCATAGCTACGAGCTATCGACTCAAGTACAGCTTTGGCCTGAGCCATGTCAGAATAGTCTGGGAAAGTTCTTTGAGCGGCTATGTAAGAAAGCCCAAGGACAGAGCCCCAATCGTTGATCGCATCCAGCTTCTCAGCAGTCTGCATCATCTTGTGAAATGAAAGCGCCGACACATCAAGAGATTTAAGAAACCAGTCGTAATTCAGATCACCATAGTCACGCCCTTTTCTTACATTGGGACTCATCCCAATAGAGTGTAGGACAAAGTCTACTTTACCACCCAATGTTTCCATTGATTTGGTAAAAAGATTCTCTAGGTCTTCAATGGAAGTGGCATCAGCAGGAATAATTTCTGCCTCGCATTTTTCTGCTAGCTTATTGATTTCGCCCATTCTCATGGCGATTGGCGCATTAGTCAAAACAATTTCTGCTCCCTCGGCTTTTGCTTTTTCTGCAACTTTCCAAGCAATTGAACTGCTATCTAGTGCACCTGAGATAATTCCTTTTTTTCCTTTTAGAAGACCGTGTGACATGTTGAATGTAAGGTTAGAATGAAAATCAAAATTAGCTAATTCCTAGTAACTCTCTGGCACTGGAATACGCCGAATCAGTTGGTTCTTTTCCGCCAATCATCTTGGCAATTTCCTGAATGCGATCATCGTTTTCGAGCTTCCTGATTTTACTTATCGATCTATCAGAAGTATGATCCTTGTACACAAAATAATGAGCGTCCCCTCCGGCTGCAAACTGCGGCAAGTGACTGATGGCAATGACTTGATGGTTTTGGGACATTTGCTGCATCATCTTGACCATCTGTATGGCTACTTCACCGGAAACTCCGGTATCTATCTCATCGAAAATGACTGTGGGCATGGCTTTCTTCCCGGCAATCAAATATTTGATAGCGAAAATGAGCCTTGAAAACTCTCCTCCCGAGGCTACCTGGCTAATGTCTTGTGGAGCAACACCCTTATTGGCGCTGAATCTAATTTCCACAGCATCTAATCCATGCTGTGAAGGTTCCGAATTGCTGATGTTGATGTCAACCTTGCCGTTTTCTATGCCGATTTTGTGAATAATCTTTTCTATCTCGGCAGATAGATCCAAGGAAGATAATTTTCTGGATTCAGACAAAATACCTCCATCTGAGATCATCTGTTTTTCGGCATCCGACAAGGCCTTTTCTGCTTTGGAAATTTCACCATCGAGATTGGCGGTGGTCAAAAGTTCCTGGGCGAGCTTATCCCGGATTTCAACAAGCTCATCAGAGCTAAGAACTTGATGCTTTTTTTGGAGCCGATAGAGTAGGTCTAATTGCTCCTTGATTTTTTGAATACTCTCAGGATCGTATTCGATTTTCTCCATTGAGAAGGAGATTTCATTTTTGATATCTACCAACTCCAACCTCGCACTCTCCAACCTTTCATAAAGTCCGGCAAGATCATCAGCGAATGAGCTCACCTGAGCGAGCAGTTGCTTTACTTCGTCAAGTTGTGAGAGGGTCGAGAATTCTTGCTCGTCCAGAATGGTTTGAGATTGGCTGAGTTTCAATTTTATATCCTCAGAATTCTCAAGAATCTGAAGCCGTCCTTCTAGCTCATCCTGATTCAAATCGTCTAGGTCAGCACTTTCAAGCTCATTCAATAAGTATTGTTTGTAATCAGCATCTTCCGCACTTTCGTTCGACATTCTTACAAGATCGTCTCGCCGCTTTTTAGCGGCTTCATAGGATCGGTAGCTTTTGGCGTACCCATCCAGCAACTTCTGATGTGCAGCGAAGGCATCCAGCACCTCGAGTTGGTATATTTTCTTACCTAATTGCAGGGACTCATGCTGCGAATGCACGTCAATTAATCTTTCGCCCAAAGACTTTAGAAAGACCAAACTGACAGGTGTGTCATTCACAAAACCACGCGATTTCCCTTTAGGATTTATCTCTCTTCGAATGATACATTCATCGTCATAGTCCAGTTCGTTCTCCTCGAACAGAACTCTCAGTTTGTAATTCGTCAAGTCAAAGGTGCCCTCCACTATGCATTTAGTATCGTCCCTCAAAAGAGCCTTTGTGTCACTTCGATTTCCGAGCAGTAAGCCAACTGCACCTAGCATTATGGATTTGCCAGCGCCAGTTTCACCTGTTATGATGTTGAGCGTAGAAGAGGGAGACATCTCCAACTCCTCAATCAAGGCATAGTTCCGGATGAGCAAAGATTTAATCATTCAATTATTGGCTTGAATGTTTCCGTTTTACTTGGATCAATTGAAGTCAAAATGCCGTAAGCCTTTTTGCGCACGGTAGGGCTGCCCTCTGAGAAGATTTTGGCCAATTCCGTGGCTTTGGCATCCATAAAACTGATGGTCAAAATGGATCTTGGTCTTGACCGATTGGCTACTTGAATTTGTTGTAGGGCTTCAGCAATTTTATTTCTGGCCTCATCCGGTTTTTCTCTGTAAACATCTAGTCCATGTCGATGATAATTGTAGAGGGCAGTTCGTATGGGTTGAAGGGAGGCGTTCTGTAAGTTTTCTATCAGCCAATACCGATTTCTATTGCTCCCGAGTTGCTGCCATCCTGGAAAGTTTGTTTGCTGGGCGTTGCTCACGATTCTGAAGGCATCCTGATAATGAGGGTCACCCTCCAGTTCTCCGAATGTATCATAATCCATCCCAATGATTACATAAGCATAGAAGGCGAGGAGGGAACTGATATTGTCGGTAAATGAATTTTGGTTGTAATTAATCGGCCGGCTGGGAACATAGGAAAATGACCAGTCTCGGTCAGCAAAATTCAGTAGAATGGTTTCGTACTCGGTTCCATAAACTGGCCGTGAGGAAATAACCTGAACCGTGGCATCATAGACTCCAACCGAGGGCACGGCGGTAATGGTTATCAAGAGGTTACAATTAATGCGCTCTTCTAGCTGAAACTGGTCATCGGTCCATTTTCTGTTATTCATGAATTCGGCAATGTCCGTTTCCATTTGATCAAAAACACTTGGATCGGAAACCTGTACTTGCTGCCTGTCTATGACCACTCTGCAACTCAATTCCTGCGACTTCAAGAGAGAAGAACAAATGAGAAATGTCAATATGGTGAAGAGTACTTTCAAGAAATCTTATCAGCGATCAGTTGGACAATGTCTTTGGCAAGTTCGGCTTTAGATTTTAACCCAATGCTGACCTCATTATTGTCTTTGTCGAAGATAGAAACTTTGTTGGTATCATGTGAAAATCCCGCTCCGCTATCTTGGAGGGAATTCAAGACGATAAGATCGAAATTCTTCTTTTCCAACTTCTTAAGGGCGTTCGCCTTCTCGTTTGAAGTTTCAAGTGCAAAACCAACGGAAAACTGATGCTTTTTCTTTTTGCCTAGTTCAAATGCTATATCTGGATTTGGCACTAACTCCAACTTCAAGTTT
Organism: uncultured Roseivirgaceae bacterium; assembly: GCA_964352625.1. GTDB lineage: Bacteria > Bacteroidota > Bacteroidia > Cytophagales > Cyclobacteriaceae > JAAEPI01. The sequence continues at coordinate 190,033 of CAYGSD010000003.1, forward strand.
TCCCCATTTCTCTTGATTTTTTCTTGAGAAATATTACTCACACCATAGTCAGAAACAGCAGCTGCAAACACAGCAATATCCGAATTTTTAAAGTTCTCCTCGGCAGCTTTCATCATCTCATTGGCGGATTCAACTTTAATGATTTTTAAATAGGCACTCTCTCTAGGAATAAAATCGGCCGGTCCCGTAATAAAGGTGACCTTGGCTCCTGAGTCCAAAAAGGCTTGCGCAAGTGCTGTGCCCATCTTACCACTCGAATGATTGCTGATGTATCGAACCGGATCAATGGCTTCCTGAGTAGGTCCTGAGGTAATCAAGACCTTTTTCCCCTCTAGCTGATTAGAATTATGAAAGTGCTTTTCGATAGCTGCAAGCAGGTGCTCCGGCTCTGCCATGCGGCCTTGACCTTCCAAACCGCTCGCCAATTCTCCATCCTCAGCATCGATAACGGTGTTACCAAATGAACGAACTTTTTCAAGATTAGCTAGGGTAGTGGGATGTTTGTACATGTCCAAGTCCATGGCCGGTGCTAGCATGATTGGACACTTAGCTGATAGATAGGTAGCGCAGAGCAAATTGTCGCAGTAGCCATTCGCCAATTTTGCTAAGCTGTTAGCTGTTAGTGGCGCAATGATCATCAAGTCTGCCCAAAGAGCCAGTTCCACGTGATTGTTCCATTCCCCTGTTTCTGACTTGAAATAGTCAGAATAAACGGGGTTTTTAGAAAGAGTGGATAGGGTAAGAGGGGGGATGAAAGCCTTGGCTGATTCGGTCATTACGACCTTAACATCAGCATTTGCTTTTTTAAGCAAGCGCACAAAAAAAGCGGCTTTATAGGCTGCAATAGAACCCGTCACCGCTAAAAGTATTTTTTTGCCGGTCAGCATGACCAGAATCTAATTAAAGTTCCGCTGATTCGTCAGTCTCTTCTACTGGAAGTCTGTAATTCAGTTTGTCCTCAAGAAATTCATCTGTCGCTGCTGTACTTGGCTTTGGCATGCGCTCGTAGAATTTTGAGATTTCTATCTGTTCTCTGTTTTCGAATATTTCTTCCAGATTATCAACAGAAGAAGCGAATTCAGCAAGTTTACTGTTCAATTCTTCTTTGATAGTCGCACTGATCTGGCGCGATCTTTTCCCAATCACAACCAAAGACTCGTATATATTTTGAGTTGGTTCAGCTATTGTTCTACACTCTCTTGTTTCTAATGATGCGTTTGTGCTCATGTGTCCTTTTGATTTCGATCGGCAAATTTAGCTAATTCTTCTCGGCTTTTAACGAAGTATTGTTCAGCTTCTTTTAAATATTTGCTACTCGGATATTTCTCAATAAAATTTTGATATCTCTCAATGCATACTTGAAAGCGTTCTTCTTGTTTATCAGGTATACTCGCCTTTGCATAGTCGTACATTGTTTCCACTCCAATGTAACTAACTTCCTCGTTGAATTCGGAATCCGGGAAGTCTTTATGGAAATTATCAAAGACGACCATAGCAGCCTTGTATCGTCGTATTTTGTAGTAAAGTTTGGCATTGTTGTACGCCTTGGTTTCTAGTTTCACCTGAAGTTCACTTATCAAACTATCCGATGTGACTACTTGCTCAGAGGCAGGATATTTTTCTATGTAAGTCTGAAGGGCATCTATCGCTTCGTATGTTGAGGTTTGGTCCAGGTTGTATTCAGGCGATTGCAGGTAAAGCGAAATAGCGCGCATGTACTCAGCTTCCATAACATATTCACTTCGACCATATGTTCGTACAAACTCTCCGAACTGGTGTGCACTTAGGATATATTGGCCTTGATGATAGTAGGCATAGGCGAAATAGAAATTACCAAGTTCAGCCTCCTTTGTTCCTCTGATGATGGGTAAGATTTCTTCAAGAAGCACTTCGGCTTTCTGGTACTTTTCTCTCTTGTAATAATCCAGAGCAGCATCGTACTTCAACCTCCAGTCTGGGCTTTTCTGAATTTTCCTGAATTTGCTGCAGGAGGAAGAGAAAATGATGATTAGAGCTAAAAATGAAAATTGGAGTACAGACCTCATGGACGATAAAATTGGTCGCAAAAGTATAAGAGTTAATGCTAAAAGCGCAGAGAAGCTGGAATCAATCCGATCCCTTTACCTCTTTTTTAACATTTTTTTTGTCCATCAATTCTTTTTTGGTCGGAATCATCCCTTCTGGATCCAGAATGACGGATGGGATCTTCGAATCTATCGGCTCGTCTTTTTCAACGGGCACTGATTTATGTAAAACTTCTAATAAAGTAGGTCTTTCGTTTCCTCGCCAGAGGAAGCCTTGAAGTTTCTGAACGTCTGGGGTTAATTCGTGGGGTGGAATAAAGCGAGCTTCAGGTTTCACGTAAGCGCTGATGTTTCGCAAGCTTCTTCCTTCAAATCGTAGTTTCAGGTTGCTGCATAGGATTCGATTCATACCCATCAATATAGAATCTCCTTCTGCCAGTGCATAGTATATCACTTCTCCATTTCCGTTGACATCTACTTCATCTATGTTGCCATGTCTGAAGTGAGCGACCATGTTCCTTCCCTTGATTTGGTTATGATTCACCAATGTGTCTTCGGAAGACATAAAAGCATTCTTTCTTAAGAACATCTTATTGATCGTACTGTCCGAAAGAAGGATGTTGATGGTGTCGGCTTCTATCTGATTATTCTTGCTCCACATGATGGGATCATGATACATGTAGATCATCGAATCAGAAAGATGATAGGCCGCTGAATCGGCTAATCCTTGAAGGTTAGACTTAAAGACCTTGACATTATTGTACGCCAATATCCGCTTAATAGAATCCACCTCGCTCTCAATGTAAATGAGCGTATCTGCTGATAAATAAAAAGTGTCCGTTTTGAGGATACGCTTCATTACAGGATTTCCATAGATCTTACTTAATCCATTGGCCTCATCATTGTAACCCTCATCACCAATTATGATTACGTCTTTTTCCTTGGCAATGAGTTTCACATTGCCAATGGCCTTATAATATTTCTGAGCTTGGTCGAAGAACAGGTCATCACCTTCGAGAAAGTTATTTGGCGTTTCGACTTTCCCTTCTACAAATAAGGATTGATCAATCTCTGTTCGGAATTCACCACCATTTGAATAGAGCGTGCTCTGCTTGGTTGAATCATTATCAGTGCTATTACTAATGATTTCTGTCTTACCAGGCGTTGTTGCCACTTTGGTGCTGGTGTTATAGTGTAAGTCCTGACTTTTCAAAACGTACTTTGGGGCCACCAATACCACATCAGTTTTGAATGTCGCATATTTCTGCTTTGCGTAATAGTAGCCAATCTTACTTGTCAAAGTATTGGTACTATCTACGAGCTTTCCACCATTGAAATAATGCCCGATTTCTTCATCCATGTTGTAGTCCAGATTGTCCGTCGTTAACCTGCTTTGACCTTTAGTATAGACTACCTTTTGCCGTAGCTCGGCCTTTCTGGTGTTGCCATCATAGTACAGTTTTCTGGCCGTAATGGTGACAGAATCATCTACAATCCGAACATATCCAAATGCTTCCATGGCATTTCTCTTTCGGTAGAAATAGGAGCTGTCACAGTATATGGTGGTGTTTTTTTGTGTAAAAACCACATTGTCAAGGAGACGCTGAACCTTCTCACCCTTGATCGTGAGCACCTCCATGCTGCCCTGAGCCTTGTACTTCACTTTATCATTTCGCTGAGCCGTTGCACTAAGCCCGAAGATCAGTACCAATAAAAAAGTGATTTGTTTTACCTTTCGCATTCTTTCACAAAGCTACTAAACACCCGAGCCTTAACGGAAATTCTGAATGATCGAACGAGTAAAAGATTTCATTCGTGATAGTGATCTCCTGAAAACGGATGATAAGCTACTCCTAGCAGTAAGTGGTGGAGTGGACTCCATGGTGCTACTATACCTCTTGATGCGCCTCGATTATAAGGTTTCCGTTGCTCATGTCAATTTCCAACTGCGTGGAAATGATTCAGATTTGGATGAGGAAATTGTAAGGAAAACGTGTGATAATCTTGGAGTTCCGTTTTACTGTAAGAGGGCTGCTTTAGAAATGTCCGAGGGGTCTGTTCAAATGGAAGCAAGAAAAGTGAGGTATGAGTTTTTTGATGATCTGATAGAAGCTCATGGATTTGATAAAATTGTTACGGCTCATCATCTGAACGACAGCCTAGAGACGGTGCTTTTGAATTTATCTAAGGGAACAGGCATTGCAGGATTGACGGGTATCGCGGCGGTCAATGGAAAGGTGGTGAGACCAATGCTTTGTTTGACACGAGGTGAGATCTTGGATTTCGCTAATGAACATGGAATTGTCTGGCGAGAAGATGCCACAAACAAGGAATCCAAGTATCAGCGAAATCTGATTCGAAATGAAGTCATACCTAGGCTGGAGGCATTAAATCCATCATTGATAACCACTTTCACATCCACACTTGAGCGACTTCAGGGAGCGCAAGAAGTCTTGGAATCGGAAGTGCATAAAATTAAAAGTAAGTACTTGGAGCCCGGTGATCCCATGGAACTCCACTTATCCTGGATGGATTCTTCGAAGAAAAGTCAAGTACTTCTCTCAGAGCTCTTAAAACAATTTGGTGTGAGTTATTCTCAGAGTAGAGAGATCGCCCAAAACACGGATTCGGGCAAGCAATTCAATACGCCTTCGTATAGAATCAACCGTGATAGAAACAAACTCTTGATCAAGAGCCAAACTGTGACCTCTTATCAAGAGGTCACTATTTCTGGATTAGGTCATTTCCGATGGGGTAAAATTTCGATTTTGCTTGAAGTCCTGGATAGAGATCAAATCAGGTTAGACGCAGGAACTCATCTTGCACATTTTGACGCTAAAATGATGGATTTTCCTATCAAGGTTAGATCATGGCAGCAAGGTGATTTGTTTACACCATTGGGCATGACTGGCACAAAAAAGATCAGCGATTTTTTCATTGACGAGAAGGTGCCTGTTCTTTCCAAAGAAGAGATTCCAATCTTTGAATTCGAAGGTGTCATAGTATGGGTTGGTGGCCATAGAATTTCTGAAAGCTTCAAGGTGACAAGTGCTACAGAGAAAGTTCTTCGATTGACGTTAGTTCAAGATTATGATCCAAAAAATGATTGATCCACTCAGCCATGATTGCTTTGAATTAGGCCCGCTGTGAACTAGATTTGGAAACCAATTTTTACATCACTAAATAATAAATAAATGAAAGTAACCGTGGTAGGAGCAGGGGCAGTTGGAGCCACTTGCGCTGAAAATATTGCAAGAAAACAACTCGTTGAAGAGGTCGTGTTATTGGACATTAAGGAAGGACTCGCTGAGGGCAAAGCGATGGACATGAACCAATGCGCCACATTGAACGGATACGACACTAAAGTGACGGGGTGCACCAACGACTATGCCGCCACTGCCGGTTCAAAGGTTTGTGTCATCACATCAGGTCTTCCTCGCAAGCCGGGCATGACCAGAGAAGAGTTGATTGGCACGAATGCAGGCATTGTAAATACGGTTACTGAAAATCTTTTGAAGCATTCGCCTGATACTATTTTGGTTGTGATTAGTAATCCGATGGATACAATGACCTATTTGTCTGCCAAGACAAGTGGCCTTCCAAAAGAGCGTGTTATCGGAATGGGAGGGTTACTTGATAGCTCAAGATTCAAGTACAGATTGAGTGAAGCGATCGGGTGCTCACCGAACGATCTACAAGGAGTTGTCATCGGCGGACATGGAGACACAACCATGATTCCTTTGATCAATCATGCCACTTACAACAGCGCACCGGTTACCAAATTTTTATCAGCAGCTCAGCAAGATTCAGTGGTGAATGAGACAATGGTTGGTGGAGCTACATTGACCAAATTGATTGGGACTTCTGCCTGGTACGCACCTGGAGCTGCCGGAGCGTATTTGGTTGAGAGTATTGTTCGAGACAAAAAACTTTTGTTCCCATGCAGTGTATACCTGGAGGGAGAGTACGGCCAATCTGATATTTGTATTGGCGTACCAGTGGTGATAGGAGCAAATGGTATTGAGAAAATAGTTGAATATGACTTGACTGCAGATGAGAAGGAAAAGTTTAGTGCGAGCGCAGATGCGGTGAGAAAAATGAATGATGTATTGAGCGAAATGAACCTCGTTTAATTGAAGCCGTAATAACAAAATCAAAACCCTCTTCTTTGAAGGGGGCTTTTTTATGCTAGAAGATAGAGTCCATAAGTTGATCAGTGAAAGCAACCTGATTAGTCGGGATTTGAGCTGGCTGCAGTTCAATCACCGCGTGTTAGATCAGGCGCAGAAACCAAGTCGTGGGTTATTCGATAAGATGAAATTCCTATCGATAACTGCTTCTAATTTGGATGAATTTTTCATGATCAGAGCCGGAAGTTTGTACAACTACCTGGACTATGGAAAGGATCGAATTGACTACTCAGGTTTACGAGCTATTCCTTTTAAAAAGAAACTCTACGGTGATTTGGCGGCTTTTCAAGCTGAGCAGCATAAGGTGTTCCTCGAAAACTTGAAACCGGAATTTTCGGCCTTTGATTTTTCTATTTGTTCAATTGACGAGCTTTCCGAAAAAGAGCGTGCCGGAATAAGTAAGTATTACGACAAAACCGTGTTTCCGATGCTTACCCCGATGGTGTACGATTCCACTCATACGTTTCCTATACTGAACAATGCGGTTTTGGTTTTCGGGGTGGTAACGAAAGCTCCTGGGCCTAAGGAAAAGAAGAAAATTTCCTTTATTCAGATTCCAAAAAACATCCCTCGATTTTATGAAATACACAGAAGGGGGCATTTGTGTTTTGTACCCATTGAAGAAATTGTTAGGGAACATTTGCCAACGCTTTTTAAGAATGTAGAAATCATTTCCAAGTCCCTATTTAGAGTGACACGAAATGGTGACTTTACTCTTGAGGAATCCGACGATATTGAAGACAATTTTCTTGAAGAAGTAAGAAAAAAACTGAATACCCGGAAGACAGGAAGAGTGGTAAGGATTGAAGTGGAGGATGGAATTCACAAATGGTTATTGAAGCAACTTTTATCGCGATACGAATTGGATGAAAGCAATGTCATGCGATCACCGGAGGGATCCCTTATCGACTTTACGTGCTTGAGAGACATCATTGGTCATGAGGAATTTGTAAGTGATCAAAAAGTGCCTCGCCAACCCGTAAGACCGATAAGCTTGCGGGATGAGGAAGAAAAGGACATTTTCAAGGTGTTGAAAACCAGGGATGTCATGCTGCACCATCCCTACAACAGCATGGCACCAATGCTGGAAATGATTGAAAAGGCAGCTGAGGACCCTCATGTTCTTTCGATCAAATTGACGATTTATAGGCTTGCAAAAAATTCAAGAATCACTGACGCTTTGCTAACTGCCACCGAGAATGGCAAGCACGTATCAGTACTCTTTGAAGTGAAGGCGCGATTCGATGAAGAGAACAATATGCGCGAGGCAAAGCGACTCCAAAAAGCTGGCTGCTTTGTAGTGTATGGTGTTGGAAGCCTAAAAACCCACACCAAGTTGCTCTTGATCGTGCGAAAGGAAAAAGAAAAAGTGACACGATTCGTACATATGTCCAGCGGCAATTACAATGAGACCACCTCGAAGTTTTACACCGATTTGGGCTACATGAGTAGCAATGAAGAGTATGCCAATGATGTTCAAGAATTCTTCAATGTGATAACAGGTCACTCCTTGCAGGAGGACTATGACACCTTGATTACGGCACCAGTATCAATGAGAAAGAAATTGATCGAAATGATCAATCTGGAGCGAAGCAACCAGCTTGAAGGAAAACCTGCTGGCATTGTGATCAAGATTAATTCACTTCAGGATAAGGATACGATCATGGCTTTGTATGAAGCGTCTAATGCGGGCGTGCCTATAAAGCTAATTGTGCGAGGCATGTGCTGCCTGAGACCAGGACGAAAAGGACTGAGTGAGAACATCGAAGTACGATCGCTTGTAGGTGAATACCTCGAACATTCACGCATTTATTATTTCCACAATGGGGGAGAACCTAGGGTTTATTCTGGTAGTGCTGATATCATGGTGCGGTCATTCGATAGACGGATAGAATCACTTTTTGAGCTCAAAGATCCTTTCCTAAAAAAACAAGCTATTTGCATTCTTACCTACAATCTTAAGGATAATGTGAATGCCTACCTGATGAAGGAAGACTCGTCCTATGAACCCATTGTACCAAATGGAGCCAAGCCATTTGATGTTCAGACAAAGTTTTTTGAGCTGAAGAGAGATGATGTGCTCAAAGCTGATCTGTTCCCACAGGTCACAACTGCTCCAAATGGACAGTTGTCTCAAGCTTAGAGTTGGCGTTTCCTCGAAATGCTCCCTGCACTGGTAAGGTAAATTGAGGATCGTGACTAGCTGTGAGAGGAATATACACTTCAGAAGTGAGTAGTCCAGAAGAAGGATCTAACCCTACCCATCCTGCGCCATCCACCCAAGCCTCCACCCAGGCATGAAGTTCATGTCCGTCAAGTTCTGGATTAAAACTATAGCCACTCACAAACCGGCACGGAAAGTTCACATGCCTTAGCATTTGCATCATCATCCAAGATAAATCTCGGCATGAAGCAGACTCCTGAAGGAAGGTCACATTTGGTGATAGAATGCCCTCATCTTCTCTAATAACATGTTGCCATTTCTCATGCATTTTGTTGGTTAGATTAGATAGAAATGTGATGTTGCTGTCCGACGATTCTAAGATACTAGCTGCCCATTTGTTGATGGCTTCATCTAGGGCTTCTTCTTTCTTCAAATAGTTTTTTAGAATGGGGTTCCGCTGATTTACTTCTTCTGCCAAGAAATTAAACGGATTAAAAGGGGTCAGTTCAACATAGAAGGAAGTTTGAATGCTGATTTCGCTAATAAGGCCATTGTACCAAACCTGGTAATAGATATTACCCTCAGCGTCCGTTCTTTGAGCCTTTCCATCTGGCTCTGGAGAGATATGTAGTTGAAAACCTTCAATTTTTAAGTGGGGCCTGTAAGCCGGATGCAGATAAAGGTGCTGTGGTTCGACAAATACTTTAGATGAATAGGAATACCTGGAAATATGCTTAACTCTTAAACGCATGGCAGCTAAGGTCGTCACTATTTTAGTAGGGCTCGAGAAAGTGCCTCTGCTGGAAGGTTATCTATTCCTTGCTTCAATCTGGAATTCCAATATTCTGACAATTGGCCAAGTTCTTTTTCCTCAAATCGAGTTTCTGTGAGATTGTATTCGTTTTTTCGAAGAACAACTATATCTATCGGATAGTCTACGTCATTTGCCGAAATCTTAGTTGCATCGAATGATAGAAATCCGCTACGAAGAGCAAATTCCATGGTGCTGTCATAAGTCAATGATCTCTTTAAGACAGGCGTTCCAAAACCAGTATTACCTATGATTACGTAGGGAGTCCCTTTACCTATTTCGATCCAATTGCCCTGAGGATACATGAGAAATAACTTCGGTTCATCATCTTCTTCGAGCTGCCCGCCAACTATGGCATAAAGATTGAAATGGAGCCCTGCTTCTTCCAGAGGCTTCTTGTCCTCCTCGCCAACTCTTCGTACCAATCTTCCGAAACTATTGGTAACCTCAAAAAGCTTTTTGAATTCACTATCGTTCGAATCGATTTCTTCCTTTAGATAAGTGACTGTTTTGTCCCTTACGGATCTAAGTCCAGAAGTCATTATGAAGAAAGAATGTTTGGTTCGTTGAACTGTAAAAATCTTTTTTGCAACAGTGGTTTCAGTTCCTGATGTGATTCTGGTATCAGCTAATCCGATTACGCCTTCCTTAGTAAGGATGCCGAGGCAATATGTCATTTATTGATTGGAATTTTGAGAGGCGAAGTTAGACTGAATTTTAAAGTATTGATCATACACAGATTGGGAAATCTCGTTAAGTCTAAGTTGCAAATCATTAAGATATTCGTGCAGTCCGGATTGAAACAGATCATTGATATCGGCATATTCAAGATCAGCTCGGAGGTTACCAATCAGCTTTTCTGCATTATTCGAATATCCCCGCTTTGATTCGGATATTTCGTGCATGCAATTCTCAGCCTCCACCAAACAAAAAAGGATCGAGCGTGGGAAGTACTTATTCAGGGTGAGGTATTCCACGATGGAGGCAGGATCAATCTTGCCATACATTCTACGGTAAGCATTGTATCCACTCACTGACTTTAAGAGCGCAACCCAGTGAAGAAAATCTAGAGGTGATCCCACGCTTTCGCTATTCGGTAAGAGGTAATGATACTTGACGTCAAGAATTCGAGAGGTTTTATCGGCTCGCTCCAGGTATTGTCCCATTTTCCCAAAGAACCACCCTTGTGTTCGCGGAACCGTGTCATAAGCAACTCCGTTGAAGGCCTGAACTTTTAATTTCATTTGAGCAAAGCAGTCGCTAGGATCTTCCTCTTTCCAAATCTTCTTTTTGCAAGCGTTTTGTGTGTAGTGATAGAGCTCATTTAGCACTTCCCAATTTTCTTTTGGAATATTCTCACGAATTATTCGGGCATTCTCTCTTGCCATATTAATCGAAGAAATAATTGAATTGGGATTGTTAGTATCAAAACCAAGAAAAAACATAGCATTCTCACGTGTAAACTCTGTGCCGAAATTCGAAATGAACAATTCTCGATCACCAGAAGCTGAGATTAGGGGATCCCATTGTTCTTTCATGTCACTTGGTAGGTCGAGTGACAAATTGAAGTTCACATCTATAAACCGTGAATAATTTTCTGCGCGCTCTATGTAGCGACCTAACCAAAAAAGTGAATCTGCAACTCTACTCAGCATATCTTAATCAAATAAAACCCATGTATCCTTACTGCCACCACCTTGTGATGAGTTCACAACAAGCGATCCCTTGACGAGCGCCACCCTAGTTAATCCACCTGGTAGCAAATCAATTTTATCTCCATAAAGGGCATACGGCCTCAAATCCACATGTCTCGGCTCTATTCCGTCAGAAGTAATTGTTGGGACAGTCGATAGGGATAATGTTGGTTGTGCGATGTAGTTTCTTGGATCGGCGACAATCAGTTTCTTGAACTTTTCATGCTCGGCTTTGCTCGCCTTAGGCCCAATCAGCATTCCGTAACCTCCAGCAGCATTCGTCTCTTTCACTACCAAATCTTCGATATTCGCCAACACATATTTCATGTCTTTTTCTTCGCTGCATAAATAGGTAGGCACATTCTCAATGATCGGATCCTGACCCAAATAGTACTTTATAATTCGCGGAACATAGGCATAGACCGCCTTGTCATCTGCTACTCCCGTTCCGGGTGCATTTGCAAGGGCAACATTTCCGGCCTTGTACGCCTCGAACAACCCAGGAACACCCAACATTGAATTTGGATTAAAGGAAAGTGGATCCATGAAGGTGTCATCAATCCTACGGTATATCACATCGACCTGCTTAAGTCCGCGGGTTGTTTGCATGTACACTTTCTTGTTTTGAACAATTAAATCTGGCCCGATTACTAACTCAGCGCCCATTTGTTGAGCGAGGTAGGAATGTTCAAAATATGCGGAATTATAGATTCCGGGAGTGAGAACTGCTACAACGGGATCTTCCTTTTCACTTAAGTATTGCAATTTGTTTAGCAACATTCCAGGATAAGCCGATACGGGACGTACTCGTAAGCTTTCAAAAAGGTTAGGAAATGCTTGTTTTATGATTTCACGATTCTCTAAAAGGTAGGAGACCCCAGAAGGACATCTTAGGTTGTCTTCTAAGACATAGAATGTTCCATCTGCACTTCTGACAATGTCACTTCCTGTGATATGACACCAGATACCTTTAGGCGGGTTGAGTCCAATGCATTGCTTGAGATAGTCTCTGCTAGAAAGTACTATCTCACTAGGTATAGCTTTGTCCTTAAGAATTTTCTGGTCGTGATAAATGTCGTCAATAAAAAGATTGAGTGCTTCAATGCGCTGCTGTAACCCACGCTCGATCACATTCCATTCCTTACCATTGATTATTCTAGGAACTAAATCCAGATGCAGAATCTTCTCTACTCCCTGATTATCGCTGTAGACATTGAAAGTCATTCCAAGAGACATTTGGGACTTATCTGATGCTTCCTGAAGCCGGTTGAGTTTTTTTACCGAGAAGGATGAGACCTTCTGCTGAAACATTTCATAAGACGATCTTACTGAACCATCAGGATCAAACATTTCATCATAGTGACTTTCAAGAGGGTACTTATCGAAGAGCAATTTTTTCTGAATTGAATTTCACTAATGTTAATGATTCATTAGATGAAAAACAAAAATGAATGCCTATTTCTGAAAATTATCCACCGATAGAAATGAATCTTTGAATTCAAGGAAGTTGAGCCTATTCCCGAATAATTCAAATTATTCTTAGATTTGTTAAAAATCACACAAATGAAAAGTTTTACAAAGTTTGCTCTATTAAGCATGGTCATTGTCCTTTCCTCGTGCTTCCGACAAGACCCAATAGATGAGGAAAAACTTAAAGAAGAAATCAAGGCAGAGCTTAGGCAAGAACTCTTCGATGACCTTTTGACGGCTCTTTTGGGCTATATCCCTGAGGAAGTTGATCCAGAAATCGTAGGTAAATGGGAACTTACCTCTGGCGAAATATTTAACTGTGGTGAGGAAAATGGGCCACTCCAGTTAGAATACTCGCTAGAGATATCATTCGATGAAGATGGAGGTTTTACATTCATTCAATCGTCAATAGAAGGTTCCTTTGAAGATGAGGGATTGTACATGGCCTCAGATTCTCAACTTATACTTTTTGGCAATGAGACGGACCCTGATCTAATTCCCTATGAAATCGTCAGTGATGTCATGACGCTTTACATTCAAGGCGAAGTAGAGGATTGCGGTCAAGCGTTAAGTTTTGATAGAGTGGTTTCATTGTAGAATAATTTCTAAATTCATAGTTTCAAAATTTTAGCTATGTCCAAGATGCATATTGAGCGGTCGATTGATATTGATGCTCCGGTAGAGAAAGTTTTCCAAGTGCTTAATGATTTTAATCAATGGGCAGTCTGGTCCCCTTGGCTGTTGATGGATGAGCATCCGAATGTTAGGGTTTCAAAAGATGCTAAATTCTATGAATGGGAGGGAAAACGAACCGGATCTGGCAAGATGCAAATCATTTCTGAAGAAGAGAATAAGACTGTTGAAATAGATTTGAATTTCTTGAAGCCTTGGAAATCACAGGCAGATGTTCGCTTCGAGGTTGCTCCGAATGCCGACGGTTCTAAGGTGACATGGTTCATGGACAGTGGGTGGCCATTCTATCTGTTTTTCATGAAAAAGATGATGATGGCCTACGTGGGAGCGGATTATGAAAGAGGACTAGACATGCTGAAAGCGTACGTTGAAACAGGGGCAGTTCCTTCGAAGCTAGAATTCAAAGGAGAATCTATCTACCAAGGGTGCAATTATGTGGGCATCAAAACCACCTGCTCAATAGACGATGTGGGGAGCCGAATGGAATCGGACTTTGGAAAACTCATGGAGTATGAAGCGAATAATTCCGTTGCAATTGCCGAAGGATTTTCGATCTACCACAAATGGGATTTGGTCAAGAATCTGGTCTCTTATTCCTGTGCTATTCCCGTGACGGAAGCCCCAAGCGACCTGCCCTCAACGATGGTTAAAGGCTCCATACCAATGACAAGGATTTACACCATACGACACGTCGGCAGGTATCAGCATTTAGGCAATGCATGGGCGACCTTTTATTCGATGCACAGAGGTAAGGAAATCAAGGTTATAAAAGGGATTCATCCTTTTGAGATTTACAGAAACAGTCCAAGAGAAGTCGATGAGAAGGAACTCATAACTGATGTGAATTTTGCAATCAAATAAGTAATCGAGCGCAAAATTCCTCTCTTTTAAGACTCAGCTATTTCAGCAATCAGCATGACGTTTATCAGTAATGGCTCCCATTGCTCACGTCATTTTTGCGGCGGATATTAAAACTCATAACTAATGAATTCGTCTGCAAAATCTGCCCTTGATGCTGTTAAAAGCATACAAACCAATGATCACGTTTTTATTCACACCGCAGGTGCCGCGCCTCAACTGCTAGTGCAAGCCATGACGCAGCGAGCCGGTGAATTGCGCAATGTGAAAATTTTTCAAATGCACACCGAAGGGCAAGCTCCCTATGTCAAAGAAGAATTCCGAGATTCTTTCAAAGTGAATGCTCTTTTCATGGGGGCCAACCTTAGGAATGCTGTCAATGATGGCCATGCGGACTTTATACCAAGTTTCTTTAGCGAAGTGCCGCTAATGTTCAGAAGAGGAGTCATACCGATTGATGTGGCATTGGTTCAAGTTTCACCACCTGATAAGCATGGATTTTGTTCGCTTGGCATCTCTGTAGATACCACCAGAGCTGCCGTGGATTCCGCCAAAAGAGTGATTGCTCAGATAAACCCCAACATGCCGCGAACCCACGGCGATGGACTGATTCACATTCGTAAATTCGAAAGCTATATCGAATGCACTGAGGAAATCCCTGAAATGCAGCCGCACCTTCTGTCAGAATCGGAGGCAGAAATAGGTAAGCATGTGGCTGGAGTCATTGAAGATGGCGCGACTCTTCAGACGGGTATTGGAGCTATCCCCGATGCAGTCCTTGCCAACCTTGGTAATCACAAAAACCTTGGTGTTCATTCAGAAATGTTTTCTGATGGCATGCTGCCTCTGGTGGAGAGTGGAGTGGTAAACAACAGCATGAAGAAGCAACATCACGGCGTACTAGTGTCAGGTTTCATTCTGGGTACACGCAAGCTGTACGATTTTGTAGACGATAATCCAATGGTAAGAATGCTCGACATTCAATACGTGAACGACACGGCGGTAATCCGAAAAATGCACAAGATGACAAGTGTGAATAGTGCCATAGAAATTGATCTGACTGGGCAAGTTTGTGCAGATTCCATTGGCGCAAGAATGTACAGCGGAGTGGGAGGCCAGATGGATTTCATACGTGGTGCCTCACTGGCAGAAAATGGTAAGCCTATAATTGCTCTGACTTCAGTGACTAAAAGAGGAGAGTCCAAGATTGTGCCCTTTCTCAGACAAGGAGCAGGTGTGGTCACCACTCGCGCTCACGTACACTATGTAGCCACTGAATATGGAATCGTGGATCTGTATGGGAAAAATCTAGTAGAGAGAGCTAAAGCGCTTATAAACATTGCTCATCCTGATCATCGGGAAAACTTAGAAAAGATGGCGTTTGAGCGGTTTAAAAGAATTTGAGCTAGCTGATCAAAATCAAATGTGCAGGTGACGTGAGTCAAAATTTTTTCTCCTGATTAGGGCGAACTTGATAGTGAATTAAAGTTGCTGTCATGGAACTCAAGAAAAATCCAAAGTATGACCTGATCGCTAAAATCCCAATGTTGCGTATGCTTGGTCTTACCGTAAGTCTCTGTGTGGTGATAGTCGCATTTGAGATACCCGGTAAAGGAGAGGAAGTCATCATCGACTTGGGGAATGTTCGAGGAGAATTTGAAGAAATCATGGACTTGCCGATCACTGAGCATCTACCTCCACCACCACCGCAGATTCAGGTGGCTCAGATCAAGGAGGTGCCAGATGAAACCATCATTGAGGAAGAAATAGAAATAGAGCTGGATGTGGAAGTCACAGAGTTTACTTCCATTGATGAAATCGAATTTGTGGAGAGTGATATGGAAGAAGAGCCTGTGGAGGAAGTTTTCACTGTGGTCGAAGTGAATCCTGAATATCCTGGAGGAATCGCCGCTTTCTACCAGTTCATTGGTGAGCGCATTAAGTATCCCAATTCCGCCGCGAGGTTGGGAGTAGAGGGAAGGGTATATGTGGAATTCATTGTAGGAAAAGACGGGGCATTGAGGGATATCAGGGTCGTGAAAGGAATAGGAGCCGGGTGCGACGAAGAAGCCGAAAGGGTAATGAAGATGGTTCCGAAATTTAACCCTGGAAAACAAAGAGGTAGGCCTGTTCATGTGAAAATGGTACTGCCTATTTATTTTAAATTAATGGAGTAAGGTAGAGTTCATGTATTCGAAAGCTCCGTGAAATTCACGGAGCTTTCATTTTAGAATACATCATTAAACTATGCCTTTAGTTTCAATCCAAGCCAAATCATATAAGAGATCACGTAGATTATAATTCCATAAATGGTTGTGATCATAGATACTTTAAATCCACCGGCCAGCATACCCGGTGAGACGCTCCCAGCTTCTTCTATAAACTTGAAGGCATCAAACAAACCGATAAGCTGACCGAGTACCCCAAGTATCATTGCGAATAGGCCAACAGATTTGATCATGTTCAAGGCCGGTTCTGATTTCTCGGAACCCAAAGTGTATCGAACAGTTAAAAATATCACCCCAACGAGGAGAATAGACAGAATACCCATGAAGAGCGGGCCACCCATGAAGAATAGATCAATCATACATTTAAGATTAAGTGAAACATGCCAGCAAAGCAAGAGGTAAATGAAATCCAACCAAAGGTCGTATCCATATGGAAACCTGTCGTTGGTCGATTAAGGATGGCTATTTCCCATTTTTGACACAAATTCACGCTGTGATTAAGAAAAACAACCTGGCTTTTTGGATACTTACTTGCCTTCTCCTCATCGTTCTTTTTAGTGGATCACTTAGCAGCTTGCTCTTGTCTTTTTATTTCGTGACTTTTCTCATGCCTGTGGTCATTGCTACTTCACTGTACTTTAGTGAGGTTTTGGTTCCTAGGTTTTTAATGACCGAGCGTTTCGGCCAGTTCGCACTCCATTTTTTTTACTTGCTAGTACTCTCCATATACGGCGAAATGCTGGTCATAATGCTCGCATTCGTATTGATAGCTGATTACAATATTGAGAATCTTGGAGGATATGCGGGAGACATTCGACTACTCGCTTTGATCATGTACTTGATTGTCTTTGGACATGGATTCGTCAAGGCTTTCATAGGATTGAAAAATCGGGAGCAGAGGTTGAATGAATTGCTAGCTGAAGAGCAAAAAGAAAAAGTCTCTACAATTGTCCTTTCCATAAATAGGAAGAAAGTACCAATTTCCATAAATAACATTCTTTTTATCGAAAGTCTAAGCGACTATGTAAAAGTGCACCTCGAAGATGATGTGCTCATAACGAGGGAACGAATTAGCTATTTGGAAAGTGAGCTCCCAAGCAGTTTTATACGAATTCATAGATCATTCCTTGTCAATAAGAATAGGATCAAAGGCTACTCACGAGAAGAAGTAGAGATAGGAGAGGTGAGGCTGAACATCGGTCGAAAATACAAAGCGGACACACTCAGTTCCTTGGAGAGCTAGCGGTTTTCTGATTTCAATTTCTGATAGACTCCATTTGTCCAACCAAATCCATCTTGGTTAGGATACTCACCGCCACCACCATCGAGGCTAAGATCCACCACGTTGTATTTTTCCGTCATCTTTCCAGTATTCTTAAAGACCTTGTCGTTTAAATCCAACCAACGTCTGGCTATTTCATTTGAAAGTTCAGTCTGTCCGTAATTGTTGAGTCCTTTTACGGTCATCCACTGTAGAGGTGCCCAGCCGTTTGGATAATCCCATTGCTGACCCGAATTATTCAATGTGGTGACAACACCTCCAGGTTGGAGAAACTCTGATTCGATAACTTCCGCAACTCTGCTTGCCTGATCTTCAGTGGCCAACCCAAAGAAAAGCGGATAGACTCCTGCCAAAGATTTAACCGGGGTTTGCTCGCCTTTGACGAAATCATAATCCATGAAAAAACCCAATGAATCATTCCAACAAAAGGTATGAATTAAGGCTTTTCGTGCTTCAGCTTTGGCTATCCATTTATCCTCCATCTCCTGATCGCCAGAAGCCGAATACCCCTTGGCAATGGTCAATTCCAGATTATATAAAAGTGAATTAAGGTCTACAGGGAGTATGTCAGTTGTGTGAATGGTAGACAGATCAAAGTCGCCATCCGCGCCAATCTCAAACCATCTAGTGGAGTAGTCCCATCCTGACTCAGCGCCTGCTCTCAAATGTCTGTAGCCGGTTTCTTCTGCCAAATTTGGGTTGGCCTTCACAGCCCTTTCTGCCGTTTCCACATCCTCACGATAGCTCTCTGGTCGTGGAGTTGATTTATCGTCATAGTACCTATTCAATACCCCGCCTTCCAGCATCACCGCTCTTCTATTAGTCGCATTTTCTGCCGAGAGTTCAGGAGCTCCACTCATCCAAAACTCATATTCTTTGAGAAGGAAGGGTAGGTAATAATCGTACGTTCGTATACCGTTTTCAGACACATGAAGGTCAACCATCTGGGCATAGAAGGGAGGCTGAGATCTGCCCAGATAGTAGGTTCTATTTCCATTTGGTATGAAGCCAATTGAGTCGAGAAGAAAGGAGAAATTCTCAAGGACATTGTCGATAAGCTCTACTTTTCCATCGACCTGCAGGCCAAGCATGGTGAAATAGCTGTCCCAATAATAGACCTCTCTAAAACGTCCGCCTGGCACCACATACGGATTTTTTAGTGGGATTAAGGTGCCACTTGCATAGGGATCAGCTGGTCTTTCAAGAAGCCCCCAGAGTTTCTTGATGTGCTCAGATGCAGTGGCTGATTCTGCCACTTCAAGGCCGACAAGGTTGCCTGGAATTTTGAAGTTTTCCTCCAAAAATTTAAGGAGCACGTCCTTGTCCTCTTTGTTTTCTAGCTCGTCATATGCCGCAAGAATTTCTTCGACATTCCTTTTTGGGATGACATCCACAAATGTCTTGCTATCCGGAAATAAATCAGACCGTGACTGCACGTCATAAAATAAATCCTGATAAAGTTCAGGTGGTGGGAGTATTTGAACCTCTTGCTTGGTAGGTTTTTGGGTTGGCTGGCAGGCAAGGAGTAAAATGACTATGAGTCCAAACAAATACTTTTGTTTCATGATTTAGGATGGTTTGAAACAGGAATTTAATAAGATTTCAAAAGCCCGTACACAAAAAAAGAGCCCTCTTATAGAAGGCTCCTTTATAGAAGGTTCGCTTAGTCTTGATTAGTCCTCTTTGATCTTATGAATCTTGATTTTCTTTTCCTTCATGATCTCTATCATTTGCTCTGTGCAAATTTCCAAGTCTAGTTCCATCTGCTCCATGTTCATATCGAATTCTTCCATATTGATATCGAGCTGCTCGATTCCCAATTCAACCAGTTCCATATTTATGTCTAGCTGTTCCATGCTTAGATGAAACTGCTCATCAAAATCTACGTCGAAATCAAAGTTGAAATCTACATCTGCTAAATCCATGTCAACGTCTGGAATATTGAAATTACCAAAATGGAAATGGGTGGGCTCTCTGTCAGGAGAGATTTTCTTGAGGCCTTCCTTTTTGTCCTTGTTAGTCTGTGAAAAGGAAATGAGGCAGACAAGAGTGAAAGTTAGAGTAAGTAAGTATTTCATGAGTTTTATGATTTTACGGAATTACTCACCCACTCAGAAAAGGTTACAATTGATCATTCATTTTTAGAGTCAATCCATCGTTGAACTTCCTCTTTCAGAGCCGTTAGCGGAATCGATCCATTAGATAAAATAACTTTGTGAAATTCCTGAATGTCGAATTTATCACCGAGTGCTTCTTCCGCTTCTGCCCGCAGTGCTTTGATAGTCAACTCCCCAATTTTATAACTCACAGCTTGACCCGGCCACCCGATATATCGATCAATTTCGGTATTCACCTCATGCATAGAAAGTGCCGTGTTGGAAGCCATGAAATCCACGGCTTGCTGCCGCGTCCAGCCTTTGTAATGAATCCCGACATCTACAACGAGTCGGCATGCTCTCCACATTTCATACGTGTACCTGCCAAACCATTCGTATGGGGTGGAATACATTCCCATCTCCTCGCCAAGGTACTCTGAGTACAATCCCCAACCTTCACCAAATGCACTGATGTAATAAGAAGTGCGAAAGTCTGGCAAACCTTCAAGCTCCGCAGCAATCATCGTTTGAAGGTGATGCCCCGGGACAGCTTCATGCACCGTGAGAGCCGGTAAAGTGTACAGAGATCGGCTGGGTAAATCGTAGGTGTTGACCCAATAGGTACCGGGTGTATTTCGGTCTCTGCTACCATGAACATACCGCCCGGCCGTGTAGGTCGGAGCGATGTTCAGAGGAACAGGTTCGACTGTGAAGGGTAGCTCATACAGCTGAGAAAACAGCCTTGGGAGTTGTCCTTCCGCTTTCTTGCTGAGCCAAGCTGCCTTGCTCAGTAACTCCTCAGCAGACGTGGCATAAAATTGAGGATCAGTGCGGAGAAACTGGAAAAAATCAGCAAAGGAACCTTCAAAATCCAGGTCTTTGATTATTTCCTCCATTAGGCTCTTAATTCTTGCAACCTCGTGGTGGCCAAGGTTATAAACCGAATCTGGGCTGATGTCCAAAGTGGTGTAATGCCTCACTCTGTTTTCATAATAAGCCTTCCCATTCTGAAGTGCCGAAACACCCACCTCTTCTGGGGCTGCTTTCATGTATTTTCCCGATAGAAATGAACCCAGGTCTTTATAGGCTGGAATCAAATCTTTCTCAATAATTCTGGTTGCCTGATCCGTAAGTGCTTTTTGATCATCAGAAGAAATACTGGCAGGCATTTTCCCAAGTGGCTCAAAGAAAGGGTTTGTGCTTGCCCTACCAGTCCAAGGTTCTAGTAGCAGGACGGTGTTTTGCACGATGACCCTCGGGACGAGCACACCTGCCTTCATGCCGTTTTCCAACATTTGTTTTTCCTGACGGACCACATTGGTGTAGCTGGGCAGCCATTTGAGATAGGCCTGATAATCAGATTTGGTTTGGAAGGGGAGTCTCTTCAGAAAGAAAACCGGCGAGCTGTATCGCCCGCCTTCCGCATTGATGGTGATCAAGTGCATGTTAAAATCTACCTCGCTCACTTCGTCTCTTAGTTGCAATATCCGCACGGCCCTGTTGATTTTGTTCTGACTGGAAAGCGATGATGGATTAAGAGCTTCCAGTCTTATGAGTTGCTCTCTAAGAAGTCCGGTTTTTACGATGAGCTTTTCAAGGTTTTGAACAGGGTAGACTTCCGGATGTTCGCCCCGCCAGATGGGATTGTCAGCTTGGAATTTCTTTTCAATCGTTTCTATTTCATCAAATATTTCCTCGATCTCAGTTTGACAAAATGAAGCAAGAGCTAGGAGTAGAAAAGGCAGAAAAAGTACTTTCTTCATCGGGTGGAATTTAGTTATCCAAGATAATCAGAAATGATATGTTGGACCTTAAGTACCAAAAGGCAGATTAATCAATGATTCCATTTTGCTTCAAGATGAAGGTTGCATTTTTGCTGGTGCAAACACCCTCTCTAAGTTTGTAATCGAAGAGCAACTGATCACCTTTGATTTCTACTTCAAAACACTTTGTGGAAATGGATTCTGGAAAATCATCAGCGAGTTTACACACGCCAAGATCATGGGTAGCCACAATCCCAGAAGCACCTAGGGTTTGAATTTTTTTAAGAAATTCTATGGTGCCAGCTTGCTTGTCCCCCGAGTTGGTTCCACGCAGAATTTCATCCAAAAGCACCAATCCATTATTTTTTTCAAGCGATTCTTTGATATATCTGAGTCGATCTACTTCTGCGAAAAAGTAGGATTGTCCACCAACCAAGGAGTCAGAAACTTTCATTTGTACGAAAATGTCGATGGAATCTACGTCCGCTTTTTCAGCACAAATGCATGATCCTATTCTTGACAGTACCAAATTAATTCCCACCGTTCTCAGGAAAGTACTCTTGCCAGACATGTTGGAACCGGTCAAGATGATAAGCTCCCCATTGCCAACGGTTAAATCATTGGTAATACGCTCATTTACCTCAAGAAACGGATGACCTAATTCCGAAAAATCAAAGTGGCCGTTCTTGTTAAATGAGGGGAACGCATAGGAGGGATTATTGTAAGCGAAATTGGCCAGGCTATCCAGTGCTTCTGTTTGTCCAATTATCTTGAACCATTCAGAAATGGACGTGGCATGATTCTGCCTCCATTTAATCAGTGACCTGAGGGCGTGCACATGATACTGATAGAATCCACTTAAAAACAGGATCGCCAGATCGTTATAAATAGATTCAAGCTTGAACAGAATCTTGGATAGTTTGCGAAATTCGGTGGAAGGAAACTTCTTCAGTGAGGCTTGTAGCTCTTGGAGTTTTTTGGATTCAAATTTTTGGTTTTCAATATGCTCTAGCATCAGGACACACTGAGAAATTGACCTACCGATCTCCAGTGACTTACTTAGAATCCTTTTCGCCTTTTTAACATGAAGATTGGTCAACGATAGGTTAGCGGCCAACAGTATCCAAAGACTGTATTCAAGAAAATCAGCGGGCCAGAAAAAAGAGCTTATTGAAGCTGTGGCAAATAGAGCGGGGACTAGAAATGAAAGTACAACTTGCCACTTCTTCAATGGTGGGAGGATCTCTTCGCCCCAAGCCTTCACCAGCGCCATGGCTTCATTGAGCTTTGGCTGCACTCGTCCGAATGCTTGCAGTCTTTGTCTCCATTCTACCGAAGAGGCTAACTCTCTAACAGCACGCTGCGTTTCTACAATTTTCTCTTGATCGTGAGATGGATTTTTCAGCATAAGAGCCAGTTCTCTTTGTCCTTCATCTGTGCTACACCTTGACAAATGCTGAAACAATGAATCCGACCCAAACAGATCAAGATCCGAAGCAAATGGATGTTTGTCATCTTGGTAGGCTGAGCCCGTACTGAAATGACTTTGATCTCCACCTAGGAACCGGAGTTCTTCGTCGTTTATTTCCTCAATTTCTTGACTAAGCCGCCATTCTTGTTTGATTCTTCGGTGTTTAATAATCAGAAGAATGAAGACGGGAACCAGAAGTAAAAGAGCAATGACAAGGTAGGATTCACCTTGATAAATCAGATAGCCGCAACCTGCCACAGATAAAAAGACAAAGAACCTTAGTAGGCTGTATTGAAAAGATTTTTTATTCAAAGCCGAGGCTCGCTGGTGAGCCTCGGCTTTGAGTGTTTTATAGCTTTCTTCCATGAATGCGGGAAGCTAGTAAGAATCTTATAAAACTCTGATTGTACGCCTATTTCAAATCCCTCTTCGTCAGTCTATAATAAATTGCACCCATATAGATTGCTAACCAACCGGTACAAATCAGCACAGCTTTCAGTGGAACATAGTCCACGATCTCTCTGAAAATGTATTTCTGGAAAGGCACTTGAATTAGGTTATTCATAGACCTGACGGGCAAGTACGGTGACAGCTCTCTAAAGAATGATCCTTCGAAATATGGATTGTGCTCAAAGTTCACAGTGAAGATCGGCTCGAACATCAGCGTGTACAAAAACAGCGCGATGATGGCAAATCCTGACTTCTTGATGAGTAAGGAAACGAGAAATGCCAATGAACAGAAAACCACGATATCGTAGAAGTAGGCTGCAATGAATTCAAGCTCATCAAATATGTACTCGACACCCTGGACGCTTGAATAAATGGATCCATTCAGCAGGCCGGCTAAGAACAAGAACAACGAACTCACCAAGCCTAAAAATAGAATGAGTGACACTTTACTTAGTACAAATTCCCGCTTACTGATGCCATCTATCACGTTCTGCCTGAGTGTGAGGTACGAGAGATCATTGTTCACCGAAATAATCACGATGAAGCCGAGAAGTACTTTAAGAAATGACGCCAAATACGTGGTGTTTTGCCATATATCCGGGAAGTCATAGATCGGAAGCATCGTAGGGTCAATTCCTTCAAAATCAGCTCCCTGAGATTTCAAGTATTCGAGAAAGAACATCCCGAAAGAAGTGATCACGATCAGAGCCAGCAAGTACATGCCTATCAGAATCCAGAATACCTTGTAGTTCCGGAGTTTTAGCCATTCAAGTTTAAATGCTCTAATCATTTTCCTTCAAAATTTTAAGGAACTCCTGCTCCAGGGACTTGGTCTGAGTGACCAGTCGCTTCAGTATAATTCCATTGTCGTGACAAAATTTATTTACGTCACTTGCCGTGACCCCTTCAGAAAGATCCAAAAGAAGAGCACCGTTCTCAGGGTTGACATTTGTTGCACCCTTGAATGTGCCAATCACCTCGGATAACTTTTCTGGATTTTCCGAAGCAATTTCCACTCTGTTGGTCTCACCCAAAATATCCTGAACCGGCCCTTCGTGGAGTTTCACGCCATTGCGAAGTACGCAGAAATCCGTGCAAACTTTCTGCACTTCATCCAGCAGGTGACTGGCAAGAATGATGGTTTTTCCCTGGTCAGCGATTTCCTTGATCAGTATTCTGATCTCCGCAATCCCCTGTGGGTCAAGGCCGTTGGTTGGCTCATCCAAAATCAAAACGGGAGGATCGGCTAGGAGGGCAGATGCTATCGAAAGCCGCTGCTTCATTCCCAAACTATACGTCTTGAATTTGTAATCTTTCCTATCCAGCAAACCGACTTGCTCGAGCACTGGCTCTATCCGATCGTTGGATACTTCCTTGATGTGCGCAACAATTCGTAGGTTCTGAACAGCCGTGAGGTAAGGGTAGAAGCAGGGCGTTTCTAAGATTGCCCCGATTCGCTTTCGGCTTTCAATATTGGGTCTCCCCCCGAACCAGCTGTAGTTACCTGACGTAGGTGCCACCACATCCAGGAGCATTCCCAGAGTGGTCGTTTTCCCACTTCCGTTCGGGCCAAGCAGTCCGTAGACCGTGCCTGTTTGGATGTTCAGATCAAGCTGATTAACGGCTTTGATTTTGCCAAAGTGCTTCGTCAGCCCTTTGACTTCTAGTGTAGTAGTGTGTGGCATATCCGTTATTTCAGTCTCTCTGGCTTTATGTCCAGAACATTGAGGAGATCATCGTCTTGCATGGTGCGGAGGATGGTCGGGATCTTCTGCCAGGCAATATTTCCTTTAAGAAAAAAGGCAAATAGTTGATCGTCTTGGCCAACCACCCCCACAAGCTCATTTGTGCCTTTTTCCTTCCCTAGCAAAACCACCGAGTTACCATCCCCAAGAATGGACATGTATTCCTCAAAGCCGATTTTACGGTACTTATCGAGCATGGTGCTGAAAGATTTATCAGCGGTCGAAATGGAGTCTAAGTCGTAGATAAGAAACTTCTCCATGGAAGTTGCGAGCTCGTTAAAGGCTTCATTTTTCTGGATGTTGATCATGCGCAGCGTGCTTGGGTACAAGGCGTATCGTCGTTCGCTGCGATTGGTCGCATATTCCTTCAAAATGTCCTCCTGCGCCAAAAGGGGCTGTCCGAGCCCCATTAGCGTTAGTCCGATTAAGAGTGATTTGATCCTCACTTCTTAGTTTGTCTTTTTGTTTTCGTCCAACTTCTCCAAGTTCGAAAGGCCCTGAACTTGCATGCTTCGTGCGATCTTGGAAATGTTCTTCAAGTCGATTTCCCCATAAAGACTTAGCACTGCAAATCCTTTCTTGCCGCCAGAGACCATGATCAGCTCAGAGATGATTCCGCCCTTTTCCTTGATGGCAAAGTGGAAGTTCTCTTCTGCATCCAGCACGGTCATCAACTCTTCGAATCCTGCTTTGTTTACATCTGAAACGCCTTCCTTGTAGAGCTTGCTTGCATTGGCCACACTGTCTCCATAAAGGACTTTCATGCCTTTGAGCTTACTTACTGCTTTCAAGAATTCTTTCTCTTCTTCACTGCCTGCTTCCAGCTCGGTGAATAGGGAAAACATCTTGCTACTGATGGACGCTTTTACGTAATCTTCGTTTCCGCTGAAGCGGTCAAAGTACTTGCTCACCACCTCACCTTGTGCCATGGCACCTAGGGCAAGGAATAGAGCGATGGCTACTGTTGTTAACTTCTTCATAATTGTTCTTCTTTAATTAGTTCTTCTGCTTTGTTTATTTTCTTTAACTGTACTGTGTGCGACTCGGCCTCATTCAGGTTCGTTGACATTTTCATCAAAACCGTCTGAGCGATCCGATACGCTTCTTCGGGATCATTGATCTCAAATTCGTTTCTCTTTCCGGCATCTTGTAGGATGATTGCCCCGACGGTTACGCCGATGGCGATGGTCGCTGCAATGGAAAACTTCGTCTTGGAAAACCACCTGCCTGGGTTTTGGAATTTCCGCTCAGCCTTCACCTCAGCTTTCTTGCTTACCGACCTGAAAAACAATCCGGTAGGAGTGAGCGAAGGGTTTTTTGAGAAATGCGCCTTCAGTTCATTCTCCTCAGCCACGGACGTTTCCCCATCCCAGTATTTTGCCAATAATTCGTCTAGCCGTGCTTGTTCAATTCGCGATTCCATAGGCTTCAATTTTTTGTAACGACTCCCTGATTTTCGTTCTGGCTCGGTGAAGGTTGACCTTCACGTCAGACAAATTCAGGGACATAATTTCGGAAATCTCCTGATAGCTCATGCCATCGATTTCTCTGAGGTGAAAAACCTCTTGCTGCTTTTCAGGGATACCCTTCAGTACCTTGTCCAGCCACATTTGCTGATCCTCCATCAGCATGTTGTGGTCAGCCTTGATCTGATCGGGTTTGTTCTCGTGCTCTTCTGGCAGCAACGTAAACCGATTCATTTTCACCCAATCAAGGCATTGGTTTCTGGTGATTCGCATGACCCACGCTTCGTGATTTTTGATTTCACCAAGCATCGATCGCTTATTCCAGATTTTGATCAAACACTCCTGAACCACATCGTGTGCCGTGTCCGAATCTTTCAAAATGGACAGAGCGTATCTGTACATTCGTTGTGAGGCGGGTAGGATGTTTTGTTCGTAGAGTGATGACATTCTGATAGGGAGACCCATCGAAGGTCGGAAATGTTACAGCGAGGTGAAAAAAAAGTTTGGAGCGAGACCTCACCCCAGCCCTCTCCAAAGGAGAGGGAGCTAGTTTGCTATAAAAATTTTGTGAGTGTCTAATTCCCCCTTCATATTCCCCCTCCTTGGAGGGGGTTAGGGGGAGGTAAAACGTCATTGCGAGCAGAGCAACCTTCCACGTCATTGCGAGCGAAGCGAAGCAATCTTTTCCACCACGTCATTCTGAACGCAGTGAAGAATCTTTCCTAGACTCTTCGTTGCACTCAGAGTGACGGAATGAGGAGAGTAGGAGCGAGGCTCCAGGGCTGTTTTAGAGACTTCACTCCCGCTATCCGCTCTACAAGGTGTCGCTTCTGTAGGGCTATTTTTGAAGAGGAATGAATTTTAATTATCTGATGGTTTACAAATGATAGCAGTTGGTAGTAATGTATATTTGAAACCATCGTGAAATGACAAAAAAAGAACACCACCTACCTTCCCTCGAAGAAGTTGATAAGGGCATAAAAAAACTTTTGTCAGAAGAAAACTGGGAGCAATTTGAATATAAAAATGACCCTCAAATTTTTTATAAGAAACTTCATAAGTTCTTCACATCGCATTTGAAAATTATGCCGTTTGTATTGCTTGAAAGTGACTCGAAAAAGTTCACTTTTAAAATGTACCGATTAAGGCAGGTAAGTGAGAGCTTCAATTCCGATTTAATCTCTGAGTACTCATATCCACCAAATCATATAGTGAATTCAGTTCAACGAGCTAATCTTCCAAGGCATCCAGTAATGTATTGCTCAGATAGCGCAAATACGGCTGTTATAGAAACAATTAAGCAAAAGGAAGTTTTTGATCCCAATTCGACTTATGCTTTATCGGAATGGAAATTTAAGGATGATGTGAAAATCAGAACATCACCGTTCTTCTTTGATAATGTCCATCCAGAAAGTCATTTAAGAGAATTTTCGGATTGGGCTATTCAAGGTCTTAGAAGGCAGATGGACGAATCTATGACAAAAAATCAAGTTGAGGCATTTGTGAAGATATTGAAGTACTTGGCAAACTTGTTCGTTTATGAAAACACATACGTTGTTTCGAGTTTTATTGCCCATTATCACCTCTATGCTTCACATAGTTTGAGAAGTGATGTATTTATGTACCCAAGTATTCAAAACGAGAAAAGATCAGTCAACTTTGCTATCAACCCAAATGCTGTAATGGAAAAGTTACGTTTACAAAAAGTAGTTTTATTGCGATTTCCAGACTTCACTTACGAAAATGAAACATTTACCGCAACAACCCTAAAGTACGGCGAAAATCGTGAAGGCATTATTTATTGGGAAGATCCTACAAAGAATTTGGAAGTTGCTGAAAAGGCTAAAAGCCTTTTCGTTACTACTTAGAACTCTGAACAACATACTTGTCATCCCCAACTAGCCCAAGCGTCCTCTTGTGATCTCTAGTACCCTCCCTGAAATCCACTCTCGAATCCTGTCTGCCCAAACAGCCACCCACGAGAACAACCCTACAAAAACCACCGCCCCAACTACCGCTTGCCACGGCGAAAGTGAGTGCCCGATAAAGCTGTCTAGCCCAATGCCGGTGATGGCTCCATAGAGCACTATGCTGTGCAGTAGGTACATCACTAATGTTTGCTGGCCTATGCGCACCCAGAGGCTGGCAGTGTTTATCGGATCTTTCTGTAGCAGTAGCGTCAGCCCTCCGAGGATCATCAGCACCCAGCCCATTTTCCCAAACAGGTGCGATACGCTCAGCAAATTGGTTAGGAAAAACTCATCCCAAGCAAACAAGATGTGACCTAGTCCGAAGCTCAAGAATAGCCCCGTAAGAATGAGAGCAACAGGAAATTTTATCGTTTTAGTTACCAAAGGGTGGGTGCTCAAATAGGCACCAATAGCTGCTCCGTACAGAATAAAGGCCAACCACGGAATAAGTGGAAACACGCTCATCGGACCTTTGATGGCATTTTGAATTAATGGGTGTGCGTCCATTGGATAATACCCCTGCAAATTGATTAGAGAAGGGTGCAGGCTTATAAGTAAAGTCGCGACTATCAGGTAGTACCACACGAGCTTTCCACCGAGTAGTTTGAACAGAAGATAAATCAGCACCATCACTAGCAGCCCCACTGCGATGCATTGCAGAATGTGAAAGGAGAACAGCCACGCTCCAAAGGTTCCGTTCAGATAGTCTTTTACCTGCAACAAACTCGTGTGCAAAAGCACACCCCACGCAAACAATTGAAGCGCTCGTTTCAGCCCCTTCTTGATTCTTGGATTATCACGAATGGACAGGTTTCTATTCAGTAAATAAGCGAAGATGATCCCGGACACCATTAGGAAAAGCGGTGCGGTGATCGTGCGTACCTTTAACCAAGTTACATACGCCCAATGATCGGTGGAAAATAGGCTGATGTCCAAGGTAACTGAAATGAAGTGCCCTTCGAGCATCAGGAGAATGGCGATGGTCCTGGCGACATCTAGGAAAATCAATCGTTGGTCGCTCGGGCTGGACTTCAAGCCCCGAAGGTAAACCTAATCTTCGCAGGTAATACGTCCTGATCTACTGACTTTTCTTTGAGGCTACTTTAGGCAGCCTTCTTCTTTGCTTCCTTCTTGTTCAGCATTCTAATCACGAACTTTCGTAAGAAGAGTGGGGGATACTTGTAGCCTTTTTTGGCTAACCTCTTTCCCATATCAGGATACTCATCCACACTGTCTGGGAGGTTGGTTCCTAAGCCATCCACGTATCGGTTGTACATGCAAAAGGCCGCCGCAATTAAGACGGCATCATGGAGATCTTCATCAGTTGCACCATTTTGACGCGCAAGCTCAATATCCGCTTCACTCACGGCTTTGCCGCTTTGCTGCACCTTGCCAGCTAGTTTTAACAAGGCTTTCATTTTGTCTGAGACTGGCGTTTCGTCCACATTCTCGACCATGCAAGCAACCGCATCACCATTGTCGCCGAGGTGTTCGTTCGCAGAGGCGGAATGCGATTGGTGGCAGAATTCACAATCATTCAATTTAGAAACGTGCGAAGCAATTAGCTCCCGCTCTCCGGGAGTCAAACCAGACGGGCCATGAAGTAAGGTGTGGGCAAGGTTGGACAGTGCTTTCCCTGTTGGCCCTTTGTAAAACAGTAATTCAACGATTCCGGGTTGGTTAACACCTGTTGATATGTAGGTCATAGCTTTAGATTTTAATCAGTTGAAATTAAGCATTTTGATTATTATAAATGCGCAATCGGTGTAAAGGAAATGAAAGTGTAAGCAACCTTTAAAATATCTTTGACAGATGTCCGGAGAAGCACCTCTAACTAGCACTTACCCAAGCATTCAACTCAACAAGAGTAACGTAGCTTCAGAGGATTTTCAAGAAATGGCTAATGCTACTATTTACGGCACACCGGGACACATGCGCTATGGCCATGTCAAGGCCAAGGAGAAGATTAAAACACTCAAGCACACCTCATTTGTTGAGCTTAGGCGAAAGGACAAAACGCTGGGAATTGTGGCGCTCGTTGGTCATCAGGTGAACGTGGGACAGAAGCAAGTTGCGGGGCAGTATGTGCGGTACTTCACCATCCATGCCCCGATGCGAACTGGTGGAAGCAAGGCGTCTGACCGAGTCGAGAGGAAAGGTCTGATCCATCAAATGATCAAGGAGCAGTTTGATGATCCGCAGCGAATGTCTGTGGAACCGATTAATGGACCTGCCATTATTTACGCCTATGTGGAGTCGCTGAATGTTCGATCGCTCAACATGGTCAGATCCTTGGGTTTTGAACAGTCACGAGCGTTGGTGACGTTGATCTTTTCTCGATTCTATCCAAAAGAGAAACTGAATGTAGGTCTGCTGTCTCAGGCTAGATTCTCAGAAATGGAGGAGTTGGTTAGGTCATTTTACGAAGGTTATAATCTGGTCACAGAGTTTGCTGATTGGGAGAATTACTTCGTGCACGAGGTTGGTGGGGAGGTTGTGTGCGGTGTGAAGTTGGAAACCAACACGTGGATAATCCATGAAATGCCCGGCTTTGAGGGGTGGTTGTTCAGGAAGGTGTTGCCGAGGATTCCTATTTTGAAACGAATTTTTCAGGGTAGCAAGATTGACTTTATTGGAATCGAGCGACTTTATGTGAAGGAGGGATTCGAGCATTTACTCCCTGACTTTCTGAAAACACTCTGCGCGAAGTTCAATGTCACAAAAGCATTAATTGGCGTAGATAATCAGTCGCCACTGCATGCCCTTCTCAAGACGCATGGAAAACTCGGCATTCTAGATAAGCTGATCAGTCCTTCGCCGGGATTGCTTTTCAGTCGGACGTATGGGTTTTCGGATGAAGACAAGCAACGCCTCCATGATCGACCCTTTTATGTATCCACTTATGATATGAGTTGATTTTCACTTTTATTCGACTATTTTTAGACGTTAATTACAAAAAAATAACTGAGATGAAATATTTGTTTTTTGGCGTTTTTGTAATGTGTTTTTGGCAGTCAAATTGCCAACCTTATTCCGCTACTATTTTATTTGAAGATGGTCGAACGGTCGATGTAATGATTGATGAACTTCCTGAAGCTCGACCGATAAAAAAAATCACGATTGTTGATCGTGAAAAAACTTCTGTTTTAACGACGAATGAAATAAAGAAATTCAAAGTGAAGGAGTTTGAGTGTGAAGGAAGAAAATTTATTAACCATCCTGATGAGGGCGTTTTTGTTGAGAAAATTTCATCAGGGGCACTCATTTTTTTTAAGAGTGGAAAAGACTATTATGTTCAGTACAACGAGCAAATAGTCGAATTGGAATATGGGACAAAAACGGTTGACAATAACAGTAACAGGCAGGTAGTCGAGAACACCGAGTGGAAGTATGTTATTAAGTCTTTGGTTAAGGATTGCTACGATGGGGTGGACGAATTGTTATTGAATCAAAGGGAACCAACAAGAGCATTGTTGATCGAGTTAATGAAAAACTATGAAGCTTGCTTACAGAATAAATAATATGAATCGATTTTTCACACTTCTCTTATTGCTGGTAAGTTTCTGTGATGTCGCTTACAGTCAGGATTTCATCGTATTGACAACTGGTGATACCCTCTATGGTGACTTAAAGCCAATTGATGTGGATTATTATAACGGGATCATTTTGGAAACTGAAAGTGGAACCTCTGAATTCACTCCGAATGAAACTGATCTGTTTGGTATTAGATCCTTTATGAAGGATGGCCGTATTTACGAGGCGGGTATTTCCAAAAATAAATTCGCTGAAAAATTTGTAGAAGGTACCGTTCAGTTTTATCAAGACGATAAGGATTTTTTCCTATTGAAAGATGAGCGTATCTTCTTGTTACCTTTTGGCAATAAACAGGTTCATGATCAGGATGGTGTCATTAAGGAGGTTCAGGTTGATGCATGGAAGACTATTTTGAAGAATTTGTTGGCTGATTGTAGTGGTCAGCAATACCGACGGATCGATAAACTTCAATTTCCCTCAAGAGAGTTCTTGGTGGCCCTAGGACTGGAATACAATACTTGCCAGGGGCAGGAACTGGTTCAGCTTAAGGAAAAAGAAAAGGTGAATAGAATGTCCTTCTCTGGAGGTTATGGAGCAGGACTTCTTATTTTGGGTGAAGAGTTAGTGAACGACCCTTACCCATATGATAGTCCTTTCGATAATTCAGCATTTTTTGATTTAGGATTTAAATACGGCATGAAGGTGACCTTGTTTAAGCATCCGGCATTTGTAGATGTGGGTTTTGAGTATAGAAAATCTACTTATGAAAGTAATCGGACTTCAACTAGTGGATTCAATGAAATAACTGATCAGTTTAAAATAACAAGAAATTCTCTCGTTTTGCCTGTCGGTTTAACCGTGCCTTTACAATCACTTGAGAAAGGATTTAATCTTTTTGCCCACGGGCTCGGGGAAATTCGATTATCAGAAATGGGATTAATCACTCGTACTGCTAGAAATACAGATAGTGGAACTTCCAATACAACAGAATTGGAATATGAACTTGAGACTGAAAATGCTCAGATGGGATTCAGGGCTGGTATAATGTATTTACAGCCGATAGGTGAATCTAAAATTTCCTTGAGCGTCTACTATGGTCGTTTGAGTGATTTAATTACTCATGGTACGGTGGAGTTTAAAGGATTTATGCTTCAGTATTATTTCAGGCAGTAAATATCAATAAGCACAAGGGGTGTTGATTATTCAGCCTTCTCTTTTTGATTACTTTTTTCGCCATTACTTATCATGAAAACCTTTTCCTTCCATGATCTTGGGAATGCACTTTTGAATGCGAGAAATTCGGGTAGATGGATTCTTGGCTTGAGAGACATGAAGAATATAACTGCGTTGACGTCCGGGAGTGAGTGCCTCGTACGCCTCCTTTAAGTCTGGGTTTTCCTCCAGTGCTGTTTCCAATTCTTCGGGCATGGGCTCTGGGTTTTTCTTGTACTCGCCTTTGCGTCCTTCTTTTTCCGCTTTGATCGCCTCTTTGATCAAGTGTCGAATGGCTGCTTCATTCTCAAGGATGTCTTTTGCATCTGTGAATTGAAGTACGCGAGCAACCTGGGTGTTTTCTCCCGCTTGTTTTAATAAACCTTTTGGGTCGGGAAGTAAGGCTCCTTTGAAAAAACTGAACGATGCATAGTCCTTGAAAGCCGCGAGTAGCGAAACATTCTTTTCGTTATACGTGTAGCATGGCACGCCCCACTTTCGGTCTTCGGTGAGCTCAGAATCAAGGGCTATTCTTCTCAACTCTTTCAACTCTTCCGTCCAGCTATGCACCTTGCACTGTGGAGTTTGGAAAAGGGAGCACCGTCCACATCCTTCCTTCAAGAAATCATCGACTTCCGGGTTCATTTAGTATCAATCACTTTTTACAACGTCATTTATCTGCCGAAGAATTTTGTCCATTTTCACGGTTTCGGCTTTCATCAAATTTAGTTGTTCTTTGGTGTCAGGGTTAGCCTCCATTTCAACTAAATGAAGAATTCCGAGGATTTTGGCTAAAGGCGCTCTAACCTCATGCGCATTCCTGAAGGCATACGTTCGCAGTGTGGATGACTTTTCCTTTACTTCTAGAATTTTCTCCTCAATTACTTCCGACAGATTGGTTTTGATGGCATGCAATTCTTCTTTTCGCTTGCTCAAAAGTGCTTGCTGTTGCTCTTTCAGTGCATTTGACTCAGTTAGCTTCTTATTCACTGCCTCCACTGACTTTTTATATTCTACAAATTGTAGTTTATGGATCATCGTGATCGTGATCAGGAAACCAGTTTTGAGAAGGAAATCGATTTCCAGATAAGGGACTGATTCCTCGTTATCAGGGGTGAACCCCAAAAGACCGGAATACAGTACACCCAGCGAAATCGCATAAATGGAGAGCATCAAAATCAATGGCATTCCATCCATGACCACAGCAATCAGCAAAACCAAAATGGTAATAGTGTAAAGCGTGTTGCCATTCCATCCTCCGGTATGATTCCAGACCAAAAAACAGTAGGCCAAAGCAATCAAAAAGAAAGTAATGATTGAGGCTGACTCTTTCGATCTACTGAAAAAGTAAGCTGCTAGGATGAGCAAAAGAAATGCTGTATTAAAATAGAAAAATTTCGATAGCCCGTGGGTCGACAGCCCAATGAATATTTGGATAACCTGCAGCCCCAGAAAGATCAATAGAGCGTGCCTAAAAATCTCAACTTCTTTTTCACCTATTAGAATCTTAGTCAATGCTACTCTCATTTAGCTCTTTTTTCAGTTGAGTAAGAACATGCTCCAGCTCCTTCGTGCTTTCTTTTAGCAAATCTCCAAGCTGACCAGAAACCTGTGATGTTTGGGACAATGTCTTTATTTTTTCCAGAGGCATCATTAGCTCAGAGGTAGAAAGCTCGATGTAATTTTTTATTGCCTCGTCCTGTTTTCTTATGTTCTTCGTTTGAAGCTCAATCTCTTTCTCAAGCTCTTGATTAGCTTGTAAGTACTCCTTTTCTTGAATCTTCAATTCCTCGGTTTGCGTCTCTATTTCAATTGATTGGTTGTTCAGTTGATTTTGAATGGCTGTCATCTTCCTTCGCTCAAAACCTATTACCGCTTTAAATACAATCATAAATAGCACAATAGCACCAATCGTGAAAATAAAGGAATCAGGTTCTGAAGACTCCTTTAGGAAGAAGGTTTGCCTCAAAATGCCATTGAAGTGGAAGTCAAGCATCACCCAGATTAGGGCACTCAAATAAAGTGTCAATGGCATGATCCAACTCTTACGACTTAGGATGAGGACCAATAACATGGCTACTGCCATGATGTTGTACTCTGTTGACCCATGAACACCCCCAAATTGAATAAAGCTTATCATCACCAGGCCTGATATAAGGACTGGCACAATCGGATGCACACGCCTAATTTTTCCAAAAAAGATGAGACCTGTAGCTCCAAAGAATATCAGAAACAAGGTGCTGTCAATGAGGAGGATAGGTACTGAAATATCCTCGTTGGCTAAATCACTTAAAACGGCTAAGAAGGCTCTAAGACTTCCAATGACGGTCGCCACCAACCACACATTCATTTCAAATGAATTTATTCTCAGTCTGTCCAAAGCCCAAAGATTGTTTCGTACTGCTAACCAATATATTTATAAAATACCTTTAATCTAAGCGTACCCATAGTTTTAGTTGAGTTGGTACTATTTTTAAGCAATGATCTACCACGATGATTTGAGGCGTTCTGAGAATAAATTCCAAGAGAATCGGGAGGTTTTGAAAGGCTTGACGAAAGCAAGACCCAAAGACTTGGACAGCCGATTTCATGCATTACACGACGCAGTATTCTCTGAAATAGACTTCCTCGAATGTGCCAATTGCTGCAAAACCACCTCACCGATTTTTATTCAATCCGATATTGATCGAATGGCCAAAACTCTCAAAATGAAGTCAGGTAAATTCATCGTTCAGTACCTGGAAATGGATGAGGATGGGGATTTTGTGCTTAAAAGCGCACCGTGCCCCTTTCTGGGTTTTGATAACAAGTGCATTGTTTATAAAGATCGCCCAAGAGCTTGTCGAGAATACCCACATACTAATCGCAAGCGGATGTATCAAATCATGGACTTGACATTACATAATACATTAGTTTGTCCGGCGGTGGGTAGGATAGTGGAGAGGATGAGAGAGTCAACTCATTAGTCAATTCCGATCCACCAATTCGCTATTCACTTATTATCTAATAACTAGTTAACTAACTTTGCGGCACCCAAAACCCAAACAACATGCAGCAGGCTGTAGAAGTCTACAAACCCAAAAATCACATTCGCATCGTCACGGCAGCTTCCTTGTTCGATGGTCACGATGCAGCCATCAATATCATGCGCCGAATCATCCAGTCCACAGGCTGTGAAGTGATTCACCTAGGCCATAATCGCAGTGTGCAGGAAATCGTGGATTGTGCAATTCAGGAAGATGCGCAGGCCATTGCCATCACAAGTTATCAGGGCGGGCATGTGGAGTATTTCAAATACATGTACGATTTGCTTCAGGAGCGTGGAGCTAGTCAGATCAAGCTATTT
This sequence comes from uncultured Roseivirgaceae bacterium, assembly GCA_964352625.1. Taxonomy (GTDB): domain Bacteria; phylum Bacteroidota; class Bacteroidia; order Cytophagales; family Cyclobacteriaceae; genus JAAEPI01. Next base: position 226,500 of record CAYGSD010000003.1, read on the forward strand.
GGCGGGGGTGGAGGTACCATTCTACCGGAGGAGATTGAAGAATTACACGCTCATGGGATTACAAGAATTTATTCGCCTGATGACGGCCGATCAATGGGACTGCAAGGCATGATCAATGATTTGGTCGAGAAAAGTGATTTCCCAATTGGTCAGAATTTGAATGGGCAAGTAAAAAGCCTAGATGCTTCCAATCACAACGCTATCGCTCGCTTGATTTCGGCAGCAGAAAATTACCCGGATGATAATAAAGCGCAGATGGAAGCGCTTCGCGAAAAAGCGGCTAAAACACCAGTTTTAGGTATTACGGGTACAGGAGGCGCAGGAAAATCTTCATTGGTAGATGAGTTAGTACGACGTTTCCTTATGGATTTTTCTGATAAGTCCATTGCTGTAATCTCTGTTGACCCGTCAAAACGAAAAACGGGAGGTGCATTACTAGGAGATAGAATCCGAATGAATGCCATCTTTAGTGATCGGGTGTACATGCGCTCATTGGCAACTCGACAGTCCAACTTGGCTCTTTCTAAGTATGTGCAAGACGCTATTGATGTGGTGAAAGCAGCCGGCTTTGATTTGATCATTTTGGAAACCTCGGGCATTGGCCAGTCAGATACCGAAATTACCGATCACTCAGATGCTTCGCTCTATGTGATGACGCCAGAGTATGGTGCTGCCACTCAGCTTGAGAAGATCGACATGCTCGATTTTGCGGACGTCATCGCGCTGAATAAGTTTGACAAAAGAGGAGCTTTAGATGCGCTTCGCGATGTGAAGAAGCAGTACCAGCGCAATCATCAGCTTTGGGATGCCAAGGAAGAAGACCTCCCTGTTTTCGGAACCATTGCCTCCCAATTCAATGATCCAGGCATGAACCAACTCTATCTGTCCTTGATGAATTTGATAGCGGAGAAAACGGGTTCTGAATTGAAATCATCCTTTTCCAGCACGGATGAAATGAGCGAAAAAGTGTTCATCATTCCACCAAAGAGAACTCGCTATTTATCTGAGATTACAGAAACGATTCGTGGGTACAACGAAAAGGCAGAATTGCAAAAGGAGGTGGCGCAAAACCTCTACGCCCTTGATAAAACAGCTGAGATTCTGAAAGATCAAGCGGCAGCACTTGCAGCGATAGATCAGGCCAAGGCGCAATTGAAACTTGATCTTGATCCGCACAATTTGAAGATTCTCGAAGAGTGGAAAGAAAAGCGAGAAAATTACGAAGGAGAAGAATACACCTATGAAGTGCGTGGAAAGGAAATCAAGGTAAAGACAACCACTGAATCGCTTTCGCATACTAAGATTCCTAAAGTGATCTTGCCGAAGTACGAAGGTTGGGGTGATATTCTTAAATGGAGCTTACAGGAGAACGTGCCGGGCGAATTCCCATTTACTGCCGGAGTGTTTCCATTCAAAAGAGAAGGTGAGGATCCTACGCGGATGTTTGCCGGGGAAGGCGGACCCGAACGCACGAATCGCCGATTTCATTATGTTTCACTAGGTATGCCGGCAAAGAGGCTATCCACGGCTTTCGATTCAGTGACACTTTATGGTGAAGATCCGGATCATCGGCCAGATATCTATGGAAAAGTGGGTAACTCGGGTGTGAGTATTTGCTGCTTGGATGATGCGAAGAAGCTGTATTCGGGGTTTGATCTTTGTGATCCTGCCACGTCTGTTTCGATGACCATAAATGGACCGGCAGCAACTATCTGCGCCTTCTTCATGAATGCGGCAATAGATCAGCAATGTGAAAAATACATTGTTGAAAATGGGCTTGAAGATGAAGTCAATAAGAAAATTGAAAACCTATACAAGAAGGCAGGAGTTGCTCGCCCAAAATACAATGGAGACCTCCCTGAGGGGAACGACGGTCTCGGCCTTATGCTACTTGGTGTATCGGGTGATCAAGTGCTTCCGATTGATGTTTATAACAACCTGAAAGCTAAAGCATTATCATCAGTTAGAGGAACGGTACAGGCGGACATTTTGAAGGAAGATCAGGCACAGAATACCTGCATATTTTCCACTGAATTTTCGCTCAGACTCATGGGGGATGTGCAGCAGTATTTCATTGACAATCAGGTACGAAATTTCTATTCTGTTTCCATATCAGGCTACCACATTGCGGAGGCGGGAGCAAACCCTATTTCCCAATTGGCCTTCACACTTTCGAACGGCTTCACTTTCGTGGAATATTACCTGAGTCGGGGCATGGACATAGATAAGTTCGCACCGAATCTGTCTTTCTTCTTTTCCAATGGAATCGACCCTGAGTATGCGGTTATTGGTCGGGTAGCCCGACGAATTTGGGCCAAGGCCATGAAGCTCAAGTATGGTGCAAACGAACGCTCACAGAAATTGAAGTACCATATCCAAACCTCGGGACGTTCATTGCATGCGCAGGAGATAGACTTCAACGACATTCGTACCACGTTGCAGGCACTTTATGCGATTTATGACAATTGCAACTCGCTGCACACCAATGCCTATGACGAGGCGATCACCACCCCTACAGAAGAGTCTGTACGTCGGGCCATGGCCATTCAATTGATCATTAACAAAGAATTAGGCTTGACCAAAAATGAGAACCCAATCCAGGGATCTTTCATTATTGAAGAGTTGACGGATTTGGTGGAAGAGGCAGTGATGGTGGAGTTTGATCGAATCACTGAGCGAGGAGGTGTACTAGGCGCTATGGAGAGCATGTATCAGCGTGGGAAGATTCAGGAAGAATCGTTGTATTACGAGACCAAAAAACATACGGGTGAGCTGCCGATCATAGGGGTCAACACGTTCCTTTCCTCGAAAGGATCTCCGACTATCCTTCCAAAAGAAGTGATTCGGGCGACAAAGGAGGAAAAGGAATTACAGATTTCCAATCTGAAGGAAATGCAGAAGGGGAATGCTTACAAGGCAGAGCAAATTCTAAAAGAACTGCAGCAGACGGCTCTTAGGAATGAGAATACTTTCGAGGCGCTTATGGAGGCATCTAAGTACTGTTCACTTGGTCAGATCACTCATGCGATGTTCGAGGTGGGAGGGCAGTATAGGAGGAATATGTAGTTGGTAGTTATTAGTGAAAGTAGAAAGTAGAAAGTAGAAAGAAGAAAAACACCAACCCCCTAATCCCTAATCCCTAACCAACGCCAAATACTGATCATTTTCCTCCGCTAGTATCTCAATCGAATAACCTAGTTGCTTCATTATTTCAATGAGTTTCTCCTGATCCACATACACCCAGTTGAACCAATCGCTTTTTTCGCCTAGGTACTCATATTGATATTGAACTTCTCCATAATAGCCTTTGGGTTTGACTGTGCCGTCTTCGTACAAGTAGCTGATGTCGGAAGAGTCCATTAAAATTTGTCCTCCGGGGTTAAGCATTGAAACACATTTTTCAATGAAAGCAGGCACTTGTCTTAGCGTCCCAGCTAATCCCAGGCCGTTCATTTGGATAAGCAAGGTGTCATACTTCTTGGAGTGTGAAAGGAAATTTTCCTCTATGATATTTTGCAAGCCTAATTCCCTCATAGCCTGAAGGCAACCCTTTGAGTTTTCAAGTCCTGAGACATCATAGCCTCTTTGCTGCAATATCAAGGAGAGTGCGCCTGCTCCTGCACCCACGTCCAGCACCTTGCCATGGCATTCGATGAGGGCGAGATGCTCAAGAACAGATAAATCCAGTTCGCCTCTAAAAAACACAGAAACGGGCATAGACTCAGATTCACCGTAGTTGTTGTGCAGGATCAGTTCAGCTTTTTCATTCCCATTGAGATAATCAAGAATGGCTTTTCCGTGGATGTCTTTCACTTTTCCAACGGGCCTTCCCAAATGACCTGTTCTATCATCCAACTGCCATCGCGATTTGAGAGTAGCAAGTAATCAGTGCCCCACCAAGCCGTGACTTTCGCTGCGGCGGTGAATTTAGAGACATCCAAAACTTCTACCTTTTTTGGTGCGTCAGGTTTTGGAAATCGCTTCTTCTCAAGAACACCGAGCGCATAGTTTAATGCTTCAGCATAGGACATCTTTATTTGCTCTGAGGAATGATTTGCTTCACCCTGTTTCTTCCAAAACCCAAATTTATTCAGCGACGGACGTAAGGCCGCAACAAGCTTGGTAGTATCACCTTCATAGAATCCCTCCAGATAGTTCAAGCAGGCTTTTTCAATCTGCTGCGTATCCGTCATTTGAGCTTTCACAATAAAGGATATGGAAAAAAGAAGAAGGAATGTGAGTTGTGTTTTTGTTCTCATTGAGGTAAAATAATAAGATCATTCATAATATCTAGACTGACTTTTATGAGTGGATGAATCTAGGGATTAGTTTTGCTTTCAATGAGAAGGCGACTAATAAGATCACTTGTATTTTCATTTATATTTCCATTGACCTTATCCTCATATTCTCAAATCCTAAAAATAGACAAGTCCCATCTGACCACCGATTCGTCAAAGTTTGTTACTGGGGTATTTGATGCCAGTTTCAATGTGAATAATCGCGGATCCACTCCAGACCAGCAGAATGTATATGTTGGCATCAATCAAAATGCGGACGTAGTGTATGTAGGAAAAGAGATGGCAACCATTCTGATTGGTGGTATTAATTATTTCAAAATTGGAGATGGTCCATTGGTTTATAATGGATCGGTTCATCTGAGAGAGGTCTTTAAGCGAAAATCTACGATTAGTCCGGAAATCTACGGTCAGGCCCAATTTGACGAATCACGAAATATGGAACTTCGAAGGTTGATTGGTGGAGGCATGAGGTGGAATATCCTGAAAGGTGAGAATTCTTTGCATTTGGGATTGGGCACCTTCAGAGAGCACGAAAGATGGAAAGGAGAGTTGGATATTACTGACAAGAATCTATGGAAAGTCAACACCTACTTAGGCGGTGATTTGAGCCTAACCGATGCTGTTTCGTTTAATACAATAGTCTATTTTCAATCGGGCTGGGATGAGGAGATTGGTTCATTCAGGAACAGAATCAGTGGACAAATGGAGATAAAGACTACCATCTCCAAGCGAATAAAAATCAAAATGGCTTCTGCAATCCTTATGGACAATCGGCCAATTATCCCTGTAAATAGGTTCGTATATGAAACTTACTTTGGCATGGAGTACGCCTTTGGCAAATAGCCTGACTCTATTTGATTAATTTTCAAACATGAACCGAATCATCACCGCACTAAAGCAGAACTGGCCCGAGTATTTTCTCGAAACAATTGTGATTACAATTGGTATTCTTGGAGCTTTTGGGTTGGGTAAATGGAACGAGAACAGAAAAACTGAGAATACCGAGGAAAGTGTGCTTCGAGAGATAAAAGCGAGTTTAACCCTCGATCTGATCGACTTGAAGGGCAATCAGGATGCCCATAAGATGTGTCTTGGTTTGTTGGACAGTCTTGAGCGTGCCGAGGAGTTTGGAACGTCGAAAGAGCGAATAGCCTTGGCATTTTTTCGTGGTTTCAGAGACTTCATCTACCTGCCGCAGATCAGCGCTTTTGAAACGTTAAAATCCAAAGGAGTCGATATCATTTCCAATGACAGCTTGCGTGTAGACCTCCTCAGATTGTATGACTTTTACTACACCGGCATGGTCGTGATTGAGGGAGAATTTCAACCGTCGCAGTTCATCGACGACTATCGATACATAGTCTATACGTATTACGATCAGATGGATATTAATACCAATGATCCAGACCTTTCAACAATCTCCCCAAAATTTGAAGGTTACGATTGGCTGAAGAACGGAGATGTCAGCATTCGAATCGACCAAACGCAGATACAGCGACGTTTCTTGCTTGGAACCTACAATCAACTTGTGCCCATGGTCGAAGCGATGATTGAGAGAATAGATGAGGAGTTGGAAGATAGATGAATAACCTGCCAATGACCATACACACCACCTTGCACGATTTTCATTCCAAGCTATTCAGGTATTATATACCTGTGTCGAAAGAGCAGGGTGATCCGTTTGTGGATGGTGACAATCGCCGGATTATGTGCTCCATCAATGGAAACGAAGCATATCATGCGGCTCTCATGCACATGGAAGGTGGTTATTATATCCTGGTCAACAATCAGATTCGAAAGAAAATTGGAATCGAAGAAGGAGACAACATCACCGTGGAAATCGAAAAGGATCACTCAGAGTTTGGTCATGAAGTGCCAGAGTCCTTCGAGGTGTTGCTGGATCAGGACGAAGAGGGCAAGGCCTATTTCGAGGGACTCACCATGGGCAAACAAAGAGGCCTCATTTATATAGTGAAAAAGGTCAAGAATGTGGACAGCCAAATCGCAAAAGCGCTTGCCATCATGCATCATTTGAAAGAGTCGAAAGGAGAGCTGGACTACAAACGATTAAATGAGCTGATAAAGGAATACAACAATAGAAAGTGACCTTGTTATCTTCGCCGTAAATAGTAAGGCATGAAAGTAGAACTCAAGTACAAGTCCGACAAAGAGTATGTCGCTATAAATGAATCTGGGAATGAGGTAAATATTGACATGCTTGACCCTGAAAACAAAAATCATCAATCACCAACTCAGCTATTGCTTTCTGCACTGGGTGCCTGCGCGGCGGTGGACATGGTGTCTATGGTAAAGAAACGAAGAAAGACGTTCGTAGACTTGAAGGCAGAAGTGACTGGCGAGCGAAGAGAAGAACACCCTCGTGCTTTCACAAAAATTCATTTGCACTATGCCATCACCTCACCGGATTTGACAGAAGAAGAAGCAGAGCGTATTGTGGATTTGGCCACAACGAAGTATTGCTCCGTAGCAGGATCTGTAAGTGCAGAACAGACACACTCTTTTGAAATCATCAGACCATAAGAGATGTCGTCCGCCATTTTGCTCATTCATTGTCCAGACAAAAAAGGCCTGATCACTGAGGTTACTCAGTTTTTGTATGATCACAATGCAAACGTCATTGATTTGGACGAGCACGTGGACAGGGTAGAGGGCGTTTTTTTCATGCGGGTTCATTTTGAATTGAATGGATTCGATCTGAAGAAAGAAGAGATCGCACCTACCTTCGATCGCCTTGTTGGCAGAAAGAATGAAATGAACTGGCAGCTTCATTTTCTAGATAAAGTGCCCAGAATGGCGCTCTTCGTCACGAAGAGTTCGCATTGCTTGTACGACATCCTGGCTCGCTATCAAGGAGGAGAATGGCAGGTAGAAATCCCTATGATCATTAGCAATCATGAAAGCCTAAAAACTGCTGCATCTCAGTTTGGAATTCCTTTTTTTCATTTCGACATGACGAAGAAAAACAAGGGAGAAGTAGAGGCTGCACAGCTCCATCTTATGAAAGAGCACCAAATTGATTTTGTGGTTTTGGCTCGCTACATGCAGATATTAAGTGCGGATTTCATCAAAGAATACCCAAACAAAATCATCAACATTCATCATTCGTTTCTTCCCGCTTTCCCTGGAGCCAGGCCGTACCATCAGGCGCATGAGAGAGGAGTAAAGCTTATCGGCGCAACCAGTCATTACGTGACCTCAGACTTGGATGCAGGCCCTATCATTGAGCAAGATGTTGCCAAGATTTCCCACAAGGATGAGGTGAAGGACCTGATTCGAAAGGGGCAGGATTTGGAGAAGATTGTCCTGTCAAGAGCCATCCGCACGCACCTGCTTAGGAAGACCTTGGTCTACGGAAATAAGACGGTGGTTTTTGATTGACGTTGGGAATTTTCCCGCAGCACATTTCTACTGCGTCATTCTGAGCAGAGCGAAGAATCTATGTCGAAGTGTTAATAGACTCTTCGTTACACTCAGAGTGACGGAAGGGAAGAATGAGTCGTGCACACTATCCTCAGCGTCATTCTGAACGCAGTGAAGAATCTACTTATTACAGAATGGACTCTCCGTTGCACTCAGAGTGATGCCAGGACTTTTTGAGCATCACATTTCCACCTCATCATTCTGAGCAGAGCGAAGAATCTATGTCGAAGTGTTAATAGACTCTTCGTACCTCAGAGTGACGCCAGGACTTTTTGAGCATCACATTTCCACCTCGTCATTCTGAACGCAGTGAAGAATCTTAAGGAATCGTTCAAAGACTCTTCGTACCTCAGAGTGACGGAAGGGCTTTTTGAGCGTCCGGTTTCCGTCTCGTCATTCTGAGCAGAGCGAAGAATCCCTTCTAAACCGATTCACAGTACTCCACAATCCCCTCTTTAATGCGCTTGAACGTCTCTTGCATGATATCTTCATTTTCTTCAAGCAATGTCACTCTAAAGCCAAGTAGGCTAGAGGCGAAGGAAGAAATAGGCACCACGCAGACCTTCTTGGCAGCAAGGAGATAATACACAAATTGCTGATCCAGTGGCATTTCCGGCCGAATCCATTCTTGGAGCAAGGCTTGAACCTTTGGGTCAGTAATTTTCATTTTCTGACCAACCTTCAATGCGTCCTTTTTGAAAATGATGGTATTGTAAAAAGCGCCATTTGTTCGGTTGAAAGTGATGTATGGAATGTCGCGAAACACTTCCTCCAAAAACTTACTTTTCTCACCAATTCGTCGGTTGTTTTCGGCTATGAACTCGGGGTATTTTTCATGCGACATCACCAATGGAATGGATCGCTGAGGCAATCGCGTGCTACTCACCTCGATCATCTTCGCATTGTCAATGGTCTCGCATAAACTATTGAATTCTAAGTCTTTATCTCTATTATAGTATTCGGCCCATCCACATCGAGAGCCTGGCCAAGGAAACTCCTTAGATATCCCTTTCAATGAAATGCCGGGAACGTCCTCAATGATCTCAGCCAACGTGCAACTCACTGCGCCATTGTAGATGAGGTTCATATAAATCTCATCGAAGACCAAGAACAGGTTGAACTCTTTCGCTATGGCAACAATTCCTTCGAGAATCTCTCTTGGATAGACCATGCCCGTAGGGTTGTCTGGATTGATGACCATGATGCCGACGATGTGCGGATTGTATTTGATTTTCAATTTCAAATCCTCAAGATCAGGGTACCAATTGTTGTTTGGGTCTAGCTCGTAGGTGATCGGGTGGTGGTTGGCGTGTGCAGCTTCTGCCGATGAATGCGTGGAGTAGGCGGGAGAAGGGCCAATGACTCTTGCCGTAGGGCGCAGGTATTGATAGATTTTTTGAATGGCATCTCCAAGTCCATTAAAGAAGGTAATGTCCTGAGGCATGATCTGCGCCCCACCTTTTGCATTGTTTCTTTCTGCTAGAAATTCACGTGTTTCAAGCAATCCTTTTGAATGGCTGTAGCCGTAGGTTTCATCCCTCGACACGAGATCACCAATGATGGCTTTCATCCACTCCGGAATCTTGGCATTCTTCTGAATGGGGTCGCCGATGTTCTCCCAATAGATGGTTTCTCCAAGCGCCTGAAGCTGCTCGGCCTTTTTGACTATCCCACGGATTTCGTAGGAAAGTTCGCTTGCGCCCTCACGTAAAAGATGCTGTCTCATAATAAGGTCGCAAAAGTACATGTCCAAGTACTTGAGTTGCAACACATCGAAGCAAACCACGATATATTTACGATACAACTAACAAAGACAGTCTGAAATTATCAATTGCGCAATTGGCACCCGTTTGCCTCAACCAATTCTCGCTACCTATCCAACGCCATTTCTTGAGCTGAAAGCGCTAAGTCGCTCCATTTGCCTGTGCTGGCTTCTTTTAAGTAAGCGAAATCAGGATGATCCTTGATCTCATCGAATCCTTTCCACCCACGGGCCATGGCTCTCATCAGGAAGGTGTAACCTTTTACTATTTCCGAATGCCTTGATAAAGCCAATGCTCGAGTGGCTTCCAAAAAATCTTCGGTGGTCACTGATCCGTTCGTTTCCGCTACGATGAGGTAATGTTCTGCGGCTTTGTTGTATTCCTTGGCATCCATGGCTTCTTTGGCCAAAGACAAATTCGTTTCATAGTCCGCAACCAGCTTTTCAGCTCTTTGAGCTGCCTCTGAGGGTGTAGGGATGGTGTAGTCGAAACCCATGGACTCAGCATAGTCTACCACTGATCTGGTAATGCCCATTTCTTCCCTTCGTACTTGAACATTGGACTCGTCTTCCAAGGCATAAAATTGCCCTTTGGTCAAGCCATTGTTGGTGGAGCTTTGGGTGGCATAGAGTTGCTTTCTGCCTTGAGCCACCTGCACCCGATCATATAAGTAGGCATAGTTGCTGGGGTTTGCCTGACCAGCCTCCACGGCCGCTTTTAGCAGAGGTAGGCATTTGGCCTGAAACAAAGGGTTTCTGTCTGCATGCTGAATGATCAGCCAGGCATTGTTACTCGGCCCTTCGCCCACACGGTCATAGGTTGGCCAGCCATGCTCGGCTATTATTTCTCTCATTCTTGCCGTATTCTGACGATCAACAGCAATAATCTCCTTGGTGAATTCCTTGAACTTATCCGTATCATTTTTGCCCTTCTTCACCATGCCGGCCCATTTGATTCGGTTCTTCTGATCTTCATCCCGCATTTTTTTGATCTCCTTGGCGATTTCCGGGAGCTGAATGTCCTCCTTTTGACCAAAGACGGGAGAGGAGAAAATGATCAGAGCGATCGAAAGCGGGTAGAAGAGTTTTCTGAAAGTCATGGTGTGAAGGGAAGTGGATTAACGCTCAACTAAAATGAGTATGCGCCCCAGTTGCTAGAAGCACCAAAGTTTCTGTTTCGCATTGACCTTTCAAATAGCTCAGTACGCATATTCATTTTAGTGTTTGTTATGTGTTTTGATCAGGTAAAGTTTGCGTTTTAATGTCGTTAATAGCCTCAAGCAACCTAATTGTTGCATCCCCATCTAAGTTTTCACCTGTATATCTCACTTCAAATAAGCCTTGTAAGTTGGATGGAAGTTTGACACCATCCTTAACTAGAAGAATAAATCGTCTTCCAAAAAGAGCCATTGCCGCACCTATTTCAATTAGAACATTAGGATTAAGTACGGAATACTCTTTTGCATCCTTATCGATTAGAGTCATTTCATCTTCAACATGAATTATTGCCGCCCCGCAAGATCGCATTTCATTTAGAACCTTGTCAGGGACTGGGACTGACACTGATGTTTTCTCTACTGATACAACAGCTTCCATTTCACCAAATTTTAATAGTTTTTTGATAGGCTCAATAAAAGTCTTGTTCTTGCCATGAGTTATAAACACCTTCTTGGATTTTAGATTACCTTGCTTGTGAAGTTCTTCGTTTTGTTGAGATTTTTCTTCTTTAGCTGTTTCGATCCCATTGTCAGGATCATCCTCACTTTCCTCATCATATACTTCTGACTCTAAATCTTGACTTGACATTTCGAATGATGTAGGAATCTCAACATACTTTTTGGATTTAAGATCTGTGATTATTTTAAGTTTATGTCCTTCCTCTTTTATCATTTCAAATACATAATCGAGCTTGTCACTCGGAACCCCCATCTCTTCGAGAACATTTTTAGCGATATCTTCACGAGGTATTGGTGATCCTTGGTATTTTTCAACAAACTCTTTTATAACTCTAGGATTTAGAAATGCTTCGACTTTTGCCTTCAAGTCGTCATTTTCCACCTTTGGTTTTAAAATTCGAAGTGCAAGTGGAAGCACCTCAATTTTTTCAACATTGTAACCCCCTTTTGTTAGGCCATAGGCAACTGAAGCCCCACATAACATTCTAAAAGGTCCAGTGGATGGTAGCACATCTAATGCCTTAGCAACTTGTAAAGGTGTAGCAGGTTGGGACGCATAATTGTCAACAATAGCTCTTGCTACTGTAAGAGATTTCTCCAATGACATGCTTGGTACATCAGATTGACTCAGTCTAGAGCCTCTTTTTTTGGTTGTTTCTTCTTTTGTGTTCGCCATATCAATACAGTAATACAATTACACATAACATTTATGTAACCGCAATTGCGGTTATATTCTATCAAATATACCGCTTTATGTTGCTTCTAGGTATACATGGATGTTAAACCGCCAAGGTCGCTATTGTTTCTTTTGGAATTTCGTTTTGGCTATCCTGTGTTTGATAAGCTTACTGGGAAGAAAGGCCAATGTTGTCTTTGCCTTCAGAAGAGACATGCAAGCTGAATGTTCCAAAGTCATTCAGTTTTACATTGTATCCTGACATGAGCAACTCCGGAACTGTCTGAAACAGTGACTCTGCCACGGCGAGGACGGTTCCCATGTGTACGCCGGCCCGTTTAGCTATCAGCTCACTAACTTCTCGGGCGTCCATGGTTTTTCGATCTGTTATGACCGGATAGTATCTTGGACTTCTCTCTCCGGCTATACCTGCCGGTCTCTTGCTTACTACTTTGTATTTAACTGCCATAGTCTAACCTTGTTTTATGTGTATTCTCATTGTTAACATACGTATCATAATGTTTCGATCACCTGTGTTTGAGATTCTAAACACACGTGTTTGTGAAGTTAAGACACGTATCCTAATAATGGAGGGTACTGTGTTTACTAAGACCAGAAGGCCAATTGCCATGCAAAGACACGTGCTCTACAGTTCCAGTGGCTACCTTTCTCCATTTTATAAGCGAATGCATTTGCTTTTCATTGCTCTCTTTCTCATCCTTGCGCCGTGAAAAGGTTAGCCATCTGTTTTCTTTTTTTGAATCTCGTGGCGGGCGCACAGACCATCGAAGAGGACAGTGTCGCCTATAGGGCTGCTTTTGATTGGGTGGAGCGGAAACTCACTTTCAACTACTACGATAACACCAACCAGCACTACTGGGTGAATCGATTTCACCTGAATGAGAATGGGAGTATCACCACCAAGAACATTGCCGCTGAGAATCCAAACAAGGTGGTAGAAAGGCGCTTTCACAATCGTACGTTCCAGCTTTATGATCTAAATCCTCGGACCATTTCCATTATAGAACTTCCTTCTGATCAGGGTCGATTTGTGAAGGGAAAGATCGTGCGCGTGGAAGGTTTCCAAGGGGAGAAAAAGGTGTCCACTTCGCATGATGGCGTGGTGGGAAGCAACCTAAACTACATTCACATTTCCATTCCTGACTTTTTGGAGGACAGCTTGCAGGACTATGCGCTGGAGGTGAAAAAGCAATTTGCCAATCTGGCCTATCTACATGCTCGACTTTCTAATCGGGGAGATTTGGGTGCCAATCTGGAAAATGCTTTTCAGGTGTTGTCTGGAAGCTACATCAGCAAAGACAGCACGACCACTTTGACCTTCTATCAGTCAGAAGAGCGGCTGGTCAGGTTTGAATTGAAAGAAGGCGAGAAGCGGTCTTTCGGGACCATAGGGTACGATCAAAAATTGAAGGAGTTGTATCTACTTAAGTCCGGTCGAGACGAATATGTTTTCCGGACCTTTTCGTTTGATGAGACAACCCGAAATCTGGTGTTGCGCTCCGCGGAAGATGAGATTTTCCTGATTGGTCGGAATGCTTTCAGCGTGAAAATAGGAGAGTGGCAGGACACTTTTTTTAGGTACTAAGCCTGCCGTATTTCCTCACAAGCCAAGCAAGCGAACATCCAGAGAGTCCACCAACAAGTGCGCCCACAAGCACATCGCTGGGATAGTGCACCCCCAAGTGAATTCTGCTGTAGCTCACAAGGGCAGCCCACAGAATAAGCAGATAGTACCAGCGGAACCTGAAAAGTGAAAAGTAGAAAATGGCCAGAGCGAAGGTGTTCGCCGCATGGCTGGACGCAAATCCATATTTCCCTCCGCACTTTCCGACGTTGATCATCAGGCCGTCCAGGCTTGGGTCTTTGCAGGGTCTCAGTCTTTCAAAGAAGGGTTTCATGAAAGAGGCGGTTGTTTGATCAGCGATGGTCACAGCAATAATCACCGCCAAGAGTGGCTTCCAAAAGTTGAGGCCATACGCCCTATACAGCAAGTAGATGAGCCCCAGATACAGGGGAATCCAAACCAATTTGGCCGAAAGGAAAAGCATGATGCCGTCCAGGTGAGGATGACCTTTGCTGTTCAGCCAAAGGAAAAGTTCACGATCGATATTGGATAGCGTTTCGATCATTGGTCGATCCAGTTTACGTCCTTCTTCAACCACGATAGCGTCTCAGCTTCATTTGTTCCTTCATCAGGGTGGAAGTCATACAGCCAGTTGGCGGTAGGAGGAAGGCTCATCAAAATGCTCTCGGTTCGGCCATTGGTGTCCAGCCCGAATTTGGTGCCCTTGTCCCACACAAGATTGAACTCTACATATCTTCCTCGTCGAAGCATTTGCCAGTTTTTTTCATTTCCTGAGTAGGAGAGGTTTCTAGTGGCTTCCACTTGTTCCGAATAAATGGGCACGAAAAGTTCACCAATTGCCTTCACAAATTCCCAGCGATCTTCTTTAGAAAAGTGTTCGTCCTCGGTCAATCTATCGAAGAAGATTCCTCCGATTCCTCGTGTTTCATTTCGGTGCTTGATAAAGAAATAGTCATCTGCCCATTTCCTGAAATCCGGATAGTAGCTGTCTGAGAATTGATCGCAGCTATTTTTCAGCCTATTATGAAATTGCTTCGCAAGCCCCTGATCAACGTAGTGTGGGGTAAGGTCAATCCCACCACCAAACCAATACACTCCATTGGACATCTCAAAATAGCGGATGTTCATGTGGATGATCGGAACCATTGGGCTTTTGGGGTGCAAGACAATGGAAACGCCTGTAGCGAAGAAGTCAGCAGCTTCCAGCTTCAATGCTTGTAAAATGTTCTTCGGGGTAGGGCCATGCACGGCCGAGAAGTTGACGCCACCCTTATCCAGGATGTTACCATCTTGAATGACCCTGGTTTTTCCACCACCTCCCTCAGATCTAGTCCAAGCGTCCTCAACAAACTCCGCCGAGCCGTCAAGCGACTCCAAACCCTTGCAAATTCGATTTTGAAGGTCTTGGAACCATTCTGATATGGATTCTTTACTTATCATTAGAAAGGGTAACCAATACCTATGTTGAAGGTAGCATTTTGAAAAGGCCTGAACCAACCTCCTTGGTTAAAGTTTAGAATGTCGTTCTCACCAGCTACCCATCTTTTGCCTTTTGGACGGGCTGGGTCAACAATTTTGTAGCCCAAATCCAATCTGAAAACGAGAAAGGACATATCGAATCTTAGTCCATAGCCGGCACCTATTGCTATTTCTTCATAGAAAGTGTCAAATTTGAATTTACCTCTATCTCGCTGAGGGTCATCGGATGCATTCACCGTTCTACTTCTCAGGAGCCAAATGTTACCTGCATCAATGAAAAGCCCCAGATCAATGAATCCGGTGAGCTTTTGTCTTAGCTCAACAGTTGTTTCCAGTAAGATGTCTCCGGGTTGCTCTCGTTGGTAATTGATGGAGCCATCGGCATTGGTTTCTCCGTAAGCTCCCGGCCCGAGACGTCTTGGACGCCACGCCCTGATGCTGTTGCTTCCCCCCGCAAAGAAGTAGCGTTCATAGGGAAGTGAATTATTATCTCCGTAAGGAACCGCCACGCCCACATTAAGTCTTGTGGCAATTGATTGCCTTCTGTGAAGCTGGAAATTACGTCTAAGGTCAACTTTGAATTTGGAGTAGTTAAAGTACTCCAGCTGCTTTCCGAATGGATACTGATTGATCAGCGAGCGTAGATGCCCTCCGAATTCCATATAGAACTGCGCATACGAGCTGCTTGATGCACCTCCGTAATTATTGTTGATGGTTACTTGTCCTGAAGCAGCACTTACGAAAGAGGAGCGGAAGGTGTTTGCATACGTGTTTCCACTTTGAGCCAGATCATCCAGAAATGCTTGAAACGTAGGGTCCGTCTTAGAATTGATGTAGCTGACATCCATGGGCGTAACCGTATAGCTGATGTGGTCCTTGACTTTCCAAATGTAGGAGGTGCTTGCGCTGAAGCTGGACCTGCGGTATTCCTCAAATCTGTCTTCCTTATTGAAGGCTAGACTGAACCGGCTTCTGGGGTTAAACTCTGCAATTTTCTTTTTATAGAATTTCCCCAGTGGGGATAGGAATTGTGGAAATGTAATTGACAATTCTGTACCGTACTGAAGACTAGAGTAGGTTCTTGTTTGTGTACTAACTCCACCCAAACCTTCCACTTTAAAATAAGAGTTTAACTCAGTGATTTCCAGTCCTCTAAATAAGTTTCTGTTCTTCAAACTTAAGCTTGCAAATGGACCCGGTAGTCCTTGAGTCACACTCAATCCCGTTTCAGTTGAGGTTTGAAATCGGTCGGCGGGACTCGTGAAAATATGTGCTACGAACTTGGTGCCAAGGGTATCAAAATTTACATTGATGAATTTGAAGTTGTCTAAATAAGACAGTTGCCTTTGAGATTCAACCACAAGGTTTCGCTGGTACACCTTTCCGGGATAAAGCTGATTGTGCCAGTCCAAAATTTTGGTCGAATAATGAAACCGGCCGAACGTGTAAGTCACCTCATTATTTACTCGATTGGGCAAGTCTTTAACATTCCCAACTCCTGAATCGGTCACAAAAATGACTGAGTCTACAACGTACACTTTATGGTAATAACTATCACTTGGGCTGGCTATAATTTCCTTTAGGATTACGTGTCCTTTCTCCAGTGTTACAGTATCGATCTCATAGTACACCAGGTCTTTTGTGAATTCGTAATACCCATTGTTAACCATGATGTTGTAAATCCTATTTCTTTCATTGGCTAGATCTTCCTGCTGGAGCAGTTTTCCTTTCCCTATGCGTTCATGTTCATCAAATGAAAAAATCAGATCTCTAACATGGTAGTCAGGAATGTGATAAATCACTGAATCCACTCTATAGCCTTCTCCTTTATTTACATTGTAGACAACATTGACTTTCTTCCCGTTTATGTCTTCCTCGTGTGAGATTTTGCTGTCGTAGTACCCTTTAGAATACAGGAAATTCATCATGTGATCCACTGTTGTTTCCGTAGCAGAGGAATCATAAACGGCGATAGGCTCTCCCCATCGCATGATCTGGTTACCCTCGGTCAGCGCCCGATCCTTATTTGACACTTTCCTTAGCTTCTTGGAAAGCAATCGCTCTTTTCTATACTCCGATGAAGCCTTGGCAATTTTTTCGTCGTACTTCTGTATGATTTTTTGCTTGTTGGCTTTTATTCGATTCGTGTCGTATTTGAACAGGAAATTTGACTTCCCTATTTCATAAACATAGACGAGGTGCGCAGGGCCGTTTGGGAAAAGAAATCTTGTGTTGGGCTGCTGTTCTTGGAGGGGCTCAATGTATCCTCGCCCGGTAGCTCCTATACCTTTGACGGTATACTTGTTGAGCACCTTTTCATCCTCCTTCAAGAATTTTGTGCCCACACAGGACGACAACAGGAAAGCAACGAAAAGAAGATAAGATGCCCGGCGATACGTACTTTTGCGTATGATTTCGAATAGTGAGCTGAAATTCATTAGGTCGCTCAAAATTAAGAAGTACCGACTAGCTGCAAGCTGTTTTTTGATCGAAGGTGAAAAAAATGTTTTAGAGCTGATCAATTCTGATTTTGTAATAAGGCATATCGTGGGATCGGAAGCTTTCTTTTTGTCCAACCCGGAAATAGAACGTCACGAAAAGGCGGTAAAGTCTACAGCAAAGGTGGTTTCGAGTATATCCACTTTAAGTACGAATGATGTGGTGGTGGCAGTTGCCGAGATGAAAAAGTTCAGCGTAGAGCAGTTGGATCAGTCAAGGTTCATACTGGCCTTAGACGGCATTGCAGATCCTGGCAATCTTGGAACCATCATGCGCACGCTCGATTGGTTCGGATTCGATCAATTGCTGATTTCTAAATCATCGGTGGACATATACAACCCGAAGGCTGTGAGTGCTACGATGGGATCATTTGCCAGAGTTAAAGTTGCGCAGGATGACCTATCTACTTTCGCAAAGCAGTTCAATGGTAGGAAAGTAGGAGCTCAAATGCAGGGAAGCAAGCCTGATCAACTCAGAAAGGAAACGGAACCGATTCTCCTTGTAATGGGAAGCGAATCCCATGGAATCAGTCCTGAGGTGCAAGAATTACTGGACTACTCAGTCACCATTTCTAGAATTGGAAATGCCGAATCGCTGAACGTTGCTATTGCTACTGGCATTCTCTGCCATGAAATCGCTACGAAAGTCTCTTGATCTTGTGAAGTAAGGAATTGGTCGACGGGTTAGTGCTTTTTTCTTCGCCCTGAACAATTTTCTTGGCTAATACCTTACCCAATTCCACGCCCCATTGATCAAAGCTGAAAATGTTCCAAATCACCCCTTGCACAAAAACCTGATGTTCATATAAAGCAATGAGAGCACCTAGATTTTTAGGCGTTAGTTCATCCATCAGCAATGTGTTGGACGGACGATTGCCTTCAAAATTCCTAAATGGATCTTCGTTTGAACTTCCATCCATCAATGCTTCAGACTGGGCAAAACAATTTGCTAAGAGCTTGGTGTGGTGCTCTTCATGTGTGTGGGCTGGTTTCGCCACGGCAATAAAATCAGATGGTACTATTTCCGTTCCTTGATGAAGCAGTTGATAAAAGGCGTGCTGACCGTTTGTGCCGGGTTCACCGAAGTATACAGGGCAAGTGGGGTAGGAGATTCTATTTCCATTTCTATCCACCTGTTTTCCATTACTCTCCATTATCATCTGCTGAAGAAATCTGGGAAAGTCTCGCAATCTGTGATCGTAGGGCAAAATCGCATGGTTAGTTTGTCCACAAAAATTGACTTGCC
Source organism: uncultured Roseivirgaceae bacterium (assembly GCA_964352625.1). Lineage (GTDB taxonomy): Bacteria > Bacteroidota > Bacteroidia > Cytophagales > Cyclobacteriaceae > JAAEPI01. The sequence continues at coordinate 245,182 of CAYGSD010000003.1, forward strand.
AGATCGTTAACAGCGCCATTACAACAGGCATGTTTTCTTCCATTTCCGCCGAAAAGAAATGTTCGTCCATGGCACCAGCACCTTCAAGTAATTCCTTGAAGCGCTCAAAACCTATGGACAAGGCAATGCTCAGTCCTATAGAAGACCAAAGGGAAAATCGACCACCAACCCAGTCCCAGAACCCGACAATGTTTTGTTCCGGAATACCAAAATTCTTAACCTCGGGGATGTTAGTTGAAACTGCAAAAAAGTGTTTTTTCAGCGCATCATCCCTGCCCATTCTATCAATGAACCATGACCTCACCGTACGAGCATTGGTCATCGTTTCATCCGTGGTAAAGGTTTTTGAGGCAACAATAAAGACCGTTTCCTCTGCCTTGATTTCCTGACTGATTTCTTCCCACTGGGCAGCATCGATATTGGATAGGAAATAGGGGGTGATGTCGGACCAAAATGGCTTCAAGGCATTGCATACCATTTGCGGTCCCAAATCAGAGCCTCCAATCCCAATATTTACAACATATCTAATCTTCTTGCCCGTATGTCCTTTCCATTCACCACTCGTGATGGCATTGGCTATTGTTTCAATTTTAGCCAGTTCACCATTTACCAAAGGCATCACGTTCTCCTCATCCATCAAAACAGAATCTCTGCTACTTCTTAAAGCGTGGTGAAGGACCGCTCTATTCTCCCGTTCATTAATTTTTTCGCCAGCCTCCATTGCTTTCCTAGCCGAGTCTAAGTGCGACTCTCTGGCAAGACCCATCAGCAGCTTCATGCCCTTTTCGCCAATCAGGTTTTTAGAATAGTCTAAGTACAGTCCACATTTCTCCAATGAGAATTCCGCCACGCGATTTGCGTTTGCGTCAAAAAAACTTTTTATGTTTTTGTCTTTGAGCTCGGAATAATGGCTGGAAAGAGCTTGCCAGGAAGGCAACCCTGTAGGCTGGTTTTTTGGAAACATAATCTGGTCTTATGATTTGGCTAAATTATTAACCGCGGTTGATAATGAATACCATATAAGCAATAAAACAGAGGAGGTAAACGAATCCTTCCGCTCTATCGAGCTTGAATTTATTAAGCGTAAACATGAAAAGGAATAATAGGAGGGTTCCAACGAGCATAAAGCCAAGATCCCAGTTGAGCGCAACATCGAAAGTTAAGTCTCCACTGATGATGGACGTGGCACCTAATACCAGTAATAGATTAAATATGTTGGATCCCACGATATTTCCCACCGCTAAGTCTGACTTCTTTTGGAAGGCAGCCACAGCCGAGGTTGCTAATTCGGGTAGGGATGTACCAGCAGCCAAAATTGTAAGTCCTATGAGTTCGTCACTTACTTCAAATATTTTTGCGATTTTGACAGCATTGTCCACGATCATTTGTCCACCAAATATTAGTCCGGCTATACCGAATAAAATCATGACGGTGGTTTTCAGCGAGCCATAAAGTATGACATCCTCCCCTTCGATCTCTTCGGGATGTCGCTTCAGATTCATGAAAATGTAGAGTATGAAAATCAAAAACAGCCCAATCAGAATCCATCCATCCGAAACACTCAATACATTTTCTGTAGATCCATTATTAAACAGGTCGCTGATAAATCCATCATTAACCAAAATGACAAAAAGTATTGCCACAAAAAACGAGTAAGGGACTTCCTTCCAAAGTGCGTTTTTCTGGACGGTCAATGGATATATGATTGCGGAAATTCCAAGGATTAGGAAGACATTGAAAATATTTGAGCCAATTATATTTCCGAAAATTATTCCGTTTGCATCTCCTTTGGCTCCAGAGATAATATTCACAACGAGCTCTGGTGCCGAAGTGCCCATAGCTACCACAGTGAGACCTATGGCAATATCAGAAACATTGAATCTTTTGGCTAAAGAAGAGGCACCATTGACTAGGAAATCTGCCCCCTTGATCAGTAAAACGAATCCTACCGCTATATAGACAAAATACAAGAAGACGCCCAGGTCCATATGTTAGGTTAAATCGGTGATGTGATTTTTTCCAGATTTTGTTTCAAAATCCCTGCAAATTAACACTCTGGTCTGATTTTACAAAGGTTATTGAAACAAGTCCTTCTTTAGTGAATCTAACTTTTTTTCAAGACTTTGAAAGGTTTCCTGATACTTCTCTTTAGAATCCAATGTAGTTTTTGTCGAGAAATAGAATTTTATCTTGGGTTCGGTACCCGATGGTCTTACCGAAATTCTAGAACCATCCTCTGTCAAAAACTGCAAAACGTTCGATTTTGGAAAATTGAGGCCTATTTCTTTATCAGAAGACAAATCTCGAGAAGTGCTATTTTGGAAGTCAAGCACTTTTGAAACTTTGCTACCACCTAACTGCTCTGGAGGATTACTTCTGAATTTTTTCATCATATTTTGAATCTCTTCTGCACCAGACTGCCCCTTCTTTGTGATTGACGCTAGTGTTTCAAGATAAAAACCAAATTCTTTATAAATCTCCAGGAGTAATTCGAACGGGGATTTGCCCTGAGCTTTAGCCCAAGCGGCCATTTCTGCAATTAGCGCACAACTAGCCACAGCGTCTTTATCACGTACCTTATCTCCAATCATGTAGCCGTAGCTTTCTTCACCACCTACTATAAATTTCTCTACATCTTCTTTGTCATGAATTAGCTTTGCGATGTATTTGAACCCTGTCAGCGTTTCGTAGGTTTTGACACCAAATCCTGCGGCAATAGCAGGGAGGATATCGGATGTAACAATGGTCTTGGCTATGAACTCATTGCCTTTAAAACCTTTTTCTCGACTCTTAAATAAAATATAGTAAACCAGTAAAGAGGCGGTTTGATTGCCATTTAACAATTGAAAATCTCCTTCCAAATTCTTCACTGCAATTCCCACTCTGTCAGCATCAGGATCTGTAGCGAGCACTAAATCCGCATCTAATTCTTTGGCCTGATTGAGCGCTAAGATCATTGCCTCTTTTTCCTCGGGATTCGGATACACCACCGTCGGGAAATTTCCGTTAGGCTCAGATTGTTCCTCTACAATGTGTACGTTTTTAAATCCGAATCTGTCAAGAGCCTTTGGAACCAAAGTAATTCCAGTCCCATGAATTGGAGAAAATACAATTCGGATTCCTTTATCAACATCATTACTCAGGCTAAGAGATTGGATCATAGCTAGGTACCTCTCATCGAGTTCTTTACCAATATGTTCAATCAAACTCGTATCGGATTTGTAATTGACCTTTTCAAAAGAGTCAATTTGGCGAACTTCAGAAATGACACCCGCATCGTGCGGGGCTATAAGTTGGCCACCATCCGACCAATAGGCCTTGTACCCATTGTATTCCTTAGGGTTGTGAGAGGCCGTAATCACCACTCCGCTTTGACATCCAAGTTCGCGAATAGCAAAGGACAGCTCTGGAGTTGGTCGTAGCTCCTCAAATAAATACACTTTTATCCCGTTCGCAGAAAACACATCGGCGGTCGTTTGCGCAAAGAATGAACTATTGTTTCGACTGTCATGCGCGATTGCAACCGAAATATCTTGCTTAGGGAATTGAGCCTTTAAATAGTTGGCAAGCCCTTGAGTCGCCATGCCCACGGTATAGCGATTCATGCGATTGGTGCCAGCTCCCATGAGGCCTCTCAAGCCACCTGTCCCAAATTCCAATTCGGTATAGAACGAGTCATTCAGGACGTCCTCATACATTTCTCCAATTTCAGCTTTGGTTTTGGAGTCAACCACGTCGCTTTCTAACCAGCTCTTTACTTTCTCTTGAATCGTCATCTTCAACTAATTAATAGCCCAATTTTTCCCTTACTCTGGCAAGGGTGGTTTGAGCAACTTTCCTTGCTTTTTCTTCACCTTTTCTCAACTCCTCTTCAATCCTTTCCGGATTATTCATCAACTCATCGAATGCTTTTCGTTCATCCTTGAAATGATTCAAAATCAATTCGAAAAGAGCGGTTTTGGCATGGCCATATCCATAATTTCCACCTTCATAGTTTGCTCTCATCTCCTGAGTTTGAGGTTCATTAGCTAGCAACTTATAGAGCTGAAACACATTGCAGGTGTCTGGATTTTTAGGTTCTTCAAGAGGAGTACTATCAGTGATCACTGACATGACCTGCTTCTTCAATTGCTTCTCTGGAAGAAAAATATCGATTGTATTTCCGTATGACTTGCTCATTTTTTGTCCGTCAGTCCCCGGAATGGTCATCAGTTCTTCGTTGATCCGAGCCTCAGGCAGGACGAACGTTTCCCCAAATTGATGGTTAAAACTACTCGCAATGTCACGAGTCATTTCGAGATGTTGCTTCTGGTCTTTTCCGACAGGTACAATGTTGGCATCATACAAAATAATGTCTGAAGCCATAAGTACGGGATAGGTAAACAACCCGGCGTTTACATCTGATAGTTTGTCAGACTTGTCCTTAAACGAATGCGCATTTTGCAGCATCGGGAAAGGAGTGAAGCAATTCAGAAACCACGTGAGTTCGCATACTTCACCGACTCTAGACTGACGGTAAAACGTATTTGCCTCGGTATCGAAACCACAGGCAAGCCATGCAGCGGCCACCTCATTCACATTTTGTCTTCTTTGATCGGCATCCTTAATGGTCGTTAAAGAATGTAAATCTGCTATGAAGAAAAAGGAATCATTGGAAGCATCTTTTGAAAGTTCTATTGCAGGAAGGATTGCTCCTAAAAGATTGCCTAAATGCGGTTTGCCTGAACTTTGAATGCCTGTGAGAATACGTGCCATTGACGGGAGTTTTGCGCAAACCTAATACCTTTGATGGAGTGTTATAAAACATTTAATCCGAAAGAATGAGAGCTGGGATATTAGTGATTCTATTAATTGGTTTCACGCAATTGATGGGGCAGGGGAAGGTGGTTTTTCAGAAGACAACTCATGATTTTGGGAAATTGCTCGAATCGGATGGGCCTGCTGAGGTTGCGTTCTATTTCGTAAATAAAGGAGATTCAGCCATTCAGATTACGGATGTAAAAGCGAGTTGCGGTTGCACCACACCATTTTGGACAGTAGAGCCGGTACTTGCAGGAGATACTGGGTTAGTTACCGTGAAATATACGGTCACTAACAGGCCAGGGCCTTTCTCTAAATCCGTTCAGGTTGTTGCTAATGGTGAACCCGAATCTCAAGTTTTAGAAATTTCTGGTCACGTAACTCCTTTACCCAAGTCAAATGAAAAGGAATTACCGGTGCGTTTCGGTGCTCTAAGAATGAAACATCGTTCGCTCAACATGGGGAAGATTACTACTGAAAAAGTGGCCGTCAAGTTGTTTGATATCTACAATGAGTCTGATTCGATTATTCTATTTGATTCGGTTCTTGTTTTCGCACCAGAACATCTCCTCGTTTATTTCGAACCTGATCACTTGCCTCCAAAGTCAATGGGATCTCTGGTTGTAGAATATGACCCGAACGGTAAGAATGCCCTTGGATATCACGTAGATGAGCTGAGTATTCGGACTAGCGTAAAACTTGAGACGATGTTGGAAATGCGCGTGACCGCCACCGTTGAGGAATTCTTTCCCAAACTGACGGAGGACGAGCTGGCACTGGCACCTCGACTGTCAGTAACCGATAAGATTTTGAACAAAGGAAGCATTACCGAAGGAGATACGCTTTTGGCTGAGTTTGTATTGAAAAATACTGGAAAGGAGACGTTGCTGATCCGGGACGTTCAACCGAATTGCGAGTGCTTAATTGTGAACTTGGAAGAAATGAAGATTGAGCCAAATAAGGAGGCTAAACTTGAAATTGCATTTGTGACTGCAGGGAGAAAGGGGAAGCAGTATAAGAATGTGACAATCTTCTCAAATGATCCTACAGCATCAGCCCGAACGGTGACCATTCGGGCTGACGTGAAGGAGGTTAATTAGTTAGCTTCCCAGCTATTATTTTCTCGATTGACGTCTGCCATGTATCCGGCAGCATCTATTTCTATTTTCTGGATTTCGGAAGGCGTGACTCCTTCTATGGTGGCAGTGTATTCTGGGTGTGTCCACAGCCAATCTGCCCCTTGAATTCTACCCTCGTTTCCAGGCTTTTCTCCCCGCATTAGTCCCAAAGGGGCATAGAATTCAATCACCGTTCCATCGGTTTTCGTGATAGTTAGGTCTATGGGCATTGGTACTTTGCCTTCATTTTTCATGGTGATTTGCGTGGCACCATTTGCCTCTGTCACCGCGGTGATAGAGTAGTCGATATCATGAACAGTGTTCACCATATATTCAAAATACCAGTGAAGTTCCAAGCCTGATTCTTTCTCGTAAACTCTTATGAAATCGTTCAAATCAGGGTGCTTGAATTTCCACTCGTTGAAATACCTTTTAAGCGCTCTTTTGAAAACTTCCTCCCCAACTAAATACCTAAGCTGACCAAGAATCACTGCACCTTTAGTGTAAGCACCCCATCCATAGGCACCATTGGTTGTATAATGATCTGAGTGTGTACTAAGTGGCTCCTCAAATCCTTCGTAGGTCGCGCCTCTCACATAGCCACTATAGTTGGCTTCTTGAGTTCGGGTATTCTCCCCATCAGTGAAAAGCACTGCCATGGTCTCTGCGGAAGCAAAAGTCGTAAATCCTTCATCCATCCAGGCGTAATAGCTTTCATTGGTCGCCAACAGCCCTTGATACCAGCTATGGATGGCTTCATGAACGGTAACCCCAACCAAACTTCTCAGGCTTCTTTCGCCTGTGATCAAAGTAGCCATCGGGTATTCCATGCCACCATCCCCGCCTTGGATTACAGAATATTGTGGAAACGGATATTCACCATAATTTTCCTCAATAAAATCAAAAGCTTTTTCGGTCAATTCAGGTAAATACTCCCAGTTTTCGGTCTTCTTACTGTCAATGTACAAGAAGTGTAAAACCAAGCCATCTGCCATCGTTCTAGTCACATGCGTATAGTCAGGATCGGCTGCCCAAACAAAATCATGAACATTCTCAGCCACAAATTTCCAAGTATTGGTTTTCTCCTTGTTCTTTTTGATTTTGATGCCCTCATCTTCATACCCATACCCAATTTCATTTCCATTTTGCAAGGTGCCAGTTCCTCCTAAAACGTACTTTTTATCAATGGTGATATTCACTTGATACTTTCCCCAGGGAGAATAAAATTCACGGCCAACATATGGGTGGGAGTGCCATCCCATTTCGTCGTACTCTGCAATTTTGGGGAACCACTGTGCCATGGAATAGTCCACTCCTTCTTTATTGAAGCGTCCGCTTCTTCTGATCTGCGAAGGCACTTGAGAATTGAAGTTCATTGTGAATGTGGCCGATTCGCCTGGTAGGATGGGGGAGCTTAGTTTCACCTCTAATATTGTATCCTCAATCTTGAATTCAAGATCATTCCCATCTTGCTTCAAAGATTGAATCTCATGGAAGCCAATCTCATCTGGCTTAAGCGCTGAAATCCTGCTACCTACTCGACCATCGGGATCTTTAATTGTTCTGCTTCGCATGTCCATCATGCTCTTTGGCTGGAATGCATTGAAATACAAATGCCAAAAGGCTTGATACAGTGTGTCAGGAGAATTATTGGTGTAGACGAGCGTTTGATCACCGGTAAAGCGGTGCGTTTCTACGTCGAAGTTGATGTCCATTTTATAGTCAACAGCTTGCTGCCAGTAATTTGATTGGGCACTCGCTAATGTCAAAGAAGCTAGTAAAAGGGAAGTCAGAAATATTTTCATAGAGTACTATTTTGACCGCAAATTAATGCTTCCATATTTCTAAGAAAGAAATTCTTACACGAAAGGAGCACAGCCAATTTTAATGTTTATTTGAGTATAGATGATAATTAATGAACTAGCTTAAAATCTCAGTCTTAACAATTGGTAAAGGCTTGAAAGACGATTGCTTTTTTTGATTTCTCGAAAGACCGTCACCTTAATATGGTAACTTCCAGTGTTTAGTTGTTATTGGTTCATTGGGATTTTCCAATAGTCCATATTTTATGAGTAATTCTATTCCTTCTACCTTCATTTCATCTCTGGTGTATACTTCTTCAATTGCCGGTACTTCTAGGTAAGGATGTTCACAAATCACCGTGTTAATAATTGCAATTTTATCTTCAGGGAACCCTAATAACTTCACCCAAATGAAGTCTAAACCAAACCCGCAGTTTCTAGAGTCACGGAAGGTTTGTGCAATTAACCCCATTTTATCAGTTCTAATCACTGCGGCATTGACCTCAACAAAATTTGTATACTTGAGAATACACGTAGGATCATGTCGCTGAAAGGGGAAAGGAATGTTCTTTTGGCCTTGCTTGATAGAAGGCTGAGCAAGCCAAAGATCATGCTTAATAAACGATTTGAATAACTTATTTATAGAGCGTTTATCAATGATCATGTCATCATCTAGTAGCCAAATGGCCTCATAGTTAGAGACGTCATTATGATCCAAAAAATGAGCAAAATTATCAAACTTGAAGCCCTTGCGCTTCACCACCATATCTGCTTCAAAGGTGGGGGGTTCATCTTCTTCGTAATAGTAAAAAACCAGATCGAAGTTTCGTTTGACCTTGCCTGAGGTCCAATGTCGTACATTCTTTTTACGACCTACTGATGAAAAAACAAGGAATCGGTTCATGTGGATTTAAGATGGATTCAATTCAATGTCATGAGATATTTTTCTGAAAATACTTCTTCAATCTTGAATCTAAAAATAAATCACCAGTCGTCATTTGTCTATCAATTTCCTCTTGGTCGACAATGTTTTGGCTTAGAAAGGAAGCTAGTTTGTTGGATTTGTAGTCCTTGTATAGGTTTCGCCAAGTCTTCCCAACGTTTTCACTCAGCTCGATATTTTTTTCATATGCTGAGCCACCGGTCACTATTTTGTTTATAAACTGCTCTCTGGATCTAAGTGGGAAATGCAGGATATCAATAAGACCTTTTAGTGGATGGTTGCTTTCAAACCCTTGCACTGCATGGTTTCCTTGTCTCACTATAATTTCAGGATGTCCTCGGTGCGCTACTTTGGGAGGCAGTAGTTTGCCAAGCGCATTCAGTGATTCTTTTTTTCGGTAGACCATCTCCGTGAAGAATGGCTTTTCATTTAAGTAATCTAATGCGATGAAATCTGATCTTTGAGCCAGCAGGGTGTTGAATTCATTAGGGATGCTTTCGAAAGTCGTTTTTAAGGAGCCATAAATAGGCCACCAAAATTCATCTGCATCATTGTTTATAATCCAATCTGCTTTGTATTCTATGCTTGCCATTCGAGCCATTCGTGTTACCCAAGCGTGCTGATTATAATCATCACTTTCCTCAAAAAGGTATTTCAAGACACCTTGTTGTTCAAAGGAGTGGAGGATATCCGTTGTGCCATCCTTGGAAAGGTTATCCGTGGCAATGATAAAATCAACTCCTTGAGCAAGATGGAACTCTATATTCTCTCGAATTATATCTTCCTCATCTCTGACAAGAAGAGTCATCACTAACATACTGATTGGGTATTAAACGTCCACCTTGGCGTAGCGGGCGTTCTTTTCAATGAACTCTCGTCTTGGTGCTACTTCATCACCCATGAGCATAGAAAACAAATGATCGGCCTCTGCTGCGGACTCTATGGTCACCTGCTTCAAACTTCTGTGCTGCGGGTCCATAGTGGTAGTCCACAACTGCTCAGGGTTCATTTCACCAAGACCTTTGTAGCGCTGCACACCAACCGTTTCTTCCTTGCCTTCACCTGCCATTTCCAAGGTGGTTCTTTCTCTATCGGCCTCAGACCAAGCGTATCTTTCTTGCTTCCCCTTCTTCAATAAATAGAGTGGGGGTTGAGCAATGTACACATAGCCCTTGTCAATAAGATCTCGCATGTATCTGAAGAAAAAGGTCAAAATCAGGGTACGAATGTGACTACCGTCAACGTCCGCATCCGTCATAATAATAACCTTGTGATATCGCAGCTTCACCATGTTTAGCGCTTTCTCATCCTCTTCTGTTCCGAAGGATACACCCAGAGCTGTGAGCATATTTTTGATTTCCTCGTTATCGTAGATACGATGCTCCTGAGCTTTTTCTACGTTTAGGATTTTACCCCTTAGTGGTAAAATAGCTTGAAATTTTCGGTCTCTACCTTGCTTCGCAGAACCACCGGCAGAGTCTCCCTCAACCAAATAAATCTCACAAAGGGAAGGATCTTTTTCGGAGCAATCAGCCAGTTTACCAGGGAGGCCAGTTCCAGAAAGTACATTCTTTCTCTGAACCATTTCTCTCGCTTTTCTAGCTGCATGCCGAGCCTGAGCTGCAATGATGACCTTTTGAACAATCACCTTGGCTTCCTTTGGGTGCTCCTCCAGATACTCATTGAGCATGTCTCCCACTGAGGTATCCACGGCACCCATGGCGTCTGAGTTGCCGAGTTTGGTTTTGGTTTGTCCTTCGAACTGTGGCTCCTGAACTTTAATGGAAATAACCGCCGTTAGCCCTTCTCTAAAATCGTCTCCTGAGATGTCAATTTTCACTTTATCGAGCAATCCTGATTTATCTGCATAGGATTTTAACGTTCGTGTAAGTGCCCTTCTAAAACCGGCAACATGTGTGCCTCCCTCAATGGTGTTGATATTGTTTACATAAGAAACTACATTTTCTGAGTAAGAAGTGTTGTAGCTCATGGCGATCTCCACCGGAATTTCACCCTTCTCAGAACTAATAGATATTGGCTCAGGGATAAGCTTTTCTCTTGTGCTGTCTAGATACTGCACAAATTCTTTCAGCCCTCCTTCTGAATGGAACTCCTCTCTCAAATCATTTCCAGCATCGTCTTGCTCCCGATGATCAATCATCACTATGGTGATGCCCGCATTTAGATAAGACAATTCTCTGAGTCGTGAGGCTATGGTCTCAGAGTTGTATATGGTGGACATGAAAATAGAACTGTCAGGAGTAAACTGGATAACAGTTCCTGTGATGTCTGTGGTCCCCACTTCTTTTACATCGTATTTCGGAATACCTATTCCGTACTCTTGCTGGTAAATTTTACCCCCTCTATGCACAGTGGCTTTTAGATGAGTAGAAAGGGCGTTTACGCAGGAAACTCCAACGCCATGAAGACCACCAGATACTTTGTAAGTGTCTTTATCGAATTTACCCCCAGCGTGTAGGACGGTCATTACTACCTCAAGTGCAGACTTCTTTTCTTTTTCGTGATAGTCAATGGGAATACCCCGACCATTATCTGTAACAGTAATGGAGTTGTCCGTGTTGATTTCAACCGTGATGGTGTCGCAATGCCCGGCAAGTGCTTCATCAATAGAGTTATCGACTACTTCCCAAACCATGTGATGAAGCCCCTTAACTCCTACATCTCCGATGTACATTGCAGGTCTTTTTCGTACCGCTTCCAGGCCTTCAAGTACCTGAATATTACCTGCTGAATAATTACTCTTATCTACTGCTTTTTCGTCCGCCATTTTGTATTTTTCAAAGCCGCTAAATTACACAATTAATGAGGACTAAGACTAGCTTTTTCAGGATAGATAACTTCTTCGCGTGGATCGTTTTTTTTCTGTCTTTTATTACCGGGTTTTCCTGTATTTCTCAAGACGGGCAACCCGGCTCTGAAGAAGGAAAAGATGCTGAAAGAATGCGTATGGAGAGGGTTATGAAGCAAATGGAGCGTGACCCTGAAGGATACAGGGACTCGATGAAAATTGTGAGAAATAGAAGTGAAGAAATAAAGGCTTTGGGTCGATTAAAGGAATATCAAAGTAATTCCAGAATTGATACGTTGGAAACTATCGACTTGAGTCATATGAAGCTCATGGAGATTCCAGAATTTGTATTCACTACTTCTAAACTCAAAATACTCATTTTAGATCATAACCAGATCAGGAAATTGCCGAAAGAGCTCGCAGCGTTAGACAGTCTTAAGAAAATCTATTGGAGAGCCAATGGACTAGGTGAATTGAGACCGGGAATTAGAAGATTACCTCAAGTTGAGAAGTTGAGCCTATCTGAAAACGGCCTTGAAAAGATCCCTTCGTTGAGACGATTGAAAGGGTTGAAAATTCTGGAATTAAAACAAAATGCTTTCGCAGAAATTCCGATCAGGAAGATTCGTAGGAATAAAGAGCTTAAGGAATTATCGATAGGGGAGAACCCTCTAAAATTGGGGGAGGAAAGGTATGAGCAGCTTGCACACCTGAAGGTGCTGAAAGTCAATAAAAGTGATCTGACGGGTTTTCATCCGTCCATTTATTTCATGATAGGTCTGGATGAATTCCAGCTTCAGGAGAATAAACTGAAAGTGCTACCCGATGGGATTTCCAAGCTGAAAAATTTGACAAAGTTTTCCTGCTACAAAAACGAGCTAGAGGGCCTACCAACTGATTTCTTCGCACTTCCGAAGCTTCGAATCGTAGACCTTTATTACAACAATCTTGAAGTCATCCCTGCAGAATTTGGGAACCTGGACTCACTTGAGGTCCTGTACTTGTCGTACAATAAGATTTACTCTTTGCCCGCTGAGCTTGGGAAATTGACGCAGTTGAAGGGGTTATATATTCATCATAATCGATTGAGTGTGCTACCGGCGGAGCTTGATAAGCTTGATAAGTTGAGAATCGTCAGAACCAACAGTAATTACCTGACAGAATTTCCCAATCAGTTTTTGCGAATGGAGCGCATTGAGGAAATAGACGTGAACTCCAATGACTTGACCACTTTGCCATCGGAGTTGGAGCAGATCGAAACACTGACTCGGATAAATTTTCTGGAAAATGATATTGATCTGCAAGGCTCTGAAAACCTTCACATATCACCGATGATAGATCGTATGCTTAAACGTGGCGTGATTTGCTTGCCAAGAATTTATCAAAGTGAATTTACACCTGATTCAATAGAGCCCGGTACCGAGTAGTACGAGGGTGCAGGCGTTTTCGGTAAGAATTCCCTTGGTGTTGGCTCTTTCTGCGAATGGTGGGTTCTCCGTTCCGGGGTTGAAAATGATTCGATTAGGCTCAAGGGAAAGAATGTAATCTTCCCATTCTTTTTGATTGGTGGGGTTGAGATAGAGCGTGATGGTATCCACGTCTTTGATAGTTGGCTTTTGTCTCAGATCAAGGATTCTTTGTCCAAATAACTCGCCTTGTTTAATGCCCACTGGAATGAATTCCTCCTGATGATTATGGAGTCGCTCAGCAGCCAAGTACGCGTATCTGGTTGGGTTCGGTGTAGCTCCAATGATTACCGTTTTTCTCATTTGGTGAGTCGTCTTTTCGGCCCGACAAAGCCTATGTTTAAACCAATTAACACAGGGAAATACGATTGGCCTTCAATTTTGCTGTTTAAACTTGAATCCAACTCAGGGCTGCTGAGGTAGTTTTTAGAGAAGTAACGCGATCCCATCCCAAGACCTACGTATCCATCTACCGACAGACCCGAGTCGGCGATCCGTTGCAGCCATCTACTGCCTAGAATCAAACCGTAGTAAAATCGATTTTCTGCTACGCCACCACTGACTTCCTCGAAATTTTCATTCAATGTTTTCACAGAATGGGTCAGATGTCCATATGCCAGAAGGTGTCCGAAGTACCACATGCCTAATTTCCGGTCAGGGTGGTAGAACTTCTGCTTAAACTGAATTGTGCCGCCCCTCGTAAAGATTGAATTCAACTCTATATTTTCATCAGACATGAAAAAGGGATCCCTTTCTAGGATGAACTGCAATTCATACCCCAAACGTTCCTGCTGATAAAACTCCACAGCCACAGGAATTCTGTTGATAAGAATTCCGGCCGGATTTCCTCCAATAATAATTCCCTGGTATTCATTAATACCGGATGTGAAATACCTGATTTTTCGTTTGGGGAAGAGGTACTCGGGTTTATCTGACCCAGAAGGTTCCGTGAAGGTTTCTGATTGCCTCGTTTTGAAAATAGGCACCTCATCCTCATAGATGGGTTTGTAGGTGCCCGCAAGTTGACCGTCCTGATCATATAATTCCCACTCCCCAACTCTTCGATCGTCACTCATTTCTCCTTTCATTTTCACTGAGCCATCTGGGTAATAACCAGTGTAAACACCGTCACCTTCATCGAACTCAGCTCGACCATCAACTAACCCTTCTTCTGAGTAGAATACCCAGCTACCGTCTTTCTGTCCATTGGCCAATTGGCCTTTGGTCTTAAGCTTGCCACTTGGGTAATACTCCGTGTATTCACCATCACCAACATGATAGTCGCCTTCACCTTTCACTTCGCCAGTGGGGTAGTAGAGTTTCCAAAAGCCATCTTTTTCTCCATTCTCCATAGCCCCCTCGGCACTTAAAGCACCATCGTCGTAGTAATGCTTCCAAACACCATCTTCTTCTCCTTTCACAAACTTCCCAACAGCCGCTTTCTTGCCGTTTTGGTGATAGTATATCCACTCTCCGACCCGCAATCCTGATTCAAAATCACCTTCCGCCTGAGTTTCCCCAGACTCGTAATAGTACGTCCATGAACCTTCGCTTTTCTCGTTTTTGTTTTCGCCTTCCATTTTCACAGATCCAGAAGGGTAGAACTCTTTATAAATACCAGCGCCCTGATCGTAGTACGCCTGGGCCTTTAGAATCTCATCCTCATAGAAGTAATTCCAAATCCCATTTTTTTGATCATTGTAATAGGTGCCGGTGCTTTTCTTTTTCCCATTTTCATAAAAGAATGTCCAATTTCCTTGCTTGATATTGTCTCTTAAAATGCCAGCTGATTTTTCACTTCCATTCTCATAGTAATAGGTCCATTTTCCATTCGTTATTCCCTCCTTAAATTTTCCTTCTGCTCGCTTGCGACCATTTTGGTAATAGTAAGTCCATATGCTGTCCGGTTGTCCGTCCAGATAGTGTCCGAAGGTTTGGAGGGAGCCATTTAGGTGAAAACTCTCGTAGGAACCGTGCAGCGTGGAGTCTGCTTTTTTGAAGTGAATGACTTCTTTCAGTACGCTGCTGTCAGAATCAAAATATATCTCTTTCTGAAAAACCTCTTGGGCGTGGGAGGCTCCAGATATAATTAGAAGGAGACAAATGATTCTGAATCGCCACATTAAAGTTTAAGCTTCTTGCCCCAGTCCTTCGTTTCCACATCTTTCCACAATTCAGGATAAAATTGAATCATTTGATTTTTGGGTGGCAAGTATTTTTGCCAGTTGGTGCCGCCTGTCGCCTTGATCACATCTGGATTTCGCTGAAGATATCGTGAGGCAGATCGCATGTGCACGAGCGGCCAACTAACATTCACGAGATGATCCAACTCTCGAAGTGCTTCTTCAATTTTCTCATTTCCCACGTAATTCTTCAGGTATATCTGACGAAGGTTCGACTCTTTGATAGTGTTGGCTCTCTTTATGAAGGTCTCCTTGTACTTCAGTTCAAACTGCTTGAGCGTGAGAGTTTTCTTCCCGGTAGCGAGTTCCGTAGCACCACTTTTCCAGTAAAGCTTTTCGTAGATGTTCTCCAAAGAAGCACTTTCTAGTTCCTCAGGCGATCGAGTCAGTCTATGGAAATCCGTACAAGAAATCTCAATCATCCGATATTGACCCGACTGGAAACCGGAGGCGGGGAGAAGCGACATCCTGAATTTCAGAAACTGCTCCTGATCCATGCCATCGATCATTACATCGAAAGAATCTACCAAATGATTGAAGTAGCGATTGCAGCGATGAATTCTTTTATGGAAAACTTCGGCATCAACAGGGTCATCAAATATTAGTTGATCGATTTCATTGAGGATGAGCTTAAAGTACAGCTCGGTGATTTGATGATAGAGAATGAAGATTTTCTCATCAGGAAAATCTGTCTTTGGATTCTGCAGACTCAAAAGTGTATCCAGGTGGATGTAATCCCAATACGTCAGGTAGTCACGGTATAGCAATCCATCCAGGTAGCTGGACAAGTCCTGTCCCATGGCAGCATACTTTTCAGAGAGTTTTTGAAGCTGCAATTCTATTTGGGGATCAATGTTATTTTTCGACATGTCTTTTATTAAAGGTTGTAAATTTGGCAGTTCTAATCCTAAACCCAAAGCAACATTACACCCATGAGTACTTTAACTGAGAACGGCGCTGTGAAGAAAAGAAATTTCGTTGACGAATTTGATGCTCCTGATTTTTATCAATTAGATGATTTGCTCACCGATGAGCACAAATTGATCAGAGCATCGGTCCGCGATTTTGTCAAAAAGGAAATTACCCCCTTCATAGAAGATTGGGCTGAAAGAAATCACTTCCCATCAGAGATGGTACCGAAATTTGGAGAGATCGGGGCTTTTGGGCCTACGCTACCCGAAGAATATGGATGCGGTGGATTGGATCATATTTCGTATGGTCTGATCATGCAAGAAATAGAGCGTGGTGACTCAGGGATGCGGTCAACTGCCTCTGTGCAAGGCTCGTTGGTGATGTATCCCATTTATGCTTTTGGGAGCGAAGAGCAGAGACGAAAGTATTTGCCCAAATTAGCCTCTGGTGAAATGCTCGGCTGCTTTGGATTGACAGAGCCGAACCATGGGTCGAACCCCAGCGGTATGGAAACAAGATTCACTGATGAGGGCGATCATTACTTGCTCAATGGCGCCAAAATGTGGATTTCCAATTCGCCACAAGCCGACGTGGCGGTGGTGTGGGCCAAGGATGAAGAAGACCGGATTCACGGCTTGATCGTAGAGCGTGGAATGGAAGGATTTTCCACGCCTGAGACGCACGGCAAATGGTCGCTGCGTGCATCGTGTACAGGGGAGCTCGTTTTTCAAGATGTGAAAGTGCCCAAGGAGAATTTACTTCCGGGCAAAAGTGGATTGGGCGCACCAATGAAATGTTTGGATAAAGCGCGTTTCGGCATAGCCTGGGGCGCTGTGGGTGCGGCGATGGACTGCTATGATTCTGCCAGAAGATATTCGCTTGAAAGAATTCAGTTTGATAAGCCACTCGCTGCTTTCCAATTGACACAGAAAAAACTGGCGGAGATGCTCACCGAAATCACAAAGGCTCAGCTGCTCAATTGGAAGCTAGCGGTAATGATGGAAAACGGAACAGCGACTACTCAGCAAATTTCTATGGCTAAGCGAAATAGCGTGGAGATCGCCTTGAACATTGCCAGAGAAGCAAGACAAATACATGGCGGTATGGGCATTACCGGGGAATACCCGATGATGAGACATATGATGAATTTAGAATCTGTGGTGACTTACGAGGGAACTCATGACATCCATTTGTTGATTCTAGGTGCGGAGATTACAGGAATACCAGCGTTTAAATGATAGATATTTTAGCAATAGGTGCGCATCCGGATGACGTGGAACTTTGTGCAGGGGGTACCTTACTTACTCACAAAAAAAAGGGATATACGACGGGAATCCTTGATCTGACTCGGGGCGAAATGGGAACGCGGGGAACAAAGGAAATTCGCGACAAGGAATCTGCTGAGGCAGCTAAAATTCTTGGATTGGATATCCGTGAAAACATGGACTTCAAGGATGTGTTTTTCGAAAATGATGAAGCCCATCGCATGAAAATGGTTCAGAAGATTCGAAAATTCAGACCAAGAATTGTTTTGGCCAATGCCGTGGAAGACCGGCATCCAGACCATGCCAAAGCAGCTGAGCTGATAGAGGTGGCTTGCTTCTGGGCAGGATTGAAAAACATAGAAACCAAGGACGACAATGGTAAATCTCAGGAACCACATCGGCCGAGCAAGGTGTACCATTACATCCAGAGTCGTTCATTGACGCCCGATTTTTATGTAGATATTTCAGATGTCTATGAGCAAAGAACTGAGGCGTATAAAGCATACAAAAGTCAACTCTTTGATCCCAATAGCTCAGAGCCGGAGACGTACATTTCCTCGCCTGATTTTTTCACATTGCTTGAAGCAAGAGCGCGTGAATTCGGCAATAGAATAGGGGTGAAGTATGCCGAAGGGTTTTTGACCAAAGGCTTTCTTGGAGTCGATGACCTTGGTCACCTACTCTGATCAGAAGGGGATTTTTACAAACAAGTTCATCGCGGGGACGATTTTGTCTTGAGCTCTTCCATACCCAGGAATGGTCACTACGTCGATAGGTGATTGCTCCTCATAGGTCAAACCAAATCGCAATCTGAAGTTGAAACCAGCGGTGAGCCATTTGTTCATTTTCTTGTCGGAGTAAGCAACCAACTCGTACCAATTTGCGGATTGGTCAATTCTTTTGAAGCTTTCCTGAGCATCGGATTGGATATCGCTAGTGATGGTATAGGAGACTTTATCGGTATAGGTTGAGTTTGCGAACCTAACGCCCACACCAAAGCGACTTTCATTACTGACCCATGGAAGAAAACCGAATCCATACCTCATATAATTTCCTCGCACATGATAGGAGCCATTTTCTATGGCCGAACCTGGCTTCAAATTCCAGTAACCCATTTCACCTACAAATTGCCATTTGCCAGAGAGGATGACCTCCGCAGACCCTTCTAGTTTGAGGGTGTTTTGTTCTAAAGAGACAATGGATTTGCCGTAATCAAAATAAATGGCCGGTACCACCTTTCTAGAGAGAGAATCCTGGGAAAATGATGGGATCAGAATTCCGATGAGTAAAATTGAAACTAGTATTCTCATTAAAATCGGCAAGTCATAGATGAATTTTCGGCCTCACATGCATACGCACTACAGGACACTTCTTCGTCAGCGCACAGGCATGTGAACTCATCAAATCCAGTATGATTGATAGATTCGATGAACGCCTTTCTGCGCACTACTTTGTCTTCATCCATCTCATCGTATAAGGTATACTCTACGTTAATAGAGAATTCCTCATCGTCGATAATCAAAGCCATCAAGGTTTGTTCTGCATTGATCACCAATGGGATATAGTGAGATTTTAAACTATCAAGACTACTGCTATATCCCGTACCTTCAATAGTTAGAAGATCAATAGCGGTTCGCCCATTTTTAATATTAGAATTGTTCTTTTTTAGAAGGGTTTCCACTGAATCCAGTGCTTCCGCAAACATGGTGTCTGTTTTGTTCAATCTCAGAGAAGTCAAGCCGTCAATAATTTCCTCAAACCTTAATTTATCAGCCTGAAGGGGCTTCCCGTGCCACACAATTGAATCCACGACTACTATCAAGCTATCAGCGTAATCCTGTAAACTATTAATTAGAGCCAGGCTATCTTGAACCTCTTGCAATCTATCATCATCAAAAAAGCTTATTTCTATGTAAGGTGGTCGAACCTCAAGTCCACAGTCTGAACACGGATCACAGGAAAACAATCCGATAACTAATATCACAAGTAGGGCTGATCTCACTTCTATCAATTGATTCTCAAATTTAGACCGTTTACATTGTTTCTCTAAGCATAACCGAAGGAACAAATGTATATTTCTCCATGATTAGAATTTTCTACCTAGTTGTGCTGGCAATAGTGATTATGGGATGTGCTGGCAAACCAATTAAGATTAAAGGCGCGAATCTTGAGATGCCCCGGAATGAGATAGAAACTCATGAAATGATAGCCCTTAAGGAAATGAATGTAGGATGGGTGGCCATGATTCCTTACGCCTTTTCCAGGCCTGGAGAGACATTTGTCAGAGTGGCTGGTGATGGAAACTGGTGGGGGGAGAGTCCACAAGGAATTGCGGAATGCATCCTAATGGCTCATGAGGGAGGACTAAAAGTAATGCTCAAACCACACGTGTGGGTAAGTGGTGGTCAAGGATGGTTGGGTGATTTTGATTTTGAAGATGATGCCGATTGGGAGGCATGGGAGAAGGAATTCAGCAAGTATATTTTGAGTTATGCCAAGTTGGGAGATTCGCTCAATGTGGAGATGCTTTGCATAGGCACGGAAGTAAGGAAGTCAGCCGCTAAAAGGCCCCAGTTCTGGAGGCAACTAATCAAGGATGTACGTGAAGTCTACAAAGGTGATCTGACTTACGCGGCGAATTGGGACAACTACATGAACGTCACCTTCTGGGATGAGCTGGACTACATTGGCATTGATGCCTATTTTCCTTTTTGTGATCAACCCATTCCCGACAAATCTGTTTTGAAAAAGGGTTGGGCTGAGTTAGCTCCGGAACTTAGAAAATTGAGCGAGGAAAACAGTGCCCCAATTCTTCTCACAGAGTTTGGTTACAAAAGCGTGGAATACACCAACATGGGACATTGGAAGTATAAAGAAGACACCCTGAAAACGAGTAATCTGGCTCAAAAAGCAGGATATGAAGGGTTGTTCGAAAATATATGGCAGGAGGATTTTGTAGCAGGAGGCTTCTTCTGGAAGTACCATTTTGAACATATGCGTCGAGGGGGTGATGAGTATTTGAGTAGAAGATACACCCCTCAAGGAAAAGATGCCGAGCTAGTGATTCGGGAATGGTACGGTAAAGATTAGACTACAGCTTCAGCTTGTAGCTCATATCCACTATGTTGACGTACTTCTGCTTTGTCTCAAAATCATCACGCTTGTAAGCCAAACTCACCGAATGCATTTTATTGATTTTGTATGAAGTGCCTACTTCGTACCTCATCTTGCGAAGGGTGTTTCCTTCCGTTTCCTGAAAGGCTTCCACAGAAATTTCAGGATTCAGTTTGAAGCCCTTGATGTCATACCCCAGGCTCAACTTATATCTCAGGAAATTGGCGCCACCGTCCTCATTGAAGTCTTTCAAATTGGTATATCTCAGGCGAGCACTAGGTTCCCAGCGGTCGATATCCACTTTTCCGGTAATGTCAAAAGCCATTCGATTGGAGTTTGCCCAGCCGTTTTTGGTGGTTTCTTTGGTGTACCGATGAATGACCTCAAGGCTTAGATACTTCAGGGGCTTATACCCAAAACTGGTTTCGATTATTCTTTTCTCTAGCTCAGAGTCGGAAGTTCGGAGCTGCGGCTCCAGTGCTATTTCAAACTTCTCGCCGAGATTTTTTTGGATTTTAACTGATGCCCATGTGGCTCCTTCTGTTTGAGCACTTGCTCTGAAGAAAGAAATGAATAGAATGAGGGTGAGGAAGAAGAACCGCTTCATATCTTATTCCTTGATTTCCTGGCCGAGTTGAGAATTACTACCATCGTCATCAAAATAGACAGTGATGTTGGCGTGTCCCGAAGAATAATCAACTTTTGATATTTCGAATCTTGATATTTCTATCCCTGTCCTCACTTCAAGGTCAGCTAATAATTCTTTCTCTTTTGATTTGTGAATGTTTTCTATCACAGGGTATTTCACTGAAAGTGAATAAAGCGTCTTGTGAGAAAAGAAATGCTCGAGAAGAAATAGCCCCGAAACAACGGAAACATTTACGATGATCAGTTCTACTTCCGATACAGGATCGCTCGTAAGCGCATTGATGACCGAGATGCCAATGATCACGAACAGGTAGGTCATTTCCTTTATGGGAATCTGATAGGTGCGGTACCGAAGGATGGCGAAAATGGCAAAAAGACCAAGCGCGAAACCAAGTTCGAGTTTGACGTTTTCCAGAAGGTAACAAATGAAAAAAACGGTTAGGCCAATGGCTACATAGCTGAAATAAAAATCATGCTTGTGGTTACTTCTTACTTTCATAACCTTAATCAATAAGATCAGCGAGAGTGTATTAATGGCCAGTCGAATAGCGAGGTTTGTTAGAAATCCAGAATCTGAGGTGAAGAAGTCGTTCATGGTATGCTGAAGTAGTGGCGCAATTTATCCACCCCTGTTAACAATTAGGTTTTATTGAAGTGATTTTTAGATAGGATCTACGTCAAAAACAACACTGACTCCCTTGAAGGGTTTTTGCTGATTGAGGTCATCGCGCAAGGTCCACATCAGTTCTTTCACGGCACTCAGGCTCACGCCCGTCATTTCTATTTTCACCTGAATCTCCTTTATGTAAAGGTTTCTAAGACGATTGATGACCGGATCTACAGGTCCGTTTACACGGTCAGTGCCCAGATGCTGACGTAGGAGGTTGCCGAAGTAAACCGAACCTTCATTTACAATCTGAACATCCTTGTGCTTGAATATAACCCTGATCAGGCGAGCGAAAGGTGGATACTTAAATTCCTCTCGCTCCAAAATTTCAGAGTTATAAAATGGACGGTATTCTTCCCTCATTACTTTGAGCAAGACATCCTGGCTCGGATCGGACGTTTGAATTAAGACCCGACCGTTTCCTGATTTCCGACCCGACCGTCCACTGACTTGGGTGATGAGCTGATAGGCTCGCTCGTGCGACCGGAAGTCAGGAAAATGAATAATTCTGTCAATGTCAAAAATGCCAACGAGGTTCACTTTATCAAAATCCAACCCCTTACTGACCATTTGAGTGCCAATTAAAATGTCGGTTTCACCTTCTTCAAATGCGGTGAGTATTCTGTCGTATGAATTCTTACTGCGGGTAGTATCCAAATCCATCCGTTGGATTTTAGCCTCTGGAAAAAACGGCTGAAGTTCATCCTCCAATTGTTCGGTTCCAAACCCAGAATGCTTAATGTGATTAAGTCCACACTCGGGGCATTCATGAGGCATGTAAATTCGATGGCCACAGTAGTGACAGATCAATTGATTTTGAAACTGATGATAGGTGAGACTGACATCACAGTTTGGGCAACCCATCACATGACCACAATCGTCGCACGAGACGAAGGGTGCATACCCACGACGATTTTGGAAGAGAATGACTTGCTCGCTTTTCGCCAAAGCCTGACCAATTTCTTCTAACAAACCAACGGCGAATAAATTGGCTTTTAGCTCCTTTCGCTTGCGCACCTGCCGCATGTCTATGAGTTCTACTTTGGGCAGTTGCACCTCGCCAAACCGTGTGTCCAACTCCACCAACCCAAATTTCCCATCTAGAGCTTTGTGAAAAGTTTCGATGGAAGGAGTAGCTGTTCCAAGCAGAGTTTTGGAATCATGCCGTGTGGATAGGTAAATGGCCGCATCGCGTGCATTGTACCGAGGTGCAGGGTCGAACTGCTTGTATGATGGTTCGTGCTCCTCATCAATGATCACTAGGCCGAGCTGGGAGAAGGGAAGGAAAACAGAACTTCGAACACCCACTACAAATTGATACTCACCTGACAGCACCTTTTGCCAAACTTCGACTCGCTCATTGTCAGAATACTGTGAATGGTAAACGCCAAAGCTGTTCCCAAAAACTCGCTGTAGGCGTTTGATGATTTGTGTGGTAAGGGCAATTTCAGGGAGCAGATACAGTACTTGAGTTCCTGCATCGAGAGCTTCCTGAATCATGGATATATATATCTCGGTTTTACCACTTCCGGTTATGCCTCTTAAAAGCACCGTCGATTGTGTTTCGAATTGCCTGTGGATTTCAGCTTTGGCAAGTTCTTGGAGCTGAGAGAGTTCAGGTATTTCTGCTTTGTCGGAAGTGATTTCAGGTAGTCGGGATACAACCTCATCCCATTCTTCGAGTACGCCTTTTTTGAGGAGAGTGGCTAAAGAAGAAGCGCTTGATTCTAAAGTCAGTTTTGATTTCAGTATTCCTTTTAGGTTCTTATTCTTGTTCTCAAGTGCCGGAACTTCCCTAAGGTAGGAGAGGAGAACGTCCTGCTGTTTTGGCTTTTTATCTAATTCAGAGAAAAGGGATTCGACTGCTTCTTCGTTTCGAAAGTCTTCTTTGATTCTTACACGCTTGACATGCTTAGGGGAGTACTTGTCCTTTATTTTTGCAAAAAGATGTACAATGTTCCTATCAGCTAGTGATTTTACTAATGAATGAGGGTGCTTCAAACCGAGGAGATTACCGACCTCTTGCATGGACAACTCACGAGATTTCAAATGAGTTATCAATATTTCTTCTCGTTCCTTTTCAGGAATGACTGACCATTGTGATTCCGGATTAAGACAAACCATGGATTCGCTTGAGAGTTTCAGGCCAGCAGGGATTGCTGCATTCATCACTTCTCCAATGGTACACATGTAGTAGTTCGCTAGCCAACCAAAAAACTCAATCTGAATTTTGGTTACGATCGGGTATTCGTCCAATACCTCGATGATTTCTTTGGGACGGTCTATGGATGGGGTGTTGTTCTTGAGATTGGCCACAAGTCCTGTGTAAATTTTCTTGGGGCCGAATTGTACGATCACGCGTGACCCCACCTGCACTCTCACCCCCTCGGGTATGGAGTAGGAGTAGGTTCGGGGAACAGGGATGGGAAGGATGATGTCGGCGTACAAACTCAATTGATATTTCAGCGAAAATACATGGAATAGGTTTGCTTAGTTAGAGTGCTGCCAACAAAAGAAAAAGCCCATGACAATGTCATGGGCTTTTTCTTCATTTTGAATGAATTTCTTCCTTAGAAACTGAATACTACACCTGCTTGAGCCACGATCTGGTTGAAGTCAATGTCTGAATCAAGTATTGATTGATACTTAACCTGTAAGTTAAGATTAAGGGCATCTCCTAATGGAAGCATAGTACCTGCTCCAATATTGTAAGCACCTTCATTTACAGAAACGCTTGCACCACCTCCTGAAGCTCTACTGCTGAAGCTGGCATAACCTGCTGTAGCATAAAAACTTTCAACGAAATAGTATCGAGCATCGAAATTTAAACTTCCTCTTCCATAAGTCACGCCACCTTCTTTTACAGGAAGAAAATAGGTGAAACTGGGTGCAAGACTAAGGTTGTCAATCAAGAAATATTCGACACCCGCATTTACACCAAGACCGAATTTATCATCTCCTGTATCTGTGTCAACAGATGCCTTAGTTCCTCCAGCTAAACCCAAAGAAGCTCTGAAGTCACCTTGTGATTGGGCAGAAACTTCTGTACAAAGAAAAAGCCCAGCGGCTAGTACTGATAATAGAATACCTTTTTTCATAATAGTTAATTTGTTTGGTATCAAACTACGCTATTTTCATCGAAATGATCAAATATTTTACATCAATGGTGTGTAAAATTAATTGACTGCATATTCTATTTTAATTGCTCTATCGCTCCTTGAACGTGGTTCACGGGCATTTTACAAGCTCGGTTAAAGCAAACGAAGATGGTGGTCTTTCCATCCTTAAGTGACTTCTTTTGGAACATCGGGCGGTCATTTGGCTTAGCAGACGTGGCTACTACCTTAGCAGGCAAATAACTAGAATTAATTTCCTCTGCAAGCTCTTTATGATCACGGCCTATAATGACTATCTCAGCGAAGTTGCTGCTCATCTGCAAGGCGAGTGAAGCCCAGTTTGAGAGATAGGCTGGTTCTTGCGGGATTAGCTTGAGCATCCGTCCTGTCATTTCCTTGGCCAGACTTTGGTACTTGTCATTGTAAATCAGTGTTCCCAATTCAAAGAGATTCCTAGCCATCATTGAGTTAGAGGATGGTATGACATTGTCAAAGACTTCTTTCTTTCGAGCAATCAATTTCTCGGACTCATCTCCAGTGAAGTAGAAAAATCCTTCGGATTCATCATAGAAATTTTCAATGACATGCTGAGTAAGCCGATCCGCAATTTGGATGTACTCGTATTCGAAACTGGTTTGATAGTAGGCGATGAATCCCTGAATGACGGCTGCATAATCTTCAAGAAAGCCTTCCATTTCAGAAGCTGGGAGTCTCCTCAATTCTCCATCCTTAATCAAGGATTTTAGAAACGCCGCACAGTCTTTGGCCAACTTCAGAAAGCCTGGATTTTGAGTGGCTTGATAAGCGTGACACAGGCCAGTTAAGGTCAATCCATTCCATCCAGCGATCAGCTTTGAATCCAATCCTGGGCGGATTCTTTTTTCTCTTTCAGCAAGAGCCGCCCGCTTGAATTTCACGATGGTTTCGTTTAGGGTATCAAGGGAAATATTAAACTGATCAGCTATCTCTTCGCTGGTCTTTTGTTTCCTGAGTACGTTCTTTCCTTCTTCCCAATTACCTTGTGAAATAACATCGAAATAGGCCTTCACGATTGCAGCGTCATCTTGCGCAATCTCTTCGATCTCCTCAATCGTCCATACATAGAATTTGCCCTCTTCACCTTCACTATCGGCATCCAGAGCAGCATAGAAACCTCCCGACTCGTCCAGCATTTCTCTTTCCAGCCAATCAATCGTTTCTTCAAGCACCAATTTGTACTTTTCACTTTTGGATATTTTGTAGCCATTAGCGTAGAGTGAAAGCAATTGGCCGTTATCATACAGCATCTTTTCGAAATGCGGAACATGCCACTCAGCATCTACAGAATAGCGAGAGAAGCCACCACCAACATGGTCGTAGATGCCACCATCGGCCATGCGATCCAGCGTAAAAAACAGATGCTCCTTGGCACCTTCATCCTTGGTTTTGTACGAGTAAATCGCCAGCATATCCCATATGGATGGCATAGGAAATTTTGGTGACTTATCGAGTCCACCATAGAGCGGATCGAAGCGCCTTTCCAAGGTCTGATATGTCGCAAGGGTTATTTCCTCACCAAATTCGAACCGGGTATTGGTGAGACCGTATTTGGCTAGGTCGGACTCGTCAATAGCGGCGGTGAATTGATCGGCCGACTCTTCTATTTTCTGCCTGTTTTCTTTGAAAGCCTGTGTGATGCTTTGAAGCAATTTTTGCCAATTTTTTTTGGGAAAATAGGTGCCTCCGTAGAAGGGTTTTTGGTCAGGGGTGAGGAACACATTCAGAGGCCATCCTCCATTCAGCCCCATCTTCTGTACCGCATCCATGTAAATCTGATCAATGTCAGGCCGTTCTTCTCGGTCAATTTTTATATTGATAAAATGCTCGTTCATGATGGCTGCAGTGGCAGTATCCTCAAAAGATTCGTGCGCCATCACATGGCACCAGTGGCATGATGAGTAGCCTATGCTGACCAAGATTGGTTTGTCCTCGCTTTGGGCTTTTGCCAAAGCTTCCTTTCCCCAAGGATACCAATCTACAGGGTTATCTGCGTGTTGTAGGAGATACGGGCTTGACGAATTGGCGAGTCGATTGGTCATGGGCGATTCGGTTTGACAGGAGATGAGAAGGAAAAGTACGGGAATAATGCTGCGCATCAAGTCAATTGCTTCTGGAGCAAAGATACCTCCTTTGAAACGTCCACTTGTGAGCTCAACTTGTTGAGTTTATCAATCGTCGACTTGATGAATTTCTGATGTTCGGATGAAGCAGGAAGGAAGGGACGGTGATTCAAGGCTGCTCTGATCTGTGACCAATTCTCCACGAACTTGGAGGTATCAGCATCGAAATAGGTTTCACCGAATCGTCTCCAGATGTAGTCGATGGCTTCTTCGCTGGGATGTACTCGGTCTTTGGCATAAAAACGATAGTCACGTAATTCATCTATCATTATTTCATAAGCAGGAAAGTAGGTGATCCAATTGTTGCTTTTACTCAGCTCCTGTGATACCTCTGTTAGCCTGGCCTTACTGCGGTTGTTTTCAACTAATCCATCTCTAGTGTATCGAACAGGACTCACGGTGACTATAATGTTGAGTGATGGGTTTTGAGTTTTAAGCTGCTGAAATGCGAATGAAAGCGATTCAGTCATTGCTTCGATACTCAAGAGCTCTTTTGTGAACTCTGATTGCGACACCTTGTGACAATTCGCGACGAATTTTTGGGAGGACTTAAGACGATAGGCAAAAGCACTTCCAAGTGTAAGGATGAGCCAATCGGCCTTCTGAAGCGCTACTTTCAAGTCTTGCCTTTTGGAATTCAGAGTTTTTAGCAGTTCTTCTTTGTTCAGCGCTGAGACCTCACCGTGTGCCTGCCAGTGATAGAACACGCCTTTGTTCTCTAGGACACTCGATTCCTCTATTTCATCAGTAAGCAAATCACCCAGCGAGATGGGGTTGTAGATGGTGCCGAAGGAGTTTGAGAGAATGTTGAATTTATGATCAGACAGCTTGGAACCGATGTTGTCCGCAAAGCATGAGCCCATAGAAACAATCGAGTCAGCTAGTGAGATTTTATCGTGTGATTCTGGAATTGGGAAGGAGAGGTGGAACATCCTGTAAAATTGAACATAAAAAAACCCCAACCAAAAAGCCGGGGTTTTCCTAAATGAATTTATTGTCTTATTCAGCAGTCACATTCAGGGTGATTTCGTGCTGCACTTCTTTGTGAAGATCAATCTCCGCTTTGTGCTCACCAATTTCCTTGATATTGCCTACTGATATTTTCTTTCTGTCAATGTCGAAACCTTTCTCGCTCAACACTTCGGCCACTTGGATAGCAGTGATAGATCCGAAAATCTTGCCGCTTTCGCCCGCCTTAGTTTTGATCTCAATAGTAAGATCTCCCATTTTATCGGCAATTGCCTGTGCGTCACTTTTCAGCTTCTCAGCTTTGTGAGCCGCCTGACGAATGTCCTCATCGATTCTCTTACGATTAGAGTTGTTCGCCAGAATGGCAATCCCCTGAGGGATCAAATAGTTTCTTCCGTACCCCGGCTTTACCGATACTGTATCGTTTTTGTAGCCCAGTCCTTTGATGTCTTCTCTTAGTATTACTTCCATGTTCGTCTTACTTTAAAGAGTCCCCAACATAAGGTAGGATAGCAAGATGTCTCGCTCTCTTGATTGCTTGTGACACCTTTCGCTGATACTTCAGACTAGTGCCGGTGATTCGTCGAGGAAGGATTTTTCCTTGCTCATTGATAAGCTTCAAAAGGAAATCAGGCTCTTTGTAATCGATGTACTTGATTCCGCTTTTCTGAAAACGGCAGTATTTTTCCTGCGTTTGTTCTCTGTTAATGGGTTCGTTCTGAAGTGTCATGCTTTTACTTCTTCTTTTGTTTCAGTTTCCTTTTTCTTTTTGAATGCGCCACTTCTTCGCTTCTCATTGTAAGCAAGTGCGTGCTTGTCAAGAGATACCGTAAGGAATCTCATAACTTTCTCATCTCGTCTGTACTCGGTTTCGAGTTTCGTGATGACATCTCCTTCTGCGCTGAATTCAATAAGCTGGTAAAAGCCAGTCGTTTTGTGATCGATAGGGTAGGCCAGCTTTCGCAAGCCCCAGTTCTCTTCGTTCACAATCTTTGCCCCACCATCGGTGAGTACACTTCTGAATTTGGCGACAGCATCCTTCATCTGAACGTCAGACAAAACGGGAGTTAAAATGAATACCGTCTCGTAATTTTTCATTTAAATAATTGGTTTTTAAAAATGAGCTGCGAAGTTAGATAGAATAGTTTAAAGTTCATAGCTGTTAGTTCACAGTTGTTAGTCCATAGTCGATAGACTTATAGGCACTACCGACTATCGACTACTTCACCACAAAACTTCCTTTACCCATCATATAGTCGTCGGTGTATACCTCCACGGTGTGTTTGCCCAAATCGTATTCACTTCCTTTATTATAAAGAAGGGTCACTTGCTGACTATTTCTGTCATAAAGAACTTCTTTCTTGGCAGTATAGAACATCTCACGACCTTCAAAGTTGAATGAACCAGACCCTCGTGTAACATCGAAGAGCACATTGTTGTCTGGTGCAATCACACGAATCAAAAGCTCCTTGCCTTCAATAGGCGCAACCTTATTTTCACTTATTGTAAACTCTATCTTAATGTTTTCAATGTGTCTGTTTCGGAATTCCGTTTCACGCTCTTTGCCATTACTATTCACTGCGAAAATTTTCATGCCAGTCACTTTCAGCTGAGAAGCAATGGCTACTTGCTCAGAAAGCTCGTTTCTGTTTTGAGCGAGCGTGCTGATTGAATCAGATAATTGATTCTTTTCTGTTTTCAAGGTTGTGTTCTCCGTCAGGAGCACTTCGTTCTGCTTTTTCAACTGCACAATCTCCTGATCCTTCATAATCAACAATTCTTGATAGCCATCTACCTTATCAGCGAGCGAACGGATCATATTTCGATTTGCCTGATTCGTCGTTAGAAGCTTCTTCTTTTCTTGTTCTAATTCAGCCTTGACAATTAGGAGTGTGTCTATGTTTCCGCCTAATCGTTGTATCTCCAAAATCTGCTTGTCGAGTTCACTACCGATGGAATCTAATTGAAGAACAGCCTGATTCAATTCTGCCTGTGTTGTTTTTACTTCCTCTTTAAGGTTCTTGTTCTGAACAAAAAAGAAGATCAACACTATGGCGAGAATTGCTGCGATTCCCAGAAAGATTGGCAATCGGTTTTTGCCTGGTTCTTTTGGTGCGAATTCTTGTAAATTATCTTGATCCTGATTGTCCTGTGCGTCCATTTTAAACGATTTTGAATTTATGACTGCAAAAGTAGCAGATTAGAACCTCAACGTGAAGTGTTGCTTAACTATTGGATGATTTGGAAAAATTAGTCCTGCTTGGAAAATGTCGATAGTCAATGAATACTTTTCATTCTCAACGATTGAAGTCCAGGCGTTTTTCATATCCTCTGACCAGTATATATCGTGTAGTACTACGCATTTAACATTTGGATAATGTTCAACGATAGTTTCCAGTGTGTTTTGGATGATTTCACCACGATGATCGGCATCAACGAAAACCAGGTCAGGCTGATGCCGAACAAGTTCCTGCTTGAGGCATTCATGAACGTTCCCTGTTATGACTTGTACTTTAGCTTCTGAGTCGATTGTTTTTTTGGCCAATCTTGCAATTATTTCAGAACCCTCTATTGTAATCACTTTCTTTACTGATTCGCTCTTGGACAGGTAGAGTGCATTGATTCCCAGTGATGTTCCTGTTTCCAATACGGTCTCTATTTGCAAATAGTCACATAGTAATCTGAGGAAATTGGAAAATCTAGGGGTGCTCAGGGAGGTACTAGCCACATGCCCGACTGTAGATCTTTTTACTCGTCCAGTTTTGAAATCCACCACATTTATTGACTGATCATTCGATTTTAGTTGCTGCCGAATCAATTCAACTTCTTGTAACTTTTTACGAGAGGGTTTTATTACCTTATTAAAAAGATCAAATAGAAATGGAGAGTGAAGGCTATGTGGCCCAACCGCTCGAAACCAATAGGCTACAAACTGGCTCGCCGTGAAAAGGGGGGAGGACAATTTTTAGTTCAGTTTGAAAGGAACAACCATCGTGAATGCCGGAATGCTCACATTGAATACTTTGCCATCCATGACTCGCTCCATGGTGTAGAAACCTGACATTCGACCAAGACCGGATTTAAGGTTGCATCCAGAAACGTACTGATGAATCTCTCCTGGCTCCAAAATTGGCTGCTTTCCAACAACTCCGTCTCCGTCAACTTCGCGTTTGGGATGCGTAGTATCTCGGATATCCCAGTGTCTGGCCACTAGCTTCACTGTATGATCACTGATGTTCTCAATGGTGATGCGGTACGTAAAGACAAAATGATACTGTGCAGGAGAGGAGTATTCTGGCATGTACTCCGTCTCTACCGTTACTTTTACACCCTTGGTAGTTGCAGTAATCATTTGCTAGCAATATAGAGTTCTCACATTAAAATGCTAAAACAAAAAGCAAGATTTTACATTTTTTAATAACCTTGACAAATGAACGTAAATATCGAGGAAGGGTGGAAGCAGAGGTTAATGCGTGAGTTTGAAACGCCTTATTTCAAGTCCCTCATTGAATTTGTAAAATCCGAATACCAAACCAAAACGATTTACCCGTCAGGTAAGCTCATCTTCAATGCCTTTGATTCGTGCGCCTTTGATCAGGTCAAAGTGGTTATTCTTGGACAAGATCCCTACCACGGTTCGGGGCAGGCGCACGGCCTTTGCTTTTCCGTTCCAGATGGAGTGCAGGTCCCGCCTTCTTTGGTAAATATTTATAAAGAAATACAATCAGATATGGGCATTGCGCCTCCGAAAAGTGGAAACCTGGAAAGGTGGGCAAGGCAAGGTGTGCTACTGCTAAACGCAACACTTACGGTGAGGGCGCATCAGGTGGGTTCTCATCAAGGGAAAGGTTGGGAGGAGTTTACCGATGCTGCCATAAAAGCTCTCGCTGAAGAAAGGAAAGGGTTGGTTTTTATGCTTTGGGGGGCTTATGCGCAAAAGAAGGGAGCCTTCATTGACTCAAATAAGCATCTTGTTTTAAAGGCACCACATCCTTCACCGCTCTCAGCTCATCGTGGGTTTCTTGGGTGCGGTCATTTTAGTAAGGCCAATGAGTATTTAGGGGATAGTAAAATCATTTGGTAATGGGTGTTCATCATCAGTATCAACCTGATTGGGAAACAATCCGGGCCCAGGATGCTGGATTGCCGGTTTCTTGTTTTTTAATTTAGGCTGGCTGGCATACATGTGGGCTGAGTGTAATTGGACTGACTTAACGCTGCTAATCCTAACAGATATAATCACCATTATTGGCGTAATTATAGGATGGTTTTGAACAAAAAGGATGACGAAAGGCGCTAAAGAAAATTGCACTATATTTCTAAATAATTTAATTATTTAGCGAATGGCTTATCATCAATTTATGCCTCCCTCTGAGGAAAATAGTTACCTAAAGGGTGGGTGTCTTTACCTACTTTTAATCTCGGGAGTGATCCTCGGAATCTCCCTTTTGGCCAGTCTTGGGTAGACTCATAACCTCTTAATTATCAATTGATAATAATGCTAGAATTAACTAATTAGATATTTCCTTTTTCTCTCGAAAATTTTTATATAATTTGAGGACTTAAGCGAAATTGAAATCATGGAATTAGAAAGAGATTAAGTAGATGAACAATACCAGCACAACTCTCACCACACACTCACTGGCATTATCAAATCGTACCACCCCAACAGCTAAGCCTCCCAAATCGGCTTTAACCAAAGAAGCTTCCGTGGCTTCTGCGCTTTCAAAAACACTGAGAGAGAGTTTGACACCTGAAATGTCCAACCTTTGCGAAAGTTACTTATCTACAAAACTGACAGGTAAGCTGAGAGGTCTAGCCAAGCATTCTGATGGAAAATCAGGTATGCGCTCGTTTGAGCTTACCAAATACGGTAAGAACCTCAACGGCTTCAACTTCAACTCAGAAGCCCCATTCAAGAAAACGTTTTTAGCAAAATACCATGTTCAGCCTGGTTCAAGAAGAGGTCAGGTGATTCTTCATTTTCCTTCTTTCGTTCCTAGTAAGGATTTGAAAGCGCCTAATGAGGCTACTAATTTCAAAATCTGCGGACGTCTTGTTGCTCTTTCAGATTATAACTACGACGCATCTGATCGTTCTTTTCATCCGGTCAGAAATGAATTCAATGGAAGGTACGCCTCATTCGATAGTGGTATGTTGCCATTATTGAAGATGCCTGTTGACCCAATTACGACCCAATTAAGTATTGATCAAAAGGAGCTGCCGGAAGGGACGTCTATGTTCCTACTCTTGTCAGTTAGTTTTTATCAATATGACAGTGGCAGGTTTAAGCATATAAGCAAGGACAGTGCGCTGCACGTGGAGTCGGTTCTCTGATATCTATTTGCGTTCATTTTGCGTACAAACGAAAATGCGCCACTTCCTTTACTTAATCATAATTGTCCTTGCTAATAGCCTGCTAGCTCAAGACTATTACCATAAAGCCGAAAAGCTATTCTTTGATAGCAATCACAAACAAGCGCTTGAGGCGATCAATCAGGAAATTCAAAATACTCCTGAACCGCAGGACTATCTCTTAAGAGCATTGATTCATGAATCATTGGGGTTCTTTTCCAATGCCAACGAGGATTTTGTACAAGCCATACGTCTTGACGAAGAATTTTACGAGGCATACTTTCATTTTGCTGAATTCCTGAGCAACACTAATGATTTTGAAAAGGCAATTGCTAGTTTGACGCTATTGCTGAATAAAATTGATCAAGGTGAAACGAAGGGTGTCTTTTTCAAGATTGATCAGAATGGTCTTGAAGCAACTAGTGTGACTGCTCTTAGTGGTATGAAGTCTGAGATTCTGACAAATCGATCAATTGCTTACCAACAGCTAGGCATGTTTGATTTGTCACTGTTAGACATAAATCATGCATTGAACATTGATGAAACTGCTGGTCGGTTGGTCAATCGATCATTTTTGTTTTCTGAGTTGAACCAAAATGAAAAAGCACTTAAGGATTTGAAGCAAGCAGTTTCTATTGCTCCAGACAATGCGCTTGCATGGTATAATCTATTTCTACTTGATCGATCGACTGAAATACCAACTACCTTAGATGGTATAGACGAGTTTGGTCCTATGCTTTCATTGAAGGGTGTTGAAGCCATGGAATTAGGTGATACCGGAAAAGCCGCCGAATTGTTTGAGCAGGCTTTGGTGCTCACTCCGAATGATGCAAGTCTGCTGTTAAATTCTGGCAGACTTGATTTTAAAAATCAGCAATTCGCATCCGCTCGGCAGAAATTTGAAAGCGCTTTGAAAAATGATTCATCGAAGAAAGAAGCGATATATCTACTTGGAAATGCGCTATTCGGCCAAGGTGATTTCGAGCAGGCATTGGAAAAATATTCTGCTTATCTGAAAGTAGACCCAACGTCAGGAGATGTTTGGTTCAACTCAGGAATGGCTTATTTAGAGCTAAATGATGCTGAAAATGCATGTATGTGTCTGGAGCGAGCGAGTGATTTCGGCATGAAAAGGGCTGAGACCTTTCGCTCAGAGTACTGCACCAATGAGTAGTTTGGTATCTTTGTAGCATGGCAACTACCCAAGGTTTGAAGATCGATATGCACACGCATATCATTCCTGAGAAGCTCCCCAACTTCGCTGATAAATTCGGTTACGGCGATTTCATTCATCTACTTCACCATCGACAGGGGTATGCCCGAATGATGAAGGGTGATAAATTCTTCAGGGAAATTAGAGACAATTGCTGGGACCCAAAAATTCGCATTGAAGAGTACAACAACTTCAATGTTGATCTGCAAGTTGTGTGTACCATACCTGTGATGTTCAGCTACTGGGCCGATGCAGAGGATTGCCTTGATTTATCAAAATTTCTGAATGACGATATTGCCGAGACGGTTCAGAAATACCCCAAGCATTATCTGGGGTTGGGTACTGTGCCCATGCAAGACCCGGAGCTGGCTATTAAGGAATTAGAGCGGCTGAAAGAACTGGGTTTTCCTGGAATTCAGATTGGCTCGAACATCAACAATCACAACCTCAGCAAGCCTCGTTTCTTTGAATTTTGGCAAGCATGTGAAGACCTAGGAATGGCGGTGATGATTCACCCTTGGGAAATGATGGGACGAGAGTACATGGAAAAATACTGGCTCCCATGGCTGGTGGGAATGCCTGCCGAAACGACCAGAGCAGTTACATCGATGATTTTTGGAGGCGTGTTTGAGCGATACAAAAAGCTCAGAGTCTGCTTTTCACACGCAGGAGGAAGCTTCCTTTCTACTATAGGCAGAATCGAGCATGGCTTTAACTGCCGACCTGATTTGGTGGCTGTGCACAATGATGTCAACCCACGCGGGTACCTTGGCAAATTTTGGATTGACAGTATCACGCATGATGCCAAGTACTTGAATTACTGTATCGATATGATCGGGTCGGATAAAATCTGCTTAGGGTCTGATTATCCATTTCCACTTGGCGATTTGGAGATTGGTAAGTTTATAGAAGAAATGGATTTGCCACAGGAAGATGTGGACAATATCATGTATCGGTCTACTCTTGACTGGCTTGGACTGTCTTCCGAAAAGAACGAAGCACAGTTGAAGAAAATCCTTGAAGAGAAATAGGAGGGAAGTAAATCACTCGTCTATATTTGCAGCCCTTTGGAACATGCATGCGTAGTTCAACTGGATAGAATACCAGATTTCGGCTCTGGGGGTTGAGGGTTCGAATCCTTCCGCGTGCACACCAAGCACCTTCATTATTGGAGGTGCTTTTTTTGTTTAGAGCAGCAACATGATTTCTATTTAGTGAACGGAAAGGCCAACTTGAAGAATCTTGAGTATTTTTAAGGTCACCACGGTCATTCACAACCTACTCACGATCACACCGCTATGAGCACTATTTTACTCAAAATCATAATCCGACTATTAGCTATAGTCGCTAAGGAAGATGATGTCACCAAAGAGGAACGAGATGAAGTTGAATATTTCCTGAAGGACAATATCAACCCCGAGGCGATTGACTCTTTTATGAAAGAGTTTGATGACTATGTTGCCGAGATTTTAAAGGAGGATATTTCCGAAAGTCAGGAAGCCGACCGAGTTCGTGACTTGTGCGCCAAGGTAAATGAAGAATTCACCTATCAGCAAAAGGTGGTTGTCGTGATGGAAGTGGTGAGCATCATTCTGGCAGATGGCTCCATATCGGATCGTGAGGTCGAATTACTTAAGGCTATTAGCAATGGTTTCAACATTGATAAGAACGTTTTAAAATCAATCCATCGCTTTGTGGCAGGGGCATCCCCGAAAGCGCTGGAAAGCTCGGATATCCTTATTCTGAATGGAGATTTGGAATCGCAAAGTGAGCAGGTCAATCTGCAAAAGACGTTTAGTGGAACACTGGTTTTTCTACATATTCAGGGCGATTCTGACTGTTACTTCGTAAAATATCTAGGTAAGGAAAACACCTATTTAAGTGGCTCTCTGCTGAAAATCAACAAACCGAGAGTATTCGCTCAGGGAGGTTCGTTGAGACAATCTGGATACGATCCTATTTATTTCAGCGAGGTGGTCAATCAGTTCAATGAGTCAGATACCGACCACCCAATATCTTTCGAGGCACGAAATGTAGACTTCCATTTTCCTAATGGAAAATTGGGGCTGCAAAACATTAATGTTCTTGAAAATTCGGGACAACTCATTGCCATCATGGGGTCAAGTGGAGCGGGCAAGTCCACTCTTTGTAATGTCCTCAATGGTATGGAGAAACCCTCGAAAGGAGAGATTCTAATCAACGGAATAGACATTCATAAGCAGCCAAAGAAAGTGGATGGAATGATTGGATTCGTGCCTCAGGACGATCTGCTGATGGAGGACTTGACGTCTTATGACAACCTCAGATTTGCCGCTGAACTTTGCCTGGAACACCTAAGTAGTGCGGACATAGACGAGATCGTTCTGAAGACCTTAAGTAGTCTGGGACTTTCAGAAATCAAGGATTTGAAAGTTGGGTCTCCTTTGTCCAAGACCATAAGTGGTGGCCAGAGAAAGAGGCTAAATATTGGCTTGGAGTTGCTCCGCGAGCCTTCTGTACTTTTCGTCGATGAGCCGACCTCCGGTTTGTCATCGAGAGATGCGGAGAACATTATGGATTTGCTCAAGGAGCTGACACTCAGAGGCAAACTCATTTTCGTCGTTATCCATCAGCCATCTTCTCAGATTTTCAAGATGTTTGACAAGTTGATCATTATGGATGTGGGCGGATATCAGATTTATTATGACAATCCCCTTGATGGAGTAACCTACTTCACCGAACTAATCGACTTGATAAGTGGAGAGCCGGGGGAATGTGTAGAATGCGGAAATGTAAACACAGAGCAGATTTTTAATATCATTGAAACGAAAGTGGTCAATGAATACGGACACACCACCAATCAGCGAAAAGTCAGTCCGCAGCAGTGGCATAGTCATTACCTTGATCGCAGCAATGGCACAAATAACTTCAAGCCTGTTGATGATGTTCCTGAGTCCACACTACACCGCCCTAATAAACTCAAACAGCTTCAGGTCTTCATTCAAAGAGACGTGCTCTCTAAGCTGAGCAACAAGCAATACCTCGCCATTAACCTGTTCGAAGCGCCAATCTTGGCATTCATTCTCGCCTACATTTTAAGGTACAGCGAGCCTGGATCGGATTATACCTATTCGGGCAATTTGAACCTCCCGGCCTATTTATTCATGAGCATCATAGTGGCGCTGTTCATGGGGCTTACCGTAAGTGCTGAAGAAATAGTAAAGGATAGAAAAATCCTGAAACGGGAAGAATTTCTGAACCTGAGCAGAAGCAGCTACCTTTTTTCCAAGATTGTCATCTTGTTTTCAATTTCTGCTGTTCAGACCCTTCTGTTCGTTTTGGTTGGGAACTACATCCTAGAAATCAAGGGAATGTTCCTGATGAACTGGGCCATCCTTTTTTCTGCTTCCTGCTTAGCCAACATTGTCGGGCTGAACATTTCTGCATCCTTCGACAAGGCCATTACTATTTACATTTTGATACCGATCCTACTCATCCCTCAATTAATTCTAAGTGGAGTCGTAGTGCAGTTTGATAAGCTGAATCCAAATATCACCAGTTACAATCACGTTCCGGCCATTGGCGATATGATGGCTTCACGATGGGGATTTGAAGCTGCGATGGTTACTCTTTTTAAGGAGAATAAATTCGAAAAGCAATTTTATGATCTTGATAAGCAAATAGGAGAGGCGGAATACAAGAAGCGGTATTACATCCCCACGATAGAGGGGAAAGTAAATTTATTGACAGATTCCAGCATTGATGATAAAGTCAGGGCAGAAGCATTGGCTCTCGTCCGAAATGAAATAGAAAGCGAGCTTAGAATTATTGGGATGGACAAATTCCCCGAGTTCAATCAGTTGTCAGGGCAGCTATCTCCTGAAATCAAGGAACAGACAGAGCGATTCTTGGCCACCTTGAAGTCAATGTACTCTAATCGCTACAACTCGGCCATGAAGGAGAAGGAGAAGTTGGTGTCGGAGATGCTCTCAACGGACGAGGGTAAAGAGCGCTATTTTGAGTTGCAAGAAAAGTATGCCAATGAGGCCATTGAAGATATTGTGACTGGCAAGCTCGGTACGGATAGAATTCAGGAAGTGAACAATCGTTTGGTGCAGAAGAATAATCTCATTTATAAAAGTCCAAACCCGACCCACGCATTGGATTTTCAAGAACAATTTTTCACGCCAACTAAACATTTTCTTGGATTCACCTTTGACACATTTTACTTCAACATCGCATTCATCTGGTTCTATTGTGTTCTTTTTATGATCACCCTCTATTTTGATGTTCTGAAAAAATCACTCAGAATTTTGGGGAAGATTAATCCCTTTGGAGCAAAGGGGTAGCCTGTTGTGTGTTTACAGTATCATGAATACTGAAGCAATGGCGGTCATCACTATTATGAAATAGCGATAGCCTTTCTCGGGTATTCTCTTCACAATTTGTAATCCAATAAAGGCTCCTAAAGCAATGATTGGAAGCAACAAAAGATCAAGATAAACAGTGTTCAATGATATCGTTTTCCATGCGAAAACATGGAATGGAATCTTGATTAAATTGATGACGAGAAAGAACCAAGCAGCAGTGCCAATAAATTGGTTCTTGGGCATTCTCATCGCTAATAAATAGAGAGCCATTACAGAACCTGCCAAATTCCCAACCATCGTGGTGAATCCGCCAGCTATGCCGATCCCAATTGCAAAAGCTCGGTTCGTCGGCACGTCTTTACTTGAAGTGCGCTCCAGCCAGATCATAATTCCCAGACTAATGAAAATTATTATTGCCATGACCAGTCTAAACATCTCATCATCGATGTATTCGCCGGTAAGAGTGCCAATTACGATTCCTATAATGGCATATGGAAGCAGTTTTTTGAGATGGCTCCATTGAGCATGACGATGGTAGTAACTCACGCCAAAAACATCTGCAATGATCAAAATGGGTAGCATAATGCCACTGGAATTTTTTCCACCAAAGATGATGGCGAGCATTGGCACGGCCACCATCCCCGCTCCACTGATTCCCACCTTAGACATGCCAATAAAAAGGCCAATGAGTCCAAAGAAAACAAGGCTTCTTTCATCGAAAGAGTAGGAGAATAAAGAAATCATATTTTGCAAATATGCGCCATTGAGATTATCCGAAATTTCATACCTTGAAGACCAAAACCTAACCTATGCAAATCATTGAATCCCCCAAGGAATACGATGTTGTAATTGTCGGCTCTGGTGCTGGAGGCGGCATGGCAACCAAGATACTATCGGAAGCAGGGCTTAAAATTGCCTTGATGGAAGCGGGCCCATATTTCGACCCTAAGAATCCTGAGCAAATGACCCAAATGAAGTGGCCGTATGAGTCACCAAGACGTGGGGCCGGAAGCACTCGTGCTTTTGGAGAGTTTGATACAGCCTACGGCGGATGGGACATAGAAGGTGAGCCCTACACCACTGAGGAAGGGACAGAGTTTGGTTGGTTCAGGTCCAGAATGCTAGGAGGCAGAACCAATCACTGGGGACGAATTTCGCTTCGCTTTGGTCCGAGGGATTTTAAAAGAAGAGATGCTGATGGCTTGAGTGAAAACTGGCCTATTGGCTATGAAGATGTGAAGCCATACTACGATAAGGTGGATAAACTCATTGGGCTTTTTGGTACGAGAGAAGGGATTGAAAATGAACCAGACGGTTTCTTTCTACCTCCACCAAAGCCGAGACTTCATGAACTTTACTACACCAAGGGTGCTAAGAAGGCGGGCATTCCTGTAATTCCCGCAAGGATGTCGATGTTGACTAAGCGGATCAACGGTGAAAGGGGCATCTGTTTTTATTGTGGACAGTGCAATCGGGCTTGCAGTGCCTACGCTGACTTTTCCTCAGGCTCTTGTTTGATCTTCCCTGCTCAGAAAAATGGAGGTCAAATTGACCTTTATACTAACGCCATGGTGCGAGAAGTGCTGACCAATGAAAACGGAAAAGCAACTGGCATTTCATACATAAACAAGGACGATCGAAAGGAATACAAGATCAAAGGGAAGGTGGTCGTGTTGGCGGCTTCAGCCTGTTCGTCCGCTCGCATTTTGATTAATTCCAAAAGCAAGCAACATCCAAATGGATTGGGCAACAGCTCGGATCACATTGGAAGATACCTTCATGATTCTACGGGAGCCAGTCGAGCGGCCTTCTTGCCTGAGCTGATGAACCGTGATATTTACAATGAAGACGGAGTGGGAGGGCAGCACGTGTACACGCCGTGGTGGTTAGATAATAAGAAGCTCGATTTTCCTCGTGGGTATCATTTGGAGCAATGGGGTGGCATGGGAATGCCTTCGTATGGTTTTGGCTTTAATCCCAATGACTTGAACAAGCACCTGGGAATGACAGTCGGAGGGTACGGAACGGGTCTGAGAAAGGACGTTCGAAAATTCTATGGTTCCGTGGTTGGGATTTCCGGAAGGGGGGAAAGCGTACCCCAAAAAGATAACCGCTGTACAATTGATCCTAAAATGGTTGATGAGTGGGGTATTCCGGTTTTGAAGTTTGATTACAAATGGACAGAGCATGAAATCAAGCAAGCCAAGCATATGCAGGATACATTCGAAGAAATTTTCCATGGCATGGGCGCAACTCCTCTTGGCGATAAGCCGGGTGAGGACTCAAAATATGGGCTGCTCCCTCCAGGACTAATTATTCACGAAGTTGGAACTACAAGGATGGGTGATGATCCTAAAACTTCGGTCACCAATAAATATCAGCAACTACATGATGTGAAGAATGTGTTCGTCTGTGATGGTGGGTCGTTTGTTTCTCAAGCTGACAAGAATCCAACATGGACGATTTTAGCGCTTTCGTGGAGAACCTCTGAGTACATTATTGATCAACTC
Source organism: uncultured Roseivirgaceae bacterium (assembly GCA_964352625.1). GTDB lineage: Bacteria > Bacteroidota > Bacteroidia > Cytophagales > Cyclobacteriaceae > JAAEPI01. The sequence continues at coordinate 286,580 of CAYGSD010000003.1, forward strand.
AAACAACAAAACCTTTAGTCATGGACAGAAGAGAATCCATTAAATCTTTATTGATCGGCTCCATAGGAGCAGGTGCAATCGTGTCAACGGGAGGGTGCGCACCCGGACAGGAAAAAGAGGTCCTTGCGCCAAAAGAAGGCCACTACGGCCGTACCGAAAAGGAGAAACTGCGTGATGCTAAAATCAAATCTGAAGTATTCCTCACCGAGTATGAGCTAGGAACCATTGCAGTTCTTTGCGATTTGATCTTGCCCGCTGATGGGAGCTATAAAGCTGCCTCAGATGCTGATGTTGCAGACTTCATCGAATTCATAGTCAAAGACATTGAGAGTTATAAAATGCCAATAAGAGGTGGGCTGATGTGGTTGGATAATTTCTCGAATGAGAAGTTTAACCTCGCATTTCAGGCGTGCTCCGAAGAGCAACAAAAGTCTATTCTAGACTTGATCGCCTATCCGGAAAGTGAACCATCGGATCTTGTACCTGGCATTGAGTTTTTCTCATTGGTGCGTAATCTCACGTTGACAGGTTTTTATACGTCCAAGATTGGAATTGAAGAATTAGGATACAAGGGAAACACTCCTAATGTATGGGATGGCGTGCCCGATGAGGTACTAAAGAAGCATGGTTTTGCTTACGATGAAAATATTCAGTACGTGGATCAGTCAAAGCGAAATGATCTTGCTGAATGGGATGACAATGGTAACCTCCTGACCTGATTTGAAACCACTGGATGTAGCTATAGTGACTCAGGGAGCCTATGTCTTTCCTGAGGTCTTGGATCAATACCATCTGAATATCTTGAAAGAAGATGAGCTGGTCACCGCAGCTCTTTCTGACCTGGGGTTGACGTCAAAGCGAGTGGCTTGGGACGATCCTGATTTCGATTGGACCACTACGAAATACGCAGTGATTCGAGCAACTTGGGATTATTATCATAGGATTGATGAATTCGAGGAATGGTTGGATGTGGTTTCTCTCAAAACCAAATTGATCAATCCGTATGAGACCCTGAAATGGAATCTTGATAAACACTATTTGAGAGATTGTGCGGATGGCGGAGTGAATATTCCAAACACTCATTTTCTGGAGCTGGGATCAACGGAATCGCTGGCTAGTGCTTTTCAACGCTCAGGCTGGAGTAAGGCAGTACTGAAGCCATGCATTTCCGGTGCGGCGAGACATACCTATGTAATTGATTCTAATAACGTCAACGAATATGACTTACTATTTCAGGAGCTAATTGGCAAAGAATCTATGATGCTTCAGGAATTTCAGGAGAGTGTGCCCGTGTCAGGAGAGATCACTCTGGTTTTGATAGGAGGTAAGTACACGCATGCAGTGTTGAAAAAAGCAAAGCCCGGTGATTTTAGGGTGCAGGATGATTTTGGAGGTACTGTCCACAATCACACACCTACTAAAGAGGAGATCGAGTTTGCCGAATTGGCAATGAGCCAGGTTTCACCAGTGCCTGTATATGGCCGTGTGGATATTGTTCGTGATAATACTGGACGACTGGCTTTGCAAGAGTTAGAATTAATCGAGCCTGAGCTTTGGTTTAGAAACTGCCCTGAAGCAGCCAACATGCTTGCCAACAAGATTCATCAGGATCTTTCTTAAGAATTATTCTCCTTCCGGCTCCCTAACGATTAACTCCACTTTGGTAGCGCGAATACCATCAATTTCTAAAAGTCTTGCCTTTACGTGAGGGTCTAGTTCGATCAAGTCACCTTTCTTCAGCTTATGTCCAATTTTCTCAACGATGAGACCTGAGATGGTGTCCGAATTCATCGATTCCAAATTCATATTCAGACGTTCGTTGAGCTCATCAATTATGGCATCACCATTTACCACATAAACACCTCTTTCTTTTTCAGAGATTTCAGCCTCTTCTTCCAGATCAAATTCATCTTCAACGTTTCCAATTATTTCTTCAACAACATCCTCTAAGGTAATGATGCCAATAACAGTTCCGTGCTCATCCTGTACGAATGCAAAGTGCTGCTTGGCTAGTCTGAATTCTTGCAACAGTTTCCCAATCAATATACTTTCAGGAATGATCATGGGAGTGCGAGCAATTGCCCTCAAATCCATGGTATCGCCTGCCCCCAATAAATCCTTGATGTGCACAACACCAATTATTTTGTCTAGCGAATCTTCGCATAGCGGAAACCTGCTATGTCGGGAGTTTTTTGCCAATTCAAGGTTATCTCTTAAAGAATCATTGGCATTCATGATCTGAACCTCTCCTCTAGGACGCATGATTTTGCTAGCCACCTCATCGTCAAATCGGAAGACTGCATTGAGCAACTTGTGTTCGGTCTTTGACAGTTCGCCAGTAGAATATGCCATGGAAAGAGACGCTCTAATTTCCTCTTCGGTAAGAGGAGTGTCGTGTTCTCCAGATTCTCGAATACCTAACCAACGAAGAAAAACGTTCGTAATAGCATTGAGAACATACATAAATGGAAAAAGAATCATGTAAAATCCTTTAAGCAACATTGCGGTTCCGAGCATGACTGGAGCCGGTCTTCGTATGGCATAGATCTTAGGCACCTGCTCTCCAATAACAATATGCAACGCTGTAATTATTGAGAAAGCGATAGCGAAGGAAATCCCATGAAGGACGTTTTCGGATGTGATACCGGCATCAATTATTAGCGGTTTGATCAAATGAGCGATTGCCGGCTCGCCAATCCATCCAAGTGCCAAGGAAGCCATTGTGATTCCTAACTGGCACGCTGAAAGAGCCATGTTTTGTCTTTGGAAAATCCACATGGCAGTAGAAGCGAACGGCTGGTTTTCTCTCATCATCGTTTTGATTTTACTCTTGGTCAACTTGACCAGAGCAAATTCAGCAGCAACAAAGAATCCATTGAGAATTATGAATACCAGGGTTAGGACTATATTAAGGCTATCCGCTGCGTAGTTAGGTTCTTCCATTATGAGAATATGATCAACTTACATTAGTCTGCTTGTGTTGTTGGGAAACTTCTAATTAAGACAAAACTTGTCCTTAGTCAATATTTCTTTCGACGTATTTAATGATTTCCTTGGCAATATCCTTCTTAGTGGATTTTTCAATTCCTTCAAGTCCAGGAGATGAATTTACTTCAAGGACTAATGGTCCATTTGAAGACTGAAGCATATCTACGCCTGCAACGCCTAAACCCATCGCTTTCACAGCTTTAAGTGCAGTAGTTTCCTCTTCATCAGTCAATTCAATGGTAGATGCAGAGCCACCTCTGTGTAGGTTGGATCTGAACTCACCTTCTTTCCCCTGTCTTTTCATTGCGCCAACTACACGACCATCGACAACAAAGGCTCTAATGTCAGCACCCCCAGCCTCTTTTATGAATTGCTGAGCAATGACGCGAGCCCCAAGACCATCAAAAGCTTCTAAGACAGAGCTAGCCGCATTCTTTGTTTCAGCCAATACAACACCCAAACCTTGAGTGCCCTCCAACAGTTTCAGTACAATTGGCGCCCCCCCTAATGAGTCAATCACATGATCGGCATCTTTTGAATCGTTAGTGAAAACAGTTTTTGGCAATCCTACACCCGCTCGTGATAAGACTTGCAGGCTTCTCAGTTTATCTCTTGAACGTACAAGAGCCTGAGATTCAACGGTAGAAAAGACTTTCATCATTTCAAACTGACGAACTACGGCAGTACCATAAAAAGTGACGGAAGCACCTATTCTAGGAATTACGGCATTGATGTCCTCTAAATATGATCCTTTGTAGAAAAGCTTCGGTTTTTTCTTCTCAATCTCAATGTTGCATCTTAAATGATCCACTACAATTACTTCATGCCCTCGTTGTTCTGCGGCTTCTACTAATCTTTTCGTCGAGTATAATTTTCTTCCTCTTGATAGGATTGCTATTTTCATTTTGCGATTTTCTTAATCTTGAATTTCATTCAGAACATCCTTTGCTCCGTCAACACCTGCTGCCAATGATTTTTTAACGGCATTAGCGGTTTCATCTCCTATTTCCTTTGCTGCTTCTACAGCGGCTATAATCGAATTTTTAGTTGCGCTGGTAACATCTCCACCTACTTTGGCCACTCCAAGCACTGAACCTCTGACTGCTTCCACAGCTACCTCGGCTACATCTAGCCCCAGTTCTTTTGCGCCATGTATGGCTTGATTTACCGATCCTTTAACAGCGTCCTTTTGCTCCACGCCAGAGTCCATTGCTCCATGAACAGCACCCTCAACAATTCCTTTCATAAGTTTTACCACACCCACACCAATTCCAGCAACACCCTCAATTGACCCTTGAACAATAGAGGCAGGAACTTGTATGCCCTTCGCCATAAAATCGGCAGTCCCCTTAACCGTTTTTACGGCTATATTTTAAACCGTATTCGCTATAGTACTTCCTAAATCAGCTGTACCATCAATAGCTCCTTTAACTCCCCCTTTGATTCCGTTTACTACAGAACTTAAAATATTAGCCATGTTATTAATTTATTTAAATGTGAAAAATAGTAAGATACGCAAAAAGTCTCGGTCATAGAATAACGTAAGCATTTAGGTAATACCTAAAGCGGAGATCATGAGTGTTGCTAATCCTAAGAAACTAAGAAAACCAACAATGTCAGTGACGGTGGTTAGTACAATAGAGGAGGATTGAGCTGGATCTTGTCCAATTGACTTTAACATAATTGGAATAACCGCACCCGAGAATCCTGCGATCACCATAGAGATTACCATTGAGGTAGCGATGACTGCCGCCAAGCCAAAAGAGTCGGCCCAGAAATAGACGATAGCACCCGTGGTAATGGCCACCGCCACCCCATTAACGAAACCGACTGTGAGTTCTTTCATGGCAACTTTGAACCATTGATCCATTCGGAATTCTCTTAGTGCCAATCCACGGATGGTCACGGCAAGAGCCTGAGATCCCGTATTTCCTGATTGTCCGGCAACTACAGGAAGGAAAACAGCAAGTACTGTAATCTGCGCAATGGTATCCTCGAATATTCCTACAATAGAAGCTGCAAGAAAGGCAGTTGCTAGATTTATTTGAAGCCAAGGAAGTCTTTTCTTGACGGCAAACATGGCTGTTGAGAGAGCCCGTTCTTCACGACCGGCACCAAACATCGCAAGCGCATCTTCTGAGGCATCTTGCTTGGCGGTGCTCACCAGTGACTCATGACGTATGACCCCTAATATTCTATTATCCGCATCTACTACTGGTAGACTGAAAATATTTCCTTCTTCGAACAACTCCACCACCTCATCTTTGTGAGCCATGGAACTAACACTAGCGGAGGGCTCCACGAGATTATTAAGCTTTATATCAACTTCGGATATTGCAAGTAGTTGAATCGGAATTTTGCCAAGAAAACTGCCATCATTTTTCGCAACATAGAGATTGTTGACTTTTGAATTTCTTAGTGACCGCAATGTTTCCAAAGCATCCTCAACGGTGCTGTCCGGATTGAAAGTGGTAATCTGTGTATCCATTAGAAACCCTGCCGTTTCTAGCGGATAGGAGAGCAACTCATAAATTTCCTTAGCCTGCTTTTCTGTAAGTTTTTTGAGCTTGGCTTGAACGACCTCCTTGGGAAGTCTGGACATCAAAAGTGCCCCTCGATATGGATCTATTTCAGGAAAAAGATTCTGGAAGAGTCCATCCTCCATTTCAACTAAAACTCTGGAAACCACATCGGTATTAAGCGCAAAAAGAATCTCCTTAGAGACTACCAAAGGATAGGCTGACAGGTATTCAATTATCTCTGAAGTAGCGCTCTGGTTAAGAATACTTGCAGCATCGGCCGGGTATAGACTGACTAATTCGGCCACTAATTTCTCTTGACTATTCAATGTCGTTTCCATAATTAGTTCTCCTTTTCATTTGGTTCTTCCGACCCATAGAAAAGCCCCGAAAGACCTACCCGATAGAGATCACCTAAAGCCATACTGGCTGTTTTACCAGCGACATTCGTTTTCCCTGTGGTTTTCTTATGAGATAAATCGTCCTTACTGATCACTCCCAAGAAAAGGCCATCTAAATCCACCACGGCAACCGAGGACATTTGGAAATTCCAATTCTTAAGTTGCGTCTCTCGATCCATGTCTGCTAGAATATGATCAGTCGATTCTATTACAAATGGTGAAATGGACGCTTCATGATCTGCCGCAAGTAGTTGTCGTATATCTATATGTCCTTTGATCGTGCGATTCCTGTCTAGCACCAATGTGTTTGGATAAAGCTTCAGCTTAGAAGCGGCGATAGTATCCAAAGCTTGCTGAACCGATAGATCATCTGTCAATGTAACCACGAATGGATCAACCATCGCACCAATGGTGTTCTCTGGGTAAGCGAGCATTTTTTCAAGCTTTCCTGAGTGATCAATCGACATCTTGCTTAAAACCTGTTCCCGAATTGAAATATCAGTCATTCTCAACACAGACAGAGCCAGCGTAGGGGTCAATTGCTCGATCAGACTCACCGCCATTTCCATTTCTAATATTCCGATAAGAGATGAAATTTTTCCTACATTCATTTTTTCCAAAATCAATTTGCTCTGAGAAATGGGCAGGTTAGCTACAATCTCTTTTATCGACTGCACGTCCAATCGCTCAATGTGAATGACTGACTGCCTCGGATGCTTTTCGAGCATTAGCTGGAGTATGCGTTGATTGGTACTCATTTTTCGATGATCAGAATAATGTTTTGTTCATTGAACTTGCCAGCTGGTATTATCACTTGTCCATCGTCGGTAGCGAGATAAACGCAGGATTCAGTAATCTTCGTGATGATGCCTCTTACATCCTCTATTTTAACAATATCGCCTTCCTTGTATCGCTTTTGAGCATAATACGATCCTAAAATGTTCTTTATGGAAGGAACAGAGCCTAAACCAAAGGACAATGAAGCTCCAAACAAGACCGCAGCAACTAGAATGGTTAGCAGCGTGGTGAGAAAATTTACGTCAACCCCGACTTGGTCAATGGCTATAATGACGGCTATAAATTGGATGAGGTATTTTACTAGTCTGGAAATACTTGATACATTGGCAATTCCCGTTCTGGCTGCAGCAGAGGCAGTTATGTCTCCCACCAAACGACCAAGTATGGCTCCTGCAAGTACTATCACAAGTGCAGCAATTATGTTTGGTAGGTAATGAATCATTCCGCCAAACCAAACGTCCATAAATTCAAACCCAATTATTCTAATAGCTGTGGCAAGCGCTATTGTTAGAATTATCCAAAAGAAGGCCTTGCTGATAATTTTGGCCGAGCTCGCAAGATCCACTCGAAGCAGACTCGTTTGAAGACTTAAATTAATTCTGGAGTTAATAAATAGAATCAATCGCCTGATCAATCCTTTGGCAATCCAAGCCACAAGTAATCCAATAATAATAACGATCAATGCAAGTCCGATCTTAGGCAGACTTTGAAGGAATGAGCTAACTATATTGTCAATTAGTGAACCGAAATCTTCTTTCATAGATGTTGGACTTTGGCTTAATTTAGGCCAAAAATTAGAGAGTTCTCCTTAATCGTAGAGAGACTCACCGAAACGTTCCTTCATTTCTACTTCTTGGATACTATCCTCAAGGGCTTGAAGTAATCTGAGATCGATTTTCAGGCTGTCGTTTTCATACTTCTGAATGTACTCAAGTAGAGCAGTCCTTCCAACAGCTTTGCCGGATTCGAAGTAACTCATGATGCGATATTTTTCTGCTTCGGATGATGTGATGTAATCTTCAGGAGAATCGTCAAGATTCTTAAAAAGAAGACCTACAAGCAAAATAGCAGTGACAATGACAACTACTCTTAAAACTGATTTCCAGAACATATGGCGGTGATTTAGGTCAGGTAATCTACTAAATCAATTCTTAAGTTTTGTCAACGCTGAACTTGCCTGCACCCTGAAACATGAGGAAGAATGAGAATACTAGTAAGTGAATGGCTGGAGCTGCGCCTAGATAGGTGTCTCCAATATGAACCATTAGTAGTGCAATGGTAAAATTTGCCACCATGATCAATGAGAATAATCTTACTCGGAAACCAATGATCCATGCTATTCCCGAAATAAACTGAAGATAAACGGATACTACAGCGCTCACGGTTGGAAAAGGAAATCCATTCAATTCAAGAAAGGACGAGAATTCCATCATTTGAGCCCAACTAAAGATGTTGTCTTGAGTGCCGTAGATCAAGCGGAAACCGAAAGCCAACCGGAGTAGTAATAGGCCATGATCTGCATAGTTAGAAGGTGATGCGAGTCTCATTTCAATGAAAGTTTCATCACGATATTTTCTTTGAGCCCTTCAATACTAAACTCACCGTCCTTGTATGCTGCCCACGGGCTATTCGCTACATAATAAAGATCATCACCCACCAGCACACCAAGGGTCGGCTCACCGAGCTCCGGTCTGGCTTTATCTAGATATTCAACGGACTCAATGCCTTTACCAGCTTGGTTCAGAGTAAACTTAGAAACTCTAAAAGGGCGCACTCCATTCTGAATCGCAATCAAACTGTTTTCATAAAGATATAGGCCATCAGTGCCTTTTGTACTCATGGTATTTGGATGGTTGAGCTTGGAAATTTCATTGGTGCTAAGATCCAAAACATGCAGACCGACCTTATAATCAGCGATGTAAAGCAGGTTTCTATTTTGGTCTAATGCTAGTCCTTGGAGGTTGAAGAGTTCCTCTGAACAATCTCTGAACACTTGAATTTCACCTTCTTTCAAGGTGTAAATAATGGGAGACATGCTGTCCGAGATCAGTGGGTTTCCATCTTGATCAAATATCAAATCGCCGAACCAATGCCCGCCTTCCAGCTCATATCTATTTATCAATTTCTCTGTCTTCAGATCGAATTGAAGTAAAGCTGTTTTGCCTTTGTCCTTTTCGTCAAAAGCCTGAAACTCATTTGTAGCGACTTCACAAGCCCAGATGTTTTGGCCATACACTTTCATTCCCATCACAGCCCAATGACCAGATGAGAATTCCTCAAATTCACCTTTTGAATATTTCAGGATTTTGCCCTTTCGGACACTATTCAAAAAGAATGCTTTTGACTTTGGATCGTAGGCCACAGACTCTGGGTGAAGGTCAAGTTCAGAGTTCGTGAAAGCGATTTGGCCTTGGCTAACTTCTTTGTTTAAGAACTCTTTCAGTTCTTTTATTACCGCAAAATCCATTTCCTCAAAATCTGAGTCTTCCTCTGGCTTGAACCCAGCATTCATGTAAATAGCCTTGGTAATTAGGGTTTCAGCAATTGCTTTATTGCCGTTTTTGGCATGCGCAGCGGCAAGATTATAGGTGATAGTTGGATGCTCAGGGGAGAGCGAGTCAGCTTGCTGCATTGCAGCTAGAAAACCCTGAAAGTCTCCAGCCTCATAAGCGGCCATGCCTTCATTGTAAACTGTTCTGAGGTCGGTCTGAGCTGAGCCTGAAAAGAGAAGTAGGGAGAATAGGAGGGTGTAAAGTGATTTCATAATTGATTGTTAGGCTCCACCATAACAACCTCCTCTTTGTCCACCACTACCTGACCGGGAGGTGCTCCCTTCACCTTACGAACATATTTTCTAGGCGTGTGTATTACCGGACAAAGGCTGTCCGTCTTCCTTTTGGAATACCAAGCTGCCAGTGCGGCCGCTCTTTCAATTATGTCGGAAGGGAAGTTAGTCCCCGGTCGCTGACGCAAAACCACGTGCGACCCTGATACATCACGAGCGTGTAGCCAGAGGTCATTTTTTCCTGCTACTTTGGTGGTGAGTATGTCGTTGGATTTTGCATTCTTTCCGACCAGCACCGTCCACCCATTTACATCAAATTCGAAATAGGGTAGTGGCGCCTTTTCATTTTTACCAAGTCCTTTTTCGAAACTGCCTTTGAAAGCCCTTAACTCCCTCAGGTTATCAATCGCCTGAACACGCTCGAGCTCTTCGTTCAGCTTAGCAAGCTCATTTGTTTTTGCTGCAATATTGGATCGTAGTTTATCAAATTCGATCTTCTTATTCTTATGCTTTCGGTAGTAATTCTCGGCGTTCTTCTGCGGAGATAAATTGGGATTGAGCTTGATCTTAATTGGCTGGTTGAGATAGAAATCCTCCAAGACTACCTCATCCTTTTTCGTTTGAATTTGGTGAAGGTTGGCCATGATAATGTTAGCTATTTCTTCAAGGCTTCTTTGATTTTCAAGTGCTTGTAATTTCTTGGAAGTCTTAGAAATATACGATTCACCTTGATTGATCTTCTTGGTTAGCGTGCCAATCAAAGTCTTCTTTTCTTGACCGAAAAGAAAGAACCGATAATGCAGTTCCCCGAATTTATTTGATGCTTCAACGGCACTTTCAGTAGTCAAAATAGGGCTGTCAATAGGGGCAAGACTCAAAACGGGCTTTTCGTCCTTCAATCCTATGTGTATGTCAGAATCTATTAATGTATTTTTTAGATGAACTATGTTATCTAATTGATTTTCAACAAGATATGTATTTGCCTTACCTAGCAACCAAATAATATTTGGTTCGTCTAGTTGAAGGTTTTTGGCCAATTCTGAGGGAATGATCGCTAAATCTTGCTCTAGATTGTTTCGGAAAACCTTCAGCACCTCATCGCCTTTGGCAAGTAAGATATTGGCACGTCTTCCGTGCATTTTGAAGATTAGCTGATAGCCATTATCAAATGAAATAAAGAAAGATCGTTCATGGTGATACGAACTCACTTTGACCACCTCGGCATCCAAGAGTTCTGAGAATAAATCCGCAGAGTTTCTTTTAGCTCTCGCAAACGAATCTTGGAAAGTGAGAATGCCGGCCTGGCTACTTAGGTCTGCTTTGATGTGGAACTCCCTATCCTTATTCCCAAATGACAGGATCAGTTCATCCTTTTGCTGTGAAAAGCAAGCAAGAAATTGAAGGCCACTCAGTTTAGTGTCGAGCTCTTCTGCTAACCTTTTTATGAAAAACCAAGTATGGTACATCTGCCTTTACGAATATTGCGGTAAAGCTAAACACATGACGAAGCAACTACGACCTTTTCACCTTGCCGTACCCGTTCATGACCTTGCGAAAGCCAGAACATTTTATGGGGAAATCATGGGCTGCAAGGAGGGGAGATCAAGCGATCATTGGATCGATTTTGATTTCTACGGACATCAATTTGTAGCACACTTGAAGGACGGAATGGAGGTGGACAACCACATCAACGAAGTGGATGGCAAGCAGATTCCTGTGCCTCATTTTGGAGTGGTGTTGGATTGGGACGACTGGGAAGAACTTGCGGAAAGATTTCGAAAATCAAATTTTCCATTTGTTGTGGAGCCGTATATTCGCTTCGAAAATCAGCCGGGAGAGCAGGGAACATTCTTCCTTTTAGACTATTCGGGTAATGCTTTAGAATTCAAATCATTTAAAAACTTAGATCAATTATTTGCTAAATGAAAACTGCAGAAATACACACCGCCAAAGGCGTAATGAAAGTCGAATTTTATGAAAAGGACGCACCCAATACAGTCAAGAATTTCATTGACTTGAGTGAGAAAGGCTTCTACGACGGGTTGACTTTTCATCGCGTATTGCCGGATTTCGTCATTCAAGGTGGTTGTCCTCAAGGAACGGGAGCTGGCGGACCTGGATACCACATAGATTGCGAATTGGATGGTGATAACCAATACCACGACAGGGGTGTGCTGAGCATGGCTCATGCCGGAAGAAATACAGGCGGCTCACAGTTCTTTATCTGCCACAGCAGAAACAACACATCGCACTTGGACCGGAACCACACGTGTTTTGGGAAAGTTGTTGATGGTGTGGATGTGATAGATGAAATTAGACAAGGTGATGTCATCCAGAAAATAGTGGTTGCCTAAGAAGAAGGGGGATTTGTAACGCCTATGTATGGTGAGTGCGCTCACATTTTCTAAAATTGCTAAAGTATCGAATTGCAGAGAAAATTGAAAGTAGCTCAGAAGCGCATTCACTATACATTTTGTTAGGCTTTGTCTTTCGATTTACTGCAGTGTTAATCATTTAAAATCCTCCTCTTTCTGAGAAAAACAATCCCTGTAACCAGCATCCAGATGTGTAGTAAAACAACAGATATCGTAATCATTGGGCCTGGATCTATTCCTACTACTTCCACAAGGTTTATAAGCAAAGCTCCAGCTACGACAAAGCCAAAATAACCTAAGGCTTTTGTCCAAATGACACTTCTGAGTATTAAAACAGAAATCAACACCAACCAGATCACAGCGAATAGACTCACCCCAAGCAGTTCGCCAATTCCCCCTGCAAAAGCATTTAACATGTCATAAATAATAGAAATGCTAGCTCTCATCTCTTCTGTAGTGTCAGGAGCCACATACAACCTTGCTAAAACTGGCATGGCAAATAACCATCTTACGATCCCAATACATCTAGCAAGAGTCGAAAGAATCCCGAACCCATTGGCTATTCGGAAAAGCGTATTTTGATCATCTCCATTTACAATTACTTTTCCTACTAGATAAGTCAACGGCCAAAAAAGGATAGAATACAACAGGTAAATAGAATACCCAGTGATAACGCTAGGAAATTCTTTTAAAATCAATGGCAGGTTTACACTTGCAGGTTCATCCAAACTCGCAGGCCAGTTGATGCTAATGCCTAAAACAAAAAGTGGAATGAATAAGAGCGAAAACTCTACCAACAGAAGTATTGCCGCATTTTTGTAAAGCTTTTTCATCATCTAATAATGATCAACTTCCAGATCGAAAATTCACAAACAATGAAGCCCTTATTTTATTGTTATAAAAGTCACCGGAAGGGTCATAGTATGTTTCCCATCCAGGAGTAGTGGTGTAGTGCACCCCAAGTCCCCATTGCACATGCTCGTTTTTGGTAGGGACAAATGCACGAACTCCTATCTCTAACCAAGTTCCAAATCCAGCATCGCGTTCGTCCATTAACCGATTTTCCCAAACGCTTACCCTGTCTCCATCTGGTGTAATACGATCATCTCCTGCAAAGTAAAATCCAGCGCCCATTGTTCCGAAGTTGATGGGAACATCGAGCTGCCAATCGCCTACATTGAATGTAGGAGCGATGAGCAATCCAAACGAAAGTTGATCGGCTCTTAAAGTCAAGGTAGATGAGCCCTTATATGTTTGGCCTCCTGATGCTTCGATGGTAAAGGTTTTGCCATTTATTGGGCCTGAACGACCGTAGGTATGTATGCCCACTTTCAGTCTTTTTTGCCACACCAGCAGACCAAATGATGCACCTACGGTTTTACCCACATGGTCTTCCAGAAACATGGTGCCGACTTCAGGGGTGATGAACCAACCTGTCTTCTTTTGAGCAGAAGCGGTCAACGTAAAAAGGACTATTGCTGTGATTATAAGTAGCTTTTTCATTTTTTTATTTGTTTATGTGGATTAGAGCGAACCTTCGATAATTGGATTGAATGGATTGGAATTTTTACCTAAGACTAGTCTTAAACCAATCTGAGCGGACCAGAGGAATTTCTGAGAATCTCCTGAAGCACCCCAAGCAGATCCCATATTGGTTCGTATAAATGCGGTAGATTGATCGCCTACATTATAGCTCATGCCCGCATGAAGCAAGGTGGTCTGATTTTCAAATAGTGCTTCGGGATCAATTTCATACAAGATCGGAAAAGTGATCCCACTTTGAATGTTGAGTTTTTCCCCTGTCGGGATGTTCACTAACAGCCCTGGTTCAAAAGAAATAGCGGTACTTCGGTAGTCCCCATTGACATTGTTGGTCTCTGATTTTGGTACCCCTTGAAATCGAATGCCCGGGTTGACGACCAGATTCAGTTGAATGCCCGCTTCTTCATTGATTCGGAAGGTCATGGGGACAGAAACAGTTGTCGAATATCCCATATCTTCAAATGTAATAGCTGAGATAAATCGGTAATTGGGCATTCCGTATTGTACTTGAAGTCCAGCTCTGAATTTTCCAGAGACTTGTTTCCGATAGGCAACCTGAAAGGCTACATCGTCTTGTTGAGAACTTCCGAAGCTTACATCTAATAGTGATTGTGCTTGTAAAGAGCTGATCAACAGCGCGCAAGTAATTGTGAGATAAATGACCTTTTTCATTTGCATGTTTTTTTTGTTAATGTGCAATACAAATTTGGTCGCGTAATGGAGTGCAAAACGTACACCTAGGTTAAGAAATACTAGGTGGACAATCTTTTTCGAATGCGGCTGAGTGATTGTGGTTTAATCCCTAAGAAGCTGGCTATGTAGTGTTGTGGAACTCTTTCTGATACTTTGGGTCTTGTCTTAATCAAGTCAAGGTATGCTTCTTCTGCAGTGAATAGTGATATACGATCTATTTTTCTACGTAGACCAATGAATGCATTTTCAGCCATCAGCCGCCCAAATCTCTCAAACTTTGGGATGTCTTCAAAGAGCTGGTAAAGGTCTTTGCGTGATACCGCTAGAAGCCGGGTCTCTTCAATGGCCTGAGCACATTGGCGTGAAGGTTTTTCGGAAACAAAACTTTCCAGATCGGCATACCAGGAGCCCTCAAAAAAGAATTGCCCAGTTACCTCTTCACCTTCTACTATTTGATAGTACCGAAGTAATCCTGAGTCTACAAAGTATACCTTTCGACATACATCTCCAATGGATGAGAGCACTTCCCTTCGTTTGAGGGTAACGACTTGAAGCGTATTCGTAATCTGATCAAGTTCCTCTTCTGAGAGCTTAACAAAACTGCTAATGCTCTTTATTAAAAAATCATGACTCATGTCCATCATCCATTATCAATACTATTTTACCCATTAATCCCCCTTTTTCGATCAATCGATGAGCGATTGGTGCTTCAGAGAGTTTCATTTTTTTTGCAATGATGGGTTTAAGTTGTCCATCCAAATACCAGTTGAACAGAATGTCTAGATCTTCTTTAAACCAATCGAAATGTTTTTTGTGCCAATCCCCGATGGAATAAAAAGTAGTATTGGGCATCCAGGGTAGGAGATTCCATAGTTTTGTCCTCAAGAAATCTTTAATTAACCCAAATTTACTAGAAGCGTTATACGAACCATAGGCCACTAATATTCCTGATTTTTGGAGCACTTTTAGTGATTTAGTGAAATTCGCACCACCAAAAGGATCAAATACCGCATCTAAGCCTTCTGGCTCAAGTTGTTGGAGTTTCTGAGCAAAATCATTGCTTTTGTAATCAATAAAATGACATCCTGATTCTTTGAGCAACTCCTCTTGATTTTTGGATGCTGTGCAATACATCTTCAAGCCTAAGGTTTTACCAACTTGTACCAGTGCAGAACCTACTGCACCACCTGCTCCATGAATGAGAACCTTATTTCCAGCTTTGACTTTTGCAGATCGAGTTAACATTTGGTATGCGGTGACATATGATAATATCAGCGAAACACCTTCAGCCGCAGGAATACTTTTCGGCACTTTCACCAACTGATCAGATGGGAGAACCATGTACTGTGAATATGCTCCAGTTACAGTTAGAGCCGCCACCATTTCACCTTCTTCCCAACTACCAGCATATTCGCCAACTTTATCCACTAAGCCAATCATGTCATAACCTGGTGTGATCGGTGGTTGATCTCGCACATCTGGGTAGATACCTCGCCTGATCAACGTATCAGTGAAGGCGGCACTGGTTGCCAACACCTTTATTCTGACCTTATTTTTGTCTGGATCAGGCAATAAGGCAGATTCCTTAAGTGTTAGCACCTCTGGGCCTCCGAATTTTTCAATTAAAATGAACTGATACGACATGGGAGAATTTTTCATCAAAAATGCTCGAAAAGAATTTACTTTTCATTCACCCAGGTTAACAAATGAGTTGTCACAATAAAGCCTAACATTAATGTATCGCGCACGTGCGCGTTATCTACCTTTCAAATCTAACCATTGTTCCTGTTACCCCACTATATAGATGTTAAACGCGCACTCTGCTTTTGAAATAGATAATGGAGAGTCCTACTTAAAGCAAAATCTTCTGCCCATCGAATGCCAGCTTCACATTTTCTGGTAGCTGCTTTGAGACGTCTCTGTGAAGGCCCATTCTGTGCCCAATGTGCGTCAGGTAGGCCTTTTTTGGTTGTAGTCTTTCGATGACCTCCAGGGCTTGATCGAGTGTGTAATGGCTGATGTGTTCGGTTTTTTGAAGCGCATTGATCACGACCACTTTTGAGCCCTTGATCTTTTCCATGGATTCATCAGAAATGAAATTAGCATCGGTGATGTACGTGAAGTCTTTCACTCTAAATCCATAAACAGGCATCTTGTGGTGCATCACCTCAATCGGCGTAATGGTCACACCATCAATTTCGAAGGGCTCACCAGTGATTTCGATCGTTTCAACTTGAGGAATGCCCGGGTATTTCTTCTCCACAAAAACGTATGCGAATTCGCGTTTCAGTTGGTTAAGGACTTCTTCTCGGGCATAGATCGGCATGTCCTTTTGCTGAAGGAAATTGAAACTGCGGATGTCGTCCATTCCTGCCGTATGGTCTTTGTGTGCATGCGTGAACAGAACAGCGTCGAGCTGGGTCACCCGGTTGGTGAGCATTTGCTGTCGGAAATCAGGTCCGGTATCAATGACGAAAACCTTTTCGTTGATTTCAATTAAGGCGGAGGCTCTTAATCGCTTATCCTGAAAATCCACGGACTGACAAACTTCGCAGGTGCACCCAATGACAGGTACGCCCTGAGAGGTACCAGTACCGAGTAGGGTCACTTTCAAAACTGCAGCTCAGTTTGAGTGATTTCCTTGAATAATTTGGTGTTTTTCTCGCTGAACTTAGACTTGTCCAGTTCGATCGATCGGATGATTTCGATGAGGCTGTTGATCTTGCCATCGATGGAGTAGTATTTATTGACGATGGCCACCTTGGTGTCTTTGAGAATGCAATATCCCGATTGGAAATTCCCTTTCTCATACCTGAGCACGTAATCCGTCTCGGACATCAAGTCTTCCAACCTATTCAAAAATTGCTTGGTGTACTTAACCTGCATGCTCGATATACTTTTTTACCATGTCCAGCATCTGATCGTAGTTCAGCGGCTTGGGTAGAAAGTCATTGATTCCCGCATCATTGAAATCCTGCATGGTGTAGTTATTTGCATTGCCAGTGATGGCAATGATGGGCATATTTTGGTTCGATGATCGGATCTGTTTGGCGCATTGCATACCGTCCATTACAGGCATGTGAATGTCGAGTAATACGAGATCAAAGCTCTGCTCGCTTATGGAGTCCAGGACCTCTTGTCCGTTTTTGACGGTTGCTATTTCATAGTTCTGCTGACTCAAAATTTTCTTGGTCAAGTTTTGAATAACAGAGCTGTCTTCTGCAATAAGTATTCGCTTGCTCATTGGTCGTTAAGGATGGTTTTATAGCTGGTTCTAAAATAGCTGAGGTTTTTTTCAAGCTGCTCCTGAATATCCTCAAGCTGATCAAAGTTATTCTCTTTTAAACATTTTTCCATTTTGGCTGCCAAGTCCGCTAGTTTTTCTACACCCAAAGTACCGGCATTTCCTTTGAGGGTGTGCATATCACCTCTCAGTGAGTCAAAGTCCTTCGCCCTGATTTTGCCAGCTGCCTGTGTCACCAGTTCCGTTGCTTCTTCGTCAAACTCCGTCAGGGCACTTTCTATAAGCTCTAGTCCTCCAAACTTCCTGAGCTGGTTTACGGTATTTTGGTTGAGCACCAATCGCTCACCTTTCTCATCGAGTACCTCGGCAGTTACTTTTTTCGGCTCGTATCGGGTCCACTTCCTTACGGTCTGTATCAGCCGCTCTGCTTTGATTGGTTTGGCTAGATAATCGTCCATTCCTTGCATGAGAAATTTCTCTCGATCTTCCTCCATCGAATAAGCCGTCATGGCGATGATAGGAGGGGAGTTCTTGAGGTTGAGAGACTTGATGCGATAGGTCGCTTCCACGCCATCTACCTCAGGCATTTGAATGTCCATGAAGACGAGATCAAACCCGCCTTTCTCCACCATTTCTATGGCTTCAAGGCCACCGGTAGCTTCCTCCACCTCACAGCCGGATTTTGTCAAAATGGTTGATGCGACTTTTCTGTTAATCTGATTATCGTCCACCAAAAGAATCCGTGGTTTGTCGATCTTCACCAAGCGCTTGATTGACTCTTTGGGCGCTTCAACTTCTTTAGGCGCAGTGGTCTCCACAGCTTGAAAAGTAAACCAAAAGGTACTTCCCAGGCCAGGGGTGGAAACCACGCCAATATCTCCACCAAGATTCTTTACAAGTTGTTTTGAAATAGCCAAGCCAAGACCCGTACCGCCATAGTTCTTGGAGCTGGAGCTGTCCAGCTGATTAAAACTTTGGAAGAGACGTTCTTGATCTTCTTCTGAAATGCCGATTCCCGAATCTTTGATTTGCACCTTGAATGTGAAGGTGTTCTCGTTTTTCTCCACTACGCGAATACTCAGGTTGATCGTGCCTTTGGTTTGGGAAAACTTCACCGCATTGGAAGTGAGGTTGGAGAGGACCTGGATGAGCCGCGTCTCGTCAATCATGACCCATTCGGGTAATCTTTTATCCAGGTGGTAGAAGAAGGTGTTGCCACTCAAATGGGCCTGCTGAGAATATAGGTCGTACACCTTCTCAAATGTCTCGACCAGACGAACGGGAGACTTCTTGAGCTCCATTTTTCCAGCCTCAATCTTAGAGAGATCAAGAATGTCATTTACGATAGTGAGCAACGTATCCGAGGATCGTTTGATCGTACGCAGGTAATCGGACTGTTCCTCGCTAAGCTCGGTGGATCCCATCAGGTCGATCATTCCCACGATCCCATTCATCGGCGTTCTGATTTCATGGCTCATATTGGCCAAAAATTGCTCCTTCACTTTGAGCGATCGCTCCGCCACGTCTTTCGCTTGTTTTAACTCCTCATTGGTCTTCTTAAGCTGGGCGATATCACGAGCCACCCCCTCAATTTCATGAGGTTTGCCATTCTTTTCAATCAGTCGAATGTTACAAAGAATCGATGTTTTCTTCTGGTTTTTATTGATGGCCTGGGCTTCAAAATTCTGAACAAATCCATCCTTCAACATCTGACTAAAGACCTGTCGCAAACTTGATTCTGTGGAGAAGAATTGCTCAATTGGTTTGCCGATTGCGTCATCAGATGAATAGCCCAGCATGCCGAATGCCGAGGGGCTTATCATGGTGATTTTCCCGTCCATTGAGCATCGGAAATAGATGTCCTGAAACGACTCGAATATGTTTCTGAACTTCTCTTCACTGTCTTGTAGGGCCACCTCGGCAACCTTCTTTTCTGAAATATCATTGGCAATGACGGAGACCTCTTCAATCTTTCCATCGGAGAGAAAAATAGGGTTGATGAAAACATCTCGCCAGATGGCCGTACCGTCTTTTTTCTGATGACTATTCTGGAAGTTTAAAGTTTTGCCCTTGAACGCTTCCTCGTATTTTTCATTCCAAAAATCAACCGACTTTTCATCGAATAATTGTTCATTGAGGTCCTTTCTACTAAGTCCAATCTGAGGATCTATGCCATAGTACCGCTTGAATTCATCCGCATAGTTTTGATTGAATGCCGTGTATCGAAAGTTTCTATCTATCGACCAAATTTGGTGCGTGCTGCTTTCGAAAATTGCTTTGAGCCGAGCGGCTTGGTTTTCGATTTTACCCTCACTGATTTCGCGCTCCATGGCCAGACTCACCTGACTGGAAACGAAATCGATCAATTCTAGATCCTTGTTGTTGTAGGCTGCTCCATCTCGATAAGAAAACACAGACAGTACACCTGACGGCTGGCCTTCAATTTTGATAACCACGCCAAGCCAAATTTTTGGCAATGGATCACTTAATTGAATCTTTTTCTGATCTGCAATTTTCCTAATACCGTCCTCATAGATCATGCTTGGCGAGCCACGATCTATAGTATAATTCGCTAGCAGATTCTCCACATCCTTAGTGAGCTTTTGATCGTGCTTTTCATTGATCCAGAAAGCATAATCAAACTCTTTTGTCAGTGGCTTTCTAAAGGCAATGCTGAAGTTTCTTACCTTCAGCATCTGGCTCAGCTGATTGTGAATGTTCTGGTATAGGGTTTCGAGATTTGCCGAAGTGATGGCAAGGTTGGTAATTTTATAATAGAGGGCCTGCGCACTTTCAGCCCGGATACGCTCAGTGATGTCAAAGAATACACACCGATACTCTATGGGCTTATCTTCTTCGAAAACACACGTAAGACGACCATTTACATAGATGTTTTTCCCGTGCTTGGAGACCAATGTGGTCTGAAATCGTTCAAGGCCGCTACCGGCGGTTATTTTCATGAGACTTTCCAGTGTCTCCTTTTTGTGATCGGGATGGACTACATCCACGAATCTTAAGTCGAACACCTCGTCATCGGAGTAACCCAGTTTTGTTTTCCAGGCTTCATTCACAAACTGAAATTGACCTGAGGGTTTGAAGATGGAAATTAGGTCATTTGAAGTGTCAAAAATCGACTTTAAGTCATGATTCGTTTTCTCAACAAGCCTGTAATAATCGCGATATGAACGACGTAGTTTTTCCTTTAGCTCCGTAAGCTCGGCTTGTAGTAGATTTATGTCGCTTTCTGCGATTTTCATTTCGCTAAAATTACCTATTTCCCATTCAAATGAGTGCGCCTGAATCATGTTTGATAACGATCGTTGGTCCCACGGCTGTTGGCAAAACATCAAAAGCCATTGAACTCGCCCAAGCTCTGAACTCAGAAATTATCTCGGCCGATTCCAGACAGTTCTATCAGGAGATGAAAATCGGTACAGCTAAGCCCTCACCCGAAGAATTGCAAAAGGTTCGGCATCATTTCGTGGATTCTCATTCTGTTCAGGATTTCTACTCTGCGGGTGATTTTGAAAGAGACACTCTGGCGCTTCTTAATGGTTTATTCAGAACCAATTCAAAAGTGGTAATGGTCGGAGGATCAGGCATGTATGTGAAAGCGGTTTGTGAGGGATTCGATGAAATGCCCGAGATAGATATGGCTGTTCGGAAAGAACTTAATAAGGATTTTCTGGAAAATGGGTTAGATGAACTATTGGTGGAGTTGTGCTCAAGCGATCCTGAATTCTATGAAGTGGTAGATAAAAACAATCATCAGCGAGTGATTCGTGCGCTTGAGGTAATTCGATCCACCAATCAGCCATTTTCGAGCTTTCGAAATAATAAACCCTCGAAAAGTCGACCATTTAAGAATGTAAAAATTGGTCTTGACTTGCCCAGAGACGAATTGTATCACCGGATTGATCATCGCATGGATCAGATGATAATCGACGGCTTGTTTGAAGAGGCTGAAGCACTCTATGAGCACAAAACTCTCAATGCCTTACAGACGGTCGGGTACAAGGAAATATTTGGCTTTATGGATGGAGAGTACGATAAAGAAGAAGCAATCAGGTTACTAAAAAGGAATTCTCGCAGATACGCCAAAAGGCAGCTCACTTGGTTCAAAGCCGATCCTGAAATCAGGTGGTTCGATGCAAAAACAAATGTCAATGAGATTTTGATTTCTTTGCAACTCGAATGAACGAAAAGAAGGTTCTTATAGTGACATACTATTGGCCACCGAGTGGGGGTGTGGGCGTTCAGCGGTGGATGAATTACGCCATCCAGCTGAAGAAATTAGGTTGGGAGCCTATTATTTATACGCCTGAAAATCCGCAATTTGAACTCAAGGATGCTTCACTTTTGGAGAAAGTCAAGGACATCCGGCTTGTGAAAACCAAAATTTGGGAGCCCTTCAACTTCTTTCATCGGCTAACCGGAAATGAGAATAAGAAAAGCGTAACACAAGGCACTGTTCTGGAAAAGGAGAGTAGCTCATTCAAGGACAAGCTCTTCATTCGAATAAGAGGTAATTTTTTCATCCCTGACCCAAGAAAGTTCTGGGTAAAACCATCGATAAAGTTCCTTGCAGAATTCATAATTGCGGAAGGAATAGAAACCATTATTACCACCGGACCACCCCACAGTATGCACCTTATTGGAAGGGGAGTGAAAAAGCGAACGGGAGTACGATGGTTGGCGGACTTTAGAGATCCTTGGTCCAAGTGGGATGTTTTGAAAAAATTGAAAACTAGTCCGTTCGGAATGATCAAACATGGAAGGTTAGAAAAGTCAGTGTTAACAAAAGCCGATAGCGTGATCTGCGCCACGGAATCCCTCAAGATGCAATTTGAGAAGTTGGGAGCAAAGAACACTCACGTGCTTTACAATGGGGTTTCCATAAGACAAATGGAACCGAAGAAGCCAGATGGAAAACTCGTCATTGGGCACTTCGGGATGCTCAATGAACTAAGAAATCCTGTTGAGCTGTGGGAGCTACTCGATGAAATGGCTGGAAGTATGGATGTAGAACTTCGGCTGGGAGGGATTGTGTCAGAATCCATCAAAAAGCAAATTGAGTCATTACCGAATTTGTCAAGCAGAACCACTTTTCTAAGCTACCTCACCCATGATGAGGTGCTGAAAGAATATGGAAAATGCGATTTACTGCTCCTTCTTCAAAACCGAACAGACAATGCCAATCATCTGGTGCCGCTTAAGTTTTTTGAATTACTGGCAACTTCAAGATGGGTGTTGGCACTGGGGCCGGAGGGGAACGAGATTGACAAGTTTTCAAATGAGTTGTCGAGTTTTCTCAGGGCATCATATGATGAGAGTGAAAAGATTGAGGCCTTTATTAAAGGAGCCAAAGAGAGTCGTCCGGATTTAGACTCGGTCACCAACATGCTGAGTAGGTTTAGTTATGAAAATCAAGCCGATGTGTTGGAATCAATTATTCAGAAAACTCGCATAGAATGATTTGATTTTATCGGCACTCAAATGCTCTAAAAGTATTTGCCTGTTCTTTTTTAGCCTGTTTTGATCTTTTATCACCTCTGCATTTTCGAGATCAGCAAAATCAAGAATGCCAATTCCCATGTCCGTCAGCTTTGAATGAAAGTGAGAATTGGGATTGATTATGAGCGCTTTCTCCATGAGTATGGTATTGAAGATTAAGCCCAGCGCTTGCATCCTATTGTGATAGCAAATCACGACATCCACTTGGCCAATCATCTCCTGATATATTTCAAATGGCTGGAAGGTATCGATGGAAATAAAGCGATTCCCAAACAGCTGATGTCCATACTTTTCAATGACCGATTTGTGCGAGTCAAAACCGTAGGCGAGCAGGGCATAAATATTGTCCACTTCAATTGATTCTGCGAGCTTTTCGAAAACATCCAGTTGATTGCCTGAGAGGTAGGCCGAGTTGCCTACATAGACAGAAATCCCGGAATTCTGATTAATCGGTGCGGGAGCTACAGGCTCAAGCAGTGGTCTTCCGTACAAAAACTCAACGAACTCTGCTTTCATTCCAAGTCGCGATATCAAGTCTTCGTAGAAACGCTTGTCCCAGAAATAGAATACATCAATTTTCTTGAAAACGCGCTTTAGTTGATTCCGGCGATAGATGGCCGTCAGCTTCTTCAGAATACTCCTTGGTGGAATCTTGGATTGGGTTACTGGCTCGTAGTTATTCGTTTCGAAGTAATTATAATATTCATATCCCCAGAAAACCCAACCGATTTGCTTGTCCTTCAGTCGGAGGATGAGGTGGAGATAATGAGGGTAAAGTGAGTGAAAAACAATTTTGTCGAACTGTCGGAGTGTTTCTTCCAGCTCTTTGATATTCTTAGTGACTCTGATATCAAACTCATCTCGATAGGGAGTAAGTGGCTCTGGAAGAACATCGAAATACAGAAAAACAACTGGCTTTTCAGCAAAACCAAATCGATCCAGCGCATAGAGAAAGTGAGAGGCAAATGTGGAGTTATCAGGAAATAAATGCGCTGTTTTCACTTTGCTGTGGTCAGATTTTAACTTGCTTTGCAAGCTTATTATGATTCCCGTTAACAAACCCTTCTTACCTCCAAAAAGTGAATACGAAAAGTACCTTGAAGGTATCTGGGATAGAAACTGGCTTACCAATAATGGTGAGCTCGTACAGTCACTGGAAAATAAAGTCAGGGAACATCTTGGTTCGAATAGGGGATTATATGTGACCAATGGAACGATTGCCTTGCAGATCGCGATAAAGGCGCTTAAGCTTTCAGGAGAGGTGATTACCACACCTTTTTCGTATGTAGCAACCTCCAGTAGTTTAGTGTGGGAAGGTTGTCAGCCGGTATTCGCTGATGTTGATTCGAAGACATTCAATGTCGCTCCTGAAGGCATAGAATCATTGATAAATTCAAGAACCACCGGCATTTTGGTTACGCATGTTTTTGGGAACCCGTGCGATCTGGGGAAGTTGGCTGAATTGGCAGTCAAGCATAATTTAAAGTTGATCTATGATGCCGCCCATGCATTTGGAGTGAAGGTCGATGGGAAATCAATTTTTGATTTTGGAGATGTCTCCACAGCGAGCTTACATTCCACGAAGGTCTTTCATTCTGTAGAGGGTGGACTTGTATTCCCAAATTCAGTAGATCCGAGAACCATTGAACTTATGAGGAACTTCGGGCATGATGGGCCTCATCAATTTTCGGAGGTAGGGATCAATGGAAAGAACTCTGAGCTCCATGCAGCAATGGGGCTTGCCAATCTTAATCACATGGCAGAAATTTTGGAGCAAAGAGAACGGCTGTACTCTCGATATGTTGAAAATCTCACGGACGCACCGGTCGTTTTTCAGGAGTGGAATGCAAACGCCACAAGAAACTACGCGTATATGCCGATCCTTCTTGATTCTGAAGCTAAGCTGCTGAAATTGATATCAACATTGGAAAGCAAGGATATCTATGGAAGAAGATATTTCTACCCGACTCTTGACGAGCTGCCCTATTTGAAGCAGGATGCCAACATTCACGTGGCGAAGGACATTGCATCAAGAATTTTTTGCTTGCCTCTTTACTTTGATCTTAGTCTCGATGAGGTGGATCGGGTTTGTGAGGTGATATGCGCGCAGGCTTAGGCCCTTTGCTTGAATAACTTCGCCGGATTTCCAAACCAAATTTCATTGTCACCGACATGGTCTCTGACTTGAGAGCAAGCGCCGATGATGGCATTCTTCCCAATACTAAATCCAGGCATTAGGGTTACATTGGCACCTATCAACGTGCCGTCTCCAATCGCTCCGACCACTTTCTTGTCTCCTTCCTCCAGATTTGGAGTGTCTGTGAGCACGAAGCTGTATTTGATGCTAACATGACTTCCAATAACCGCATCGGCTGAAATAGTGCATCGGCTACCGAATGACGTGTAGCCACCTATGATCACATTTTCCCTGATCTCACAGTAAGCAGTGAATTTGCAATTGGCGCCTATTTTGGCTCCTTTTCGCACGATGCAAAACGGGCCAATTTTGGTGTTATCACCTATGGAGCAACCTTCTTCAATCAAGGCGAGTGGATGTATCTCCACATTTTTTCCAATAACAGCTTTGTCTGAAATCATATTTTTTTTGGTTTGGGCATGCCTGACGGTTTCGCCTTTCTTTCAAATTCTTTCGCAGGGTTTCCCATGAGGGTCAACCCTGAAGTCGTTGTGTCCTTTACTACAACACTGCCTGCTCCGGCTATCGTATTTTCATGTAAACTAATACCCGGTCTGAGAATTGCACCAGATCCAATAAAGGAATCCGCACCTACTTTTGAATTGCCACCAGTGAGCACGCCATTAGCAAAGTGAACATTTTCTTTAAGTATGGTTCCATGCCCCAGCCTGCAGCCCGGTGCTAGAAGAGATCCTTTACCAATCTGCGTGTTCTCATTTATTGAACCTCGCACCACCACAGTCTGAGAACCCAGGACACAATTGTCACCAATTTCCACGCCACCCAATTGCGGTTGTTTGATTTTTTCCTTACCGCCTTCATCCCACACCCAAGCCATTCCCATTGCTCCGATGACCGAGTTGGAGTCAATAAAAACATTCTTACCAATGGTGCAATTGTCATGGATCGTGACGTGACTGCCGATGATCGACCCTTCACCAATTTTGCATTTGCCCAGTGCAGAGAAAGGATCAATTTGAACATTCTTGCCTATTGCGGCTTCCGGGTGAATGACAGCCAGATTAGAGATGTTTCCACTGGATTTCTGTGAAAAATAATGTGCGGTCAGGCGATAATAGATTTTTTGAGGGTCGTCTGAGGAAAGGACAATCTGGGCGTTAGGATTCTCACCAATTGGCTCATTTACCATAAAAAGCGAATCAGTAACGTCCGGAACCAAGGACACGTCCACAACGAAGTAAAAGGCCTTACTGATGGGGTGGAGCAAAGAAGCAAGGGTGTATTCAGTTTGTGGCAAACCCACCACTTGATAGGGAATCGCCTGCTTCTTTAGAAACTCAAAAATGTCTTCCGTCCTGATCTGCATATCTGGGCTAAAATAATCAGGAAATAAGGAACTCGGTGTTTAACTGATCCTTATAGGCCTCTTTAAGTTTTTCTAAAATGAATAAATCATCTTCACTTGATTTTGGTGTAGGTGATTGGTTCAAACCACGATAAACAGGTTGTAAAAGTTCAGCTAGAAAAGAAGGCATTCTCTTTTTGACCTTATAGGCAATCGAATGCAGGTTTTGATTCTTAACCACAATGGTTTCATTCTTGATTTTAAAGTTAAAGCCCTTGTAAAAAGAATTGTCCAGATTAAGGTCTGAACATAGTTTGCTCATAAAATTCAAAGGGTCGCTTAGCGAATTGAAATCATAAACTAACACTTTTTCCTTCCCGTATTTGGATATCCATTTTTTAAGTTGATCAGTCGTCTTTCCGTTGGAAAAACGCTCCCCTGAGAACTGACCGCTCTCATATCCAGAATACTCGCGGAATTCACCTCCGAAGTGCTTGGTTTTGAATTTATGAAATTTGTATTCTGAAAAAAGCCGTTCGGCAGGGTCGCGGTGGATGAAGACAATCTTTTGAAGTGTAGGTATCTCATCTAAACGCTCAAAAGCAGTGTCGGAATAGAAATAGTCGGGGGTTGCTTCGAATACTATTTGCTTTTTCTCATCACATGGAAACAACGATTCATACCTGTCAAGTGCGTGTTCGATGTAGTTCGCCTCGCGATTAACTGGTGTCACTTTATGAAAGAAATACTGTGTCTCCTTGATCCTGGAAGCGCACACATCCGGATGCTTGCTCAACCAATCGAAAATGGAAGTTGTCCCTGTCTTGGGCGGACCCGCTATGATCAGATTGGGGTAGGGCACCTTACAATTTCTTCAGTTCCAGCCCGACCGTTCCCACAAAACCGAGCAAAATCATGATCGAACAGACCATCATGATGGTGTTCGTGGTGGCGTAGCTCTGAGGCTTGAATTCAAAGACGATATCATGCTGACCTTCAGGAATTTCTAAGGCTCGAAGAATATAATTCGCTCGAAGAATCTCTGTTTCTTTTCCGTCGATGGTGGCGACCCAACTCTTCGGATAATACACTTCCGAGAAAATACCCAACGCTGTGCCGTTGGAAATATTCGCCGTATAGACCAATTTATTCGGCGTACGCTCAGTGAGCGCAATGGTGCCTTGACCTCCGAACTTCGGATCAGCTTCATTGAGATCAACAACCGCAGTTTTTCTAGGGTCTATGCTGCCAAGCTGATTCATCACGTCACTCGGATGCTGTGCTTTCACCACATCACTAGCAACCCAGGCATTTCCGAATGCACTCGGATTGGTAATGACCGCCTCTTTTTGATTTCCCGCCACCAGGTATTTGGCGTTCAGCATATTCAGGATTTTCAAATCAGAGAAATCTCTCCTGCCATTTTGCAGTTTCGTGATCGCTTGATTGGCCTCACTACCAAGGTAGTTGTCAACCAAATCCTGATATCGACGCATTTTGGCTCCATGGTATCCACCAATGGATTCGTGATAGTAGGAGGTTCGTGCCTCGTTCCAAGGGTTGATTAGGTTGAGCACCCTTTCTCCGGGAGCCGCATTGCTCATAATATATTCGTCGGCACCTGTGGCTCGGAAGTAATTTTCCGCCGGGTCTTCTTGAAAATTGTCCTTGTTCAGAAACCGTTTGCTCAACGAAACGACATCAATAAGTACAATACCAACAAGGAGAAG
The DNA here is from genome assembly GCA_964352625.1 of uncultured Roseivirgaceae bacterium. Taxonomy (GTDB): domain Bacteria; phylum Bacteroidota; class Bacteroidia; order Cytophagales; family Cyclobacteriaceae; genus JAAEPI01. The sequence goes on from CAYGSD010000003.1 coordinate 314,672, forward strand.
CAAAGCAAACTGCGTCTTTAGTTTGTCTTTGTGGATTAGCCAAAGTGCCATAAATGCGAGTCCTGTAAATACGATCGCACGGATAACACTTTGCCTAAAGAGTGCTTTTCTGTCGTCCCGAATAGCACTGATCAACCAATCGGGGAGCTGAGCATCTATGGCTCCTCGGTAGCTCATCATTCCCGAAATAATCAAAAAGAGTACACTGATTCCTCCCGCAACCATGACCGCCCTTTTCAGGGATTTCCATTGTTCGGCCTTGTTCAGAGTTAGCCATTTTTCTATCCCTGTAAAGGCTAAGAGATTAATGGCAAGAATCGGGATAATGATGGTAAAGGTGACCGATCTGAACTTGTTATACCCAGGTAAATAATCAAACAGGAGGTTGTTGAAGCCTGCGGCGTTTTTCCCCCAACTCATCGCGATTCCGAAAATAGCGGCCACAATGAGCCATATTTTTTGATGCGTAGGGAGCACGAATAAGCCAAGGACAAAAAGAAAAAGAAGAACTGAACCCGCATAATAGGGAGCGGTCAAAGGTTGATCTCCCCAATAGGTGGGCATAGCCTTGATCGTTTCCTTGGCCTGCAATCGACTATAACCAGCGGTTTTCATCAAGGCTTCCGCTACATTGGATTTCTCAGAAAGCTCCTGCGAAGATGAGCCCCCTAAATAGTTTGGATAGAACATGACCAAGGGCTCGGTAATCCCATTACTGAATCGAAAAGCATATTCATAATCCAGTCCCTTTGCCTCACCATCTGATTCTAAGTCGGATGCACCACGGATACTGTATTTTCCGTAATCGTACGTGTGATAGAGCCTGCCAGCATTTGCACCAACGGCCAAAGAGGCAGCCAACACCAAGCCAGCAATGCTGATAAAAAAAGGTTGAAGTCGCTTCTCTTTGACCGCCTGAATCAATTCAAATAGTCCGAAGATGACGACAACCAACAAGAGGTAGTACGTCATCTGAGGGTGGTTGGCTCTGATCTGAAGTCCGAGAGCCAGCGCCGTTAACCCAACTCCCAACCATCGTTTATCCGTAAATGCCAACTTAATGCCGGCAAGTACCAAAGGCATCAAGGCTACAGCCGCAATCTTGGCATTGTGACCCGCTGAAATACTAATGATATTGAATCCATTTAATCCAAAGAGAATGGCTCCAGCCATGGCCAGCCAACTCCTGACACCAAAGGCAAGAAGCATGATGTAGAAACTCACGAAAGACAAGAACGTGAGCGAGACAGGGTGTCTAAGTCCCAGATTGATCGCAGCATAGGCGTATTTTAGTAGATCGCCTGAATACTGAACGCCATTAAGATATGCCGGCATACCACTGAACATGGTGTTCATCCAAAGGGCTTCTTCACCAGTTTCAGCTTTATATTCTTTCAGTTGCTGATGCGCCCCAAATGCTTGAAGTACATCATGTTGCGAGAGCTTCTGTCCATCAAAAAAGGCAGGTGAATAGATGACAACAGTGAGTACAAAAAATACGATGACGGCTACTGCGTGAGGCAGAATGGTTTTGAAATTCATCTAAAATCTGATTTTCTCAAAAGTAGTTTTTATCAATTGATTTATGTCCGGTGATACGTTCATTTTCCAAACCAAGCCCATGAAGAGAACTGTCGTGAGTACGGCCCTCAACCCGATATTGATCACGGGACCAAACGAAAGCGGTATGAAGAAAAAGATCAAAAACACACCGATGCTAATCGCGGCAAGGGTCCAATGAGCTTTTGTGAAAGGACTTATTTTGAACCGTTCCCAAAGCAAACCGAACTTGAATAGGGTTTGTAGAGTGATGGCCCCCAGGTAGCTGATACCAGCCCCGGTCAGGCCAAGAATCGGAAGAAGCCAAATGTTGAGTAGAATGAGCACAATGGCGGCCCCAATCTGCAAGTAAAGCGAGTAGCGATAGAAGTCAGAGAACACGATAATCTCCTGGCTGAAGCTGAAGAGGATGATGATCAGTTTAGCAAAGCACACTGCCACCACGACCCAATAGCCCGCAGCGAAACCACTTCCCTGAGGGATGAAAGCAAACAAGTCTTCCACATTCGTCAGAATGCCAATAACCAGAAGGAGACCAAAAACTGACATGGTGATGGATCCTTTTTGGTACATCCTGTTCACTTGCTCCATGTCTCTGGCTTGCATGGCTTTTGAAAAAATAGGAGAGAGGACTTTCAGCATATTCCTTCTGGGCATTTCCACGATTATTCCAATAAAAAAGCAAGTGGTGAAAATTCCGGTTGCCGCTTCCCCCAATTCGGTGGATACTTGGAGGTAATTCACATTGTTCATCACCGCGAAGCTTAATCCAAGGAGCATGGCGTATGATCCATACTTAAATATCTTCTTTCTCCAACCCTCATCAATGTAGCTTAGGTTGGTGGTAAACCTCAAGCCATGACCGATCATTAAGTAAAGAAAAAGAACCAACAGCGCTAGTGAATAATTGAGGGCAAGGCCTGTCACGGCCATTTCATAGTCCCACCATTTGAAGGCGAAACCTGCAATAAGTAGGATGGAGCCTAATCGCAAGAAAACATCTCTGAGCAGGCTGGGAATGACCACATTCAGCAACGATCTACAATAGGCAAACATTAACTCGAAAAGACTGTTCACTACAATAATTATAGCCGTGATTCCCAGATAGTTAATGTATCCTGAGGCATTCTCTTCGAAATGACTTGCAATCCAATTTTGATTCAAATAAGCGAGCGCAATCACGAGAATATTCAAAGAAATAATCACGACTGCCTGAAAGGTGAAGAATTGGTTTCTGACCGCTCGACTTTTATCGATTAGGGGGAAATACTTTATGAAGGTTCCGGGCATTCCCGCTGAGCAAAATGGGGAGATCAGCATGGCATTGGCTGTGACCAGATTAAAAATCCCAATCTCGCTGAGGGTGAGGAATTCGGGACGCAGATAGAGCGTGTTGAAGTAGCCGATGACGACTCCCATGTAGGCGATGACGGTGGCCCAAAAACTCTGACGAATGACAACTCCCATGAAGGGCGAATTAACGATGAATTTTAGAACTGGACGGTATCATTTAGAAAAACCAGAGTTTCACAGCCAAGGCCGTCACGGTCACCAACAAAAAGCCTCTCACAAATTTGTCAGGAATACTCACCGACCAACGACTAGTGAACCATGCACCCGTCGCACTCCCTAGCGCCAATACAAGGCCGTAATCCAATCGAACCAACCCATTCAAAAAGAAAATAACAAGAGCAATCGTGGTATAGCAAAAACCAACAAAAACCTTAATGCTATTTGTTTTGGCCAGTGAAAGCGCATGCATCATCGAGAGGGTGGCGATCACGATAAAGCCGATACCAGCTTGTATGAAGCCACCGTAGATGCCAATGAAAAAGAATAGAATCACACTCTTTACCGTTCTTTTTTGGCCAAACTGCTCCACGCCACCTTCCTTGACTTTTCCAAGTTTGAAAACCGTGGCAATCATCACCGCGATCATTACCACAGCCAAAATTCGATTGAAGAGTTGATCGGAAATATCCACTGCGATGAGTGTCCCGACAATAGAGCCGATGCTTGCGCTAATGCCGACCCAATAGGCAAATGGAAAAACAGCCACTCCTTTGCTCTTGAATCCTCGCACGGCGATGAAGTTCTGTATGAAAAGCGAGACCCTATTGCTAGCATTGGCTTCTGCCGATGGCAAACCAAGGAAAATCAATAGCGGCATGGTCAGAAGCGAACCACCCCCCGCCAGTGTATTGATACAACCGGCAATCAGGCCTGTCCCGATGAGTAAAAGTGCGTCAGTGAAACTCATTAAAATTTCAGATCAGTAATTGTACACTTTAAGGTGTCGGTACTTTTCACAAGTAGTTCGTTCATTGTTTGCTGTAAGGAAGGGTGAATCTCATCAGGCCATTTTTCCACCAAGGGCAGAAGCGCAAATCTACGATCAGGAATGCCAGGATGAGGGATACTTAGCGTTTCCGTTTCCACTATTTGTTCATTAAAAAAAAGAATATCAATGTCTATCAGGCGCTCACCCCATTTCAAGATTCTCTTTCGTCCCATGGCTTCTTCGATGCTTAGACAAGTAGCCAATGCATCCTCAGGCGTGCCTTTACTTTCAAATTGCACAACAGCATTCAAAAACCAAGGCTGATCCGAAATGCCCCAAGGCTCTGTTTCGTACACAGACGATTGATTCACAAGCTTCAACCCTGCGCTTTTAAGAAGATTTTTGGCCTTGTGAAGGTTATCAAGACGATCTCCAAGATTGGAACCTAATAGAATAAATAGACCATTCATATAAATTGCACTTCAAAAGGAACCGAGCAAGCTGATGTCATCGTTAGTGGACTTAATTTTGCTCAAAATTTAAACATAGAATTCTACGCAGATGAATTTTCTTAAAAATGTCTTAGCCACCATCGTCGGTTTGTTACTCTTTGTAGGCCTTTCATTCGGCTTGCTTTTCATCGTGGTGCTGGCCTCATCATCGGACGAAGTGCCTACCGTCAAAAATAAATCAGTGCTATACGTCCCCTTGTCGGGTGTGGTAGTGGAGCAGGTGATTGAGAATCCGTTCAATGAAATATTGGGTGACGCAGTTACGCAACTAGACATTCGCTCAATTATAAATTCCATTGAGGCGGCCAAGACGGATGAGAAAATCGAAGGTATTTACATTGAGACTAAGTTCATCCAAGCAAGCTTCGCATCGCTTCAGGAAATACGGGACGCGATTTTAGACTTCAAGGAATCAGGCAAATTCGTCTACGCATATGGGGAGTACATTAGCGAGGCAGACTACTACGTTGCTTCGGCCGCTGATTCTGTTTTCCTTAATCCGGAAGGATCTTTAGAGTTCAACGGGTTATCAGCCAACATCATGTTCTACAAAGGGCTGTTTGACAAATTGGAAATCAAACCCGTGATTTTCAGGGTAGGCCAGTTCAAAAGCTACGTGGAACCTTATACGCGAAAAGACATGAGTGAGGAGAATAAGCTACAATACTCTGAATTGTTGAACTCCGTCTATGATTTTTACCTAAGTGAGGTTAGTCTGACGAGAAACATTGATGCATCCATTCTTGAAGACATCTCTGATAACATGAAAATCAATTACGCTCAAGATGCAGCGGATTATGGATTGATTGACCAAGTTGTTTATGAAGATGAAGTAAAGGCTAAGCTTAGAAAGAAATTAGACGTAGAAGAAGATCGCAAGATCAACTTCATGGGGATTTCAAAATATGCTCAGGTAGTAAAATCCAAGGTGGAAGGAAAGAAAGAGAAGATTGCCATCATCGTGGCAAATGGAGCCATTGTCCCAAGTGGAGATGACGAATCAGTAGGAGGCGAGCAATACGCCCGATACATCAGAGAGGCTCGTGAAGATGATAATATCAAAGCAATCGTCCTTCGGGTAAATTCTCCGGGAGGAAGTCTTCTTGGCTCAGATATGATTTGGCGAGAAGTAATGCTTACCAAGGGAGTGAAACCAATCATCACTTCCATGGCTGGTGTGGCCGCCTCAGGTGGGTACTACATTGCTATGGCAACTGATACCATTGTGGCACAGCCAAACACAATCACCGGATCTATCGGTATTTTTAGCATGTTAGTAAACATGGAAGAGTTCCTTGATAATAAAATCGGCATCACCCATGATGTGGTAGGAACAGGTGAATACTCAGATTTCATTACAGTGACGAGAGAGTTCACTCCGTATGAAAATGAAGTCATGCAACAAAGCGTGGAGCGCGGCTACAAAACCTTCACTACCAAAGTGGCTGAAGGACGAGGAATGGCGGTAGAAGACGTGTTGGCGATAGCTGGAGGAAGAGTTTGGAGTGGATTGCAAGCGAAAGAAAATGGGCTAGTAGATGTGCTGGGGAGCTATGATGACGCCATAGCCATTGCTGCGGCAAAAGCCGGAGTAGAGGAGTACAGCCTAGCGATGTATCCACGTCAAAAACCTTTCTTAGAAAAATTAATGTCGGATTTGGGTAACCAATCGGGCTCCATTTTAGGCAAAGATCATATACTTGCAAAGTACGAGCAGCAACTAAAAGCGCTTAAACAATTACAAGGAATTCAGGCCAGAATGCCTGGTGAATTGATCATCGAATAAAACAACCTATGCAAATTCGTAACGACTGGACGAGAGCGGAAATCACTGAAATTTTTAACAAGCCGATCATGGACTTGATCTATGAGGCAGCCACCGTCCATCGAGAATACAACGACGCAAACGAAGTTCAAGTCTGCACGCTGCTTTCCGTAAAGACGGGCGGATGCCCGGAGGATTGCGCCTATTGCCCTCAAGCTGCACGCTACCATACGGATGTGAAGGTGCATAAGCTTCTGGACGTTGACGAGGTTTTGAACAAAGCCAAGAACGCCAAGGAAAGTGGAAGTACGCGCTTTTGCATGGGCGCAGCTTGGAGAGAAGTGAGAGACAACCGCGATTTTGACAAAGTCCTAGACATGGTCAAGGGCGTGAACGGCATGGGTATGGAAGTTTGCTGCACGCTGGGCATGCTCACTGAGGAGCAAGCCAAGAAACTAAAAGATGCGGGGCTGTATGCCTACAACCACAATTTAGATACAAGCGAAGAACACTACGAAGAGATCATCACCACTCGGAATTACGATGATCGCTTGGATACCTTGGAGAATGTGCGGAAAGCCAAGATCTCCGTTTGTTCTGGAGGAATCATTGGTCTTGGAGAAAACGAAAACGACAGAGTAGGAATGCTGCATACATTGGCAACATTGCCTGAGCATCCGGAATCTGTACCCGTGAATGCCTTGGTGCCCGTAGAGGGAACGCCACTGGCCGAACAGCCACGAGTTTCTGTTTGGGAAATGATTCGAATGATCGCCACGGCTCGGATCATCATGCCGAAAGCAATGGTTCGATTATCCGCAGGTAGAGTGAGAATGAATGTCGAGGAGCAAGCACTTTGCTTTTTGGCTGGCGCAAACTCCATCTTCGCAGGAGACGAACTTCTAACAACTCCAAACCCGGATGTGAATCAGGACAAGGCCATGTTCCAAACCCTGAACTTAAAGCCACGTGCCTCCTTCAAAGGAGCAGCTGCTGAAAAATTCGCTGAAGCATATTAGCAATTGGTTTTTGAAGTAGGGATTCCGATCCTATATTTGATTAGTTTGATTTCTTCCTCAACGAAAAAGAACGGTATCAATTTTTTTGAAAGGTTAGTAACAATCAATATTCACATATAACTTAAATAATAGAAAATGGATGTACAGGGAATTTTTAAGAAGAATAAAGTTTGGGTTGAGGATAAGCTAAAACTTGATCCTGACTATTTCAAAGATCTTTCAAAAGGGCAAAGCCCTGAGATTTTGTATATCGGGTGTTCTGACAGTCGTGTGACAGCAGAAGAACTTATGGGAATATCACCTGGAGAAGCGTTTGTTCATAGAAATATCGCCAACATGGTGCCCAATACAGATTTGAATGTGATGTCCGTGATTGATTATGCGGTGCTACATCTTAAAGTTAACCACGTGGTTGTCTGTGGACATTACTACTGCGGTGGTGTGAAGGCAGCTATGCAATCTCAGGATTTGGGTATTCTTAATCCTTGGTTACGAAACATTAGGGACGTGTATCGTACGCACAAAAACGAATTGGCAACCATCACCGACGAAGAAGAAAAGTACAAAAGATTGGTAGAGCTAAACGTGCAGGAACAATGCATAAATGTGATCAAAACGGCCGAAGTACAAAGAGCCTATCGTGATAGAGGACTGTTAGTGCATGGCTGGGTATTCGATATTCACTCCGGCAAGTTGATTGATCTTAACATCGATTTTGATAAGATTCTTGGAAATGTGATGGAGATTTATCACTTGGATTAGCTCTAGCTAAAACCTTTGACTAAACCGAAAGCCAACGTACCTGTGTACGTTGGCTTTTGTGTTTTCGGCGCTCCTGAAATACGCTATCATGGAGAAGTCGAAGGACGACCAAGCGAACATTGCCCCAACCCGCCACTGACGAACCCACGGAATGATTTCTTCCGTGTGGACAGATTCTTCCCCAATCAAATTTCCCTCGATGGTGCTGTTGTAAAACACATATTCTGGACCAAAGGCAACAAATAGAATTGACTCTCGAGTCACTTCTGATTTGAATTTCTTGTGCCCAACGTTGGATCCATATAGCACAGACTCCTTCACACTGAAGAATTTCCCAACCCTCAGCATCACCTCCTGCCGTACATTCGTAAAGGCTGTTCCCGCTGCGAGATTAGACTCAGAAAGCAATTGAATGTGCTTACCACCTGCCAACACCCGAGCATATTGAAACTGCCCATTGATGATGGGTGAATCATTGATCTGATATTTCCAGCCCTCCGGTGCACCAAAACCAAATGTCTTGTGCCAGCCTTCCTGAATCGGCTGAGCGAGCGAAGATTTCCCCATTGTCCCCAATTCCAAGCCATAAAATGTGGCACTCTTTTCATCGAAAAAGGCCAATGACCCTGAGATGGTCAGATGTCCGGCATAAGGTCTGTCGAATTGCTCTACATCCGTCAGTGAAACGTTACTGGGCGTATAGATTCGATGATTCAGGCCAATTGACTTGATCAGTTTCTTCGTGCGAAGCGTATCCAGCACTCGGTACTTCCCATAAGAGCCTTGGGAGTAATACTGATCCAAATACAGATTGCCGGTAAAGGCATCATTGTCTGCCTCGATCTGAATTTCCCGATCCAGGTAGCGCCCATTTTGGGCTGTGGAAAAAAAGACTGTGGAAAGGAAAAGGGATAGAAGAATCAGTCGCACTATACTTGCTTTAAGATCGGCCGCAAGAAAGACAGATGGATTCATTTTTAAAAGAAAAACTAGATGAAAGGAGAGAAAAGGGATTGCTCCGAGTATTGGAATCTGGCAATTCGGGAATTGATTTTCTGTCGAATGATTATCTGGGATTAGCGAGGAATCAGGAATTAGCGGGAAGGATTCAGGATAGAGTGAGCGCCGTGGATTTTCTTCCCAATGGTGGCACGGGGAGTCGCTTGCTTGCAGGAAACCACAAATACTATGAAGAACTAGAGGTTTATCTTTCAGGTCTCTTTCAATCTGAAGCCTGCCTGACCTTCAACGCTGGTTATGCCGCTAACCAAGCCATTGTTTCGAGTGTGGCTGGAAAAGGAGATACCATCCTCTACGATCAGTTGTCGCATGTTTGTCTCAAAGAAGGGGCCTGGCTCAGTAAAGCCGAAAGCTTTTCGTTTGCGCATAATGATGTAGCAGATTTAGAACAGAAAATGAAACGGGCGAAAGGCCGAGTCTTCGTCATTACAGAGTCTGTTTTCTCCATGGATGGCGATGAGGCGCCTCTTCGAGAAATCATTGACTTATGTAATGTGCAGGGCGCTTATCTCATCGTGGATGAAGCACACAGCACAGGTTCATTTGGTAAGTCAGGCGCTGGCTGGCTAGTGGAGAAGAACTTACATCAAGAAGTCTTCGCGCGGGTATACACCTTTGGGAAGGGAATGGGTGTGCATGGAGCCTGTGTGGCTGGTTCTCAGACGTTGATAGAATACCTGATCAACTTTGGACGATCATTCATCTACACCACATCATTGCCGCCTCATTCGGTTATCTCGATTCACGAATCTTTCAAGTTTCTGGCTGATCATCCCGAATTTAAGGATCAGCTGAATGAAAATATCAAACTGTTTAAGTCCGTGGTTTCTACGGATTCTAATACGTCTATTCAACCCATTCAAATTCCCGGAAACGAAGAGGTGAGGAGAGTGGCGAAAGAACTCCAAGAAAAAGGTTTCAATGTGCGACCCATTGTTTCTCCTACAGTGAAGGAAGGAACGGAACGATTGAGGATCTGTTTACATGCTTTCAATACCGATGAAGAAATCACGGGACTGGCTAGCGAACTAAAAAACTACATTGGATGAATTACTTCATTACCGCCATAGGCACTGACAGTGGAAAAACGCTTGTCAGCGCCATCCTCACAGAAATGCTCCAATGCGATTATTGGAAACCAATCCAGTCTGGCGATCCTCGAGATACCCTCACGGTTAAGTCCATGGTCTCCAATAAATTCAGCTCTTTTCACAGTGAGTCGTATCAGCTAAAAACCCCAGCCTCTCCGCATTATTCTGCGCATGTTGATGGCGTGAATATTGAGTTAGATAAAATACTATTACCTACTAATAATGAATTAGTTATAGAAGGTGCAGGTGGGCTATTAGTTCCAATTAATGAAGAGGAAGTAATTGCCGATTTAATTCCTCAAGTCAGAGCTGAAGTGGTGCTTGTTTCCAATCTCTACCTAGGCAGTATCAACCATACTTTGCTCACGGTCGAAGAGCTGAAGCGACGTGACCTAAAAGTCAAAGGCATCATATTCAACGGAGAATCAAATCCCTCTTCTGAAGAAATTATTCTGTCAAAGTCCGGTTATCCTTGCCTATTGAGGATTCCCAAGTTAGGCGAGGTAAACAAGGAAGTGGTGAGGAAATTGGCCAAAAAACTAAAAAAGAATTGGAAATGAGCTGGAAGGAAACAGGAAATATTTGGCATCCATTTGGGCCCCTGAGAGGTCGTGAACCTATTCTGATAGACCGAGGTGAAGGCGCGTATCTGGTAACGAAGGAGGGTCGAAAGATCCTCGACTGTGTGTCCTCCTGGTGGGTAAATCTACACGGGCATGCCAATCCCATCATGGCCAAGGCCATTGCTGACCAAGCCAACAAGCTGGAGCAAGTCATCTTCGCTGGATTCACTCATGAGCCAGCCATTGATCTTTCAGAGAAACTACTTTCAGTTTTACCTTCGAACCAATCCAAGCTGTTTTTCTCTGATGATGGCAGTACGGCGGTGGAAGTAGCATTGAAACTAGCCATGCAATATTGGCACAACCGAGGCGCCCAACGACCTAAGATCATTGCCCTGGAAGGCGCCTACCACGGCGACACTTTTGGAGCCATGTCGGTAGCTGAGCGCAATCTATTCTCTGCACCCTTTGATGAAAAGCTCTTTGACGTGGCATTCATTCCCTTTCCTGAAGGAGATGGAGCCAATACCATTGATGCTTTTCGTGCCCACTGCAGTGACCAAACGGCCGCATTCATCTTCGAGCCGCTAGTGCAGGGAGCAGGAGGGATGCGCATTTATGACAAAGACATTCTGAATCGGCTTTTGGCAATAGCCAAGGAACATGAGGTAGTCACTATTGCCGATGAAGTGATGACCGGATTTTACCGAACAGGGAAGTTCTTTGCCACGGACTATCTCGACCATCAGCCTGATTTGTTTTGTTTGTCCAAGGGCTTGACGGGTGGTTTCCTTCCCATGAGCATCACAAGTGTATCAGAGCGAATAGTAGCGGAGTTCGATAATGACCAGCTCCAAAAGACCTTCTGGCATGGGCATTCGTACACGGCCAATGTGCTCGCCTGTGCAGCGGCCAATGCAAGTTTTGATATTTTGACTTCCGATGATTGTCAGCAAAGAATACAAGCCATTGCAGCTGCGCATGAAGGTTTCGTGCAGGAAATGATCAATCATCCAAGACTGGCTCAAATAAAGTCTCAGGGCACGATTCTATCTATGCAAATCAGAACCGATGATGCTGGCTACACCAGCTCCATTCGCGATCATCTCTACGATTACTTTCTGGCGCGAGACATTCTACTTAGGCCACTTGGCAATGTGCTCTACATCTTGCCTCCTTACGTGATAGAGATGGAGGACCTGAAGCGGGTGTATGGAGAAATCAAGAGATTTCTAGTATCATGAACCCTTTCATTAAAAAAAAAATCCCCTCGAAATAAATCGGGAGGATTCGGATTTTGATCAATAGTCATTCACTACGATGGTTCAAAAATCATTTCCATTAATTCATCAGTGAGGTCTTCACGGATTTCGAAGATTTCATCGCTCACTCCATTGATGGAGTGCATAATCGTTACACCACTATCAGGGAAATGCCAGGCTATAGTAAGGAAACCATAAACGGCACCTGTGTGCCCGTAAGCCTTTCCATAAGGTGTTTCAAATACCTCAAAACCGTGACCGTTCCCTTCATGGTAGAATCCCTTCCAGTCCTCTGGTAACTCAAATTCATCTTTCATGATGCTGAGTGACTCTTCTGAGATCACATTGCCTGCAAGCAATTGCTCTATGAAGATGCCAAGGTCTAGCATGGTGGTGACCATACCACCATCGCCGGTGGCCAGGTCATAGTGATACCAAAACTCTGACATGATCAATTTGCCATTACCATGAACGTCCAAATAGCCTTTTGGAGTCCCGTTAGGAAGGTGGTCCTGACTATTTCCGATGAAAACTGAACTAAGGTTTAGAGGCTCAAAGATTTCCATCATGGAAAATTCAGCCAATGTCTGTCCTGAGAGTTCCTCTACGAGTAATCCCAGTAATACAAAGTTGGTGTTGGAATACGCATAGGTCTTGCCGGGTTCGTGATCCGGAGACTTACCATAGGCGAATTCCAATTTTTCTTGTGGTGTTCCTGACTTATAGGGTTCATTGACACTTGTCAATTCCCACTTGATGGGGTTGAGGTAATCGTAGAGCCCACTGGTATGATTTAGCAATTGCTTGATGGTGACTTTCTTGGCATTCTCGATCTTGTCCATGTATTCACCGCTCAAGTAATCGGAAAGCTTATCATTGATATCGAGTTTGCCTTGATCTCTCAGCTTGAAAATGGCAGTAGCAGTAGCCACCTTGGAAACACTGGCCACTATCATTCGGTGGCATGGCAGCAATGGCACGTTATTGTGAATGTCCGCCTTTCCTGCTGCACCCACCCAGCTGTTGCCATCTTGGGTGCGTACCATGAGGCTCAGTCCGGGAAGGCCTTCTCTCACTTTTTCTTCTACAAAAGCCTGTAGTTCATCGGCTCTTGGGTGCTGAGGGATGTCTGCCTGATTTACGCAATCATAATCTTCAGGAGCAAGGTCTTCCAGATTGGAGCAGGAAGAAATGATTAATATCGATAGGAGTAATAATGTGTATTTCATCTTTAGAATAGTAGAGTTTTGAGGCCTAGGCCAATGAATGTGTGAGGAACAACTGGAACTCCGGCTGCCGGAGCAAAAGGCCCCTCAACTAAGATTTGATAGTCTAGAAAAAGATCTATGGTTTCTGATGATCCCATAGTGATGATGGGATATTCCATCCCGAGTGTAACACCAGCTAATCCAGTTGGCCTGCCAAAGTCCTTTACTTGCTGAAATTCTCCGTTTTTGTGTTCGTAGATTCCCGTAGGGGAGAAGGTGTGCAAATAACCCAGTCTAGGTCCCCACCTGAGTACAAGCTTTTCTTTTATTGGATAGGCGTAGTTAAGGCCTGCTAACAGAAATAGTCCGGTTTGGAAATAGTCGTGGTGGTAGAAGCCCGCTTCCAGAGATAGTAACTTGGTACTGTTGCGCCGCACCTTCAGAACCTTATCTGCGACCACTGACACACCGGGATGATAGGGCCCTGAGAAGTTGTCAAGTGAGGGATAGAAAAATGATTCTTTGAACGTGGAGACACCCAGCCTCCAAGTCTTTTGAGCGTTGGCCATTTGCAGAGCTATGACTGTGCAAATGGCGATTGTTAAGATTGTCCTCTTCATGTAGTTTATTGATTTGCCCTAAAGACTAAGGATTCTGACAATGGTTTCCCAAATCATCGATTTAGGGCTGAGACTTCTTGCCATTGTCTGGATTCGCATTTAACATGATTCTTTAAACGACCATAATTAGGTTAAATACTCACTGTGCTCATACTAAGGGAATTCCTAAGGAGGTAGCTATAATATACAGAGCGTTATGTTGAGTAAGCTTCGGTCCCGATAACTATCGGGAGAGCTGGCCTACTAATTTATCTTTAGAGTTTCTCTTCCGCGAGGCTTAGGAAATCCGAGGGCAGGCAAAAGAGTTTTTCTTATTGGGTAGGGGATGGAGCACTCCTTGGACAGCAATAGCCTTTGCGTTGGATTTTGAAAGGAGGCAAATGTGTGTGGAATAGCATGGAAACTATAACGATTTCAATAACTTTATAATAGGCCAGCAAAGAAATTATATTCTCCATTACTGGTTAGAAAACAAAGGTCGAATAGATACTCAATTAAATTACTTGAACTCAGCAATGAAAAAGAATTTGATTATCTCCATTCTAGCATTCCTCATGATAATAGGATGTCAAAGTAAAAGCGAGCAACGTACGCTGAAGCTAAATTCAAGAATTTCTGTACATGGTGAAGTTTCAGCATCTGAACCCAATTTTATCAAGATATCATTGCTTGAAATCCAAGACACTACTAATTCATCTTCGTTCAAATATCCGGTAGGCGGAAATCACGTCTCAGTATATTTTAATCAAGGGAGGATAAAATATGATATCCTAGATATAAATTATGATGCCATAGACGACATCATTTTATATAGGCAAGCCGGAAGTCGGGACAATAGCGGACGGGCCGTTTGGCTGTCCAATAGTGATGGCACATTTAGGTACGATAGCATCTTTCAAAATGCTAGAATTAAGCGAGTACCACATCTCAAAACGCTAATTGTTGAGGAGTATGAAAAGAGCTATGGAATCAAAACTTTTTATAAAGGCGAAAATTCACAATTAGTTCGTACAAAACGAACCAAAGAAAATGACGGTATCACCTATGTATATGAACCAAACGGCAATGACTGGAAATGGACTGAAGAATGGCGAAAATCCCGAATCAGTGAGTATGTAAGTACTGAAGCACATTTTAAAGTTGAAAGGGGTTCCAAAATTCTAACTGATTCGATCAAAATACTCTCTGGAGTAAGACATGGAGATCCGTTAATAATTTCAAAACGGGGTATAATTAAAAGAGGTGATTTTATAAGCCAAATTCGATTTCTGTTCAGTGATCACCCAGATGACAGACGGCTTGAATTTCAGCAAGTGATCAAGACGGATTCGAGTTGGCTTCAGTATGAGGAATCATGTTGGGATTCCCTTCCCGGAATTCAAATTTTACCGTTTCCTGCTGACTTTAAGTTTGTCACTTATAAAAATAAGCCTTTTGGTTCCCATGGTTTTGATAATAGGACATTTGAAAATTTTCCAAAGATATTTTTTATGCATGATGGCATATTTAAAATAGAGCAAATTGAATATGAGAATTACAATGAAAAATTTATTTTGACACTAATCAATGCTGAGGGAACCACGAGAAAAATTCAGCTTGAGAAACGTGATGACACTTGGTATGCACGCAGTACGTCAGATGAGCAGGATTGGGGGAATTTAACCAATGAACTTCGATCTAAGTATTTCATGGATATTAATAAGGCCAGTTTATTAACTATGCATACGGATACCTGTAATTTCGAATACTACTATGATTATGCGGAAGAAGAATATTATGAAGATGCCACTGACCTGTGATAGTTTACTAAGATCCGCAACGGCTACTTAAAATAACGGTTATTATAACACAGCTGCCTTGAAGTTCCGTAGGCCACTTAGAATTAGGAATAGATGCAGTAACGTCCAATACTTCCGGCGACAGACGGTTAACATAATATGATTATAACATCAAAATGGTTGATTTGCCATAAAACAGCCCCAATAGCCTAAAGTCTATTTTGTGTTATAATATATATTATGTTAAGTATTAATTTTTGAATACTACCCTTGCCAGTATATCTTGCTTTAAAATCCTATTTATGTTTCGGTTAATCTTTTTGGCTTTTATCATACAAACGCTCAGCTCCTGTTCAACATCGGTAAAGTCTGAGCAGCTTGCAGCTCCTGAGCGTGTTAAGTCTGGTCCGAAGACTGGCGAATGGATATCTCGTCGGCCTGATGGCACCATAAAGACTCGCGTTAGTTATGCCAATGGATTGAAAGATGGCGTTTCGTATTTGTACTACGATGATGGCAAAACCATCCAACTTCAAATGCCATATGCCGCAGGTCAGCGACAAGGAACTTCCATCAAATATTTTGAGAATGGTTCTTTATATGCCGAGACTTCATATGATCGGGATATTCTTCATGGACCTAGAATCACGTATTACCGCAATGGTGAAGTAAAATCGCGAATATCTTATCAGTATGGACTAACAGGATCTGATCTTGTGGAGTATTATCAAAGCGGCAAGCAGAAAGAGCTCCCTGAGATTATTTTTGCGAGAAATGGCAACAAGGTGAATGTTTCGGTAGCTCCCTCCTGTTCTGAAGTTGAATTCTTCTTCGGAGGGCTAAGTGAAGATGGTTTTTTTGACGAGGAATCAGTTGACACTCGGTTATCATCCGAGGATGGTCAGTTCACAATCGAACTCAACCAGTACACACCGAGTTATTTGAAATATCAGGACTTAGTGTGCAGGTGTAAGTCGTCACAAGGCAATCCGATAATTTTGTCAAAACGAATTGTCCTCTAGCCTATAGTTTGTTCATCCCTTCTGATATGTCATCAGCTTGTATTTCAGCCTTTATCTGACTTCTCAGATAAGAAAATACCGCCTTTTTGTCCGTAAGGGAAATGACCTCCCAGATTCTTGCCAGAGGAATAAGCGAACGATACTTTGTAGACTCTTTTAAGACTCTTTCATCGAATTGGTTAATTGTGATTGTACCTATCAAGGCCTTGTCTTCATACAATTCCAACCTGTCGAGCACCTTATCGGCAACCCCACGCAGCATGGCAGTTAGGTCTGGCTGCTTTATAACCATCCTATACTGAAGGGATTTCGGGTCTAAATGAATCTTCTCGATCACCTGAAAATCAACCCTCAAACGCTTCCATATGGCGTTTAATTCATCAATACTTGAAGCTTGTAGGGTTATCATTGAGCTGGTTTAGGGCCTATTGCTGCTACAAAAGTAGATAAATAAAAAAAGCCGGTATATCCGGCTTTTACTAGTTCTCTTTAAGTTTTTTACTTACTCTTCATCATCATCTCCAAGTGCATCCAACTCAGCTTCAATCTTGTCGGCTTTCTTCTCTTCACCTAAATAAGCGTACAGGAATAGCATAGTTTCGAGTGTCGGTCGCTCAGGCGTTTGAATAGAGTACACCTGTTCCCAAGCAGGAAGTGCCTTTGTAAAGCCTTCTTTAATTTTAGGATCTAGAGATTTCGCTTTCGCAATATCAGCTTTACTGATACCTAGGGCTGCTTTTTCTTTGTATAATTCATTTGCTTCATTGAATATGATCACAGCTTTATTGAAAGCACTAGCATAATGATTTGGGTCAATATCGAGAGCTGATTGATAGGCCTTTAGTGCCTCTTGCTTGTCATTTAATTCTTCATGAAGTAGTCCAAGAGCAAATCTTAACCCAGGATCCTCTGGTTCTGATTCGATAGCCGAGACCAACTCAACCTTTGCCTCCTCAGCCTTTCCCATATTAATTAGGATTGAAATTTCTTGTCTTTTGAATTCAACAGCACTAGGATGCTTTTCTAAAGCTTTCCGTAAAGCTTTAAGTGCATTTTCCTGATCTTCATTCTTCAAATAGATGCCAGCGACATTAGAGAAGGTGCTTTTTGCGACGGATCCTCTTTCAATTGCTTTATCAAACAATTCAAGCGCTCTCACTGGATCATCGCCTTGCAATGACATGTAGGCAGCATTCACTACCGAGGTTGTGTCCTGAGGCATTATTTGTGAAGCTGTTTCAAAATTTCGTGAAGCTTCTTCTAAGTCATCATTATCATAACTTGTGACTGCTTTGGTATAATAGTAGCCATAATACCCCGCTAATTGTTGATCAAGGGTGGCAATACTCGTTGTAGTGACAACCGCATACCCTTTTCCATCACTCAATTCCTCTGCTTTTTGAAACGATGCAAGTGCTACTTCCAGAGCATTTTCGGAAAGCGCCTTATACTCCTCATTTGAAGTGGTGTCTATACTCGCATAAAGCAATCCTCTGTAATACCAGGTTTCACCATCATCTTTAATCTTCTCAAACTCAATGGCTGCATCCAAAATTTCTTTGGCCTCAATGTAGTTTCCACTTTGCCATAAGGATTTTGCTTTACTTACTTTAGGCTTTTTTTGCGCATCGACGGTTAAAACCGCGAGCATGGCCAGGCATATGGTCATCAATAATCTCATCGTCGTATGTTTATGATTCTTCGTTTGTTTCGTTATTGTTTTCTTCATTCTTAGTTTCTGTATTGTCAGCTACGTTTTCGTCTCCCTCCACCTCTATGACTTCATCCATTTGCGAAATCCGTGCCACAGCTGCTATCTGATCTTCGTTGTTCAGTCTGATCAGTTTAACACCTTGTGTCGCTCTACCCATTACTCTAAGGGTGTCAACGGCCATTCTTATCGCAATCCCTGATCTGTTTATTATCATCAATTCATCTCCGTCTTCTACATCTTGGATAGCTACCAGTTGACCGGTCTTTTCTGTGATATTAATAGTCTTCACTCCTTTGCCGCCACGTTTGGTGATGCGATAATCTTCTAGGTTCGAGCGCTTGCCATATCCATTTTCAGATACAACTAAAAGCTGTGGTGGCTCATCAGTTCTCATGCAAACCATTCCAACCGCGAATTCTTTTGATCCCAGATTAATACCCTTCACGCCTGAAGCATTTCTTCCCATAGCACGTACGTCGGATTCAATAAAGTGAATCGCTCTGCCTCCACTACTCGCAATCACCACATGGTCGCTACCTGAAGTCATTCTGACATCCAGAAGTTTATCACCTTCCTTAATAGTAATTGCATTTATACCATTCTTTCTTGGTCTGCTATAGGCCTCAAGAGTAGTCTTCTTGATGATGCCATTTCTGGTGCACATCACCAGGAAGTTGTTATTGATATAATCAGCATCTTCAAGACTCTTTACATTTATGACAGCTCGGACTCTATCTTCCGGTTCGATATTGATGAGGTTTTGAATGGCTCGGCCTTTTGAGGTTTTACTGCCTTCAGGAATTCCCCAAACCTTCATCCAGAATACTTTACCGAATTCAGTAAATAACAGAAGGTAATTATGTGCGCTCGCTACGAACAAGTGCTCGGGGAAATCTGAATCTTTCGAACCTGCTGCTTTCGCACCTACACCACCCCTACCTTGAACTCTGTACTCTACCAGTGGTGTACGCTTGATATAGCCTTCATTGGTAATGGTGATCACCATATCCTCGTCTGGGATCATGTCCTCTGCGGTAAATTCGTCAGCGCTGTGCTCAATCACGGATCGACGCTCGTCACCATATCTCTCCTTCACTTCTAGCAATTCATCTTTAATGATTTGCATTCGCATACCTTCATCGGCCAAAATAGCTTCTAAACGTTCGATTAATGCCATCACCTCCTCGTACTCTTTCACAATCTTATCACGCTCCATGCCAGTAAGGCGTTGAAGTCGCATTTCAAGAATTGCTTTTGCTTGAATGTCTGACAAACCAAATTTACTCATCAAGCCTTCCTTGGCTTCATCTGGATCTTTTGAGGCTCGGATTAATGCAATCACTTCGTCAAGGTGATCCAGAGCTATGAGATATCCTTCTAGTATATGCGCTCTTTTCTTTGCTTCATCCAGTTCGAATTCAGTCCTTCGAACAACAACTTCATGTCGATGCTCAATGTAATAATGGAGCATCTCCTTCAGATTCAACGTCTTCGGTCGACCACCTACCAGACAAACGTTGTTGATACTAAATGAGGTTTGAAGTTGCGTTTGTTTGTAGAGATTGTTAAGAACGATATTGGGAATAGCGTCTTTTTTCAAATCATATACTACTCGATAACCGTCTCTGTCAGATTCGTCTCTAATATCTGAGATACCTTCAATTTTCTTTTCATTGATCAAGGCAGCCGTTTTTTCGATCATGCTTGCCTTATTGACCTGGTATGGAATCTCGGTCACAATGATTTGCTCCCTGCCTGATTTCGTTTGATCGAAATGAGCTTTTGCTCGCATGACCA
Organism: uncultured Roseivirgaceae bacterium; assembly: GCA_964352625.1. Lineage (GTDB taxonomy): Bacteria > Bacteroidota > Bacteroidia > Cytophagales > Cyclobacteriaceae > JAAEPI01. The sequence goes on from CAYGSD010000003.1 coordinate 334,646, forward strand.
CACGCCCTCTACCTGTTTCAAAAGCAGTTCTTACTCCTTGGTAACCATAAATCGTTCCTCCAGTTGGGAAATCCGGAGCAAGGATATGCTCCATTAACT